>NZ_JNIF01000003.1:0-1419269 GCF_000702445.1 Bryobacter aggregatus MPL3
CAGAAGACCAACAATCCTTTTGCCCGGGCGACAGATGCGGTGTTTGGGCCGACAGTCGATCTCATCTTCGATGACTTGAAATCCGGAAACTACGCCGGCGCTGCCGGTACGCTCACCGGTGGGTTACTCACTGCTGGGCTCCCGAAGCTTCTTGGCAAAGTCGGCGCCAAAGCGGGCCCGCTTCTTGAGAATACGAGCGAGGCACTGAAGAGCTCAGCTTATGGCCAGTACGCAAAGGCGTTGAACCCGACGACCAAAGCAAACAAGTTCCTTTCGAGTCGTGAGGTTGCACCGGGGTTAGTGGATCGAGGCGTCACGGCGCTGAGCCTGAAGGGGCTCAAGGGGCGAGCCGAAGGCCAGCTCTCCCGCTTGGGTGCCGCAATCGGCGACGCCTGGGATGATCTTCCTCCTGGCTCAGCGACCGAGCTCGAGCCGTTGATGAAGAAGATCCAAGCGGAGGTTGATGGTACGCATACGGTCGAGGCTGCTGGAAAACGTATCCCCAAAGGCCCGGAAGCTCGGAGAGCGATCGCGAACCTCAACGACCTCCAAGAAACACTCCTGGATGTCGCTGAGTTGAGCCCCTCAACTGGGCGTCTTGAGATTGGAGTCGACAAGCTGCGCAGTCTAAGGCAGTACTTTGACGGAGTCGCTGCAAAGAGTGGGCGATATGAAGGCCGGGCCCTGGCAGATGCAAGTACTCAAGAGGCCCACGGATTGGCAGCAGACGCGATTCGTGAAGAGCTTGCAAAGCAGTTCCCGGACATTGCCGTCATTAACAAGGAGTATTCCTTCTGGAAGAATGTTGATCGCGTCGTTGGGGATACATTACTGCGGCGCGAGGGGCAGGCGAAACCACTTGGGCAGAAACTTGCTGCTGGCGCTGGCGCAATTGTAGGTGGCGCGAAGGCTGGACCGAAGGGCGCGATTCTTGGCGGCAAAGTTGGCCAACTCTTTGAGGCAACCGTAAGTAGCCCAGGGTGGGCAACAGCCAGCGCAGTCCTGAAAGACAGATTGGCAAAGGCTCTTGGGAGTGGCAGTTCGGCCCAGATTGATTACTACCTTCGTCGGATCGGGAGTGGCGCGCGAGCTACTGCCGTTGCTGGCGCGAAGTCGGATGGAGCCAACTTGAGGACGGAAGGACAAGACAAATGAGTCGACGATCGATAATGGCACCGCAAAAGCCGGAGCCGTCTCATCCTGAAGTAGTCCAACTGGACGATAACTGTAGACTCAAGAACCGGTGCCAGACGGCGGAAAAGTTGCTCCTCGACATCCCGGAATCATTTGGAATTCGAAATCTGGACGTGGCTCAGTATCTCTATGGACAAACATTCAGTGCGCTTGCAACCGTGGGGCGAAGTGATCCGGCAGACATCGAAGAGCTCGATAAGGTCGCATTGTCGGTTCGACTGTTAGTGGAGATGAAACCCGAAGGCGTGCTGGAGGCGATGCTCTGCAATCAAATGATTGCGACCCATGATGCGGCGATGGCGATGATGCAGGCAGTTCCCCACAGGATGGCGGGATTCACAGGCAGGAGTCAGGATTGGACCACGGACGCTAAGTTGCATGAAAGCTCTTCGCGGAGCAAGTCGAGGTATCTATCAGAAGTTGAGTGTCCATGAAAGGAGGACGGGCTTCACGAAGCTCAGGCAGCCGGAGTTCAGCCAGTCGAGCGGAGCCGGCTTCGCGTATCCATGAGGCGTTCAGGCAATGGTAGGCAATTTTTGAGCAGGCTATCGGGGGGGGCGGGGGAGGGGTGACAAGGAGAAATGAACCGAAACCTACGAAACCAGGGTTTTGGTGAAGAGAGTGCGCATCACAAGAACGAAATCCGACCGGTCAGCCACAACTCTTCCCGCGCATGGCGGGCGCGGGCGGACATCGGGCTCTGGTCGCGTCATGCCGTTCGTCACATGCAGTGTTTCTTCAATGGCCGTTGTTTTTCCCCGGATACATGGAGGACTCTAGCACGGGGCGCGCGCGGACTGAAGATGGCAAACAGCGGACGCGCGCGAGCGGTGACAACGCACGGCCTACGGACGAAAGAATCGCTTCGGCAGCGGGGAATTGGTTCGGCGGCTACTTTCTGAGTGGGCGCACCTACAAAAACTGCTTCAGTGATGAGTGCTTGCAACTGCGGGTCACGTCAGATGTCGAAGCGCCGCTCCAACTCTGCCCAGGAACGCCAGGGTTCACGCCAGTTCTTCTGCTTCGCCAACCAGGCATAGTAGCTCCCTCCGGTATCGGCGGTAGATTCATCCACTGGTCGTAGAATGGGCCCTTCGGATTTGGCCATTGGGTCCAGGCCCTTCCGATATCTGGCGCGCTTCCGAATCCATGCCATCCCCCAGAACCATTGACGCTACAAAGTACGAAAAAGGCACACGAGTTTGCCTAACACTGGTGGCTCCAGTCTGATTCAGGCCTGTTCTGTCATGGTGCGGTGACCGTACAGTCGCGTGCTCCTAAGAGTTGCCGGTCGCATCGCTCGTTGCCTCGAGGGCTTCTTTCGGGCGGCGGACCTCTCCAGTAGCTTTCTTTTTTGGCGTTGCAGGACGTTTCGCTTCACGGGCGGCCACGGCGCGTTTCGCGCGCTCGCTTCGCTGCTCTGGGGTCATCGTCTCCAGCGAGCGCTTTCCGCCAATCTTGCCGCCTCTGGAGCCCATCTCTCGCATCACTGCGGAGATTGTCTTCTCGTCCATGACCCCAGTCTAAAGCGCTTTTGATTTGAATACAATTTTTGCCATTGACAATCTAAAGCGCTTTAGATAGAATCTAAGCATGAAAGTGATCGGCTATATCCGGGTGAGTACAGACAAGCAGGCTGACAAGGGCGTGTCGCTAGAGGCACAAGAAGCCAAGATCCGCGCAATGGCTGCCGTGCAGGATTTGGAAGTCTCAGAGATCATCGTCGACGGCGGTGAATCGGCTAAGAGTCTCAGCCGTCCAGGGATGGACCGATTGCTTTCAATCGTGGATCGCGGAGAGGTTGATTGCGTGATCATCTGCAAAGCCGATCGGCTAACGCGTTCCGTAAAGGATCTGCCACGCTTCTCGAACGTTTTCAAAAGCGAAACGTCGGGCTTGTAAGCGTATCCGAGAGCCTGGATACGAAGAGCGCGGCTGGTCGACTCCGTGCTCAACATCATGGTTTCTGTCAGCCAGTGGGAACGGGGAAGTGATTGGAGAGCGAACCCGTGATGCGATGCGTCACAAGAAGTTGAAAAGGCGAGAGAATTGGCGCGATTCCCGTTTGGCTCGCGCCTGGCGGCAGATGGCAAACACCTCGAAGAGGATGAACGCGAGCAGGCAATGCTCCAGCGGATCAGGAAACCTGAAGGCCGCAGGGCTATCACTTCGCGCGATCGCCGCTGAGCTTAACTCGCAAGGATTCCGCACTCGCAAGGGTACGGCCTGGCAGCATACCTTTCGTTTGCGGCGATGGCCGCCTGATGCGTGCCTTCAACTGAACGACGAAATGCACCCTAACTCAAGTTTTCAGTCCTGCGGGAGTGCATTGCCTACACCGGCAAATATTCACATCCAAATTAAAGACCAACAAATCCAGAGAGAGACTAATGAGCCAACAGCAAAAGGGCGGACTTTTCCTTCATTTCAATCCCGAGTGTGAAGACTGGGCGACTAACCACCTAATACAAACGGGAGGCCGATTTCCTCATGGCTGCCTACCAACACTATGGCCTAATGCAAGGAGGACCCGCGCAACAGACCGGCATGAGACCTTATCGTCTCCCTTGTCGAAGCCATTTCAATCGGGCGAATTGAACGCAACATTTATCAGAAGGAACTTTGCCGAGTTCTGCCAGCTTGAGAAGATCGCGGTCGAACACGAATCAGAGAACCCATCAGCCAGCACGCGAGAGTGCAGGGCGAGGCGGCGTACTGTGGGAAGTCGGGGGAAGACGGTGGACCTGAACGACAAGGTATTGCAGCTTTGCTTCGCCTCAAATTGGGCTTATCTTAGATGCACCAACGAAGCGAGTGCTGAGGAACACTTCATCCTCGATATGCTGACTACTTTTGAAGCACGACGGCTTGACCCGAACATGGTCGCCTCGCTCTACGGTCAGTACGTCAATCGGTGCAACCTGAGAGATGAAACACAAGATCCAATCCTCTCTTCCTAGTTCCGGAGGATTCTCAGCGCGCCACCGGTGCGCTATCCAGCAGTGATATCTCAAATCTCTTTGCCGCGACGGTCGGCTCCGGGGCTGGACAGTTGAAAGAAAGCTCTGGACGCTGTGAGCAATTGAGTACTGCTGAACTTGTAGTTCTCAGCAAATGTGCTTGATACATTGCGTACCGAGGGTTCAGCGGAGTTGAGTGACGAGGGTGACAAGAGCGACTGGGGATTCTTGATTTCGCGCAGCGGAATTGTTCAGTTGGCGAGTGCTGAGGTCATGGGACATCTGCGCGCTGCATTAGATGCGGTATGCTCCGACCGCGGATGCTTAACGCCGATGGAGGACTCAATCAGTAACCCTGCTTTTCCTTTTTATTCTGATGGTCGGCTTGATACAAGGCGCATTGAAATGGGCATTCAACGGAGTACCGTTCTAATGGAGGCTACAACAGGAAACCCTCCAAACACTCGCGAAGACCTGCCCCCAAATCTTGCGTCAGGCGCTTGCCGAGGTCGATGCGGTGACCGTTTGATGAGTGTCTATAAGCGAGGCAACACCCAGTGGTACCGCTTCGTTTGGGAGGGCCGGAAATCCGGCTCTCCACGAAGCAGGGGAATAAGCGCATTGCGGAGCAGATGGAGGCTGCGCACCGTACGAGTCTTGCAAAGGGTGAAGTCGGTCTCCGTACCGCCAAAAAATCGCCCGTTCTGCGTGAGTTCGCAGAGGCGAGTTCCTCGCCCATATCCGTTCCCACTTTGGGGAGAAGCTGCCACGATCCAATACACGAAGCTGGCGTGAAGATGCTGATAGCTTCAAGCCGCTGCAGGACATTCGCTTAACGAGGTCAGCGCTGAAACCGTGAACAAGTTTGTGCAGCACCCTTAAGGGCTTGAATTTTGAGGTGTCGACATGAACCGAAAGCTGCAGTGCTCCGACGTGTGTTCAAGCTTGCACGAGAGTGGGAACGCTCTGCTCGGGCTCTTCCGATCGTGAGGATGCTGCCTGGTGAGAAGCGCCGGAACGCGTTCTCTCTTTGGAAGAGGAACAGTCCTACCTGAAAGCGGCCGCAGATCTTGGCGACGGCATGATTTCCGCGCACGAAAGAGCTTGCAAAGGAATTCGCGCGACGCAGAGAGGGCTGGAGCCGATCAAGCCGCGAGATCCATACCTACTCCATCACTTGGCTGTCGTTCTCGCAGATTGCGCACTGAGGCCTGAGGAAGCGTATCGATTGAGATGGTCGGAATACCGCGATGGCTCCCTATATGTTGCTCATGGAAAGACTGCAAATGCACGTCGCGTCATTCCTGTGACGGAGCGAGTGAAAGCAGTACTCGACATGCGCACTCGTTCAGAGACTAGTGAATGGGTGTTTGCCGCGCCGACGAAATCCGGCCACGTCGAACAGTCAACCGTAAAGAAGCAACACGCCAAGGCTTGCAAGGCCGCGAAGGTCGTTCCGTTTGTCTTGTACACCTTCCGGCACACCCGACTTACGAGGTGGGCTGAAGTGATGGACCCCTACACGCTGGCGCACTTGGCGGGCATTCAGACTTCAGTACAACGCGGCGCTATGTGCATCCGAGGGAAGAAACGGTACGGGAAGCGATGAGAAAGGCCGAAGAGGTGCAGACTAGGCACAAATCCGGGCACAGTGCCAAGTCGGAGGAGTTTGGGGCTGAGAGGGATGGGGAGCTAATCAACTGAAGGGGAAGGGGTTGAATGGTGCACCCGGAGAGATTCGAACTCCCGACCCTTTGGTTCGAAGCCAAATGCTCTATCCAACTGAGCTACAGGTGCACGTAGATTTAATATAGCGAAGTGTTTGGACTTCGGCCAGCGAATCTCCATTGCGTTCGATTTCGCTGTTGCGATCCCAGAAACGGACAACACTTTTGATTGCCTCTCTCCTCCTTTCAGTGACTTAGCTTGGTGACGAAGGTGCATGTGCAAGCAACCACAATGTTTGCCCAAGAATTTCGCCATTCTCTCCGAGCACTCCAGCGTAGTTTTGGGTTTGCTTTGACTGCCGTACTGACCCTTGCCATTGGTATTGGGACCAGTACGGCCATGTTCATGATCGTTGATTCCGTACTCCTGCAGCCGCTGCGCTATCGGGATAGCGGACGGTTGGTCGCAGTCTGGGAACAGGTTCAGACACTAGCCTTGGGTCCCATTGGTCCGAATCCGCGCCATGTGGATTTCTGGACGAAGCGTTCGAAAACGATCGAATCCTTTGCCTTGGTGCAGCAGGCTTCCATCGGTCTCTCCATTCCCGGAGCGGATCATCCGCAGTTGGTCGGCGTGGTGAGTGCTTCTGCCGAACTCTTCAATACCCTGCAGGTGAAGCCCCTGCTCGGACATGGCTTTCTGCCCGAGCAGGGATTGGAGGCCCGGGATTCTGTGGCGGTGTTGAGCTACTCTCTTTGGCAGAACTCTTTTGGTGGTGATCCTCAGATCATCGGGAAGACCGTCAGGCTTGGCGAGGTTTCGAGGCAGGTGGTGGGCGTGCTTCCCCCTCAGTTTCACTTCCCAAACCGGAATGCACTCCGCGCCTTCCAATCGAAGCAAACAGCCAGCCACGTGCCGGAGCCGTCCATTTTCGTCCCCTTGCTTTTGATTGGAAGGGATTCAGCTGGAACGGCGAATATGGGAACTGTGCGTGCGATCTCCGATGACGCTCGGACGACGGCATGCTGTAAAGGTTGCAGGAAAGCCCGTAGGGCCCCCGGGCGGCTAGTCGGGATCGAGGCAACCAACTGTGCCTCGATCGCATCCAGTTCCGATTGTGCGGTCTGCATCCGGACTCCCGTCCGCAGCCGGGCCAGCGCCACCCAGTTCCCATATTCGCCGTTCCAGCTGAATCCCTTCCAATCAAAAGCAACGGGACGAAAATGGACGGCTCCGGCACGTGGCTGGCTGTTTGCTTCGATTGGAAGGCGCGGAGTGCATTCCGGTTTGGGGAAGTGAAACTGAGGGGGAAGCACGCCCACCACCTGCCTCGAAACCTCGCCAAGCCTGACGGTCTTCCCGATGATCTGAGGATCACCACCAAAAAGAGTTTCTGCCAAAGAGAGTAGCTTCCAACACCGCCACAGAATCCGGGCCTCCAATCCCTGCTCGGGCAGAAAGCCATGTCCGAGCAGGGGCTTCACCTGCAGGGTATTGAAGAGTTCGGCAGAAGCACTCACCCACGCCGACCAAGCTGCGGATGATCCGCTCCGGGAATGGAGAGACCGGATGGAAGCCTGCTGCACCAAAGGCAAAGGATTCGATCGTTTTCGAACGCTTCGTCCAGAAATCCACATGGCGCGGATTCGGACCAATGGGACCCAAGGCTAGTGTCTGAACCTGTTCCCAGACTGCGACCAACCGTCCGCTATCCCGATAGCGCAGCGGCTGCAGGAGTACGGAATCAACGATCATGAACATGGCCGTACTGGTCCCAATACCATGGCAAGGGTCAGTACGGCAGTCAAAGCAAACCCAAAACTACGCTGGAGTGCTCGGAGAGAATGGCGAAATTCTTGGGCAAACATTGTGGTTGCTTGCACATGCACCTTCGTCACCAAGCTAAGTCACTGAAAGGAGGAGAGAGGCAATCAAAAGTGTTGTCCGTTTCTGGGATCGCAACAGCGAAATCGAACGCAATGGAGATTCGCTGGCCGAAGTCCAAACACTTCGCTATATTAAATCTACGTGCACCTGTAGCTCAGTTGGATAGAGCATTTGGCTTCGAACCAAAGGGTCGGGAGTTCGAATCTCTCCGGGTGCACCATTTCAACCCCTTCCCCTTCAGTTGATTAGCTCCCCATCCCTCTCAGCCCCAAACTCCTCCGACTTGGCACTGTGCCCGGATTTGTGCCTAGTCTGCACCTCTTCGGCCTTTCTCATCGCTTCCCGTACCGTTTCTTCCCTCGGATGCACATAGCGCCGCGTTGTACTGAAGTCTGAATGCCCCGCCAAGTGCGCCAGCGTGTAGGGGTCCATCACTTCAGCCCACCTCGTAAGTCGGGTGTGCCGGAAGGTGTACAAGACAAACGGAACGACCTTCGCGGCCTTGCAAGCCTTGGCGTGTTGCTTCTTTACGGTTGACTGTTCGACGTGGCCGGATTTCGTCGGCGCGGCAAACACCCATTCACTAGTCTCTGAACGAGTGCGCATGTCGAGTACTGCTTTCACTCGCTCCGTCACAGGAATGACGCGACGTGCATTTGCAGTCTTTCCATGAGCAACATATAGGGAGCCATCGCGGTATTCCGACCATCTCAATCGATACGCTTCCTCAGGCCTCAGTGCGCAATCTGCGAGAACGACAGCCAAGTGATGGAGTAGGTATGGATCTCGCGGCTTGATCGGCTCCAGCCCTCTCTGCGTCGCGCGAATTCCTTTGCAAGCTCTTTCGTGCGCGGAAATCATGCCGTCGCCAAGATCTGCGGCCGCTTTCAGGTAGGACTGTTCCTCTTCCAAAGAGAGAACGCGTTCCCGGCGCTTCTCACCAGGCAGCATCCTCACGATCGGAAGAGCCCGAGCAGAGCGTTCCCACTCTCGTGCAAGCTTGAACACACGTCGGAGCACCTGCAGCTTTCGGTTCATTGTCGACACCTCAAAATTCAAGCCCTTAAGGTGCTGCACAAACTTGTTCACGGTTTCAGCGCTGACCTCGTCTAAGCGAAGTCCTGCAAGCGGCTTGAAGCCTATCAGCATCTTCACGCCAGCTTCGTAGTATTGGATCGTGGCAGGCTTCTCCCCAAAGTGGGAACGGATATGGGCGAGGAACTCGCCTTCTGCGAACTCACGCAGAACGGGCGATTTTTTGGCGGTACGGAGACCGACTTCACCCTTTGCAAGACTCGTACGGTGCGCAGCCTCCATCTGCTCCGCAATGCGCTTATTCCCCTGCTTCGTGGAGAGCCGGATTTCCCGGCCCTCCCAAACGAAGCGGTACCACTGGGTGTTGCCTCGCTTATAGACACTCATCAAACGGTCACCGCATCGACCTCGGCAAGCGCCTGACGCAAGATTTGGGGGCAGGTCTTCGCGAGTGTTTGGAGGGTTTCCTGTTGTAGCCTCGCATTAGAACGGTACTCCTTGAATGCCCATTCAATGCGCCTTGTATCAAGCCGACCATCAGAATAAAAGGAAAGCAGGTTACTGATGAGCTCCTCCATCGGCGTTAAGCATCCGCGGTCGGAGCATACCGCATCTAATGCAGCGCGCAGATGTCCCATGACCTCAGCACTCGCCAACTGAACAATTCCGCTGCGCGAAATCAAGAATCCCCAGTCGCTCTTGTCACCCTCGTCACTCAACTCCGCTGAACCCTCGGTACGCAATGTATCAAGCACATTTCTGAGAACTACAAGTTCAGCAGTACTCAATTGCTCACAGCGTCCAGAGCTTTCTTTCAACTGTCCAGCCCCGGAGCCGACCGTCGCGGCAAAGAGATTTGAGATATCACTGCTGGATAGCGCACCGGTGGCGCGCTGAGAATCCTCCGGAACTAGGAAGAGAGGGATTGGATCTTGTGTTTCATCTCTCAGGTTGCACCGATTGACGTACTGACCGTAGAGCGAGGCGACCATGTTCGGGTCAAGCCGTCGTGCTTCAAAAGTAGTCAGCATATCGAGGATGAAGTGTTCCTCAGCACTCGCTTCGTTGGTGCATCTAAGATAAGCCCAATTTGAGGCGAAGCAAAGCTGCAATACCTTGTCGTTCAGGTCCCACCGTCTTCCCCCGACTTCCCACAGTACGCCGCCTCGCCCTGCACTCTCGCGTGCTGGCTGATGGGTCTCTGATTCGTGTTCGACCGCGATCTTCTCAAGCTGGCAGAACTCGGCAAAGTTCCTTCTGATAAATGTTGCGTTCAATTCGCCCGATTGAAAGGCTTCGACAAGGGAGACGATAAGGTTCTCATGCCGGTCTGTTGCGCGGTCCTCCTTGCATAGGCCATAGGTTTGGTAGGCAGCCATGAGGAAATCGGCCTCCCGTTTGGATAGGTGGTTAGTCGCCCAGTCTTCACACTCGGGATTGAAATGAAGGAAAAGTCCGCCCTTTTGCTGTTGGCTCATTAGTCTCTCTCTGGATTTGTTGGTCTTTAATTTGGATGTGAATATTTGCCGGTGTAGGCAATGCACTCCCGGCAGGACTGAAAACTTGAGTAGGGTGCATTTCGTCGTTCAGTTGAAGGCACGCATCAGGCGGCCATCGCCGCAACGAAGGTATGCTGCCAGGCCGTACCCTTGCGAGTGCGGAATCCTTGCGAGTTAAGCTCAGCGGCGATCGCGCGAAGTGATAGCCCTGCGGCCTTCAGGTTCCTGATCCGCTGGAGCATTGCCTGCTCGCGTTCATCCTCTTCGAGGTGTTTGCCATCTGCCGCCAGGCGCGAGCCAAACGGAATCGCGCCAATTCTCTCGCCTTTCAACTTCTTGTGACGCATCGCATCACGGGTTCGCTCTCCAATCACTTCCCGTTCCCACTGGCTGACAGAAACCATGATGTTGAGCACGAGTCGACCAGCCGCGCTCTTCGTATCCAGGCTCTCGGATACGCTTACAAGCCCGACGTTTCGCTTTTGAAAACGTTCGAGAAGCGTGGCCAGATCCTTTACGGAACGCGTTAGCCGATCGAGCTTTGCAATGATCACGCAATCAACCTCTCCGCGATCCACGATTGAAAGCAATCGGTCCATCCCTGGACGGCTGAGACTCTTAGCCGATTCACCGCCGTCGACGATGATCTCTGAGACTTCCAAATCCTGCACGGCAGCCATTGCGCGGATCTTGGCTTCTTGTGCCTCTAGCGACACGCCCTTGTCAGCCTGCTTGTCTGTACTCACCCGGATATAGCCGATCACTTTCATGCTTAGATTCTATCTAAAGCGCTTTAGATGTCAATGGCAAAAATTGTATTCAAATCAAAAGCGCTTTAGACTGGGGTCATGGACGAGAAGACAATCTCCGCAGTGATGCGAGAGATGGGCTCCAGAGGCGGCAAGATTGGCGGAAAGCGCTCGCTGGAGACGATGACCCCAGAGCAGCGAAGCGAGCGCGCGAAACGCGCCGTGGCCGCCCGTGAAGCGAAACGTCCTGCAACGCCAAAAAAGAAAGCTACTGGAGAGGTCCGCGCCCGAAAGAAGCCCTCGAAGGCAACGAGCGATGCGACCGGCAACTCTTAGGAGCACGCGACTGTACGGTCACCGCACCATGACAGAACAGCCTGAATCAGACTGGAGCCACCAGTGTTAGGCAAACTCGTCGTGCTTTTTCTACTTGTAGCGTCAATGGTTCTGGGGATGGCATGGATTCGGAAGCGCGCCAGATATCGGAAGGGCCTGGACCAATGGCCAAATCCGAAGGGCCCATTCTACGACCAGTGGATGAATCTACCCGCCGATACCGGAGGGAGCTACTATGCCTGGTTGGCGAAGCAGAAGAACTGGCGTGAACCCTGGCGTTCCTGGGCAGAGTTGGAGCGGCGCTTCGACATCTGACGTGACCCGCATTGCAAGCACTCATCACTGAAGCAGTTTTTGTAGGTGCGCCCACTCAGAAAGTAGCCGCCGAACCATTCCCCGCTGCCGAAGCGATTCTTTCGTCCGTAGGCCGTGCGTTGTCACCGCTCGGCGGATCCGCTGTTTGCCATCTTCAGTCCGCGCGCCCGTGCTAAGTCCTCCATGTATCCGGCAACGGCCATTGAGCATTGCAGGAGAACGGCATGACCGACCAGCCCGAGTCCGCGCGCCGCATCGCGGGGATAGATTTGGCTGACCGGGTCGATTTCCGTTCTTGAGCCAGCCATTCCGGGTTTCGTAGGGTGTTTCGTTCATTTCTCCTTGTCACCCCTCCCCCGCCCCCCGATAGGCTGCTCAAAATTGCCTACCATTGCCTGACCGCCCTCATGGATGTGAACGTGCTCGACGGTGACTCGCTGCTGAGTGCCTTGGCCCTTCAACTTCTGATAGACCTCGACTTGCTCCGCGAAGAGCTTCATCAACTTAGCTCCGTTGGTCAATCCTGACTCCTGCCTGTGAATCCCGCCATCCCTGTGGGGAACTGCCTGCATCATCGCCATCGCCGCATCATGGGTCGCAATCATTTGATTGCAGAGCATCGCCTCCAGCACGCCTTCGGGTTTCATCTCCACTAACAGTCGAACCGACAATGCGACCTTATCGAGCTCTTCGATGTCTGCCGGATCACTTCGCCCCACGGTTGCAAGCGCACTGAATGTTTGTCCATAGAGATACTGAGCCACGTCCAGATTTCGAATTCCAAATGATTCCGGGATGTCGAGGAGCAACTTTTCCGCCGTCTGGCACCGGTTCTTGAGTCTACAGTTATCGTCCAGTTGGACTACTTCAGGATGAGACGGCTCCGGCTTTTGCGGTGCCATTATCGATCGTCGACTCATTTGTCTTGTCCTTCCGTCCTCAAGTTGGCTCCATCCGACTTCGCGCCAGCAACGGCAGTAGCTCGCGCGCCACTCCCGATCCGACGAAGGTAGTAATCAATCTGGGCCGAACTGCCACTCCCAAGAGCCTTTGCCAATCTGTCTTTCAGGACTGCGCTGGCTGTTGCCCACCCTGGGCTACTTACGGTTGCCTCAAAGAGTTGGCCAACTTTGCCGCCAAGAATCGCGCCCTTCGGTCCAGCCTTCGCGCCACCTACAATTGCGCCAGCGCCAGCAGCAAGTTTCTGCCCAAGTGGTTTCGCCTGCCCCTCGCGCCGCAGTAATGTATCCCCAACGACGCGATCAACATTCTTCCAGAAGGAATACTCCTTGTTAATGACGGCAATGTCCGGGAACTGCTTTGCAAGCTCTTCACGAATCGCGTCTGCTGCCAATCCGTGGGCCTCTTGAGTACTTGCATCTGCCAGGGCCCGGCCTTCATATCGCCCACTCTTTGCAGCGACTCCGTCAAAGTACTGCCTTAGACTGCGCAGCTTGTCGACTCCAATCTCAAGACGCCCAGTTGAGGGGCTCAACTCAGCGACATCCAGGAGTGTTTCTTGGAGGTCGTTGAGGTTCGCGATCGCTCTCCGAGCTTCCGGGCCTTTGGGGATACGTTTTCCAGCAGCCTCGACCGTATGCGTACCATCAACCTCCGCTTGGATCTTCTTCATCAACGGCTCGAGCTCGGTCGCTGAGCCAGGAGGAAGATCATCCCAGGCGTCGCCGATTGCGGCACCCAAGCGGGAGAGCTGGCCTTCGGCTCGCCCCTTGAGCCCCTTCAGGCTCAGCGCCGTGACGCCTCGATCCACTAACCCCGGTGCAACCTCACGACTCGAAAGGAACTTGTTTGCTTTGGTCGTCGGGTTCAACGCCTTTGCGTACTGGCCATAAGCTGAGCTCTTCAGTGCCTCGCTCGTATTCTCAAGAAGCGGGCCCGCTTTGGCGCCGACTTTGCCAAGAAGCTTCGGGAGCCCAGCAGTGAGTAACCCACCGGTGAGCGTACCGGCAGCGCCGGCGTAGTTTCCGGATTTCAAGTCATCGAAGATGAGATCGACTGTCGGCCCAAACACCGCATCTGTCGCCCGGGCAAAAGGATTGTTGGTCTTCTGCGGGTTCTCCTTGTACCGATCGAAAGCTGCCTGGGCAATATTGCCAGCGATGCCACCCGTCGTCTTCGTAGCCCTCACGTATGGGCTACTACCCGGCGTCTCCGCATAGCGATCTACGACTGCCTTCAGCGGCGCTATCGTCGAATCGTAGAGTCTGCTGCCAAAACCTGGTTCTTCCTTCGGCGTTACAGATGGCTTCGAGACCTGGGAAAGCGGCGTCCTGGCCAGATGACGGAGAATCTCTTCTGCCGAATAGCCCTCTCGCTTTGCCCCGTCGAGATCAAAGTTCCTGGATTTAGATAAGTGCGCAAGGATTTCATTCTCGGAGTATCCTTCTCGACGCGCCGCTTCAATATCGAATCCTTCTGTCATCACTTGCTCCCCTCAAACGCGGCAAGTGGCTTTCTCTTCGAATTCGGAGCGGACTGGGGAGCTAGAGAAGCCCCTCCACCGCCCGAGCCGATCCTGCCTCGAATCTCTTTGAGCTGGTCCTCATTTGATTCGTGTCGATTGCGCATGTCTCTCCGGAGGATCTCAGCAGCACGGTAGATCTGTTTCAGCGTCGCGTTGGGTCCGATCAGCTGCTGCACTTCATGACGAGCCGAATCTGAGAGCACAGCATTTCCACCCGGATTACTGAGGACCTTTGCAATCTCAGTCACGGCGACTTGCCGCGCCACATGAAAAGCCGTCATCTTGTCACTACCTACAAGCTTCTCAGTCACCATCCGGATTGGCAGATTAAGGGCAGGTGATCCGGTATCAATGACTCCCTTTGCAGTCTCAAGGAACTGATCCAGGTTCTTACCCGCAGTGTTCTCAAAAGCCGTTATCGCGTCCTGCTGCTTTTGGAGATTTGTCAGTGATGCTGAGTCAGCCTTATTACCTGCTCTCGCTCCTGCCAGGTTGATAGAGGGATTGGATGCTGCCGCAGTATTCAGAACTTGGCCAATTGCCCCGCCCGCGTTCCTTCCAAGATTCGGCATCTGTCCGCCTGCCGCTACGTTGCTGGCGAGCATATTAACTGCATCGGAACTCAGTTGGATTCCCGGAGAAGCTGGCGGCCTCGCCGCGATGTGCTGCTTAGTGATGAGGTCCATTGCCTTCAAAGCATCGGGATCACCTTTAGCGGCGAGCATCGCAAGCTTGGTAGCACTCATGTTGCTCGACAACTGATTCAGGCGTGCCTGCTCGGCGGGCTGGATCGGCCTCTGCCCCTGAGACTCTGCGATCTTCAGATTCGAGTCAGCGGCCATCCCCGGCAACTTGGCCTTGTGCTCCGCTGCGTTACGCGCCTCCTCGGCCTCCTTGAACCCCAGTTCGATCTGCTGATTGGCGTCGAGCGCCTGTTTCTGAAGCGCCGGAAGCTGCCCCTGCACTTCAGTCCATGGCATCTGGAAGTACTTCGCGCCTACCTCGGGAGGAATAACGCCCATGCTCACCGCACGCCCAACTGTCTCGTGATAGTTCTGCTCGGTCATGCCGCCAACCAGTGACGCAAATGCTCCGGCTTGCTTCTTGGCAACTTCGAGCTTCTTGATCTGCTGATCGAGCGCCGACAGATCCGCCTTGCGCTTATCCTCGGCAAGTTTCAGGCCGGTCTCTGGATCGATCGCGGTGATCTGCTCCGGCGTCGCGCCGCGCTCCATCGCCTGCCGCAGCTCGGTCTCTCGGGCCTGCTTGCGGCGTCGCTCCTCTTCCTGTGCCTGGATGTTTCGCATCTGCGCGCCATGCAGTTCGGTAGTCTGCCGCATGGACTCGCGCCGTAGCTTGTTGTCGGCGGCTTGATCGTAGGCGTTGGCGACGCCAGCGATGCCTTTTGACAGGTCGATGCCGCGAGTATTCAGTGCAATTGTTGGATCGATAGCCATTGTGTTCTTTTACCTTTCTGTTTTCAAACTTCGCGGACATCCGGCAGACTTTGCCGGTCCCGCCATCGGTGAACGATCTTTCGTGCGTTCGCTGGAGCCTTGAACCTCTTGAGGACAGACATTTCGACAGATCCTGGCCAGGCATTTGTTTTGACCTGACAAAGGATCAGGTCAGCGCTCCCGATGCCGATGATGTCCCAAACGCCCAGGGATGCAGCCGCTCGCGTGCATTGATATCCAAGGGATTCAAGGAGACGAATCGATCGATGTTCGTTCCTCGTACCTTTGCGCTTCGCGTTCATTCAGCAGCCTCGAAGATGCGATATCTTGGCTTGTCCCAGAGGAGGTCGATCTCCCCCTCAGGCCCGTTGCGGTGCTTGTCAATCTTGAGCCTCATCGGAATGCGGGACTCAGAAACTACTTCGCCCGGTCCCAGCTTCTTTGGATAGAGGATCAGCCCGTAGTCGCAGGCCTGGTAAATGGCTCCGCTATTGCGGGCATAGCGTAAGCTCACCCGCCCTTCCTTCATGGCGTCCAGTCCTTCATTCGAGAACTGGCTAAGCGCGATTACCGGGCATTTGAATTCTCGCGCCAGGGATTTGAACTGGTAGGCAACATAGTCTGCCGCCTCTGTGCCCCGCAGTCCACCTTTCCCTGGCTGTACGAGTTGAAGGAAGTCGATCGCGATCAAATCAACGGGCTGTTTTTGTCGGACTTTATGTACCGCGGCCCGGATCTTCGCTGGGGTATCCGAGTTGCCCGAATCGATGCGAATCGCGAGTCCGCTGATCTCTCCCAATTGGAAGATGGCTTCTCGCTGCTCCTGCTCGTTCAGCGTTCCTTTCGACAGATGCTGTGAATTGATCTTCGCGCCAGCACACACCCACCGCCGGATGAGTTCCTCTCCGCTCATCTCAAGCGAGAAAACAATAGCGTGTTTCCCACTGAGCGAGGCATGCATGACGAGATTGAGAAGCAAGGTAGTCTTGCCTCCCGCCGGCGGTGCAGCAAGGATACAGAGCGTCTCAGGGAGCAGCGCAGGCATCCGGCGGGAGAGTTCCGGCCAGAGACCCAGTCCTATCCCTCTCGATGATTCCTCGATTGAGCGGCCCAGCATCTGCGTGCCGGCGCCCTCAATGATGGAGGCAACGGTTGCAGGCATCCCTGACGAGTTCGTTGCAACAAGTCCTGTGAGCCTCTCTGCGGTATCTGTTGCGATCGCCTCGGCGCATTCGATGCCCAGGGCCGCCCGCTCAGAAAGCGAGGCTCCGAGATGACACAGCGCCCGAAGCGCAGACTTCTCTCGAAGGATTCCGATATATCCAGAAACGTTCAAACGCTGCGGAATTCCCTCATCGAGTTCCATCAGGTAGCTTAGACCGCCGATGCTTTCGAGTTCGCCGCGGCGCATTAAGTCGTTCGCCAAAGTGACCCGGTCGATACGCTCGTCTAATTCTGAAAGGCGAAGCATCGATTGAAAGATCCTTCGATGCTTTTCCGTTGAAAAGTGGTCAGTAGTGAGTTCAGCCACCACTCCGGGCAAGACCTCCGGATCCACCATCACCGAGCCCAGAGTCATCCGCTCCGCATCGATGCTCGCGGGGAGCCCAACTCGGTCAAGTGCAGATTCCTTCATCGCAGCTCCTCCCGGACAATCATTGGCTCCGCGGCGATTAAGGGGGTCGAGTTCAGCCGATCCTTCGGCAGATCTTTCCAGCGTCGTTTCTCGAGGAACTTGACCGGTGACGGAATCCACTGACCACCATCCTTAGTCCATTCATCGGAATCGATCCAGCGCTCCAAGCCTGTAAGAACGCGAGGCTCATCCTCAGCTGTCACGATACTGATCCACATGCGGGCTGCGGCATCCATGTCCGTCTTCCTCGGGTACCGTTCCAAGAACTGACGGACTCTCAATGAAGAGTCGTATTCGTCTCCGTCTCCGTCTCCGTGCGCGGGTGACCGGCATGGGGCAGTCACGCGACCGTCAGACGTATGACCAGTGACAGTCGACTGTCTGCTAGGCGACGGAAACTTGGAGGTATTCGCGCGTGTCCGCTGATTGAATTTCAGAACCTCGATGAAGGGTTTGCCGTCGACCTCATATCGCAGAATGAGTTTCGCAGCGGCGATCTCTTCGAGGCAATGCTCAATACGAGCTTCAGGAAACTCCTCAAGGCGGAGTGGAAACGCAGACGCTCGAATCACGCCTGCCCGACCATCGAAGCGGCCAAAATCATCAGCAACTGACATCAGGCGCCTGTAGACAAGTTCTGACTCGATAGACAGACCATTCACTGCACTGGAAGTCAGAATGCTCTCGCGAACAATGCGGTTAGGCAACGCGAAGTCCTTGCCGTCGTTTCGCGTTCCGAATCTCGCGCGCAAATTCATCCAGGGCTGGAAGAGAGTACTTCCCCGAGGCCTCAAGCTTCGGCCCCCATAGCCCGAGACCTAACCGGCGCAATTTAGCGTATTCGGAAAGTACCTCGGGAGTGTAACTGAGCTGATGTCGATCTTGTAGATAGAGAGCCGCGCCATTGACATCGAAATATTCTTGGCGAAAAATAGAGGTCTGGTTGCTATATGGCCCGCGTTCGCACCGCGGGTCTTTTGTTTTTCCCATTCGCTATGCCGCCTCACTAGCAGCAGGGATGCGATGGGCCTCGAAATAGGCGTCCAAGTCTTCGCGCTTGAATACAACTCGACCACCTCGCCGGTAGCTAGTCATCTTCTTTAGCCAGACAGCTTTGCGCCACCATGCGAGTGAACCGCCATAGATTGACTTTGCTTCTGAAATATCAATGAATCGGAGCCTCTCAGGGCTGCCGTTGATCGATGGATTCGTAGATGAGTTGTTCCTCATGACTACGGTTGTACTGACTTTCCTGAAAGGGAATGCAAGCACTAAAAATCAGGAAAAATAGGAAAATCAGGAAATTACTTCGTAGTGAGTTCTCGAATAAAAAATGCACGGATCTTCTGGCGTTGTGCTTTCCCTAGAGCATTTTTCATCTTCTTACTGCGGCCCGCGAATTGGCGCAGATAGGTATCTGAGGTCCATTCGTGGTGCACCAACCCGGCGATGACACGATTTGACGGGGCCTTCCCATCCCTTAGTCTGACAGTCTCGCGATAGTCACTCCAAAGCTCCCGGTCGCTTTTGTCTTTGTATGCCTCTGGACTCTGCGAGCCTGACGGGGTCCTATCGAATATCGAAGCTTCCTGCTTAACTAGCGATTCTGAATCGAGATGAATCACAAGCGATCTAGAAGGCAGTGAAGCTTGTACATGATCAATTTTGCTCGGCGGGTCGATCAAACTGACTTCACCTGCTTCATCGGCCCGGGTTGCATTAATTGAGTGAACAGGTACCGCGCAAAGCGCAAATCCCCCTATAGGCGTCCCTGGCGCTGGAAGTTTCACATAGGACTTCCTCGGGAATAGCTTTCCCGCGGCATTCCATGCAGCATTTACAGCTTTCGACTCAGCAGCTACATCCCATTTCAGGAACGAAGTCCGTTCAGCCTGGAGGAATTTTTGACCTGTTATTCGCTCAACCTCCTTCACCGCACGAGGGCTCAGTTGGGTCGAAGTAGGTGCGGCGTCAAACCGAGCTCGCTCCATCTCAAGAGCTTTCAACGTCCAAAAGTCGAGAAGGCTATTGAGGGCTACCCGGACAGCATCACACGCTGCCTGGGCCCACCATTCCTCATATTGTTGGAGATCTGTGCCCCAGAGGGAAGACACTTCAGCTTCAACAAGTCCCTGAACGCCTGAGAGCCACCCCTCAAACACTTCGTAAGGCAGATTGCAAGATCGCCAAAGCACCAAGTAGAGTCGACTGACTTGATTGAATCTATCAATTGAAATCGAAATCGACGTTTCAACTTTTGCTTGATCGCCGGCATAATCTGGACCATCCGGCGTAACGAACCGCGATCTGGAATGAATTCGAACACTCGATATTGTCGAACCATTACGAATCCCATGTTTTTCAACCAGCAGCTTCCAATCAAGTTCTAATTGCCGCTTTGCGCGGGCATCTAGTTCAGGAACACTTCCCATCGGCACCTCACCGAAACCTGTATGTGAATCAGCCGCCAGCGCGTCAGGTTCACGCGCACTTCGCCCTGCAGGAGCTAGGCGGCCTTCATCCGCAGAATAGAACAATACTAGTGAGAAATGTTCTGTGAATATCCTGTGATTTTCTACGAGGACCGTCGTAGAGGCATCGATAGATAGTTTTTTCAATCTGAATCTCAATAGCAGCCGAAGGCTAGCTCATTGGCCCCCTCTCGTCGTTACCGTGCGCTGAGGAAGTCGAGACCATCATGACTTGCTGGCTCAACTAATATCCGCAGCGTAGTCGACAAGCTCAATAGTTCCCTCACAGTCAGCCGTTCCGGAAGGGGGACGCAAGGTGGCAGTTCTAAGCCTGACGTCCACCGCTTCACTCTCAAGTAGAGAGCGGTGCGACGAAAGTACCCTGCGAGGAGAGGAAAGCGCACCCTGCCTCCGCTGTATGGCGCTTTGGCATAATAATATTGCTGCACGCCAGACCACTGACGGCATCAGGAGCTAACTATGGCAGATAAACCGATCGACATTTCAAGCCTGCTGCCAGAAGACACCCCCATCGAAGAAATACGGCGTCGGGCCGCAAAAGATATGGGCCCCCTCGGGAAAGATAATGGTGCAGCCGTGGAACAGGGAGACGCCCAGCTAGTTCTATTCGAGGGAATTACCATAAGGAAAGTCTTCCACGAGAACGAGTGGCATTTTGCCATTGTGGACATTATTGCTGCGTTGTCCGAATCGGATCGCCCAAGCAAGTACTGGAGTGACTTAAAAGCAAAACTCGTTAAGAATGAAGGGTTTACTGAGTTGTCCGCTAAAATCGGACAACTGAAAATGGCGTCAACTGATGGGAAATTTTACCTCACAGATGCGGTCACAGTGGAAACGGCGCTTCGCATCATTCAGTCTATTCCCAGCAGAAAAGCTGAGCCTTTCAAGCGGTGGCTCGCGACTGTTGGCTATGAGCGCATTCAGGAGTATCAAGACCCTGAAATCGCAGTCAAGCGAGCGATTCTGCTATGGCAGGCGCAGGGACGCACAAGCGACTGGATTGAAGCAAGGCTCCGTTGCATCGTCGTTCGTCGGGAATTGACCGACCAATGGCAAAAAGGCGGGATCACTGGCCGAGAATACGGTCGGCTCACAAACATCATTGCAAAAAAAAACCTTCGATCTTGACGCCGACCAGCACAAACGCCTCAAGGGGCTATCGCCATCACATAATCTGCGCGACCATATGACCGACCTGGAGTTGGTTTTCACGATGCTTGGCGAAAAATCCACGACCGCTATTGCGAAGGCCTCAAATGCTCAAGGCTTCAACGCTAATGCCAAGGCCGCGGAATCTGGCGGAAGAGTAGCAGGAGATGCGAGACGCGACCTAGAACGGCAGCTGAATAGCCAAGTTGTATCTCGGCATAATTTTCTAGAGGATTCGAGAAAGAAAGACCCCGAAAGACTCACCCAAGGTCAGTTAAAAAATACCTCTCCTAAGCCGAAGAAATAAATAGCGACTGCTTGCCGCCCCAAGCAATCGACCAGATTGCGCGTGCAGGACGGCATCATTATTGAGATTCTCGACTGTGCCGGATTTTGTGCCTACTCTCTGCATAGATGCACCGATACAAGTGGTATCTGTCATCTCGCCCAACACTCGATTACGAAATAGCCATAGTGAATTGGGGCAGTTTGTAGATTCATAGCTAAACCATTGATTCGACGAGACGGAGTGGCTTCGAACCAAAGGGTCGGGGGTTCGAATCCCTCCGGGTGCACCAAACAACGCCTTCCCTCTCGATCCCAACCACCTTCGATTTAGCACTGTGCCCGGATTTTTGCCTACGCTGCACCTCCTCATTCCTTCTCGAACCGTTTCTTCCCTTGGATGAACAAGCGCAAGCGCCGCGTCGTACTGAAGCCTAAGTGCCCGTCAGGTACAGGTCCATCACATCGGCCCACCTCGTGAGCCGAGTGAGCTATTTGAAGGGAACAACCTGTTGAGGCTCCACAGCTCGGCAGCCTTCATTCACAGAATCGAACAAGAACGTTCTCATACAGGCATCAAGGTGGGCTCCTTTTCACTCTGATTTGACGCACCATCTGGACTAGCAACGAGGAAGCGGCAAATGGATCTGAGTTTGTGCCCTTCCCCACTACGAATCCCAACAGATGGAGCAGCTTTTAGAGTGCTTGACATCTATTCAAGTATTCTATTGAATATAGATACATGGATGCTCAGTCAAAGCGCGACTTTAAGAATTCTCTTTTCGGCGAGTTTGCGCGAATCGGCAAAGCGATGGCCAGCGACCGGCGGCTGGAAATCATCGATTTGCTTGCGCAGGCAGAGAGGTCGGTTGAGGAACTAGCCACAGAGACTTCTCAGTCCGTGGCGAATACCTCCCAGCATCTTAAGGTTCTCCGGCAAGCTCATCTTGTCGAAACACGCCGGGATGGGACCTTCATTCGCTACCGCTTGGCGGACGAGCGAGTGACCCGTCTTTGGTTGATGTTGCGAGAAGTTGGAGAGACGCGTCTGGCAGAAGTAGGCCGCTTGGTCGACACATATTTGGTCGATCGCGGCAAGTTGCAGGGTATCGATGCACGTGAGCTGAAGCGCCGTCTGAAAGATGGCAACACGGTGTTGCTGGATGTCAGGCCAACAGTGGAGTACCAGGCCGGTCACATCGCCGGGGCACGCTCGATTCCCATTGGCGAACTCGCAGGCCGTCTCAAGGAACTCCCCAAAGACAAAACGATCATCGCCTATTGTCGCGGTTCGTACTGCGTATTCGCTGATGAAGCAGCGGCCCTCCTTTCGAGCAGAGGATTCCAGGCCTATCGCCTGGATGGTGGTTTCCCTGATTGGAAAATCGCAGGAGGCGCAGTAACACAAACACTCAGAGTGGAAAACTACGGAGGGAAGTTACATGCCTAGAAAGATCGATGCGGAGTTACTCCGTATGTGGCTGGAAGAGAAGCGTCCCGTGACAGTCATCGACGTCAGAAACGAAGAAGACAGGGCACAATGGTCCATTCCCGGCAGCCTGCACATCAACGCATATGAAGCACTGAAAGCCAACCAACCAAGTGCGCTTTCCGATGCAATCCTTCCTGCCAGCCAGCCCATTGTGACGGTGTGCAATTTGGGCAAGATGAGTGAGCGAGCCGCGGATGAACTCACGAGCCGAGGACTGGATGTATTTTCTCTCTCGGGCGGGATGAAGGCATGGAGTCTGGCTTGGAATACGGCCGAAGTCGCCCTGACCAACGCTCACGTCACTCAAGTTCGGCGCACAGGAAAGGGTTGTCTTTCCTATCTGATCTCCTCCAATCAAGAGGCCGCCGTCATTGACGCCTCTTTGCCAATCGATGTTTATCGTTCCCTGGCGGAACGCCAGGGTCTCCGGATTCGCTACGTGATTGACACCCACATTCATGCCGATCATGTTTCGCGTTCACGCCAACTCGCCGACGCAATGGGCGCCGAGTTGTTGTTACCGCCCCAGAACCGTGTCCATTTTGGATACCGTTCCATAGCGGCTCACGAGGTGATCAGGATCGGCGCAGCGAAGCTGGAAGCAATCCCAACGCCTGGACACACCATGGAGAGTATGTCCTTCCTCCTGGATGGAGAGGCATTATTTACGGGAGACACACTCTTCACTTCGAGCGTCGGGCGTCCAGACTTGCACGCCGATCCTGGCCAGGCCCGTGCGCGCGCGTCTCGTCTCTACACCTCCGTCCAGCAATTGTTAGCTCTCGCCCCTGGCGTGCTTGTCTTTCCCGGACATACTGGCACCCCTGCCGCGTTCGACGGCGTAGCGATCCGTGAGCGCCTCGATGTGGTGGCAGAACGGCTTCGGCACTGGATGGAATCAGAGGAATCCTTTGTCGAACAGATCCTGGCCCATATTCCGCCCACTCCGCCGAACTACATACGAATCGTCGAACTCAATGAGGGCGCGGAACTACCAGCTGGGGACCTGACGGAGCTGGAAGCAGGAGCCAATCGCTGTGCCATTGGATAGCGCACCAGTCGAAGTGCGTCTCGGCCTCCGGGAGAACTGGCAGCAGTTCACGCTCCTGGTCCTCGTCAACAGCTTCGTTGGCGTCATGGTTGGAGCGGAGCGAGTGGTTCTGCCTCTTCTCGCCCAGGACGATTTCGGTTTAGCGTCACGCGCCGCGATTCTCTCTTTCATCGCCAGCTTTGGGCTCGTCAAGGCCGGAGCGAATTTGTTCGCTGGCCGGCTCGGCGACCAGTTCGGCAGAAAGCGGGTGCTGATTGCGGGCTGGCTATTCGGGCTTCCAGTCCCCTTCCTCCTCTACTTCGCACCGTCGTGGTCGTGGATCATCCTCGCCAACATGTTCCTGGGTCTGAATCAGGGCTTTGCCTGGTCCACGACGGTCATCATGAAGATCGATCTGGTGGGCGCAAAGCGCCGCGGCCTGGCGATGGGCCTGAATGAGGCGGCCGGTTACCTCGCGGTTTCCGGGGCAGCGCTGCTCACCGGTTATCTCACCGGAGTGTATGGCGCACGCTATGCGTTGCTGTGGGTGGGAGGAATCACAGCTCTTCTAGGGCTCCTTCTGTCGGTGGTGTTTGTGCGGGAATCGCACGCACACGTTGCGCTGGAAGGCCGTGGGCAGGTCACTGCAGACCGTTCCTTTCGGGAGATCTTCTTTCTGACGAGTTGGCAAGATCGCACTCTTTTCTCCGTGAGTCAGGCGGGGATGGTCAACAACCTCAATGATGGGATGGCATGGGGTCTCCTGCCGTTATTTTTCGTAGGGGGAGGGCTGAGCCTTGGCGAGGTCAGCATGATCGGCGCGCTTTATCCGGCGGTGTGGGGAATCTTCCAAATGTTCACTGGCGCATGGAGTGATCGATGGGGAAGAAAGATATTCATTAGTTCTGGAATGCTCCTCCAGGGAGTGGCGATTCTCAGTCTGTCGCTCATGACCGGATTGATTCCCTGGGCAGCCGCTTCCGTCTTGCTAGGCATTGGCACCGCGATGGTCTATCCAACTCTCCTCGCTACCATCGGCGACGTAGCGCACCCCTCATGGCGTGCTACCGCCGTTGGCGTTTATCGGCTTTGGAGAGATGGTGGATACGCGATTGGCGCCCTTCTTGCCGGTGTCATCGCCGACCTGCTTGGTCTCCGCTGGGCCATTGGCACCGTTGGAGCGCTCACCATACTGTCTGGCTTGGTCGCGGTCGTCATGATGAGAGAAACGCTTCCCGGCAGGGAAGTGCTTCGCGACGTTGCCAGAACTACAACGGTACCGGAGCTCACCTGATGCAGGTGAGTTTAGGCAGTCACACACTGAGAATTGAGAAGAAATGAGAGGACATTCCAGTTGAAGATTTTGGGTACCTATCTCGGTCAAGGCCAGGTCAGCCTGAAGCACGAAGGATCGGGAGTGAGCTTTTCTACCGATCCACCGAAGGGTGGGGGCGGTCAGGGCTTGTCCTTCTCACCAACGGACCTGGTCGCTGCGGCACTGGGGTCCTGTGTACTGACCACCATCGGACTCGTTGCGGAGCGACAGGATCTGTCAGCCGCAATCCATATCGAGATCGAAAAAGAAATGGAAGCAAGCCCCCGCCGGATTGGCTCGATCACGCTCACTATTCATCTCCCGCAACACTGCAGCGTCGAGGAGCGCGGCCGGTTGGAGCGTGCGGCAAAGCTTTGCCCGGTCAGCCTCTCCATACACCCGGAGATTCGAGTCAAGATGCGATTCGTTTCTGGAGAGATGGCGGGTAGAGAACCTGTTGATGCGCCTCAAACTCAAATTTAGTTCAAGGAGAACGTAAAAAATGTTGAATCGACGACAACTCATGTCCGGTGCCGCATGCGGACTGGGCTGGACAAATCTCGCGCCTGTCCTCTTTGCAGAACAACCCTGGAAGACGAGCGAATTCCTTGCGCCAGCAGACTTAGCCAAACAAATCGAAGCCAAGATCGCGCCGCCGATCATTTGCGTTGCGTTTCCGTTCCTGTATCGGCAACGGCACATTCGTGGCGCGAAGTTTGCCGGCCCCGCAAACAAGCCGGAAGGCATTCAGGATCTCGAAAGACTCGCAGCCACTCTCTCAAAAGATGCTGAGGTCGTGATCTATTGCGGATGCTGTCCATTGAAAGATTGCCCCAACATCCGCCCGGCTTACACCACGTTGAAGCGGCTCGGCTTCAAGGCCATCCGCGTGCTTAACATTCCAACGAATTTGCATAGTGACTGGACAACCAAGGGCTATCCGGCAGAGCCAGCCCAGAATTCTATGACACCCGGCGCGGAGTAAAGCAGAAACAGAAGAGATTCATATGGCGATGACAGCCAAAATGGAAGCGCTGGAAGGCCGCCTGAAATCGATGGAGATGTCGGAGACGACATGCGGCCCAGGGTAACTCGCATTTCCTGCCGCTCAAGCCGGCTCCACAATGACAGGTATCGAGCAGGCACGCGCCCAGAGGAGGGCCAGGCGGAAGACCTTCCCGATCGCAATGCAACCGTTCGGAGGCAACTGGACAGAGGAATCGTGGATCTGCGAAAACGAATCCTTCCGTGTTTCCTACGGCCCAGCCGCCTGCGACGGAGGGCGCCACACAAATATCTGAAGCAACTCCAGTCCTCGTCCCAAGCCCAATCGCCTGAGACACATACAAACACTTCTTGAAAGAAATCACGCTATGAAAAATCGTCGAATCCACAACTGGAGACCGTCCACCCTCGGCTCGCTGGCCTTGCTGGTGGTGATGGGCACCCCCTGCGCGCTGGCGTATCCACCAGCAGTCGGCATTCTGAGCCCGTCCCGGAATTGCCTGAGTTGCCACAAAAGTGAAGGGCCTTGGAAGGACTCGGCAAACCTGATCATCGATATCCTCGACAAGTCCTCGGGGAAGTCGTTGAAGCAAGAGGATGGGACTTTCTTAATTTCGGCGAAGCGTGGCGAACTGAAGACAGTTCTCACAGTCATCGGCTGGAAGGACGCCAAAGAAGAACTCTCACCGTACCGCAACGCCTGGATCTATGTGGACCCAAAGAAAATCCCCGACCCCAGTTCTCTCAACAAGTTCGCACCAGGCTGGATGGTGAATCTCCCCGCGTCTTGCCGTATCGTAGGCGACACGGTAGAAGCCTACGCGGGTGCGCAGTTGACCTCCCTTCCGATGACCTTACGTGCCGGGGATGACGCCAGTGATGCCGAGATCGAACTTCAGGTCATGCTCACCCGTGGCGAATCAGTCAAGGGCGACCCCAAAAAAGGCATGTTGGGAAACTACTTCGCACGCCGCGTGCATTTGAAAGTCGAATGACGATATCTACCCGACCATGTTTCAATCGGCTCCCCCTCTGATCGAGAACTGAAAAACGGCGCGGACGTTGCAGCAGTCCAGCATTTTCGACCTGTAACACCGGACCACTGAGTAGGCGAGGGCCTATGCCTCCTGTCCCAGCTCTATCGACACCATTTCGGTGAGAGGAGCGACACGACCTAGCCTCCGGCCAGTTGGCTCATTCCTTGCAACAGTCTGAGTAAGGCGGGTCCTAAGGTCACAAGCAACACGCAAGGGAAGATCAGAAAGAACACTGGGAAAATCAGTTTGACACTGGTCTTTCGCGCTTGCTCCTGCGCCACTTGCCGGCGGCGCAATCTCGTATACTTCGCATGATTCCGTAAAGCCGGCCCAAGCGAAGCGCCAAATCGATCCCCGTCCAGCAGTAGATTCGTCAGCTTCTTCACTTCTGGTTCACCCGTACGCATCACCAACCGGGCCAGAACATCGCTACGCGATTGCCCCGCACGCATCTCCAGGTGAGTCAGCGACAATTCTTCACTGAGTTCCGGATAGACATGACGCAATTCCCTGCTGGTCTCCAGCATGGCGCTGTCGAGCGCCTGCCCAGCCTCCAGACTCAGCACCAGAAGGTCCAGCGCTGCCGGAAGAGCTTGGCGCAAGCGCCCCCGGCGGTTCGCTTCCATACTCTGCAAGCCACGATCCGGAATCAGATAGCCAATTCCGGCGCCACAGAGCGAGAAAACAAGCGCCGCCAGCAGGTCGACCTCCAGCTCGACCCCAAGCAGCAGAAAGAGCATGGCGAATAAAAGAGCCGACACCGCCTTAATCCCGAAATAAGCCTGTAACGCATCCGGCTCCCGGTAGCCTGCCGCGATCAGACGCCGGCGGACCGGATGAGCAAGATCATTCGCAGCCGGCAGAATGCTACCGATCTTTTCGAGAGTCTGCCGGATCGGGCCGTCATCCTGGTTCAAATCCACCCGGAGCACAGACTCGGCCACTGGAGCCGGTTCTCGCAAAAACCAATAACCACCACCCAGCACCGCGAGCAGTACAAACAGGAAGCATCCGCTTAAAAGTAGGATTTCCATAGCGTTCAAATGCGAATATCGAGAATCTTACGAATCACAAAATGTGCCGCGATCAACAGGATCACAGCAGCCACCACCATATAGCGGCCCACCGGATTGTCATTCAGAATATCGAGATAGCCAGGTGCAGTAGAGTGCAGCATGACTGCAATACCAATCGGCAGCACGGTCAGCACGGCGCCAGTGAGCTTGCCATGCGCGGAAATCGCGCGGACCTCGCCCTCCAGCGCCCCGGAATCTCGCACCCCCTCCGAGATGCGTGTGAGAATCTCGTGCAGCTTGCCGCCTGTGCGGCTTTGCATCCGTACGGCAGCCACAAACAGGCTGACGCTCACCAGAGGGATCCGCTGTACCAAATGATCGAGAGCCTGATCCCAACTGCGGCCCAGCTTCCACTCCTCAAGAACAATTCTGAATTCTCCACTCACCGGCTGTGCTGCTTCATAGGCCACCAGTTCGATGCCGGCCGCCAGTGCATGCCCGGCCCGCATAGCGCGCCCGAGCGTGTCGAGTGCATCAGGGAAGTTTTCTTCAAAGAGCAAAAAACGTTTCTGGCGCTTACTTCTGACATAAAAGAAGGGCGCTAGCATCGCTAGCACCGCGCCGCAAAGAACCCCCAACAGCGGCAGCCAGGCCAAACGAGACAAAATCACCCCCATCGACGCGCCGGCCAACAGCATCATCGCCGTGAAGCGCCCGACGGACCAACTCAATCCTGCTTCCGAAATGAGACGCCTCAAATTCGGCACAAATCGAAAGCGTTCGAGCAAGGTCGCCCAGAAAGAGATGCTTGATACCGTCTCTGTGCGTAACAGAAGCGGCTCGCCGTCTCTCCCCGCAAAGCCGTCCGATTCCCCTTCCACTAACGCTTCTGTTTTGAACCATCCAGAAGCAAAGTAAAGCCCTGCCACCACAAAAGCGAAGGTCGCGGTAAAAATCAGCAGCAGAAGGAATGGACCCGACATATGGATCTCTACTTGGAGCGAACCGGCGTAATCACCAGCACGAGTTGCCCGCCCCTACCCTTGTGCCCGGCATGAAAGCCGCTCACCACCGCGGACTGCTCTCCGCTCAGTTGCACCTTCGAATCGGCCTTTTGCGTGGCCGCGTCCGTCGAACTCGATTCCGGCTGGATCCGTAGGCGCACGTCCCCATCCGTTTGTCCGTCCAGCGCTTCCACCCGGACCTTCACGGACGACAGATCGGCAGCCTTCCAGATAAATTCCCCGGAACGGTCCGCCATCATGCGTGATGAGGCCAGTAAGGTTGATTTTTCCGCTTTCTGATTCTGCCCCACCTTCACCGACAAGGCATCATTCCCTGCCCCGGGCGCAAACGAAGCCACTTGGTCCGCAGCCACCTCAAATAACCGGAAGTCCAGCTCTACGGGCCGGGAAACAGGCTTAGCCACCGCGAATTTCGTGGTCACCACAGGCCGCGGAGGCGCGGCCAAGCTCAGCACCGAGGTGGAGCCCAGAGGCACAATCTTCTCGTCGCCCCGATTGCGCAGCACCACCCGCAGCCGGGCGCCTGCATCGGCCACACTCAGACGTTCGGAATCCTGCGGTGAGCTCAAAACAGTGAGGACCGTGCGGCCCTGCAAATTCTGATTCGGTTCAGGCGGCACGATATTGAACACCGTCGCATTCTGCAGAAGGGTGCGGAGTTCGAGATCTGTTTCTCCGTTGCGATTGCGATTGATCAAGGCCTGCACATCGACTTTATCGCCGGGATGCAGCATTTGAACCACACTCGAAGAATCACTGATATGAAGCGTGACCGCGCGCATTCCATCTGGAATGCCGGCCGGCAGCCCTCGTTGGGCAGAAGGCGTCAGCACATGTTCCGTGAGCACAACATCACGGCCAAGATTTTCCGTCAGCCTGCGTCCGATGAGATCTTCCGGATGACTGGGCGCCGGTGAGCCAGGATCAGGAGCCGCGCTCAGGCGGAAATCCTCAGCCTTCACCACATGCCCTTTTTCCAGATCCTTCACCGCCACATAACGAAGAGTAGAAGCTGTTCTCGCCGACCCGTCCATGCGGGAAACGATCAAACCATAGAATATGCCTGTCGACACCACCGCGATAACGAGCGCGATAATCACCAGGGGGAGGACGTTCTTTTTCATGAGGCAACATGCCGGACGAGCCTGACTTCTCGTACTCCGGTCTTAGGTCATGATCGGCCAATCGCCTCAGGGTCTTTAGGGTTCGACCTGAGTCCTATGATTTCTCGGCCAAAACCAGCAGACTTTGGCCAATTGGAAAACGGCCCCCCATCCGGATCCAGCCCGCTTCGATTTCAAGCGGCAGCCGCAGCAGCCGGTTCAGCAACTGGCCTGGCATCTCGACGCCGCTGCGTGGCGCCTGCTGCGTCCATTCTTCCCAGACTCGGAACTTCAGCAGCGCAACCGGCAGCAGCAGCGAGTTCGCCGCGCTCAGATCGAGCACCCGAAACCCCGTCTCCTCCAAGACGCCGCGCAGCCGCGCCGCGTCAAAGCGCTGCTTTTCCCCAGCAAATTGTGAATGGCGGCTTCTCAAAATATCCAACGCCGACACGCGCAGGATCAGTTTGCCCCCGGGCCGCAGCACCCGGGCAAACTCCCGGAGCGCCTCGCGCTCGCCACCCCTTGGAAAATGTACAAGAACATCAAGGGACACCAGGCCGTCAAAACACGCATCGCGATACGGCAGCCGCGCGATATCGGTCTGCACCAGCCGGGGCAGGCCCGCCTCCAAGCCATAGCGCAGGCCCGCCTCATCGAGATCCACCGGAAACATGCGCCAGCCATAACGCCGCGCCAACCATTGCGACAGATAGCCGGTGCCGCAACCCGCCTCAAGGACGTCGGTCAATCGATCTCCCGGTAAGCGGGCGATCCAGGCCTCGAGGATCTGGCGCATCCCCGCAAACCACCACATCTCCTGCTCGGCGGCGGCGATGTTCTGAAACTCTGCTGGATTCATCGGCTTATGGTGAATTCCAGCCGGCGGCGGATGCCGGCATGCTCCGGCAACTCGCGGCGCAGCTCCTCTTGCGGGTCGAGATAGGCCGCAAACCACAATCGATAAAAGTCCATCGTCCGCCGTACTCCCTCGCCAAAGCTCGTCCGCGGACGCCAGCCGAGCACTCGCTCCGCCCTCCGGCTGTCGGTGTAGTAGCTTCCGATATCGATCGGCTGCAGATGCGCCGGAAACGGAACCCGCCGCGCCTCGCCGCCAATCTCTTCCGCAATCTCGCGCAGCATCAATGGCTCCGCGCCACCGATGTTGTACTCCCGTTCGACACAACCATGGGCGACCCCGGCCAGCAAAAAAGCCTCCGCAACATCATCGACATAAACCGGGTCCCGCAGTTGCTCGCCATCCCCATAGACCGCCAGTGGCTCGCCCAACAACGCCTTCCGAAAGAAGACACCCAGAAAGCCTTGCCCCGCGATATTCAAGCTCATCCGCGGACCGTACACATTAGTGAGCAGCAGCACCATCGCGTCGAGTTCGCCCAGTTCGCTCATCATCAGGTGGTACATCGTCGCGGCGTACTTGTGGACGCCGTTGAAGTCGATCGGACGGATCGGATGCTGCTCGTCGACAGGAAGGTAGCGGGGCCGTCCAAAGGTCTGGCGCGTTCCGGCATAGACAATGCGCACCCCGCGATTCACCCGGCGGCAAGCATCGAGAAACCTCAACTGCGACAGCGTATTGAGGTGCAGGTCCCGCTCCGGATACTCCATCGAATGGATGTGACTGATCTCGCCCGCCAGATTGAACACCACCTGCGCCCGCGCGAGCGCCTCTTCGATTGCCGCTGGCTCGCTCAGATCCGCTTCGATCACCCGCACTCCGCTGCCCGCTAGATTCGCCCGGTTGCCGCCACAGCCCGCAACCAGCGAGTCCACCACCGTCACCGAAGCGCCCAATTCTTCCAGGCGCAACGCAAGATTGCTGCCGATGAAGCCCAGTCCCCCAGTCACCAGCACCCGCATTCCTTGATAGGCGGCAAGGCTCATTGCTTGTAGAAGCCGATTACCGCTTCGGCCGTCTCCCGCACCTGATCTTCCGGCAACTGCGGCCAAAGCGGCAGGGACAGAATCTCGCGCGCCGCGCGTTCCGCATGCGGCAGATCGCCCTTCTTCTGCTTGGCCCCGGAGAAGGCCGGATGCAGATGCAACGGCACCGGATAATGAATCCCCGCGCCAATTCCCGCTTGTGTCAGATGCTCCCGCAAGCGATCCCGGCGCTCGGCGCGGATCACATACAGGTGGCAAACGCTGTTCGCCGCGCGGCGCAACAACTGCACACCCGCCAGGCCGCGCAACATCTCATCGTAGATCGCCGCCAGCCGGCGCCGCTTCTCATTCCAGACCTCGAGTTGCGGCAGAAACGCGTTCAGATAACAGCACTGCATCTCGTCAAGACGGGCATTGATGCCAGGGACAACGGCCACCTGATTCGGACCCCGCCCGCCATCGCGCGCCTGGCGCAAGCGCTGCGCCACGCTCTCCTTCGCCGTCAGAATCGCACCACCGTCCCCCAGACAACCCAGATTCTTGGTCGGGTAAAAGCTCAAAGCCACGTAGTTCCCATATTCGGTAAAAGGCATCGCGCCATGCGCCTGGCAAGCATCCTGCACCAGCTTCAGCTTTGCCTGTTTCGCGAGCTTCGCGATCTTCCCGATCGCGCACGGCTGCCCATACAGATGCACCGGCAGCAAGGCGGCGGTCTTTGAGCCGATGCGATCAGCGATGTCCTTCGGGTCCACCTGCAAAGTCTCAAGGTCAATATCGGCAAAGCGCGGCGTCGCCCCGGCAGCCAGCACCGCAACCGCACTAAAGGGCGCCGTCAGCGCCGGCACAATCACCTGCTGCTTCGCGCTCGTCACCCCGGCATCGCGCAGACATAGCTCAATCGCGCTCGACCCGGAACTCACCCCCACCGCATCCACCGCGCCCAGACTCTTTGCGAGATCCCTCTCAAAGCGCTCCAATTCCGGCCCCAGAATAAACACGCCGCGCTCATACAGCGCAGCCAGATTCGCTTCCCAGGCGGCGCGCGTTTCTTCGATCGCCGGCTTCAGATTAACTATTGGAATGCGCATCGGCCCGCTTCATTCCCAGCCGAGGCATCACCAGCAACCACCACCACAGCCGGAACAACTGGTAGAAGGTCGTCATGAGGCTTCGAATCCTAAAAAACTGGCTCCTGCCATGCTGGCGCGGATAGTGATGGACTCCCACCTCCGCCACCTCCATGCCACACAGTTCCAGCTTGCGAACCAGTTCGACACAGACCGTCCCCGAGGTCGACTCTAAGTCCGCCAGCAAACTCCGCCGGATGAAGCGAAAGTCACAATCGATATCGCGAAGATGAACGCCAAATAAGAAACGCGCAAACTGGTTATACGCTTTGCCGATCACAATGCGATGCCAGGGATCGTTGCGTTCTAATTTGTAGCCGTTGACAAAGGACACTCCCGGCCGCATCAACGGAAACAGCTTTGTCATCTCACCGACATCGTATTGCCCATCGCCGTCGGTATAAAAGACAAACTCTTTCGTCGCCGCCGCAAAGCCGCTCCGCAGCGCCGCGCCGTAGCCGCGATTCACCGGATGCGTCACAATACGCAGCCGAGGACCATGAAGAGAAACTAACTCCTCAAGCACCGCGCCGGTACAATCCGCACTGCCGTCATTAATGACAATTACTTCATAATCAACAACATTGGCTGCCAACACACGGAAGGTCTTGCCAATTAACTCAGGCAAGGACGGTGCATCATTAAAAGCAGGAAAGAATACGCTGACCCCAAAGGGAAACATGTGCTGAGAAAGACGTTAGCGCAAGCTAAGGCTTCTTGGCAATCACTAAGGTGACATCATCCGCATAAGGAGCTCCGGCGCACCAACTATGGAGGTCTTGCATCACCCCTTCGATCATGTGCAGCGCGCTCTGGCTCGAGCGGTTCAGAATCGCCATCGAGATCCGCATCTCGCCAAATTCCTCATCGACACCCGTCGGCATCGCCTCGCTTACTCCGTCGCTGTACATCACCAGCGTGTCGCCCTTGTGGATGGCGCTGCGGTGCTCGGTGTACTGGGCGGTGGGCAGGATCCCCAGAATGATGCCGCCGCCTTCGAGCCTCTCCGTCAAGCCGCTCGCCTTCACCAGCAGCGGCGGATTGTGGCCGGCATTGCAATAGCGAATCTCGCCGCTCGCCGGATCGAGAATCGCGAGAAAGAAAGTGATGAAGCGATTGTCCGGGCAATTCGGGGAGATGCTGCGATTCAGGCGCGTGACGATGCTCGCCGGATTCTCGTCGGTCTCTACCAGAATCTGCAAGCGCGCCTGCAAGCTCGACATCAACATCGCCGCCGGCATCCCCTTGCCAGCGACGTCGCCCACCGCAATCGCAACCTTGCCGTCCGAGAGCTGAAAGAAATCGTAGTAGTCACCGCCCACCGTACGGCAGGGCAGATTCAAGCCCGCCACATCCATGCCCGGCACCACGGGCGGCCGTGTGGGCAGCAGACTGCGCTGGATCTCGCCCGCTTGCGAAAGCTCCTTGGCCATCATCCGTTCCTGGGCTTCCACCTCGTTCAGGCGGGCATGCTCAATCCGGATCGCGGCCACATTCGACATGACGGTCAGCAGACTCAAATCCTCTTTCGAGAACTCACGCGTGATATCTGGCATATCGATATACAACAGCCCGATCACCTTCTCATTCGTCTGCAGCGGCACGGCCATGAAGCTGCGCACGCGCTGCATCACGATGCTGGCCTGCATCTTGAACACCTCATCCATCGTCGTGTCCAAAACCAGCAGCGAATTCTTATCGCGAATCACCTGGTCGCGAATCGTCTTTGAGATGCGAAAGCCTTCTCCGCGATTCGCCCGCGGCTCGAGCACCTCGCCTTCGAGGGTCATCAATACACCTCGCGAGCCCCCCACCGCTTCCACCGAAAGATCGAGAATCAACTGGAAGAGTTCGCTCAGATCCCGGTGCCCGGCCAGCTCCCGGCCAGCCCGCACCAGCGCCGCGGCGTGCCGCTCATTCGACATCGATTGCGCCGGAGTGACGTCCTTCAGGCTCGAAACCACGGTATTGGCCGGCGCCGATTCGACATCGGCATGCTCGACAAACATCACCGTCTGGTTGATCGCAGCGGGCTCATCCTCGCCGCCAAAGCTGATTTGCAGATGCCCGGCATGAATGATGTCGCCGTTGGCCAAAGGAGTCGAGTTGGCGATGCGAAACCCGTTCACAGTCGTCCCGTTCTTGCTCCCCAAGTCCCGGACATGCCAGACGCCATCAATCTTCTCAAAGCTCAGATGTTGGCGCGAAAGCCCAAAATCTTCCGCATAACAAAGCTCATTGGTGGTCGCACGGCCTAAGCCAACCAGTGCTCCCTGAAGAGGGAAATTACGAGTTGCTCCGTCCTGCGTGCGAATGCTGAGTTCCAATGCCATGGGCTGACTCTTTATAGTAACGATGATGCGCCTTGATCTGCTCTACATTGGCAAAGCTCGCGACGAACACTCCAACGCGATGGCAGAAGAATTCCTGAAGCGCACCGGCCGCTGGGCCACCGTCTCCATGCGCGAGATCCACCCCGGCCGCTACGACCTCTTCGCCAAACACTCTGCCGCCCACAAAGTCTTCCTCGACCCGGCTGGCAAAAATTGGGATTCCGCCCGTTTCATCGAATTCACCGCCGATGCCGAACGTCTCTCCCGCGATATCGTCTTCCTGATTGGCGGCCACGACGGTCTTCCGCCCGCCTGGAAGCCCAAAGCCGACCTGCTTTTATCGCTGTCACCAATGACCTTTCCGCACGAACTGGCCCGGGCAATGTTGGCCGAACAGATCTATCGCGCCTTCGCCACCCTGCGCGGGCATCCCTATCCCCGCTAAACTGAAAGTTCATGTCTTGGTTTAAGCGCGACAAGCCCGGCGTCGATACCCCAAGCGATGCCGATCGCACGGTACGCACCGAAGGCCTATGGGTCAAATGCGAAGGCTGCAAGCAGATCATCTTCCGGCAGGATCTTGAAGAGAATCATAACGTTTGCAGCAAATGCAACTATCACTTCCGCATCGATGCACGAGAGCGGATGAATCTCCTCTTCGACAAGGTCTGGACGGAGTTTGACGCCGATCTGGTCTCCACCGATCCGATGACCTTCTCCGATTCGAAGCCCTATAAGGCCCGGCTCAAGGCCATGCAGGAGAGCACCGGCAGTAAGGACGCTGTCCTCAGCGGCCAGGGCCGTATCGGCACACACACAGTTAACGCCTGCGCCATGGAGCTGAAGTTCATTGGCGGCAGCATGGGCGCCGTGGTGGGAGAAAAGATCACCCGGGCCGTCGAGCGCTCGCTCGCAGGCCGGCAGCCGCTGGTTGTGGTCAGCGCCACCGGTGGCGCGCGCATGCAGGAAGGCGCCGTCAGCCTGATGCAGATGGCGAAGATTTCGAGCGCCCTGATGCGTCTGGACGAGGCGTCCATCCCCTACATCAGCATCCTCACCGACCCCACCACGGGCGGCGTCACCGCCTCCTTTGCCATGCTGGGCGATCTGAATATTGCCGAACCCGGCGCGCTCATCGGCTTTGCCGGCCCGCGCGTCATCGAGCAGACCATCCGCCAGAAACTACCCGAAGGTTTCCAGCGCAGCGAATTTCTGGTGGCCCACGGCTTTCTCGACGCCATCGTCTCCCGTCAGGATCTTCGCCCCTATCTCGCACGCAGCTTCGACTTTTTCGTGAACTGACACGGCATGGCTAGACTCCTCGCCTCCAGCCTTCTCGCGATCTCTGCCTTTGCCGCCGATTACGACCTCATCATCCGTGGAGCGCGCATCGTCGATGGCAGCGCAAACCCATGGTTCCATGCAGACCTGGCGATCAGTGGCGGCAAGATCGCCAAGATCGGGAACCTCACCGGCAAAACCGCCTCGCAAACCATTGGAGCCCAAGGCCGCATCGTCACCCCTGGCTTCATCGATGTCCACACGCACTCTGAAGGAGGCATCCTCCATCAGCCCCAGGCCGAAAACTTCCTGCGCGACGGCGTCACCAGCGTCGTCACCGGCAACTGCGGCGGCAGCGAACTCGACCTCAAAGACTTCTTCTCGAAGCTCAACCAGGCAAAGATCGGCATCAATCTCGCCACACTCATTGGCCACAATTCCATTCGCCGCGAGGTGATCGGGGCGGAAGACCGCAAGGCGACTCGGGCCGAAATGGAGCGAATGAAAGCGCTGGTCTCGAAGGCCATGGACGCGGGCGCGGTCGGATTCTCCACCGGTCTCGAATACGTACCCGGCACCTACTCAGCCACCGCCGAGCTGATCGAACTGGCGCAAGTCTCCGCGCGTTACGGCGGACTCTATGCGTCGCACATGCGCGATGAAGGCGACAAGGTGCTCGAGGCCATCGCAGAGGCGATCGAAGTGGGCAGGCAGTCTGGCTCGCGGGTCCAGATCTCGCACCTCAAGCAGGACACCAAAGCCTTCTGGGGCAACACGCCGCAGATGATCGAGCTGATTGAGAAGAACCGGCTCGCAGGCGTCGACATCACCGTCGATCAATATCCCTACATCGCCTACTCCACCACCCTCGCAACGACGCTGCCCACCTGGGCGCTCGCCGGCGGGCAGGAGAAGCTAGTGGAGCGGCTGCAAGACAAGGCCACCCGCAAGAAGATCTTCGACGAAACGCTCGACTTCAACACAAAGCGCGGCTATTCCGATTTCGAATACACAACCGTCGCCCGTTGCAGCTTTGAGCCGAGCTACGAAGGCAAGAACATCCGCCAAATCTCCGCGCTGCGCCGCTTGCCGCAATCACATGAATCAGACGTCGACACCGTGCTGCATCTGATGCAGCGCGGCGGCGTCAGCGTCGTCACCAAGGCGATGAGCGAAGATGATGTCGCGAGCATCATGCGCTATCGCAACACGGCAATCGCCAGCGACGGCGGCGTGGTCGCGATGGGCGCCGGGCGTCCGCACCCGCGCAACTACGGCACCAACGCGCGTGTCATCAACGAGTATGTGCGGTTGCGCAAGCTGCTTTCGCTCGAAGAGGCCGTGCGCAAGATGACTTCCCTGCCCGCTCAGACCTTCGGCTTCCGCGATCGCGGACTGCTGCGCGAAGGCTATGCGGCAGACCTCGTGATCTTCGATCCCGAACAGGTGCGCGACAACGCGACCTTTGAAAATCCCCATCAGTTTTCCAGCGGCTTCGATGTCGTTCTGGTCAATGGAAAGATTGCCGTCGATGGCGGCAAAATTACCGCGCAACGCGGCGGACAGGTGTTGTTAAGACAGTAGATGATTCAGTTCAGTCGAGTTGGGAAACGCTTTGGACATAAGGTCCTTTTTGATGACGTCAATTGGTTGATTGGCACCAAGGACCGCATCGGCCTGGTCGGCGCCAATGGCACCGGCAAGTCCACGTTGATGAAGATCATTGCCGGCATCGAGCAGATCGATTCCGGCGAGATGTCCACCATGCGCAACATGCGCATCGGCTATCTGCCGCAGGACGGCTTGAAGATGGTGGGCCGCAGCGTCTTCAATGAATGCGCCAGTGTTTTTGAGCCCATCCGGCAGATTGAGCGCGACATGGAAGCGGCTCTCCACGACATGTCCGATCTGGATCCCACCACCGAAGCCTACACTGCCGCGGCCGATCGATTCACCCGTCTCGATGCCGAATTCCGCGCCAAAGACGGCTACACCATCGACATGCAGGTGGGCACCATCCTCACCGGCCTTGGCTTCAGCAAGGACGAGTGGGCCAAGCCGTGCGAAGAGTTCTCCGGTGGCTGGCAGATGCGCATCGCGCTCGCGAAGTTGCTGCTCGAGAAGCCCGAAGCCCTCCTGCTCGACGAACCCACCAACCACCTCGATCTCGAAGCCCGCAACTGGCTCGAAGAGTACCTCCACAACTACCCGAACACCTTCATCCTCATCTCGCACGACCGCTACTTCCTCGACGTCACCGTCTCGAAAATTGTCGAGGTGTGGAACAAGAAAGTTAGTATCTATTCGGGCAACTACACGCACTACCAGCGGCAGAAGGAAGAGCGACTCGAGCAAATGCGCGCTGCCCAGCGCAACCAGCAGGACCGCGTCGCTCAGATCGAAGCCTTCGTTGATCGCTTCCGCGCCAAGGCGACCAAGGCGAAACAGGCCCAGAGCCGTCTGCGCGAGCTCGAAAAGATGGAGATGATCGAGATCCCTGAGGAGGAACCGATCATCCACTTCAAGTTCCCCGACCCCAAGCCCAGCGGCCGTGTCGTTGCTGAGTTCAAGAACGTCGCCAAGAGCTATGGCTCGAAGAAGGTGTTTGAGAACGCCAACTTCATGATCGAGCGCGGCGACCGCATTGCGCTGGTCGGCCACAACGGCGCCGGTAAGTCGACGCTCATCAAACTACTCACTGGTCTCGAAGGCCTGACGGCAGGCGAATACAAGCTCGGCCACAACGTCGAGTTCGACTACTTCGCCCAGGATCAATACAAGGCCCTCGACCCCGACTCGATCCTTCTCGATGACCTCTGCGCCACTGCTCCGAAGGCGACCGAAACCGAACTCCGTGGCCTGCTCGGCTGCTTTCTGTTCCGCGAAGAAGATGTCTTCAAGAAGATCGGCGTGCTGAGCGGTGGAGAACGCAACCGCTACGCCATCTGCAAGCTGCTCACCCAGCCCTCGAACTTCGTGCTGCTCGACGAGCCCACCAACCATCTCGATATGCGCGCCAAAGACATCCTGCTCGGCGCGTTGAAGAACTACGAAGGCACCGTCGTCTTCGTCAGCCACGACCGCTACTTCATCGACGAACTGGCCAAGAAAGTCTTCGAAGTCGCCAATGGTACGGTGAACATCTATCCGGGCAACTACGAAGAGTATCTGCGCGCAAAAACTCGCGTCATAGAGCCCGAAGCCGTCGTCGCCGCACCAGTAGAGAAAATCGCCGCCACCGAAGAGAAGACTTCCAATTCGAAGCGCGTGAATCCGATGAAGCTCAAGCAATTGCAGGATCGCTTGAAGCAAGTGGAAGCAGAAATCGCCACGCGGGAAGGCACTCTAGCGAAGCTCGACACCGAACTCAGCAATTACGTGAGTGCCGAAGAAAGTCTTCGTGTCTCGAGCGCCGCCGACCTCGAACGCTCTGCGATCGAGCAACTGATGGCCGAATGGGAATCAGTTTCGGAACAGCTCAGTTAGGCCAAATTGTCGGAGCATACACGGGGTCTGGATAGAGGACGCTCAGAATCTTATCGATGATCTGATGGCCGACATTCGGACCATTTGTCAGGATGACCGCGCCCTACTTGCGCTTCGGGTGAAAGAAGGCAAAGGTCTTCACATCGCTGTCCGCAGCGGTATGATCGACGATGATCTCCTCATTGATCTTGACGACATGCCAACCGAGGCCAAAGCCGCTGGCTACGCTGCAACGCTTCGGGTCTTTCGCTGCTTTGCAAAGCACCGAAGACATCTCGCGCGTCGTCTGATTGCGGGTGATCTTCCATCTCTCCGGGTCGCGCCGCATCGCCTCGATCAGGAACTTCGCATAATCGCAACGGTGGAGCGAAGCAGATCCGCCGCGGACCACTTCGTACGCGATTCGTCCTCCACCGGCTTCGCCTGTCTGTCCTTCCACCATTCCCGAGGCGTATACGAAGTCTCGTGCATCCCGATGGGCTCGAACACATACTGCTGGACGCTTCTCCGCAAAGTGCGCCGCATAATCAAAACCCTCGCCAGAGTATCCAAACGCAGTGCCTGGCTGCCATTGGAACTGCAACTTGTTCTTGGTTTGGTAACGCCAGTTCGGAAAGGCGCTTTGGTGAGACAGGCAAAGGCGCGTCGTCAGCAATTCATGCCAGTGGTTGTCCTTCACATCCTCATCCACCCAATAGGGAGAGATAGGTTCGTCCAGTGATAATCTGCCCGCCGCTGCCAGACGCAGCAACAGTTCGGCTGTAATGGGTTTCGTCAGGGAAGCAACGTTGTAAAGTGTCCGTGCATTCGCTGGCGGCCCGCCCGGCACCTGGTCTCCATAAAACGCAGTCCACACCAGCTTGCCATCCTCAATCCATCCAATCCCAACACCCGTCACTTGGAAGGCCTTGAGCCAAACCGGCATTCTTTCGTTCAATCGACTCGGCTGTGCCAGACACGCCATCGAGATCAGGAGCATCAGGAAGATCCGCAGAACTCCTAGACAGGGCACCTGCCTTCCGGTTAGCCAGCTAAACTGAAAGAATGAGACGTCGCGACCTGCTCTTGTCTGCGCTGGCCCTGAAGGCCAGTCCAGCAACTGCCCAAACCAAGGGTGAGTGGCGCAACCAGCAATCCGGCATGGCCTACCGGCAGCTGGGCCGCACCGGCTACATGGTGAGCGAGATCGTGATGGGCGGCAACACCATCTCTCCGAAAAACTACGATCATGTGCTCGCCGCGATCGACATGGGGCTCAATTATCTGGACACCGCGCCCGCCTACGGGGGCGGCCAAAGTGAGCTTGGTTACGCCGAGGTCCTGAAGATCCGCAAGCGCGACCAGTTCTTCCTGAACTCCAAAGTCTCGCTCTGGGATATCAATCGCAACCGCCTCTATCAGGACATCTACAAGAGCCTCGACGACACCGAACAGAAGCGCCTGCGCCATCTGGCGCTCGATGAGATTGCCCGCCGCAAGGCGGACGCGCCCGACTACTTCATCAATTACTTCAACGGCCAGCGCGATGAACTCGACCAGGCCTCGCTCGCCAATGTCATGGCCGCGCAGTATGGCAGCAAGATCGATCGTGCAAAAAATTACCGGCAGCTCATCCTTGATAGCGTCGACCAGTCGCTGCAGACTCTCGGCACCGATCACCTCGATCTGCTGATGTGCCCGCACGGCGCCAATACACCTTACGAAATTCAGAATCACCCGGAGATCTTCGAGGCTTTCGAGACCTTGAAGAAGGCTGGCAAGGCCCGTCATCTCGGCCTGTCCTCGCACACAGACCCCGGCGGCGTTCTCGAAGCCGCCGCCAAAACGAAAATGTATTCGGTGGCGATGGTCGCCTACAATATGGTGAACTCGCCCTACGTCAGTGGCGCAATCGCCGCGGCCAAGCAGTCCGGCATGGGCATCATCTCAATGAAGAGCGCCCGGCCCTTCAATTTCCGAGCCCCGCGCGAAACGCCCGCAGCGCAGATGAACCAGTTGCACGCCGCGGTTCCCGGCGATTTGAAGCCGATGATGAAGGCTTATCTCTGGAATCTGCGCAACCCGAATCTCACCGCCGCCATCTCCGAGATGGCCACAATGGAACACGTCAAAGACAACGTGCCGCTTGCCGGCGCGAAGGAGAAGGCAGCTTAAAGGATGTTGAAGGCGAAGTATGAACGGTGGCTCGATCGCTGGGAGACCGATCTGGCTACCCGGTCCACCGACCGCGTGGTGCGCCCCTTTGAATGGGGTACGGAATGGCTCACCGATCTGAATCTGCCGGGTCTCCGGGCCTACGATGGACAGAACCCCGAAGCCTGGATCCGCGAAGTGAACCAGGCTGCGATCAAGAACGGCAGCGACTTCTTCCAGCACACAACGCCGAAAGATTTCACGCTCGACGGCGAATGGCTGCGCTTCACCTCTCCGGTGGATTCGCCCTATCCCGAAAACAATCTCGTCGAAGCCCGCTGGTTCCCGATGCCTGAGGGCAAAGAGAACCGCCGCAAGCGCGCCGTCATCGTCTTACCGCACTGGAACTCGCACGCCGAACAGCATGTCGCCCTCTGCCAGGGCTTCCAGAAGCTCGGCATCCCTGCCCTGCGCCTGAGTCTGCCCTATCATGACCGCCGCATGCCGCCGCCGCTCACCCGCGCCGACTACGCCGTGTCTTCCAATATCGGACGCACCATCCACGCCACGCGCCAGGCCGTTCTCGACATCCGCGCCTGCGTCGATTGGCTCGAACAAAGTGGCATTGAGCACATCGGCATCGTCGGCACCAGTCTCGGCTCCTGTTACTCCTTCCTCGCTAGCGCCTACGACAAGCGGCTGAAGGTCAATGTCTTCAACCATTGCTCGGCCCGCTTCGGCGACGTCGTCTGGACTGGCCTTTCCACGCGCCACATCAAGAAGAGTCTCGAGGAGAATCTCAGCCTCGAACGCCTCCAGGGTGTCTGGGACGTCATGAGTCCCCGCTTCTATATGGCGCAGTTTGCCAAGCAGCAAGAGAAGAAAAACCTCTTTATTTACACCACCTACGACACCACCTTCTTGCCGCGTTACTCGGAAGAGATCCTCGCCGACGTCAAGAGCCACGGCGCACCGCATAAATTGGTCATCCTTCCCTGCGGTCATTACACGATGGGCGAGACGCCCTTCAAGTTCATCGTCGGCTATCACATCATTTCTCACATTGCTCGAAAATTAGGCTAACCGCGTCCCCATGCGTCAGTCTATTGGACAGATGCAGGGGACTGACGCCGAGATCATCGGTCTGATCCGCAATGGCGACAAGAGTGCCTACAAGGTGCTCGTGGATCGTCACAGCCGGATGATCTTCCGGGTTGCCTACCGCATCACTCGCAACGAAGGAGACAGCGAAGATGTGGTGCAAGAGAGCTTTTTACGGGCCTATCGAAATTTGGAACGCTTTGACGAGCGAGCCAGCTTCGGCACCTGGCTCCAACGCATCGCAACCAACTGCTCGCTCGATCTGGTCCGCAAACGCAAGCACACGGCAGACACTGGCGGCGAGGTTCCGGACTACGCCGACGCGGCCCCCAAGCCCGACCGGCTCCTCGAAAGCAGCCGCATGCGCGAGCAACTGGAGCGCGGCATGCAAACCCTGAGTGAGCAGGAGCGCGAAGCCTTTTTGATGCGCCACATCGAAGGGCAATCGATTCCCGAAATCAGCGACAAACTGGCGATCGGCATCAGTGCTGCCAAGCATAGTGTCTTTCGTGCAGTGGAGAAATTGAGGCGTTATGCAGCAGGACGATGAAGAGTTGATCATCCCTGAGCCCGATGCCGCGTTCGAAGATCGCATCTGGGCCCGGGTCTCCCGGCAGATCGATCAGGAAGCGAAGAAAAGCTGGAACTGGAAGTGGTTTGCCGTGCCCGTGCTGGCAACAGCGGCGCTCGCCATTGCCTTCTTCGCCGGACGGGTCAGCAAAGACCCCGACGGCATCACCGCCATTGCCTATCTGCCGCAGGAAAAGATGCTGCGCGCCGCCACCGTCGAGCACCTCGATCGCAGCAAGATGGTGCTGATCGAAACCACCAACAGCATCGGCCACAAACTGCCACGGGGCCGGGCCGAAGAACTCATTGCCAACAATCGCCTGCTCCGCCGCAGCGCGGTGCAGGCAGGACAAATCCAAACAGCGGAACTGCTCGAAGAACTCGAACGAATCCTCGTCGAGATCGCTCGCAGCCCCGAATCCATGAACCGCGAGGAAGCCACGGCACTCCAGGCACGCATTCGTGAACAGGGTCTACTCTTTCGCGTGCGCCTTCTCGAAAACGAACAGAAACAACCCAAGGAGCTAGACGCAGAATGAAACTGCTATTGCCATTGACCCTCACCGGCGCCCTGTTGCTGGGCTACGTTGCGGACGAAAAGAATTACCAGGAAGCCCTGTCCAGAATCGATAGCCGCGATTACAACGTCGCACTTGCCAAGTTGCGCACAGAGATCAACTCGGCCACTTCCCGCGCCGACGCAGCGATGTACTGGAGCGCCTACATCAAGAACAAACTCGGCGAGCGTAACGAGGCGCTGAAGCTGCTCGCCGACATGCAGCAGAAGTTCGGCAAGAGTTCCTGGATGGACGACGCACGCGCTCTGCAGCTCGAAATCCAACAGGCCTCCGGCAAGAAGATCTCCCCTGAAGAGCAGGCCGACGAAGACCTCAAGCTGATGGCGATCCAAGGCCTCATGAATGCCGAACCCGAACGCAGCATCCCGCTCCTTGAGCAGATCTTAAATTCCCAAAAGAGTCCTCGGCTGAAGAAGCAGGCTCTCTTCGTTCTGGGCCAAAGTAGCAATAGCAAGGCGCAGGAAGTGATCGGCCGCATCGCCAAAGGCACCGGCAATCCCGAGCTGCAAAAGATGGCCATCCACAGCCTCGGTATCGGTGGCAAAAAGAATGCCCCCATCCTCGAAGACGTCTACAAAAGCTCCAGCGACCTCGCCGTCAAGAAGGAAATTCTGCACAGCTTCATGATCATGGGAGAGAAGGATCGTCTCGGCTCTCTGGCCAGGAGCGAACCCGACGAATCGCTGCGATCGCAGGCCATCCACCAGCTCGGCATCAGCGGCGGCAAGGAGTATTTGGTCCAGCTTTACGGCACGGAAACCAGTCTAAAAGTGAAGAAGCAGATCATGCACGGCCTCTTCGTCGGCGGAGCCGCCAAGGAACTCGTGCAGGTGGCCCGCTCTGAAAAAGATCCGGAGTTGAAGAAGGAAGCCTTCCGCTCGCTCAGCATGATGAACAGCAAAGAAGCGACAGACTTTATGATGGAGATCCTCAAATGAAATGGCTCCTCCTGATCACCTTCGTCGCAACAGTAAACGGTCAGGATTTGGGCGCGGCCATCGCCGCCGCGCCCCCGGAAACATGGGTCGGCTATGAGGTTCCCATGCAGTCTGGTCGTGGAACCATTTGCAGCAACTGGAATGGTAACAACAGCAGCATCCACACCTACCAATCCAAGCTGATGCTCGACGGCCCGCGTACGATGAAGATCCTCTTCAACGGCAGCAAGATGCTGCTCGCCAGTGAAGATTGCGTGATTGACACCGGCTCGCAGAAACTCATCATGCTCCCCAACATCAGCCCTGCCGCCAGCATTCACTATCTCGCCAAGCGCGAAGACGACAGCGGTATCCACGCCATCTCACTCCACAAAGACCCGCTCGCCGTCCCCACCCTGATTGCGATGATTCGCGACAGCAAGAATGCAAAACGCCAGAAGAAAGCAATGTTCTGGCTCGCGCGCTCGACAGACCCCAAGGCCGAAGAGTTCATCCTCAGCGTCCTCCGCTAAGAGTGGCAAACTTCTCCGGCTCGCGGCAATCAAGGTTATACAGATTGAAGTGGTCGAAGGCCCAGAAGTGAATCACTGGAATCCCCATGCCCTTGGCGTCCAGATACTCCTTCTGCCAGGCGCTTCCGCCGCGAAACACAGGGACCAGATAGCGTAAGGAATCCTTCGGCCACCCAAGTCCAATCGGGAACTCAATCGCCAGACGGCTCAGGTCCAGCGAACGCGACCAGGCTCCAAAGTCCAAGGCCTCCATCTTGAAGCTGTCCAGGCCACTGCCCGGCTTCATCAGGAACTCGGTAGGCAAGTTCACAAAGTAGTTCAGCGCGCCGCCCAAGTTGTGCACGCCCGCCGGAGTCGGATGATTGACGTCATAGGGATACAGCAGCTCAAACCGCGCATTGGAGTGCGCCGCTGATACATGAACCCGCAATGCCGCAATGTGGTCCCGCAAACGATCCCGCAAGAAGCTCGCATCGGCGCCATCATTTACAGTTGGCAAATCGGTCGGCTTCCGGAACACATGCAGCGGTCGCCCCAAGGTAGCCGCCGCCAACGCCGCCGTCTCCTCATCGTAAAAGCCCATCCCGCCGTCCGGGTTCTCCGCCGTCTCATTCGTAAAGAACCACCACAGAAACTCTCCAAACTGTAAGTACGGCACCAGCCCTGCCTCAGCCTGCAAGTCCGCCAACTGCAGATACACCTCCTGTTGGTAGTTGCGCATATTGCTATTGAACGCGCAATGCGTTGAACTCAAACTCGCAAAGCCCACATCGGTGATCACCTCTTGTCCGTCTGGGTATCTCGCCGCAAATCCGCTCGGTGGATGCACCAGTTCCATCGAGCAGGCCACGACCACATCCCGCGCGCGCGCCGCCGCTTCCCCGAAAAAGTCCGCATGCCAATCGCGAGCCGCCCGGTTCAGCGGTGGGCTTTGGCTCAGATCGATCTCCCATTTGCCGGGTGTGCCGCCGGTCAAAGATCCATCGAGACTCACCACGCCAGTTGAGCTGCCTCCCAACTCCAACTCCTTCGTCAACGTGAAAGAGTAGGCAGGCGTGGGAGAGCGATTCGTAATCCTCAGCGTCGCCTCGTCCACCTCCGCGTACACACCCACCAGCGTCGTGTTGATGAAAGAAGCAAAGTGTTGCGCGAGAATCTCGTTTGTCTCATTCGCAAAGACGGTCTTGCCGATCGGGCTCCCGCCAATCCACAGGATGATCTGATCCCCTTCGGCAAAGCTTCCGCTCAAAGTGACGGTTGCCGAGGGCACCATCGCCCCCACCCGTTGCCGCTGATTCCACCAAAACACGCCAACATACTCATTCATCGGGCCTGCAAAGCCAAGCTGATCGAAGATCCAGTGGATGCGCTGTGGCGGCAGTTTGTAGGTGTGGTCGGTCGAATAATCCAGCGCCGGAGAAACATGCGTCCGAACCGGCAGAGGGTCCGGAACATCGGTAGCCACCGCGGCCTCCAGAAAATCGAAATCAAAAATGGCATGATTCTCGAGCGTGAGGACCACCCGATGCCGCCCTGCCGCGACGCCACTCCGCAATTTTCGCCGTGTATAAATCGGAGCCTCGGCACTCACGGCAAGATTGTGAGTGGTCGCCTCATCCTCATCGAGACTCGCTCGCACTCTACCCCGATCGTGAAACAAGGTTGTCCCCAGATACAGATTGTGTGTTGAATTGCAGCTATAGGAAACCTCGACCTGAGCCCCGCACCTCTTCGTCCGCATCGCAAAAGCTCCCGAGTAGAACCCCTCCACCTGACGCCACTTCCTGGTGTACTTGCACCACGAAGAGTTCTCTTCGACACGCACGGAATCAAGTCCAGCCACCAACAACTGCCGCTTCGCCAAGTCCCCCGACAGATTCCAGTTCGTATAAGTCGCCTGCCACTCCGTCGCCGGCAGCACAGCCGCTTCCGCCAGCGGCGGTGCATAGGTAAACCACATCTGCCGGACGCTCCCAATGCCTAACGCCGTAAAGTCCAAACTCACGCGCCAGATTCCATCAGACGACCCGCCGCTGAACTGCCGCAACGCCTCGGTGCGCAGCCGCGGGTTCTTCGCCACCGAATACATCGAGATCGCATTGCCATCCACGCCCGGCTTTGCGCAACGCACCGTCAACGCCGCCCCGGACACCGTCGCCTCGATCGGTAGCGCAATCGCGAGCCCCGTCCAATCGACGCTATTGATCTGCCAGGCCAAGTTCGCCGCCACCGCATGCGGTCCAATCCCGTACAGCGTATGCGTCAGCAGCGAGGCGGAACTCGACACCTCGATCTCCGCCTCATTATCGATCTTCGCCCGCAGGTTCAACTGCCAGGGCGGATCGATGGTCGCCTGCAACTCCGGCGACGCGTTCACCAGCGCCGCCAGCGCGATCACAATACTGGTGGTCGTATCGCTCAGCGTTTCGGTGTACACGTAATCCGTCGTCCCAATCGTGATCCGGTGCACGGTGCCTGCTCCCGCGCCCGCAAATGCATAGGCGCACTCCACCTTCGGCACCACATAATCAAAGGCGAAGTTCTGAAACCAGAGCGTCAGGCGATCGTACTCCTTCAAGCCGTCGTCCACAATCGTGAAAACGGCCGATGCCTTCTCCGGCGTACCCGAAACCAGCGTCGCATGCTCACTCAAGCGCACCCGCCCGGTCGTATGGTCCTCACGAATGACATCGAGATAAGGCCAATCGATCGTCGCATAGCGGGGAGAATCGAGCGGCCGCAGCCCTTCATACTGCACATCGAACTGGAGGGTCAGCCCCTCAAAGTCAAAATCCGGCAGATACTTCAGCCGCGGATGTTCGTAGAAGTTGTCCGCATCGTAGAGGATGAGAACCGCAAAGTCAGCGGCATCGCGAAACACCCCGCTCACGGCAAAGGAGTTGGCCGTGGCATGGTGCATGGCGGCCGCCGCTCCAAAGGAATCAAAGCCCCGCAGGTGCATGGTGCGGTTCGGCTGCAGCTTATAGATGGTTTCGGGCATGGCGCTTTCCTTGGGTCAACAAAATCTCCGATCCCAAGCTACCCACCCGAAAAGCCGATTCCGCCCCACTCAAAACGGATCGCCCTGAAAACAAAAGAGAAATAAATCCTAAAAATCAGTGACAGCAATTCAACAAAATACAGTCACAGTATTTTTATTTTTATTTCTCCCCCATTCTCAGCAACATAGAGGCCACACACCGACAAGAGCACTCGCACAGAAAATAGCTTCAATTCTATGAGCCAGCACCCGTGTCCCACGGAGAATGTCCGGCGCTTTTAGTTCAGACGAAACGAAGCCAATCCGTTGAAAAGTACAGCCGACTCGAGAAACCTTGACGATCTGACACCCGAATTTCGATCCAAAATCGACGCGCTCCTCGCCGCCTGCGAGGCACGGGGCGTCCGGATGCAACCCTTTTTCACGATCCGTTCCCCCTTCATCCAAGCCCAACTCTGGTGCCAAAGCCGCTCCGCACCGACAATCGCCGCCGAGGCATCGAAACTCCGCGCCGCCGGCGCCCCCTGGCTGGCCAGTCTGTTACAGGCGCCCCCCAAGGCAGGTCCGCTGCTCACCAATGCGCTCCCGGGCCAGAGCTGGCACCAGTGGGGCGAAGCCGTCGATTGCTATGTCACCGGTTCCCAAAACGAAGCCATTTGGGACGCGAAGCACCCGGGGTACCGGGTCTATGCCGAAGAGGCGGTGAAACTGGGCCTTGACGCCGGAGCCAACTGGAAAACGATGAAGGACACCGTCCACGTGCAGCTCCGCCAACAAGCGTCCCCATCTTCTGCCGGAATGTCCTGGGCAGAAATCGAAGCCGCAATGATCAAACGTTTCCGTGAAGATTAGTCTTCAAACGCGTTCACGGTCGTAAAGCAACTGGCGAAAGCATGATCGAGCACTTCCTCGGTCAACACCCAGGGCAGCCGCTCGAACTTGATGTGATCCGCTGCGTGCGTGATCACATCTCGCGGGTGGCAGCGCCGCATCTTCTTCCGTCCACTGCGGTAGTACTTCGTCAAGAACTTCCCAATCAGGTTTGGACCAAATGGAATCTCGATCTTCTTACAGAACTGCTCGAAGATCTCGGCGTATTCCGCCTCGCTCGGGCTCTTCAGGTACATCTTGTACTGGATGCGGCGCAGGAAGGCTTCATCTCCCAACTGATCCGGATTCAGATTCGTCGAGAACACCAGGAAGCACTCAAACGGCACGGTGATCTTGCCACCCTGCTGAAAGTTCAAATAGTCGATGCGCCGTTCCATCGGCACAATCCAGCGGTTCAGCACTTCGGCGGGAGTCACGCGCTGCCGCCCAAAGTCATCGATCAGGTAGATGCCATTGTTCGCTTTGATCTGGAACGGGGCATCATAGATTTTGCTGGCCTTGTTGAAACTCAAATCGAGATTCTCCAGCGCCAGTTCGCCTCCGGTGGTGATGAAAGGCCGCTTGGTCCGGAAGTAGCGCTTGTCATAACTGAAGCTATCGCTCACCGCAGAAGCAAGAATCGACAGGCTATCCGTCGCCTGGTCCAGCGGCTGGTGATACAGCGGATCGTAGACCTGGATGATCTGTCCCTGGCATTCGATCGCATAGGGCAGATAGATCGGCGTCGTCTGGATATTGAACAGTGCCTCGGCCAGGAAGGTCTTTCCATTCCCAGGTTGTCCATAGATGAGGAAGCTCTTGCCGGAGTTGACGGCTGGCCCGATCTGGCTCAGAATGTCATCGCTCACCACCATGTGCCGGTAAGCCAGATTCAATGCTTCGCGATTCAGCCAGCCCGGTTCCAGACGCTGCAAGCGAACCAGCTCACAGTATTCATCCAGACTCACCGGAGCCGTGCCCGCGTAGGTATTGACCTCAAGATACTGCAGGGCGAGCTTGCGCCCCGCCTCAGAGAGGATAAAGACGCTCGACATGTTGCCCATGCCCATCGAACGCTTGGCCTGGATCAAATGGTTGCGCTTCAGGGTCTCCATCAGCGACTCGATCACGCTGTACTTGAATCCCAGCGCATTCGAGATGTCCCGCCCCAGCGCCTCGCCCTTGAAATAGAGCTGCTTCAGAATCAATTGCTCGACGGTGCTCTCAGCGATGCCCGTCTCTTCCATTGTCCCGGGCGGCGTTGGGGTCGGCAGCCCATCGCCACGTTTCTCGGGCTGAGTTCCAATTGGAATAACAAAGGGCGCAGCTTCTTGACGTTCCTCCGTCCCCAGAAACGCGTAAGACTCCAGTTCTTCACTCATGCGTAATAGGAGCTATCGGCAAAAAAATGAAAAAACCTTAGAACTTTCTCACGCTAAAGTAGCCTCATTGGAATGCACCCGTCGTGCAGCCGTTACTCTGGCACTTTCCCGTTGGACCGATGCGGAAGTGCAGGGCCAATCCGCGCCCAGCGGAATCCTCAATCGCAACGAACTCGAAACCCTGAATCGCTACGCCGCCCTCATCATCCCCGCCTCCCCGCATAGCGGCGGAGCCGCAGTTGCCGCCTCGCCCTCGCTGCAGCGCACCTGGCGCCGCGGCCTCGCCGCATGGGCTCAATCGAAAGACCACGCGGCGACACTCCACACCCTGACCGCCAACGAATTCTCCCCCAAGACCCAAGCCGACCAGTTCTTTATCCTCTTCAAGACTGCGCTCGTGAGCGCCTTTTATACCTCAGAAGAAGGCATCACCAAGGAGCTCGGATACCAGGGCCTCGCCCACCTCCACCACTTCCCCGCCCCCGATGGACAGCCCTTCGAGACACCCGCCAACGACAAACCGCTGTTGAGGTCCCGATGAAAACCTACGACGTCTGCATCATCGGCTCTGGCGCCTCCGGTGGCATGACGGCGCAGGTCCTCACCGAGGCCGGTCTCGATTGCGTGATGCTCGAAGCCGGCCCCATGCGGCCCGTCTCGCAATTCCCCATCCATCGCATCCGGCGCTGGAATCTGCCCGGCCGCGGACTCCACGGCCACTATTTTCAGGAATGGCTCAGTGAAACCGGCTTCCTCGCCGACGAAAAGAAAGAGCCCTATACGGTTGCAGGTCAAGATCACTTCGCCTTCTGGCGGGTACGCGCTGTCGGTGGCAAAAGCCTGTTCTGGGTTGGCGTCGCGCCCCGCTTTGGTCCCGAAGAATTCCAACCCCTCGACGACTACAATGCAAAATGGCCGGTCCGCTACGAGGAGATCGCGCCGTATATGACCGTGTCGAAGAGAGAATTGGCGTCTCTTCGACCGTCCAGGCAGTTGGGGCCTTCCCCCGGAACAAAGGCCTTGCGCCCTTCACGCCCAAGGCCTGCGAAGGCATCGGGCGCGGTCTCAAGGTGATTCCGATCCCCAAAGCGGTCCTCACTGCGGACCACCACGGGCGTCCCGCCTGCCACTACTGCGGCCCCTGCTGGCAGGGCTGCGATTCCGGCTCAAAGTTTGACTCGCTGCGCGTCTTCGTCCTCGCCGCGCAGAACACCGGCCGCCTCCACCTGATCCCCAACGCACGCGTGCGCCATCTTGAAGCGGGCCCCGACGGCCAGCTCAAGACCGTCCACTATTTCGGTACCGAGAAGCGCGCATGGCAGGAGCTCCGGGCCAAGGCCTTCGTGCTGTGCCCCGGCGCCATCGAGAGCGCGCACATCCTGCTCAACTCGAAGATGGCAAACTCAAGCGGCCTGGTGGGACGCTATCTCAGCGAACACCTCTATGCCAGCGTCAGCGCCCACCTCCCGCAACTGATGGGCCGCAAGATCGCCAATGAAGACGGCAGCGGCCTGTATTCCTTCATCCCCGACTGCACCAAGAACTGGCGCGGCACGAAGTTCATCCGCGGCTACCAGATCTTCCCCATGGGCGGCGCCGGTGAGTTCACGCTGGTCGGCAACCAGATCCCCGGCAATGGCACGGATTGGATGGAAGCCATTCGCAACTATTCCACAGCTGGTGTCAGCCTCATGTTCCAGGGCGAAGTGCTCCGCTACCGCGACAACCGGATTGAGCTCGATCCCGTCCTCAAAGATGACGCCGGAATTCCGGCTCCGACATACTTCTATGAGTGGCATGGCAACGAGCGCGCTATGTTCAAAGACATGATCGAAGTCGGCAACGAGATCCTCCACAAGGCAGGCGCCGAAATGCTCCCCAATCGCAATCCCCATGAATACGGCCACTCCATCCACGACGTCGGCACCGCGCGCATGGGCAAGGACCCACGCAACAGCGTAACCAACCCCTGGAACCAATCGCACGACGTCCCCAATCTGTTCGTCAATGATGGAGCCCCTTTTGTCACCGCAGGCAATCAGAACCCCACACTCACCATCCTCGCCTTCGCGCTCCGCTCCAGTGAGCGCATGGTCCGCCTGATGCAGAACAACACATGGACAGACTGAAACGTCTCTGGCCGGACATCAAGCCCACTCTTCTGTTTTGGACCGAAACCGAAGTCCATGTCTATTCGTTCAGCGTCGCCGCCAACGTGCTGCTCAGCTTCTTTCCCTTCCTGGTTGTGGCCACCAGCATCATCCGCTACGCGCTGCACTGGTTCGGCGTCGAGCAAGGCATCTATCTGGCGCTCCGTGATTATTTCCCTGGCGAAACCGGAGCCTTTATCGTTCGCAACCTGCAAGCTACCATCTACAAGCACGGCCAGGCGCTCAGCATGTTCAGCATGATCCTGCTGCTCTTCACCGCCAATGGCATCTTCATGCCGCTCGAGGTCGCGCTGAACCGGATCTGGGGCATCTCAAAGAACCGCAGCTTCCTCAAGAATCAGCTCGTCAGCCAGGGACTCATTCTCGGCTGCGGATTCCTCTGGCTGGCCACCAGCGTCGCGGCTTCGCCCGTGGTCAAAATCGGCTGGCTCAGTGCGATTGTGTACAAACTCGCCTCCCTCCCGGTGACGATCGGAATCGTCTTCCTCACCTACTGGCTCTTGCCCAACGGAAGAGTGCCGCCCTTGCTGGTCTTCATCGCCGCCATTTTTGTCGGAGTTTCGATTGAAGCGATGAAACTCCTGAACTGGCTGATCTGGCCCTGGCTCAACGAAAAGATGATGCGGGAATATGCGCCCTTTGCCCACTCCGTCACCATCATCATCTGGAGTTTCATCTTCAGCATGTTGGTTCTGGGTGGTGCGGATTGGAGTGCGCGCAAGGCGCGTGAAATGAATCTCACCGTTTCATCCATTGATTGATATCCTCGAAGCAACAGAATCATGACAAACGTACTGATTCCCAAATGGCAGATGGTCGTGGGCTGGCTCCTGACCGTAATTCCAGTTCTGATGTTGCTCGTCAGCGCCGCATTGAAGTTTATGGGTGGCACGCAGTTGGAAGAGGGCTTTGCTCACTTGGGCTGGCCGCTTTCGCTTGCAATCCCCCTCGGCGTCCTCGAACTGGCGTGTACGGCAGTCTTCCTCACTCCGCGAACCGCAATTCTGGGAGCGGTGCTCCTCACCGGCTATCTCGGTGGCGCAACGGCCACCCATGTCCGGGTTGGGGACCCCTTCATCGCGCCTGTCATCCTTGGAGCCATGCTCTGGGGAGGACTCTTCTTTCGTAGCCCCCGCATTCGTGCACTAATTCCCTTGATAGACTAGGATCATCATGAGTCAGAAGCAGGACCTGACGCGCCGTGAGGCGTCGAAAGTCGCGGTTGGAGCAGCCGCCGCGTTGAGCATCACAGGTGCTCCGTTCATCTCGAAAGTGAAAGCCGCCAATAACACCGTACAATTCGGCTTTATCGGCACCGGCAGCCGTGGGCAATACCTGCTGCAGCACTTGAAGGGATTGGATAACGGCACTTGCGTCGCCGTGTGCGACGTCTACGAGCCCAACATGCGCAAAGGCGCGGAACTGATCGGCAACAAACCGAAGCAGTTCAAGGACTATCGTGAGCTCCTCGCGGACAAGAGTGTGGACGCGGTTCTCATCGCAACCCCCTTGTACATGCACTTCCCGGTCACCAAGGACGCCCTGGACGCCGGCAAGCATGTCTTCTGCGAAAAGAGCCTGGTCTTCAAGCCAGAAGAAATCCACGCCCTCCGCGCGCTCGCCAACTCGAAGCCGAAACAGACCCTGCAGGTCGGCCTCCAGCGCCGCTATTCGAAGTTCTACCAGACCGCCAAGCAGATGATCGACAAGGGAATGCTCGGCACCGTCACTCACATCCGTGGCCAGTGGCATCGCAACACCTTTGCCAAGGACCCCTGGAACAAGCCACTCCCCAAGGACCGTACCGATAAGGACGTCAACTGGCGCAAGTACCGCGAATTCTCCGGTGGTCTCACCGCCGAACTCGCCTCGCACCAGATCGACATTGCCGACTGGATGTTCGGCTCCGGGCCGGAATACGTCGTCGGCGTCGGCGGCACCGATTACATCAAAGACGGCCGCGACATCTTCGACAACATCCAGCTCATCTTCAAGTACCCCAAGGGTCAGAAGCTGCACTACTCTTCGATCACCACCAACCGCCACTGCCCGCTGTTCAACGCAGAGCGCACCGAGTTTGGCGAGTGCATCATGGGCACCCAGGGCACCATCCACATCACCGTCGGCACGGACTCAGAGCCCGCCCTCGGCATGTGGTACATGGAACCGCCGCTCCCCAAGGTCGACGCCGCCGAAAAGAAATCGGCCACCTTCCAGGCTTCCGCTTCGCTCGCCTCCACCGGCAAGGGTGGCAAGGCACTGCCGATCCTGTTTGAGAAGGACACCGTCACCTCCAACGACAGCTTTGTCGATCGTGAAATGAAGTTCGCCCGCCAGTGGCTGTACCGCAAGGGCGTGCTCGTTCCCGAAGAAGACCGCAATCCTGTCGACATCGAACTCGAGAGCTTCTTCAACGACGTTCGCAACAACACGCGGCCCAAGGCCGATCTCGAAGTGGGTCTCCACGACTCTTCCGCGGTGATGCTCGCCAACCGCTGCATGTACGAAGAGCGCAAGGTCCTGTTCAGCGAGATCGACAATATGGGCAAGGCTGACGCAAAGGCTCCCGCGAAAAAGGCTTAGTCATGGTCACCTGGTGGATGTGGATGGTGGCGGGCTTCGCGATGCTCGCCACGGAAGCCGTCGTGCCAGGTTTCTTTTTGCTCTTCTTTGGATTCGGCGCCGTGTTCATGGGCTTCTTCCAGTTGCTCATTCCCGGCGTCGATCTCTGGATGGAGCTCCTGATTTTCTTGAGCGTGTCCAGTCTCTGGCTCGCCCTCTTTCGCAAACGTCTCATCGCCTACATGGAACGGCGAAGCCCTTCGAAAGTCGTCGATTCGATCGCCGGTGAGACGGCCACCGCACTCGAAGATATCCTCCCGCAGCAACGAGGCAAGGCAGAGCTCCGCGGCACCAGCTGGAGTGCCTTGAATCTGGGCGAAAGCGCCATCGTCAAAGCCCAGCGCTGCAAAGTAGAACGGATGGAAGGTCTCACTCTCTACGTCCGGGCCATGTAGAATTGGACCTATGTCCGGCGCTCTCATTGCAGTACTTGCTCTCACAGTTCTCTTCTTCATCATCCTGGCCAAGACTGCCGTTGTCGTACCGCAGCAGAACGCCTACATCGTCGAGAGACTCGGCCGCTTCTCAGGCATCCTCCCGGCTGGCTTCCACATTCTCGTCCCCTTCATCGACGTCATCCGCTACAAGCACATCCTCAAAGAGCAGGCGATCGACATCCCCGAGCAAATCTGCATCACGCGCGACAACGTCCAGGTCGGCGTCGACGGCGTTCTCTATATGAAGATCATCGACCCCGAACGCGCCTCCTACGGCATCTCGAACTTCGGCTTCGCCATCTCGCAGCTCGCCCAAACCACGCTCCGCAGTGAGCTCGGCAAGATCGAACTCGACCGCACCTTTGAGGAGCGCACCAACATCAACACGAACATCGTCAGCGAGCTCGACAAGGCGACCGAGCCCTGGGGCATCAAGGTCTTCCGTTACGAGATCAAGAACATCACCCCTCCCGCCGACATCCTCGGCGCGATGGAAAAGCAGATGCGTGCCGAGCGCGAAAAGCGAGCCACGATCCTCACCTCCGAGGCCACGCGCGACGCGGCGATCAACACCGCTGAAGGCGAGAAGCAGCAGACCATCAAGAAGTCCGAGGCGCACAAGCAGCGGCAGATCAACGAAGCCGAAGGCCAAGCCGCGGCCATCCTCTCCATCGCCAAGGCAACAGCAGAAGGCATCCGCGAAGTCGCCGACACCATCCAGATGGCCGGTGGCATGGAAGCCGTACAACTCCGCGTCGCAGAGAAGTACATCGAACAGTTTGGCAATCTGGCCAAGGTCGGCAACACCATGATCGTGCCGAGCAACGTCGCCGATGTCAGCGGCATGCTGGCCAGTGCGATGACCATCATCCAACAGACGGGCACGCCCGTGGCGCCCGTGCGCCCAGCGGCTCCGCCTCGTGGCTAGCGCCTGGCTCGGCGTGGCGCTGAACGACTACGAGCGCCACGTTGAGCTCGATTCCGTTGGCCAGGCCGCCGCCATCCGCGCGGCGCTCGCAACGGGCATCGCCCGCCATCAACCAACGAGTCTGCTCTATCTGGGCTGTGCGGGAGGCAATGGTCTTGAAGCCGCCTCCAGGGTCCCGCGCATCCTGGGCCTCGATCTGAATCCCAACTATCTGGCCCTGGCGTCCGAACGCTTTCCCGATGCCGACTTCCTCACCTGGGATCTCAATACTGGAGTGCCACAACTTCCACCCGCCGATCTCATCTTTGGTGCGCTCATCCTCGAATACATTGTGTCCCTCGAGCAACTCCTACAGGCGCTCCAGGCGGTGCTGTCGCCGCAAGGCAAGATCGTCTTCCTCTTACTCGGGGTGCGCGCCAACGCGCCAGACATTCTTCCTTCGCCCTACCGCGCGGCGCTCGCCCCGGTCGGAGCGGAGTACCGGACTGTCTCAAAAGAAGTCTTGCTCGCAGCGGCGACCCAAACAGGATGGAGGGCAGTCGATGAACAAAACATCGAGCTGCCCTCCGGAAAATACTTCACCCAACTAACGCTCGAAGCTCAGACCCGCTCCGGAACCACATAAGGCGCGCGGTACTTGCGCGTTACCAACGCATTGGCTTCCTTGTCGTTCACAAACAGCATCGTCGCCGGGTCAAACTTCAATTCGCGCTTCAGGCGATAGGAAATGTTGCCCTGATGGCAGAGCGCCGTCGAAATCGCCGTCTCTTCAATCTCGGCTTCAATCAATTTCGAATTGCGCGTCCGCACCGCTTCCGTGAACTTCGCAAAGTGGTCGATGTCGGAATAGTATTCCATCTCCGGCTCCGGCTTCTTGCTGCGGCCCATCGTGATCCGGAAGCGCCCATCGCTGAACATGTGCATATGGCCTTTGCTTCCAAAGAAGTCCCAGGACATTGGCTCATCCGTATAGAGTCCGCGCAACTGCCCAACAATACTCGAACCGTCGGCAAAGGTCCAGGTGACATTCTGCGAGTTCGGAGTTTCGCCCTGGTCCTTGTAGCCAAAGCGCCCACCGGTGGAACGCACCGATACGGCCATCTTCTGCTTCATGCCCCAGCGCAACACGTCGATCATGTGGATGCCGTTATTGCCCAGTTCGCCATTGCCGAAGTCCCAGAACCAATGCCAGTTATAGGGCACCAGATTCTCGTGGTACTTCTGCATTGGAGCCGGGCCCACCCACAGATCCCAATTCAGATTGGCCGGCGGTTCCTTGAACGGCTTGAAGCCCAGCGAATCGCGATTGCCCGGGAAGGTGAAATTCCCCTGATAAATCTCTCCAATCGCGCCGCTATGAATCACCTCAATCGCCTTGCGGTACTTGCCCCACCAGCGGCGCTGCGTCCCACCGGCCGCCATTCGCTTGTACTTGCGGGCTGCCTCCACCACTTTGGTTCCTTCAAAAATATTGTGCGAGACCGGCTTCTCGACATAGACGTCCTTTCCGGCCTGCATGGCCCAGATGGCGGTCAGCGCATGCCAGTGATTGGTGGTGGCAATGCTCACCGCGTCGATGCTCTTGTCATCGAAAATCCGGCGCATGTCGGTCTCAAGAATTGGCCGCTTTCCCGTCTTGGCAAAGATCGTCTGCGAAGCGGCTTCGGCGCGTGCCCCATCCACATCGCAGAGCGCAGCGATCTCAAGATTCGGCACCGGCAGCATCTCTTTGATATGCGCGGTTCCACGCGAGCCCACTCCGACGATAGCGACACGTACCCGGTCGTTCGCCTGCGCCCAACTCTGATTGGCAGCAGCGGCTGCAAGTAAAAAGTGACGGCGATCCATTTGTATTTATTGTGGCGCAGCTTGATCGACTCGCGCAGTTTTCTACGCATGACAAGACGACTCTATGACAGCTTCCACCCTCACTCTCTATGACCGGATCGGCGGCAAGCCCGCGATCGATGCCGCAGTCGAACTCTTCTACCAGCGTGTGATTGCAGATCCGGAACTCAACCCGTTCTTTGCACCGATGAGCGTAGAACGGATCAAGACCCACCAGAAGGCCTTCTTTGCAATGGCGCTCGGCGGTGCGGCGCACTATCAGGGACGTGGCATGAAAGAGGCTCACGCACAGCTCGGCATCCGTGCAGTGCACTTTGACCGCGTGGCCGAACACCTGGGAATAACGCTCGAGGATCTCGGCGTTGAGCCTGGCGTCCGCAACGAGACGCTCACCCTCGTTGCCTTGTTGAAGAGCCAAATCGTCAGTAGCGAGTGAAGACTGCTAAATTCAGAGAAAGAGTGGGTGCACCGCATCCACCGTTTCACTGTTCGAAGGAGACCAGCGTGGAGTTTGGCGACAAACGAATCTGGGTGGCAACAGGAATCGCGGTAGCACTGCTCGGCGTGGCGATTCTGACTGGCGTTATTTCGCGGGTGGCGCCGTAGGCGCGGGAGATTTGCGCAGCTCTTCAAAATAACGCTGCACATAGTTCTGGAAAATCAGCGGGACCTCGTCACGCTGGATCACCCCGCTCGTGTCGGAATGGCCCGCATTTTTGCCGGAGTAGCTCGTCTTCAGCGATTGCGACTTCGAGCTTGAGACTTCGATCATGATCTCGCCCTGCAGATTCTGCGCGCGCTTCCCGAACACTTCGCTGATCTTACCCATCGCCTTTTCCTGCTCGGCCAGTTCGATGTTCTTCGCCCCGTCCTGCTTGCCCATCCCTGCTTTCGCATCGGCGCTCGAAGGCTGATTTGACTGATCGCCGCCCTTGGCCTGTTGCTGCTGGGACTTCTCACTGCCCTCGCCCTGTTGCTGTCCATTCGGATCGGCTTGCTGCTGCCCCGACTGCTGCTTGCCTTGTTGCTGCTGTTGCTGGCCCTTCTGTGCCTGCTGTTGCTGTCCGTTGCCTTGCTGCTGGTCCTGCTGGCCCTTTTGCTGATCCTGCTTGCCTTGCTGGCCCTTGTCCTCGGACTTCATCTTATTCATCATGTTCGCCATGGCATCTTTGAACTTGTCCATGAGCGAGCTCTTGTCACCTTGCGGGTTGCCCTGCTGCTCTTTCCCGCCAGACTTCTTATCTTGTGAGGCGGCATCTTTTTTCTCGCCGTCCTTGCCCGCCTGATCGCCCTTCTCGCCAGCCGCGCCGCTATCGCCTTTTTCGCCCTTTTCAGCACCCTGCATCTTCTCGCCATCTTCGCTGGGCGACATCGCCTGTTGGAACTGCCCCGGCTTCTGCCCGCTGGCAGCAGACTCGTTTGAATTCGGCGTCTGCGATTCGAGATCCTGACTCGCCTCGGCGCGTTTCTCATCGCTCCGCTGTTGCGCTGTCTCGGTCATCCCGAAACCTTCCAGCGGCGGTGCGTTCGGGTCCTTCCGATTACCCTTGGCAAGCGCCGTTGGCTTCTCCCCCGAGGCTAGCAATTGGAACAGACCAGGAGCGATCGGCTGCTCCAGATCCAGGCTCGATTGGAAGGCGTAACGGAAGACCAACAGGCTCAATGCCACAGCAGAAATGGCGGAGGCACGGGCCCATCCCGAAGGCATCCGAAAAGGCACGGCAGCAGAGGCGCTCACACTGGCCGCGGCGGCATCCGCGGTCGCGATCAGTTCCTGCGTTTGTGGGGTATCCGCTTGTGACAGAAAGTAATGTGCCGAGGAGAACAGGTCCGCCGTCTGCAGACGCTGGTCTACAATCTGGGCGCTGCGATACGAGTTCGGAAGTTGATTCCACACCCGCCAGGCCAGCACGCCAAAAGAGAGGCCTCCGAGCAGCAAGGGCCAATACCAATTGAGCACCTGCGTGCCCAGAATGAGGAGCAGCACAAGACCACCGGCGCCAATCGACAGGGCAACCAGGGCCTGCGTGGAAAGAATCTGAAGGTGAAGCCGCCGGCGCGCGCTCTCAATCAAGGAAGTGACTGAGTTGCCTGCGTGGGTTGCCGTCATAAACTAGCTCTCATTATCGCAGACGGGGTCAGATGGGTTTCGTTTCGAGAACTGCCTGCTCAAAGCCATCGAGGTTGTCCACAAAGAAATGATCCTTCGCCTCCACCCACTTGATCTGCTTCGGTTCCGGCAACGTCTCATAGAAAGCTTCCAGTTCCGGACGCGGCCCAAACTCATCGTGTGTGGACTGGATAAAGACCTTCGGCACCGTGATCTCGTGGATGTATTCGCGATTCGGATAACTGGTCGGATACCCGATCGGAATCACCTTAGTCGCCTGCGGAAAATCCACGGCAAGCTTTAAGGCAATGCGGGAGCCAAAGCTAAATCCGGCCAGGCAAAAGGGCAGATTCGGATAACGGCCACGGAGCCAATTGAGACAGGCCCGCCCGTCCTCGATCTCTCCATGGCCATGATCATAAACCCCTTCGCTCAGATTCACCCCGCGATAGTGAAAACGAAGCACCGCTGCCCCCGCCTTGCGGAGCGCTCGCGCGGTGCGATAAACCACTTTCGTGTGCATCGTGCCCCCGTGCTGCGGGTGCGGATGGCACACCAGCGCGGCCGCAATCGGCTCGATGTCATCGGGCTCTTCGAGAATTGCTTCGAGCTTGCCTGTCGGCCCCTCTAAGAGCAGTGTTTCGATGCGGCGCGGCATGGCTTAGCGGTAGTTGGTGAACTGCAGTTCGACGCCGAAATCATGACCGCGCAACAATGCAATCACTTGCTGCAGCGTGTCGCGATCTTTGCTGGCGACACGGACATAGTCGCCCATGATCGAAGGAACAACTTTCAGCTTTGAATCCTTGATCATCTTCACCACTTCTTTGGCCTTCTCGGTTTCCAAACCCTGCTTCAGCTTGATCTCCTGCTTCACCGTCGAGCCGGCGCTCGGGATCAGTGGACCATATTCGAGGTTGCCAATCGGCACACCGCGCTTCAGCATCTTCGTCTGCAGAATATCGTTGACGGCCTTCAGCTTGTAGTCGTCGGCAGAAGCCAGCGTGATCTTCAGATCCTTCTCGTTCAGCTCGATCGAAGACTTCGAATCTTTCAGATCGTAACGGGCGATCACTTCTTTGAGCGCCTGGGAGATGGCGTTTACCACCTCAGGCATTTCGATTTTCGAAACAACGTCGAATGAATTGTCAGATGCCATGATTAATGACCCAAAGCGAGGAGCACTCGCTCGGTGACCTCCTTGATGATGGCGGGCATACTTGTCTTCAGCGCCAAGGATACAGCAGCGCGAATGCGTTCGGGATCCACTTCTGGTTTCGCCACCGGAGGAACAGGCTGATTGGGGCGGGAAATCGGAGGAATTTGATCGTCGAACTCTTCGGCAAAAAGCCCGCGGGAATATTGTGCCGCCTCGGCAAGAGGGCGGATTGTGTTTAAGACTTCGCTTGCCTCGAATGGCTTCTTGATGAATGCATCGCAGCCAGCGTTACGGGCTTCTTCTTCATTGAAGGGCTCCAGCAGGCCGGCTGTGAGCACCACGCCCATCCCCTGATAGCGATAGTTGCTCTTGATCCAGTGGCAAATCTCATAGCCCGAGCGCGTCGGGAGAAAGACATCCACCAGCACCACATCGGGCACAAAATGATCAAGCGCCTGATAGACAAGCTGTCCATCGGCGATCAATTCCACATCAAAGCCTTCTTCGGTCAGGATGCGGGCGCCCATACGCTGCGCGTGTGGGCTATCGTCGGCTAGAAGGACTCGAGCGATCAATTGGACTTCTTGGTTTCCTGTTGGGCCTTGGGCGTCTTCGGCGCCTTTGCCTTCTTCTGCTTCTTCGGCTTGATCAGCGTGCCCTTCGAAATAATCGGCGCATTCGCGTCCGTGGCGGCAGGCGTTTCCGCAGCCGGAGCGGCCTGCGAGGCAGGGGTTTCCGCGCTGGCCGCGCCAGGAGCCGCTGCATCGGGAGCAGCCGCGCCAGGAGCATTGCGGCGCGCATCCGGGCTCTGGTCAAGCGTCGATGAATCGTTCACCGTTGACACCGTCACATCAGTCGTTCCAGCCGTCACAGCAGCCGGAATTGGCACATTCACCGGAATCGTCGGGCGAATCGGCGTCATCGAAGGCGTCCCCGACTTGGCCGCCAGATGCACGTCCGGACCGCGCTTCAACATGTTCATCACCGGCGCGGTGAGGCCGGGCTTGGTGCGATTCTCGAGCTCATACTTCATCCGCGCCACGGCAGTCGGGTCAGCATCCGGAACCACCAGTTCCATTTCTTGCAACCGCTTCTTCGCGTCATCGGCATAGGCACTCAGCGGAAACTCGCGTACGACTTTTGCAAAAGCTTTGCCGGCACGGTCCTTAAAGCGGGCGCCCATCTTCTGATAAGCATCGCCCAGCTTGAAATTCGCCTCATCCGCACGCGAATACAGCGGATACTGATCGGCGAGCGCCTGGTAGCGATTGGAACTGGATGCCCAGGACTGCTTCTTGTAATAAAAATCACTGACGCGCATCTCGCCTTCGGCAAGTGCTTCCTGGATGTTCCGCACCAGTTGGGTGGCACGCGGGGCAAACTTCGAATTCGGAAACTGGATCAACAACTGGCGGCACTCTTCTTCCGCACGCAAGGCATGGTTGTTGTCGCGATCAGCCTTTTCCATCTGACGATAGTGGATGGTGCACACCTTTTCTTGCGATTCGGCAGCCTCTTCCATAGTCGGGTAGAACAGAATAAAGTCCTTGTACTCGGCCTCCGCCTGCGCCAGACCATTGGTGCCGCCTTCGCGGAACCAGCTATCGGCAATGGCAAGCTTCGCCTTGGCAAGAAATTCGCTGGTGTCGTAAGTATTGATGAGGGTCTGCAGAGTCAGGCGTGCTACTTCAAAGCGTCCGCGCTCAATGTCGGCAACGGCCTTATCGTAGAGAACCTTATCGGGTTGCTGCGTATCCTTCGTGATGGGATTCTCGTACTTGCGCTTGCGGCAACCAGTCGAGAAGGTGAGAAGTGCCGTGAGCAGCACAAGACAACTCAGGCGGACGACGTAGAAAGAACTCATCAATTTACCTCTCGTAGTTTAACTCGCGGCGACGGGCTCATGCGAGGATCTGGCGGCCGGAGCAAGCGCGAGCGTGCAAACCACGCACGGCTGTGGCGGGAGATTCACTCCGGAATACCGAACTTCCGGCGACAAACCAGTCGCAGCCGGCCGTAGCGATATCCGCAATGTTTGTATGGTCCACTCCGCCATCGATTTCAATAGCATAGGTCAGGTTCCGCTGGCTCCTCAGTTGGTCCAGTTGGCGCACCTTATGCAGTGCACCGGGAATAAACTTCTGGCCCCCGAAACCGGGATTCACACTCATCACAAGCACGAAGTCTGCCAAATCAAGAACGTCTTCGAGCGTCGACACCGGAGTTCCTGGATTCAGCACCACTCCGGCCTGCGCCCCGGTCGACTTGATCAGCGATAGAGTGCGATGCAAATGAGGGCTCGCCTCCTGATGGATCGAGATCGAATCGGCACCGGCGTCGCGAAACGCCTCAACATACCGTTCCGGCTCCACAATCATCAGGTGCGCGTCGATATGACAACTGGTCGCCTTGCGCACCGCCTCGAGAATCGGCAGTCCCATTGAGATATTTGGCACAAATCGACCATCCATGACGTCGAAATGCAGCATATGGGTTCCGGCGGACTCGAGCATCGCGATGTCTTCCCCCATTCGGGAGAAGTCGCAGGAAAGAAGGCTGGGGAGAATTTGGATCGGGTGGCTCATGCTGGCTTGTGAATGACGGCTGCAAAAAATCCGTCGCCGGGGTCGCGCCCGGGGATGCGGTAATGCATGGGAATCGCCGTTTCACTCGACTCCCCGCATACGGCTCGAACGACATCTTCATTTTCCTCTTTTTCAAGCGAGCATGTCGAGTACACCAGCGTGCCGCCGGGCGCAACCGCTTCGAGACCATGCTTGAGGATGCCGATCTGCCGAGCCTGCTGGCGCAGCAGATCCTCGGGAGTCAGACGCCATTTGATCTCCGGGTTCCGTCCCAGCGTCCCCGTCCCCGAGCAAGGCGCATCGGCCAGGACGCAATCAAAAGGACGGCGGAAGGGCAAAGGTGCCGCCGCATCGAGATGCACCAGCGGAATGCCGATCTGCTGGAGCGGCAGCAGACGCTTGAAGCTTCGGTCGCAGGCAATGGCTTTGACGCCCAGATCGACGGCCTGGCGCGTCTTATTGCCCGGCGCCGCGCACAGATCGAGAAAGCTCTGTCCCGGCTTGGGATCAAGCAGCGGCACGATCGTCTGCGCGCCGGAATCCATGCGGTAGCCGGCACGATTCACTTTCTCGGGAGCCTGCATAAACGATTTCGCGATCAGCCGGGTCTGTTCCTTGCCGTAGTGCTGCAGCCAGCGCCGGTATAACCATTCGGGCAGGCAAAGCTCGATCGCCGGATCGGGAAACTTCAGTTCCTTCTTGTGCACCTTGCGCAGCACCGCGTTCACCAGGCCCGCAGCAGCCCGTTTCGAGGCGCGCTTGGCCAGTTCCACAGCTTCCATCACCGCCGCATGGGGCGGAATCTTGGTGAGATAGCGCATCTGATAGATGCCCATCCGCAGCAGGATTGCCGTCGGTTCATCAACCGTCAGGATCTGGCGTCCCGAGAAATGCTGTGCCAGCCAGTCCAATTGATTCTGATGCCGCAGAACGCCGTAAACAATTTCATGTGCAAGACCGGCATCGCGGGCAGCGAGAGGCCGGGCCATATCGAGAAGAAGCGCGTCCGAGAAGCCGCCACCATGCACGCGGCGGAGAACTTCATAGGCGACACGGCGCGCTGGTGAGACTTGAGCCATCCAGGTTTGAGGGTAACAGGTGAGCGGTTTTCACTGGCGATTTCCGGACAGATCCGCACAAGAATGATCGATTCCCATGCCGCGCAAGGCGAGATCGGCAATAGAAAACGTATGCAGCTTTACACAAATCAATCGAGCTTCGGAACAATTTTGCCCAAATACGTTCTCACCAGTAGACAACACTATGTTGCATATACTTTTAGCCGAAGACAATAGTGGCGATGTGTATCTCGTACGATACGCATTGGCAGAAAATCAACTCCGGCACGAGTTGCACGTCGTCCGGGATGGAGAAGAGGCGCTTCGATACATTGCATCCATTGGGTCCCAAGAAGAAGCGCCTCGCCCGGACGTGATGCTCCTCGACCTGAATCTTCCTAAAGTCGACGGACCGCAGGTATTACGGGCTTTCCGCCAAAATCATAACTGCGCCGATGTCCCGGTCATTATCGTCACTTCGTCCGACTCGATTGAGGATCGTGCACAGGTGGCCGCTCTCGGTATCGCCAGATACTTTCGGAAGCCAATCAACATGGATGAATTTTTAAAGGTGGGAACAGTGGTGCGGGAAGTAATTCGCGATACGGGCTGTGAACAACAAGCGATCCTCCAATAACGCAACCATTAGCGGCCGCGAATCTTATTTTTGGAATCCCCGGTCGCCTCAAACTCACTCACGTTATCAAGAGTTGTCATGGCGATCCCCTGCAGGGCTTCTTTTGTGAAAAAGGCTTGGTGCCCAGTAATGAGAACGTTGGGGAACGACAACAGCCGTGCGAAGACATCGTCTTCAATCACCTGGCCACTCAGGTCTTCAAAGAACAGATCGGCCTCTTCCTCATAGACATCCAGGCCCACCGCTCCAATGTGGCCGGACTTCAAAGCATCGATCAGGGCTTTCGCATCCACCAGACCGCCACGCGAGGTATTGATCAGCATCGCCCCCGGCTTCATCCGGGCCAGACTGTCGCCGTTGATCAGATGATGCGTGGCAGTCACCAGCGGACAATGCAGACTCACAATATCGCTCTTCCGTAACACGTCCCCCAGCGGCTGGTATTGCACACCCATTTCGCGGACGCTGTAGTTCGGCGCAATGTCATAGGCCAGCACTTCACAGCCAAAGCCGATCATGATTTTGGCGAAGACCTGTCCGATTTTCCCCGTACCGATCACGCCCACCGTTTTCCCATGCAGATCGAATCCGAGCAGGCCATCCAGCGAAAAATTACCGTCCCGCACCCGGTTGAAAGCCCGGTGCGTCTTGCGATTCAAGGTGAGGATCAGCGCCACTGCATGCTCCGCCACGGCAAAGGGCGAGTAAGCCGGAACGCGGACCACAGGAATTCCCAGCCGCTTAGCGGCATCGAGATCGATGTGATTGAAGCCTGCGCTGCGTGCCGCAATCAATTGGATTCCCTGCTCTGCCAATAAACCAAGCACGGTGGCATCCACCGTGTCATTCACAAAGACGCAGACACAATCATGTCCGGCGGCAAGCACTGCGGTTTCCGGCCGGAGATGTTCCTCAAGAAAGGTGATTTCATGGCCTTTGCGAGCGTTATAGCGATCGAAAAACTCGCGCTCAAACTGATGTGCACCGAAGAAAGCGATCTTCATAAGACGTCTGCAAAACCCTTTTTCAATTGCTTAAAGATGAGCCCACCGGCGAGGAAAGCGGTTGCGGCCCACAGCGTCAGCAAAGCCAGTTCGCCCCAATCCGGAGTGCGTGAGGTGAGCATGCGATCCCGGTAAGCCCGGACCAGGAAAGAGAGGGGATTGAACACCAGCAGAAAACGGAAGCGCTCCGGCACTCGTTCCAGATCAATGAAGATCGGCGTGATCCAAAACCAGAACGTCAATAAGACAGTGACCACCTGCGCAGTATCGCGCAGGTACACCTGAAACGCAGCCACCATCCACGAGATCCCGATCGCAAACAGGCCCAGCAGCACCACATAGATCGGTAGCATCCAGGTAAAGAGGCTCACGCCGCCATCGAAATAAATGCAGGCAGCCACGGCAATCAGAAAAGTCAGCGCGTGGTTGATCAGCGAGGACAGAAAGACGCTCACCGGAATGATCTCGCTCGGAAACACGGTCTTCGTGATCAGGTTTGCGTTCTCCAGTAGCGACATCGAACTCCGCAGCACCGTCTCATTAAAGAGCATCCAAGGCAGATATCCGGTGAACAGAAACACCGTATAGTTGCGGGTTCCCTGCCCCGGCGGCACCTCCATCTGCATGCACCAGTGAAAAACAAAGGTCCAGCTGAGCAGCAGAATCAGCGGTTGCAGCAGCCCCCAAAGCCAGCCCCCCATCGAGCCGACATAGCGCCGCTCAAAATCGCGCCGCACCATCTGGTAGAGAAGACTGCGGCGTTCGATCAAATTCCGCAAAAAGCCGAAGCCGGGTAAACCAACCATGATCCTTCAGGATAGTGGATATGGGATAAAAGAGAGGACCATCATCATGGAGATCTTCAACGTTCCACTCCAAATCCCCGAAGGCGCCAACCTCATCTTCGGGCAAAGCCACTTCGTCAAAACCGTCGAGGACCTCTACGAAGCGATCATCAACACCAATCCCAACATGGAATTTGGCATCGCTTTCTGCGAGGCTTCCGGAGACCGGCTCATTCGCGTCGAAGGCAACAACGAGACCATGAAAGAGGCCGCAATCCTCAATGCCGAAGCGGTCGGCGCGGGTCATACCTTCTTCATTTTTTTGCGCAAAGGCTTCCCCATCAATATCCTCACCCGTGTCAAGGAAGTGCCCGAGGTGGTCACCCTATTCTGCGCAACCGCGAATCCCGTCGAAGTCATCGTCGCCCAATCGGCGCAGGGCCGTGGCGTGCTTGGCGTGATCGACGGTGGTAGCCCGCTCGGTGTCGAAGGGGCAGACGGCATCGCCTGGCGCCACGGTCTGCTGCGGAAATTCGGATACAAGCGCTAGTTGCGGGAGCCCCAGGCCAGTCGCGTCCCAAAGCCGATCAGGAGCGTGCCGAAAATTCGGTCCAGTTTGCGTCCGGCCCGCCGGTAGTTCCGGCGCACGGTTTCCGTCGAGAACAGAGTCGCAACGGTTGAATACCAGAGGAGTTCGTTCGTCGCAATCACGCCCATCGCCGCCAGCTTCACCCAACCAGGCAGTGCGGGGTCAAAGACAGCCGACAGGATACTGCCGAAAAATAGAATCACCTTCGGGTTGCCCACGCTGGTAGTAAAGCCTTGCCAGAAGCCAGAATGCTTGGTGTCAACAGCAACGTCTTCGTCCAATCCCTTCTTGCGCCAAAGCCGGATCCCGATCCAGACCAGATACAGGCCTCCAAAGAGTTGCATCGCCTGTTGCAGCCAACGCGCCTTCTCAAACAGCAATTCCAGGCCGAGCATGGCAGCGCCAGCCCACAGCAGCGCGGCTGCGCTCGCGCCAAACACGGCGCTCATTCCGGCGCCGCGGCCATGGCGCGCCGCAGTCTGGCTGATAAGAAAGAAGGTTGGTCCTGGGCTCATCACAGCGGCGAGTTGCACCGCTCCCAGTGCCAGTAATGCAGGGAGTGCGTCCATCCCGGTAGAGTAGCGCTTCCGATAGCATGGGAGAGCATGAAAACTGCCAAGATTGAGAAGCCGCTCGGCTTCGACACCCGCGCTCTCCATAAAGGCTATGACCCGGATGCCACCACGCATGCCCGGGCGGTTCCGATCTACCAGACCACCTCATTTGCGTTTGAAGACTCGCAGGATGCCGCTGAGCTCTTTGGGCTCCAGAAATTCGGCAACATCTACACGCGCATCATGAACCCGACAACGGACGTGCTCGAACAGCGTGTCGCCTCGCTGGAAAACGGTGTCGCCGCGCTCGCCGTCGCCTCCGGCCAGTCTGCCCAGATGATCGCCGTGCTCAACATCTGCCAGGCCGGCGACCACATAGTGGCGTCCAGCACCCTCTACGGCGGCACCTATACGCAATTCGACGTCAGCTTCCGCAAGCTCGGCATCGAAACCACCTTCGTCGAACCGGATGATCCCGAAAACTTCCGCAAGGCCATCCAACCGAACACAAAGCTCATCTTTGGCGAGACGATCTCCAATCCGCGCGGCAATATTCTCGATATCGAAGCAGTTGCCAAGGTCGCCCACGAAGCCAAGCTGCCCCTCATCATCGACAACACCTTTGCCACCCCCTACCTTTGCCGCCCCATCGATCACGGCGCCGACATTGTGCTGCACAGCCTGACCAAGTTCCTGGGAGGCCACGGCAACTCGATCGGCGGCATCATTGTCGATTCCGGCAAGTTCCCCTGGAAAGAAGGCAACTTCCCGCAATTGAATGAGCCCTCCAAGGCCTATCACGGGATGGTCTTCTCAGAAGCGCTCGGCCCCATCGCCTACATCATCAAGGCCCGTGTCGAAGGCTTGCGCGATCTCGGTCCCGCGCTCAGTCCTTTTAATGCGTTTCTCTTCCTCCAGGGCATCGAAACGCTGAGCCTGCGCATGGATCGCCATGTCAGCAATGCGCTCGCCGTCGCGCAATACCTCGAAGCTCATCCCAAGGTGGCCTGGGTGAAGTATCCCGGCCTCAGCTCCAGCCCCTACCACGCCGCCGCCAAGAAATATCTCCCGAAAGGTCCCGGAGCCGTCTTCAGCTTTGGATTGAAAGAGGGGTATGAAGCCGGTCGCGCGTTTGTCGACAAACTGCAAATCTTCTCGCACCTGGCCAATGTGGGCGACGCACGCAGCCTGGTGATCCAGCCGGCGGCCACCACGCACCAGCAACTCACCACCGAGCAGCAGTTGAGCGCCGGCGTGAGCCCCGACATGGTCCGGCTTTCTGTGGGCTTGGAGAGTATCGAAGACCTGCTCTGGGACCTCGAACAGGCGCTCAGCTAGCTAGTCGAAGTCAAAAGGCTTCTTCGGCTTGTTCTTGTCCGGATCGGCCTGTGCCTGTTTGAGCAATTCGTCGAATTTACGATTCAGCACACTCGACTGATTCTTGTTCGCCTCGAAGCTCTTCTGGAAGGCTTCTTCCCGTTTGGCGGCCTCGCCCTTCAGATTTTGCACTGCTTTGGCAAAGTCTTCGATCGGCGGGGCCTTCTTCTTTTCTTCCCAGGTGATCACGCTCTCGGTGACGATATCCACCTTCAGCTTCGCCTCGCAGCAGGGGCAGCTCAGCTCCAATAGTTTCGCCATAAAGAAATCCTATCGCACCGCCGATAAAGGGCTGTGCAGAAGAATGCCTTCGGGCATGTTCTTAGTACTTTTGCGGTATTCCGGAGGGCCAATACTCCAGGGGAATATCTGATTTTGGAGGCGTGCCTGTGATTCTAAAAAGCATTGTAATTAGTCCGGATGGGGATCTGGTCAACCAACTCGACCTCGCCTTTCAGGACATAGGCGGCATTGTCATTCTGAAAGATATCGATCACTACCCTCACGAGCAGGAACTTTCGCGGCTCATCCGCACAAACTCTCCCCACGTCGTTTTCCTGGGGATCAGCGACTTTGAACGCAGCATCGGTGTAGTCCAGTGGCTCGAAAAGGAAGCTCCCGGCGTCCAGATTGCTGTTTTTGACCAACAAGTCGATAACAAGGCGCTATTGCGGCTGATGCAATTGGGCATCCGCGAATTCATCGCGCCTCCCTTCCACCATGGGTCCCTTTCCGACGTTCTCATTCGCATTCGCGACAATGCGGAGAAACATCCGCCGGTCTCAGCGATGACCGATATGTTGTTCTCGTTCCTGCCGTCCAAGCCGGGTTCGGGCACCACCACGATTGCCGTCAATACCGCGCTTGCGATCGCCCGCCAGCCCGACACCAACGCGCTCCTGATGGACATGGACTTGAACAGCGGTTTAGTTCGCTTCATGTTGAAGATTGAGAACAGTTATTCCGTGCTCGATGCCGCGGAACATGCGCTCAGCATGGACGACAATCTCTGGCCCCAGTTGGTCACCCACCGTGGCCGCCTCGATGTCCTGCATTCCGGCAAGATCAATCCCGGCGTACGCATGGAGGGGGCACAGGTCCACCACATGGTGGAGTATGCCCGCAAGCACTACAAGGCCATCTGCGTCGATCTCTCCGGCAACATGGAGAAATACTCGATGGAGATCATGCAGGAATCCAAGCGCATCTTTCTCGTCTGCACGCCGGAGATTCCCTCCCTGCACCTCGCCCGGGAGAAATATCTGTTCCTGCAGCAAATGGATCTCGGCGACAAAGTCAGTATTCTGCTCAACCGCATGACCAAACGTCCGGTGATTGCACCCGCGCAGATTGAGCAACTCCTCGGCCTGCCCATCGCGATGTCGATGCCCAATGACTATGCCGGGGTCCATCGCGCACTGACCGTTGGCACAGAAGTGGAACAGAACTCCGAACTCGGCAAACACTTCGCACAATTGGCAAACGCCATGCTTGAGCGGCGTCCCGCCGCCGAGCCCGAGAAAAAGAAGAAGGAGTCCAAAGGTTTTGCAGACCTCTTCCGCTTCTCAACTTCTAAATTTGCAACAGTTTCTGATGGCGAAAGCAAAAGCTAGCGGCTAAGATAAAATTCTTAGTCGAAGCCAATGCCTTTATTCAGGAATATCTTTTGTTTTCTTAATGTTATTCCGATCCTCCTCGCTGCAAGTGATTACTCCCGGCTGAACGCCATGCTGGAGACCGAGCAGGTAAAAGACAAGATTCCTGGCTATGCGGCGGCGGCTTATTACAAAGGCGAGATCGTCTGGGGGAGTGTAGGGGGTTTCGCCGATCTGAAGGCCAAACGCCCGGTCAAGCGCGACACCCCCTTCCGGCTTGCTTCCATCTCAAAATCGATTTCCGCCGTCGCGATGCTGGAACTCTATGAGGCAAAAAAGCTTGCGCTCAGCGACGACGTTCGCAAGTATTGCCCGGCCTTTCCTCCCAAAGACTATCCGATCACGCTGGCCCAACTGCTCGGCCACATCGGCGGCATCCGCCACTACAACACCGCCGACCCCTCTGACATGGACAATAGAGTCCACTACAATTCCGTCACCGATTCCCTGCGCAAGTTCGCCGGCGACCCGCTCGCCAGTGAACCGGGCACAAAATACATTTACACCACCTATGGCTATAGCCTGGTCGGTTGTGCGATCGAAGGCGCCTCGGGAATGCCCTACGAGAAGTGGATCGAAGAACACATCCTGCTCCCCACTGGGATGAAGAACACGGCCCCGGACAACGGGAAAGGCATCTCCTCCCGCCGTTGCCTCGGCTATCGCAAAGTCGCCAAAGGGAAAATCGAAGATTGTGCGCTCAGTGACAATAGCGCGAAGATCCCCGGCGGTGGCCTGGTCTCGACCGTCGATGACTTACTGCTCTTTGTCGACGGTATCCTAAAGCATCACCTCTTAAAACCCGAGACCATCGACCTGATGTGGACCTCCGGACGGCTGAAGACTGGAAAACTCACCGGCTATGGCCTGGGCTGGAGCCTCTCCCGCAGCCCGGAAGGCGACCGTGAAATCTATCACACCGGCGGCCAGCAAGGCGCCAGCACGATTCTCTATTTGCGCCCGGATCAGAACTTTGCCTTCGTCTGGCTGGCCAACCTCGAAGCGCTCGACAACCGGCTCCCGGTTTCCCGCAACGCCTACAAAATCGTCAGCGGCAAATAGTTTGTAACGAAGCGTGCCATGGCGCGTACCACAAATGATTGAATCCACAACGCCAGCTTCCGCAATCTGAGTCGATCGAATCGGACGAATCGATCATGGCCCGGGTGCGCGATGGCGATAGCGCGCAACTGAGCATCCTCTTTGAACGCCATGGAGAGCGTCTTTATCGCTACTGCTGGCGGATGAACCAGGATTCCCGTCTCAGTGAAGACCTCGTCCAGGAGGCCTTCTGCCGCATGCTGCGCTTCCGTTCCAGCTTCAAAGAGGGCCACGGTTTCCAGGCTTGGATGTATTCGATCACGCGCAATCTCCAGATGGATCATTGGCGCAAGAAGCGTTTTGAAGCGGAGTGGGAAGAGGGCTACGATGCCCCGGCTCCTCCGGGCGATCTGTTCGAGGGCAAACAGGAAGCAGCCTTGCTGCATGAGGCGTTGAGCCGCCTGTCCCCGTCCAAGAGAGAAATTCTCATCATGGCTCGCTTTGAAGAGATGCCACACGAGAAGATCGCCGAGATCCTCGGCTGCGAACCTGGTTCGGCGAGAGTTCGCCTGCACCGGGCCATTGCCAGCCTGCGCGAAACCTATCTGAATCTGTTGAACGAAAGGAAAAGCAGCTCATGAAAGAAATGTCGTTTTGTCCGACAGGCGAACGCCAGTTGGCTGCCTATCTCGAGAAGCGTTTGAGCCCGCGAGACCGTGACGCATACGCCAGTCACGCGGCTGCCTGCAGCATCTGCCAGGCAGAGATCGAGCTGTGGGAAAAGCTGTCGGCGCTCCCCACTCCGTCGCCCAGCCCTTATTTCCGCCGCGATTTCGACGCCATGATGACGCGGGAAACCGGCCGTGTGGCCGTCCAATCCATTCCCTTCTGGAAGCAGCCAATGATCGCCTGGGCCGCTGCGGCAGCCTTTGCGATTGGCGGCTTCTTCTCCGGCACTTACTTCGGCGGTCAAAAGCCCAAATCGGAATTGGGCGAACTCAGAGAGGAGATGCGAGGAATGCGCAGTATGGTGGCGATGAGCCTTCTCCAACAGCAGAGTGCAGTCGACCGGCTGCGCGGCGTCAATTATTCCGTCCGCCTCGACAACCCCGACGACGAGGTCGTCACTGCGCTCATTCAGACCCTCCGGGGCGACTCGAGCGTCGACGTACGCCTGGCCGCCGCCGACGCGCTCCGCAAATACAGCGGCCGTCCCAAGGTCCGCTCGGCCATCGTGGACTCGCTGACCATGCAGGATTCGCCGCTCATGCAACTCGCGCTCATTGATGCGCTGGTCGACTTCCGCGAACGCCGCGCCGAACCCCAGCTCGAACGTCTCGCAAGCGAAGGCGGCATCGATCCCACCGTCAAGCAGCGCATCGAAAAAGCACTCAAGGAGTTGAAAGTCCAATGACCCGTCGTGGCATCCTGCTCACCCCGCTGGCCGCGCTTGGCGTACAGACCCACAGCTATCGCGTCGACCGCGAGTTCCCCGCAACCCGCGCCATCGACATCGAAGTTCCCAATGGCACAATTGCGGTCCGGGCCACCAACCGGAAAAGCTTCCGGGTCGCCGCCGACATTGAACTTTCCGCCTCCATTCCAGAGGACCTCGAACTCGCCAAACGCGAAGTCCGCTTTGAACCCCGCCCCGACAACGATGTCTTCCGTGTGGGAGTGGAGAAGCCCGATTCGCGCTGGTCGCACTACAACTACCGCAGCAACGTGCAGGTCGAAATGCCTGCCGCCACGCGGCTGATTCTGCGCGGGGTCAACGGCAAAGTTCAGGTGGTCTATGAGGCCGCGCCCTCCACCAACATCTTCATCAAGAACGTGAACGGAGAGATCGAGATCCAGTTCCCTCGCCCCCTCAACGCCGACTTCAAGATGAAGACAATGAACGGCCACATCTATTCGGCATTCGACATGTCCGACTTGCCAATCGAGCCGGAAACACAGGTAACAGAGCGAGGCATGAAGCGTATTGTGAGCAGGAACCGCTATGCGGGCGGACGAGTTGGCCGAGGGGGAATTGAGGTCCAGATCGAAGGACTCAACGGCGACATCCGCATCCTCGAACGAAAGGCATAAAACAAAAACACAATGAAAAATACACTGCTTGCAATTCTGATCGCCGCTGCAACGCTCGCCGCTCAAGGCGGAGAAAAACTTTCTATCGCGTTGCGCGATCCGTCCCGGCCCGGCACCGTCAAAATGAACACCATCCATGGCTCGATCCTCGTCAAAGTCCACGCGGGCAAAGACATCATCGTCGAGACCGAGGCGCGTACTGAAAAGGAGCGGGAGCGTGAAGTCCCAGAGTCGGCTCGTGGGCTCCGGCGCCTCAACTCCACCGGCCTCTCCATCACGCTTGAGGAAGAAAACAATGTCGTCACCATCTCAACTGGCATCCGCGCCCGGAGCGAAAACTTCGTCATCCTCGTCCCCGCCAAGACCTCGCTGAAACTCTCGGCGACCAACGGCAGAATGATCACCGTCGAAGGAGTGGACGGCGAGATGGAACTCAACGCCACCAACGGCGGCATCACCCTCACAGATGTCTCCGGCAGCGTCGTCGCCCATGCACTCAATGGCAAGATCAATGCGAAGTTCAAACGCGTCGACTCGGACAAGCCAATGAGCTTCAGTTCCATGAACGGCACCATTGACGTCACATTTCCAGCCTCAATCAAAGCAAATCTGAAGATGCAGACCAATAATGGCGATGTCTTCACCGACTTTGATGTCCAGATGAAACCCAACACGGTCAAGATGGAAAAATCAGAGCCCGCCTCCAGCGACCGGGACCGGAACCGTGTGCGTATGGAGTCGCTCACCTCGGGAGCCATCAACGGCGGCGGCCCCGATTATAGCTTTAAGAATTTCAACGGTAATATATATATCCGTAAAGGGAATTAATTCTCGTTCTGATTCATGAACAGCGGCGGCAAACTGGCTAACGTTTTATCATCGAGAATAGCTGACCTGTCGATAAGCCCTCTATAGGATTGTCCGCCACGATTCGCAACTGGATATTCTTCGCGCTCCTCGCCCCTGCTCTGGCTCAGCCTGGTGGGGGCGTTGGTGCGTTTGCGGCTTCTACGCGCGCGCCCCTCATCCGCTCGGAAGTCAGCCTGAGTGAGGCCCTCCTCGAGTCCTGGCGCTGGGTGGAGTTCACAAAGGCCGACGGCCTGCCCAGTGTCGACATCCTGCAGATCATCGAAACCGGCAATGGCACCATCTGGGCCTCCACGGCCGCTGGTCCTGTTTGGTACGACGGCTATCGCTGGTTTCCGGTGAAGGGAGTAGAGGCCTGCCCCTTCAATCATTCCGGACGCGCCCCCCGGCAGATCCAGCCCTATGGCGAGGACCGTATTTTCGTGGTCTGGTCAGAGCGGCTCTTCGTGGTCACGCCGGCACAATGCTCCGAACTCTCCCTTTCCGCGGCGGGAGAAAAGATCAAGGTCTATTCGATCGGCCCGCTCACCAAGGCCAGTGAGAGTAAAACTCTCGTTGAAGATACCGCGCACAATTTCTACGAATGGAACGGCGGCAGTCTGGATCTGGGCCCTCCGGTGCTCTCCGGCGATTTCACGGCGAGCGTTGGAACAATGAGAGGAAATGGGGGCACGGCCTTTGCCATCTCCCGCGACGGACTCATCCGTTCGACTCCTGCCGGGTTTGAGGTCGCGCTCAACCGCGACACGCTGAAACACCCCATGCAGCTCTCGAGCACAACTCTACGCGCCTTATCCGAGAATTCAAAAGGCGATGGGCTGCTGTCACTCTCCTTCCCTCAGGATTGGATCGGCATCTGGGAGTGGAGCCCCGGCAAACCCCTCCAACTGGTGCGGCGATCGAACGCACAGGTCGCGCGGCTGCTCGCCATCGCCGAAAACGGCGACGCCGTTGCCGTCTATAACTCGAATCAGGTTTGGGTGCGTGAGGGAGGCAACTGGACTTCACTCAAGCCGATTCCGATGGCGCTGCGCACGGCCACCGGCATCTATTTCGACAGCCACCACCGGCTCTGGGCCACCAGCACCAACGGACTCCGGCTGCTGCGCGGCGATGACCAGCGCTGGCTCAAGATGATCTATCCCTTCCCGGACCTCAAGAATCATTTCGAGTCGCTTGCGGTCGATCGGGATGCGGCGCTTTGGATGGGAACCGCCGACGGGGTGATTGTTCTCCGGCCGGATGGCACGCGAGAGGAATTGGCAACGATCGGTAGCCAGCGTCTCGGCATTGTCACCGGACTGGCCCACACCTCGAATCGTGATGTCTGGCTCAGTAGCGGTTCCAGCTTCACTGGAGTCTACCGGCGGACAGCGGGCCAGTGGAGACACTATGGCCCCCAGGAGGGGCTCCCCGACTCTCACATCCATAAGCTGGTGGTCGATTCCCATGCGGCGCTCTGGGCCTTGTCCACTGGCGGTGGCCGGGCCAACGAGGTTGCCGGCCCCTATCTCTGGAATGGCGTGCGCTTTGAGCCGTGGTCTGGAACCTCCAGTTTGATCGACCCACACGTCTACTCTGTCACCAGAACTGCGGACGGTGCGCTTTGGTTTGCCGCACACACCGCAATCAGCCGCCTGAAAAATGGGCAATGGAAACATTGGGGCACCGGCCAAGGCATCAAATCGCCCTATTTGTTCTTCATCACGGAGCGCCCCGGCGGGGGCGTTTACTTTCTGGATCGCACCAACGGACTTGGTGAAATCGACGGCAAGGACCAGATCCGGTACACCGCCATCGGGACCACGGCAGCCACCAACTCCGCCTGGGAACTACGCATCGCCCCGTCCGGCAATCTCTGGGTCTCCACTCGCGGCGGGCTCTTCGTCCGCAGAGACGGCGAGTGGAGTTGGATCGGCCAACCGGCGGGTCTCGACAATCAGGAACTTTGGCCCGTCGCCTTTTGGAACAATCGCGTCTGCACCGGTTCCGATGGCAATGGCCTTTTCTGTCTGAATGACAAAATGGCCTCCGGCCATCCGCCGCGCATCCAGTTCGATCCTCTCCACATGGATGGCACCTCGGCCACCACCAGTTGGCACGTCTTCACGTTTGGGGACTCGGCGACGACGGAACGCAGCTTTTCGCGCTACCGGCTCGACAACGGGCCCTGGTCCGAGTGGATCTCGGCTGGCAAGGTGACCTTTCCTTCGTTAGGCGCCGGATCACATCGTCTCGAAGTCGAAGCGAAAGATCAGTTCGGACTCCGCAGCAACCGCCCGGAACTGTTCGAGTTCACCGTACCCGCTCCGTTCTACCAACAATCCATCTTCCTGGTCCCGGTGGGCATCAGCATTGCCGCTACGTTGATCGCGATCCTCGCCTTCATCGCACGCAAGGTCGAACACAACCGGCAGTTGGCCGAGAAGGAAGAGCGCTTCCGGGCGCTCATTGAATACAGCTCGGTCGGGATTACCTTGCGGGACCGCAATCACAGGGTTTTCTATGTCAGTCCCGCCGTCAGCGCCATCTTGGGATACGAGCCCGAAGAACTGATTGGCGACTACCGCGATGATATTCTGCATCCGGACGACGTCGATAGCGCCGACAGCCGCTCTCGCAGCCTGGTGGATATTCCCGGACAGACCTTGCGCTCACGCGTCCGCATGCGGCACAAGAACGGCGAATACCGCTGGATTGAGATCACAGACCGCAATCTCCTGCAGAACTCGGCGGTCGCTGCGATTGTGACGAACTTCCGCGACGTCACCGATTCCACCCGCGCCGAGTTTGCAGCCGCCGAAGCGCGCTCCCGTGCCGAGCAGGCCAATCAGGCTAAGAGCGACTTTCTGGCCATGATCAGCCATGAGATCCGTACGCCGATGAATGGCATCACAGGGATGTGTCATCTGTTGCTCGATACCACGCTCAATAAAGAGCAGCAGGAATACGCCGAAACCATCGCCCACTCGGCACAGTCCCTCCTCGCGCTGATCAACGACGTGCTCGACTTCTCCCGCATCGAAGCCGGTAAGCTGAGCATTGAGCGCGCGCCCATCGACGCCAAAGCGCTCGTCGAAGAGGTAGCGCAACTGATGCGGGTCCGCGCCGATCAGAAACGCCTGCGCCTCATCACACGCTATCCGGAGGATGCCCCGCGCGGCTTCTACGGCGATGCACTGCGCATCCGCCAGGTACTCATCAACCTGGTGGGCAATGCCGTCAAGTTCACTCACGAGGGCGAGGTGCGCATGGAGGTGGAGATCAGCTATCAGGAAGGCAGCCAGTACAACGTCTGCATCCGTGTCAGCGACACCGGCATCGGCATTGCGCCCGAGAAGCTGCCGCTGGTGTTTGACAAGTTTACCCAGGCCGATCTCTCCACCACCCGCCGTTATGGGGGCAGTGGCTTGGGCCTCTCGATCTGCCGCCGCCTCACTGAACTGATGGGAGGAACGATTCAAGCCTCGAGCGGCATCGGAAAGGGGAGCGAATTCCGCCTGGACCTGCCGATGGACATCGCCCCAGAAAGCGCGCTCGAGCGGCAGGACGCCTCACGCCAGGCGCTCCGCCCGTTGCCCGAATCCCTGGCCGTTCTGCTTGTCGAAGACAACACCGTGAACCAGAAGCTGGCCGTGCGCCTGCTGGAGCGCCTGGGCTGCACCGTCGCGGTGGCCAATAGCGGCGTGGAAGCACTGGCCCAACTGGCCAAACACGATTACAACCTGATCCTGATGGATTGCCAGATGCCCGAAATGGACGGCTACGAGACCACGCGGCGCATCCGGGCCAGTGAACGCGGCAGCCAGCACATGCCGATTGTCGCGATCACCGCCAACGCCATGGAGAGCGACCTCGAACGGTGCATCTCCAGCGGCATGGATTCCTATCTCACCAAGCCGATCGACTTCGTTAAGCTGCGGGATGCACTGGAGACGTGGGGAATAGATTCCCGCGGCCCAAAAGCCACTTCGGGTCCAAGCGAAGCTTAACGGCCTGCATCGCCGCAATCTCGGCCGGCGAAAACATCAGTGGCAGAAAGTCGCGCTTGCGTTTGCCCAGCCCGTGCTCGGCCGCAATCGTGCCGCCGAGTTCCACGCTCTTCGCCGCAAAGTCCTGCATCAGCTTCTTGCCTTCGGCCACTTGCTCGTCATTGCCTGGAAACAGATTCACATGCACATGCGCATCACCGATATGTCCGAAAATCACCGAGCGGCCGCCGAAGCCCGAAGCAATCCGGTTCCGGTAATACGCCATCATCTCGCGATTCTTTTCCACCGGCACTGAGAAGTCAGACCCTAATTTCGGAAAGCCCAACTGCCGCACCAGCGCAATCACATGCTCGGCGAGCGAATGCCGGAACAACCGGAAACGCTCCCGGTCTGCCTCCGTCGAACCGAACCAGCTCTGCTCAGCCAAGGCCTTCTGCGCCGTCAGCCGCTCCTCCCAGGCATCGAGCGCGGAATCATCTTCCAGGATCTGCTCGACGATCACACAAGCAGCGGCTTGGCGCGGCAGATCGTCATACTTTGCACGAATCAACTCAAGCGAAGCCTGATCGGCATACTCGAGCATCCGCAGCCCCGGCACATGCCGCCAGGCTTCCACCGCGTTGATCGCATCTTCGTCGCTCGAGAAAAACACAATCCCGTTCAACAATTCCTTCGGCAAGGGCAACAGCTTCAGTTCCGCCTCGATGACGACGCCCAGTGTTCCCTCACTTCCGGTAAACAGATCGATCCAATCCATGCCCGGTGCGAGCGGGTAGCCTGCCGAATGCTTGCTCGATGCCGGCTTGTAGACGGCCGGCACCTCAAAATCGATCGCTTCGCCACGCCGGACATCGATCACCCGCCCATCCATCAGCGCCACCCGCAACCGCAGGATCCAGCGCCGCGTCGCTCCATAAAGAAAGCTCCGCGACCCAGAAGAGTTGCACGAGATCGTGCCGCCAATCGCGGCCATCGTCTCGGTCGGGTCCGGCGGATAGAACTGCCCCGTCTTGCGCGCCGCCGCATGCAGATCCCGCAGAATCGCACCGGCGCCACACACGGCAGAGCCGTCCCGGATCTCGATCGAGTTCAACTTCTCGAGCGAAATCGACCAGCCGCCTTCCGGCACCCGTCCTCCGGTCAGCCCGGACCCGGCTCCGGCAATCGTCACGGGAATCCCGCTCGCCTGCGCCTCAGTCAGCATCGCGATCAGTTCCGCTTCGTTTTGCGGAATTTGAATCTTCTCCGCGAAACCCTTATAGTTCGAGGCGTCCTCGAGGTAATCCCACATGGCGTTAAACCTCCAATACAACCGGCACGATCATCGGCCGGCGTTTTGTCTCTCGATTGAGGAAGCGCTTGAGGTCATTCCGGATCTTCTCCTTCATGACGCCCCAGTCCTTGCGCTCTTCCGCGTTCGAAGCTTCAATCGTCTTGATCACCACCTGCTTGGCAAAGGGCAGCAGTTCGCTCGATTCCTCCAGCGAAACAAAGCCGCGGCTGATCAATTCAGGCGGTCCCTGCATCTGGCCTGTTCCCTGATCGATGCCAATCACAATAATGACGAAACCATCTTCCGACAGATGCCGGCGATCGCGGATGATCATGTCTTCGACCACATCGCCAAGCGATCCGGAATCAATACAGATACGCCCCGCGTTGATCTTCTCGCCCTTGCGCGCGCCGCGCTCATCGATCATCAGACTCTCGCCGTCTTCGACGATAAAGGTCGATTCCAGGCCCTGGCCCACCAGATGGCTGGCCAACTGCGCATGGCGGATCAACTGTAAGTACTCGCCATGAACCGGCATGAAATACTTCGGCCGCACCAGGTTCAGGATCAGCTTCAATTCTTCGCGATACCCATGGCCGGAGACATGGATCGGCGGCGATCCGCCGCCATAGATGATCTCGGCGCCACGGCGGGCAAAGTGATTCATCAAGCGGCCAATCGGTTTCTCATTGCCCGGGATAATGCGGCTCGACAACACAACCGTATCGCCCTGCTTCACCGACAAGCTCTTGTGGTTATCAACGGCCACGCGGGACAGGCTCGACATCGGCTCGCCCTGCGTGCCAGAGACGACACAGCACAGCCGGTGCGCCGGCGTGTCCATGATGTCTTGCGGCCGTAGCAGGATGTTATCCGGAATGTGCAGCAACCCGAGTTCGTGCGACAACTCAGTCGTTGCCAGCATGCTCCGGCCCAGGAAGGCGACCTTGCGGTCATACTTCTTGGCGACATCCATGATTTGCTGCAGACGATGGATCGAACTGGAGAAGGTCGAAAAGATCAGCCGTTTGGTTGCCGTCGCAAAGATCTGTTCGAGGCGCGGACGAACCGCACGCTCCGATTCCGAATACCCCGTGCGCTCGACGTTCGTCGAATCGCTCATCAGCAGCAGGACACCGCGCTTGCCGTATTCGGCAAAAGCATGCAGGTCAAAATGCTCGTCATCGATCGGGGTCTGGTCGATCTTGAAGTCCGCCGTATGCAACACCACGCCGAGCGGCGTCGTGATCGCCAGCGCGACAGTCGACGGAATCGAGTGGGTCACCCGGATGAAATGGATCTTGAACGGCCCGATCTCGAACTTGCCGCCCGCCTCCACTTCGCGCAGATCGGTCTGCTTGAGAAGGTGGTGCTCCTCAAGACGCCGCTCGGCCATCGCCAAGGTGAAGGGCGTGCCGTAAACCGGAATGTTGACCTGAGAAATGAGATAAGGTACGCCACCGATATGGTCTTCATGACCGTGGGTCAGAATCAGGGCTCGGACCTTCTCTCGATGGTCCTTAAGGTAGGAGAAATCGGGCGTGACGATGTCGACGCCGAGCAACTCGGAGTCGGGGAACATCATGCCAGCGTCTATGACGATAATGTCGTCTTCATAGCGGAGAGCCATGGAGTTCATACCGAACTCGCCAAGGCCTCCGAGGGGGATAACTTGCAGTTTGCCTGTTGGCATCAATAATCAGCTTCCCCCTAAGGATAAACTGTCGGGTGCATGAGAATTCTGCTGCTCTTTTCTTTCGCGCTTTCCCTCCTCGGCCAGCCCAAGGGTTACACGGCCCTGTTCGACGGCAAAACCCTGAATGGATGGGAGAGCCGCGGCGATGGAATCTGGAATGTCATCGACGGCGGCATCCTTGTCGGCCAGCGGGATGTCGATCCGAAAAGCATCGCCCCCGGCAAGCGCTTCACCACCGAAAAGGAATACCTCACCTGGCTGAACACCCAGGCCTGGCTCTATACCAGGGATAGTTTTGAGAACTTCGACCTCCACGTCGAGTTCTGGACCAAGGAACACGGCAACAGCGGCATCAGCCTGCACGACCCCTCCCGCGCCGCCGGCGCCATCGCCCCCACCCCGGACTTCACTAAGACTCCGGCGCGCATCGCCTACGAAATCCAGATCAACAACAACTACCCCGATCCCCACCCCACCGGCAGCATCTACAGCTTCATGGACGCGCCCAAGGATGCGCTCCGCGAGAACCAATGGAACAGCATGGACATCGCCGTCCGCCGCGATTCGATCACCGTCAAGCTGAACGGACGCGAAGTCGCCAAGACCGCCCCGACCCCAAGCGCGCCACCAGCGGCCCCATCGGCTTGCAATTGCATGACCAGTTCAGCATCATCCAGTTCAAGAACATCTGGATCCGGAGAATTTCGAACTAAGGGCTTGCTAGCATGGCCTGAGTAGGCCATCGCACCATGAAGTCCAACGCATTCCTCGTATTTCTCGCCGTCTCGCTCTCCGCCGAAACCCACAAGATGGACATGAAGTCCGCGCTCCAGCGCGCGCTCCAGCAGTCCCCCGAAGTGATTCTCAGCCGCATCGACGAGGCGAACTCACAGCAAAGCGTCCAGATCGCCCGCGACCCGTTCTTCCCGAAAGTAATCCTCGGCAGTGGCCTCGCGTACACGAACGGCTTCCCGATGAGCATCGAGGGCAGCGCCCCGTCCATCGTCCAGATCAAAGCCATCCAGAGCCTGATCAACCGGCCGCAGAGCTATTTGCTGGCCAAGGCAAAGGTCGATGCCAAGAGCGCGCAGCAGCTCGTGCAGATGAAACGGGATGAGGTTCTCGAAAAGACGGCCAAGCTCTACCTCGACGCCGACCGCGCCGCCCGCAACCTCAAGATCATCAGCGGGCAGATTGAGAATATGGAGAACGTCCTCGCCAGCGTCACCGCGCGCCGCGACGAAGGCCGCGCGCTCGCAATCGAGGTCCAACGCGCCGACATCAATCTCAAACGGTCGCGCCAGCGCCAGCGCGTGCTGGCCACGGAACTGAAACAGACCGAACACGCCCTTGCCTATGTGCTCGGCTACGACGCGCAGGATTCCGTCGAAGCCAATTCGCAAGTGGCGATGGACATGTCTCTCGCCCCGGAACCGGACATCGCGGTTCGAGAAGCGCTCGAGAACAGCCGCGAGTTGAAGAAGCTGCAGAGCGATCTGCAGGCCAAAAATCTGGAAGTGCAGTCCAACAAGGCGGCATGGCTCCCCCAGATGGATCTCGTGGCGCAGTACGGCCTGTTTTCAAGGTTCAACAACTACGACGTCTACTTCAAACACTTCCAGCAGAACAACACCCAGCTCGGCGTCAGCTTCAAGTTCCCGCTCATCCCCGGCACCGCGCCACGCGCCCAGGCCCAGCAGGCATTGAACGAGGTATCGCGGCTACGCCTCCAGGTGGCCAATGTCCGCAACCGCATTGAAATCGATACCCGTAAGCTCTTCGACGACCTCCAACTCCAACGCGAAGGCCGCGAACTGGCGAAGCTCGATCTCGATGTCGCCCGTGAACAGATCAACATCTACCTCGTCCAACTCGAAGAAGGCAAAGCCAGCCGCCGCCAGGTGGAGGAGTCTCGCTTTCTGGAAGCAGAGAAATGGCTGGCCTACTGGGATGCCCAATATCTCTACGATCGGGCTCGTGTTTCCCTGCTCGCCGCCACCGGCGGGCTCATGACCCTTGCTGCAAACTAAAGAAAACTTGAGCTGCCACCCTCCGAATGTATAATTCCTTTGTGCGATTCGCTTTTCGACTCACTGCCCTGCTCTGCCTTTGCGTGTTCACGCTTTTGACACAGAGCTGTGCGAAGGACATCAACAATAAAGAAGCTGTAAAAGAGGCAGTGCTGAAACGTCTCGAAAGCGTCAGCGGATTGAACCTCGCCAATATGGATGTCGACATCACGAGTGTCAGCTTCAGCGGCAATAGCGCCGATGCGAAGGTAGCCTTCAAGGCAAAGGGTTCCGGCGAAGCCATGTTGAACATGAGCTACAAGCTCGAACGCAAGGGCGACCTCTGGGAAGTGAAATCCTCCAGTGGCGGCATGGGCGGAGCCTCCCAACTGCCGGCAGGCCATCCTCCCGCTGCAGGCGGACAGAAGTGAAGAAAGTCGCCGTATTGGGTGGCGGCCCTGCCGGTGCGCAAGCAGCGGAAATGCTTTCTGCGGCCGGGGTCAATACGATCCTGATCGACGAGAAACTGGCTTGGGAAAAACCCTGCGGCGGCGGCATCACCTATAAGGCTTACGAAAAGTACCCTTATCTGTTTGAGAACGAGACGGCCAAAAAGGTCGTCACTGAAACCTACATTGGGGCGCACAAATCCCCCAGCATCAAGATGAATCTGAACCAGCCGATCCTCATCTATTCGCGGCTGGAGTTGAACAAGTTACTGCTCGAACGCGCAGACCGCGCCGGTGCGCAGATCGAACAAGAACGGGTCACCGCTATCGAGGAACGTGAGAAGGGCTGGAGTCTGAAGACTCGCTCAGGCTCGATTGAAGCCGATTACGTCATCGTCGCCACCGGCGCGCGCAATCCATTGCGCGATGTCGGCACCCAATGGACGCCGGACGATACGATGGTCGCCCTCGGCTACTACATCCCCACCACGCAGCCCCATATCGACATCCAGTTTCTCGATCGTCTCGAAGGCTATATCTGGGTGTTCCCCCGCCAGGGCCATCTCTCGGCAGGCATTTGCGGACGGGGAGAAACGGCGCACCAACTGCGTGCCCGCCTCGAACGCTATCTCGACGAAAAGGGAATCAACTGGAAGCAGGGCCAACTCTACGCCCACATGCTTCCCTCGCTGTCGCGCGCCCACTGGCGCAACAACCGCGTGGCCGGAAAGCGTTGGATGGCCGTCGGCGACGCAGCCGGCTTTGTCGACCCGATCACCGGCGAAGGCATCTACTACGCGATCCGTTCCGGCGACCTCGCCAGCCAGGTGGTCTGCGCGGCCACGTTTGATCCCGTTACCGCAGGAGCCGCCTACCGGTCGCGCATCGAAGAAGACTTCATGCACGACCTCGAGTTTGGCGCCAGCTTCGCGCAGAAGCTCTACTTAGGCCGCTTCTTCTTCAAGAGCATCCCCGATTGCATCGTGCAGTACATGCAGCGCAGTCCGAAGCTCTATGAGTTGATGCAGGACATCTTCTCCGGCACGCAGGACTATCTGAGCCTGCGCAACCGTCTCTTCCGCAATCTGAATGGCACGGTCAATGAGGCCGTCGTCAACTTTATCTTCCAACGCATCATTCCGGAGCCGCCGGTGGGCGCTCGAGTTCCAGCCCGTTAGCCATGAATAAATCCCGTTCCACAAGCCTGCTCGAACGAGCAAGGCAGATCATCCCTGGTGGCGTCAATTCGCCGGTCCGCGCCTTCCGCAGTGTCGGCGGCGGGCCCCTCTTTATCAAGCGCGGCGACGGCTGCCGCATGACGGACGAAGACGGCAACTCCTTCATCGACTATGTCGGCAGTTGGGGGCCACTGATCCTCGGACACAAGCCGAAGTGTGTCATCGAAGCGCTCGAAGCGGTGCTCGAGATCGGCACCAGCTTTGGCGCGCCAACCGAGCGGGAAATCGTACTCGCCGAAGCGATTCGCGATGCAGTGCCGTCGATGGAGATGCTCCGCCTGGTCAACAGCGGCACTGAGGCGACAATGAGCGCCCTGCGTGTCGCGCGTGGCTTCACCGGCCGCGACCTCTGCATCAAGTTCGAGGGTTGCTACCACGGCCACGTCGATTCCCTGCTCGTCAAAGCAGGCTCGGGTCTGGCCACCTTTGGCCTCAGCGATAGCGCTGGCGTCCCCGCCGCCTTCGCCGCCACCACCATCTCTGTCCCCTTCAACAACCTCGCCGCTGTCGAGCAGGCTTTTGACAATTACGACGGCCAGATCGCCTCGATCATTGTCGAGCCCGTGGCTGGCAACATGGGTTGCATCCCACCCGCGCCCGGCTTTCTCGAAGGGCTACGCACACTGTGCACCCGTCACGGCGCTCTGCTGATTTTCGATGAAGTCATGACTGGCTTCCGGGTTGCCTATGGCGGTGCGCAAGCCCGCTTTGGCGTCAAGCCCGACCTCACCGCGCTCGGCAAAATCATCGGCGGTGGTCTGCCGATTGCCGCCTACGGTGGCCGCGCCGATGTGATGAGTCATGTCTCGCCCACCGGCCCCATCTACCAGGCCGGAACCTTATCGGGCAACCCGCTCGCCGTCTCGGCTGGCATCGCGATGCTGCAATACCTGAAGGCGCATCCGGAAGTGTATACGACAATCGAAGAGCGCACAGCGGCTCTCTGCGCCGATCCGCTCCCGGGAGTAACGGTCAACCGCGTTGGGTCGATGTTCACCTTCTTCTTTACGAACGAGCCGGTCTTTGACTACGACTCGGCAAAGAAGAGCAACACTGTTCGTTTTGGCCAATTCTTCCATCACATGCTCGAACGCGGTGTCTATCTGGCGCCTTCGCAGTTTGAAGCGGGCTTTGTCGGCTACGCTCACTCGGCGGAAGACATCGAAGCCACCAAGCAGGCTGCCGCTCAGTTCAGCGCGTAGACCCGCTTGCCGCCGACATAGGTCGCACGGATCTTGGTGCCAAGGACATCCTTCGGGGCAATCGTCATGATGTCGCGGTCGAGGATGAGGAAGTCTGCCAGCTTTCCAACCGTGATCGAACCCTTCTGATTCTCCTCAAAAGCAGCCCGGGCGGGCGTCAGCGTAAAGCTCTCTAAAGCTTCGGCCCGGGTGAGCGCCTCCTCGGGAATCCAGCCGCCCTTCGGTTCTCCATTGTGATCCTGGCGAGTGAAGGTGGCATAGAAGCCCCAAAGCGGATTCGGGTCTTCCACCGGGAAATCGCTGCCGTTCGCAATCTTGATGCCCATCTTCAAAAAACGCCTCCAGGCATAGGCTCCGGCCATACGATCTGGGCCCAAACGCTGTGCGGCCCAGCGCATGTCACTCGTAGCATGCGTCGCCTGCATCGAAGGAATGATGTCGAAGTCCTTGAAGCGTTGGAAGTCCGGCAGCGAGATCACCTGCGCATGCTCGACGCGGAAACGGCGGTCATTCTTACCCGCTAAGACCTTCGCATAGCTGTCCAGTACAATGCGGTTCGCGCGGTCGCCAATGGCGTGCGTGCAAACTTGAAACTGCTTCGCGGCCACTTCGGCAATCTGGTCTTCGAGGGTCTCTTGGGTGGTGACCAGTAGTCCGTTCGTCGATTTGTCGTCGGAATAAGGCTGCCACAAAGCCGCGCCGCGCGAGCCGAGCGCGCCGTCCGCATAGAGCTTCACGCTACGGACGGTCAGGTGATCGCCAATCTCAGGGCCGCTCTTTGCGTACTCCTGCCAAAGGCTGCCCGTGCCGCCGATCATGGCGTAGACACGTAAGGGGAGAGCATTCTCGCGGATCAGTTCGCGGTAGGCATCGCGCTCCGGCGTGCCGATGCCTGCGTCATGAACGCTGGTGAGCCCGAGTTTCACGCTGGCTTCAGCAGCCAGCTTCAGCCGGCGCTTTACCTGTTCGAAACTGAGATCTGGAATCTTGCGAGTGACCAGGCCTTGCGCCGCGTCGACAAAGACTCCGGTCGGGTTGCCGTCTTTGTCGCGGACAATTTGGCCTCCTGGAGGATCTGGCGTCGCCTTACTGACGCCAGCCAGTTCGAGCGCGCGGCGGTTTGCCCAACCGGCATGCCCATCGACGCGGGTGAGATAGACCGGGCGGTCGTTGACCACTTTACTGATGTCGTCCGCGTTGGGAAACTCCCCGCCCCAGTTTGTCTGGTCCCAATTGCGGCCGCGCACCCATTCCCCGGCAGGCAGTTTCGCCGCAGCCTGCTTCACTTGTTGCGCGACTTCTTCCTTTGTTTTGGTAAAGCGCATGTCGAAGGTTTCGAGCAAATCGCCGAGCCCGCGAAGGTGGACGTGAGCATCGATCAAGCCGGGGATGATCGCGGCGCCATGGGCATCGATGCGCTGTGTTTTCGGGCCGATATGCTTCTTCATGTCTCCGCCAACAGCGAGGAATTTCCCGTCCTTGATGGCAAGACTCTTCGCGCCAGGCTTCGTCTGATCTACTGTGTAGACGGTGGCATTTTCGATCACAAGATCAGCTACCTGACCGAATGCCGAAAAGGCGACGAGGACTAGAATAAGAAACATGGAACACAGTATGCCACAGCCCCAAAAATGGAAAGGAGCTGTGGCCTGGACGGGTGCGGTGCTCGCGGCAGCCCTGTTTTTATTGGCTGGAATCTGGAAAATGACCGATCCGATCGAGGCCGGAGCACGCCTTGCACAGGCCCGCGTCCCAGGAATGTTGAGTGAGTTTGCCGCCGTCTCTTTTGGCATCGCCGAGACCTTTGCCGCCATCCTGATCCTGATCCCGCGCTATCGCAAACTCGGCGCTTATCTGATCGGTTTGATGCTGGTCGCCTTCATGATCTGGGTCGGCTACTTCTATCAGGAGTTGCAGGGCAAGGAGTGCAGTTGCTTCCCCTGGATCAAGCGGGCGGTGGGTCCTGGTTTCTTCATCGGCGACGGCATCATGCTGGCAGGCGCGGTAGCGGCCGGGTGGTGGGCGCGGTGGAATACAGAGTGGAAGCTGCCTGCGGTGCTGCTGGTGGCGCTGAGTGTGTTTGGGGTATCGAGCTATGTCTATGCTCTGAGCAAACAGAGCGGCGCGGTTGCGCCCGAGAGCGTCCAGATGGTGAATGGCGAGACGCACAATCTGCGCGAAGGCCGGCAGGCAATCTACTTCTTCGATCCGCAGTGCATGCACTGCTTCCATGCGGCGCAGGCCATGTCGAAGCTCGATTTTAATGGGACGAAAGTGCTGGCCGTCCCAACGGAAGTGAAGCAGTTTGCCGGACAGTTTCTAACCGACACCAAGTTCAGCGTCGCCCAGATCTCCAATGATACGGACAAGTTGAAGAAGGCTTTCCCGTTTGGCGATCCGCCGTTCCTGGTGCTGCTTGAGAACGGCCGGCAGAAGGCGGCGATCAATCAATTTGACGAACCGGCGTTCCCCAAGCGGATCATCGACCTGGGGTTCGCTACAGTGAAAGAATGAAGCTGGATGAGATCCAAGAGCTAGAGAAATCCTACCTCTTACAAAACTACGCCCGCTATCCGCTGGCTTTGGCAAGCGGTAAGGGCGTGTATGTTTATGACGTCGAAGGCAACAAGTACCTCGACCTTCTCTCCGGAATTGGCGTCAATTCCCTTGGGCACAATCACCCACGTATCACCAAGGTGATCCGGGAGCAGAGCGCAAAGCTGCTGCATACCTCGAACCTCTACTACCACGAGTATCAGGGTAAGCTGGCCAAGAAATTGACGGAAGTGAGCGGCATGGACCGCGCCTTCTTTTGCAACTCCGGAACCGAGGCCGTGGAGGGCGCTCTCAAGATTGCCCGTTCCCATGGGCGCAAGATCCGTCCTGAGAAGTTTCATCTGATTGCCCTTGAGAACTCCTTCCATGGGCGCACCTTTGGCGCGCTCAGCGTGACGGGGCAACCGAAGTATCGGCATGACTTTGAACCGCTGTTGCCGGGCGTGACCTTCATCCAACGCGACGATGAGGCGGCACTCGAGGCGGCCTTCCATGAGAACACGGCGGGCATCATCCTTGAAGGGATCCAAGGCGAAGGCGGCGTGTTGCCGGTGTCGAACAGCTTCCTTGAGAAGGCGCGCGCGCTTTGCGACCAGTTTGACGCGATCCTGATCCATGACGGCATCCAGTGCGGCGTCGGGCGTCCGGGGACTTACTTCTCCTATCAGAACCTCGAGCGTCCGGTGTTTCCAGACGTGGTCGCCTTTGCGAAGCCAATCTCTTGCGGCTTGCCGATGGGCGGCATTCTCATGAAGCAGCGCGCAGCCGATTCGCTCGGCGCGGGCATGCATGGAACGACCTTTGGCGGCGGGCCGCTGGTTTGCCGGGTGGCACTTGAGTTCTTCGACATCCTCGATGACCTGTTGCCGCATATCCGCAAGACTGGCGAGTACTTCCGTGAGGAGCTGCGCGAGTTGGGGAAGAAGCATAGCTTTGTCAAAGAGGTGCGCGGCGCGGGTCTCATCATCGGCGTGGAACTCGATATGGAGTGCAAGAAGATGGTGACCGACGGCTTTGAGCAGGGCCTCTTGTTCAACGTCACGCACGACACGGTGCTGCGCTTCCTGCCTGCTTACATCCTCAAGGAGAAGCATGTCGATAAGGCGATCAAGGGCCTGAAGAAGATCTTCGCCAAGTACTAGTCGAGCTGGACCACGAAGTGGTGGTGGCCGCCAGAGAGTTCATACTCCAGCCCGTTCTTCGGGTAGGGGAGGAATCGCCTGGCGGCCTCTTCATTTCCGTTGTGCAGAACCTTCGGCGAGTCGCGATTGATCTTGGGGAGGATCATCGTTGCAGTTGCGTTCGGTGGCACTTGGGCCTCGATCTCGTAGCCTCTTGCAGTGCGATGCCAGTTGATCTGGATGCGGCCTTGCGGCGTGTCGAGCGAGCCGGAGGCGTGCTTCAGTTCGCGGGTGATTTGTGGGGCGAGGGTGAAGTGGGTGTAGCCGGGCTTGGATTCGTCGAGCTGGATGCCGGCGGTGGATTCGACAAAGAAGGCGGCGATGGCGGCGAAGGCCGGGTGGTTGTGCGAGTTGGTGCGCGAGCCGACTTTGTACTGCCAGATCTCCCAGATGGTAGTAGCTCCTTTGTCGATCATGTAGCCGTAGCTGGGGTATTCGCGGGTGTTGAGCAGGTCGTGGGCTAGCTCGGGGTGAGACATCTCTGTCAGCAGCGGGAAGAGATAACGCGTAGCGTGGATGCCGGTGGTGAGGTGGGTGTTGTGGTAGTAAATGATGCTCTTGTTGGTCTCATCCATAATGCGCTTGCGTTGGTCAGCAGGGGTGATACCGAAGGCGAGCGGGAGGACCTTCGCGGCTTGGGAGCCGCCGCTGTACTTTGCGTTGATAGCGGCGGCGATGGACTCAGCCCTTTGGCTGTAGAGCTTCGCATCGCTATCGTTGCCGAGGATCGCAGCGGACTTCGCGACGATGGAGGTGGCGAGGTAGTAGTAACAGGAGGAGACGAGTTCACCGGGGGTGTTCTCGAGCGCCATCCAGTCGCCGTACAGCGAATCGGCTACGAGGTTGTCCTTCGCGCGAGTGGAGAGGAAGTCGACCCAGCGCTTGATGTTTGCGTAGTGATCGGATAGGGCGCGCTTGTCGGCGTGGCGGGTGTAGAGGTTCCAGGCGATGACGGGGTAGGCGGCGGCCCAGGCGGGGTCGCCGGACTTCTGGCCGAAGGTGCGGTGCGGGGCGACGTCGGGGACTTCGCCGTTGGGGCCGAGTTCGTCGGCGATGAGGCGGAGGAAATTCTCATAGAGAGGCACGGCGGCAAAGTGCATCATCGAGGCGGCGCTGGCCAGGTGCGCGTCGGCAAGCCAGCCCATGCGCTCGTCCCGCTGCGCGCCATCGGTGGGGATCGACATGAGGTTGCCCTTGAGCGTCCAGAGGGCGGCGCTGTGGATCTGGTTGAAGAGGGCGTTTGAACTGGTGAAGGTGGCGGCCGGGGCCATTTGCGAGTGGATGAGGATGGCTTGCACAGAGTCGAGGGTGGGAGGGGTGAGACGGTGGGGGGCGTCGGGAATGGAGACTTCGGCGTAGCGGAAGCCGTGGTAGGTGAAGCGGGGTTGCCAGTCTTCGCCATCGGCATTGCCAGCGAAGACGTAGGTGTCAGTGCAGCGGGCGTAGCGCAGATTCTCGACATTCAGGTTGCCGTCGGGGTAGAGGCTTTCGGCGTAGCGGATGCGGAGCTTCGTGCCTCGGGGAGCTTGCAAGTGGATCTTTGCCCAACCGGTGAGGTTCTGGCCGAAGTCGAAGACATAGGCGCCAGGGCTGGGTTGGTTGAGGGACAGCGCGGGGCGGATCTGCTGGACCTCGATCGGGTCCATGGGCTGCGCGCTCAGGATGGGGCTGAGCTTGGGCAGGGTGAGAGTCTTGGCCGTGAGGGGGCGGGTGGCGTCGTAGTCTTCGCCGGCGTAGACCGAGTCGCTGACATGGGGGCCGTCGAAGGCTTGCCAGCCGTTGCCGGTTTTTAAAGCCACTGCTCCGTCGATGCGGAACTCGGCGATGGCCGCAGGCTGGCCTGCCCAAGCTTGCCCGTACCAGCCATTGCCGAGCGTAATCTCGACTTCGTTGCCGCCGGTGCGAAGGTAGGGCGCGATGTCGTAGGTGGAGTAGAGGACGCGCTTGTCGTAATTGGTGAAGCCGGGATCGAGCACGCTCTTGCCAACCCGTTGGCCATTGATGCGGAGCTCGTAATAGCCGATGCCCGAGATGTAGGCGCGGGCGTTGCGGGGGATGCGCTCGAGCGGGAGATTTGCTTTGAGGATGCGGCCGCCGGAGATCCATTGGGCTTGCCAGGTGGAGCCGGGAAGGGCGGCGGTTTCAAAGTGCGCGACCGGGGATTGGGTGGAGGGTTCGTCGTCCTGATTCCAGAGCTGGACGCGCCAGGAGTATTGGGTGTATGGACGGAGCGCGGGACCGGAATATTCGATGTGGACACTCGAGGCGGAGGCCTGCTTGCCGGAATCCCAGATGGTGGCCTGGCACTTGGGGTCGCGGCAGAGGGTGAGGCGGTAGCTGCTTTGGGGATGGGGCGCCCACCAGGAAAAACGAGGCTTGGGGGTATCGATCCCGATGGGATTCTCGCGGTACTCCGTCTGGAGGTGAGATGGGACAAGGGAGGACACCGCAAGGGCGAAAGCAAGGAGCATTCCTTTGACTGTATACGCGATGATGTCCGTATGAGAAGTCTTTGCCTTTTTCTTCTTGGAGCCTGCCTCTGGGCTGGGACCGTTGAGGATGCCCGGAAGGTGTTGAGCGACGCCGCACATGGGAAGGATGGCGACGAGCGACGCGAAACGGCACTTGCCTTGAGTCTTGTATATGCGAAGGATCCCGCCGCCTCTCTGCTCGACGAGATGCTGCGGGATAAGGATTATCTGGTGCGCGTAGCCGCAGTGGACACGCTGGGGGAGCTGAACGATAAGAGCCGTCTTGGCTTGCTGAAGACCGCGCTCTCGGACGATGTGCCGGAGGTGGCCTTTGCGGCCGCAAAGGCGCTGTACGCATTGAAGACCCCAGAGGGCCGCGAGGCCTTGCAGTCTGTCTATGAGGGTGATCTCAAGGCGAAGAGCAACTATGTCAAGAAAGAGATGATGAACAGTTGGCGGCGCTTGAAGTCGCCGAAGAGCGCGTTTCTGTTTACGGTGCAACAGGGCATTGGCTTCGTTCCGGTGCCGGGCATTGGGGCCGGCTACAACGCGATGATGGGCATCTTTGGCGATGCGGAGTTCAGCGCGCGGGCGGTGAGCCTGCTGATGCTGTGCGGCGATCGAGGCAAGGCCTGCAATGAGATGCTGGGCGCTGCCTTTAGCGACGAGGATTGGACGGTGCGCGCGGCGGCCGTGCATGTGGCGGCGACCCGGAACCTGACGGCGCTGAAAGGCCAGCTCGCCGTGTTGCTCAACGATAAGAAAGAAAAAGTAAGATTGCGGGCAGCAGCCGGATATTTGCGGATGGAGGCGGGGGTTCCGGCGAAGGCGTTGCCGAAGAAGCTCTAGAACGGTTTGCTGGCCGCTTCGCTGTCTTTTCGCATTTGCTCGGCGGCCTCTTGGACTTCCTCGGTTTGGTAGAGGAGGAACTGAGCGAGGTAATTTGGGTTCGTTCGTTGCAAATTTGATTTGCGCAGTTCGGTGATGGGGAGGCTCTTCGGGATTTCAACCTCGCGGCCCATGGCGCAGAGCTCCGCGTAAACTTCGTAGGCGGCGAAACGGTCTTTTTGGAGTTGGCGCAATTCCTTGAAGGCTCTGCCGGCGCGGCGTTCCTGCAGGTTGGCAATTTTGAGGGTTCGCTCCCAGTGGGAGAAGAGGGACGCGTCGCCGGGATTGGAACAGGAACGGCTTTCGGCCAGCAGCTCCAGTTTTCTCGCCCGCTTGGCCTGGAAACTGGCCCAAGCGTAGCGCTCGAAGGCCTCTTCTTCGATGGCGGAATCGGGTTGGCAATCTTTGCGCAGTGCAAGCGCGTAGGCCTGGTAGGCCTGTTCCTGTTCGGCCAAGAAACCTGGATTCGCTTCGTTTTGTTCTTGGGTGGGCATGGGCTTCCTCTCGTTGTCCAAAATAGAAAAGCCCGCAATTGCTTGCGGGATCTCGCCATTACAGTAGCAGCCGGAAGAAAGGGGACGGCTGCGCATTGGGATTTGCCGGCCGCTCTCTTTGTTCGAAACACAGGGCTTAGCCCGGTATTATTAATTTTTGTTAGCCCGTGACCGAGTGATGGCATGGCGAGAATTGCAGCATGCTGGTTTTGGTTTGGCTTGCGTTCTGCTGGCACGACTTCTTCTATTGCGTCGAACAGCCGCTTTGGGAAGACCTTGATGAGTGGGGCATTTTGCCGTCACCCAGGAGTTGCCGCAACAGGATGCTTCCCTGCCCGGGATGCGCTAATTTCGAACCAGATCCAGGAATCACAGCTGCTCCTGCCGCCTGCCGCTTCGCGCGCAGCCTTCTCTGCCGAAACGGTCACGCATGACTCCTATTGGAAGCTTGCGCCAGAGGAAAGCTTGCGGCGCGAAGAGGCACTGCGAGGCTTGCGCGATTGGCCCCCGCCACGAATCTGATTGGCTCGGCGACTGCTGGTGCGGAGCTGGATGTACCGGGGATGTGGCTGGCGGCGATTCTGGCGATCTTGGGATTGCTGCGTTTGGCCTGGCGGCGCGGCGTGAGCCTGGAGTTGCGCATTCTGCTGAGCGCGCCGGTGGCCTATCATTCGCTGGTGATTGCTCTCCCACAGCATGTGACAACAGGGATTGGCTGGTATCTGTGCTCAGTGATTGCGGCGGAGGCCGCCCTGGTGGAATTGGGATTGTACGAACTCGTGGGCAGACGCCGGGTACCTGGCCTCTGCTGGCTGTTTGTTGCTCTTGACTGTATGTGATGCACTTTCTACTGGCACCTTATTACTGGGGAATGATTGCGCATCGCAGTACCGGCGGCTTAGAGCCGTTTTATCTTAAGACACTATTGGGCCAATGGGGGGGGGAGATTTGCCAGAGGTTCGCCGTACATGAGGCAAACGGCGTGGGCACAAGAACAGTGGGACTGCTTTGGTTCAGTTACTTGTGTTCGACGCTGGGGTTGGGTGTGATTGCCGTAACCGAGGCGCGGCGGAAGGCATCGTAGGAGACATGCTTCGATCATGGTTCTCCACTTACTCGGTTTGGTTGCTGCTTGCTTCGGCAATTGGATTTGCTCAGCCTGGAAGGATCGCTTATGAACGTGCCCCGGACGGAAAACCCGTCTGGCCGGCGCGGGATGTATACCGGATGAATGCGGATGGGTCGGGAGATACGGCGCTGACTACAGATGGACATAGCCATACGCCGAGTTGGTCGCCAGACGGGAAGCAGATTCTGTTTGTCCATGATGCGGCGCTGCGCGAACCACGGCAGGGTCCGCCGTCGACTCATCATCCGGTGGAGTTGCAGGTGATGGATGCGGACGGCAAGAATCGCCGCCTGCTACTGCGGACCGAGGCGCCGATTTACTCGGCGAGGTGGTCGCCAGATGGGAAGGCGATTGCGGTGAGTGCAGCGCTGCAGCAAAGGAGTGAGAGTGGCGAGGAGATGCGGGGCGGGCTGTACCTGATTCCGGCCAGTGGGGGGACACCGAAGTTGCTGTATGCCAATGGTTGGAGCGCAGCATGGTCACCGGACGGGAAGCGGCTGGCCTTCACGGTGGAGCGACCACGAGGCGAGTGGTCGATCTATGTTGGGAATGCGGATGGGTCGGACGCGGTGCCGATGCAAGATCTGCCTCGCTATGCGGGTTTGCCTGCCTGGTCGCCAGATGGGGAGTGGCTGGCTTTTGCTTCAGACAGGCAAGTGTTTGTGTCGCGCCCGGATGGGACAGAGAGGCGCGAGGTGGCGCCGCCGTCTGGCTGGAGTTGCCAGCGCATCGCTTGGAGCGGCGAAGGAGATGGCCTGGTGCTGGGTTGCTATTCGTCTTCCAAACCGTGCGGGTTTCTGGGAAACGTATCGTCCACCGGCACCGTGTTACCGGATTGCGAGCGGCGGCTGTTTGGGATCGCTACGGTTGCCGGAGTGCGGGAAGTTCGGCAACTTGGGGAACATGATGCGACGGCTCCGGCGGTGAGCTTGCGGGAGTAGGTCGCATTGCGCCTGATGCGCAACGGCAAACTACTTATGATTTTTCAGAAGAAAGAAAGTTCTTTGGATCGGTCTTTGCCTGTAGTTGTGGCATATTCGATCCCACGAGCATCCAGCAAGGTGGTCAGGTCGGACACCACGGTCGGACGAGCCCACTCAAACCTCTTTTCATACACATCCATTGAACGATCCTTTGCAATGGACAGCCTTCTGCCGCAAATTGCGTCGAGCACCGCAAGCCATGCATTCGCAGTGTGGCTTAGAAGACTTAGGCTCTTGTAGACGCCCGCTCCGCAGCGGCCGCAGATTTCATCCGGACCAATAGCTGACCAGCGTCTTGCCCCAAGGCTGAGCCGTCCTCAAAAACTACTGCGTCTATCTGGATCGAGACCGAAACCATTTCTGAGAGCCATTCCATTGCGCTCTCCACTCGACTTTGCGCAGGCATGACCAGTGAGCCATTGTACTGAGAGAGCGCGCCCACCAGTGATATGAATTCTGTTGCGTCGGCTGCAACCACTGACTTAAGGTCGCTCGTGTCGGCAAAGATCTGAAAGCTACGTTTGACCATTCCATCCTTGGCCGTGCTGACCCACACCACCGTAAATCCGATCAGCGGCTGCGGCGAACGATTCCAGAGCAACACAGAAAACGGCGCGAGCGTAGCCAGTTCGGGGCTCGTTTCAGAACTCACTCTTGCCTAGAATTCGGAACTGGAACGGGCAAACAGCGTGAGTCCACCAAGGCTTCGTCTGTCCACTGCGAGGGAGAGATTCATGAGTTCTGGTTTAGGCCTCAGCCTGACTGGATCCTTCCACCTGGCTAAGCCAGCCTATGGCGAGCCAGGCTCCTAAGACAAAACTGACACCATAGCCAGCGAGCGGCACCGGAAAGGCGCCAAAGAAACAAGAGCATCCGATGCCTGCAAAATAGCCTGTCAACGCGACGGCTCCGGGCCGTTGGGCGTCGAGTAGCGGCGCCGCCATGCAGGCCACCAGCGCCAGGACTAGCAGGATTGCCATTGCGGGGTAGGTTGCCCAGGCTAGTTGGATGATGCCTTCTACGGCCGGCACCGGCAGCAAGGGATCGGGTCGCATCCAGACCCAGGCGAGGTAAGCCAGGAGGGCTCCTGTGCCGAGCAGTTTGTGGACTAGCAGCAGTCGCTTGCTCCAAAGAAGGATGCCCATGCCGAGCGTGAAACCGCTGGCTTGCGAGGCGTCTGGCTGGAGCAGGAGGATTGTCGCGATGACCGCGGCACTGAGTACCCTGCCGAGGCCAGGGACTTGGGTGCTGTCCAGAATCAAGATCGCAGTAGGCAGGAGCAGCGCGGCGGCATTGAGCTGGATGGGGCCGCAATCGAGCCAGCGTCTGACACCAGAGATACCTTCCTCATGGAGAGTGGCTGCCAGTGTTGCCATGGCGAGAACGAGCAGGGCCGTCGCATGCAACGAATTGGAGCGCATTCTTGAAAGAGCAAAGGCGAGTACGAGGCCGAGGAGCCAGGCGACTCCGTTGCGCACCCATAAGGAAAGCGGCAGCCCGGACAGCGCCATCGTCATCGCGCCGAGTGCGACGGCCAGCAAGGAAACAGCAGCGAAACTGAGGAACAACTGGAGGCGAGGAGCCCGGTGCAAATATTTCCGCCTCTCTTGCTTGTGGGAACAAGGTGCAGCAGCCTGGTGTCGGAGGGGAATGGGCCGCATTTCGTTTCTGCTCTCCATTGTCGTAACTGCCACAGCGATCGCGCAAGAAGGCCGGATTGTGTACACGAAGTTCGATGGGCTGCCTCCGTGGCACAGCGATCTTTATCGTATGAATGGCGATGGATCGGAACGTGTCGCGCTGACCCGGGACGGGCAGAGCCGGAACCCACGCTGGTCGCCAGATGGGAAACGGATTGTCTTTGTACAGTCGTTTGCGATGGATTCCTCTCAGCTGGTGGTGATGGATGCGGATGGGAAGAAGCGACAGGTGCTGGCGAGGATGTCCTGGATCGGAAGCGCGACCTGGTCGCCCGACGGAAGCAGTTTCGCCATGGTGGCACGGACGCCATCGCTGGCCACACTTTCGCAAGATCCGATCTGGTCTGGGTTGTATCTTTTGCCTGCTAACGGCAAGGGGAAGCTGCGACTGCTGTTTCCTTCTGTTGCCACAGCGTCCTGGTCGCCAGATGGGAAGAAGATCGCGTTTGCGAAGGAGGGGCCACGAGGGCAGTGGTCAGTTTGGGTTTCGCTTGCCGATGGGACGGGAGATCTGCGATTGACGGCGCCGGAACCGGATCTTGGAAATGTGGCCTGGTCGCCAGATGGGGCGTGGATCAGTGCGCAGACTGAGGGCAAGATTTTTGTGATTCGAGAGGATGGCAGGGGACGCAAAGCGGTGCCGATGCCGCGAGGCTGGTTGTGCAGGAGCACGGCCTGGACGCCGGATGCGAGGCATCTGGTGGCGAGTTGCTCAGCGGGCCCGGTGGGGTGCGGCGGCCCCTCGTCGACTGGCCAGATTCTGCCGCCTTGCGAGTTGCGATTGTTTCGCCTGCCGCTTGACGGGAAGAGCGCAGCTGTCCGGCTGGGTGATCCGCAGGCGAGGGAGGCAGATGTGAGCCTGCGGGAGTAGACGGGTTGGGTTTCGGAGCGGTTGGGAATCTGCTACGCTACGACTTTCTGTTGCAAGTGGATTGCAACTTTAATCGATCATCGCCAAGATCGCAGCTCCGAGGAAACTATGAAGAATCGCCTTCTGTTCGTGCTCTCTCTGCTTTGCGCTATCAGCCTCGCGCAGGCGCATTTTGTTTGGGTGTTATCTGAGGCAGGAGGGACCCGCGCGAAGGTGATCCTCAGTGAGGATCTGAAGACCACTGCAGAAGTGGATGTCGCACTCATTCAGGGCGCGAAACTTAGCGTTCGGGATGCGAAGGGGGTGGAGAACCCTTTGCAGCTCACCAAGGCGGGCGACTCGTATGTTGCGAGCCTGAGTGGGCACGGCCAGCGCGTGATTCATGGGGTGGTGAATCTGGGAGTGATGCAACGGGGGAATTCTCCGGAGCATGTTCTGATCTATTACCCGAAGGCGATTGTCGGCGATGCTTTTGATCCGTCGAGCCGGCTGGCAGCTGCGGTGCCGGTGGAACTGGTTCCGGTGCCAGCAACGGGCGGGTTGCAATTGCAGATGCTCGCGCTGGGTAAGCCGCTCGCCGATGCTGAGATCCAAGTGATTGAACCGGACGGAATGCAGCGGAAGATTCGCACCAATGCGCAGGGCTTGAGCGAGGTGTTGACCCAGAAGGGCCGCTATGGAGCGTGGTCCCGTTATTGGGAGACGAAGAGCGGCGAGCAGGACGGGAAGCAGTATGTACAGTTGCGGCATTACGCAACGCTGGTTTTTGATACGCCGCAGAATGTTGCGAAGCTCCCTTCCCTGCCCGAGGCGACTTCGAGCTTTGGCGCAGTGGTGAGCGAGGGCTGGTTGTATGTGTATGGCGGCCATATCTCACCGACACATTCCTATTCAACCGCTGCTGTGTCGGGGCAGTTTCATCGTTTGCAGCTGTCGCAACCGGAGACGTGGGAGAGGCTGGAGGCGGGTCCGGGACTGCAGGGGATGAATCTGGCGGCACATCAGGGGAAGATTTATCGCATCGGCGGGATGGAGCCACGCAATGCGCCGGGGACGCCTTCGGACCTCTATTCAACTGCCGATTGTGCTCGCTTTGATCCTGCAAAGAAGCGATGGGAGAGTTTGCCGCCGCTGCCGCAGCCACGCTCGTCGCATGACGTGGTGGTGATCGGGAATCAGTTGTATGTCGTAGGGGGATGGGAGCTGCAGGGGAAGGCCGGGCAGAAGTGGCCGCAGACGATGGAAGTGATGGATCTGTCGGCGAAAACGCTGGCCTGGAAGAGCGTGAAGCAGCCGTTTCTCCGCCGGGCATTGATTGCCGCGGCGCATGAGGGCAAGGTGTATGTAATGGGTGGCTTCACGGACCGGTCCAGCATTAGCGCCGAGGTGAATATTTATGATCCGAAGACGGGGGAGTGGAGCAAGGGTCCAGAGATGCCGGGAGGGAAAGAGGAAGCGTTTGCGCCAGCCGCTGTCGAGCATGGGCAACGCTTGTTTGTGAGCATTGCGAATGGGGCGCTGTATCGGCTGGGGAAGCAGTGGGAGAAAGTTGCGGAGACGACGCCGCGGATTGCGCATCGCATGGCTTCCGATGGGACACGGATTTATGTGATGGGTGGGGCTGAGAAGGGGAAGAATCTGGATTTGATCGAGGTCGTGACGATTCCGTAAATCAGGAGCGGGCCTTCTCGATTGCAATGAGCATGGGCTCGGGCTTGCGGAGCAGATCGGCGAGGGTCCATTGGTCGAGCTGTGTCAGGAAGGCTTCGGTCGCCCGGGAGAGCGCGCCGCGCAGCAGGCAGGGATCGTAGATGGGACAGGCGTCGCTTGTGGGGGACATGCAGGGGGCCATGTAGAAGTCTGGCTCCGTGACGCGGGCAATGGCGCCGAGCCGAATGGTTTCGGGGTCGCAGGCGAGTTCGAGACCACCGGAACGGCCACGATGGGTGCGGAGATAGCCGTGTGCGGCAAGGGTTTGGGCCACCTTATTGAGGTGTGTGGAAGAGAGTCCGAAGTCTTCGGCGATCTCGCCGACGGTGGTGAGGGCAGGCGCCCGGAGAGCCGCATGGATCAGCATGCGGTAAGCGTATTCGGAATGAAGAGAAAGACGCAACCAGACTCCAATTTAAAGTGGCATTTTAGTTGACAGTTTCATTTGCCAGATGAGATAACTGGTATTCTATATTCCACTTTAACGCTTCCGATGCGGCATTTGCAGACGCGGGGTGGAATTGGGTCCAGTTATGTATAACAAAACGTGGCGCGCCACTGGCGTCGCCTTGATCCTTAGTGCCAGTATGGCATTTTGTCTTTCGGCTGCAGATGGCGAGAAGTCGCTATATCAGAGATTGGGAGGAGAGCCTGCGGTGCGCGCCGTGGCGGGCGGACTTGTCGATGCTATTCTGGCCGACAATCGAGTGAACCGCTGGTTTGCCCATGCGGCTTCGAGTGCAGCCAATACCGCCGCCTATAAGGCCAAACTGGCGGATTTCATTTGTCAGAATACGGGCGGGCCTTGCAAGTATAAAGGGAGCGATATGGTGTCGGCTCATACGGGGCGGGCAGTGACCGGAGAAGCATTCGATGCCGTGGTGGAGGATCTGATTGGGGTGCTCAATCATCACAAGGTTCCGGCGAAGGAGAAGGCCGAGCTGCTGGGGATTCTGGGTCCGCTGAAGTCTTCGATCGTACAGAAATAAGAAGGATCGTCCTGCCTTGAGCGCAGGAGAGTCGATTCCAAAGTTTCTCGCCTCAAGGTCGTTTCCTCAATTCGACCTTGAGGCAACATTCTTCGCTTTTCCGCATGAGGGGCGGCGGATCATTTCAGGGAATTCTGCCTTATTGATGTCCTCCTCCGGCGGCAACCGGAAGCCTCCAGCGATACCGGATTGCCATAAAACGGAGACCAAAACAGAGCAGTGCGCCAATCGTCGCCGCGGCAGAGGACGGAAGATGTAACATCTGTCCGGTCACTACAACCGCAGCGCCAGCCAGAGCAGCAACGGCGTACAGGTCCGCGCGTAACACCACCGGAACCTCTGTGATGAGGATGTCACGCATCATGCCGCCGCCGACTCCCGTCAGCATCCCCAGCAGCGCCGCCGCGATCGGATCCAAATGATAGGCCAGGGCCTTTGTCGCGCCCGTGACAGCGAAAAGAGCCAAACCGGCAGCATCGAAGATCAGGACCGAGCTACTCAAACGATCCATCAACGGATAGCAATAGAAGGTCAGTAGCCCCGCTGGCAGCGAAACCGCAATATACCGCCAATCGCTGAGCGCTGCCACCGGAGTGGCCCCAATCATGATGTCGCGTGCGATTCCCCCCGCATTGGCTGCCGCGAAGGACAACACGAGCACGCCAAAGAGATCCAGCCTGTGCTTGACTCCAGCCATGCCTCCGCTGAGGGCAAATACGAAGGTGCCGCTGAGATCGAGGATGACTTGAAACGTGTCCATCCGGATTCCAAAGGGAAAAGGCTCCGCCATTCTTTTTCGCTAACGCCTTACTTTCCCAGCCAGGCCAGCGTGGCGACAACCAGAGTTTCGACGCCAACCTCCAGAGTGGGATGGAGGACCGGGGCGAAATACGGGCTGTGATTCGTTGGCAGTGCACCAAGCGTGCCAGCCTTCTCTGCCTTCGCGTACACGTCACGATCCACACCCCCAACGAACCAGAAGACCGACGGAACCTGCCACTCGGCTCCAAAACATCCAAAATCCTCGCTTGCCATCGTGGGATTGGTCTCCTCGACGCTATCGGCCGGAAAATGCGCGCGCAGCGCATCCCGCACTCGCCTGGCCGCATCCGGATCATTCTTTGTCAGGGAATAGTGGTCCAGTGGCGTGATCTCGGGCTTCCTCGGCGCACCTGAGGCCTCCGCTTCCGCATTCACAATCCTCTCGATGGCAGCAAGCACCAGCTTGCGCACGCCCTCATCGAAAGTGCGTACATTCAGCTTGATGATGGCCTCGTCCGGGATGACGTTTTCCTTTGTGCCTGCCTGTAAGACGCCGATCGTAACGACGGCGGACTCCGTGGGTGGTACTTCACGCGAGACAATGCCTTGCAGCCGCAGCACTGTTGCAGCGGCCATCACAACAGGATCGACGCTCGCCTCGGGCATGGAGCCGTGAGCGCCACGCCCGAATAATTTGATTTGCAGACTGTCCGCCGCTGAGGTCGTCACGCCGATGCGGCCGCCAATCACGCCAGCGGGCATGCACATCACATGCTGGCCGAGGATGACATCCGGCTTGGGGAATCGTTGGAACAGTCCATCGTCAATCATGGCCTGCGCGCCCTGGGCCGTCTCCTCCGCCGGTTGAAAGACGGCGAGCAGCGTTCCCTTCCAGGAATCGCGAGACTTCGCAAAGAGTCTGGCCGCACCGATCAGCCAGGTGACGTGCATGTCGTGACCACAGGCATGCATCACCGGCACACTCTTCCCATTGCTATCCGTCGTAGTGATCTTGCTGGCATAGGGGAGGCCGGTGGCTTCCAGAACCGGCAGCGCATCCATGTCGGCGCGGAGCATCACGGTGGGCCCCTCGCCGTTGCGCAGCAAACCAACGACGCCGGTCTTGCCAACTCCGGTGGTCACTTCATAGCCTGCGGTCCGCAAGTGGTCCGCGGCTAGGCCGGCTGTCCTCTTCTCCTGCATCGAGAGTTCGGGATGAGAATGGATGTCTTGATAGATCATCTCCAGTTCTGCAAGCAAGCCATCGAGATTTGCCAGTACGGGATCGGACAGCGGGGATTTTACAACCATTGCTCGGCACACCTCACACAAATGAGAGTAAACGTCGACCGGAGCTATTATTGCACTCCTCGACCTTCCGCCGCGCTCTCACAGACGCGCCGTTACGCTCGCCCAGAGCGAAACGGCCAGGCCCGCAGCAGGTCAGAAGACGCCAAAGACAATCTGGCATGCAACATTAGGGTCCAACTGATGGGAGTTTGACACAGACTGAGCCATTTGATGCCAATTTGGTGGGGCTAGCGGTATCGGAAATTTAGAAAGTGGTTTAAAATCAAAGAACCAGCAAAGTCGGGGCGTAGCGCAGCCTGGTAGCGCACCTGCCTTGGGCGCAGGGGGTCGCGAGTTCGAATCCCGCCGCCCCGACCAATTCCTGAACTTACAACACCTAAGCTCAAAATGAAGGCTTGCTAGAGCCTCCGAATCGAGTTTTTAGGCAATCCGTCGAAAACCCCTCTTCCCCTGTACCGGTGCGCGCGGAAACACAATGTGATATCCCGTACACCATGAGTTTTGGTTTCCGCAAGAGTTTCAGCTCCGGTCCGTTTCGGATGACGTTCTCGAAATCGGGCATCAGTCTCTCAGCAGGCGCTGGAGGCACGCGCCTCACGGCAGGGCCGCGCGGTACACACGTCTCCTTCTCAAAGGGAGGCTTTTCCTACCGGACGCGCGTGGACACACCAGGGCGGAACCCCATAGCTTCGCAGCCCACGCCGAGGCAACAGGAACCAACTGAACGCCCTGCCCGTCAGTAGAAGCGCCCACTGTGGTTCCCACCCCCGAGATCTTCGGTGATATTCCGGCGGGATGCTGTCGTCGACGCAATGAACCGGCGGATTCATCGACGGAACTACGCGCTACCTGCTGGCGTTGTCGTTTCCGGCGGGTTACTCGCAGCCTCCGCGCCCTGGCTGGTTGTTGCCGTGGTTGGTCTCTTCGTAACGATTCTCGTTGCGCTACAGCATAGCCGGTCCAGGTACAGCACCCTCTTGTATGGTGGCGAGGAAGAAACGACTCAACGGCTCGCGGCCGTCCACAGGGCAATCGCCGGTTTGCGCTCCGCTGATTCTCTGTGGTCAATCCGAGAGGTGAATCACGCAAATGGACTCACTGCGCACCCTCCGACCTTGGGCCGGTTAAGAATTGACGGCAACGTTTCGCCTTTGCCGAAATACCTTCGGACAAATATCGTGCCCGCAACCCTGCAACTGAGCGACGGCACTCTTTACTTCTTTCCCGACCAGCTTTTCATTTGGCATGCTGGCCGGTTCGCCGCAATCGATTACCACGATCTCAAACTGCGATTCAGGCGCATTCATTTTCTGGAGCGAGAGAGACAGCCGCCGGATGCAATCGTCAAAAGCCAAATGCGGCGCTCCCCCTCGGGAGGCAGCACAATCCCGGTGCTCTACTACGGTCTTGTGGAGCTTGCCGCCTCCGGCCTGGAGGTGCGGTTGATGACATCGCGCGTTGAAAGCGCTGAAGAGTTCGTGGCCCAAATGCAGGCGGTAACGGGCAGCCCGGAACCGGCTGGAACGGCAGACGAAAAGGAGGCGCTTTACACGAATTTCGACGCATGTGTACCGCTCTTCTACAACTTGGACCCATCAGGCTTCAGACGGCTCCAGGCTCTTCGCGAGGCGTTCTCGATTATTGAGCAGTGCGATTGCGTCTGGCGGTATGTGGGTGAAGAGCGCGCAGAAGATTGGAAGCGCAACGCAGGAGCCGGGGCACTAATTACCCGATCCCGGATATCTCCGGCGCTTGTAGATCAATCTGCAGAGTTCGATTCAAACGTGGCATTTGGCTTCTCCTTCGGAGGCCCGATTCTCTTTCTACTTCCGGACGGCGTTGTGCTTCGGACTGGAGAGCACTACCAGTCCCTTGGAAAAAACCTTGAGGTGAACGCGAGCAAAACGAACTTTCGAGAGGAAGAGTTTTCCCCGAGAGATGCGCAGGTGATCGGTCGAACGTGGCGCTACGTGAATCAGTCTGGCGGTCCCGACCGCCGCTTCAACCACAACCACCAGATTCCGATACACCTCTACGGACAACTAGAGATTCGCTGTGGCAGATGGAGAATCCGGCTCTGTTTGTCGCGCGCTGATGCGGCGGCTGAGTTCGCAACGGCACTCCAGTCCGCAATGAAAGACCAGTCCCATGAGACTCACACAGATCGGGCCGAGGCACCGCCGCCCAAGACCGCGACGCCACCAACAAGTTTCACTTCAGCGCTCTCGAAATTGGGTCTCCAACCCGGAGCGTCCTTCGAGGAAGCCTCAGCCGCGTACAAGAACATGGCGGCGCAGAGTCATCCTGACAAAGTAGCGCACATGGCTCCAGAGTTCCGGGAGCTTGCCGAGCGGAAGATGCGTGAGTTGAATGCCGCATTCGAACAAATTCGGGGGGGGTTACAAGCAGCGCTGATACGGTATCAAAACAAATTGGGGCCAGGGCGGTGCATTCGAATCCCGTCGCCCCGACCGAGTCTCCGTTTGTTCGTATGACTCAGCTCTGCCGGCTATTCCCGTTTGCTCTTGGATGCTGGGGTGGCTATGCACAGTGGTGAGGCCTGATCCGTTGGATCACGAATGAGGATTCCTTGCAAAGACGATTCCCGAAAGGGATGAGAGGGTCAATCCGTTCCAAGAAGGACTTGCCGCCGTCCACTTTGATGGAAAACAGCTCTTCGGACGCAATTTCTCGATCGCAACGCGTTTGCGTCAGGTTTGGCTCACTTATCTCAATCACGATGGGAAAGTCGCGTACGAATATTCCACGCGTCAATGATTTGTATCGCCTTTGTGGCCCAAATTGGGCACGCGTGACGCTGTCCTTTTGAGCTTGGTGTGTCGCTATTTATGTTGTTGAAACATTTTTGCGACGTAAGAATCTTCAGGTAGCGTGTCTTTCTGTGCTCGCTCTGTTGCGCGCGGTGAAAGCGATTGTATTTATTTTTTCGGGAATCTCTTTCTAGCGGTCGAATTTCCATTTGCGACCCGGGTTCCGGACTCAGGAGTTTGAAGATGTTACATCTGCTGAAAGCAGTTTATGGGAAGCAGGGGGCAAGCCGGAAAGGTGCGCTGATCCTGGCATTTACGACGGCGCTTTGCGCAGATCAGGTGGTACTCAAAAATGGCGACCGGGTGACAGGTAGTATCGTCAAGAAGGACGCGAAAGAAATCACAATCAAGACCGATAAGTTCGGATTAGTAACGACGGCGTGGGATGAGGTGGCCTCCATTATCGCGGACAAGCCGCTCACCGTTGTGCTGCCAGACAAGACGGTTTCAGGAACGCTGCGGGAAGAAAACGGCAGAGTACAGATTGCGACGGGTACCGGGACAGTGACCGTGGCGCCGGCAGACATTACGGCGCTGCGTGACGCCGACGAGCAGAAGGCGTTTCAACGCCTGGATCATCCGGGCTGGCTTCAATTGTGGGCGGGCACGGCCACAATTGGCTTTGCGGGCACGGCCGGCAACGCGCGGACCAGCACTTTTACGACCGCGGTGACAGCCGCACGCGCCACCCGCACAGATAAGACCTCGATCTACTTCAATACGATTCGCGCCTCTGCATTCGTGAATGGGCAAAACTCTGACACGGCAGAAGCTGTTCGTGGGGGTGTGGGGTACTCACGAAACATCCGGCCGCGAGTGTTTTTAAATGTCTTCAATGACTATGAATACGATCGTTTTCAGAATCTCGATCTGCGCGCTGTCTTTGGCGGCGGCATCGGATTCCATGCGATCAAGACGGATCGGATGATGTTGGATCTGCTGGGGGGCGCCGATTACAATTACTCGAAGTTCAGCACTTTTACCCGAAATAATGCGGAACTCTATTGGGGCGACGACTTCACTTATAAGCTCAAGGGATCGACTTCGATCGTGCAGTCCTACCGCATGTTTAACGATCTGAATTCCCTCGGCGACTACCGTGTCAATTTCGATATCGGAATGACAACGAAGATTGCGAAATGGTTGAACTGGAATGTGTCCTTCAGCGATCGCTATCTGACCAATCCGGCACCAGGGCGCAAGACAAATGATCTGCTATACACAACGGGATTGGGCGTGAACTTCGCACACTAACTGTGGTGCATCTAGCGTTGATCTCCAAGCCGGAAGATGAAATCTTCCGGCTTCTTTGCAGAGAGACAATCGATCCGATTTGATTTCGGCTAAGCTCTTTCAAGATGAAACAACTTTTCGCTTTGTTTCTACTCCCAGCCTTTGCTGCTTCACAGGCACCAGCGGAGTTCGATACTTGTCCGGCAGCGGTCCAAGAGTTGGCCGGGACGCTGCGCACCCAACAAGGCCTCGATGGGATCCAGATTGCTTATGCCACCAATGGGAGATTGGCTTGTGCCGGGGCTCTGGGATATGCAGATGCGTCGACACAACGGGCGATGACTTCAGGAACCCTACTCCGGGTGGGGAGTATCTCGAAAACGATCACCGCCATGGCGATTCTGAAGCTGTATGAGGATGGAAAACTTGGACTCGATGACAAGCTGGTGCAGCATCTGCGGGATCTGATTCCGGCTGCGGGTGTGGGGGATGCCCGCTGGAATGCAGTGACCATTCGGCAGATGTTACAGCATTCGATGGGGTGGGACCGGGCGATCGGGGGAGAGCCGGCGCAGAACAGCATCGCGATCTCAAAAGCCTTGGGCATTCGGGGACCGGCGACGACAAGCGATGTTGCGCGCTGGATTCTACAGCAGAAGTTGCATTTTGATCCCGGGACCAAGGGGAGCTATACGGGAGTGGCCTATGGGCTGCTGTCGCTGCTTGTCGAACGCGCGGGTGGGCTGCCGTATGAGCAGTATGTCTTAGAGAAGGTGCTGGAGCCGATGGGGATTCGGACGTCGATGCGGGTGGGACGAACCTTGCCGGAAGGCCGCCTCTATCCGGAGGATGCACGTGCCGCCGAGGGTGTTTATCGCAGCGATCCTTCGTTGGGCTTGGCGGTGAACGTCTTTCCTTATTTGACGAACCCGGCGCCACGGCCTTATGGGGAGTGGTATCAGGAGGGGCTGGAGGGTTCGGGAGGATGGGTGGCGACGGCGCCGGCATTGGTGCGGTTCATTGACCGAGTGTTTGGACGGAGCGGGATTCCGGCATTTTTCAAGGCAGCAACGCTGGCAGAGTTGCAGGCGAGGCCGGGCTATGAGAGTGCGAGTGCAACAGACTGGTATGGATTGGGGTGGCAGGTGATTCCGGTGGCGGCCGGATATCGTTATCGATTTGCCGGAGAGTTGCGGGGGACGCTTTCGGAAGTTTATTACTTGCCGAACGGCGTTAGCTTTGCCTATATCGTGAATTCGACGCCGGCCGATCCGAATGCGGGGACGGCAGTGTCGACTGCCGCTTTTCCGGTGCTGTCACAGCAAGCAGCGCAGGCTGGGGACTTGTTTGCGAGTGCAAAGTATAGTGATGGGGCGATCGGGAGTCCGCGGGTTCGGGCGCAGCGGGGAGTGGTTCATGGGGCTTCGTTTGAAGCAGGGGTGACGCCAGGATCCTGGGTGACGATTCTGGGTTGGAATCTGGCCACAACGACGCGGTTGTGGACGGGAGCCGATTTTCAGGAGGATCGGTTGCCGACGGTGCTCGATGGGGTGGAAGTGAAGATCAACGGAAAGGCGGCCGCTGTCTATTACATCAGCCCGACCCAGATCAATGCGCAGGTTCCGGAGTTGGCTGTAACGGGGACAGCGACGCTGCAGGTGATTCGGAATGGGGTGGCGAGCCAGCCGGAGCCGATGGAGATTCGCGCAAGTTCACCGGAGTTCTTTCGCTATGCAGCGGGAGGCCTGAACTTTGTTGCGGCCGTGCATCTCAATGGAAGCGTAGTGGCCGATCCGGCACTGATTCCAGGGCTGCGTGCGGCGCAGGCGGGAGAGACATTGCAGATCTTTGGAACTGGCTTTGCAGTGGCACCTGCCGGACAGGTGGTGACGAGCGTTGTGCCCGTCGCGGAGACAGTGATTCGCGTGGGGAACCAAGCGGCGCGGGTGAGCTTTAGCGGACTGGTGGGGACGGGACTGTTTCAGGCGAACCTGACCGTGCCAACACTGCCGCCGGGAGATTATCCGGTGAGCTTGTCCGTGGGAGGAGTGGGGAGTTTGGCGTTGGGGGTTTTGCCGGTGAGGTAGAGAAGCGCTAGGACTTGGCGATCGCTTCGATCGCGCGGCCGAAGCGATCGATGTCTTCGAGCGAGGAATAGACGTTTGGACTGACGCGGATGCAATCGAATTCATTCGGCTGGGTGCGGGCACGGACGTGGATCTTGTACTTGCGGTATAGCGTGTCTGTGATTGCAGGCCCAGTGAGTCCGTCGATGCTGAGCGCGCCGATGCCGCAGGATTGTTCGGGGGTATCGGCGTTGAGGAGTTTGACGCGGGGGATATTGCGGACCGCTGCTTCCCAGCGGCGCCGGAGGTAGCGTAGCCGCTCCTGCTTGCGGTGCGCGCCGATGGCACGGTGGAAGGCGAGCGCGTCAGCAATCGCGTTGCGCATTGCGACCGGTTGGGTGCCGAAGCTGTCGAACTTGCGAATGCTGTTGGCCATGCCGGCCGGGGTTCCGACGAGCGGCCAGACCTTGGGGATGTGTTCCCGGCGGACATAGAGGAAGCCGGTGCCGAGCGGCGCGGTGAGCCATTTGTGGAGGCTGGTGGCGTAGAAATCGCAATCGATGTCGTCGCGCTTGAAGACGAGGTGGGCGAAGCCGTGTGCTCCGTCAACGATGGTCAGAATGCCACGCTTGCGGGCTTCGCGACAGATCTCGGCGAGGGGAAAGATTTGCCCCGTGGTGTAGGTCATGTGCGAGACGAGGATCGCTTTGGTGCGCGGGGTGACGTTGGCGAAGAAAAGTTCGGTGAGTTGTTTGGGAGACTTGGGCGGCGTGGGGTAGGAGAACTTCTTGACGACGATGCCATCGCGCGCCGCGCGGCGCTCAAGGCTGAAGAACATGCTGGGGTAGTCCTGAGTAGTGGTGACGACTTCGTCGCCTTTTTGGAAGTCGAGACCGAGGAGGATGGTGTGGAGGCCTTCGCTGGTGTTGCGGGTGAGGGCAAGTTCATCGGAGCCACAGCCGAATTCGCGGGCCAACTCTTCGCGGATGATTTCAGCCTCGGGAGCGAGGAGGTCTTCGACGTAGCGCGAAGGCGACATGTTGGTCATGGTCCAATAGCGCTCCATCGATTCCTGCACGATTTTGGGGGCCGGAGAGACGGTTCCGTTGTTGAAGTTGAGCAGGTTGCGATCGAGGGTGAAGGCGAGGCGGGTGGAGGTCCAGAAGTCTTCGTTGGAGGCGACTTGCTCGGGAGTTTGGGCCTGGAGGGCTGTGGTGAGAGCAAGGAGAGTGCGCCGGGTCATTGCTTTAGTTTCGCGCAGTGGAAACCACCGTCACGCGCCGTAACTCTTGCCATGACATCCCTCTACCCAAAGTACCGACATACCGTGGCCTTCATATACCACAAGATACTGTTAACTCAACACACTTCACCTCAAGTCCTTCACCTTTTACTTGAATTCAATACGAATCCGGCCTAGGATCTAAGTGACAGCCAGATGACATGAACAATTATCTCCATTTGGCGAATGCTGGATGCTGACTCTACCGAAATCAAAGGACATTCAAATACTCAAAGGATATGTATCTACATTTTTCATATGTTGCACTATTTCCAATTTATCGATGATCAATGCACTAGCTAACCAAACAAATATGATTCAGATCAACTACACGGGCGACTCAAGACTCTCCATACTAACCGGAGACTCGATAGCGGCCACTCTCGAGAGAGCATCGGGAACCAACCCTGTACCCGATAATGCAAAGCGCCTATCTTTTGTTATCGTCAACAACAATAATCTTCCTGTCATTGCGATGACAATCAGATGGACATGGACAGACGCAAATGGTAGACCCCGAACACACGATCAACGAAGCGATTCCCTCTTCCTTACATCTTCGCCAGTACTAAACTCATATCAGCAACTAGTGGTACTTCCGGGAGCATTTGCAACTGATGCTCCCTCAGGATTAGGAATACAAGGCCTACCTCTCCAAGACACGATGAATCAGTTCAAGGGCGGCTCCTCGATCATTGCCACAATTGATAGCGTACTATTCAGCAATGGATCTGTGATTGGCCTTGACAAAAGTATGATGATCAAGAGCTTGAGCATTCGTCGAACTATAGCATCCGAACTAGTCGGAGCTATCGAGAATGCGGCCAGGCTTGGCAAGGGGGCGAATGAGGCGTCAGAATCTTACGGGCGTTCTTTTGCCGGCATGGGTGATATCGAGGAGCAGCGCTGGCGTGCCAGATTGGTGCAACTTGTGAAGAATAGAAAAACTGGAGTTCAACAACTCCTTAACACGCTCAAGAACCTACCTGCCATTCCAACTGAGTCTCACTAGAATTGAAGAACAAAACTATATTACTACGATCACTACTTTTCTGCCTTCTATCTGATTCCGCCATCAGTCAAAATTGGTGGTAACTTATTTTATATTCCTGCACGCCTAACAGCTGCAACATGTTTCTAACAGGCATCAATACGGCCTCGGTGTATATCAACGGAACATGTGGCGGAGCCTTTGAGGTTCGGGCAGGAGCGTCTGTCTCTTCTACTTGTTCGAATGCACTCATTGATGCCGAGGCCTATACCTATAGTTATCGTTCAGCTGTCTATACCAGTCGTGGCTGGGTATACCGTTGGATTGAAGGCGTCCAAGCTTCCGCTAATTTCAACTGGAGAGCCACTCGTCCATGCAGGCCAGCTTCCAGTGAGTTGGTAAAACTCAAGAGCAAGAAAGTACGACGATCCAGGGGGGCGCAGTTCTTCCACCTTCATGGGGTGGCAATATCGGTTGGTGGGGCATGAGTGCATGTCCCTTCCTTCGGTTGATCTTAGTCTTTCAGAGAGCAAGGGAGGGGTGACGATGAAAAGGGAGGGCCGCAACGGCAACCAGAGAAAGAGTAGCGGGCTCTGGAACCTGGGAGGGATCGCTGGATCCGGCGGTCTGAAACTCTATATCGTCGATGGCGATTTGGTCCCATTCCCCAGCCAGCACGAAGGACTTTGCAATGCCGTCAAAGGAAATGGATATTTTTTCGAAGGGGCAGTATCCTGCACCCAAGCAGGCTGAGGTGGAACTACCATCGGCCGTTCCAGCCAGCACTAAGGTTTTCAGCAGTGTGCCGGTTCCGTTCAGGCCACTCCAGAGTTCAACGCTGTTGCGTGCCCAAGTAGGATTTGTATAGAAGAATGATAATGTCGTTTCGAATCCAGCGGCCACGTTCATGAACATTGGACTGCCAGACGCTGTCATCGCAGTGAACCCAGATCCCGCTTCGCAAACTTCCCCCTTCGAGGCCTCTGTGCAATTGACACCTGCCGTATTGAGGCAAATTGCGAGGGCCGAAGAAAATGAAACTCCGTAATCCACGCCGAGGGCGTTATTACTGGCTCTGCCTCCGTTGTAGTATTCGCCTACACTCGCAAATCCTGCATCCGCGGCATGAGCTTGGATGCCCTCGAAGTTTATTTTGATGGTGGCTGCCTGGGAAAGAGAAGCAGCAAGCAAGAGGGAAAAGCGGACCGTAACGCTTTCAGGACCTAGGCGCGCAATCTCGATTGCAGAAAGATTTCTGCCTCGGACGCCACCGGGTTGCCGCCTACGGCGTGTTTTCGTCGAAGAGATTATTTCAGGATTTTGCGGAGTGCTTTCTCGAACTCTTTCGCTTGGCGCATGAAGCCGAGATCGGTGGGGTGGGAGCCGTCGATGGTCGCTTCTCCGTCGTGACCTAAGAGATCGTCGGCCTTCAGGTAGTGGAGGTTCGGGATCTTTTCGGCTTTCATCTTTGCGTAGACTTCGCGCATCGCGGCGTGGTTTGTTTCATTGCGCTCGAGACGAGACTTGTTGAAGATGTTGTCGTCGTAGTTGCGGTCTTCGACCAAGAGAATCGGCGTGGTGGGGTGGGCGGCGCGAAGGGTCTTGACACAATTTGCAGCGTCCTTGTGGATGTCCTTGGCGGTCATGTTCGGGAGACAGTCGAGGATGAAGACCGCGGGGTCCAGTTCGGCAAGGAACTTTGTCACTTCCGGCTCCATTTTGCCATTGCCCGAGAAGCCGAGGTTGATGATTTCGCGATCGAAGACGCGGCCGAGGATGGCCGGGTGGGTCATGCCGGGACGGGAAGCCGAGATGCCGTGGGTGATGGAGGTTGCATAGAAGGCGATCGGCTTTTTGCCTGCGGGACGGGCGGCGCCGGGGGAGATGGCCGCGCCTTTGCTGACACCGATTTCAAGCGAGCTGACACCATTGCGCAGGGGCAGGTAGATCGCGTATTCGCGCTGGCCCGGAGGGAGAGCGCTTGAGAGGACGTCTTGATTGTCCGGAAATTTGGTGGGCTTGCCGATGCTGAGCCAGTGCCACTTTCCAGCGTCGGTCTTGGCGTAGACGTCAAGACCGCTTGAGGCAACCGCTGTGATGGTAGGAGCGGCGAGGTTTTTATTGGTGAGGGTCCAGCGGGCGTGGAGGATTCCGGTATTGGAGGTGAAGCGGACGAGGACGCCGGAGGAGTCGCGACTGAGATCCCAGACCGCTTGCCGGACGACGCCTTCGGCGCGCAGCGGGAGGCGGTCATAGGGAGACTTCAGGTCCTTGAAGCCGAGGCCTTCGACGGTGAACTTTTTGGCGTCGTGCCAGTCGAGATCGGGGGCAGTTTGGGCAAGAAGAGGAGCGGCGAGGAGAGTCGAGAATTGACGACGGTTGATACGGGACACCGTTCTAGTAGATCAGAGATTCGGGGGCTTCCTCAATGTCGGGATACCGGGTGTGAAGGGGGAACCTCAACTCGCCGGGGGAGTCGCTGGATCGTCTTGCCAAGTTGCTGGCGGGCCAAGTCGAGCTCATAGGCAGATTGGAGGTTCATCCAAAAGTTGGGTGAGGTGCCAAAATACTGCGCGAGGCGAAGGGCAGTGTCGGCCGTAAGATTTCGCTTGCCCGCGACGATCTGGTAGAGCCGATTGGGCGGAACTTCGATCAGGTCAGCTAATTTTTTCGCGGACATGGCGAGTGATTCCAGTTCATCGGCGAGAATCTCTCCGGGATGAATCGGGTTCCGTGTCATACGTTCTCAATCCCAGCGCCCACGAGGGGCGCGATCTTTCATTTAGTGATAGTCCACAATTTCAACGTTGAGTGGCCCTAGTTCGCCCTTGGGCCACTCGAAGCAAATCCACCACTTGTCATGGATGCGAATCGAGTGCTCTCCGTTGCGGTCTCCACTCAAGGCTTCCAGTCGGTTGGAGTTGAGCGCCGCAAGGTCGCCGAGAGAGGTTGCGGCATCGAGGATTCGCAATCGCTTCTCCGCCTGTTGCCGAAATGTCTCCCATGATCGAACCATCTCACCTGTGGCAAAACGCTCCGTGGTTTTATCACGATAAGCTCCGATCATCGTCTTCCAGTACCAATATGGACGGTTGACGTCACACGTACAAAAATACTGTGACTTGCGTGCGATTGCGAGGCTGTGCATCGATTTGGGAGAGATCGCATCTAAAGTTTTATGAGCAAGAAAGTGTTGGGCGTCTATGGCGCTGGCTCGAATCATTGGGTTGGCGATGGGTTTCCGGTGCGGAATCTGATTCCTTCTTCTGGTGTGGGAGATGCGATCAATCCGTTTTTGATGCTGGACTATGCGGGGCCAGCAACTTTTCCTCCGTCAAACAAAGCGCGCGGCGTCGAGGAACATCCACATCGCGGCTTTGAGACTGTCACTATTGCTTATCAGGGTTCCGTCGATCATCGGGATTCCGGCGGAAACAAGGGGACCATTCATCCCGGAGATGTGCAGTGGATGACCGCGGCCTCCGGTGTGGTGCATGAAGAGAAACATGGCCAGGCGTTTACCGAAGCCGGTGGCACCTTTGAGATGGTGCAGCTTTGGGTGAATCTGCCGAAGGCCTGGAAGATGTCGCCTCCGAAGTATCAGGAGATTTTGAATGCGAAGATTCCGGTTGTCGCATTGGGCGATGGCGCGAGCGCGCGGGTGATCGCGGGAGAGCTACTCGGCACCAAAGGCGCGGCGACTACCTTTACTCCGATCAATGTGTTTGACATGAAGCTACTCTCGGGAAGCACGGCCACAGTCCCTCTGCCTGTGGGCCATAACAGCAGTGTCGTGTTGCTTCGCGGCGAGGTCACTGTGAATGGCAAGGTGCTGCAAGGCGAGGCGCAGATTGCGCTGCTGAGTCCGCAGGGAGACAGCGTCACGATTGCGGCTCAGGCAGAGAGTACGTTGTTGATTCTGAGTGGGGAACCCATTGATGAGCCCGTGGCGAGTTATGGTCCCTTTGTGATGAATACTCGCGAGGAACTGGTGCAGGCGATGGAGGACTTCCGCGCCGGGAAGATGGGACGGCTTCCCTAATCGCGGGGGAGCACTCGCCCGAGCAGATCTGGGGCTGACAGACGCGGCCCATCATAGCCTGGAACTTCGCCGAAGCGTTCGCGCAAGTCCCAGGCTTTTTTTGCGGCTTCAATCTCTTCAGAAGTGCGGGCGACGAAGTTCCACCACATGACGATGCGTTCGCCGAAGGGGGCGCCACCGATGAGGATCAGCTTCGCGCCTCCGATGGTGGCGAGGCTGAGTTGGGTGCTGCCGGGTTCGAGGTAATAGAGACTGCCTTCTGTGAGGGGGCCGTCCTTGAAGCTCGCGTCCCCGTGAACCAGGAGGAGACCGTACTCAAAGGCCGCCTCGAGCGGGAGTTCGATCTCGGAATGGGGATGGATGCGGAGATCGATGCCGGTGGCCGGACTGTAGAGCGTTCCTTGAGATGGGCCACCGAGGATGTGCGTGAGAGTACCGCCCGGGACTTCGAGACGGGGTTGCTGCTCGATGCATTGGTAGTGCGGGGCGAGATCGCGCGCCGCTTGCGGGAGTGCGACCCAGAACTGAATGCCTTCGAGTTGTCCGGAGTTCTTGCGCGGCGTTTGTTCGGTGTGAGCGATTCCCCGCCCTGCCGTCATGAGGCTGAGTTGGCCAGGGCGAATGAGGCATTCGCTGCCGAGGCTGTCGTTGTGGAGGACTTCTCCGGAGTGCAGCCAGGTGACGGTTTGGAGTCCGATGTGGGGATGCGGGGCAACATCCATTGGTTTGCCTTCTGCAAAGCTGAGCGGGCCGTAGCGATCGAAGAAACACCAGGGGCCAATTAGCCGCCGCCCGCGGACTGGCAGCAAGCGTTGGACAGCGAGTGCGCCCACTTGCGCGGCGTGGTGAGGAAGAAGGATACTCACGGTCCTTCCAGGATAGTGGAAGCCTGGGGCGGGATCGCTGTAGCGCAGCCGTGCCTTGTGTTCGATCCATCTTTAAGTAAAATATACAAGGTATAAATAAAAACGCCCAATGATCACCGCACACGTTTTCATCGCCATCAGTTTGGATGGATTCATCGCCCGCCTCGATGGCGACATCGACTGGCTTTTGCAGCGCGATGATCCGACGGAGGACCATGGCTATGCCGCCTTCATTGCCGACATAGACATGATCGTGATGGGTCGGGGGAGCTATGAGAAGGTTCTGACCTTCGACACATGGCCCTATCTGTTGCCAGTGCTGGTGCTGTCCGAACAACTGGCCGATGGACCGGTGCCCGAGGCGCTTGAGGGCAAGGTTCAGTTCTCCAACAGTACACCCAAGGAGACGATGAAGAAACTGGCAGGGCAGAAGGTGCGGCGGGTTTATGTCGATGGAGGGCAACTCGTGCAGTCCTTCCTGCGCGATGGGCTGATTGCCGACATGGTGATCACCACCGTTCCGGTGTTGATCGGGTCGGGAAGGCCGCTGTTCGGTGCGCTCACACAGGACATTGATTTGAAACTGGTATCTAGCTGTCGCTTTCCTTCGGGGCTGGTGCAATCCACCTATCGACTGGCCGCATGAGCCGACCGCGTGGACGTCCGACCCACGGGAATGGTGTAACTCGTGACGACATCCTGACTGCGGCGCTGACTCTGTTAGATGAAGGCGGCGGACAAGGGTTGACGATGCGCGCTCTTGCCATTCGGCTGGGTGTCACCCCGATGAGTCTTTACCACCATGTCAAAGACCGCGCCGGGCTACTGCGAGCCCTATCGGATCGGGTCCATGCCGAGGTGCTGGAGGATAGGGGTGGGCTCGTAGACCCTCGGGCAGAAGTTCGGGCGATTCTGATTCGCTATTACGAGGCCGTCAGCCGTCACTCACAACTGACGCTGGCCATCTTTGCCACGCCTGAAGCCTTTGCCGGGGTGACTCGCCAGATCACCGAACGCCTGACTGCACTGCTGGCAGAGATCACGACCGAGCCCCACTTGTGGCGCGACATTCTGGTTGACCATGCCCATGGCAGCGGCCTGTCTCTTGCCTCGGCGCACGGCGATCCAGGGCTGCAAGAACAGTATCGCCAGGCCCTCGATCGATTGCTGCGTGTTTGCGACGATTGTGAGGAGGAGGGGAGACCACGAAGATGACCAGCACGGCGAAGACAGTTGCGGAGTATCTGGAGTCCTTAACGCCCGAGCGGCGCGAGGCGATCTCGGCGGTGCGGGATTTGATTCTCGAAAATATCGATCCTGCTTTTGAAGAGGGCATGTCTTACGGGATGATCGGTTATTGGGTGCCGCATCGCTTGTATCCGGCGGGCTATCATTGCAATCCGTCGCAGCCGCTGCCCTTTGCCAATCTTGCTTCGCAGAAGAACTATATGTCCTTGTATCTCATGTCGTTGTACCTGGGAGAAGACCCGGAATGGTTTGAGCGTGAGTGGGCGAAATCGGGCAAGAAGAAACTTGATCGGGGTAAGTGTTGCCTTCGCTTCAAGAAGCTGGCGGATCTCGATCTGGGAATTGCCGGCGAGGCCATCCGGCGGATGACGGCCCAGCAGTATATCGCCTGCTATGAAGCGAGCCGGAAGAAGTAACTATTCTTCGCGCAGCGCGGACATCGGATCGAGACGCGCGGCGCGGCGGGCGGGGATGAAAGCCGCAAGCGCCGCGACGACGGCCAGCAACAACGCCGTGAGCGCGTAGGTTTGGGGATCGTCCGGGGTGACGTTGAAGAGCAGCGTCTTCACATAGCGGGAGAGGGCGAGCGAGCCCAGCACGCCGACGATGAGGCCGAAGACCAGCAGCAGCGCGGTGTCTTTGAGGACCAGCCAAACAAGGGCCGATTGGCGGGCACCGAGCGCCGTGCGGATGCCAAGCTCCGCCTTGCGCTGGGTGACCGCGTAGGAGGTGAGGCCAAAGACTCCGATGATCGATAGCAGCAGAGCGATGGCGCCGAAGAACATCGAGAGTTGCGCGACGGCGCGCGGCTGCGTGAGGGATTCGCTCACGCGACTCTCGAAGCTGTGGAACTCGAGCGCGAGATCGGGCGCTGCCGCAACAATTGCGGCACGGAGTGCGGGGATTTGTGCGTTGAGATCCCGGTCGGTACGGATGTGAAAGTGGGCCGAAGCGGACGGCGCCGCGTCTTGCGCCGCAGTCAGGTAGCCGACAGGACGCGGCGCTTCATCGATGCGATTGTATTTGCTATCGCGAGCGACACCGATGACCTGGTAGGGCACTTTGCGGATGCTGATGGTTTTGCCGAGCGGGTTTGCGTTGGGGAAGAACTTGCGGGCCGCCGTCTCATTCAGGATGATGACAAGGTTCGAGGCCAGGGTGTCGCGATCGTTGAAATCGCGGCCGTGGAGGATGGGCGTGCGGAGCGTTTCGAAGTAACCCGGCGACAGACGGTTGAAGAAAATGGCGCTGTCGCGGCGGCTTTTGGGGACATAGCCTTCGGGCTCTGTCGCCTCGAGCCAGCCCGCGGGACCGATGGGCGCGAGCAGCGAGGTGGCGGCGGAACGGACTCCCGGTTCGGATCGGAGACGATCGAGAATGTCTGCGATGACGCGACCCCGGCGCAGCGGCGCAATTGAATTATCGCGGAACTTTGCGCTGACGAGCACGACGTTCTGCGGGAGGAAGCCGGTGTCGACCGCGAGCAGATTGCGGAAGGTGGACAAGAAGAGCCCGGTGCCGATGAGCAGGATGAGCGACAGGGCGAGTTGAAACGCGAGGAGAGCTTTGCGGAGATCAAAGCGCGACGCACCACGGATGGCGCCTTTCTCATTTTCTTTGAGGACACGGCTGACCGAGAAGCGCGTGGAACGGAGCGCGGGCGCGAGACCGAAGAGGAGCGCCGTCGCCAGGCTCAGCAGGGCGGCAAAGCCCAGCAGGCGGGCGTCCGGAGTGACATTCAGTTCGAGCGGGTTGCCCGCCGTTGAGATCAAGCGGACGAGTCCCCGGCTGCCCCAGATGGCGAAGAAGAAGCCGAGCGCAGTGCCGGCAGAGGCGAGGATTAGACTCTCGGTCATCAGTTGGCGCACGATGCGGAAGCGCCCGGCACCGATCGCCATGCGAACAGACAGCTCCCGCTGCCGGGCGCTGGAGCGGGCGAGCAGAAGATTCGCAATGTTTGCGCAGGCGATGAGGAGCAACAGAGCAACGGTGGCCATGAGCACGTAGAGCGCGGTCCTGTAGCGGGTGCGGGTGGGCGAGAAGCCCAGCGCAGCGGGCTTGAGGAGGAACTTCGCATGGGCGAGGTCTTCAGCGGTTTGATTCGGACGGCTGAGGCGAAAGACTTCGGGGGCGATGGTGGCCAGTTGGTCTTTGGCTTGCGCCATGCTAACCCCGGGAGCGAGACGACCGAGGATGCGGAGCCACCAGCGGAAAACTTCGTCTTCCGGCTTGCGGGAAGGATCGAAGACAGAGACGGCGCCGATCGGAATCGCGACCTGATACTGGTGATCGATATCGAGCCCAGTGAACCAGGGCGGCGTGACGCCGACGATGGCCGCCGGCTGCCGGTTCAGGTTGACCGTCTTGCCGAGCACGTCGGGGGAACCGAGGAACTGGCTTTGCCAGAAGGCGTAGCTGATGACGGCGACCGGCGGTTTGCCCCATCGATCGTCAGCGGCTTCAATGCCACGGCCGATGTACATGGGAACGCCCAGTGCTTCAAAAGCGCCGCCACTCACCCACATGCCCTGGACGAGGCGGGTGTCGCTGGTGCTTGAGAGATCGAAACGGTCTGGGGCGTAGGCGAGCATACGCGAGAAGACTTGCTGGTCGGCACGGAGGTTCTGCCAGAAGGGAAGATTCAGTTCATCGTCGGCTTCGCTGGTTTGGACCTGCACGAGTGCCTGCGGATCCTCAAGGGGGAGCGAGCGGAAGAGAACGGTATCGACGAGGCTGAAGATGGCGGTGTTGGCGCCAATGCCGAGGGCGAGGGTGAGGATGGCGGTCCAGGTGAAGCTGGGGTTTGCGGCGAGCGCGCGGATGCCGTAGCGGATGTCCTGGCTGAGGGTATCGACGAAGGTGGAGGTGAAGGCGCCGCGGCTCGATTCCTGAACGAGAGTGGTGTTGCCGAAGCGCTGCCGGGCGTGGGCACGGGCTTGCTCGGGGGATTCGCCGTTGGCCATGTGCTGCTCGGTGCGCAAGTCGATGTGGAGGCGCATCTCTTCGGCGAGATCGTCTTCGAGAGGCTGTTTGGTGATGCGGCGCCAGATTTCGGTGAGCCAGTTCATGGGTTGCTCCTTGTTAGGCCAGTTGCAGGATTTTTTGGATGGCGCCGCTCACGCGCTGGTATTGGCTGAGTTCGGCGTCGAGACGCTGGCGGCCGTCCTCGGTCAGTTTGTAGTAGCGGGCGCGGCGGTTGCCTGCAGTGACGCCCCATTGGGCAGTGACCCAGCCTTTGACGAGCATGCGCTGGAGGGCGGGATAGAGAGAGCCTTCTTCGACGCGGAGGATTTCTTCCGAGACTTGCTCGATGTGATTCGCAATCTCAAAACCATGCAGTTCGCCGTGACGGGCGAGCATTTTGAGGATCAGCATGTAGAGGGTGCCGGGAGGGATCTCGTCGCGGGTGAGGCTCTCTTGCATAGTTAGACTATGTCAGCGGATTGGGATTTCGTCAACCGGGTGGGGAGGATTGTGGGGATGAGGCGGCGGGGTGCCGTATTTGCCAGTCTGCGCCAGCGAAGAGGCCTCCTTCGCTCGAGCGCAAGATAGATACACCAGCCAAGCCTGACTAGAAGCATCGCAAACAATTTAGCCGGGGGCACTGGATTCACCGGCCAGGGTAACGCTTCGACCCGATTCCAACGGGTTCCCCATATCTGCGACTACGAAGGAATCTGGATCTTCCTCACCAGCTTCCCAGCCCTCCCAGGACGGTTCCCAGTTCGCGAGTCTCAGACAGGCTCTGTTCCAGAGAGAACAAGGAACGGGCCTTGCCGCACACACCGTCCACCTTGTGAGCACTCCGATTGTCCATCACCACTCCATCTCCGGGTTGCATACGACAGGAAGATCTCTCCGGCGGTGGCCGCTTCGATCGTCATCAAGGCCACCCACCCAGAGCTGCGGATCGCGCAAAGCGTCCGTAGCCACGCCACTTTCGTCCAGAAAGATCAGCTTCTCCGGGTCGACTAGGCGGACTCGTTCCCTCCATTGGAGCCGCCGGATTGACCTTCGAAGGTAGCCCGACGGCTCCATCTCTTGCAGCACCACTCCCAGCCGCGCCACGCTTGCTTCCACAGCGCCGTTGGATTTGACCAGCGTTCAGTCAGACTGTTCGCCCATCCACCGGCCCATCGGATGGCGGATCTCCGGCGTCAGTTTGCTCGCAGGACCGCGCTGGCCTCCCCGGCCGGGTTCACTTCTCGACCCATGCGGCTCTCCCGAAACTTTGTGCCAGCTTTTCCAGGCTCCCTCGCCCCGCTGGTAGCTTCGGGGAATTTACTCCGCAAGTCGTCCGGGTATAGGCTGCCACCGACAGTTCCACCAGAGCCTGGCAGTTCGTTGCGGAAGCGAGAGTGCCCTCTGCTGGAGCGCATTCCTCCTTGGCAAAAGGAACGACACGGATTGAGTGTGAGTTGATCCAGAGGATTCTCGCCAGCAATAAAAAAGCGCCGCTTCGGAGTATCGAAGCGGCGCCATGGATTGCTTATTGAATCCGGCTGAGCAGTTTGATTTGCCCTTCGCTGCGGACCGCGTAGAGCAAAGTACCGTCTGGGTTCCAGAGGAGGCAATCGGCATCAAAGAGAGGCTCGTTCAGGAAGGTGACGGTTTCGTCGTCTGCCTGCGAACGGTAGCCGGTGAGGATGGTGAGGATTCCATCGGAGGAGATCCGGGTGAGGCGGCGGGATTCGGAGATGTAGATGTTATCGCCAGAATCAACCGCGAGCCCTTCCATGGGAGCGAAGCCGGTTTGCTTCGAGGAATCGCCCGTGATGTCGGCGTAGCTAAAGGGAAGTCCGTTGCCAACGACGGTGGTGATGTTGCCGTTGGTGAGCAGCTTGCGGATGCGGCGGTTGCCACGATCGGCAATCAGGATGTTGCCTTGGGAATCGTAAGCGAGATCACCGGGGTTGTTGAGCTGCGCCGCGGTGGCGGCGGCACCGTCGCCGCTGAAGCCTGCGCCCTTGCCACCTGCGAGCACGGTGGCGACGCCGGTGGAGAGGTTTAAGCGCATGACGCGGTGGCTGCCGGCTTCCGAATAGATGAGACGATCGCTCGAATCAAAGAGCAGGCCGCTGGGGCTGTTGAGATTCGCCCGGGCGGTTTTGAGGATGCCAGCCGGGGTGAGTACGCGGATCTTGGTGGCTTCGGCAATGTAGATTTCTCCGTTGCCGCGCTCGGCGATGCGGACGGGGTTGTCGAGAGTGGCCTCGAGCGCCGGGCCACCGTCGCCTTTGGCGAAACCAGCCGGGAAGGCCGTGCCTGCCAGTGCGGTGAGGGTGCCATCGGTGTTCTGGCGGAGGAGACGATTGGCGCCGGTGTCGAGAACCAGCAGCGAGCCATCGTGGGCGCGGAGGATGCCGCGCGGCTGGAGCAGCAAGAGCGGCTTATCGGCAGGGTAGTTGTCCGGCTGGGGCCAGGTGCCGGCAAAGACGCTCATCTGGATGCCCTGGAGACGGTAGACGTGATAAGCAGAGGGCGAGGCGACGAGCAGGCCCTGGGTGGGGGATTGGAAGAGGACGCTTGCGTCGTTGACCGGGAAGTCGAGGGGATTCACCGGCTCCGCGTTGCCTGCCTTGCCGTTGCCGATGATTGGGACGAGGCGGTTCTCGTTGATGTTGTAGCGCAGGACGCGGTAGGCGCGGGGCAGCGCGATCATGATCGATTTCGAGTTGCGGTCGTAGATCACTGAGCTGGGGCGCTCGATGGGAGTCTTGGCGCTTCCGTTGTAGGTGGAGCCGGAAGTGGCGCAGGCAGCGGTGCCGATGTAGGTGTCAATGTAGCCGGTGGGATCGATGCGGCGAACACGGCAGTTGCCACTGTCGCCGATGTAGAGATAGCCTTCGCCGTCGGCGGCAAGACCGATAGGACTGGAGAGGGTGGCCTGCGTCGCGAGGCCGCTGTCGCCGGAATAGCTGGACTGGCGGAGGCCAGCAATGGTTTCGACCTTATTGTCGGAGGTCAGCCGACGGAGGATGTGCAGGCTGGTTTCTGTCCAGGTGAGGCGGCCGGAGCTGTCATAGACCATCGCGCCGACGGTGCCGAGGCTGGTTTCATAGGATCTGCCGTCTTTGTCGGCATTGTTGCCGAGACCGCCGAAGCCACCGCCGCCCGTGTTGCCAGCGCAGGCACCGGAACCGGCGAGGTCGGCGATTTTGCCGTCGACGGTGACCTTGCGGATGCGGCAGTAGGCATTGTCAAAGAAGATGAGCCCGCCGTCGCCGTCCAGGAGCAGTGAGGTGGGAGAGCCGATGTCGGTTTTGAGCGCGTCGTGGCCGCTGCGTCCGTCTGCCCGATCCCCAGTGCCGGCAAAACGTTCGATGATGCCATTGGGACGGATGCGCCGGATGACCGAGGCATTCGCCTCCGAAACGTAGACATTGCCGTTTACGTCTTCTGCTATACCAGAGGGCGCATTGAGAAGCGCCTCTCGAGCGAGTCCGCCATCGCCGCGAGAACTGGAACCGAGGTAGGGGCTGGTCTTGTATTTGGCGCTGGGAACGATGACCTGAGCCGTCAGGGAGATGAGGAGAATATTAAAGAAGGCGAGATACCGCATAGAGACTTTCCGGTGAGACGCGGGCCAGCGGTGGTCCGTGAGGATAAGTTTGTAAAGTTTTATAAAGGACCAGGGTGTAAATGTTATGAACGTAAAACCAGTGACGGTCGTCGAGACGGAAGTTGCGGAGACGACGGGAATCCGAGGTCCGAAAATTCGTTGCCCGAAATGCGAATGGCAACCGACAGCCAGCGATCTATGGACCTGTAGTTGCGGCTACGAATGGCATACTTTCGACACGGGCGGCGTTTGTCCGAGTTGTATCCACCAGTGGCCGACGACGCAGTGCCATAGCTGCCAGGCCTGGTCGGCCCATTCCGATTGGTATGAGTATGAATAGATCGGGCGATCGTTTTCTCTCGCAGGGCATCCTATAGGTATGGAAAAGACCGAATTGAAGATCGACGGAATGCATTGTGGAGCTTGCGTGCGGCGTGTCACAGCCCTTTTGTCGGGTGTAGATGGGGTCAAGGTGGAGCATGTCGAGGTGGGCAAGGCTGTCGTCAGCGGAGATGCTCCCGTATCTGCTCTGGTGAGTGCAGTTGAAAGCGGTGGATTCACGGTTGTCCGCTAATGGCGGCGAAGGCGCAGCTTGAGATTGAGGGCATGACCTGTGCGGCATGCCAGAATTTTGTGGAGAAAACCCTCGCGGCACAGCCTGGGGTGGCTCGCGCGAGTGTCAATCTGCTGCTGAATCAGGCGACTGTCGAATTTGATCCGGCGCAAGTGAGTGCGGACCGGTTGGCTCAGGTGGTGAGCAAAACCGGCTATGAGGCGCGGGTTGGTGTAGGAAAAGAAGCGGAAGAGCAGCCACAGCACTTTGCGACCGTTTGGGGTAGTTTGGCGGTTGGAGTGGTGATGATGCTGGCCATGCCTTTTGTGGGGCATGAGGCACGGTGGTGGGTGTGGACCCAGATGGCGTTAGCCGTCGCCGTGATGGGGGTGGCGGGACGTCCCTTCTACGTAAAAGCCTGGGCCGCCGTCCGCAGTGGGCGCGCCGATATGAATGTTCTAGTGGCGCTGGGAACAGGCGCCGCCTTTTTGTTATCCAGCTTTGCCGCCTTTTGGCCCCATTGGTTTCATGCACGCGGGATGATGCCGCAAGTCTATTTTGAAGCGGTAGTGCTGATTCTGGCGCTGGTGCTGGTGGGCAAGATGCTGGAAGAGCGGGCCAAGCGGCAGACATCACTCGCGTTGCGGCAGTTGTTGGACTTGCAACCGAAACAGGCCTTGGTGCGGCGCAATGGGGTGGAGATTTCGGTTGCGGCGGAAGAATTGCGCAAAGGCGACCTTTTGCTGGTGAGGCCCGGAGACCGGATTGCGGCCGATGGCGAAGTGGTGGAGGGCGCGAGCAGCGTCGATGAGAGCATGCTGACCGGCGAGGGCTTGCCGGTGGACAAGCTTGTGGGTGGCCAAGTTTTTGGGGGGACAACGAACGGATACGGGTCTCTGGTGGTGCGGGTGAGCGTCACCGGGGGCGAGAGTCTGCTGGGTCAGATTGTGCGGGTACTGCGGGAGGCCCAAGGAGAGAAGGCTCCGGTGCAGGCGCTTGCCGACCGGGTGAGCGCGGTGTTTGTGCCGGTAGTGGTGGTGATTGCCTTGCTGAGCGCCTTGGCCTGGGTGTGGTGGCAAGGGGATGTCGCTCATGCGGTAGTGGTGGCCGTAGCAGTGCTGGTGATCAGTTGCCCTTGTGCGATGGGCTTGGCGGTGCCGACGGCGATCCTGGCGGCGACAGGCAAAGCGGCCCGGATGGGGATTCTGATCAAAGGCGGCGATGCACTCGAACGACTGGGCGAAGTGAGCGTGGTGGTTCTGGATAAGACCGGAACGATCACCAAGGGCACGCCGCAGGTGGTAAGTGTCACAGGCGAGGTGTTGCAATTGGCGGCGAGCGTCGAGGCGAGAAGCGAACATCCACTGGCCATGGCAATTGTTGCCGAGGCGAAGACGCAGGGGATTGCCTTGCTGCCCGCGACCGAGTTTCTGGCGTTGCCAGGAGTGGGGGTTCGGGGCCTGGTTGAGGGCCATCGTGTGGAGATTACGAGCGGGGAAGAAGCAGGAGAAGTGCGCGTCTTTGTAGACGGGGTGGAGGCGGGGAGGATTGTGCTGGCCGATGCGGTGAAGGAGAGTTCTGCTGCCGCCGTGGCGCGGATGCGCACAATGGGCCTGCGAGTGGTGATGCTGAGCGGGGATCGGGAAGCCGCCGCCCGCCAGGTGGCCGATCAGGTTGGGATTGGCGAGGTGGTGGCAGGAGTGTTGCCAGCCGGGAAGCTGGATCTGGTGGCGCGGCTCCAATCGGGGGGAGCGCGAGTGGCGATGGTGGGAGATGGATTGAACGATGCGCCAGCACTGGAGAAAGCAGATGTGGGAATCGCGATGGCGCGAGGCGCCGATCTGGCCATCGAGGCCGGAGACGTTGCACTGCTGCGTGGCGACTTGAATTCCGTCGCCGATGCGATCGAATTGTCGCGACGCACCATGCGCGTGATGCGCCAGAACCTGTTTTGGGCGTTTCTTTATAACGTGGTCGGAATTCCAGTGGCCGCGCTGGGCTTGCTGAATCCTGTGTTTGCAGCCGCCGCCATGGCGATGAGCAGCGTCAGCGTCATGGCGAACAGCCTGCGGCTCAGGTGACCGAAACTTGTGCGCGGCGGAGCATCGCGATGGGCTTGAGCTTGGGAGGCTCAGGCTGGACAATAGGCGGCTCGGGGGCGGGCATAGGACTGGGAGCCGGCGTTGGAATGGGAGCTGGAGGCGGCGGGGGGAGTGGCAGGGGAGTAATCTCTGCCGCCACAGCCACCGCGGCTTTCTCCTGTTTCTCTGGTGGCGCCATTTTCAGGTAAGGCCAGATTTCGCCCGGGTCGGGAGTGTTCTGCTCAAGGAAGTCGACGCCTTGCGCGGTGATCTGCATCTTGCTCTTGTCGTCAACCACAACCCAGCCGAGAGTCTTCAGATACCAGAGCGCCATCTGGATCTCTTCTTCCGTCAGACGCACCACCTGCTCCAACTGGCGCATGGTGATGAGCGGGACGCGCGGATTGAGACGCCGGACATCGTAGAGCACGCAGAGCAGAGTAGCCCGGCGGGCGCGCTCGCCCTTTAGATTGTCGAAGAAGTCGAGACCGCTGAAATTGATCTCGCGGTCATCTTCGTTGCCACCGCCGCGCACGGCGTCGAAGATCTTGCGCGCGGCAGGGTCGCTGAGGACTTCGAGCGCGAGTTTCAGCGCTTCAATCTCTTCCGCATTGGGCTGGCAGGCCATCAACCGGGAATAAGCGAGATCAATCGCGGCTTGGTCGGCCTTGGGATCGATGGCGAGCAGCTTGTAATGGTCCTGGAATTTGCCGGCAGCGGGAGAGGACATCTATCGCTTGTATCGGCGGAAATTCAGTCGGACTTGAGGGCAGTCATGGGGTCGATCTTCAGAGCACGACGGGCCGGGATGAGCGCGGCGAGGGAAACAGTGATCGCAAAGATTGCGATGGCTCCGAGATAGGCCTGAGGGTCGAGATTGCTGATGCCGTAGAGCTCGCGGCGGAGCAGATTGGAGACACCCACCGCACCAGCCAGGCCGAGGATGAGGCCCGCCAGAACCGGGACCCAGAACTGGACCAGGACCGCCGAGAGGATCTCATTCGGCCTGGCGCCGAGCGCCATGCGCAGACCGAGTTCCCGAGTGCGCTGCGAGACGACGTAGGCGATGACCCCGGCAAGACCAAAGCAGGCAAGGAAATGGGCGGCAGAGCCGAAGATAGTGACGACGAGCGCGCTGTTTTCGGTGCTCTCGAGCTTGCGGTAGAAGGAGGCCTTGAGGAGTTGGATGTCCGGGATGATGCCGGAGTCGATCGAGCGGGCGATCGTGCCCACCGACTGCGCCATGGTGTCTGCGGGACCCAGAGTACGGACGACGATCTTCAGCGCGGGCTGTTCGGAAGCACCGGCGAGGAAGTAGACTTCAACAGCATCGGGATCTTTGAGCGCTGTCAGGTGAGCATTGCCCGCGATGCCACGGATGATGCGCTTGGGGCCATCGCCGGGGAGGAATTCGCGGCCGATCGGGTCCTCGGTCGCCGTCATTTTGCGAGCCAGAGCATCGCTGATGACGATGCCATAGGGATCGTTTGGATCGAGACCACGGCCACGAAGAATGGGGATCTTCATGGTGTCGTGGAACGTGGCGTCGACCTGACTGAGGTGCATGTCGAGGTGGCGGCCATCGATGTCGGCACTGACGACAGAGCCACTGCCGCCGAGCGGAAGAGAGACCGTCATGCCAATGGAGGCAACACCGCTCAGTGAAGCGAGCCGGCCTCGCAGTTTATCGAGATAGGCCTGCGCCTGGGCTGGGGTGAAGCCGTGAGCGGCGAGGCTCGAATCGATCGCAATGACCTGCTCGTAATTGAAGCCGGGATCGCTGGTGAGCGCGTGGTTCAAGGCGCGCACGAGCAGACTGGCGACAATCAGCAGAATGCAACTGGCGGCCACTTGGGCAGTGACGAGAGTCTGGCGCATCCAGGTGGAACGGTGCTTCTGGCGGATGACCTGGAAGGCCGGGGCAAGCCCGAAAACGATGGAGGCGAGGACGCCGATCCCGATGGAGAAGAGGTAGACCGGCCAGTTGGGCATGGGGTCGAGCCAGGCGGGGGATTCCGACAGGAGCAAGACGCTGCGGAGCGTCCCATAACCCAGGAAGAGACCGGCGATGGAGCCGAGGAAGGCGAGCAGCAGGCTTTCTGTAAAGAGCTGGCGGATGAGGCGCGACTTTCCTGCCCCGACGGCGGCGCGGATCGACATCTCGCGTTCCCGCGCGACGCCACGAGCGAGCATGAGGCTGCCCAGATTGCTGCACGCAACGGCGAGGATCAGCAGTCCGAGCGCGCCGATGAGGCCGATCATTGGCAGAACTTTGTCAGCATCCTCAGTGCCGGTGCCACGGCGGTTGCCGATGAGGAGACTTTTCGCATAACCGCCGGGGATGGAGAGGAGGCGTTCCTGGTCCCAGATTTCTTTGGGATGCTGTTGGCGCAATTCGGCAGCAAGGGCACTGAGTTCGTCTTCGGCGGCCTTGGCAGGAATGCCCGGCTGGAGGCGGCCCCACATGCGGACACCTGCACCGGTGAAGGAGAAGTCGGTGAGGAGATCGCTACCGGCAACGAAGATGGGGTGTTGCTCGATGGGAATCCAGAAGGCGGGACGGTCGAAGCTGAGGCCACTGAAGTCGCTGGCGAGGATGCCGAGCACCGTCGCTTGCTGACCGTTGATGCGGATGGTTTTGCCGATCAGAGAAGGGTCTGCCGCGTATTGGGTCTGCCAGAAACTGTGACTGAGGACAGCGACGGGGGAGTTTCCGTCAGAGGGGTGGAAGGCCCGGCCGAGCAGCGCGTGAGCGCCGAGGCTATCGAAGAAATTGCTCGAGACGAAGTGAGCGAAGACCTGCTTCTGTGCCATCTCGAGGGAGACCTTGGTGCTGTTGAGGGTGAGGACGCCAGAAAGGGTGCGGGCGTTTTTCGCAAAGAATGCGGCTTCGGGATAGGGGAGGCTGTAGGCGTAGTTTTCGATACCGCGGCGCTTGAAACGGAGCAGGTTTTCGGGGTGGTCGATGGGAAGGGGCTTGAGGGCCAGCAGGTTGAAGAAACCGAAGGTGGCGACGTTGACTCCGATGCCAATGGCCAACATCAGGATGGCGGCGAGGGTGAAGCCGGGGGAGCGGCGGAGGACACGGGCGGCGTAGCGGAGGTCCTGGAGGGTACGGTCGATGATCGTCCAGCCCCAGGCGTCGCGAGACTCTTCGCGCAGGAGCAGGGTGTTGCCGAAGTTCGCCCGACCGGCGAGTTCGCGGTGGTATTCCATTTCGGCGGCAAGATCTTCTTCCCGCTGGCGGCGGTGGAAGAGGTACTCGAGTCGGCGGAAGAGTTCACGCATTTTTCAGTACCGCCTGGATCGCTTCGCTGACGCGGTTGTAATCGGAGACTTCGCTTTCGAGTTGCTTGCGCCCGGCGGCCGTCAATTCATAGAAACGGACTTTGCGGTTGGTGTCGGAGATGCCCCAGTCTGCACTCGCCCAACCTTTCAGCAAGAGCTTCTGCAAGGCGGGATAGAGCGAGCCTTCTTCAACGGAGAGGATTTCGGAAGAGAGCAGATGAATGCGCTGGGCGATCGCATAACCGTGGAGGGGACCGGACTGGAGGACACGCAGGATCAGGAGGAGGAGGGCGCCCGAAGGCATCTCAGCTTTAGGCATAGTCTTGCTATGGGTATGGTAGCTATGCTTGCTTAAAAAGTCAAACCCCAGGAACCGGTTGGTCCCTGGGGTTTTGAGGTGAGTTTTGTTTGGATTAGAACTCGTAGCGGAGAGCGAACTGCATGACGCGGGGTTCCGACGTCGCGCTGAACTGACCGAAGGTGGAGGGCACCTGGAGGTTCAAAGTCATCGTCGTGAAGTTCACGTTGTTGAAGGCATTGAAAGCTTCGGCGCGGAACTGGAGCGAGTGGCCTTCGAAAGGCAGCTTGAAGCGCTTACCAGCCGCGATGTCGAAGGTGGTGCTACCGGCGCCACGGACCAGACCGCGCTCGCCGCTGGTACCGGGATACTGGCCCATGAAGCCAGCCATCGCGGTGGTGGTGTTGGCAAACATTGCCGGGATGCCGTTCTGGTTGTAGGTGACACCCTGCGAGGCCTGAGCCACCCCCGGCCGCTTGACGGCAAGGGCAGAGTTCAGGTAGTTGGTCGGATAGATCCCGCCGTTGGTGACGTCCTGCGGCAAGCCGGAGCGCATCCGGCCCAGCAGAGAGATCTGCCAGCCGCCTACGACCTGATCGAGCCAGGGGTTGGAGGTGTTCAGGAAGGTCTTGCCCTTGCCGAACGGAAGCTCGACGACGGTGTTCATCGTGAGGTTGTGGCGGATGTCGAAGGCAGCGACGCCATAGGAGCCCTTGGGGTTGAAGGCATCCTGGATGATGCTGCCACCAGCACCGCTGGTAGCGTCGCCGATGTTGCCTTCGTTACCGGAGGCGTAGTCAAAGGCGTGGGACAGGGTGTAGTTGAAGTCAAAGCCCCAGCCATGGTCGAGAGGGCGGCGGATGGTGAGGTTGCCCGCGTGGTAGCTGGCGTTCGAGGCGTTGGTCCAGACGGTCATGCCAGCCGCCTGATTGGCGAAGAAGGTGTTGCAACCAGGGGCCGAAATGCAAGTGCCGTCCTTCTGGCGGAGACGATCCATGTCGTTGAGGGCATCCAGATCGCTGCCACTGTAGGTGCCGTATACGGAGTTGAAGTAGTTGGCCGTGGCGCTGCCGGCGAAGGTGTAGTCCTTGGCCTTGGCGAACATGTTCTCAATGAAGGGAACGGTTCCGACGATGGAGGGGTTTGCTTTGACCTGTGCAGGCGTGATGCCCTTGAGGTACATGTCGTAGAGGACGCCGCTGGCCTGGGTCCAGGTTTGACCGGACTTCTGGTCCTTGTAGTTGGTGAGGGGCTGCGAGTAGTCCTGGCGCAGGAGGCCCTTTCGAGAAAGACGACCGATGTAGCCGACTTCGACAATCAGGTTGCTCTTCAGCGGACGCGTGTAGGACAGGTTGAGCGGAATCGAATAAGGAGCAACGAGATTTGGGCTCACTCCCGTGAAGGAGGTGAAGCCACCCACGATGGTAGGAGGCGTGAAAGGAACGCCACCAGTGCTGGGAGCGGCCAAGGTGGGCAGGCTGCTGGCCGAGCCGTTGTAGCGGACGGAGGTGGTGAAGTTGGTGTTGGCCAACTGGGTCATCTGCGTCGCCAGACCGGGAGAACCGCTGTTGGCGAAGTTGACGGCCATCTGGTTGCCGTAGCGATCGTAGATGATGCCGGCGCTCGCGCGCAGGACACTCCCCTTACCGAGGATCTTCGTGGCGAGATTGTCGCCCTCCGGAGCCCAGGCGAAGCCAAGACGGGGAGCGAAGTTGTTCTTGTCGGTGCGATAGTAGCCGTCCTTGCCATTGACCGGGCCAGACAGCGCATAAGTGAGAGAAGCGAGCGGATTGGCGTAGCTCGGGACGCCCAGTGCCTGACCGCCGGCGCGATTGGCAAAGTACTGGTCGAGAGGAGCGGTGGGATTCACCTGCACACCGTTGGCTTCATAGGGGTTCGCGTAGATGCCGTAGCGGAGACCGAAGGTTACTGTGAGATCACGCCGTGCCTTCCAGGTATCTTGCACATAGGCTTCGTATTCATTGGTATTGAAGACACGTTGCACGGCTTGGCCGAAGGGGATGGCCTTGCCGTCGCGACCGAAATTATAGGTGCCGCTGTAGGAGTTGACGAGGCCGAACATGGCGCCCATAGCATTCTGAACCACGGTAGTTTCGCTGAGTCTGGCGCCGCTGTACTGCGGGCTGACGTAGGCATTGATCGAATCGGTAATGTCAGAGCCCAAGCCGAGCAGCGTATTGCGGTTGAAGGAGAAGGACTGGTAGGAGGTGGAGAAGCTGGAGCGGTCATTCGAGCTGATGCGAATGTTCACGCCCGTCTGAATGGTGTGCTTGCCCTTGTTCCAGGTGAGATCGTCGACGAAGTTGTGGACAGGAGACTTGCGGACGAGGGCGCGCGGGAAGGTGCCTTCGAGCGCATTGAAGTAGAAGGAGAGCGAAGGGCTGCTCGAACCAGTGGTGACAGTCTTCAAACGGGTGTAGCCGTAGTTGAAGGTGTTGATCAGTGTAGGGGTGAGCACGGTCGTGTAGCGAGCCGAGATTCCTTTGGACTGGTCGACCAGCTTGGACTGCGACTGCTGGCCAGGGAAGGCGGCAAGGACGCTGTCTTCCGCATTATCGGCAAGAGTGCCACGGAGGCTGAGCGTGTGGCGGCCGCCCTTGTCGATATTGAAATCGTTCTTCATGACATAGGTGCGGTAGTCGAGCTTCTTCGGCGCGTTGAAGCGGAACATCGAGAAGTTAAGACCACGATCGGCCGAGGCGAGCGGATCGTTGCCAACCGGATACTTTTTGAAGATATCGAGCATGGCCTGGTTGGCGCCGATGCCCTTGGGATCGACCGCGGCGAGTTGGGCACCAGAGATCTGACCGATTTCACCATTGCTCAAGCGGAACTTGACGATACCTTGTTTGAAGCTTTCAGTCGGAACGATGCGGCTGACGGCCTGTGCGGTGGAGTCTTTGCGATCTTCCCAGTTGGCGAAGAAGAAGACACGGTTCTTGATGATGGGACCACCGAGGGAGGCGCCGTACTGATTGCGGATCAGGTTTTCGCGAGGAGTACCGGAGCGATTGTTGAACCAGAGGTTGGCGGCGGTGGACTTATTACGGTGGTATTCGTAGACCGAACCGTGGAAGTTATTGGAGCCGGACTTGGTGATGAGGGAGACCTGGCCACCGGAGGAGCGGCCCTGGTCGGCGGTCATACCGGCGACGGTGGTGCGGAATTCCTGAACGGAATCAAGAGGCACCGGGAGTACGGCATTGAAACCTGCGTTGGTGCTGGCCGGAGCGCCACCCTGCGCGTCGTTGACGTCGACGCCGTCGAGGGTCACGTTGTTCTGATCGCGCTTGGCGCCAGCTACTTCGCCCGTAGGCGTAACGCCGGGCTGGAGGCTCAACAGATCGACGACGTTGCGCGTGATGAGCGGCAACTGGCGGATCTGGAACTCGGTGAAGGGGTTGCCCACGGAGGCGTTGGTGGTATTGACGGCGGGAGTTTCAGCGACGACGTTAATCGAGTCGGAAATCTGCCCCACTTCGAGCTTGAGGATGTGGGTCGCGGGAGTGTTGACCTGGAGCCGGACCTGCTCGATGACCGTCTTGAAACCGGGCTTCTGGGCCTCTACCTTGTAGGTGCCGGGAGGAACCTGCAGGAAGGAATAGGCGCCAGAGGCATCGGAAACACCACGGCGAGACAGCGATGTTTCCAGATTGACAATCGACACAACTGCATCGGGTATGGCCGCTCCTTGGGAGTCGGTAATTGTCCCCGACAGAGAGCTGGATTGAGCAAGTAGCGAGAAGCTACTTGCGAGAATAAGTAAGAGAGAGAATATAATTCTGTTCATTCGACACTAACCCCTGAGCATTTGTATTAAAAAATGGAACGGTCTCCCGAGAAACACGTGGTTCGGGCCCCGGACGGAGGGGTAAGAGAAAGGCGAGACTAAGAGAATAGACAGGATCGCGGACTAGGCGATGATGTCGTGGAGGACTTCCCCACTCACGTCGGTCAAGCGGAAATCGCGACCGCTGTACCGGTAAGTGAGTTTGGTGTGGTCAATGCCCATGAGATGCAGAACAGTAGCATGGATGTCATGGACATGGACCGGCTTCTCAACTGCCTTGAAGCCAAATTCGTCTGTTGCGCCATAGATGGTGCCGCCTTTGACGGCGCCACCCGATAGCCACATTGTGAAGCCGAATGGATTGTGATCACGGCCACGCTTGACGTTGCCGCCACCGCCGCCGACTTCGCGGACGGGAGTGCGGCCAAACTCGGAACCGCAGATCACGAGAGAATCTTTCCAAAGCCCGCGGCCCTTGAGATCCTTGATCACGGCGGCAAAGGCCTGATCGGAATTCTTGGCATTGGTTTTGTGGGCCATGATGTCGCCATGAGCGTCCCAGGGATCGCCCTTGGCATAATAGACCTGCGTCATGCGGACGCCCTTTTCGGCGAGACGCACGGCAGTGAGACAACCGCGTGCCGTAGAGCCTTCCCCGTATAGCTTTTGCGTCGCCTCGGACTCCTTGCGGATGTCGAAGACTTCGGGCGCTTCGGTTTGCATGCGGTAGGCAACTTCCATCGACTTGAGGACGCCTTCGACCTGGGCATCAGCGCCGTCGCGCTGCGTCTTGATCGCTTCCATCTTCGAGAGAAGGTCGAGCTCGCGGCGCTGTTCAGTGAGTTCAAACTTGGGATTGTTGACGTAACTGATGAGCTTTTTGGGATCGAAGGCTTTCTCGATCACGATCTTCTTTTCCTTCTTGATCTCCTTGCCGTCCTTGTCCTTCTCGGGCATGGCAGCGGCGGGCGCTTCCTCTTCGGGAGGCGCATTCGGATTGGTCTGGATCTTGTCGGAGATGAAGGTGCCCTGATTGATGGCGGGCAGGAAGCCGTTGGACCAGAGCGGCGGGCCCACGGTGGTGGGCATGTCGGGACAGAGCACGACATAGCCGGGAAGGTTCTGATTCTCCGTGCCGAGGCCGTAAGTCATCCAGGCGCCGAGCGAGGGACGACCGGCCTGGTTGGCGCCGGTGTTCATCATAAGGCAGGAAGGCTCGTGGTTCGGGATCTCGGTATAGACAGAACGAACCCAGCAGATATCGTCGGCGACTTCGCCGAGATGGGGCCAGAGTTCGCTGACGTCCATCCCGGATTGTCCGTACTTCTTGAACGCGAAGGGCGACTTCATCAGTTCGCCAGTTTTGCGTTCGGTCTTGATCTCGCCTCCGGGAGGCGCCTTGCCGTCCCACTTGTCGAGAGCGGGCTTGGGATCAAAGCTATCGATGGTGGACAAGCCACCATTCATGAAGAGGAAGATCACGCGCTTGACCTTCTGGGGGTGATCGAGCTTGTAGCCAACGACACTGCCGTCGGGGGCGTTGAGCGCACCGGCCTGAGCAAGAGAGTTATTCAACATGCCGGCAAAGGCCATCATGCCGAAGCCGTTACCAATCTTACGCAGCGCTTCGCGGCGGGTCTTCGGGTTTCTTGACTTGTGAAGTGACATGGTTGCTTTCCTCTAGTTGATAAACAAGAACTCGCTCGAGCTGAGGAGCACTTTCGCGTAGCGGCCCCAAACAGTGGGGTCATAAGTCAGCGGCTTCTCTTCGCCAGGACCACGACGGGGGCCGCCCATCATGCCACCGGCTCCAGGGAAGCCACCCATCCCGCCCATCATGCCCATTCCCATGGGAGTCTCGGCTGGCGCGGCTGCAGCTTCGGGTGCGGCGGCTTCCGGCATCTCTGCCTTGGCAACCACTTCCTTCGGAGCGGCATCGGGGGCGCCGTCTTTCTTGGTCACTTCGGGAGAAGGAGCCATTGCGCCTCCTGGACCTCCTGTACCCCCACGACCACCGCGGCCTCTTGCCGCAGGAGCAGCTTCTTTCTCCTTCTTCTTGCGTTCCTCGTAAGAGAGCATCGGCTCACTCTTGATGTATTCGATGCCGAGCTTGATTTCTTCTTCGCTGGCATCGCGTCCGTAGATCACCTGGAACATCTTCTTCACACGAGCACGATTGTCAGGCTCGGGCATCACCCGCTTGGCGATCTCTTCCGCTTCGTACTGCATGAAGTCGCTATTGAGCAGGAAGAGGCGCTGCAGCGGCACGGTGGTGGTGAAGCGCTTTTCGGCGCTGATGGCCGGCGTGGGGAAGTCGAAGAGTTGCAGGTATTCGTCGAGCTTGTAGCGGCTGACCTTGCCGTAGACGGTACGGCGGAGGAAGCTGGGCTTCAATTCGCCAGAAGGGCCGCCGAGGCTGGGATCGAGATTGCCCGAGACGTACATGACCGAGTCGCGGAGCTGCTCGGCATCGAGACGCTTCTTCTCATAGCGCCAGTACATGCGGTTGCCCGAGTCCTTGGCAAAGGCGTTTGTATCGTTGTCGGTCGAGAGCTGATAGACCGAGCTCATCATCATCTCTTTGTGGAGCTTCTTGATCGAATGTCCGTTTGCCGCAAAGCTGGCAGCAAGATACTCGAGCAGCTCTGGATTGGTGGGACGCTCGCCGGTGATGCCAAAGTTGCTCGGCGTGTCGACGATGCCCGAACCAAAGTGGCCCTTCCAGATGCGGTTCACAATCACGCGATTGGTGATGGGCTGCTTGAGGATGGCCTCGGCCAACTGCAGGCGACCGCTGCCCTGTTTGAAGGGCTCGGGATCGCCAGGAGCGAGAACACTGAGGAAGTGACGGGGGACCTCATCACCGGTCTGCATCGGATCGCCACGGATAGCGAGCGGCAACTCTGATATCTCGTCAAGCGGCTTGTCCTTGATGCCGTGGAGATAGGGATATGAGGGGTCGAGCTTCTTCCGCGCTTCCTCAATGTCCTTGCGGATGCTGGCGATCTGAGTTTGAGACTCAGCGCCAACCCGGCTTTCAAGACCCCAGCCACGGAAGCTGAGGACGCCGGGCTTGCCGCCACGGCCGCCCATCGCCATCATGGCGTTGGGGTCGTCGGAATCGGTGAGTTCGCGAACAAAGAGTTCCGTATAGAAGTTATTCTCGTCGTCGGTCAGATTCTTCAGACGGAGACCGCAGCCGGGACAGAAGTCATCGTTAGTAACGAAGTTGGATGGCTTGCTGGTGCGCTTCTTCGGCTTGGTGCCGGGCAGAGCCTTATCGGCGATGACCTTGTTTTCGGCATCCAGCTCATTGCGGGCGAGCAGCACAGCGACCACGTCTTCGTGGAACTGTTCGGAAACTTTCTTGACTTCCTGCGGCGTCGGAGCGGGCTTCTTCATCATGGCCTGCCAGGCATTCTTGTAGGGATACTTTTTCTGCTCCTTGGCCATGTACTTGATCCAGCGCTCGAGCACTTCGTAGTCAAGCTTGCGGGTTTCGACGACGTTGGCGATGTCCATCTTGCGAGGACCGCTGACCTCGAAGACAGCTTGCAGATAGTTCTTGGTCTCAAAGGCCAGCGACTGTGAGAGCGCCTTGCCGAGATTGTTCTGCATGTCGCCGAGGATGCGCTGCTTCTGGTCAATTTGCTCTTCGATCTTCTTGTACTCGTCGACGACGCTCTTGGGCGCGAGCGGGTATTCCTCATAGGTAACGTTCGAGAAGATACCGGCGAGCGCATAATAGTCGGTCTGCGGAATGGGATCGTACTTGTGATCGTGGCAACGGGCGCAAGCAACCGTGAGGCCGAGGAAGCCGCGGGTGACGACGTCAACGCGATCGTGACGTTCATCGGCGCGCGTGACTTCGGTGGAGCCGTTGTCGTAATACCAGGGACCGAGGCCGAGGAAGCCGGTGCCAGGAAGCGTCTTGTGCAGCTTCTTGGGGTCGAGCAAGTCGCCGGCGATCTGAGACTTGACGAACTGGGTGTAGGGCATGTCGTCGTTGAAAGCCTGGATCACCCAATCGCGATAGACATAAGCATTCGGGTAGGGGTTGAAGCCGCGGCGCATGGGATCGAGACTGCGGTAGTCGTCTTCGCCAAAGCGCGCCACGTCAAGCCAGGCGCGGCCCCAGCGTTCGCCATAGTGCGGAGAGGCCAGCAGTTTGTCGAGGAGCTTCGAATAGGCATCAGGCGCAGTGTCTTTGACGAAGGCCTGGATTTCCTCATAGGAGGGAGGCAGACCGGTGAGATCAAGGTAGGCGCGGCGGATGAGATCGGTTTTAGTCGCGAAACGAACCGGCTTCAAATTCTCTTTCTCCAGCTTGGAGAGAACAAAGCGATCAATGTTCGTCTTGCCCCACTTCGTATCTTTCACAGAGGGTAAGTCCGGTTGCTTCATCGGAAGCATCGACCAGAATTTCTTCTGTTCGGGGAAAATAACATACTTACCGTTTACCTTAGATACGGTAGGAAGTTCCTTGGGCCAGACCGCGCCAGCTTTGACCCAGGCTGTCAGTGCTTCAATTTCGGAATCCTTCAGCTTCTGTCCCAGAGGCATCCGGAACTTGGGATCCGCATCCGTGTGCCGGATGGCAAGAATCAGTGGACTTTTTTCCGGGTCGCCAGCAACCACGGCAGGCCCACGTTTGGCGCCTTTGAGCATCGCAGCCGCGGTATCGAGCCGGAGCCCGCCCATCGCGGAGTTTGTGTGACAACCAAAGCAATTATTCGCCAGGATCGGCCGAATCTTAAGTTCGAAGTAATCGGGCGAATTAGCGGGAGGGTTCGAGGCGCTTTGCCCGAGGGCAGCAACAGAGAAGAGGACGAAGGATAAAAGCGAATCTAGTTTCAGCGTGCCAATGCTCATACGAGTTGGTGGGGGCCTATTGGTTTCTTATGTTGACGAAATCAGGAGATGAGCGAAACGGGGCTAGAAGGGCTGGCTGACGGGGGGAGAGTCTCAGAGATATACAGGATCTCAGAGACCGCGCAGAAGCAACTGCGTATAGCTTGTTATAGCTGTTCGCAGGAGAATTTGTCAATTGCTCAGGGGGACGCTATACTCGATTTTCGGCCGCGCTCGCCCACTTGTTCCCTGTCACGAATCGTTTCGTAAGTTCTCAGTGAGGTATTGATGCGATTGACTTTGCAGCTGATTGTGATGCTCTGTCTGGTGTGCGGTTTCGCAGGGGCAAAAGAAAAAGAAAAGCCAGGGAAGAACGCGAGTTGGCCTCCGCGCGCCGGTGTCAAGACGCCCGGGGTTCAGATTCCGATCGCGAACCTGAAGGCGGAAGCGGAACTCACGCTTGAGGGAACGCCATCCTTTCTGTTCGCCGAAGGAATGGCGATCAGTGTGCCGTTACGTGACAAGGGAGTGATCGCACGGATCGGCAATCGTGACAACAAGGCAACCGATTCCTGGAAGGGATTTGAAGAACCTTGTGGCGGTATGATTTCCGCATTTGGCAATCTGTGGGTGCCAGACTGCAAGAAGCAGTCCATTGCGCGAGTGGAGCCACGCAGTGGCAAGATTGCGGCCAGCGTTGAAGTGGGAGTTGGCAAAGGGAACCTCGTCCTCGCCGCGAACGCAGATAGTGTTTGGGTGTTGAGCGATGAGATTGGGACGCTCTCCCGCGTGGACCCGAAGTCCAATCATGTCGTGAGCGAATTGAGACTGGGGCCGAGTTGCAATACGGTTCAGTTCGAGCAGGATGCACTCTGGGTGACCTGCCCGAAAGAGAATCAGTTGCTGCGCATCGATCCGAAAACAAACCTGGTGGAGAAGCGCATCGAAACCGCAAAGGAACCCATTGCGGTGGTGTTCGGAGAAGCTCATCTTTGGGTGCTCGGAAACCTGGAAGGCAAGGTATCGAAGATCGATCCCAAAACCAACAAGGTGGTGGCGACGATCGAAACCGGTGTGTCGAATGGCGGCGGCAACCTGGCCTTCGGCGATGGGCAGGTCTGGGTGAGCGCGGCAGGCTATCCACTGACTAAGATCCACGCACAGAATGACAAAGTGATGCAGCAGTTTGTGGGCGATGGCGGCGGGATGGTGCGCTTTGGCCTGGGATCGATCTGGCTGGTGAACCCAGCCAAGATGAGCGTGGCGCGCATCGACCCGAAACGGGTGGCGGCCACGCTGCCGGACTAGACCCGCAGAAACAGTTTGCGCTGGTACATCCAGTAGAGCAACCACCACTCCATGGCAAGAATCAGCGGCGGGCCGATGGCGGCCACTGGCAGATACAAACCGAGGTGAATCTTCAGCGTCGAGGCCAGAAAAGATGGCAGCACGTGAGCGATCCAATAAGCGGCCATGGAGTTCATGCCGATAACAATCAAGGGGAAGGCCCAGCGGGTCTTCCCCTTAATTTCGAGGACGTAGCGAAAGCCCACTAGAAACAGGAAGCAGATGCCGCCGCTGAAGAGGGTCCAGGCCGGAGTCCAGATGCGTTTTACGATCGGGCAGAGGCCGGTGAACTGCAGCAGTAAGCCAGCGGCCAGCAGGACAGCCGCGGTTTTCAAATAGATTGCCAACTCTCGGGTGGCACGCAGCCACTGCCCGGCAATGAGGCCGAGGATCATTGTGCCCAGGGTGGGAATAAAACTCAGCGTGCCATAGCCGCCGCTATTAGCGACGAAGAGCGTTGGCCGCGGGAATAGATTCAAGAACCAGGCGTCGAAGGCGACACCGAGGTTATCCGCCTTGAACCAGTGTGCGGCGAAGGACGCGCCAGGGATCGGATAGATCGCCCAAGCGAGCCAGTAGAAGAAAAGGATGAGTCCAAAGCTAATCCATTGCGTTCGCGGCTTGGTGCGGCCGAGCAAGAACAAAGCGGGATAGCCAAGGCCGATCTGGGTGAGGGTGTCTTCAAAGGTGAAATTCGTCTGGGGTGAGGACATCGAGCGGAGAAAAATTCCCATCGCCACAAGCACAAGAGCGCGCCAGAGCGCGTGCCGGAACAGTTTTTTGCCACTGGCCAACGAATAAGGCAGAGCCACCCCCACCAGGAAGGAGAAGGAGGGCTGGATCATGTCGTGCAGGGAAAGGCCTTCCCAAGGGACATGGGATTGGTGAAAGGCAAGGAAGTCCAAAATCGGGTTACCCGGGTAGTCCCGTGCCAACCGGGGCAGGCGGAGCACTTCGGCCATCATGAGAAGCATGACAAAGCCGCGATAAACGTCTATGGTGAGATTACGAGAAAGCATGCGCGGGGATCTGTGCCAGTATATTCGGAATTGATGGATTGCCGCGTTGGGTGTGCCGCTTGTTGCATTGTGCCTTCAATTTCTTCTCCGATTCCGGGGATGCCGAAAGGGAAGGCAGCGTTTGTACGTTGCGTGCAATTGAGTGTGGAGAATGCCTGCCTGCTCTTTGGTAAACCCGAGAGACCGGCCGTTTGCTCCAGCCTGCGTCCGCATGTGGAGATGTGTGGCCATACCCACCCCGAAGCCTTTGTCATTCTCGAAAGTCTGGAGCGGGCGACACAGCCATGAGCCAATCGAAGATGGAACTTCGCGTGTGAGGACGAGATGAAACGTTTGATTGGATTGTTTTTGCTGGCGAGCATCAGTGGCGCCATTGGATGGATTTGCCTGCGCGGACCCGTGACGGCTGCGCCTTCCGCCGTTGTGGTACAGCGGACGCCAGAAAGAGTGGCGCGAGGGAAATATCTCTATGAGGTGGTTGCGGATTGTACAGGTTGTCACTCCGGGCGGAATGGAGAGAAATTTAATCTGCCTGTGATCGCGGGACGGAATGGAGCCGGTTCGGCGTTTCCGAAAGAGGCAGGATTCCCCGGTTCGATCGTAGCGCCGAACCTCACACCCGACCCGGAAAGCGGACTGGGGAAATGGACGGATGGCGAGATCATCCGGGCGATTCGAGAGGGAGTGTCTCGCGATGGCCATGCACTCTTCCCGTTGATGCCTTATCAGAATTTCGCCAAGATGAGCGATGAGGATGTGCAGTCGGTGGTGGCTTATCTGCGTTCGCTGCCTGCGGTGCGCAATCCCCTTCCCCGATCGTCTGTCGACTTCCCGGTGAGCTTCCTCATGCAGAGCACACCGCAACCGGTGAGCACTCCAGTGGCGGCCCCTGACCGAGCAGACCGTCTCGCCTACGGAACGTATCTGGCCACCCTCGGCGCCTGTTCGAACTGCCACACGCGCCGGGAGAAGGGCGAAGCCGTGGCGGGCATGGAGCTTGCCGGCGGAGAGTCTTTCCGGATGCCGAAGCTGGAAGTGCTGAGCGCGAACATCACGCCGGACATTGAGACTGGAATTGGGAAGTGGAGCGAGCAACAATTTATCGACAAATTCAAGGGCTTTGCAAACTTCAATGAGTCGAATTTGCCGGCGAATGTACAAGCCAACTTTACGCTGATGCCGTGGCTAAGTTTTCGCCAGTTGAGTGAGGATGATCTGCGGGCACTCTATGCCTATCTGCGCACGGTGAAGCCTGTGCGCAATACGGTGCACACCCATCCGATCGTCGCTTCAGAGATTTAGCGATTGGCCGTTTTTCGCGGGCTTGGAGCCTTCTTGAGGGCAGGCTTCCCCCGCTCGCCCGGGGGCGGCTTCGGAGCAGCCTTAGGCTTTCCAACTTCCGCTGCACGCGAGGCAGGGCCAAAGCGCGGGCGTCCCGTTGCAAAATCATAGAGCAGCACCGGAGCGACGGCTGCTGCCACCACTCCAATCCCGAGCAGAGCGCCCATAATCGGACTGGTCCAGATCCGGCGCAACAGACTTCGTTTTGGCTTTGCCGTGGGAGGAAGCGGCGGCGTGTCCAGCATCTGATCCAGATGGGACACAGGATCGGATGTGCCGCTGGGACCATCAATCGCGGCGAGGAACTCCTCCGCCGACTGGAATCGATCCAAAGGATTCTTCGCCAGCGCCTTGAGGATGGCGTCGTTGATAAAGCGCGGAATCACCGCATTGCGTTCAATGGGCGGCTGCGGACTTTGCTGGACATGCGCCTGCATTAACAGAAAGGCAGAGTCTCCGGCAAAGGGACGGGTTCCTGTGAGGAGTTCGTAGAGCACAACTCCCGTCGAATAGATGTCACTGCGTTGGTCTGGAGCAGTAGCGCCCCGCACTTGCTCGGGAGAAATGTAGTTTGGCGAGCCCACCATGCCACCCGCTTCGGTCAGCGCCATTTCTGAAGAGCCCCGGGCCAGACCAAAATCAGTGAGCTTGATGCGGCCAGTTTCGTGGACGATGATGTTGGCCGTGGAGACGTCGCGATGGACGACTCCATTCGAGTGGGCGTAGGAAAGAGCATGGAGGACTTGCCGCATGATGCCAAGCCCTTGTTCGAGGCTCAATCTGCGGCCGCTCAGTAGCTTCTGCAGCGAACTCCCCTCAATCAACTCCATCACCATGACAAGGTCATCTTCCAACCAGAATGCGTTGAGAACAGCAGCAATGTTGGGATGATCGAGACTAGCCTGGAGACGGATCTCCCGCAGGAAACTGTGCGCGTATTCCTGCGAAGTCGGCCGTCCGTTGATGAGAATCTTCATCGCCTCACGGCGCCGGGTGATGAGATGTTCCACCTTTAGAACTCGGCCATTACCACCGGCACCGATCTCTTCAACGATTTGATAGTGCCCTACCGATTCGCCAACCTGGAGTGCCATTGGCTTACTTCAATCCATTCGTCAGGAAGAAAAGTCCGATCGCGCCAATGGTCATCAGGGCAATCACGAGCAGGCGCGGCATGCCGTAGAGCGTTGATGGCATTGGTGGCCGGGGAAGAGATTCCCCCTGGTGCACGAGAATCTCGGCAGAGAGCGCGTTCGCCTGGCGGTTCCATTCCCGGCCCCGCCGCTTCATCTCACTCAGCGCTTTTTCGATGTCCTCTGCCGGTTCGGGAATGCCACCCAATGAGATTGACAGGAGCGCATTGCGGAACTCTCCAGCCGACTGGAATCGCTCGCTCAAGTTCTTGGCAAGGGATTTGAGGATGATGGCGTCGAGTTCAGGTGGAATCTGCGAATTCCACTTGCTGGGCGGCTCCGGAGCGGTTTCGACATGCGCCAGCATGAGGTCAAACTGACTGTCGAATTCAAAAGGCTTGCGGCCCGCGGTCAACTCATAAAAAACCACGCCCAAAGAGTAAAGATCTGAGCGGGCGTCCAGGTCTCCGGTGGCCTGTACCTGCTCGGGAGACATGTAGTGGGCCGATCCGATCGCAACTCCAGCCTGTGTGAGGCGCGGGTCCGCCGTACTCCGGGCGAGACTAAACCCAGAGAGCTTCAGTTCCGACTCCGCAGTAATCAGCAGCTTTCCAGGATGGATGTCGCGATGCACCACGCCGCCTTGGTGCGCGCACTCAAGGGCGTCCAGCGCCTGCCAAATGAACTTCACGGCATCAGGAAGAGAAAGCGGCCCTACTTCCAGCCGCTCTGCGAGATTGGTGCATTCGACTAACTCAGTGGCGAGAACATAGCGGCCGCCCAGCTTCGTCGATGAACGATAGCTGACGATGTGTGGATGGTTGAGACGAGCCAGAATCTTGGCTTCACGTTGGAAGCGTTCCAGACGTACGGGATCACTCTGTGTTGATTCCGAAAGAACACGAAGAATTTCGAAGCGTTGCTCGGAAACATTGCGCACTTTGTAGCTCGTGCCCTCTCGATTGCTGTCGAGGACATCGATCAAGTGATAATCGCCGAGTGTGGTTCCTAGTTCAAAAGCCATTTCGGCCAACATTCCCTGAAAACTAGATTCGGAAACTGAATCCTTAGCGAAGAAATCTTTTCACGAGTACTGGGTACGAAAGTAGTATCGGCAAGAAAACCGAACGAAACAATGAGGTAGACACCTTAGGCCCACTCTCGCGCCAACCAGAAGGACCCTTGACTCCGGAGAAGAGCTTCAGTGCAATGAAGACCTATGATCGGAACCATTGTGTTCGGGTTGATCATCGGTGCTGTTGCCAAGTTCCTGATGCCCGGGAAGGATCCGGGTGGCTTCATCCTCACTTGCCTGCTGGGGATTGCGGGAAGCCTCGTGGGCGGCTATATCGGGCGGGCGCTACACCTCTATGCAGAAGGCGAAGCGGCCGGGTGGTTGATGTCACTGCTGGGGGCCGTGTTGTTGCTAGCGGTGTACCGGATGATCACAGTCAGGGCAAAATGAACTTCACGCAGGGATTGTCGGGCATTCTCGCGTTGGGCGTGGCATCGGGGCTCAACTTGTATGCGACGGTGCTGACGCTGGGAATTGCGCAGCACTTTGGCTGGATTCATGGCCTGCCAGCGGGGCTCGAGGTGTTGTCGCATCCGTGGGTGCTGGGCGTGGCAGCGCTGCTGTATGCCCTGGAGTTTATCGCCGATAAAGTGCCGGGCTTTACACCGCTGTGGGATTCGCTGCACACCTTCATTCGCCCGGTAGGCGGCGCTTTGCTGGCCATGGGCGCGGTGGGGAACCTGGACCCAAAGATGCAGACCATCGCGATGCTGGTGGGCGGCAGCGTTGCCCTGGGAACGCATGCGACGAAAATGGGCACACGCCTGGCAGCCCATGTGTTGCCAGACCCTGTCACGCATTCTGCGATGAGCGTTGCCGAGGACTTTGGCGTGGTGGGCATTCTGGTGCTGGCCTACAACTATCCTTGGGTTGCGTTGCCGATTCTGCTGGTGATTGTCGCCTGTATTGCGGTGGCTTTGCCGTTTCTGCTGCGGGTGCTCCGCTTTCTGTTGCGTACGGTGACCGGCAGGCTGCTGAGCTTTTCGCATCCGGATGCGGATGTTGAGATTCCGGCCTGGGCACGGGTGGCCGGTTCGCAATCGGTCCTGGGATTTGTACGCAGCGGGAAGGGCCTGGGCCGGCTTCGCCATGCCTATCTGAGCATGGGGCCCGGCAGCGTGATGCTCCATGTGAAAGGCCTCTTCGGCAAGGAAAAGACCTTTGTGATTGCGAAGCGCGAGGAGCCGGTGCGCGGCTTGTTTATTGACTACGTCGAGATGAAAACCGATACCGGTATCGCGCTTAGTATTTACTTCACTAAGGACTGGGCGTCTTATTATCGCCAGGGCTTAGTGTTTCAGTGAGGCGATGTAGGCGCGCCAGCCGCCAAATTGCGTGATCTCCGTCGCCTCGCCAATGGCGAAGTTTTCGGCAATGAAGCACTTGATGTCGCGGCCGTCGGCAAGGCGGGCTGTGCCGATGCCGAGCGGGGCCGGAATCGCGGCGACAAAGCTGCCGAATTCCGATGCGGGCATCGCCCAGATCTCGAGTTCGATGCCGGGTCCTTCAAACCCAGGCACGCGTTGCAGACCCGGCTTGGGGGGCGTCGAGTTGGCGAGCGCGTAGAAGCGATACTCCGGAGAGGTTTTCGCCGTCTCGCGGAGATAGGCGCCGCGCGACGTGAGCTGCCAGTTGAGCGGCATGCCCGTCAGATGCGCCCCGACCACCGCCACTTCGATGAAGCCAGTGGGGAGGACCGCAGGGGCCATCTCACCGAGAAATGCCATGGCGGTGGCCGTGAGCGCTTCCTCAGCCATGGCCGGGCCCATTAGCGTGATGCCAAAGGGAAGGCCATTGGGACGGAAGCCCGCGGGAATGGCCAGCGCGCTGAGATCGAAGAGATTGACGAAGTTTGTGTAGTAGCCGAGTTGAGTATTGCGGCCGATGGGGTCTTCAGCAATTTGGGCGTGGGTGAAGGTGGTACCGGTGGTGGGCAGCAGGAGGCAATCGATCTGAGCCCACTCTGCCCCGCTGCGATGGCGGAGTTCTTCGAGACGGTACATCGCGCGGAAGGTGTCGACCGCATTGTACTTGCGCGCGCCGAGGATGATCCTGGCGACGACGGGGTCCATGTCGGCTTCGTGAGCGTTGGCGAAGCTTTCGATGGCGGCGAGACGTTCTGCAACCCAGGGGCCGCTATAGAGCAAGTCTGCCGCTTCCCGGAAGGAGGAAAAATCGATCTCGACGATGGCGGCGCCGAGAGCGGCGAACTTGTCGATACTGGCGCGGTAGAGTTTCTCTGCCTCGCTATCGCCAAAGAAGGCGAGTTGGTCTGCCTTGGGAATGCCGAGCCGCAGATGGGTGGGGTGCCAGGCGCCGCCTTTGCCCGCGGACAGCGAGGGGCCCGCAGTTTTCAAGACACGCAGCGAGTCAGCCGCATTGCGGCTGAAGATCGAGACGCAATCGAGCGTGCGGCAGGCTGGGACGACTCCAGCTGCACTGATCAAGCCTCTGGTGGGCTTTAAGCCAACCAGGTTATTGAAAGCAGCGGGGACGCGGCCGGAACCAGCGGTGTCCGTGCCCAGTGCGAAATCAACTTGACCGAGCGCGACTGCAACAGCAGAACCAGAACTGGAGCCACCGGAAATGTAATCGGCGTTGAAGACACTCGAACAAGCGCCATAAGGCGAGCGGGTGCCAACCAAACCAGTAGCAAACTGATCCATGTTTGTCTTGCCCACCAGGATGGCCCCGGCGGCGAGCAGTTTGTCGACCACTGGAGCATTCTGCTCCGGGGTGTAAGAGAAGGCCGGGCAGGCCGCCGTGGTGGGCATGCCTGCGACATCGATATTGTCTTTGACCGCGAAGGTCATGCCGTAGAGGGGCTTTGCCGCCGCTTCGGGGTGCTCTTCCAGAGCGGCCGCCTGGGCGAGCGCTTTTGCCTCGGGGACTTTCGAGATCCAGATAGGCTGCCGGGTTTCAGCAGCAATCCGCGCGTAAGCTTGGCGAACAGCTTCGGTCGGCTTCATGCGTTGATCTCCAACTTGAGGATGGCGAGGATCTGTCCGGGCATCACAGGCATGCCGGGCTTGCAGTGGAGGGAGTGGAGCGTACCACCGCTGGCTGTGGCGACCGCAACTTCCATCTTCATTGCTTCAATCAGAATGACCTTGTGGCCGGGCTGGAGCAGATCGCCCTCTTGCGCATCGATACTCCAGATGCTGCCGGCAGTGGATGCCTTGAGCGCCTTATAGCCGGGCGGCACGACGATGGCGGGAGCCTCGTCGACCACGGCCAGATCGTCATCGCTGACCTTGTCGGCGCCACTGGCGGCCCAGCGCGCACGCTCTTCCTGGAAGGCTGTTTGCTGGGTGGCCTTGAAAGCAGCAGCAGAGTCTTCAATTGAAGAGAGGAACTCGCGATAGGGCTTGAGGCCGAAGCTGCCTTCCTCAATGCGCAGCGGGTAGCGGCCATTGGGGAAGTCTTCGCGCAAACGCAGCAGTTCTTCCGCAGTGACGGGGAAAAAGCGGATACGATCGAAGAACTGGAGCAGCCAGGGGTGGTTGGGCGGGAACTCGCGAGTGGTGCGGTAGGTGTTCCACATCTGGATGGTGCGGCCGACAAACTGGTAGCCGCCGGGGCCTTCCATGCCATAGACACACATATACGCGCCACCGATGCCAACGCTATTCTCTGCCGTCCAGGTGCGGGCCGGATTGTACTTGGTGGTGACAAGGCGCTGCCGCGGGTCGACGGGTGTGGCGACCGGAGCACCAAGATATACGTCCCCTAAACCGAGTACAAGATAGCTGGCATTGAAGACGATGTCATAGACATCCTGGACCGACTTGAGCCCGTTGATGCGGCGAATGAATTCGATGTTGGACGGGCACCAGGGCGCGTCGGGACGCACCGAGCGGGTGTACTTGTCGATGGCCAGACGCGTGGCCGGATCGTCCCAGCTCAAGGGGAGCCAGACTTCGCGCGAGGGCACTTCGGCGTTGGCGTCGGAGTCGCCATCAGCTTCGGCTCGATCGATGAGATCGAGAAGAGTCTGGCGGCTGACGCGGGTGGGGTCGTAGTGGACCTGGAAGGAACGGATGCCCGGGGTGACGTCGATGACGCCAGCCGGCTTGTTGGCCAGGAACCAGTTGTAGACCGCCTGGACGCGGAAGCGCAGCGGCAGATCGAGAATTTTTTCGCCGTACTCAATCAGGAGGTAGCGATCGCCCGATTGGCGATAGACAACGTCCTTGTTGGTGTGAACAATCGCCGGGGCGCGCACGCCATCCATGGCAACGGCGTGGAAGCGAATGGTGTCGCCTGCCTTGAGTTGGCCGATCTTCCAGAGATCGCGCGAGGTGATGGTGGCCGGACAAACAAAGCCACCGAGGCTGGGGCCATCGGGACCGAGGATCACCGGCATATCGCCAGTGAAGTCGACCGTGCCGATTGCGTAGGCGTTGTCGTGGATGTTGGAGGGATGGAGCCCAGCCTCGCCGCCATCCTTGCGTGCCCACTCCGGCTTGGGCCCGATGAGGCGCACGCCGGTGCGCGAGGAGTTGTAATGCACCTTCCAGGAGGTGGCAAAGAAGGTTTCGATGTCCTGGTCCGTGAAGAAGTCCGGCGCGCCGTGGGGACCGTAGAGGACCTCGATGTTCCATGTGTTGGTGATCTCGGGGATTGGGAGCACTTCGGCAGTTCCCTGCTCTGTTTGTGCGCCGAGATGCAGTACGTCGCCAGTGCGCAAGGCACGGCCGCCGTGGCCGCCAAAGTTGCCGAGAGTGAAGGTGCTCTTACTGCCGAGATAGTCGGGAAGATCGAGACCACCTTCAAAGAGGATGTAGGTGCGGGCGCCAGGACCTTCGACGGCTGTGACTTCGAGCGTCGCGCCCGCAGGCACCTCGATCGCCTGCCAGTAGGGGACCGGCTTGCCGTTGAGTGTGGCCTCCATCTGCGCGCCGCTGAGGACGATGCGGGTGTCGCAATGGAAATGGAGCGTGGGGCCGTTCAGCGTACACTCAAAGCCCGCCGCCCCTTCGGGATTGCCGAGCAGCAAATTGCCGGTGCGGAAGCTGAGCGCGTCCATCGGGCCCGAGGGCGGGACACCGACATCCCAATAGCCAAGACGGCCAGGGAGATCCTGCACGGTCGTCATCGTGCCGCCATCAAGGACTTCAAAGCTGCGCGGCTTGTAGACGAAGCTATCGGTCATCTTAGTGAAGACTTCGCCGCTGACAAAGCGGGGGTCTTCAATGAGCGCACGCAGGTAGGTGAGATTGGTTTCGATGCCGTCCAGACGGGCCGCTGCAAGGGCTGCGCCGAGCTTGGCGAGCGCGGCCTCGCGCGTGTCTGCCTTGACGATCAGCTTGGCAAGGAGCGGATCGTAATAAGCAGTGACCTCTGAGCCCGAACGGACCCAGCCATCGACGCGGGCCAAGTTTGTTGGCAGCGCGACGTTGGTGAGCCGGCCTGCACTGGGCTGGAAGTTCTTGTTCGGGTCTTCGGCATAGAGACGCACCTGGATGGAAGCGCCCTGAGGCTGGGGACGGCGGGCTTCAAGATCGCCAATTTCGCCTGCCGCAGCGAGCAGCATCCACTCCACCAGATCGACGCCGCTGACTTCTTCGGTGACGCCGTGCTCCACTTGCAGGCGCGTGTTCACTTCGAGGAAGTAGAACTGCTTGGCCGCCTCGTCGTAGACGAACTCGACGGTACCGGCGGATTCGTAGCCTACCGTTGCGGCGAGACGCTCAGCAACGGCGAGCAGATCTTTACGGGACGCCTCGCTGAGCCCGGGCGCCGGAGTCTCTTCGATGATCTTCTGGTTGCGGCGCTGGACGGAGCAGTCGCGCTCGCCCAAGGCAATCGCGGAACCTCTGCCGTCGCCGAAAATCTGCACTTCAATGTGGCGCGCCTTCTCGACATACTTTTCGAGATAGAGGCCTGCATCCTTGAAGTTGGCCAGGCTGAGGCGTTCGACGCTCGCGTAGCTGTCCACGAGCTCCGCTTCGTTGCGGCACAGACGCATGCCGATACCGCCGCCACCGGCGGTGCTCTTCAGCATGACCGGATAGCCAATGCGACCGGCTTCGCGCTTGGCCTCGTCCGTACCGCTGAGAAGACCGGTTCCGGGCAGTAACGGCACTTGCGCTTGCACGGCCAGTTCGCGGGCACGATGCTTCAAGCCGAAGGCGCGCATCTGCTCGGCGGTGGGACCGATGAACTTGATGCCGGCGGCCTCGCAGGATTCAGCAAAGCTGGCGTTCTCACTGAGGAAGCCGTAGCCGGGATGGATTGCCTGGACACCGAGTTCGCGGGCGATCTCGATAATGCGATCGCCGCGGAGATAGCTTTCCGCAGCGGGCGCGGGACCGAGGAGCACGGCCTCGTCGGCGTCCTCGACGTGTTGTGCGTGGCGGTCTGCTTCACTGTAGACGGCAACGCTGGCGATGCCCATGCGCTTGAGGGTCCGCTCGATGCGGCAGGCGATAGCGCCGCGATTTGCGATCAGAACTTTACGAAACATGCGCACCCCAGATCAGGAGACGTACCGGTGTCGGGTTGTAGGCGTTGCAAGGATTGTTGAGTTGCGGGCAGTTACTAATCACCACCGCAACGTCCATGGTTGCGACCATTTCGACATACTTGCCTGCTTCGCTGATGCCGTCTTCAAAGGTGAGTTTGCCTTCGGGCGTCACCGGGACATTCATAAAGAAGTTGATGTTGGAGGTGATGTCGCGCTTCTCGTGCCCCCAGCTCATGAGAGCAGCCATGAAGCTGGCACGGCAGTTGTGCATGTAGCGCTTTTCAATCGCGTAGCGAACCTGATTGGATTCCGCGGCGCAGGCGCCGCCGAGCGTGTCGTGACGGCCGCAAGTATCAGCCGTGATCCGCATCAGTTCATTGCCAAGATTGGAGACCAGGCTGGAGCCTGTGGTGAGGTAGATGTTGCCTTGGCTGTTGATGGTGTCGAGTGCGGAATAGCGTTCGCTGAAGTCGTGGAGGTTGTAGATGAGAGTATCGGCGGCCTGATTGCCGTCCAAGTCAACGATGCGGAAGGTCTCGCCTTTCTTCACCGCGTGGATCCAGCCTTCGCCAGCCGGAAGCACCTCGTCGTGAATGGCGGTGGCCGCGTCGAGTTTGCTTTTAATCAATGTGCGTTCGCTCATGGCCGCTCCTTAGAGGAAGTATCTTTCCGAGTTGATGAAGCCCCGGATGTTCTCCGGGCAGAGGTTCCGGCATTGGTCGTCAGCCGCAGGGGCGTCGACACGCTGGAAGCTCAGATGGACGGGCTTCGGTTCGTAGTTCGGATTGGGATCGAGCGGGTGAGGATTCGTGTCGATGATGACGAGAGTGTTCATCTCGGAGCGAAGCTCTACGGAATCGCCGGCCTTTGAGTTGCCGGGGACAAAGTGCATGCTCCCTGTGAGATCCACTTGTAGTTTTGAGAAGAAATTGATGTGAGATTGTAAGTCGCGGATGCTTAAGCCGAACTTACCGATCTCGCGCAGGAAGTTCTCACGCGTGCTGGTGTACCAGTCGTTGCGAAACTCCTGATAGTCGTGTGCGCCGTACTTCTTGGCGACACTGGCGCGAGTGGAGTAAGCTCCGATCGGATCGTGCCAACCGACGGTGTCGTTCGTAATTGAGCACAAAACCCGTCCCATGTCGGAATAGAGGCAATGACCTTGGGTGAGGTGGGCCGTGTGTTGTTGTTTGAGAGTGTCGGCCATGTTGTATCGCTCGACCAACAACTCGAAATTGAAAAGCGTGATGGGGACATTAGCGCCACCGTGCAGGTCTGTAATACGGAGGGAAGTGCCGCGTTTGAGGACATGCGCAAAGCTAGCTCCGCCCCGCAGTTCTTCCTCAAATAAGAGGCAAGCAGAGGCCATGAAGGCTCTCCTTTCAGGGTGTCAATTGTAAGTTGGAAAAAGACTACTGAAGGAGCGACGGAGGGCCACAGCAGACATCCATGGCCGTGATTCTCAACATGACTTTGAGACTCACCTTGCGCTCGCTATTGCGGACCATGGGCATTCGAAGTTAAAGTTTAGGGTCGCACACTAGCGACCCGGCTGCAAGACAACTTTCATCAGACCTGGTTCGTTCGCATACAAACGCTCGAACCACTTTGCGCCGTCTTCAAGCGGAGCAAGGGCACTGATGATGGGGTCCACTTTGATCGCGCCGCGAGCCAGAAGCTCGATGCACTGCGGGAATTCACCGGAACTGGCTGCCGAGCCTTGCAGACGAATCTGGCGGCTGACCACCACCTGCAGCGGAATCTCGACCTTCGGCGTGATGTTGCCAACCAGGGTGACCGTGCCGCCCTTTTTGACGCCCATGATGGCGGTTTCGATGGTCTTGCTGGCGCCGACAACTTCAATGGCAACGTCAGCGCCACGGCCGCCGGTGAGTTCGTGCACGGCCTTGATGACGTCGGTCTTCTTGGGGTTGAGACCGATGTCTGCGCCGAGCGATTTGGCGAGCTCGAGCTTTGAGTCTTCGAGATCAACCGCGATAATCTGGCCGCAGCCGGCAAGACGGAGCGTCTGCACGACGAGGAGGCCGATCATGCCGGAGCCTACAACGAGCGCCGAAGAGCCCAGCGGAATCGGCGTGAGATTGACAGCGTGGACAGCAATCGAGACGGCCTCGATCATCGCCGCGTAATGGAAGGGAAAGCTTTCGGGCAGCGAGTACAGGATGTTCTGCGGCACGGTGACGTATTCCGCAAAAGCGCCATGACGGCGGAACTCGTTGCAACTGACGCCAAGCACTTGCCGGTTGTCGCAGAGGTTGATTTCACCGCGCGTGCAGAAGTAGCAATGCCCGCAACTGACCGTGGAATCGAAGGTGACGCGGTCGCCTGCCTTCCAGCCTTTGACCGCCGAGCCGACTTCTGTGATCTCGCCCGAAGCCTCATGCCCCATGACAAGCGGAGGAACACGGCGGCCCGTGCTGCCATCCCAACCATGGATGTCGCTACCGCAGATGCCGCAGGCTTTCACCTGGATCAGAACATCCTCGGCGCCGATCGTGGGCACCGGCATATCGGTATAGTTCAGTTGCTTGTATTCGGAGAGGAGGAGAGCTTTCATGGCGCTGAATTCACCATGGTAACGCTAGGGTCGCTTGCTGAGAAGATGCTTTCGCAAGGCGGGGTCATCGGTGAGGCTCGCGGCCCGCATGAAAGCTTCGCTTGCTTCCCGATTGCGGTCGAGAAGCAACAGCAGATGGCCGCGCGCGGCCCAGTAGGGCTGGTAGCTAGCGACCCGCTCCGTGGGCATGGCGTCAAGTGCAGCGAGCCCGCGCAGCGCTTGCCCGGTCTGTGCCCAAGCAACCGCCCGTCCGACGAGAGAGCCGATTCCAGGAGTGATACGAATGAGGCCTTCATAGAGCAGGAGGATCTCATTCCAGTCGATGCGGCCGCTCCGCGCGCGGCTGGCGTGGATGGATTGGATGGCCGCTTCCAACTGGTAGCGGCCACGAGGAGGCCTGCCGCAGGTGTTGTTCTGCTTCGTCGATGAGGGGCTTGGACCAGAGGGAACTGTCTTGCTCATCGAGCGGCACGAAATCGCCATCGCGTGTGTAGCGGGCCTGACGCCGCGCCTCGCAGTGCAGCATCAATGCCAGGAGGCCAAGGGCTTCGGCTTCGTTGGGAACAACCTGGACAAGCGCGCGCCCGAGATGGATCGCCTCGCCGGTGAGAGCTTGCGTCGTGCCACTGGCCTCTGTCAGGCTATCCCAGCCGGTGGTGTAGGCCGCGTAGATCGCGTCGAGAACGAAGGAGAGACGCTCGTTCCACTCGGGGAGAGCGGGCACTCGAAAGGGAATCCCGGCACTGCGGATCTTATTCTTGGCGCGCACGAGGCGCTGACTCATCGCGGCGGGCGAGACCAGGAAGGCCGAGGCAATGCGCACCGCCTCAACGCCGAGAATCGTCTGCAGCATCAGCGGCGTACGGGCCGCGGCGTCGATCGCCGGATGCGCGCAAACGAAGAGCAGCTTGAGGCGTTCGTCGGGAAAATCATCTTGCATGGCGGCGATGTCCTGCGCGGCTTCGCTGAGCTGCTGGATAGCCTTCTGCGCGTGGTCGCGCACGCGTTGGCGGCGGGCCTGATCGATCGTACGGTTGCGTGCGGCGTGCAGGAGCCAGGCTTCCGGCTTTTGCGGCACACCGTCGATGGGCCAGCGCTCGAGAGCAGTAAAGAGCGCGTCGCCAAGCGCGTCTTCGGCAGCGGCAACATCCCCCGAGCGCGCCGCCAGATAGGCGATCAAGCGGCCATACGAATGACGCACAGCCGACTCGATTGCCTCTCTGGTTGCGGCGTGCTGCATTAGCTGCCTACGGAGAAGTGCGAGCCGAGCAGAGGCCGCACCTCAACGGTGGCGAAGGAGGCCGCAGGATGGCGCGCGGCCCACTCGAGAGCGACGTCGAGATCGGGAACCTCGATGATGCCAAAGCCAGCGAGGAACTCCTTGGTTTCGGCGTAGGGGCCGTCGTGCACCTGACGCTTGCCGTCTCGGATAGAGACGGTGGTAGCGGCTTGTGGGGATTCGAGTCCAGCGCCCCCGATGAAGATGCCAGCTGCCTGGAGAGCAGCTCCATAGGCCCGGCCGGCCGCCTGAGTTGCGGCGTCGTCACGGCGATCAAATATCTCTTGCGACTGGTGAACGAGTAATGCGTATTTCATGTTGCTTGCCTTCTCTTTCGTATCGTATGGGAGCTGCAGAAGAATCGCAGCTTCACCCTGATGACGCGCGACAGACAAGCCATTCGACATTTCAGGCGGGCTTTTTCCACTCCATGATGTGAAACCAGGGAGCACGGCAGTAACGATCGTTGCGATGGCCGTTGTCGCCTGTGGGAGTGGGTTCCGCGAAGTGTTGTAACTGAAGGCCGTGTCCGAGGAAAAGTTGCATGTAGGTGGAGAGCGGACGGTGCCAGTTCTGCACGCGGATGCCGCTCCATTCCACCCAGACAGAACGCTCTTCGAGATAGCGGTCCATCGCAAAACGGCGCTGGCCGTGCTGGTCGAGAATCCAGCCGTCCGGTGCCGCGGCGGTATTGAAACTGGTGAGGTTTGCCAATAGAAAGACGCCTCCGGGGCGGAGAGTTCGTACGAGCTTTTCGACGGCAAGCGGGAGATCAGGAATGTCGATCAGCGAGAGGTAGCTCACGACAAGATCGCAGGACTGTGCTGGAACGCTGAGACCTTCCGCACCCTCGATGCGATAGTCGCCCTGGGGATCGAGTTCCCTGGCCCGTTCGATGAAGGCGGCCGTAGGATCGATGCCGATCGTTTTGAGACCGCGCTGCTGCATCATGCGGCAGAAGCGGCCTTCGCCACAGCCGAGGTCAAGAGCCGTTTGGAAATTGCGGCCTTCGATGCGCTGGAGCATCGGTGCGTCGAGGATATACTGGCGGGCGTAATCGCCTTCTGAGCCGATTTCCGTGAGCCAGGCGGGGGCGGATTCCCTCCATCCGTCTGTGGGGTTCATGCGATGACAATCTCCTATGAATTGAGGGACGCGCTTCCAGCCGGTAAGCGAAAGGCTCCACTCTGTACGGCCCCAATCACATTGCGCAACGTTTCCTCACGACTTTGTCCCGTTGTCTGAAGCACGTGCTTCTCCAGATCTCCCAGAGAAGAGAGCTGCTGATGGAGTGCGGTGATCGGTTCTGGATCCGCCAGCGTATCGCCTCCTCGTTCACGACAGCGTTGGAGGGCGGCATCAAGCGACGGACGCAACACGATGTAGTGGAGCGGTACAGTGAGTGCCTGAAATGGCGGCAAGAACCAAGGCCCGATGATGCCGTCCACAATGACAAAATAGCCACCCTTGGCATATTCTTCTGTCACTTTTGCCAGAACATGGACGACAACACGGTTCTGCTCGTGCGCCTCGGGCAGATAGGGAGCCACGGCGCCATGCTTGATGAAACGCCAGAAGTCGTCGGAATGCAAATGCACTTTCGGAGACCCTGGCTTGCTTGCGAGGGCTTGTGCGGTCGTCGTTTTCCCAGCCCCCGGCGTGCCGGTCAGGATGAGAGCTTCGCCTGCAAAATGGATCATGCTACTGAGCATGGCGGAGGGAGTGAGATTCGAACTCACGGTAGAGTTTCCCCTACGACGGTTTTCAAGACCGGTGCCTTAAACCGCTCGGCCATCCCTCCGTTATTGATCGTATCGAACTTTTTCCAGGGATCAAACTTTTACAGCACGACCGCTGCGAGAACTGTCATCCGCGGCCTGAATCACATCGCTCACGTGGAAAACTTCCTCCACCGTCAGCGCACCCGGCTTGCCATTGTAGATCGTGTCGAGGAAGTCAACAAAGACGCTGCCGGCCGGCGGCAATGCGTCGATGCGGCGCGGTTTGGAGTCGTTTGAGATCACCGTCACGCCCGTGGCCGCCGTGTATTCGACGACGCCCTTGGTGCCGGCAACACGCAGACGATCGTCCTCGTGCGTGGGCGCGATGTCGGGACGTAGATAGTCCATGCGCAGTTCCGCGATGCCGCCGTTGGCCAGGCGGAAGACTCCGCCGACGACATTTTCCCGATCGCCCAAGGCGGGGTCCTTCACGTTGGTTTGCCAGCAGAAGGCCTCGGTCATCTTGATGCGGCCAGTGAAATAGAAGAGGTCCACCAGGTGCGGGCCAATCCAGAGCATGGTGCTGCCGTAGCTGGAACGCTTGTTCTTCCAGTCGCTCGAGGCTCCGCGCTTGTAGGACTTCTGCCCGCCTAGCAACAACACGTCGCCAATCTCACCGGAATCGATGACTTGCCGCATGGCTAGAAACTGCGGCGCAAAGCGTAGCGGCAGCAGCATGCTGAGCTTGCCCTTGGAGTTGCGGGCGGCGCGCTTCACCTTGTCGAGATCGCTGCGGGTGATCGCGAGCGGCTTCTCGGCAATGCAGTGAATGCCGCGTTGCAAGGTTTCGAGCACGGCTCCTGCGCGAGCTCCATCATCGTTCACAACGGCAACCAGGTCCGGCTTGCTCTCGTCGAGCATCTTGCGCTGGTCAAGAAAGCCTCTTGCCTGATCATTTTTGATCTTCTTGCCCAAGGATGCGAGTGCTGCCGCGGAGGTGTCGCTATAAGCAACCACCTCGACATCAGGGAGTTGCGGAAGAGGACTCAGAATATCGCCTAAATGGCCGTCCTGTCCGATGACGGCAATCCGAATCTTGTGAGGTAACTTCGTTGGAGCCGCCATTGCGCTGGCAGCCAGCGCCGATGCAAACCACTCGCGGCGGTTCCAGTCTTTTCCCGATCCTTGCATGTCGCCCATTATGACGCGATACACTAGGCCTTTTCATGAACACTCGTCGCTTGATTTGCACTCTGCTAGGCGCATGGCTGGGAGCCAGTCTCTTCATGGCCTTTGTCGCCGCCTATAACTTCCGTGTCGTCAATGATTTATTCGTATTGCCGCAGCCGGAAATGGCGTCCTACATCAAGGTAATCGGCCAGGATCGCTTGCAAATCCTGTTCCGGCACGAAGCAGCGGAATTCAATCGATCGTTGTTTGAAGTTTGGGGAATTGTGCAGATCGTGATCGCGTTGCTGCTGTTTGGAATTCTGCTGTTTGGGACCAAAGAGGGGAAGTTCACCCTGGCTGTGTCCTTAACCATGGTCCTGCTGGTGACAGGAATGCATCTGCTGGTGACGCCATCGATTATTGGATACGGGCGCAGCCTCGACTTTATTGCCAAGGATAAGGAATTGGGATTGCGGCAGAAAGTAAAGGTATTCCACAACACCTACTCGACACTAGAGGGCATCAAGATGGTGGGAGGAGTGATTTTATTGGTGATTTTCTTCCGCGAAACGCGCCGGCGCCCCGAACGGGGAGGTCCCGAAACGGATCTGGAAGCAATCGAAGCCGCTTAGCTCGTCAGAACGCCGCGAGCGCGCAGCACTTCGTCGAGCAAAGAGACCAGTTCGCCACGAGTGATCTCAAAGCGTTCCTCACGCTTCATGGCGATCATATCTTCCGCGGCAATCGGAGGCTCCGGTTCCGCTCCAGCGGCGAATTGAATTCCGTAGCGTGAGCGAGCAGCCATGAGCCGGTCCACTTCGCGCCGCGGGAGAAGACGAGGTCCACCTAACAATTCAGCCACCATCGAAATCCGTGCCAGGTGCTCCACGGTCTCCATGCGGAAAAAAGCCTTCTCCAGGGTTTCGCCATAGCAAACCACCCCGTGATTCGCCATCAGCAGCGCATCGTGATTCGGAATAAAGGGAGCGAGTTGGCGGCTCAACTCGGGAGTGCCAGGAAGACCATAATCGGCCAACGGCACGGTGCCCAGGGTAACAACCGCTTCCGGCAGAATGGCCAGATTTAAAGCCCGGCCCGCTACGGCAAAGCCCGTCGACACGGGGGGGTGGGCATGGACCACAGAGTTGACGTCGGGGCGCAACTGGTAGACCGTGCAGTGCATCTGGATCTCGGTGGTGCAGGCCCGCGCTCCTTCGAGTTTACGGCCCATCAGGTCGACAATCAGCATGTCTTCGGGACGCATCATGCCTTTGCTGACGCCAGTGGGAGTGCACAGGATCCGGTCTGCGTCGAGGCGAACACTGATGTTGCCATCATTGGCCGCGACCCAGCCCTTTTGGTACATCAGCTTGCCAATGTCCACGATCGAATTCGCGATCTGAGGGTTCAACGCCATCAAACTTCCTAATTTACACAATTGCGGGGCTCTCCGCCCTTCGCGCAATCTGGTTCAGTCCTTCTTATAGACATGCTTGTTCTTAAATACCGACTCGCCTAAGGTTTCCTTGACGGCCTGCCGCAGTGCATTATCCCCTTGCATCAACAGGTCCTTGAACTTCTCTTCCGGCCGGCCTCGAAAGCTTGTCACATGATAATCCTTCTGGCCATCCACCGGGTTAATCGTAAAAAAATAATTTGAAATACAGCGGCGGGTGCCTGCAGCAAGCACCTCGCTGACGCTGTGCCAACTGGTCTTGTCCGTCTGCATCACCGCCAGCCGATTGCAGCGGCTCTCGATCGTCCGGGGCTTTCCTTTCGGGCCGCTGTCCCACAATTCGAGGTTGCCGCCATTCTCAAGGCACCAGCCAGGAGAGGCGTAATAGAGCAGGTTCAGCGCGCGATAGCGCTTCCGTTCAAAATCGTGGGAGTTGTCGAGATGGGGATTGAGATAATGCCCCTTCTCCATCGCGCTGATCCCTCCTGCATAGAGATGCTCATCGGGAATCAGATCGTCGAGCCCGCAAATCTCGCCAACGCATTGCACCACCCTGGGATCCTGAAACGCATAAATGGTCTCCTCCAAAAGCGGAGCGTAGTGGTTCATTTGTACGCCGACATACTTGAGTTCGCCGAGATGGTGCTTGAGAACCATCTTCTCGACCGGAGGAAAAGCGGAGAGAATCGCCGTGGTCAGTTCGGCCGGCAGCAGATCATCCACAATGAAGCTCTTGACCGTGCGCGGCAAGCGAAACTCCTGGTGCGCCTCCCATTTTGCTTCTTGCAGGCGAGCAAGAATCAATTCCGCAATTTCCTGACGCTTCCAACTCATGCAGTACCACCCCACTTTACAATCAAAGTGTGGAGCCCAGACCCATTTGTCCGAACTGCCGCGCGTTCATCAGCCGTGCAGATCGCGTATGTCCCTATTGTGAGTTTGAACTCGCACCCCGTCCCAAAGGAAACAGCGATACCGCGCGAGTGATCAGCGGGCTGTTGCCGCAGGATGGGCAGATCACCAATTACATTCTGGCTGTGAACCTGTTCATCTACATGGCCATGGCAATTTTCAACCAGGAAAACATCAACGGCGGCGGCTTTTCGAGTATGAATGGGGTTACCCTCTTCCTGTTTGGCGCCAAAGAACCTGGGTACATCTTTCACGGCGAATGGTGGCGACTGGTTACGGCAGGCTTTCTTCATGCGAGCCTGATCCACATTGGGATGAACAGTTGGAGTTTATACAATCTGGGACCGCAAGTGGAAGAGGCTTTTGGCGCGGGACGAATGCTGGTGATTTACCTGGCGAGTTCGACGCTCGGCTTTTTGGCCTCAACGCTGTTCTCCCCCTCATTGAGTGTCGGCGCGTCGGCAGGAATTTTTGGATTAGTCGGGGCCATGATCGCCTTCGGCATCCACCAGCGAGGCGCGTTTGGGAGCTATATCAAATCGGCCTATATCGGTACCGCAGTGATCTCTCTCCTGATGACCAGCTTTATCAGTCAGATCGACAACTTCGCGCATCTCGGCGGTCTGGCCGGGGGCTTCGGCGCCGCTTACATCGTGGGGCATCCGCGCTTTGCGCAGGCCCGTCAGGAGCGCTACTGGAGCATTGCCGGGCTGGCCATGGCAGGCATCGTGGTAGTCTGCTTTGTCATCCAACTGCTCGCGACGCTGAAATATCTACGCAGCTAGCGGACGGCAGTGGATCTCAAGATAGGGCACAGGCGCAAAGAAGCCGTGCTCCGGGGCTTGATTGTGTTGCTGGCCTAAGGCGATCAGTTTTGCATCCAATTGCGCTGCAGCCGCCCCGTTGAGCCCTTCATAGGCCAAATAGACGGGTGAGAGGAACTTCTTCATTCCATCGAGCCACTGCTCGACCGAGGCAGCGCGTGCCAGCAGTTTGCGGTGCGTCACGCGGACAGAGCCAAAGTGCGATCGCAGCATGGCCGGAATGGAGGCAAGCTTGCCCCAATCGCGCGCCACGCTGACGGACTGCAAGTCTGGACGCTGTGCGATGCACTTTGCAAATAACAGGTCGTTGAGGCTGCCTTCGGTCCAACTGGTGAACGCAAAATGTCCATTGGGCCGCAACACACGAGCCACTTCGGCGACCGCGGCCTTCCAGTCCTCACAAAAAATCATGCCAAAGCTGCTCAGCACGACATCGAAAGAGCCGGCTTCGTAAGGCAGCACTTCAGCACTGCCTTCTGTGAACTCAATCTCGAGACCTTCAAAAGCGGCACGCTCCCGGGCGCGCTGGAGCAAGGTCGGGATGGGATCCAACCCGAACACCTGCGCCCGCCGCCGTGCCGCGGCCAGTGCAGTGTTCCCACTACCACACCCAAGATCGAGCACCCGTTGCCCGGCATAAGTGGGCACCGCATCACACAGCAACTCTCCAACGATCATCACGGCAGGAGCGATCTTTGCAAAGTCACCCGAATTCCAGATATTGCTCATGAGTGAAGCTTAGTCTTCTTTGAGCAGAGCCGCACGGGAGATGCGTTCGCCCTTCAGCATGACAAGGGAGATGCGGCTCAGGCTCTTGGGGTCTTGCAGCGGATTCCCATCGACAAGAAGAAGATTGGCATCCTTGCCCATCTCGATCGTTCCGATGCGATTTCCCTGCCCCAGGAGTTGGGCGGCATTTCTGGTAGCAGCAAGAATCGCCTGGTGCGCCGGAATGCCAGCGGCCACCCAGAGTTCGACTTCTTCCTGCACAGTGGGGCCGTGAAAGATCAGCGGGTTGCCCGCATCCGTGCCAGTCACCAGCGTCACTCCGGCGTCGAAAACACGCTTCAGATTCTCTCGTGCTTCCTTCATGCGAGGAGCGAACTCCTGGTATCGTCCCGTGAGTTTCGGATCGAGCACCAAGCGGCGCGTCGATTTCAATAAGTCCATCGGGACTACCTGCTGGAGCAAACTGTCGTCGAGACGGGTGAAGTCTTTTTCGAGCATCATGCGTACCCCTTCAAAGACGCTCATTGTGGGGTCATAGTAGAAACCAGAAGCAGCCATCTTCCGCAACAACTCATCGGGCAGAGCTTCATTCGGGCTGCCGTGTTCGACACCATTCGCACCCGCTTCAAAAGCATCGCGAACGTCAATCGCCTTGCTGGTATGCACCGTCACAGGCAAGCCGAGCAGTTTGGCTTCTGTACAGATGGCCTTCAAGACATTCAGATCCAGACGCGGCATCGGATTGTTGGCACTACCGCTTTCCAGAACCGCTTTGATCGCATCCACATTCTTCGCCTTGAGTTCACGAAGCATGGCGCGTGCCTCGTCAGGCGTTTTCGGCAGGCGGACAAACTGACTCTGGCCATAGGCCCGGGCAGACTCCGGCATCGATTGCAGCATCTGCGCCGGATGTCCCCCTGCAGCGGTGAAGAGCGGACCCACGACGTAAAGCTCCGGCATCAGCGCTTCACCGCGGCGGCCCTTATCGCGCAACGGAATCACCGAGTCGATCCAGTCGCCAGCACTCTTGACACTGGTGATCCCAGAGTAGAGATAGGCTTTCAGACGCTTTTCGGGCAGTGTCCGGTCCTGGTATTTCTTAGGATCGTCATAGAAGCCACCCGGCGAGCCGAGATGGATATGCACATCGATCAAACCGGGCAACAGAGTCTTGCCCGCAGCTTCGATCTCAATTGCATTTAGGGACTTCGCTACAGGCGCCGTGCCATTGTATAGGGCAACAATTTTCCCCTGCTTAATCAGGACACTGCCGCCTTCGATCACCGTACCCGTGCCCGTGATGACACGTGCGTCGCGGATGAGGATCGTCTGGCTGCGGGCCAGTTCGCGTTCGATTGCCTTCGACTTTGTCAGATTCTCTTTGCTATGCAGATCCCAGGCGCCAATGAGGAAGAAAGGAGCAAGCACCGCCAGCACCCATGCCTTGGCCCGTGCCGGGAGCTTCTCTCCTTTTTCCCAACGGAAAATCTTCAGCGAGATCAGCGTGCAGGCCACGGTGGTGATGAGCAAGGCGCTGACCGGCTTCCAATTCTGGAGAAGCGACTCGTGTTGCAGCAGGATTCCCTGCAGACCGCTCACCATATGAGTGGCGGGGATGAACTGCACCAGACTTTGGACCCACTCCGGGAGAAAGGTGACCGGCACGGTAGCCCCGCTCAGCAGCATCATCGGGAAGTATAGGCACTGGATGATGATCTGGCTCTCCGCCATGCTGTTGGCAACCGAGGCGATGATGCCGCCCATGCTACGCATCGCAAAATTCGCGATGATCACAAACACAAAAAAGCTCAGCCAGTTGTCCGGCCATGTCATGCCGTACTGGACAACACTCAACACCGTCATCAGGAGAACGACCGGAAAGTATTGCAGCACCCCCACAACCAGACTGCTGATGAGAATCGGCAGGGCTCCGGGAGGAGCCACCTTGAAACGGCGCAGGATGCCGTTCTCACGTTCCATCACCGCGCGCAGACCACCACCGAAGAAACCATTGCCCAGCAAGCCGATGGTCAGAACGCTCGTCAGCACAGCAGCAATCGAGTTGGACTCCTTCGCTTTATTCAGCGTGGCGAAGAGGAAGAAGAAGCCAAGTGGGAAGGCGTAGTTGAAGAAGAATACCGAACGCTCGCGCATCGTCAGGCGGAGGTTCGAGAGGATGTGCGCCAGAATCGCTTTCATGTGCTTAGTCCCGAAGCCTCTTGCCGGTTAGCTCGATGAAGACATCTTCGAGAGTTGGCTTCTTCAAACTGATATCCGTCATCCCCAGGCCGTGGTGGTCGACCCATTTCACGAGTTCAACGACAGTACGGGCAGGGTGGGTGCTGGAGGCGGTGAGAGTGGTCCGCGTCTCACTGAGGACAATGCCCGAAGGAACATCAATTCCCTCCAACGGGGTCTCGAGATGGATCTCGATCTTTGTCGTTCCGAGAGTACGCGATTGGATCTCACGAGGAGTTCCGACAGCGATGATCTTGCCCTCGTCAATGATCGCGACGCGGTCACAAAGGCGTTCGGCCTCTTCAATGTAGTGAGTCGTAAGAATGATGGTGCGCTGGTCCTGCTTCAGCTCTTCGATGAGCTTATGAATTTCGAGACGTACCTGTGGATCGAGGCCAGTGGTGGGTTCGTCGAAGAATACGACTTGCGGATCGTTCACCAGTGCCAGCGCAATCGCGACACGCTGCTTTTGGCCACCGGAAAGAGTGCCGTATAGCGCGTCCTTCTTCTCTTCGAGCTGAAGCCGGGAGAGGAGCTTCGCCTTGGGGAGCGTGCGCTCGTAGAAGGCAGCAAAGAGGTCGAGCGCCTCGCTGACCTTCATCTTCTCCGGCAGGTTATTCGCCTGCAGGCAGACGCCGATGCGTTCCTTCAGCTTTCTTGCATCACAGCCGGGATCGAAGTCGAGCACCCGCACATCCCCGGAGCTCCGTGAGCGAAGTCCTTCGAGAATCTCGACCGTCGTGGTCTTGCCTGCCCCATTCGGACCGAGCAGACCAAGCACCTCTCCGGCCTTCACCTCAAAGTCCACGCCTCGCACGGCGTGGACCTCGCCGTAACTCTTGGTGAGCCCTCTGACGGCGATGATGTTTTCGTTCATTGCGTCCTATTGACGGTTCAGCACGTCGATACAGGCAATACAGAAAGCGGGAAGGTCATCGGGTTTGCGGGAGGTGACCAGATTCCGGTCCACCACCACCTCGGCGTCTGACCATTCAGCGCCGGCATGGATCACATCATCTTTGATCGCAAAGAAGCTGGTGGCTTTGCGGCCGCGCAGCATATTGGAAGAACAAAGGACCCAGGGCCCGTGGCAGATTGCGGCCACCAGCTTGCCAGCCTTGTCGATCTCATGTACAAAATGGAGTGCCTCGGGATGGCGGCGAATAAAATCGGGAGCAAAGCCGCCGGGGGCGATGACGCCATCGTATTCGCTGGGCTGCACACCGGTGTAGCTCTTTTCAGCAATCGCCGGGTAGCCAACCTTGCTCGGATAGTTCTTGCCTGCCTCAGCACCCACCAAATGAACTTCTGCGCCAGCTTCTTTCAGGCGGTAATACGGATACCAGACTTCCAGTTCCTGGTAGAGCTGATCGACGAGGACGGCTATGCGCTTTCCTTGGAGTGACATGTACCCTAGCGTACGCCAAGATTGCCGTAAATGTTCCCTGCCGCAAGCTTCTGGAAGCAATCGAAGACGATCTTTGTCACAGCTTCGATGGGGGAGTCGGATTCATTCAAATAGGTGCCCATCACCGCAAGCACGAAGGGTCGCCCTTTCAGATAGACAATCCCCGTCTCCGTCCGAACGCCCACCAGCTCGCCAGGTTTCGATGCGACTTCGATGGCAGGCGGAATCGCGCGGCGCATGCCTGCCTTTACCAGCTTCAACATCGCGATCATCTCAGCACTCGCCTTTGCGTTCACAGCTTTGCCTTCATAGATCACACGCAGCATGTCCGCCATGTCTTCGGGAGTGGAAACATTTTCCTCGTTGCGAGTTGCAGCGGCCTGATCAATCATGATGCGTTGCAATCTCGTTCCCTGGTAGCCCATCTGCGCCATGGTGTGGTTGACACCGGCCATCCCGACCCGCCGGATGCACCAGTTGGTCGCTGTATTGTCAGAGGACGCAATCATCTCACGAACAATCTCTTCCACAGAAAGCGTGATGGGACCGTTCCTCAGACGCTCCTGCAAGACTCCACTGCCCCCGACAGCCTCCGCAGGCTGCAGCGTCACCTTCTCATTGAAATGGAGTTGGCCCAGTTCCCGCAGCCGGAAGATCTCCATCAGAATCGGAACCTTGATCGCACTGGCGGTCGGAAACACAAGCTTTCCGTGATAGCTCCATTGAGTGCCGGTCGTGAGATCGATGATGGCGACACCCAAAGCGCCATCCATGCGGGCATCATACGCCACGATGCGGTCGTGCATCTTTGCAGTCAGCAGGTCAGCGACATGTTGCGCCGGAGCGCAAGCAGCCGCGAGGAGTGCGAAGAAGAGGAAACGCATTTGTAAATCTTAGCACCAAGGACTAAGATTTTCTTCTCTTCCTTTCTGCGTCCTGCCTGAGACCCCGCAAAAACTACAACTATTTTTCGTTTCAAATCAATGACTTGCGTTATTTTTTTAGCAGTCGCCGATCGACTGTGCTAATTCTATGTGTGTGAGTGCATCTCCGGATGACACTTATAACTTCAAAACAATCGATGGAGGTTGTCCACGATGAACATCCGTCCGCTATACGACCGAATTGTGGTCAAGCGTTTGGAAAATGACGTAGACATGGTGAATGGTTTGTACATTCCCGATTCTGCGAAAGAAAAGCCTCAGGAAGGCGAAGTAGTCGCTGTTGGTAAGGGCAAGCGCCTTGAAGACGGCAAGGTCATCGCACTTGATGTGAAGCCTGGCGACCGCATCCTGTTCGGCAAGTACTCCGGTTCAGACATCAAGCTGAACAGCAATGAATACCTGATCATGCGTGAGGATGAAGTCCTCGGCATCCTTGAGAAGTAGAGCCTGAGGAGGAATATCGAACCATGCCCGCAAAACAGATTGTATACGCTGAAAATAGCCGCCAGGCGATCCTGCGCGGTGTCAACCAGTTGGCTGACGCAGTAAAAGTAACCCTCGGACCCCGTGGTCGCAACGTGGTGCTTGAGAAGAAGTTCGGCGGACCGACGATCACCAAGGACGGCGTCACCGTCGCCAAGGAAGTCGAACTCCGTGATCCGCTCGAGAACATGGGCGCCCAGATGGTACGCGAAGTGGCATCGAAGACCAGCGACATCGCTGGCGACGGCACCACCACCGCCACCATCCTGGCTCAGAGCATCTTCCGTGAAGGCGTGAAGCACGTTGCTGCCGGCGCCAACCCGATGGCTCTGAAGCGCGGCATCGACAAGGCTGTCGAGCTCGTCGTCAAGGAAATCGAAAAGCAGGCTGTGAAGGTGACCTCGGACGACAAGATCGCCCAGGTTGGCACCATCTCCGCCAACGGCGACACCGAAATTGGCAACACCATTGCGGAAGCAATGAAGAAGGTTGGCAAGGACGGCGTCATCACGGTGGAAGAGTCCAAGACGATGCACACCGAGCTGCAGACCGTCGAAGGCATGCAGTTTGACCGTGGTTACCTGAGCCCCTACTTTGTCTCCGATCCGGAGCGCATGGAAGCGGTGATGGAGAACCCCTACATCCTGATCCACGAGAAGAAGATCAGCAACATGAAGGACCTCCTTCCGTTGCTCGAGCAGATTGCCCGCTCCGGCAGCCCGCTCGTGATCATCGCGGAAGAAGTGGAAGGCGAAGCGCTCGCCACTCTCGTCGTGAACAAGCTCCGTGGCACTCTGAACGTTGCTGCAGTGAAGGCTCCTGGCTTCGGCGATCGCCGCAAGGCGATGCTCGAGGACATCGGTATCCTCACCGGTGGCCAGGCCATCATGGAAGAAACGGGCATCAAGCTCGAGGGCGTCCAGCTCAGCGATCTCGGCCGCGCCAAGCGCATCGTGATCGACAAAGACAACACCACCATCATTGATGGCGCTGGTGAGCAGAAGGGCATCGAGGGCCGCATCAAGCAGCTCCGCGCCCAGATCGAAGAAACAACTTCGGACTACGACCGTGAAAAGCTGCAGGAACGTCTGGCGAAGCTCGCCGGCGGTGTTGCCGTGATCAAGGTTGGCGCTGCCACCGAAACCGAAATGAAGGAAAAGAAGGCTCGTGTCGAAGACGCTCTGCACGCCACCCGTGCGGCCGTCGAAGAAGGCATCGTTGCCGGCGGCGGCGTGGCACTTCTGCGCGCTTCTGCTGCGCTGAACGATCTGAAGCTCGATGGTGACGAAGCCATTGGCGTGGCCATCATCAAGCGCGCTTGCGAAGAGCCGGTGCGTCAGATCTCTGGCAACGCTGGTTTCGAAGGCGCAACGATCGTCGAGAAGATCAAGGCCAATTCGGATGCCAAGTACGGCTTCAACGCCGCCACTGGCAACTTTGAAGACCTGGTTGCTGCCGGCGTCATCGATCCTGCCAAGGTGACCCGCTCGGCCCTGCAGAACAGCTCCTCGATCAGCGGCCTCATGCTGACCACGGAAGCCATGATCTGCGAGATCCCCGAGAAGAAGTCCGCTGCTCCCGCGGGCGGTGGCCACGGCCACGGTCCCGAGATGGACTACTAAACAACGGTCTCAGCAATGAGCCTGAAAGAGCCCGCCGGCAACGGCGGGCTCTTTCTATTGCTCGAGAGATGGTATACCGGTTCGGGAGAAACGTAAATTGCGCACCTTGGTCCTAAGCCTTCTGATGAGTCTTTCTGCTACGGGATACGCACAGGATGCGAAAATCATGCCTCCCGTGCTTGTATCGAAAGTGGCCCCATCCTACTCGCCGGACGCGAGTTCAGGCGCCATTGAGGGTTCCGTTGTCCTCGGGTTTGAGGTGAGCGTTGCAGGAGTAGCGCAAGATATTCGGATCATTCGCTCACTCGATCCAGGACTAGACCAGAGCGCAATTCGGGCGCTGCAAAAGTGGCGCTTCCGGCCAGCAACCCGAAATGGGAAGGCCATCGCTTTCCAGACAAAAGCGGAGATTGCGTTCCATCTGCTTCCTCAAAGGAAGTAACGCAACTCTGCGCGAATACAGCGACTTATTGAGGAAGCCAACCAGGAAAACGCGCAAGACGTTTCGCTTTTCCAGAGGACACCCGTCGAGAAAAGCAGCAACTTCCGGGATTGTCGTGGAGATGGATTTCGACTCAATCGACTCCCGGACATCCCCATCACGATTCGTCCGTTCTGTCTCGCACTGGATGGGACGCCCGTCAGCGGATCGAGCAGAGACCGCGATCCTGCCGTGCACCAGGCAGGGTTTCCACATGGCAGTCCACCAGCGTGGAGTCTGGAGGCGGACAAACACTGGAGCTCGAGCATCTCCTAGTAGCGAGGGGGCCGAGCGCCGTCCATCGAGAGACAGTGCCGACACCCGATTGGTCAGTGCACCCAATTGCCGCCATTCCTGATACACCTCAAACTCGATCGCCGAGCCACTGGCAAGTTGCTCGGGCCGAGTCTGAAAATCTGCAACGAGCTTCCGTTTACTGTAAGCAGCTCATGCGCCAAGCCTCCAGGCCACAGTGGAATGGACAATAAGCGGGCGATTGATTCTCTTAATGGGCGGCAAAATGCTAAAAAAGATTATAAATTGAACAGCACATTGCTTGGCATCCCCAGATCTGCTACGGAACAGAAGTTCTTTCCAGAATCAGAAAAGACCACTGGCCACAGTGGGTTTCTTTGCTTTACACTCTAACAAGCCCAAGCTAGGATACCGATACTTACTCACATGACCGCTCGCCACCACCAACGTATATTATTGACACTGATCACCACCGCTACTCTGTTCGCGCAAACCCTGCAGATCGACGATTCGACTCCGGCTCGATTGAGGCTCATGAGAACAATCTCTTCTGAAGATGCCAAGGTGGGAGACTTGGTGGACTTTGAGTTGCTCGATGAATTAAAAGTTGGTGGAGTCATCGTTGCGCCCAAGGGGAGTGTGGCAATTGCAACGGTCACAGAGGCAGAGTCGAAACGGCGCATGGGCCGTGCAGGAAAGCTAAATATCAATATTGATTATTTGAAGCTTGCATCCGGAGAGAAAGTTGCACTCCGTGCAGTCAAGGAGATGAAGGGGGGATCGAACGCCGGAAAAATGACGGGCGCAATTGTAGCAACCTCCATCGTCTTCTTCCCAGCTGCACCCCTATTCCTATTTGTCAAAGGTAAAGATATCAGCATCCCCAAGGGAACAGAAATCACGGCTTATGTAAACGGGAACATCACGCTAGACCGAACTCGATTAGGCATCAAAGATCCGGTTGAGCCCGCTGAGCCGGTTGCATCAAAAGGACGGTTTTCAAACGCCGATCTGCTCGCGATGAAGACTGCAAATTTTTCAGACGAGATCTTGATTGCCAAGATCAAGAGTACGGACTGCTCCTTCAATACAAGTACAGACGAACTTGTCAAACTGCGCGCGGCTGGCATCAGTGACAAAGTTATCGAGGCGATGATCGCCGCACCCGGGAAATAGAAGCTAAAACACGCTCTGAATCTCTTGGGTCTGGATCCATGAAGCGAAATGAGATGAACCGGCTATCGCCGTTGTCGAGGAACTCCACATAAAGAGTGCCTGTCTTGCCGAGATAAGCTAACCGGCTAATCTTCCGGTTCTCGACACGTAATGTGTAACGCCCAAAATAGAAGCTCAGCCACTCTTCTTGCGGCAGCCGCACCAAACCTGAGGTTCCTGCAGCCAGTCCATCGACATTTGTCGTTTCGATCACGACACGCTGTACGGAACCAACCGAATCCACATCTGGCGCAGCCATACTAAAAAGCACCAGTAGTCCACATAACATCCATCCCATGCAGATACTAGTGCGGCTGCGCCGGAAATCTTCTCAGACTTTGCGCAGGAGTTCTCCGCCACTCACCTGCTCCACTTCCTTCAACGCATTCTTCAAATGCTTCTCCAGTGCCGCCACTGCACCCTCCGCATCTCTTTTCTGACAAGCCTTTAAAATTTGCCGATGTTCTTTTAAGCAATCGGGCCCATAGCTCTCCGGCGACAGATACAGATAATAGAAGCGATTGACGCTTCCGCGTAAATTTTCAATCAGACTCATCGTCCTTGCCTGACGGCACGGTACATAGAGCGCAGCATGAAAATCCTGATCAATGCGCGACCAATCCGCCCGGTTTGCCACACTCTCCAGTTGCGCAAGTAAGCTGGCACATAATTCCAGTTCGGGACGAGTGAAGTTAGGTACCGCAAGACGGAGCGCATAGGTTTCGAGCAGGATTCGCAACCCGAATACTTCCCGCAGTTCCTCCACACCAGGATTTGAGACAAAAGCGCCCCGGTTGGGATACAGGTCGACGAGCCCTTCCCCTTGCAACTGGCGCAGCGCATCGCGCACCGGAATGCGGCTGATGCCGAATTTTGTTGCTAACTCTTCCTGCTGTAATTGCTGGCCGGGGCGAAGCTCATTGCGATAAATCGCATCGCGAATGTACTCGGCAACCACTTCGGGTGCGGTGCGATATCTCAGTTGGGAGACAGCTTTGGCAGGCATTGTCCCTAGTGTATCGAATGGATATTGTATACATGTATCCAATCTGCTACTCTGTCGTCATGGCCCATCGAGGCGCTTTGGTATCCCTGTCGATTGCTTTGGTTCTTTGGTCACTGACTTTTCCGCTCGTGCGGGCGATGTTAGGCGAAGTCCCGATTGAGGCACTCCTGGCTCTTCGCTTTACGGCTGCGGCTGTTCTCCTTTTTGCCTGGTGGGCAGTCAAAGGCAAGACCCTCCCCCGAGGTCGCGATTTCTGGCTCACAGCGGGCAGTGGCTTCTGCTGTGTGACGGCGTACCAACTCTTATCCACCCACGGCATCCGTACCGTAGCCTCAGGACCGGCGAGCGTACTGGTGGATACGATGCCAATTTTTGCCACCGTCTTCTCGGTCTTCCTGCTGAATCACCGCGCGAACTGGCGCACCTGGACCGGGCTCGGCATCGCTTTTGCCGGAGCGGCGATCATCGCCCTCGGCGAGTCACAAGGAAAACTCCAGTTGAATTTTGGGGTCGGACTACTGCTTCTGGCAGCCCTCATTTTCGGCATTGGAACAGTTGCCCAGAAGCCTGTCATGAAACGCTACGATTCGCTCGGAGTCACAGCGGTCAGCTTTGCCGCCGGTGCGCTTGCCATGCTCTGCTTCTCACCGAATCTTCTTGCAATCAGCCGTCAGATCCCAACCCGCCATATCTTCACGATTGCCTTTCTGGCCGTGGGCCCGGGCGCATTAGCCTACGCTCTTTGGGGACATGCACTGAGTAAGCTTCCCGTGTCAAAAGCTTCCGCATCCTTACTGCTCATTGGCCCGCTCACATTTCTGATTGCCTGGCTGTTCTTTGGCGAGATTCCAGCCACAGCAAGCATGATAGGGGCCGCATTCGCGTGCGGCGGAGTGCTGCTGGTACACTCCGATCAGACCGCCTAGCCGCCGTCGGGCGTCGACGACATGCGAACCGATCACACAGCATGCCGGCCAGGTTCCAGATCCACTGGAGGTCTCCAGACCTAGCCACCGATCGCGTACATCGGACGAGGCGGGGGCACGAAATTCTTGGTGCCGATTTCATGGCCAATCCATTTGCGCATCAGATTTTCGCGGATTGCTGTTTCGATTCCCGCATCGTCCCCTGCGCGGAGCAGGGCCCGGACATCCATCTCTTCCACAGCGAAGAGACAATAGCGGAGCTTGCCATCCGCAGTGAGCCGGATACGATTGCAATTTAGACAGAAGGGTTTGCTGACACTTGCAATAAAACCGATGCTGCCCTTGCCATCACCATAGCGGAACTCGGTTGCCGGAGCGCGCTCGTCCTGGTCCGGCATCGCATGCATCGGGCCGAACTCCGCCCTGAGCCGTTCGAGCATTTGATCCATACTCAGGACTTGGGTTTGATCCCAAAGTCCCTGGTGATCGAGCGGCATGAACTCAATGAAGCGAACTTCAATTCCACGTTCGCGCCCATAATGCGCCATCGGAAGGATGTCATCTTCATTCAGGCCCTTCACGGCGACCGCATTCAGCTTGATAGGCCCGAAGCCGAGGGACTGGGCGATCTCGATACTCTCAAGGACACGAGGCAACTCATCCCGCCGGGTAATGGTGCGGAAGCGCTCACGATCGAGAGTATCCAGGTGGATATTCAGCCGGCGCAAACCAGCATCATAGAGATCTTTCGCCTGTGCTCCCAGAAGCAGCGCATTGGTGGTGAGAGCAACGTCTTCGATGCCCGGAATCGCGATCACCTTCTCAATGAGCTTTGCCAGATCCTTGCGCACCAGGGGCTCCCCGCCCGTAATGCGGACTTTGCGGATCCCCAGACCGGCGGCCACACCAGCAAAGCGGGCGATCTCGTCCAGGCTGAGAATTTCCTGCTTCGGAGCGTATTGCCCGCCTTCCTCCGGCATGCAATAGAAACAACGGATATTGCAGCGATCCGTCACGCTGATGCGCAGGTTGTCGTGCAGCCGCCCGAATCGATCCAACAATGGCGATTGCACGAGAATCCGATCCTAGAGTGCGAGCATCCGCTCGATGGGCAAGCGAGCCCGTTCCATGATTTCGGCGGGAAGTTCCACGCGCGGCCCAAGCGTGTCGAGGCATTCCCGCAACTTCTCAAGCGTGTTCATGCGCATGTAAGGGCACTCGCTACAATTGCAATTCTCGTTGGCAACGAAGTAAAACTTCTTATTGGGCGCACCCTTTTCGAGCGAATGGCGCACACCGCTCTCGGTCATGATGATCCACTCGGGCACATCACTGTTCACGCAGTGCTCAATGATCGCCGAGGTGGAGCCGATGTAGTCTGCCATCGCCAGGACTTCGGCGGGGCACTCGGGATGAGCCGCCACTAGAGCCGTAGGATGCTGGATCCGGGTCTGGGTCAGACGCCGCGCGGCAAAGGTCGCGTGGACAATACAAGCACCGGGCCAGATCTTCATATTGTCTCGGCCCGTCTGCTGCTTCACATAGTTCCCCAGATTGATATCTGGACAGAACAGGATTGGCTTGTCGAGCGGGATAGAGTTCACCACCTGCACCGCGTTTCGCGAGGTGCAAATGATGTCGCTCTCCGCCTTCACCGCAGCCGAGGTGTTGATGTAGCTGACCACGACATGATCGGGATAACGTTTCTTGAAGGCGCGCAGTTGGTCGGCGGGACAACTGTCCACCAAGCTACAGCCGGCCTTTGCATCCGGAACCACAACGATACGGTCTGGATTGAGGAGCTTGGCGGTTTCCGCCATGAACCAGACGCCGCAAAATACGATGACTTCGCCCTCGAATTGCTTCGCCTTGCGAGCAAGTTCGAGGCTGTCACCGATGACGTCGGCGAGTTCCTGAATTTCCGATTCCTGGTAATGATGGGCGAGAATGATCGCCTTGCGCTCACGCTTGAGAGCAAGAATTTCTTCTGCGAGGGAGGTGTAAGTAGCGACTGCTGACATTTGAGGCGGCTTTGCCTAACCGCCTTCAGTTTAGCGTATGCAGCTCATCCAGCCAGATTGCGTTTGCGTTGTGCTGGAACGTCCATGGCAAGCAACTTGGCCGGAGCGACGCTCGACATCATCCCAGCCAGTTGTGGCGGGCCCATTTGGATGGATGAGGATTGCGTTCCGAGTTGCGCAGCAGCGTTCGCACTCTCATTCGAAACGCTTCGTGTGCTGAAAACACTGCAGGCCTTGGCCAGCTTCTGGATGTCGCCGCCGTCCTCAATCACCATTTCATGCTCCACCCAGTTGCTGAGAGGAATGTTGCGGAAATAGAGGCGCTCCTGCAGCACCATCGACTTGCGGTTCAAGAACAGGCTCTTGCTCTCGCGGACATAATGGCGTTCTTCCACCCGGAAATCGGCGAGAAATTCGTCGAGCGCTTTGCGGCGAGCCGACTCTTCCGTCGCACGCATGGTTTCTTCCATCGTGCGGGCGTGAGTGGAAATCACCGCGCGAGCCTCAGCCATCGACTCCCGCTCCTTCGACACCGCAACCTCAAGCTTCGACTGCATGATGAAGAAAGACAAAAGCGCGGATCCAGCCGCGACTAAAAGCGGCAAGAACATCCAAAGCATTGCGTCCATTGATCGTGGTCCTCAGGGGAACCATCGGCATAGGCCTGGCTAAGCTTTAGAGACCATCCACCTTAGTTCCACCTAAGAGTTTTCCCGCAAGCCCCAGCTTGAAAGCGAAGAGCGCTTTGAGGCTCTGTCCGAGCCAAAAACTGAATCCAGCCATGAATCCGTAGTTTTTTGAATAGAAAGCGCCGAGTCCGCTCAATCGATCCGCCTCGGCCAGTTCGGCAGTGATGCTGTCGAGTTGCGCCCGCTTCCGGGGGATGCTCAGGTCTTCGAGAACCAGAACCCGTTTGCCGGCCTCGCGCATTTTGTAGAAGAGCTCGGCGTCCCCGAAGTACTGCCCATATCCGTCCGGCAGATAATTCATGCTGACCAAAGTGACTCGCGGCAACAGAACGGGCTGATCGAAAGGGTACTCGGCCGCAGAAGGCGGCACTTCCCGCAGCGCCACATCGCCAGGCTTCGGGAGGGCATAGAAGGTGCCGGCAACCGATACTGCGCCGACGCTGTGGTCTGAGTCAAGAGCGGCCACCATGCGGTCGATCGTATCGGGAGCAATCTCGCATCCATTGGGCAACAGAAGCAGGCGTTCGCCCTTGGCGGTCCGGCTTCCAATATTGACCGCCTTGGTCCAACCGAAATTGCGCGGCAGACGCATCATGGTGATGCCTTCAAACTCTTCGTCCAGTCGGGCGCTGCCATCAGTGCTCCCGCAATCGACAACGATCACCTCACTCTGGCTGGGATTCTCCCGGGCAGAAAGTGCCTGGAGAGTCGGCTTCAGGAGTTGAGACTGATTTTGAGAGACAACAACGACCGATACGCTTGGGCCGGTAATTTCAGGAGCTTCCATCAACTCTCAAGAATAGCGCGCGCCTAACGCTTGAGCGTCGCATTCCGTGGGTCAAGCACCACCTTCAAAGGAACAGCACCAGTGGCGACTTCCACCACCTCCTCGTCGGGCCCGGTTCGAATCCACTTCACCATGCGCTGCCCCTTCGGCAGAAGGATTTCCACCGGCACATCGATCGCAAAATCTTCAGGCACCTTCGACTGTTGCAGGCGGATCTCCAGGCGCGCGCGTGGCGCGGCGCCCTTCACCGCCGTCGTCAAAGTCAGTTGAGGCACTCCGGTGCCATAGACCCAAGTCTCGAAGAAGGTTTCCAGATCCTTATCGGGCGCATCCTTGGGAAGATGCTGCGCGGCGATCCGGCGGAGGTCGTCAGTAGTCATCGGCTTGGCGGCAAACTCCCGAGTGAGGTGCCCGAGCATTTGCAGGAAGGCCGCATCGCCCAGACGAGCTCGCAGCATATGGAAAATCCAGGTGCCCTTTTCATAGTTGACCGCCAGCCAGGCTCTCGGATTCGAGTGGCGCAGACGCATTCCGAACACAAGCGGGCCAGCCGACTCAAGCGACTTTCCCTGCGCATCCTCCATCAGGAAACGACTTTTGTAATCGTTCAGCAACGCCTCCACCACCTTGGCACCCTTACGCTTTTCGAGATAGAGCAACGCGGAATAATTTGCCAACGCCTCGCTCATCCACTCGTCACGATAGTTCTCGAAACTGACGAGATTGCCCCACCACTGGTGTGCAACTTCGTGAGCCTGAAGAATCTCGCGAAAGTTGCGTGATTGCCACTCGGCGCGGTCCGCTGCTGGCAATTGCGAGTCTTCCAGATAGGCAAGGGTCGAGAGGTAGAGGAAGCCTGGGAAACCTTGGCCAAAAGCGCCAGGAATCGGGGCAGCGACCACTCGCGGCAGAGGCGGCGGACCAAAACTGGCACTGAAAAACTCGAGCGCGCCAGCGATCTCATCAGCCATCGATGGCATTCTCGCCACGGGATTGCTGGGAGGAGGAGGTAGCGGCGGCAGGAAGACCGGCTGCTCCTGACGGCGTCTGGGACCAGGAACGGAAGGCGGAGGAATTGAGGATGGCGCTCTACGCTCTAATGCGGTCTCTAAGACTTTGTTTGCGTAGACCTCCACCGCAAGCCCTCCGCGCTTCACCAGGCTCGAATCAAAATTCCCCATATTGAAGCCAAAGAGCCGCACCGGTTGTTCCACCTTGCAGGTGGTCAACTTCCGATCTTGCACAACAACTTCCGTTCGCAACCCCGGACAAACCAACGTTGCCTGACGGGTGTGTTCAAAACTGGCCTCGAAGGGCGCGGCCTGGAATTGGATCTGAGGAAACCAGCTCGCACGTGTGGCCAGATACAGAACCCCGTTCCCGGCCTGGACAAAAATGTCGCCCTCTTCTTCCACCTCGAGAATGCCCATATCCCCTTTGCGCATCACCTCCGGCGGCCTGACGAGAAAAACTTCGGAATCCGTGCTGCGCAACAGATTGGCCCGCAACGCATCTTTCTGCCAGACCTCAACCGGGTCTCCTTTCCATTTCGCGCTCAGAATCCGGAGCTTCGGCGAGACGTCGAGCGGCAAGACTCGCAACTCTTCCTCATTCACACGCAGACGCATCCGCACCCGCGCCCGGAAGTGCAGGTCATCGCCAATTTCCGCTTTGACTTCAAAGCCTTCGATGGTGACCGGCGGGCCGAGAAGCTTTCGTGGTTCCCGGCGCTTCGGCTCAAAATGGGCCCAGAAGTTATAGCGGCTACGCCCCGCCAGATTCTCCAACTGCCCCACCAACAACTCCTCACGGCTCCGCGGATCAAAGTAGACATCGAAACTGCCCAATTCCCGGCCGGAGAAGGCTCCAAAGAAGAAGCCCTTCTCTGCCCCGCCCCCGTTCATCATGTCCTCCATCAGGCGGGTCTCCAGGCTGGAGCTGAGGTTGCGCATCACACCGTTCCAACGCTCGGCCAAGAGCACACCGCGCTCAGGACTGCGTTTCGCGGTTTCATCCCGGCTCAGTTGCTCCAACCACTTTTCCCCACTGCCATCTGTAAAGAGGAAGGCAGCGGAACGGAAGTGCTCATTCAGATTGGGAGATCCGGTAAAAGAAGCGAGAGATTTGCGCTCCAACCGATTGGGTGGCAGCATGACGAGTTCCGCATCTTCGAGTGCCTCACTGGCAACAAAGATTGCTCCGCTGCGGACTCCATTCACCGGCTTGCGTAGCATGATGACGCCTTCGGTGAGATAAACGCGAATTTCGTTGCGGCGATAAGTGAAATCGCGAACCCGGAAACAAGCCTCCGGATCGAGTTCTGCATTCTGGAGAACCCGGCTGATCTCCATTAACTTGGCGCTTTGTAATTCACCCGCTTGCCCTGCCGTCAGCAGTGCCAAGCCAAGGGACCAGATCCATTTCACGCCTCTAGTTTACTTGGCAGCCGTCCCGACGCAGTTAGCCGGCAAGATCATGGCCACGCAGGAAGATCTTCCCATAGCCAAGTTCTGAAAACAGCTCCACCTGAACCGGCGCCGGACCATCCACGCTCGGCAGTAGTCTTCCCAAACAGTAGGTGAGGCTGAATTTGCATTGCAAGCTCAGCACCAGGCTGCGCAGCGTTTCAGGCAGCTGTGTGACGTCCCGGCAAAGGAGAAAGGTCCCGTTTCCCGCAGCGCAGATCTGCGCCCAACGGGCAAGCTCGTCATCCGGCAGCATGCCGCAGTAGAGCAGGTGTACCACCACCCGCTCCGGATTCGGATGCGGAGCATGCAGAATCTCTTCCAACATGTTCAGCTCAAGTGCCGTGCCGAGAATCACAACCAAATGCTTCTCGAATGCCGTCGCCGGGAATTCACTGAAGAGTTTCTTGACATTTTCAGCCAGGCTCGCCGTTGCCCCGCCTGTGTCTTCTCCCCCCTGCGGCCGATAGCGTTGGATTGCCCACTCATCCGCAACACGCTTCGCTTCCATTGCAACCGCCAGCGCCCGGGCCAGATGCAGCGCGAAACTCTCTTGTATGCAGCTCTCGGCTGGAATCAGAAATCCCGCCCACACAGCGGACCCGCCGTGCGCAGTCCAGCGAAAGTAATCCACACGAAGATCGCCGTCATGCACGACAACATTGGTGGCGAGCAGGTCTTGCGGGGCCAGTAGCTGGCCCGTGTCCGAGAAGACGAGACAAGAGAGACTGAGCCGTCCATTGCTTTTTCTCTCTGCCCGCAAAGTCTGGACCTGCAGCGGCGGCCGGCTGAGAATCTCCTCGCGCCGGCTCCGGATCCGTTCTTGTGCCTCGATCAGGACCAGCCGCGGTTGCCCGGAACAACGAGTCAGTTGGGTTTTGACCGTGCTCATGTAGCGCGAATCACGTGTCTGCCCCATCAGCCAAAAGCCCGCCAGTTGCCGCATCGGATCGGGATCAGTGGCCATCCGGCCGATCCCCTGCGCCGCCGTGATCTCACCTGCCCAGTAGAGCCCAAGTAACGCGTTTGCGCTCACGCGATGGTTTGGGTCATTCACAGCCTCCCGGAAGAACTGGATCGACTCGAGATCCTTCCGTGTCCATAGCGATTCCACCGCATTGGCGCGCACGCGGGGATCCAGGTCGCAGAGCAGCTCGAGATTCCTCGGCAGGCTCCGCGCCACACGTCCAGTAAGAAGGACTGCCTTCGAACGAATGCGCTCATCAGAATGCTCACAAAGCTTACTCAGAAAAGGAAGCATCCACTTTGCGTCGACAGTGGAAACGAGAATCTCGAGGAAACGGGTGAGCTCTTCACTGCGAAGATTCGAGCTCGTGTTCTCCAGGACCGCCTTGACGGAGGCAACCAGATCGACTTGAAAGTTGGGATCGTTCTTTGTGACCAGATGAACCAGACGCGCTGATTCATCCAGACTCAGTAAATCGGAGGTGAAGAGCAGTTCCTGCAAGCTGGAGCGATCTTCGCGGCAAAGCTGGAGCACCATGTGGGTGAAACCGGTGTCTTCACCCCGTTTGAGAAGTTCAATCGTTTGCTGCAGAAAATTGGCAGGGTCAGTGTCTTTCCACTGGCGAAGCCGGCTTCGAGCCTGCATCGCATTCTGGGCGAAGACCCGCTCGATTTCGACGATCGAATTCAAATTACTACACCCCAACTCATGAATCGGATTCTTTGGGGATTTCCAACAGAGTAAAAGCTTAACCGAACAAGGAAAAGAAGTTCTTTTTACGGGCTACCGAGGCGCCCAGTAAATCTTCACTCCGTAGGATTGCTCCGGGATTCTCTACAAAGAGCAATTTCGCCATCTCAGTGTTCCATCGCTTCTCGATCCAGCGGTATGCCGTATCCAGAATCGGGGGACGGCGCTTCAAATCGTGACCATCACTGGCGATGACGTGAACCAGACCGGCATCGAGCAGGGTCTCACTGAACTTCTGCGCTTTCGTTCCCCAGACGCCTTCCAGACTTTGCCCCGTCAACTGGATCACACAACCCATCCCAACCCAGGTCTTCAACTCCTCCAGACGCTGCTGCAACAGAGTGTTGCGCTCCGGATGAGTGATCACCGGAACCATTCCCTTTGCCATCAGATTCGAAAAGATCTGTGCCGTGGTTTTAAAGATGATCAGGTCAGAGAACTCGACCAGCATGTACTTCCCACCTGCGATGGTGTACTTGCGGGGATACTGCAAAGCATCCTCAATATTCTCGAATTGGAGATGGAAATCGCAGCCGGTATGCAGGCGCACCCCACTGTCATTGCGCTGCTCGATCAAAGCCTTACGCTCGGCGATCGTGGTTGGGTCGAACTTGTATTCCAAGTTCGCGTGGGGAGTCGCTACGATGTCCGTGGTGCCATGCCGACCCGCCATTCGCAACATCTCGAGTGTCACATCGAGATCAGGGGAGCCATCATCCATGCCATAGAGGACATGGCTATGAATATCAATCACAATTCGCTCACTGCGCGATCAGATGAACATCTCCTCGTCTTGCGTAGCAGGCAAGGACGAAGGATGGCGGCGCTTAAATAAGAAGCCCAGACTCCCGCGCACTCCTGCGGCAAGGGCATTGATCTCCCGCACCGGCTTGAGAACCCCCTCATGAGTTGCGGTCACCACGCTCTGGACCCGATCGACAGTATCCCCCACCAGCATCTCCACCTTCTCCAGTTGCACTTTGGCGCGCTCTCCGGTGGCAGTCACAGCCTGGTCAATTCTGTGGAGCTGGTCTTTGGTGGAATCCAGAATCAAATTCGTCTTCGTCGTGATCTCTCCGAGATGACGGCGCCCCTCTTCGAGGGTGAGCTTGGCGGATTCGAGAGTCGATTCCGTCTTTTCCATCACCGCCTCTGCTTTCCGAATGAACGGGGAGGCCTGCATCTGCATCTCCTTCACCTTCTTATAAAGGCCAAGGATTGCCAGAAACTGGCCCAATTGCGACAACGCGCAAAGAGCCACAAAGATAGTTAAGACGATCAACAACTGCGAATCCGCCATGCGAGATTTCTCCTAGGAGCTTCGGCTGAGGAGCCGGAATCCAAGATCTTTCTTATGCTTCTGAAGGGTAATTGCCGTGTGCATCCCGGTAAGCCTGGCGGCCAGCCTCGACGGCGGCATTCACCTGCTCCCGTTGCCGAAGAACTGCTTCGCGACCACGTTCAACGAAATCGCTTGCTTGTTCCTTGAGTTCACCGGACTTTCGTTTGACAAATTCACGGCTGTCCTCAGCCTTCCCCTTGAGCATTGCGCGTGTCTCTTCGCCGGATTTCGGCGCGAAAAGCAGGCCGAGAGCCAACCCCACACCGGCACCCAAAAAGAAATAAGGCAGGTTGTTTCTGTCGTCCATAATTTGTGTCTCCTCCAAGGTACTGCTGGTTTCAGTGTACATGCTAAGCTCGACTCGTGCCGATGCAGAAACCCACGAAAAAGCTCGATCGAAATGCACTGCAGCACTATGCATCGATGCTGCTGGCACAACGGGCGATGACAAGCGGGGAACTCCGTCAAAAGATGCGATTGAAAGCCATCGACGCCGCTGACATCGACCCTGTCATCGCACAATTGACCGAATATGGAGCTCTCAACGACGCACGTTACGCCGAAGCGTACGCAAGCGCAAGAAAAGAGAATCAACGCTTCGGACAAGCACGAGTATTTCGAGATCTCAACAGGAAAAAGATTCCATCCAGTCTGGCCAAAGCAGCGATCGAACTCACGTACTCAGGCACTGACGAGTTGACACTCATTGAGGACTATTTGTTACGTAAGTTCCGTGGCAAAAACCTGAGCGAATTCCTGGCCGAACAGAAGAATCTCGCCTCCGCCTTTCGCCGGCTCCGCACCGCAGGCTATTCCGCTTCCGGCTCGCTCCAGGTCCTGCGCCGCTTCAGCCAAGCCGCTGAGGAGATTCACGAAGACGACCTCAAAGAAGACGAACAGACCGATTAGCAGCCATCCGGGAACGAAGGATTGTGTAATAGAGGAGAGGCCTCCATCGTTTGGATTGGCCTCGCAGGAAAGGACTCACCCCTCTGGCAACGTTACCCCATCATCCGATCATCGTCGCGCTCGACGTAGAAAACAGCGCACAAGCCCTGGACCTGATCGACAAACTCGGCGACAGCGTCGACTTCTATAAAGTCGGTATGGAACTTTTTGCCGCGGAAGGCACAAGCATTGTCCGGGAGATCCTCGGTCGCCAGAAGAAGGTTTTTCTGGACCTCAAGTTCCACGACATCCCGGAGACGGTCAAGCGAGCCGTGGCTCGCGCCGCCGAACTCGGAGTCCACCTGTTGACGGTCCACGCGCATCGCCAGGTTATGGAAGCCGCCGTGGCCGGCAAAGCAGGATCAGACTTGAAGGTACTCGGCGTTACGGTGCTGACCAGCATTGGCGAGAACGATCTTGCCGACATGGGCTACCCGAACGGAACCACCATCGCCGGACTGGTGCAGCAACGCGTCGGGCTCGGCATGGATGCGGGCGTAGATGGCTTCGTTTGTTCGCCGTTGGAGGTTGGCTCCGTACGGCAACAAACAGGGAGCAGCAAAATCTTAGTGACCCCGGGAGTCCGCTCCGCAGGCAAGGATCAAGGAGACCAGAAGCGCGTCGCGACACCGCAACAAGCGATGGCCGACGGCGCCAGCTATCTCGTCATTGGACGCCAGATCACCCGAAGCGCAAATCCCAAAATCGAAGCCGAGGCAATTCAGCGCGAGATCTCCCAGCCAATGGGGTAAAGTTCCGCGCTCCATGCCAATAACTGACAGGGCGGGTTCTCAAACCCGCCCTCTTTGCTGTCTTTACTGGAGAGGGATCGCTTTCCCGAGCGAAGTCGGCAGCGGCACCCGAAGCAGTTGTGCGATGGTCGCAGCGATGTCGAGATTGGAAACCGGATCCAGCGTTCCGCGCTTCTTCACCCCGGCGCCGCTGGCAATGAAAATTGGATTCATATCCGGATCGCTCGCGATATAGCCATGGCTCCCGCCCACTTGCAGCGGAGCCGCCGTCACCGGGCCACCCGTTGCCCCCGAGAAGGAATAGCCGGTCTTGGCAGATAAGAGCAGATGACCGAATTGCGGATCTTTGTCCGGAGTGGGCAAGCCGAGCGCAGAGTAATCTTCCACGCCATAGATTTTGTCGATTCCCTCCAACCCTGTCAGCAGTTCGCGGACCTTCGCCACCTGCGAAGGATCTTCCAAGTAGACGAAAGCGGTGCCGCCCTCGGGTAGCACATAGACTTTGCGCCCCAAGCCAGCAGACTCCAGCACTGCGTTCGGCTTGATCTGTTTCGAGTAGGCTTTGAAGCCGTGGTCGGAAACGATCAGGAAAGTGGTCTGATCAGCAAGTCCGGCTTCTTGCACCGCCTGCACCAGCTTCTCGACACAACTGTCGACAAAAGCAATGGCGCCGCGGCCACCGAGGGTGTTGGGTCCGTACTGGTGGTGCATGGAATCGAGCGTAAGCAAGTGGAAGAGTAAAAGATCGGGCTTGTGTTGCTTGATGAGATAGACACCGGCCTTCGTCCAGACCTGGTCGCGATAGAGGATATTCGCCTTGCTGAAGTCCTGCAACTCTTCGGCGCGAATCGCACCCTTCGCAATCATCTCCTTTTCCAGCGGTCCGTCCGCGCTGGCCCACTCTCGAAAGGCCCAGGTGATCCCGGGCGCGTTGTGGATCGCCACCCAATCCACTTGCGCGGTTGTCAAACCGGCCTTGTGGGCGGCATCGTAGACCGTCGGGACATGCACCATCTTCTCCTTGTCGATCATCGGCTCCACCTTGATCGGCGGCCAGGAACCGGTCTTGGTAATGGTTCCATTGGCCAGCAAGCCGTGCTGGTCTGCTTTAACGCCAGTCACCATCGTGGTGTGGTTGGGCCAGGTGACAGTCGGGTTGATCGAAGTCATGGGCCCACTGATCCCATTCGCCATCAGCTTGCGCAACGTAGGGATCGGGAGCTTCGGGTCATTCAGTGCGTAGGCAGGAAAACCATCCAGGGAGATCACAATCACCTTGGATCGCGTCTGAGCGGAGAGAGTCAGACAGAGGAGCGCGAGGAGAAGTTTCATAGGCAATCCAAATTGTAGTGCGCTATGATTTCAATATTCAAAGTAGACCATATTCTACTGAGTAGACCCATGAATCCAGACACTTCCACCCCCGAAGAAATCGAACTCGAAGCACAGCTTTCGACACCCACTGCGGCAGACATTGAAGCCGCCCGCCAACTGGGCGGAGACGTCGTCCTGCTCGGCGCCGGCGGCAAAATGGGACCCACCTTGGCCATGCGGATTCACCGCGCCATCGAAGAGGCTGGGGTGAAGCATCGAGTGATCGCCGTTCTGCGCCGCGACAAGGGCGAACTCGGGAAAGGCATTGCAGTCGTAGAGGCCGACCTCATGGATCCCAAGGCGATCGAAGCCCTTCCTGACGCGCCGAACCTCATCTATCTGGTGGGCCGTAAGTTCGGTTCCCTGGGCCAGGAGCACCTTACTTGGGCGACCAATAGCTGGGTCAGCGGCATGTGTGCGTACCGCTACCGTGAGTCGCGCAATGTTGTTTTCTCAACCGGCAATGTGTATCCGCTGGTCGACGTCCAATCCGGCGGCGCAACCGAGCAAACTCCAACCGGGCCGGTGGGTGAGTATGCGCAATCGGCTTTGGGTAGAGAGCGCGTCTATGAATACTTCGCCACCCAATACCAAACGCCGACCCTGATCTTCCGGCTGAACTACGCGATCGATCTGCGCTATGGAGTGCTGCTCGACATCGGCAGCAAGGTCTTCCGGCAGGAGCCGGTCGACCTCACCACGGGCTATGTCAATGTGATCTGGCAGGGCGAGGCAAACTCTTACTGCCTGCGCAGCCTGGCTCTTTGCTCCTCGCCGGCAAAACTGCTGAATGTAACGGGCGCAGAAACGGCGAGCGTGCGCGACATCGCCAAGCGCTTTGGCGAAATCTTTGGCCGTGAAGTCAGGTTTACGGGGGAGGAGGCGCCAACCGCCTTGCTCAATAACGCCTCCCACTGTCATGAACTCCTCGGGAAACCGGAACTCAGCATTGAGGCGATGATTCGCATGCAGGCAGAATGGATTTTATCGGGAGGCCGGCGTCTCGGCATCCCCACTAAGTTTGAGAAACGCGATGGAAAATTCTAAGCAGAGTTGGCGGCAGAAATTAGCGCAGGGAGTGGTCATTCCAGCGCACCCACTGGCCTTGACGGAAGGCAGAAAGCTGGATGAGCGTCACCAACGGGCTCTCTCTCGCTATTACCGGGATTCCGGCGCGGGCGGCATCGCAGTCGCCGTCCATACGACACAGTTTGAAATCCGTGAGCCGTCGATCGGCCTGTTTGAGCCCGTGCTGGCGCTGGCGGCACAGGAAGCCGGCGACATGATCCGGATCGCGGGCGTGTGCGGCAAGACGGCACAGGCCACCAAGGAAGCAAGGATTGCGGCGGATCTCGGCTATCATGCCGGGCTGCTCAGCCTCGCCGCCATGCGCGGAGCAAGCGTCGAGGAGTTGATCGTACATTGCCGGGCGGTCGCAGAGGTGATTCCGGTGCTTGGCTTCTATCTCCAGCCAGCAGTGGGTGGCATTGAGTTACCAGTCGAGTTCTGGCGCCGATTTGCGCAGATCGAGAACGTTGTAGGCATTAAGATTGCGCCGTTCAATCGCTACGCCACCTTGGATGTGGTGCGAGGCGTAGCCGAATCTGGCAGGGCGCATGAAGTGGCACTCTATACAGGAAATGACGACCATATCGTGCTCGACCTGCTCGGGGCGAATCGGATTGTCGGCGGTCTGCTCGGCCACTGGTCGGTTTGGACCAGGAAAGCGGTCGAGTTGCTCCACTCGATCCATGCCGCCAAGGGTGCTGATAGAGGCTGGTTCGAGACAGCGGATCAAGTCACCGACATGAACGCAGCCCTCTTTGACGTCCGGAATCATTTTCACGGCTGCATTGCCGGAATCCATGAAATCTTGCGGCGGCAGGGACTCCTGCGGGGCCGCTGGTGCCTGAATCCAAACGAAGATCTATCTCCCGGCCAAGCCGAGGAGCTAGACCGGGTTTGCCACGCCTATCCCCATCTGATCGACGATGCGTTTGTAAAGGAAAACCTCGATCGATGGCTGGCTGATTGACGGGGGACGCATGCCGGTTTAGGCTGGTAGCAAGGCTGAATCTGAGATGACCCGCTTTGCGCCGTCCAAACATTTTGTGTACATGGGGCTTGTAGCGGTATTGCTGGGCCTGATGTCCGCTTGGGTGGGTTGGCAATGGACGCCAGCCATCGTTCCGGCCGCCTTATTCTTCGCCAGCGCCCTGTTTTTGTTCTGGCTCAGCTTGCATCCTGTCATTGAAATCACGGATCGTGAATTGGCCATCGGTCGGCGCGTCATTCCGTGGAGTTCCATCACCCGGATCGAAACTACGGGTTGGCTCACCCCATTGGTGCTAAAACTCACAGTGGAAACGGGACGCAAGATCGTTTTGTTGTATGCCGGGGATCTGGAGAGTTCTGGCCGGCTCAAAGAAATGGTTTGCAATTGTGCCCCCCACGCACTGCTCGATGGCATGCCGCAAGGAAAACGGCAGGCCACCATTGTGGTGCGCAATGGAAGCACAGCCGAGGTGGAAAAACACGCGATTCTGACCCTTGAGGACGAGGCTGAAGTGGAACGGATGTTCCAGCGCTTGCGTGAGGTGGGCCATCTGGATCCAACGCGCACCCCTGAGGATCGCTAAGCGTTTGAGAAAGATTCAACTCGGGCTCAGCGTTTTGGTGTTGGGTGCCGTATTGTGGCTGGCCCGCGCCCCGATTCTAACGGGTTTGGCTCAATACCTGGTCCAGGCCGAGACTCCGAAGAAGGCCGATGTCATCATTGTGCTGGGTGGGGATACAGTGGGCAGCCGCATCCTGACGGCATGCCAGTTGGCAGAACAAAACTATTCACAAAGGATTTGGGTGAGCGGTATCCAAGGGATCTATGGCTTCTGGGAGTCTGACCTGGCCAAGCAGTATGCAACTGGCAGAGGATGCCGGGCGGAATGGCTGACCCCACTCCACAACAACGTCGACTCCACCACCGATGAAGCCCATATAATTGCACCCGCACTCCGCGCGCAGGGCGTGAAAAGTTACCTTCTGGTGACTTCGAATTTTCATACGCGCCGGGCAGGAGATCTCTTTCGCAAGGCCACTCCGGAGATGGAAGTCACCGTAGTGGCGTCGAGCAATAGCGGTTTTTCCGTCGACGGATGGTGGCACGACCGCCGTAGCCGAAAGACCTTTGCCTACGAGTGGATCAAGACCATCACTTCCTGGATGGGCATGTAACATGGCCATGGGCACCTTCCGCACCACGGTAGACATTGCTTGGCCCTACCTCCGGCGATACAAACGCGGACTGGCGATTGGAAGTTTTTGCCTGATCGCTAAAACCGTACTGGCGGTGATCAATCCCATCCTGCTGCGCGACGGCTTTGACGCCCTGCTCGGTGGCTTTGAATTCGGCAAGCTGTGGAAGTTCGGAGCAGCTCTGCTGGTGGTCGCCTTATTCCGCGCGGCAGCGCAATTCTATGCGCGCCTGATCCTGGTGAGCATTTCCCGCGATGTCGAATTCGACATGCGCAACGATCTCTTCTCTCACCTGGTGCGTCTGAGCCCGAACTTCTACCAGCAAATGCGCACCGGCGACATCATGGCGCGTGCGACGAATGACCTGAATCAGGTGCGAATGATGCTCGGTCCAGGCGTGATGTATTGGGCCGAAACGACCCTAACCACAACGCTGGCGATCAGCGTCATGGCAAGCGTCGACTGGCAGATGACGCTGATCGCGCTGATTCCGGCGCCGCTGGTGAGTCTTGTCGTGGTCTACTTTGGCCAGAAGATCCACAAGCGCTTTGAGAAGATCCAGGCCCAGTTCAGCGACATTTCCAGCCGCGCGCAGGAGAATCTGAATGGAGCTCGCATTGTGCGGGCTTACGCCCAGGAAGACGCGGAGATCCACAAGTTTGAAGAGTTGAACCGAGACTACATCAAGTCGAATCTCGGCTTGGCGAGAGACACCGGAATCTTCTATCCGCTGATGCAGACCCTCGTGGGCTGTACCTTTCTATTGGTGTTGTGGGCAGGAGGATGGCAGCTATACCAGGGCAAGATCACGCTCGGCTCCTTCGTGATGTTCCAGACCTATATGGGGATGCTGATCTGGCCGATGATCGCCTTTGGCTGGGTGATCAATTTGACGCAGCGCGGCACGGCCAGCTTGAAACGATTGCGGGAAATTCTCGATGCCAATCCGTCGATTGTCGCCCCAGCACAACCGCTTCCGCTTGAGGCGGTGCGCGGCGAGATTGTATTTGAGAATGTGAGCGCCTGCTTTGGTGAAGTGATCGCGCTCGACTGCATCAATTTGCGCATTCCCGCCGGGACAACCGCAGCAATTGTCGGCCGGACCGGATCGGGGAAGACGACCTTGCTCAATCTGACCACGCGGCTGCTGGACCCCAGTACAGGCCGCGTGTTGATTGATGGCCTGGATCTGCGCAAACTCGACCCGGAACAACTGCGGCGTCACGTCGGTTTTGTCCCACAAGAGACCTTTCTCTTCAGCACTTCCTTGACGGAGAATATCGCGCTGGGGGAACCCAAGGCGACCGAGCAGCAGGTACGGGACGCATCCGCCAAGAGTGGCTTGGCGGATGATATCGCAAGTTTCCCCGAAGGCTATGAAACAGTCATCGGAGAACGTGGGATTACTCTTTCCGGAGGGCAAAAGCAGAGAACCGCCATTGCACGAGCGATCTTGCGCGACCCTGCCATTCTTATCCTGGACGATGCGCTGTCCAGCGTCGATACCGTCACCGAAGAGAAAATTCTGTCGCAGTTGCGCAATGTCATGGCCGGACGCACCGCCCTGTTTGTGTCGCATCGCGTTTCCACAGTGAAGGATGCCGACATCATCTTTGTTCTGGATCAAGGCAAAATTGTCGAACAGGGCAAGCATACCGAACTGATCGCCAATGGCGGTTATTACGCCGAGTTGTACCAGCGGCAGGCGCTCGAAGAAGAGTTAGAACACACAGGGTAGCGCTAAGCTATTCCTATCTATGTTTCGCGGTACAACACTCCTTCTTTTCCTTGCTTCCTTGTCTCTCTTTGGGCAGAAAACGCTCTTCGATCCTTCTATCGCACAGAAGCCTGAACTCAAGAAGGCGTTTGCCGAGGTCGAGGCGCGCAAGGATGCGATTTGGAAGGAGTGGATTACGCTCACCGAGATCCCTTCGCCATCCAATCAGGAGAAGTTGCGGATCGCCTACATGAAATCGGCGATGGCGCGCATTGGCCTTACCGACATCCAGCAGGATGAAATCGGCAATGTCTGGGGGACTTACAAGGGGAGTGGGGGCGGGCCTGTAGTCGCCTTCGCCGCTCATACCGATACCGTATTTCCGATGGACACGCCGATTCATGTGAAAGAGATCAATGGCCGCTTTCATGCACCTGGCATCGGCGACGACACGGGATCACTTGCCGCTCTGATCAACGCCTTCGACATCATGAAATCGAGCGGGATCAAGACAAAGGGCGATGTGATCTTTGTCGCCACCGTGCAGGAAGAGATCGGACTGCTGGGCGCAAAGCATTGGCTCGAACACATCGCCAAGAAACCGGACATGTTTGTCGCCGTCGATTCCCGCCTGGGAGGTGTTGGCTATGGCGCACTGCTGATCGAGCAGTACAAGTTCATCTTTGAAGGTCCGACCTTGCACACGCTCGCGAGCAAGGGCAAAGCCAATGCAGCACGCGGCGCGGCCCGGGCGATTCTGGCCATTGGCGAGATGAAGATGCCGGAGCCGAAAGAAGGTGGGTCACCGAATCTGCCTGTGGCGAATGTCGGAACCTTGGGTGGGGGCACCGTCGTCAATGCGACGCCAGGCAGCGTGTATATCACGGTGGATATTCGCAGCCAGGATATCCAGGCGGAGCAGAAGCTGGTGGAAGACGTCAAGGGAATCGCCCAGCGAGCTGCCAACCAGGAAAATCTGCACCTGAAGATCGAGAGCATCAATGTCGTGCATGACTACTCGAAAGCACTGCCCAAAGAAGTCCGGCTGCATCATCCGCTGGTGCAATCGACGCTCGCCGTCACCGACTATCTCAAGCTCAATGGCGAAAAGAAGGCCGTTGCCTTTGACAGCGGAAGCGACGATCACAACATTGGGGTGGCAATGGGGATTCCGTCGATCGGCATCGGCGCCATTCTCGGCGGTGGGGCGCATTCCCTCGAGGAGAGCGCAGATAAGGCTTCGATTCTGCCCGGCACAAAGTATCTGATCTTGCTGGCTTCGACGCTGGCTGGTGTGAACTAGAGACGATTTTCGAGGTGGGCCGCCTACCCCGAAAATCAACAGCAATCTGAAAGATGGCAAGCAACCGACTGAAGCCAATCGCTTCAGTCGTCCAGGCTTGGCTTTACATTCGGAACCGCATATTCACAACGACAATACAGGCAAGCACCCTGGTGTTCGATAACGGCACAAACGACGACGATGTCGTCTAGATCGCAGGGGCGCAGGAGCCGGAGCAGTGGAACCGGTGTCACAAGATACGATACTGAGACCCATCGGCATCTGGGATGGAGCAAGTCAGAATCTGCTCTTCACCCAGACCTTGGACCTCGACAGTGAACCGGAGATGGCCTCTCCTGGATTTACCAAAACCTTGAGAATCCGGAGCTGTCGAGCGCCTTCCCCGTCAATCGAGTCATCCGGCGGATCAGCACCAAGGATCCGGGAGCCATTCCAGAGCCATCTGCCTGGCTGAGCGCAAGCACAGGACTTGGCTTGACGCCTGGCATGTGAAGCGCAAAAGCAGCAGACCGCAGTCAGGCGGTAACAAAGCTTGCGGCGAGATCAAAATCCGCATCGGAACTGTCTGGAACAGGAACGATGCGGATTTTTTGTGTTCTGGATCCACGGGCAAGCCGGACGGTACTACAAGAGTTGGAGCGTGATCCCGGCAGAGGTTGACACCGATCCAAGCGTGGCAGAGATCGAACCCACGATCGGATTTAGAAGCTGCAACACAGAGCTCAGCAGGTTCAGCACGGTGAAGCTGGCCGAAGTCGCCCCGGCAGGAATAGTGACGCTCGACGGCACTCCCAGGATCGAACTTAGCAAGCTGGAGGAGAGAGTCACCACCACACCTCCCGCCGGGGCGGGACCATTCAGTGTGACGGTTCCGGTACTGGTCCCCAGTAGGCCGAGAACCGAGGGCGAGAGATTCAGTCCGGTGAGAATCGCAGGGTTCACCGAAAGATTCACCGAGACCGGAGCGCACCCGTTCAGGACACCCTGGATGACGGAACTGAGGAGTACGCCCACCGGGGAAGTCGCGATCGAGAAATTCGCCGTGTTCGAGCCCTGGGGCACCAGGATCGATGCCGGACCGGAGACTCCTAGTCCCGTGTAAAGCAGCGGAACGGAAAGCCCACCCGCAGGAGCCGGTCCGGTGAGTGTCACTGTTCCCGAAAGTCCCTGCCCGCCCAAGACCGAGTTGAGAGATAGATTCAGGCCACTGAGACAAGGGGCCAGAACATTCAGCATTTGAGACACGGTATTCGCGCTCGTCGCACTGATCAGCGCATTGGCAGAACTCGCGACGGCCAAAGTGGATACGGCAAAGTTCGCGCTGGTGGCGCCGGCTGGAATCGTAAGACTCCCCACCACAGTCGCTGCGGCATTCCCGCTCTGGAGATTGACCGTTGCCCCTCCCACCGGGGCCGGGGCCGTGAGCGTCACCGTCCCCGTCGTTGCTGTTCCGCCCGTGAGGGAAGACATAGAAAGAGAGACCGAAGCAAGAGAGACCAGTTGGGGCCCGGCAGGGTTCACGGTCAGGCTGGCGGTTTTGGAGTTTCCAGTCGACGCAGCAGTGATGGTGGCCGTTTGCGGACTACCTGGATTCGTGGTGGTGATCGAAAAGCTGCCGCTGAGTTGCCCCGCAGGAATTGTGATGGAGGACGGTACCGTAGCTACCGCCTGGTTGCTGGACAGGCTGATGATAACCCCACCCGAAGGTGCAGCCACAGCAAGGGTGACAATTCCCGTACTCGATGCTCCGCCGCTCACACTGGACGGACTCACCGAAAGGCCAGAGACCAGGGGATTGAGGAGTTGGAGATTGACATCAATCCCGCCACACGGGGAACTGGTCAGTGCGGTGAGGGTAGACCCGATCAGGGAAAGCAGATTGCTCACCGAGAGGCTGATCGTCGTGGAAGTCTGGCCCGCAGGAACCGTCGCGCTTCCGATATTGGTGGAACCCGCCACAAACTGGATGGGGAGCCCACCCGCAGGTGCCGGGCCAGTCAGACTCACAGCGCCATTCAGAAGTCCGTTTCCACTGAGCAAATCCGTAATGCTCACCGACAAGTTCAGCGAACTGACGCAGGGGGGCGTCAGGGTCAAACTCGCCGAAGTACTGTTCGCCGAAGTTGCCGTAATCGAGACGCTGGTTGACAATCCGACAGGGGTCGTAGTGATCGCAAAGCTTCCACTCGACTGCCCCGCAGCAATCGTCAGGGACGGAGAAACAGCAGCCGCGCCATTGTTGCTGGCAAGAGTAATTGCCGCACCGCCTGTCGGCGCCGGCGCGGATAAGGTCACCGTACCTGTAGCCCCATTTCCACCGAGCACGCTGGCCGGCGAGATGCTGACAGAACCAATTGCGACAGAGCCCGGACCGGCTGCATTGATGTGCAGCCCCGCCTGAACGCTATTCGCCGAGCTAGCCGTGATCTGCAAGTTGGTCGCCGTGCCCACAGCCGTGGTCGACACGGTGAAGTTTCCCGAGGAGGAGCCAGCCGGGATGATGATGCTGGCAGGAACCGTTGCCGCCACATTGCTGCTCGCAAGAGTAACCAGAATGCCACCTGCAGGAGCCACACTGGCGAGGCTCACCGTGCCGGTAGAACTCGCTCCACTTTCAACAGTGGCGGGAGAGAGAGAGACCCCGGACAAGTTGCCTTGGCCTGCGGTCGCCGCATTGATGGTCAAACCGGCGGAGACCGTGTTTGCGGAGGTTGCGGTGATGCTCAATGTCGTGGTTGACCCCACAGCCGTCGTGGTTACCGTGAAGCTTCCACTACTGGCGCCGGCAGCAATGGTGAGACTCGGCGGTACCGTCGCGGCCGCATTGCTACTCGTCAAAGTCACCAATACGCCTCCCAGCGGCGCGGCTGTAGCCAAAGTGACTGTGCCCGTGGAACTCGCGGCGCTGGCAACTGTCGAAGGAGAAAGCGTGACCCCAGCAATCGATCCCTGCCCCGCAGTCGCGGCGTTGATCGTCAATCCGGCCGTTGCCGTATTCGCAGAACTGGCCGTGATCGTCAGCGCCGTGGTCGTAGCAACAGCGCTTGTCGTCACCGGGAAGGTGCCGGAACTGGAACCGGCTGCAATCGTCAGACTGGCCGGAACCGTCGCGGCCGGATTACTGCTGGCGAACGTCACAAGAATTCCGCCAATCGGTGCGGCAGTCGCCAGAGTGACCGTACCGGTGGCACTGCCGCCACTGGCAACCGTCGCAGGAGATACGGAGAGAGCAGAGAGAGCGCCCTGACCGGCAGTTGCAGCCTGAATTGTCAGGGAAGCCGATATACTATTCGCCGAGCTTGCCGTAATACTCACGACAGTCGTAGAGGCAACGGCAGTGGTCGAGACCGTAAAGGAACTGGACGAGGCCCCTGCCGGGATGGTCAGGCTCGCAGGAACGGTTGCCGCAGGATTGCTGCTCGACAAGTTGACCAATATGCCGCCGACCGGTGCCGGAGCCGCCAAGCTGACAGTTCCATTCGCACTGGCGCCACTGGCAACTGACGCCGGAGAGAGGGAGAGACCTGAGAGGTTGCCCTGCCCTGCCGTCGCTGCGTTGATCGCCAGATTGGCCGTGAGACTATTCGTCGAAGATGCCGTAATCGTCACAGCGGTGTTGGATCCCACTGCCGTTGTCGCCACGGCAAAACTGCCAGTCGAGGAACCCGCTGGAATGACGAGACTGGCAGGAACCGTGGCCGCGGGATTACTGCTCGATAAGGTCACCAGGATCCCACCGGCCGGCGCAGGAGAACCAAGACTGACGGTACCGGTCGAACTCGCACCGCTGGCCACGGTGGAGGGAGACAGCGAGACTCCGGAGAGCGTCCCTTGGCCTGCCGTCGCGGCATTGATGGTCAAGGAAGCGGACACACTATTCGCCGAAGTTGCCGTAATGCTGAGCGTGGTTGCCGTACTTACCGCGGTCGTCGAGACCGCAAAAGTACCAGACGAGGCGCCAGCAGCAATGACGAGTGTGCCAGGAACCGTGGCGGCAGCGTTGCTGCTGGCCAGCGTAACGAGGATGCCGCCGGTGGGAGCCGGAGCAGCTAGTGTCACGGTGGCAGTTGAAGCACCCCCGCTCGCCACCGTGGCTGGAGCAAGGGAGATTCCGGAGAGAGCACCCTGCCCCGCCGTGGCCGCATTAATCGTGAGCGCCGCACTCAGACTATTCGTTGAGCTTGCCGTAATCGTTACCGAAGCGGTTGCCCCCACGGCGGTCGTCGCAACGGTGAAAGTACCGCTGGAGGCTCCTGCCGGGATGAGCAAACTCCCCGGCAGCGTGGCCGCCGGGTTGTCACTCGCCAGAGTGACGAGAATACCTCCTGCTGGCGCCGGAGATCCGAGACTGACCGTACCGGCTGCACTTCCGCCGCTCGCAACCGTCGCCGGCAACAGCGAGATACCGGAGATCGTGCCCTGCCCCGCCGTCGCAGCGTTGATCGTCAGAGAAGCACTTGCCGCATTCGCCGAGTTCGCCGTGATGACAACGGTGGTTGTCGAGGCAACAGGTGTCGTCGTCACCGGGAAGCTCCCCGTCGACGCACCCGCCGGAATCACGATGCTCGCCGGAGTAGTGGCGGCACTCTGGTTGCTCCCAAGTGTGACAAGAACACCTCCTGCCGGGGCAGGAGACGCCAAAGTAACGGTGCCCGTTGCGGACCCACCGCTAGCGACCGTGACAGGCGCCAGAGACAGACCCGAGATCACACCCTGTCCTGCCGTTGCGGCATGGATGGTCAGGCTCGCAGTCTGCGCATTTGCCGAAGCAGCAGTAATGGTTGCCAGTGTCTCCGATCCCACCGCAGTCGTAGACACCGTAAAAGTGCCACTGGAAGAACCAGTCGGTATCACGATACTCGCCGGAAGAGTCGCAGAAGGACTGCTGCTCGACAGGCTGACCAACACTCCTGCTCCCGTCGCTGGCGTGGCCAAGCTCACCGTGCCAGTGGAAGAAGCGCCACTCGCAACAGCCGTCGGGGAAAGAGTGATCCCTGCAAGATTCGCCGTTCCAGGTCCGGAAGGCTGGATCGTCAAACTGGCAGATACGTTATTCGAAGAACTTGCCGCAATCGACACCGTCATCGCGGAGGAAACCGCCGTTGTCGCGATCGGAAAAGTTCCCGACAGAGCTCCCGCCGGGATCACGATGCTGGGGGCTAGGGTGGCGGCCGTTGCGCTGGAGGAAAGGTTGACCAGCACACCCCCACTTCCCGCGGGGGAGGCCAGTGTCACCGTGCCCGTCGCCGCGTTGCCTCCCGCCAGAGTGGCAGGAGAGATAGAAATTCCGGCAAGATTGCCCAAAGAGGGAGTGACGCTGCCGGGTTGAATCGACAACTGCACCGTCGCCGTATTCAAAGCCACGGCAGTAATTGTGGCGATGGTACTCGCCGTGACGGCAGAAGTTGCCACTTGCGTGCTCGCCGAAAGGCTTCCTTCTGGAACGACCAGGGCCGAGGGAATCGTTATCGCACCCGAGTTCGTACTGAGATAGACAGGAACACCACCGCTCCCGGCAGGTGCGAGAAGCGTCACGGTGAGAACACTAGTTCCCCCTCCAGAAACAGAACTTGGAGACAGAACCAAACTCTGGATACTGCCCGTTGCGAGACCAGCACGGATCTCAACCATCGCAGACACCTGATTGAGACTGGATGCCGTAATCGTCGCAATCGCGAAGCTACTGACAGGCTTCGTCCCGATGGCAAAGGCCACAGAACTTTCTCCGGCAGCAAAGGAGACCGAGGCCGGTGGGGTCGCAGCGCCGTTGTTGCTCTGCAACGTGACGGTAGCGCCCCCCGGCCCTGCCGGAGCGGCAAGCGTCAGGAGCCCCGCCAGTGGATTGCCTCCAATCTCGCTCGACGGAGTAATCTGAAGCGACTGCAGCGTCACCTGCGAGGACCCTGAGGAGGGAAGCACTTGGAAAGAAGTCGAGGCGCTCAAAGTCCCTGCGCGGGTGCTCACCTGGACGACCTGACCGGCCGCATTGGCCGGAACCTGTACCAGGAAGGTGGCGTAAATCTCACCCGCCGGAATCACCACTTGCGAGGCCAACAGAACCGGGAGCCCGTCCGAGCTCAGTTGAACGGTAACCGGCTGGGACAGGTCGCGGCCCCGGAGGGTTACGACACCTGTCATCGACTCGCCCGCAGTCAAAGACTCACGAGGGAAGCTGACATGGAGAACCGCCTTCTCCGGATCCTCTGCCGCCGGAATGAAGACCGAGCCTGATACACTGCCTCCCGGGCTCGTCGCCGTCAGCGTCACCAGCTTCCCGGCAAGCTCTGGCCCTGGGGTAAAGCGAAAAGAAACATGATCGGCACCCGGAGGAATCGTCAAAACGGGCGGCAGATCCAGTCCGGGAAGCGAAGCACTCAGGGTGAAATCACGGGCAATCTGAAGCGCACAACCCACAGATAAAGTCACCGTCACCTCGGCCGCGGAGGCATTGGAGGCCCGGGTGAAGGTCAGCGCTGTGGGTCCTTCACAATTTGTAATAATCTTGCGCAGACGGTTGTTGAGAGAGTCTGCAATGAGAATCGATCCATCGGCTTGCGTCGCCAGCCCGGCCGGTGCATGGAAACGAGCTTCCAGCGCCGACGCCCCATCGCCAGAATAGCCAGCGCTTCCGGATCCTGCAATTGGGTTTACCAGACACGTCGAGTCCATGGCCACGATGCGGTTCGTCACCGAATCGGCGATCCACAGCGTCCCGGCGGCATCAAAAGTGATGCTCGAAGGCCGTCCAAATCCGGCATCAAGAGGAGCGCAGGCCGTCTTCTGATCGCCCTCCAGGCCAGAGCCGACCATGGTGCGAATTGTTCCCGTTGCTTCGATCCGGCGGATGCGGCGGTTGCCGGAGTCCGAAACAAAAACGGCGTTGTCCGCCGCCACCGCAATTCCATTCGGAGAATCGAGTTGCGCAAGATAGCCACTTCCACCGTCTCCCGAGTATCCCTTCACTCCAGTCCCAGCAACCAGGGAAAGCATCCCATCGGCGCTCACCTTGACCACCCGGTGCGTGAGAGCATCCGCAATCAGGATGGCGCCATAGCGGTCCACCGTAACAGCGACTGGCGAAGACAGCTTCGCCGTGCTCGCCAGGACACCAAAACCAGAATCACCCGCAATCCCAGATCCGGCAAAAGCACGGATGATCCCATTCTTTGCGATAACCCGCACACGATGGTCTTCGCTGTCGGCAACATATAAGTTTCCAATCCGGTCAAAGGCCAAGGCACTGGGGCTACGGAAACTCGCCTGCTTGGCTGGTCCGCCATCGCCCGCACTCCCTACTTGCCCGGAGCCGTAAGGCGTCGACACCGTGCCATCCCGGTCGATGCGGCGAATCACGTGCGAGCCCACTTCTGCAATGAAAATATTCCCGTCAGCGTCGACGGCCACCGCCGAGGGCAAGTTCAGAGAAGCCAAGGACGCGCGGCCGCCATCGCCGGTGGTCGCTGCCGAGCCAGTCCCGGCCACAGTGGCCACCTGAAAATGGATCGGATTCTCGCTGGTCGGAATGAGGAGACCAGCAGCGGCAATCAAGCTGACGACATTGGACTGCGTCCCCGCAATCGTGGCGCGCAGCCTCACCAACCCGGCCGACTGCAACTCCTCGGGAAGAATTACATTGAGTTGATCCAGCCCGGCAAAAAGAGGAGCTGGCCCCGCATACTCCACAACCAGATCACGGCTCAAACCCTCTCCATAGGACGCCACAATGGAAACCGCCGAGGCGACATTCGCCTCTCCTCCGGCGGGATCCGCCGCAAAGCGAAAGCCTGTTCCAAACAGGGCAAGCCTCGTACGTTTGTCCGTTCCCGGATAGCTCGCAGCAAAGGACTGAAAAGGCTCCAGCGTAAAGTGAACAGCATCCAGAACCGCGGCGCGATCAGAACGGAGACATGGCAGGGTAAAGAGTCCTGGAGCGTATCTGGCAATCACAACGGATCCGCGAAACTCCGTTGCCAGCGCAGCCGACGTCACCACCACTGGCTGCTCTCCCGGCTGGATAGCACTCGGCACCACAAAATTGACTTGCGTCGGGGAGACGTAGACCAGACGCGCAGGAACGCCGCCGACCGTGAGGCTCACGCCTTCAAGGGCCAGAGGCAATTTTCCATTTGCGTCCAGTTGCGCGGAGGCCGACGTTTTCGACAATCCAGTGCCAAACAGAGTGGCCAGGGACTCCGGAGCAACTACTTTCTGATAGTTCGCCGAAGATACAATCTGCACCGTAGAGGCTGCCTGCAACTGGCTTCCCCCAGAGTGACTTCCCAATATCATCAACAAGAGCCAATAAAGAAAGGTCTTCTTAGACACCGATGCTACGGTCGTAGGAATGCCACCAATCTGGAAATACATACTTATCACTAAACTGGTATCGACCCTAACAACTGTAGCGATCTTGATTCCCGTCAATGAGAGTAAAAATTTAAGGAATTTTTTTTGAGAATTTCACACAGACTGCCAAGTGATTGACTGGTATCCAGTAAAACTTAAACGGCGATTGAATCCGCGGGGACTGCCGTGGCCACTCGATACAAGGCCGCAGCGTCAATGGTCAGAATGGGCCATTTCGCTGCCGTAATCACATTTTCATTCCGGAAGCGGTGGAGAAGCCGATTGGTGTGTTCCGGCGAGAGGCGGAGATAGCTGGCGAGTTCCACCTGCGGGATCGGAAAGGTCAGGCGCCAGATCGCGCCATCGACCGAGAGTCCGAAGGACATCAAAAACTGCTGCAGAAAAAGGGCCAGCCGCTGGACTGGACTGAGACTGAAGAAGCAGGCTTCACGTTGCACAAGAGCGTCTAGCTCCAGGGCATAGTTCAGCGCCACCTGTTTCATCAATTGCTCCCGCTGCACCGCATCCAGGGCTGCAAAGGCACTCAAGGTAATGGTTCGAATCCGGCAATCAGACAGCGTGGTCGCAGTCAGAACCGGCGCTACGGCATGTGTCAGTGCAACGCCACCAACCAGCCAACCTGTGGAGCGGTAGCCCAGTAGAAATCCATTCCGATTCGCCTTCGCACTGACCCGCACCACACCTTCTTCAATATAGGCCGCAACCGCTCCGTTCTTTTTACTGAGAACCGGACTGCCAGCTCCCACAAACGAGGGAGCGCTAAATCCAGGAACTACCGCAACAGGAGGAAGGGAGAGAATAATAGCCGGTGTACCGGCCACTAGTTTCTGGCCCTCAACTGCCGGAGAATCTCGCCATTTCATCTGAAACACAAGCTACCCTCAAAATCCGTTGCGCAATTCGATTGTAATCTCATCTGAGATCGAATCTAATGCTTTTTTCATAGATCCACTCAATTTAGGTAATTTTCCCAACAAACCATACTGTATGATCCTATCCTTATACAACCGATCCACTAAGGAATTGCGTGATATCTCAAAGCGAGAGACAGACTCGAGCGTATCGGGCTACGAGTGAGAGCATCTACGGAGAGATATGATGGTGGCGGTTTGCTATGAAGCTTCTTCCACTCGTCCTTCTCACTGCTCTCGGACTCATGGCGCAAAACGCAATCACTCCGGGCCGCTTCCACGTCGAACATCCGACTCTCCGGAATCTCGGCTTTGAATGGCCGATCCAAGGCGACGCCAATCGGAATGCGACCGTCTCTGTGCGATACCGCGCGGAAGGCTCCAGCACCTGGCGAGAGGCGCTCCCCTTGGTGCGGATCGGAGGAGAAAATGTCTTCCGCCGCCGCGAGAATCTGGACTACTTTGTGCCGGACGGCTTTGCCGGCAGCATTCTCAACGTGGAACCTGGAACGACCTACGAGTGTGAATTCAAGATGAGCGATCCCGATGGAGTGCAAGGAACAGCCATCCAAACGGTGAAGGTCACCACGCGCACGGAGCCACAGCCCTATCAAGGCGGGAGAGTGCTTCATGTCTACGCCCCCGACTATAAAGGGGATCGCATCGAGCCCAGCTTCACCAGTGTTCTCGAAGCCTATTATGGAGCCGGTCTCGGCGATTGGAGCGTCGTCTGGGAACGGAGGGCACAGCCCGGGGATACCATCCTGCTCCATGCCGGACTCTACAAGCCAGAGCGCTTGAACTACGTCGACCCGATGATGACGCCCTTTGATGGCACCATGTCCCTTACCTTGAAGGGCACCAAAGAGAAACCGATTACGATCAAAGCCGCCGGCGATGGAGAAGTCGTGTTCGATGGCGACAACAATGGACGGCTGTTCGAGGTCATGGCAACTGAGCACCATATCTTCGAAGGCCTGACCTTCCGCAATACCGGCGTCGTCTTCATGGCCGGACAGAAAGAAGTGACAGGCGCCATTGGCCTGACCGTAAAGAATTGCCGCTTCGAAAATATCGGCTTCGGGGTCTGGACCGAGTATGCGGGCTCCAATGACTTCTACATCGCGGACAATCTGTTCCTTGGCAAAGATGACCGCTTCCGGTTGGTCGGATGGACCGGATCGCGCTGGCCCAGTGCGGGCCCCTATGGCTCCCACCAGATGGTGAGCTATTACGCCATCAAGGTCTACGGAACCGGGCATGTGATTGCAAGAAATGCCATTGCCTACTTCCACGACGCGATCGGCATCTCCACCTACGGAACGCCGGAGAAAGATCCCGACCGGCGCGCCAGTTCAATCGACATCTACGGCAACGACATGCACATGCTGAACGATGATTTTGTCGAGACCGACGGAGGCGTACACAATGTCCGGGTCTTTGAGAATCGCGGCATCAATGCAGCGCAGGGCGGATACAGCTCCCAACCTGTGTTTGGAGGGCCAGTCTACTTCTTCCGGAACATCCTATATCACCAACCCACCGGCGTTGCCTTCAAGTTCTCCGCCAAACCGGCAGGGCTCTTCGTCTTCCACAACACGATCATTGGCGAACAAGTGGTGAAAGATCCCTCGTCCAATATGCACTACAAGAACAACCTCTTCCTCGGCCGTGATACGCCAGAACGCGGCATCATGAGCTGGGCCAATGCGACGGATACATACAGCACGGATTACAACGGCTATCGCCCCAACAAGGGAGTTGCCATGCAGTACCAATGGCTCGGCCCGGCCAAGGGGAAGACCGCATACGAACCCAAGCCGGAGGAATGGAAAAGCTTTGCGACCCTCGCAGAGTTTCGCGCGGCAACCGGGCAGGAGAAGCATGGCCTGGAAGTCGACTTTGACATCTTCGTAAAACTCGCGCCACCCGACCCCACCAAACGGCATGCGGTTTACCATGCGATGGATCTGAACTTCCAGTTGAAGCCAGGAAGCAAAGCGGTGGATGCAGGTGTGGCGATCCCGACAGTCAATGAAGGCTTTGCCGGAAAAGCTCCCGATCTGGGAGCCTTAGAAGTGGGAAAACCTGCGTTGAAGTATGGTCCAACTTGGCTGACATGGGCCCCGTTCTATCGATAGACTGAAGGAGCCTCAAGCTCTTTGTTTTTTGAAACTCGAAGAGCAGCGAAAACAGAGGGAGGCATCTGAGTTATGTTTGATTTCCTCCCCAAACCCCTGCAACATCTTCCTCGTTATCTCCTCATCACAGCAGCCGCCATTTGGCGGCGATTGATGTTTCGCACGACTTTTATTGCCATTTCGGGCAGCGTGGGAAAGACGACAGCCAAAGAGGCGATCGCGGATGTGCTGGCTACGCGATACCGCACGGTGCGCACGGCCGGAAGCGACAATCATTTTTCAGGACTCAGCTTCTCGCTATTCCGCGTCCGTCCGTGGCATCATTATGCCGTCTTAGAGATTGGGCTCGATCGGCCGGGACAGATGAAGATGCTCGCTAGGGTCGCCAAGCCAGACATTGCCGTGTGGACCAACGTCGCCAGAACCCACATGATGCACTTCAAGACACTGGAGACGATAGCCGAAGAGAAAGCCGATCTCATACGCTCCTTACGGCCAGGAGGTGTCGCGATTCTCAATCGCGACAATCCATACATTGCCAGCTATCCGGTACCCGATGGCTTGAAGACGATCTACTATGGCACAGGCGAAGAGGCTGAATTCCGAGGCCATCAGGCGGAAAGCCATTGGCCAGACCGGCTGCGATTTCGACTCTCGCACGGGAGCGAAGAGCATCTCATTCAGACGCGCTTTCTCGGAACTCACTGGCTGCCAAGCCTGCTCCCCGCATTTGCGATTGCAAAGTTGACAGGGATTGCAATCGATGAGGCAGCGGCTGCAATTTCCAGCATGGAGCCGTCGCCAGCTCGATTGTCCGTGGCAAGCGCTCCCAATGGAGCCATCTTTCTGAGGGATGAACGGAATGGTTCGGTGGACACTCTCCAAGTGGCACTGGATGTGCTCGAGGCGGCACAGGCAGAGCGCAAAATCATTGTCTTCAGTGATGTGTCCGATTCGAAAGGCAAGCCCAAAAAGCGAATTGCGGATCTTGGGAAAATTGCAGCCCGGATCGCCCATGCAGCGGTCTTTATTGGGGATCATTCCCAGGCTGGCGTCGAGGCAGCCATCGCAGCAGGGATGCCCGTGGAACAAGCATGGAGCTTCTACACCGTAGAAGATGCCGCCATACATCTCCAACACGAGGCGAGAGCAGGCGACTTCATTCTGCTGCGGGGCCGCAACAGCGACCACCTCTCACGGATCTACCTCGCAACACGGGGCGAGGTGAAGTGCTGGAGAGAGTCCTGCCACAAGAGCATCCTCTGTGATGAGTGCCCTGAACTTCGCAATCCCAAGCCAGTTTCCTAGCGGCTCGTCCTATCGATGAGCGCCCAGGATCAATAATGCGCCAAGGCCCGTGATCGTAATCGCAATGGAAATCACAAAGAGGTCGCGCACCAGATCACGATCCTGCGTCTCCCGGTAAATGATCGGAAGATTGACCAGCGTACTCGCAATCGAGGCGGCTACGGTGGAAACAGCAGCAATTCCGGGTGTCGCGTGCCCATGCTCGGCCAGGCTGGCAACCGCGGCCGTAGAACTCGCACTGCTCGCCAGGCCTCCCATGAAACTCACAATCACCGTTCCCGACTGCCCAAAGAATCTTTCACCGAGCGAACTGGCGGCTTGAATAAAAACAAAGAGCACTCCGAACGAAGTGAGCTGCCGCAGGGAAATCGGCGACCCGAGCGCGATCTCCGCCGAATCCACCGGCACCTTACGATGCCACCAGACCAGCGCAGCCGAACCGAGCGCCATCAGGCCAATCGGAATCGCTGCAATCAGACCGGCCGGTTCGCTAAAAATCAGCAAAAGCGCCAGATTGCGAACAAACATGGAAGAGATCGTGAGCAGGTTGACAACGGTCGCCAGACGCCGCGCATTGGGTCCGCTCTGGGCAATCGTGGAACTCAACTGGGCAATCACAGCGGTGCTATTGACCAGGCCACCGAAAACCGCTGTGTAGTAGAGGCCTCGAGTGCTGTAAACGCGGAGCAGAATGTAGTTCACAAAGCCGATGGCGGCAATCAGAATCACCGTGAACCAGGCCTCGCGGGGATTGAGCAACTCCCAGGGATCGATAAAGCGGTTGGGAAGGAGCGGATAGATCACAAAGCCGATGAGCCCCATCAACACCGCCCCCTTAACCTCCTCTTGTGTGAGGCCGCCCGCAAAGCGAGAGAACTGCGGCTTCATCGAAAGCAGCAACGTGACAACAATCGCGGAAGCGGTGGGCGTAAAGATGTGTCCCTGTCCCACCAGAACCCCGAGAGCAAAGGTCACAATCAGAGTGACCGTAGTCGTGGTCTCTGGCATCCGGTGCGTGCTGATGTTGGCGATATTGACGATTGCCAGAATCGCGATAATGCCCGCCATCGCAACCAGAACAAAGGGTGCTGAGATCAACGGCGCCAGCATGCCAAAGAGGCTGACCACCGCAAAGGTACGAACCCCAAGTTCCTTATGAGCCCACTCGCGTTCAAAGCCGATCAGAAGTCCGATGGCAAGAGACACCAGGAGTTTGGTGGCGATTTCGATGGGAAGGAAAGGCTCGATCGATGGCTCCATAGTACAGAGACGCGTGGAGAGGAATCCTGGTTCTCGCATTGCCAAATTTGTTTTGAAGATCCAGTGGAAAAACAGCGTTTCCCTCTGTAGCAATGCCTCCTGGCTGTTATATGCTCTGAGGGCGAAGGCGCAATGATGGCAACCAGGAATGGGAGGATCGGATGAGAGTGTTTGTGGTCTTGTTCTTAGCGGCGATCAGCATGATGAGTGCGGATCGGGAGTTGTTACTATTCGCCGGAACACCGAGCCATCCCGCAGGCCAGCACGAACATAATGCCGGAGTCCTGTTGCTGCAGAAAGCCCTCGCGCGTGTTCCTGGTCTGCACACGACGGTTGCGCTGAATGGCGTCTGGCCGGCGCCCGCAGTGATCGAGAAAGCCGATGGCATTTTCTTCTTTGCCGATGGTGCCGAGGGACATCCGATCTTCAAGTCCGAGGAGCATGTGGCCGAGATTCGCAGAGCCGTTGCCCGGGGAGTGGGATTGATGTTCTATCACTATGCCATCGAGCCACCAGCCGCCAAAGGCCATCAGGAAATGCTCGATTGGATCAGCGGCTACTTTGAACTGAATCACTCGGTCAACCCTCATTGGGACGCCACCTTCCAGTCCCTGCCGAAGCATCCGATCACGCAGGGAGTGAAGCCGTTTACCATTCGCGACGAGTGGTATTTCAATATGCGGGTTCCAAAGACGTTGCAGAATGCTACGCCAATTCTGGTGGCAACTCCGCCAAAGGAAGTCTTTTCAGAGAAAGACGGCCCGCGGCTGGGGAACCCGGATGTCCGCGCCAAGGTCGGCCAGCCGCAGGTGGTGGCCTGGGCGGTGGAGAGGCCGGACGGAGGACGCGGCGTCGGTTGGACGGGCGGACATTTTCATAAGAACTTAGGCGATGACAACTTCCGCAAGTTGGTGCTGAACGCGCTGCTTTGGATTTCGAAAGTCGAGGTGCCTGCCGGGGGAGTCCTTTCCTCCGTGAGCGCCGCAGATCTGGCTGAGAACTGGGACAAGAAAAATTAGAGGGGATGAGGTTCCAATGAAATTTGGAGTGAATACATTTATCTGGGCTGCCGAGTTTGGCCAGGAACAGATGCCCTTGCTGCCGGGGATCAAAGCAGGTGGTTTCGATGGTGTCGAGGTGCCGCTCTTTCGCGCCTCCAGCTTTGCCGCCGCCGAGATCCGCAAAGGGACAGAAGCAGCCGGGCTTGAAGTGACCATCTGCTCCGTACTCGTCCAGGGCCTGAGCCTGATCAGCGACGACGCTGAAGTCCGTCGCCAAACGCTCGCCCATATGAAAGAAGTGATTGCAGCCGGCGCCGAGGCTGGGGCAAAGCTGATCGCCGGCCCGCTCTATTCGCCGGTTGGATATTTACCAGGCCGACGCCGCACAAGTGCCGAATGGAAGTGGGCCGTCGAGGCTTACCAGACTCTCGGCGACACGCTCCGTGCGCATGACGTCACGATTGCGATTGAACCCCTGAATCGCTTTGAGACCTACTTTCTCAACACCGCCGCCGACGCGGCGAGGCTCTGCGATGAAATCAATCATCCGAATGTCGGCGTCCTCTTCGATACCTTCCACGCGAACATTGAAGAGAAAGACATCGCCGCCGGTTACCGGACGGTGGGCAAGCATCTGAAGCATGTCCACACCTGTGAGAACGACCGCGGAATTCCGGGCAGCGGGCACGTCGAGTGGCCTTCAGTCTTTGCAGCCTTGAAAGAGTTAAATTACGATGGCTGGCTGACCATCGAGAGCTTCGGCTTTGCGCTGGGAGAACTCTCCGCCGCCGCGTCGATCTGGCGCGACATCGAGAAGTCGCCAGAATCCATCGCCTTTGAGGGCGTAAAATTCCTGCGGCAGAACGTGAAGTCCTAGAGAAGAAGCACCGACCTTCAAGCTTGAAGTGATCGCACCGGGCACGCTCGTCCTGGCTGAAGAGTTCTGCCAATGAAGCGAGAGCAAGCCTCGTCGTCATCAAACTCAAGCGCACCGAGGATGGCGGGCACATGGAATTGCAGGCCATCCGTTATGCCGTAAGGATTCCAGCGATGGAGTTCGCCGAAGCTGTTGTGTCCTACGAAATCGAGAGACACCGAGAAAAGTCAGGATTGGACAGAAAGTTCGTACTCGTCGCGGCCGCATTCTCCAAAGAGATTACGCATGCTGTCCATCCGATGCGTGCGCTTGCGGCCCTTGCCTCCTCGGCCTAGTAGTACTTCTCCAGAATCGGCTTCAGATAGTGTCCGGTATGCGATTCCGCCACTTCCACCAGTTGTTCTGGCGTGCCGGTGGCGACAATCTGTCCACCGCCATCGCCGCCTTCCGGCCCCAGATCGATCACCCAGTCCGCCGCTTTCACCACGTCCAGATTATGCTCGATCAGCAGAATGCTGCCACCGTTTTCAATCAAGCGTTGGAAGCTGGTGAGCAGCTTGCGGATATCGTCAAAATGCAAGCCGGTTGTCGGCTCGTCAAAGATAAACAGCGTCTTCGCACTTGAGGATTGCGAAAGATGCGAGGCGAGTTTGACGCGCTGCGCTTCCCCGCCCGACAGCGTTGTCGCCGACTGGCCAAGCCGGAGATAACCAAGCCCTACATCCTCCAGCACCTGAAGCTTCGCCACTAAGCGCGCCGCATCGGCAAAGTGCGCAATTGCCTCGCGCACCGTCATCTGCAGCGTCTCGTGAATGTTGGCGCCCTTGTACTGGATCTCCAGAATCTGCGGCTTGAAGCGCGTGCCCTTGCAATCATCACAAACCAGTTCAACGTCGGCGAGGAACTGCATCTCCACCGTGACCGTCCCGTCGCCTTGACAGGTCTCGCAACGCCCCCCGGGAATATTGAACGAGAAGTGCCCGGCCTGGTAGCCACGCGCCTGCGATTCTTTCGTATTCGCAAACAGATCGCGAATCAGATCGAAGGCCTTGATATAGGTCACCGGATTCGACCGGGGAGTCCGGCCAATCGGCGACTGGTCCACCAGAATCACATCGCTCAGATGATAGTCGCCTTCGACAGAGCGACAGGTCTGGCGCTGTGACTCGGCCGAAGAATCCTCGGCATCGGCCTCGGGTTCGGCAACAGCCTTCTTACGCGTCGCGACCTTCGCCGAAGCCCCCAGACTCAGACGCCGCTCTAAGGTCTTGAAAATCACCTCATGCATCAGGGAAGACTTGCCAGAACCGGAAACGCCCGTCACCGCCACCATCAGTCCCAGCGGAATGCTGACATCGATGCCGCGCAGATTGTTTGCCCGGGCACCCCGGAACACCACCTGTCGCTTCGGATCTGGAACCCGGCGCACCCGGCGCGGCGCTACGTTCTTCTCATTGCGAAGATAAAGGCCGGTGAGCGACTGGCCCGATTTTTTCGGCTTCAACAAGTCGCCGTAAGGACCTGCAAAAATAATCTCTCCGCCATGCTCTCCGGCGCCGGGCCCTAGATCGATGATGTGATCGGCAGACTCCATCACTTCCTGATCATGCTCCACCACCAGGATCGTGTTTCCGATATCGCGCAGGTCCTTCAGGATCTTGATCAGCCGGTGCGTATCGCGCGAGTGTAAGCCAATGCTCGGCTCATCGAGCACATAGCAAGCGCCGACCAATCGCGACCCAAGACAGGTGGCCAACTGGATGCGTTGCGCTTCCCCGCCCGACAGCGTCATCGCCAGACGGTCCAGCGTCAGATAGTCGAGCCCGACGTCATTCAGAAAACGCAGGCGCTGGCGGACTTCATTCAGAATCTTATCGGCCACCGCTTGCTGTTCCGGCCGCAATGCAACGCCATCAAAAAACAGCATCGCGTCGCGAATGTTCAGGCTGGACACCTCGCTGATGATCTTGCCGCCGACACGCACATTGCGCGCTTCCTGGCGCAGCCGCGTGCCGTGGCAATCGGGACAGCGCGTGTAGCCACGATAGCGGGACATAAAGACCCGCACATGAACCTTGTACTTCTTCGGTTCCACCACTTTGCTGAAGAATTCGCGAACCGCGTCCATGACGTAGTCCTGTTCGTTCTGCTTCAGGTCCGCAAAAGCGATGTTGTGGCGCACCTTGCCCTTGCTAGTCTTCTTGAACTCCTCGTAATACCAGACATAGGTCGGCTTGGTCCAGGGGTCGATGGCCCCCTCGTTGAGCGCCAGTCCAGGGTTGGGGATGATCTTGTCGACGTCGTAGTCCATCGTGCGGCCAAAACCCTGGCAAGTGGGGCAAGCGCCAAATGGATTGTTGAAACTGAAGAGCCGCGGCTCGGGGTCTTTGAATTCAGTCCCGCAAGTCTTACACTGGAAGGCTTCGTTAAAGCGAAGCCGCTGCGGCGTGTCGGTGCCAGCCTGCTCGATAATCAATTCGCCGCCCTCGCGATAGGCGATTTCAATCGCATCAACCAGACGCGAGCGGACATCCGCCGTCAGCACAAGACGATCGACCAAGGCGAAAACCGGCAAACCGAAGTTCAGCTCAAGCAGACTCTCCGGGCTCGAGAACTCAAAAGTGCGGCCCTCCTGGTAGAGGCGCGTAAAACCCTTGGCGCGCAGTTCAAACAAGCGGTCCCGCAATGCATCCGTTTTGAGCTTTTCCTTGGTGATCGGAAACAATGCATACCAGCGCGTGCCTGGCTCTTCCTGCAAGATCCGATGGGCGACATGGTCCACCGAATCGCGAATCACCGGAATGTTGCAGACCGGGCACCAGGTTTCGCCGGCGCGCGCGAAGAGCAGACGTAGAAAGTCATAGATCTCGGTCGACGTCGCGACGGTCGAGCGTGGGTTGCGCGTCGTATTCTTCTGCTTGATAGCCACCGGAGGCGCCAGGCCGAGAATCTCGTCGACATCCGGCTTCTCCATGCGTTCGAGAAACTGCCGCGCGTAAGCGGACAGCGATTCGACATAGCGGCGCTGGCCTTCGGCGTAAATCGTATCGAAGGCTAAGGATGATTTACCGGAACCAGACACACCAGTCACTACCGTCAACACATTGTGAGGAATGTCGAGGGAGATATCCTTGAGGTTGTGAACGCGGGCACCGTGGACCTCAATCGCACCATGGTCCTGGGGCGTTTTCGCTTTTTCTTTCGGGATAATCTCAGTATATCAACGGCATGCGGATCGCTCCAAGACTGAAGCAATGGTTTGACCTCGAGCAGCGTGATCTGCCCTGGCGGCGGACTCGCGATCCCTATCGCATCTGGCTGTCCGAGATCATGTTGCAGCAGACCCGGGTCGCGGCCGTCATCCCTTATTACGAGCGATTCCTCGAAAAATACCCGGACTACACCACTCTCGCCGCTGCCCCCGAAGACGAACTCCTCGGCATGTGGCAAGGGCTCGGCTACTACTCCCGCGCCCGGAATCTGCAAAAAGCAGCCCAGCAAATGGTGAAAATGGGCCGCTTTCCATCAACCTACGCGGAGATCCGCGAGTTGCCCGGCGTCGGGGACTACACTGCGGCCGCAGTTGCCAGTATCGCCTTTGGCCTGCCCGAAATCGGGCTCGACGGCAACATCGTACGTGTCATGGCCCGCTGGACCGCAGAAAAAGCGGATGTCCGCAAGCCGGCAACTCGCGCCAAACTCCTCGAAACCGCGCGGGAGCATCTCGATAAGAAAAACCCCGGCACTTATAAGCAAAGCTTAATGGAGCTAGGGGCGACAATTTGCTTGCCCAAAGCACCCAAATGCCTTTATTGTCCTATCAACGATGATTGTGGTGCCAGGCTTCAGGGACTTGCAGACACCCTACCCATTCAACTCGGGAAAAGGCCGCCGATCGACGAGCCCAAGGCGGTCTTCTGGGTGGTTCACGATAAACAGCTGCTTTTGTGGCAACGACCAGCGAACAGCCAACGCCTGCGCGGATTTTGGGAGCTGCCAGAAGCAGGCATGATCAACGATGTGGAAGCAGGACGCCTCGTCGGCGAGTTCACGCATTCGATCGTCAACCATCGCTATCGTGTCCAGCTCTTTGAAGCGAAACTCCAAGGCGATCCCGGAAAGATCTGCCAATGGATCCCGCTCGATCAGGTCGATAGCCTGACTCTCAGTACAATCGTCCGCAAGTGCATCAAGTTATTCAATTGAATCGGCCTAAGGGGGGCGATCGATGATTCGAAACAGGTGGATTCATTTTGGGGCAGCCATTGCAGTCGGATGTCTTCCAGTCTTGCTGTGGGCTTACGCCATTGGTCCAGATGCCGGAAAGACTGGCGCGCCTGGAGAAGATCCGGCAAGTTGCACCTCGAGCAGTTGCCACAACGGACCCATCACCAAAGACGCCAGCGGTATCGAGATTCTTTGGGAGGGAGGCAGCAGTTACCAGCCAGGCTTCAAACAGCGATTCACCATCAAGGTCAAGGACGGGGCTGCTGTTCGTTATGGAATTCAGGTCTCGGCACGAGCCGATAGCGGCCCCTTGCAAACCAATCAGGCCGGTAGCTTTACGCCACTCTCACCAGATATGTTCGTGCTGTGTTCGAACAATCGGGAGCGTAGTCTTTCCCCCGGCGGCGTTTGTCCGGCAACAGCGCCCGTCGAGTACATTGAACACTCAACGCCCTCCGCCACTGGCGAGTTCGCCTTCGATTGGACGCCGCCTGCAAATACAAGTGCGGGGTCCGTCACCATTTACGTGGCCGCCAACGCGAGCACTGGCCGCAACGCCCCTCAGGGAGCGAAGATTCTACAGAAGACGCTGAAGCTCCAACCGAGCGCCGCACCGGGAGGCATTCAACCAAATATCAGCGCGGGCGGTGCAGTGTCCGCGAGTGCCTTCGGTGGGGGCACCAAGGTCGCAGCGGGCTCCTATCTCGAAATTTTCGGCAAAGATCTTGCACTCGCAACGCGATCCTGGCGAGGCGATGAGTTTGTGAATGGCAAAGCACCGACAAATCTCGAGAACACCCAGGTCAGCATCGATGGGAAGCCCGCTTTCGTTTACTTCATCAGCCCTGGTCAACTGAATGTCGTTGTTCCGGACGGTATCGCGGAGGCGCCGATACAGGTGGTGGTGAAAACGCCCGGAGGGTCGAGCGATCCGGTGCTGGTGACAGGCGCCAAGCGCGCGCCTGGAATTCTCGCACCATCGTCCTTCATTGTTGGTGGAAAGCAATATGTAGTCGCACAATTCGCCGATGGAGCCTACGCGGGCAAAGAGAGCCTCATCGCCGGACTGAGTTTCCGCACGCCCAAGCCTGGCGACAGAATCATCATCTATGGCTTGGGCTTCGGAGCCACTAGCCCCGCCATTCCGGCTGGCACCATCACCAGCATCGCCAGCGACCTCGGCTCCACCTTCCGCGTGAGCATCGGCGGGGTAACAGCCGCCACCGAGTACAAAGGCCTCGCCCCGAACTTCGTCGGTCTCTACCAGTTCAATGTTGTCGTGCCCAATCTGCAGGCTGGCGATCAGGAAGTTCTCATGGAAATCGATGGCGTCAAGACGCAGTCTGGCGTCTATCTCACCACCGCGAACTAATCACTCGTTTCGAAGCGCCGCCATCGGATTGCCGTCTGCTGCTTTCTTTGCGGGCAGGTAGCTGGCCAAGAGTGCGATGAGGGCCAGAAGCAGAGAGGCTGCCATCAACGACACAACATCGTGAGGCTCCAGCCCAAACAGAAGCGTAGCCGCGGCTTTGCCCGCAAACAGAGCCAGAATGTTTCCCATGGCCAAACCGCAGCCGAGAAGAAACAGGGCTTCCCGCAGGATCAGCCGGATGACGTTCGATCGATCTGCTCCCAGCGCAATCCGGATACCGATTTCGTTGCGCCGTTGGGCCACCATGTAGGAGATCACGCCATAGAGGCCGAGCGTCGCGAGAAGCACGGCGAGGAAGCCGAAACCTGCAGAGAGCGTTGCCATGAGACGGTCGCGCAACAGCGAATTCTGCAACTGCACTGACAAGGGATGGAAATTGATTCCGATCGACGGCCCCAGCGCGGCGATCGTTGCCTTGACGCCATCCATCACCTGGACTGGCGGACCTGCAGTCCGAAGGACGAAGGTAGCCGACGGATCGAGGTTATTGGTCTGCACAATCGCGAAATAGGCGAGCGGTTTGAAATTCTCCCGTAACTCTCCATACTTGCTACGGCGTACGAGTCCCACCACTTCATAAACCGGCTCGGGCTTGCCGCGGTCGGCAGTCATATGGAAGCTACGTCCGATTGGATTCGCGCCGCCAAAGATGTTGCGGGCAAAGATTTCATCGACGATGGCGACCTTCGGCGAAGTCGATGTGTCGCGGTCGTTGAACTCCCGGCCGGCAAGCAAAGGCGTGCCCATGGTTTGAAAATAACCAGGGCCAACCTCGGTGAAGAAAGCGCTCTTGGTACTACCGCTGGCCGGGGTGGCATCCCCACCCACTACGCCATCCCAACTTGAGCCACTGAGAGGAGTGATCGAAGCCTGAGCAAGAGAGACGACACCTGGAATGACAGACAATCGATCTTGCATTTCGCGCCAGAGGGCCAATCTCCGCTCTTTGGGATAGGAAACACTGCTGAAGTCGAGGTTGACAGTCAGAAGTCCATCGGCCTGAAAGCCACTATCGATATGAAGCAGATTTTGCAGGCTTCTGACAAACAGGAGCGAGCCGAAGAGAAGTACGAACGAAAGAGACACTTGCGTAATGACCAGCATTCGCCGGAGGCTCGATTGCCGATTCCCCGCCGTGACGCTGCGGCCAGCAGCCTGCATCGCAGCAACCGGTGCGCGATGAGTAGCACGCCAAGCCGGCAAGAGGCCAACCAGCAGACAGGTCAAAACTCCGAGCACGGTCGTGAAACCCAGAATGCGCCAGTCGAGTGTAAGATCCACAAAAAGGGAATTGTCCGCAGTGCTGAGAAAGGCAACCAGCGCGCCACTGAGGCTCACCGCCAGCAACATGCCCAAAGCCGAGCCGGCCAAAGCGACCAGGAGGCTTTCCACCAGAAGCTGCCGGACCAGTCTGGAGCGCGAGGCCCCGATCGCCAATCGAATGGCGATCTCCCGTTCGCGCACAGAAGCCCGGGCAAGCAGCAGATTGGCCAGATTCGCGCAAGCAATCAGAAGCACCAAACCGGTGATCGCCATGAGCAGCCAGAGCGGACGCTCATAGTCATCGCGCAATCGCGAGAATCCCGATCCTCCTTCCACCGCAAACATCTTGTTCTGAAGAAAGCGTTTTGCCGTATCCGGTTGATAGGCGGGTGGCAGGCTCGACTGCATGATCCCGGGCGAAAGCGTCCTCAGTTGCGCACTGGCGCTTGCCACGGTCTCGCCTGGCTTCAACCTGCCAAGGATCGATAACCACCAGGAAAAAGGGATGCGGGCACGGCCCTGTTGATCGTTCGCCAGCAAGCGGTCCGCACAAAGAGGCAATGCCAGGTCAAATTGATTGCCAACCTGGACGCCGAAGAAGGCCGCAGGCATCACACCCAGAATCGGAATCGCACGGCCACCCAGCCGGATACTACGCTGCAGAACTCCAGGGTCGCCGGCAAACTCACGCTGCCAGAACGCATAGCTCAGCACCATACCCGGATTGCAGGCGGCGCTATCATCCTTGACCGTGAGCGTGCGGCCAAGAAGCGCGTTTACACCCAGCACCTCGAAGAAATCGCCGCTCACATAGAGCCCTTCCGCCATGCGCGGCTCGCCTCCGTCAGCAAGGTTGAAACGGTCTGGACTCCAGGCGGCAACACTGCGAAATACCCGCTGCTGATCGCGAATCAATTCCCATTGCTGCGAAGAAACAGCGGCGGACCGGCCATACCAAACTCCGGGCCGTGAAGAGCCTTTTTCAAAATCGACCGCAACCAGTTCCTCCGGGTTTTGTACAGGCAAGTTCTTCAGACAGACAGCGTCGATCAGTTGAAAGATCGCGGTATTGCCGCCAATGCCGAGTGCAAGCGAAAGGATCGCGATCGTGGCAAAACCGGGGTCAAGCCGCAACTGACGAATCCCGTAGAGAAAATCGGCGCGGGTCGCATCCAGCCAGGTAGCAATATTCATATCTCTCGTTCGTTCCTTCTGCGCGGAATAGTTGCCCAAGCGCAATCGCGCTGCGCGCCAGGCGTTTTGTTCGCTCATACCCTCCGCAACCAGACGGTCAACGGTCTCGGCAAGGTGATACTGCAGCTCATCCTCAATCTCACGATTCAGGCTTTCGGCCCGGAAGACATTGCGCCAGCGGTCGAGCCAGGCCATCAGGAGTACCGCAGGACCCGCGTGACCCCGCGCGCAAGCCGGGACCAGGTCTCGTTTTCGTCAGCCAGTTGCTCTTCTCCGCGCGGAGACATGGTGTAGAACTTTGCCTTGCGGCCCTTGTCGGTGATCTCCCATTGCGAGGAAATCCAGCCGTCTTGCTCCATCCGGTGCAGTGCCGGATACAAGGAACCCTCCTCGAGTTGGAGCAGGTCCCCCGAGACCCGGCTGATGTGTTCGCAAATCCCATAACCATGCAAAGAGCCGCGGCTCTTGAGAGTGCGCAAGACAAGAAGCGTCAGGGTGCCTTGCAATTTATCGTTTCTGCTTTTCGGCATGTTTGCATAACCATAATACATAACTAGCTAGGTAATGCAATCCGCAAAAGCGCTCTTCTTGGAGTTGCCCATTCACTTTCTCTGAGAACTCTCCGTGGAGCACCGCACTTTTCATGCGGTGCTCTTCCATCAGATTCTCGCGCTCACAGCCGTACTGAGTTCCACTCTCGCCGCCCAGTCGCTCCTCTTGAAACCTGACTATTCGGGCAACAGCATCACGAGCGCCGCCGCGTTACGACCCGGCCGGATTGCACCCAATACTCTGCTCACCATCTATGGAGAAAATCTCTCGCACTTCAGTTGGGCCATTCGCGAACAGGATCTCCACTCCCCCACTCTGCCAACCACCACTCCAAACGGCGAAGTCTATGTCCAGGTGCAAGGCCTGCGGCTGCCGCTCTACTTCGTCTCTCCCAAGCAGATCAATGTCTTGCTCCCAGCCGACTTCGATCCCGGCACCGCGAACCTGCGGGTCTTTCGCGATCTGGTAAGCGGCCCCACCGTCGCCATCGCGATCCAGGGAGAATCTCCCGAACTGTTTCGAGGAGAAGGTCCTTTTGCCGCCGCCACACACGCCGACGGAAGCATCATCACCCCCTCGAACCCAGCGGCTCCCGGCGAGATCATCGTGCTCTACGGAACCGGATTCGGAGCGATCCAGGTGAAAGAGCGCAATACCCTGGTGCCAACTTTACCCGCTGAGGTAAAGCGCAGAACGGAATATCGCGCGCGTGTGGACGGAGTCGAAATCGATTCGAATTCCATCTTCTATGTCGGAGTCACTCCAGGTTACGCAGGTCTGTACCAGATGAACCTCAGGCTCCCGGGGCAGTTGGGGGACGATCCGATCCTCGAAATTGGCATCGGCGGAAACTGGAGCGATCCGGGAACACGCCTGAATGTGCGCAGTAACTAATGTGCAACTCCTGAGCAGTCATCGGCGTTTCACTTCTAGAGGTTAGAATGAGAGTTATGCGAAGCGCCATTGTTCTTTTGACTGCGTTGCGATTGTGCGCACAGGACGTGGTGGACAAACCAGCGCCGTTGAAGACTTTCACGGTAGACCCTGGCACTCACATTCCTCTCACCATGCTCAACAGCGTCAGCACGAAGCATGCCGTCGAAGGCGACCGCGTCTATCTCGAAAGCCTCTTTCCCATCATGGTGAATGGCAAGGTCGTCATCCCTCCCGGCTCGAGCGTGGCAGGCACGGTCACTAGCCTGAAGCGGCCCGGCAGGGTGAAGGGCAAAGGCGAATTGTACGTTCGCTTCGATACGCTGATTCTCCCCAATGGCGTAACACGTGATTTCAAGTCGAGACTCGGTTCCATCGATGGCCGCGACAATCAGGGCTTTGATCGCGAAGAAGGCAAGATCAAGGGCGAAGGCAATAAGAGCGGCGATGCGCAGGTCATTGGCGTCGGCGCCACGACAGGCGCTACCGTGGGCGCCATCGCCGGAGCCGCAGCCAAGAGTACGGGTATGGGACTCGGTATCGGCGCTGCAGCAGGAGCCGCAGCCGGGCTGATGGGCGTGCTGTTAACCCGCGGACCCGATGTCGTACTTGCCAAGGGATCGACGCTCGAAATGCTGCTCGACCGGCCTCTCCAGTTTGACGAAAACGATATCGATTTCCAGGGTGTCGGCGGCGTTCGCCGCGGTACGGACGGGCCGGGCCCGGTGAGCAATAAGAAATCGAACACCGGTGGTGTCATGGGCCGCCGCCTCCCGATTCCATAAGCCATTTTTCGCATACAATCCTTTCGTGCCCTATTTACTTTCCCTCGATGAGGGAACCACGAGTGCGCGAGCCGCGCTGTATGATGACCGCGCGCAAAGACGTGCCATCCACGCCGTTCCTTTCCAGTTGAGTTACCCGAAACCGGGCTGGGTGGAAGTGGACGCGGAGGTCGTCTGGGGCGCTCAACTCGCAGCCGCCCGCCGGGTACTCGATGCAGCCAAGCTGAGTGTCCGTGAGCTTCTCGCCGTCGGCATCACCAACCAGCGGGAAACCACCGTCGTCTGGGAAAAAGCGACAGGCAGACCCGTAGCGCCCGCCATTGTCTGGCAGTGCCGGCGCACCGCTTCGTACTGCGAAGCACTCGCCCGTGGCGCAGATCGGGAGTACATCGAAAAGCAAACCGGCCTCGTGATCGACGCCTACTTCTCCGGCTCGAAGCTGCGCTGGATTCTCGACCATATTCCCGATGGACAGGCGCGCGCAGCCAATGGCGAATTGCTCTTCGGCACCATCGACACATGGCTGATCTGGAAACTCAGTGGCGGCAAAGTGCATGTCACAGACGCGACCAACGCGTCGCGCACCATGCTGATGGATCTCGAAGGCGGCAATTGGGACGACAAGTTACTCCGCATTTTCGACATCCCCAAGCTCATGTTGCCGAGGATCGTCAGTTCCAGCGAAGTGGTGGGGGTAACAACGCCCGAAATGTTCGGCGTTGAGATTCCGATTGCAGGCATCGCGGGCGACCAACAAGCGGCCCTCTTTGGCCAAGCCTGCTTCCGCAGCGGCTTAGTAAAAAACACTTACGGCACAGGATGTTTTGCCTTGATGCACACCGGAGAAACACGCCCGGTGTCTGCCAATCGCCTGCTGGCCACACGCGCCGCCTCGGGTGCAACAGCAAACTTCGCGATCGAGGGCAGCGTCTTTGTCGCGGGTGCGGCCATGCAATTCCTGCGGGACAATCTCGGCTTCTTTGGCGACGTGAAGGTGACCGAAGAGCTGGCACGATCGGTGCCTCATACCGACGGTGTTTATATGGTTCCGGCCTTTACCGGGTTAGGCGCGCCGTATTGGGACCCGGAAGTTCGTGGCTCCATCACCGGCTTAACCCGATCCACCTCGCGTGCCCACATCACACGCGCCGCACTCGAAAGTATCGCCTACCAAAGCTACGATCTGATGGAAGCCATGCACGGCGACACCGGACAGGCCCCGAAAGAACTACGTGTCGACGGTGGCGCCGCAGCCAATGACTTCCTAATGCAGTTCCAAGCCGATCTCCTCGACTGCCCTGTCGTGCGGCCAGTCGATATTGAAAGCACGGCGCTCGGCGCCGCCTATCTGGCCGGACTGGGCGTCGGACACTTCCACGGAACCACAGAACTCGAGAGTTTCTGGGGAATCGAAAAGCGATTTGAACCCAATATGCCAGCCAGTCAACGCGACTCACTCCTGGCGGGCTGGAAACACGCTGTTGTAAAAACACGCTCTTGATTGCGTCAGACCAAGGTCGGCTGCAGCGGACCACAGATCCTCGAAGTTGACGTACTTAGTGTGAAATCCAACAAAACCATCCTCTAGGTGCGCTAAAACTCTAGAGAATGAACTTTCTTGAGAAACTGTTGCTGCGCTTGATGGGCGCGTTCCAGTTTCTAACAGTTTTGCCAATCCAGGGAAGAACAGCGCCGGTTCACGAATCGGCACCGTTCTTTCCCATTGTGGGCGCCATGATCGGCCTCTTCTCGTCCTTGCCCATGGCATGGCTCCCCACCCCGATGGGTCTGAATGCAGCCCTCACGCTTGCAATCCAACTGGTGCTGACAGGAATGTTGCATGAAGACGGCCTGATGGACATTGCCGATGCGGTGCGCAAGGGCAGAACACGCGAGCGCATCTTCGCAATTCTCAAGGACAGCCATGTCGGAGCCTTTGGCGCAGCCACCATCGGCATTGCGTTGATCCTTCGCTGGCAGGGCCTCGAGGGGACAGCAAACCCTTACCTCAATCCCTTTCAGATCATGGGCTATGTTGCTGCGGCAGAAGGCTTGTCGCGCTGCGCCATCCTCTGGCTGGCGCTCGTCACGCCAGCGGCACGCGAAGGTTCAGGCGCTAGCTTAAGCGAGAACCGGAACTTTTTCCTGCTGCTCGCCTCGATCGTACAAGCGGTCTTCCTCTCCTCCTTCATCGCTCTTGGCTTAAGGCTGTGGCTCCTCGGTGGATTGCTGCTCATTGTGGCGATCGCGCGGCGCTACTTCATCGCCCGGCTCGGTGGGGTCGTGGGCGATTGCTTTGGAGCCGTACAGCAAGTGGCCGTGATCTATTGCCTGGTGGTCTACTCTTGGCCGACCTTCTAGTGATCCGGCACGGCGAGCCAACGCTATCAGGAGTGTTTCTCGGTTCCTTGGACCCCGGCCTCAGTGAGACAGGCTGGAAGCAGGCTCGGGCGATCCAGCTCGATTCAGCGTGGCCTGTCTATGCCAGTCCGCTGCGGCGTGCCCAAGAGACAGCCTCCGTATTCAGAACACCGGTGACGCTCATTGAAGAGTTCCGCGAAATTAGCTACGGCCCCTGGGAAGGCCTGCGCTGGGACGAGATCGAGCAACGCTTCCCAGAGGAAGCCGCACGCAAGCTCGCCGATTGGTTGGGCTACACCGTGCCGGGGGCAGAGAGTTGGAGCGCGTTTCGGAAGCGCGTGGCTGTTGGACTCCGGCGCATCGAAGGCTCTGCCATCGTGGTGGCCCATCTCGGGGTCAACAGCGTCTTGCGAGAACTCAGCAGCGGCGAATCCCCTCTAAATTTTCAGCAGGATTATGGCGGCCTTGTCAGACTGAAACTGTGAAAGCAGCATTGCAGAATGAGATTGCGGCACGTTGGGATTCGAGAACCAAACCACAGGGCAGCCTGGGACGCCTGGAGGATCTTGCTCGCGACTATTGCCTGATTCGCGGCGAAGCACTCCCTGCCTGTGAACGGCTCGGCCTTTATCTGTTCGCCGCCGACCATGGCGTCACCGAAGAGGGTATCAGCCTCTACCCGAAAGAAGTCACGCGCCAGATGGTCGCAAACTTTATGGCCGGGGGCGCCGCCGTCAATGTGCTGGCCCGCGCGCATGGCGTCGTGGTCGAAGTGGTCGATGCCGGTGTCGGCACGGGTACTGCGAACTTCGCGCGGCAGGCCGCCATGAGCGCCGCCGCATGTGAAAGCCATCTCGAAGCTGGCCGCCAGAAAGCCACCGAGGCCGCGGCAAAATTTGACCTGGTGGGCATTGGCGAAATGGGCATCGGCAACACGACTTCCGCCGCCGCGATCCTGGCCGCCTTTGAGGGTCTTCCGGGCATCGAAGTCGCCGGTGCAGGAACGGGACTCAGCGATGAAGGCATTGTCCACAAGGCAGCAGTCATCGACCGGGCGCTCGCCTTGCATCAATTGCAAGGCGCCACCGCCCAAAGCATCCTCGCTTCCGTCGGAGGCTTTGAGATTGTCCAGATGACGGGCTTTCTGCTGGAGGCCGCCCGGCTCCGGCTTCCCGTGGTGATCGACGGCTTCATCACCAGCGCCGCCGCCTTGGCGGCCATTAGACTTGCTCCCGAAACACGGCAGGCACTGATCTTTTCCCATTGCTCGGCAGAGCGGGGCCACATCCGGATGCTCCAAGCCCTCCAGGCCGAAGCGTTGTTTGATCTGGGTATGAGGCTCGGCGAAGGCAGCGGAGCGATCCTGGGCATGCATCTGGTGCGAAGCGCCATGGCGCTGTACCGGGACATGGCCAGCTTTGAGTCCGCACAGGTCAGCACCCAATCGAAAGAGCAGATCGAAAAGACTTTGAGAAACTATTAAACGAGATGAACGAACTTCAACTACCGATCGCGGCGATTACAGACGAATTTTCGCCCACCGATCTCGACGCCGCACTCGCCCCGATGCACTCCATCGGCATGACCGGAGCCGAACTCCGCGTGGTCTTTGGCAAGAACATCATGGATCTGAGCGATGACGAACTCAAGCGCGCCACAGACGCCTGTGCAGCCCAGGGAATCTCTGTCATCGGCATCGCCTCCCCCATCCTGAAGTGCGTTCTGCCCAATGGGCCCGCCGTCGACACGCGCTTCCAGCAGGACATGTTCAACGCGAAGTACAGCATCGAAGACCAGCCCCGCCTGCTCGATCGCGCCTTCCAGATCTGCGAGATCACCGGAGCCAAGTTCATCCGGGTCTTCAGCTACTGGCGTACCGTCAATCCGGACGCCTGCTTTGAGGCCGTAGTCGAGGCACTCGAAGGCTTGGCCAAGAAGGCGGAAGCCCAGGGTCTCATCATCGGGATCGAGAACGAGCATGCCTGCCACATCGGCACTGCCGCAGAAGCGCAGAAACTGCTCGCCCGCGTGCAGCATCCGAACCTGAAGCTGGTTTGGGATCCGGCAAACGCCCTCGTCTCGGGCGAAGTTCCCTTCCCGGACGGCTACAAGCTGTTGCCAGCCGACCGCATTGCGCATGTCCACGTGAAGGATTGCCACATGGAAGGTATGACGCCCATCTGGGGCCCCGTTGGCACCCGCGATGTCGATTGGAAGGGACAGATTGCCGCGCTCGTCGCCGATGGCTACCGCGGCTTCCTGAGCCTCGAGACACATTGGGAAGGCCCGGACAACAACAAGATGCTCGGCTCGACGATTTGCGGTTGGAACATGCGCGGCCTCTCGGCAGGCTAAGCCGCTCCCAGTCTCCATCCCAATGCGCCCCAGGCTGCTGCCTGCGGGCGCATTTTCCGTTTACAGTTCGCGGCCTTTCGTCTCTGGAAGAAAGAAGACGATGAAGGCGCCGAGCAGGAAGTAGCCGGAGTTCAGAACCAGCGCGAGTTCCAAACCGCTCTTGTCCGCCACCACCCCCACCGTCAGCGGCGCAAGCGCACTCAGTCCCCGGCCAAAGTTATAGACAAAACCCTGGCCCAGCCCGCGCACCGCAGTCGGGTAAAGCTCGGCGAGCATCGTACCAAACAGCGAAAAGAAGCCGGTGCCAAAGAAGCCGAGGAACGGACCGGCAAAGAGCAGCACCGTCGGCGCCTCCTCACCGGCCCAGCGCGGCGCACTGCCATAGGCATAGGTCAGGATCGCCGCTGCCACAACATAAATAGCAAAAGCCAGCCTGCGCCCCAGGCGGTCTGCCAGCACTCCGAAGCAGTTGTAACCCGCAAACGCCCCGAGTTGCATTGCAATAATCCAGCCACTCGTCTTCACGACACTAAACCCCGCGCCCCCAACAGACTTCGGCGCAGCCAGGAAACCCGGCAGCCAGGTGAAAACACCCCAATAGGCAAACAGCACGGTCGTTGCCAAGGCCGTGGCCACCAGCGTGATGCGCAGCAGCGGTCCACGGAAGATATCGAGAAAACGGCCGGCAGGAGCGGTACGATTCTGCCAGAGCGGCGGCTCCGGAACATTGCGCCGGATCCACACCGCCAGCAAGGCGGGCAGAACGCCAATCAGAAACATCGCCCGCCACCCATAGCTCGGAAGCACGGTTGCAGCCACCATCGCCGCAAGGATATAGCCGATGGCCCAACCGCTCTGCATCAAAGAAACAGCACGCGCCCGCTTGTCGCTCGGCCAGTACTCCGCCACCAGCACCGCACCCGCACTCCACTCGGCGCCCAGTCCCAACCCCACCAGTGAACGCCAAAACAAAAGCTGTGGCAGAGACTGCGCCGTCGCGCTGCCCCCTGAGGCGAGGGAATAGAGCAGGATCGTAAAGATGAGCGTGCGCTGCCGTCCAAAGCGATCGGCGGCCATGCCACTCAAGATGCCACCCACCGCGGAAGCAAGCAGCGTATAGGTAAAGACAAGCCCGGCCTGCTCGTTGGAAAGTCCAAATTCAGCCCGGATGCTCTGCAGAGCAAAAGAATAAAGCAGAACATCCATCGCATCGAGCATAAAGCCAAGCATGGCCGCCCAAAGCGCGAGCCAACGGGTGCGGATCTCGGCTTTGGAGGAAAGAGGCGCAACAGTCACAGTTTCACGAGTATAAACGTAACGAAATGAAGAAAAGGGGCGCCTTTTCCTCCAGGTGCGCGTCTAGTACCATTAAGGTTAATTTCATGTCCGCGATCCAGAATCCTGTCCCTTCTCCCCAAGCCCCGTCTCCGCGACCGGTACTGGTGCCGTCGCCAGATGAGCCAAAGAGCAATCGCTCCTGGGTGATCTGGGCCTCACTCCTCGTCCTGTTGGTGGGCAGTGTGCAAGGCTGGCGTTGGTATGCCGCCAAGAAGGAAGCCGAGTTGCTTGCAGCCCTTCCTGTCGTCAAGACCGTGACCGCCCGCTATAGCGCGTTGCACCAGAATGCGCGCGTCACCGGCGTCACCACGGCACGCAACTTCTCGAACATGACGGCTCCGAAGCTGACAGGCCCGGAAGGCAATCGTCCGATGACGATCCTCAAAATGGCTCCCAATGGCAGCCTGATTCGCAAGGGGCAGATTGTTCTCGAGATCGACGGGCAATCCCTGCAGGATCACATCGACGATCTGGCCGTCACCGTCATCCAGGCGGAGGGCGATCTGCAGAAGCGCAAAGCAGAACAAGCTCTCGATCTTGAAAACCTGCAGCAGAGCGTTCGCGTCGCGAAATCGGAATTGGACAAGGTTCGTCTCGACGCCAAGGCCAAGGAATTGCGCACCTCCCTCGATCAGGAACTGATCCAGCTCTCCGTCGAAGAAGCCGAAGCGAAGTACAACCAATTGCTGCGCGAAGTCGACATGAAGCGGCAATCGCAAGCCTCTGAGCTACAGATCCTCAAGCTCACCACAGAACGCCATGTCCGCCACCGCACCCGCCACGGCGTGGACTTGAAGAAGTTTGTCGTGGTTGCCCAGATGGACGGCATGGCCGTGGTGCAATCGATCTTCCGCGGTGGTGAGTTTGACTCGATTAAGGTCGGCGACGTCGTACAGCCCGGGCAGTTGGTGATGAAGGTGGTCGACCCGAAGAGCATGCAACTGGAAGGCACGATCAATCAGGCAGAAGTCAGCCAGTTCCGCATTGGCGAGAAGGCTTCGATTTCACTGGACGCCTTCCCTGGCCTCACCTTTGACGGAAAACTCTATTCCGTCGGCGCCCTCGCCGTCGCGGGCAGCCGCCAGCAAGGCTACATCCGGACCATTCCGGTTCGTGTCGCAATTGATGGCTACGACCCGAAGCTGATCCCCGATCTTTCCGCCGCCGCAGACGTGCTCACTGGCATCAGTGAAGAAAAGGCGATCGTGATTCCTCGCGGCGCGTTGCATGAGGAAGCAGGCAAGTCTTATGTCTTTGCCAAGTCTGGTTCCAGCTTTGTCAAACGCGAAGTCACCACCGGAGCCTCCAACCGCACCCAGGTGGCCATCCACTCCGGCGTCAAGGACGGAGAAGAGCTTGCGCTGAACTATTCACAGCCGGTGCAGCAGTTGGCGTCGCGCTAAGGCGGAAACTCCCCTGCCCTCGTGGCAACGGGATGCGTTTGCGACCATCGCCCTCCTCCACCAGCAGTGCTCCCGCGGCGCGGCATTCATAGTCGATCTCATAGCCAGCTACGGACGGCCGAACGCCGAGTAGCTTCAGATTGCTATCCACCACACGGATCGCCGGCATTTTTTCGGCAGCTTCAATCTGCCATTCGCCTGCAGGCAACAGCAGAGATTCTCCGTCCATCAGAGGCCAGAGCATGCCATTCACACGAGCCGCACCTCGCCAGCGCACCCGCGCCTGGCGGCTGAGCCGAATCTCCAGATTCCCTGATTCCAAACGTTTCCAATGCGTCACCGGCGCGCTGGCCATCCCGAGCAAAGGCAGATCGACAGGCCGGAGCGAGTACTCAAAGTACAAAGCGACTTGCGCAAAGTGCGACGAAGCCTCATGGAGCAGTTGCGCCAGTTCCGCCCCAGTCTGCCGCTTGGTCGGATAAACGTCCTGATAACGATCGACGATATTCAGATCAATGGCGAGACGGCCCGGATCGTCTGTGAGCCCTTGATAGCGCTGGCGAATCTCGGCATAGCGCTTCGGCCCCAGATGCCAAACCGTCGCAGGATCTTCAATCAGAAACTCCATGTTCAAACCTTCGGTGCCGCGCAGCAGGCGGGCCGCGTCCGCCCCAAGAGCATCGCGCATGCCAGTGTCGAAGCGATCGTCAATGTGCGTCAGGACAATATCGAAGTCGGGCTTCGCCTCGCGAATCGTTGCAAGCTTGCTCAGCCAATCGGACTGGAGTTGCGCCGCTAGATCCGCACGGTATTGGAGCAGGCGCGGCAACCCCTCGCCACTCAAGTCCTCCAGCGGATCTCTGCCGAAGCGCTTCTGATAGTCCGCCCGGACATCGTCGTTGAACGGTGTAAAGCGCGCCGGATTCCCATGCCCTTCGAGCGATTCAAAGTACAGCTCTCCCAGATTCACGCCATCCCAATCCTGACTGCGCAGCAGCGTGAGAAGATCCGCCTCGGCCATCGCGGCACAGCCTGGATGGACCAGGTTAATCAGCCGCCGCCAGTCCAAGCTCGCCTCCATCCCGGTGGCGGTACGCTCCCGGCACTCGGGATGTTCGTTCCAGAAGCGACCACTGACATGCGGCAACTCCACCCAGGCATAGACCTGAATCAGATTCTCATGGCACAGTGCGATCAGTTGGTTCAGCCAGGCAAGGCGCTCGGCGGGAGCGCCATCAAACTGCCAACTCGTCACATGAATGGCAGAGATCCCCGCACGTTTCCATTGCGCAATCAGATAAGGAAGATCAACGCGATAACGGAAACTGGCATCAAAGAAAGCCCACAAGCCCCGCCCTTCGACACTCGTCTCCAGCCCGGCAGCGAGCAAAGCTTGCGGCAGAAAGGGATACCGCTCATAGCCTGATGCGCCAATCTCCGTCGCCGTCCAGAGCACCGCGCCCTGCGGGAGTTTGCGAATGGCCAGAACCGCTTCGCCGCTCCAGCGATCCCGGGCACGGATCTGCCACTCGGAGCTGAGTTTTGCGCTCTCAATCTCCGCTTCGTTGGCCCAGACAATTGGCAGTTCCGGACTCGCAACATCACGGATCTGCCGCAACTTCACGATGCCCTCCGCACGCGCAATCCCCAAGCGACCCGCCAGCGGAGAATGCCCCTCAAGGATCAGAATGCCCCCTGCAGACTCAGTGCTGGGGTGGACCAGAACATGCGGCGTCCCGCTCGTAGGAAGCTGTCCCAGCGAGCGCAGCACGGTCTCCCAGCCCGGCGACGGATGCGCCATTTGGTAGGTCTGCGCAACGAGCCGTGCCGCAAACAGAACACTAATAAGTAAACGCATACCAGACTCCTGCGCGAAGGTCGAAGTAGCGGCTGGGCCGCGCGATGTCTTTCAGGAGATGACGGCCATAGACGGCGTCTGCAAAGAGGTAAAGTGAGCGCGGCATCGCCGGGGGACGCCAGCGCACGCCTGGGCCAATCTCCAGATAGTTTGCCCAGTCCATGCGCTGGATGTCGCCCGTGAGATTGAGATTGACATAGAACTGGATTGGCTTGTCTGAGAGGTGATAGCCAATGCGATTCTGCCCATAGAACAAGGTGTCTTTGTTGAAACGGCTCAGAAACACGGCATCAATCGAGGTCGTCGCAAACCAGCCCCCTTCGCTGCCCAGATTCGCAGCGCCAAAACCACGCGTAAAGTTCAGGCCACCACGATAGTCCGGGCGGATGGTCGCCGTGCCTTGTGACTTTGCAAAGTATTGCCAGGAGCCCCCCACTTCCCCCCAGGCCATGAGGCCATGATGGCGCGGAGTGGCAAGCCCCACCGCACCGACAATCGCATTCTCACTCAGTCCCTGTGCCGTCACCACGCCGCCCGGTCCGGCGGTGTGGAGGCGATTGAGTCCCAGGTCTCCAATGAAACGGGTGGAGAAATATGGACGCAGCGAGGTGAAGGGCAATCGGAATTCCAGCTTCGCCTGGCCATAGGCAAAGACCTCGCGCCAGCGGCTCGAATAGAACGGCAGCATCCAAGTGGTGCTGCGGAGAGGCGCCAACGATGGGCGTAGATTGCGATAAGCCCGTTCCGCTTCCGCAGCAATTTTCGGGTCTGTACTCCGCCTGGCCCGATCAAACCATTTCAGCGCCTCGCGATCGTTCTTGTTCATGTTGTAGGCCCAACCGAGGCGAAGATGTGTTGCCGCATCCGCCGGATCGCGCTCATACAACTGCTCGAGATAACGCAACGCATCGCTGAGATAACCCTTCTCGAGGCTATGCACCGCCAGATCGCGAATCCCGCTGAGGCCGGAGTCGTCGATCGGAGGCAGTTCCCGATCCACCCGCAGAAAGGCAAGCTGCGCCACAGATAGGGCATCATCGGGAGCCAACTGGAGTAACTCCTCAAATACGGCAATCGCATCCTTGTCCTGCTTCATCTTCAGGAGCAGAAAGCCAAGTTCCCGGCGGAGTGGCACATTGAGCGGGTCCATCTGGATCGCATAACGAAACTCGTAGACGAAGGGGTATCGGGTAGGGAGTTGCTCTCTCGCCTCCTCGGCCACAAAGTCCGGCCCTGTCCGGGAGGCGGCGAGTATCGCAGCGTTTGCATAGTCGAGCCGGAGTGCCTCACGCTCCACCCGTGCGATGTCGAGAAGAAAGCTGCGCTTGTCCGGCTTGAGTCCAAAGGCAAGCCGATACTCGGCAGCCGCATTCACCCAGTCATTGCGATCTTCGAGGAGACGAGCCAGTTCCTCGTGCACGCTATAGCTATTGGGTGATTTGCGGGCCGCCTCAGTCCAGCGGGCAATCGACTGCTCCAGCTCCGTTTCCAGACTCGTCCAAGTCTCCTGGGCCTGCTTGCGAACCGCCTCATTCTGAGCAAGTTTCAGGCGGAGAAAGATCTCATACGCCTCAGCGCGTTTGCGCGTCTCGTAGGCAAGATAGGCGTATTCCAGCGCAAGCGCTTCGTCGGCAGGGCGAGCCTTGAGGACGATCCGCATCTGATCGCGCCCCTCCACGGTCTCTCCCATACGCAACAACAGGTAGGCGTAGTCGAGCCGAGCCGATTCATTCGTTGGATTCCCCCGCAACGACTCTTCAAAGGCAAAACGAGCCTCCGCCAGACGGCCTGCACGCTGATGCGAATAGGCAAGATCGAGACCACTGTCCTGGCCATACAAACAGACAGTGAATAGAATCGCGCGAAACATCATGGGCTACAGCAACTAAGTGGGCGGGGCAGCGAAAACTTCGCAAGCTATTTTCCGCCGCTACAATGAGAGTCGAATGACGGACTATCTCGAAATCGATTGGCTGCTGCAGGACGACGAGAAACTGGTACGGCAGACGGCACGGCGCTTTGTGAAGGAGCGAATCCAGCCGCTGGTCCGGGAAGCGTATGCAACGGCTCGATTCCCGAAGGAACTCGTCCGTGAGTTTGGAGAACTGGGCTTTCTGGGTGCGAACCTGGAAGGATATGGCTGCGCAGGCATGTCCAATGTCGAGTATGGTCTGGTGATGCAGGAGTTAGAGGCAGCCGATTCCGGCATTCGCAGTTTTGCCAGCGTACAAGGGGCACTCGTCATGTTTCCGATCCATCGCTTTGGGACAGAAGAGCAGAAGCAACGCTGGTTGCCGAAGCTCGCCTCTGGCGAGAAGATCGGGGCCTTCGGGTTGACTGAGCCCGAGTTCGGATCGAATCCCGCCGGCATGACCACCCAGGCACAACCCGATGGTGATGGATGGATCCTCAACGGTGAGAAAACCTGGATCACAAACGGGGGCATTGCCGATCTGAGTATCGTCTGGGCTCGCACTCCAGGCGGAGTACAGGGCTTCGTCGTGGAGAGAGGCATGCCTGGTTATTCGACCAGTGACCTCCACGGAAAACTGTCAATGCGCGCCTCCGTTACCTCCAGCCTGCACTTTGCAAATTGCCGCGTGCCAGCATCGCATGTCCTGCCCGAGGCGAAGGGCCTGAAGGCCGCGCTGCAATGCCTGACTCAAGCCCGCTATGGCATTGGCTGGGGAGTGATCGGCGCCGCGCTCGATTGTTTTGAAACCGCACGGCAGTATTCCATCACTCGCAAGCAGTTCGATCAGAAGCCAATCGCTTCCCACCAACTGGTGCAGGAAAAACTCGCCACAATGATCACCGAGATCAGCAAAGCGCAGCTGCTCGCGCTGCATTGCGGACGCTTGAAAGACGCAGGCCGGCTGAAGCCGGAGCAGGTGTCGATGTTGAAGCGGAACAATGTCGCCATGGCCCTCGACTGTGCCCGCACCAGCCGCGATCTGCTCGGCGCGAACGGGATCATGGAAGAGTACCCGATGATGCGGCACATGGCGAATCTCGAATCGGTCAAGACTTACGAAGGCACCGATCATATCCACGCACTGGTCATCGGCGAGGCAGTCACTGGCGTTGCAGCCTACCGCTAGCGCGCGGCGAGCAGCGCTTTTTTCATACTGGATTCAAAGCTTTCACGGCCCACCGCAACGGCCTTACGCAATTCAGCATCCTCATAATCCTTACGCACCGAATTCGGCAGCTTCTTTAGCAACGCCTGGAGCTTTGATTGGCCAAGTGCATCGAGCATCCCTCGAATCGCCCGGGCATAGCCCCGTTGGCCCTGGATCTTGCGGCATCCGGTAACCAGCGCCCCCAGCACCTCGGCACGCGCCTCATCATCGAGAGCAGGATGCGTGGCCACCAGCTTGCCCCAATCGTCAAAGAAGGGACCTAACGGAAGCAATAGATCCGGAGACTTACGCAAGGCCTTGATCGATCGCAGCGGATAATGGCGATGGCCCTCCGGCGACATCACGCGCTTATAGATCTTGGCCGCGTCGGAAAACAATCCGCCATAAGGCGTCGTGTTCTCATGCGCCAGGCGGCCGAAGTCTCTGCGCGGCCCGTCGTAGAGATCAATCTTCGGCCAGTAGCTCAGCCCTTGGTCGACGTCGCCCACGTTGTGGGTGATCGAGGCGACAATGCGAAGCGTATCCAGTTCGGCGCCCTTCTTGTTAACGGCGGTTGAAAACTCAATCGCCTCCCGGCGTAGCTCCTCGTCGACCGCCGTATGAGCGCGAGCGATAAACTCTTCGTCGTTGTTCTTGAGAAAGGCTTGCAGTGCTCCCATCAGAACACTGAGTTGCTCGCCATTATGCCCGGAAACCGGACCAAGCCCGGCCACCTGCGTATAACGGCGTGAGCCTCTCTCTAGCGGCCAATGCATCGCCCGCAAGGCAAACTCAAACATGCGGCGATGCGACTCCGGATTCTTGTTGTCCCGCCACAGCAGGCCGCGAATTTTGGAATCGACGTCGGTCGGGATGAAGGTAGCCACCGTGCCGTGATGCGCCGAGAGACAGAGCGCAAAATAGTCTTCGATGTATTCATCGGGAGACTCGGGCCAAGTGTAGCCTTGGCGCACCGCGCGAAGAATGTCTTCAAAATCGAGTTCGAGGAGCCGCACAGCCTTCACGGGGGTGGCATCCGTAAAAAGGAAAGGGGCAGTGTTTTCGACCCATTCGACGAGGGTCTCCGGACTGATGTAGTCGAGCATTCGTTAGGAGCGGGAGGGCCAGCGCGGGGCGCGCTTCTCCCGAAATGCTTTCACGCCTTCTTCAAAATCGAGGCTCCCAAAGTTCTCAGACCGCATCTGGAGCGCCAACTCCATCGCCTGCGCATCGGAGAGCCCGCGCGAAGCGTTCGTGAAACGAAGACCTCGCTGGATCGTCTCGGTCGAGGCCTCGGAGAGCGTCGAAGCGATCGTGAGCGCACGATCGTCCAGCTCAAAGGAGGGGAGAACTTCGTGGACCAAGCCCCAGGCCAGCGCTTCTGGTGTATTGAAAATCTTGCTCGAAAGCGTGAGCTCAAGGGTCCGGCGAGCGCCGAGCGCCGCCTCTACGGCCCGGTAAACGGTATAGGGCCACATTCCAATGCGGATTTCAGTCAAACCAAAAGTTGAGCCGTGAGCAGCTACCACCACATGAGCATTGGCCACCAGCCCTAAGCCACCGGCAATCGCCGGACCACGCACCGCACAGACAATCGGCTTGGTGAGACGCGCACCTAAAGTAAAGAGGCGCGCATGGATGGCCGTGAGCTCATTCGCCTCCGGACTCACCGCCTCGGCCAGATCCATGCCCGCACAAAACACTGCGCCTTGGGCGGCAAGGAGAATCGCACCAATCCCCGAATCGCTTTCCGCCGCTTCTACCGCTTCCACGATGGCCTCAGACATCTCGCGGTTGAGAGCGTTTCGTTTGTCAGGACGGTTTAGCGTGATGGCAAGCACACGCCCAAGCCGCTCAATCTCGACAAGAGGGGTCATTGTTCCCTTCAGGATCGCATTGCGGTCGAAAGAGTGGTGGAAAAAAATTGAGCCTTGGAGCGACGTTGTCTCGTCCCTTGCAACGCCGCCCAAAGCCCAAAGAGGACGCAAAGGAACAAGTTCCAGAAAACGTCTCTAATCTATAAAGCGTAAATCATGTCAAATAAGTGCCAAAAATGTTTCCAAATTTCACCCAAGAAGTGGAGCCACTGCGGCAGGGACAAGCGAACGGGTTTCCGGGGCTAAATCAGAGACAAAAGGAGGTACTTCTCCCAATTTTGCGATTCCTGCCGCCTCGGTTGCGGCATGAAGTACGCGTGCGGGTCCCCAGGCATCGCGAAGATCTTCCAGCGGAAGAAACTGCTCCCGAAGCACATTGGCTTCGTTCCAGCGCTTTTCCTGACAAAGCGTAAAGATGCGCTGTGTCTGCGCCGCTCCGATGCAACCGCTGCCCGTTGTGTAGCCCGGGAGACGAAATTTCTGCAGATGCACAATGGCTGGCCTTTCCCCCATCCCACTGAAAACAATACGCCGATCGACTCGTTGCAGCAGCCCATCGAGATAAGGATCAACAGCTGGATCCTCGCGGACCACCGCATATTTGATCCCGATACAGACACCGGATTTCGCCATTCTGGCAACAGCATCCAGCCCAGCACCGCGATCTCCTCCAAAATTGGACTCCTCCTTGAGATAGAGGATCAATGGAATTCCGGTGCGCTGGACAAAATCGCTGAGACCGCGCTCCAGCCCCGCAGCATCGCGCGGATCGCCACAGGGGAGATGCATGACACAAGGAAAGGAGAACTTCTTTAAAATGGCGACCTGATCGATGAGCCGTCCGTAGGAAGGTCCAACCGAAGGGATGCACCAGAGCGAATCGTCCTGTCCCGAGAGCCAACCCAGCAGATCCTCAAATTCGTGGAGCGGAAGGTGATAGAGGAATGCGTTTCCGCCATAGAGAAAGCGGGTCAGCCCATTTTTCCTCATGAAATTTACAATTTTCTGGTTTTCGCTCCAGCAAGGGCCCTGGGAGTTGCGGGCCAGAGGGGGGACGGGGAAGACGGCCTGCCAGTCTTCAGGTTGGATTGGGTTCGTTCGCATGATTCGGAGGATGTACTTTCGATCGATCTTGCTCTAATGGATACTGTGATCCGTTCCATTCTATTTGATCTGGGAAACGTCCTCGTTCCATTCGAGATTCAGCGCGGCTACGCGGCCTTGAGTGCGGATAGCGGCCTGAGCCAGGAGGAAGTGGCAATCCGCATCCGGGACTCGGGACTTTATCCTGCATTTGAGAGCGGCGAGATCGAGCCAGTCGATTTTCATCAGCGATTTTGCCAATTACTCGGTTTACAAGCCCAAGCACCCGCCTTTCGGGAGATCTGGAATTCGATCTTTTTGCCTCATACCGCAACCAGCGAAGAATTGATCCTGCAGCTCAGGAATCAATATCGTCTTGTATTACTGTCGAACACGAATGCACTGCATTTCGGTTGGCTACAGGAACGCTATCCGATTCTGCAGCACTTTGATGCTTACACCTTGTCTTATCAGGTGGGTGCGATGAAGCCCGATCCCCGGATCTACGCCGCTGCGGTAGAAAATGCAAAGTGTAAAGCGGAGGAGTGCTTCTTTACCGACGACGTGCCTGCCTATGTCGAGGGAGCCAGAGCCTTTGGGATCGATGCGGAAGTGTTTACGAACGAAGAAAACCTCAAGGCGCAGCTCCGCTCGCGGGGGTTAATCGCCTAAACGCAAAAAGGACTGCCCAGAGGAGCAGCCCTTCTTGTGTTTGTCGCTAGATTCGGAATTTAGAAGATATACTTCAATCCAAATTGGATCGTGCGCGGATTCTGGATTTGATTTGTGATCACCCCAAAATTCGCTGGATCCGTGATGCTGCGGCCGGGAGGCGACCAGCTCACATGGTTCAATGCATTGAAAAACTCCGCGCGGAAGTCGAGGTACTGTTTCTCCCGGACGTAGAACTTCTTGCCAACGGAGCCATCGAGGCTGAAATAGCCAGGGGCCACTTCCGTACCGATTCCGGAGTTCCCGAAAACACCGTTCGCCGGCTGTCCATAGGCGCATTTCCCATCGTCCACGCCAGCGGCGCAGAAGAAGCCGCTGCTCGTTGCCGGAATCCCAAACCAGTTATTCACCGTACGATCCAAAGTTGCGGTGAAGGACCGATAGTGGTTTGCACGAACGTTTCCACGGGGGGCCTGCCCCGTATTGTTCACCCCATTCATGATGGTGATGGGGAAACCGCTGCGAGCGTTCACAAAGTAATTGAGACTCCACCCTCCGAAGATCGCATTTGCGATTTTATTCCCACCCATCGTGAACTTCTGATTGTTGCCAAGTGGTATCTGGTAGAGACCACCGAGCGTGAAGTTGTGACGCACGTCAAAGAAGGCCGGACCACGGTTGCAAGTACGGCAATTGGCATTCTGCCAATAAGCACCTTCGCCATCCGTAGAGCCGCCACCGTAATAACCAAGGTTGTCCGTAAGAGTGACGCCCCAAGTGTAGTTCGCAGTAAACTCAAGTCCTTGGGCAAAGCGCTTGCGGGCGGTGATCTGCATCGAGTTGAAGTCCATCGTTGAGGATGCCTCGGTCAATGCAATGTTTCCGACATTGGGTAAGAGGTTGTAGAGAGGCCGGCGCGTGTCAAGCGGAGCCCAAGTGCTGTAGGCACCAACCCCAGGAAGCGGGTTATTTGCTTCATGTGGCGCCACCAGGTGGCGGCCACGCTGGCCCACATAGCCAATCGACATTGAGGTGGAGTTGTTGAACTGCCATTCCCCAGTCAGGTTGATTTGCTGCGTCGTCTGGGGACGAAGATTGATATCCCAGGCGCGGCCCTGCAGGGAAGTATTGATGACACCAGGAGCGCGCTGACTGTCGAGCGTTACCGCCGTGGTGATCACGTCCGTAAATCCACGCGCGATCGAGCCGGGTCCGGTGGTCTTGTCATAGACCACGTTCGACTCGACGAAGTAAGGCGGATTCAGGGTCGTACGAAGGTTGGCGCCGGTACCCTCCATGAAGGTGGTGTAGGCATAACCGCCACGGATCACAAACTTGCGGTGAAACATCTCTGGCGTATAAGCGAAACCAAAACGTGGCATGAACTGCTTCCAATAGCCGTTGTAGGTGGCGCGCGAGACGCCGTTCTTACCCGGGTAGAGAAGCTGCCCGGTAAAGGTATTGATGTTCACTTCACGGTCAGCCACTTCATAGAGCGGCTGCATGTATTCCCAGCGCAACCCGATGTTGAAGGTCAGGTTATTGGTCGCTTTGAAGTCATCCTGAAAGAACAGCGACGAACGCCAGGAACGCTGGCCCCACTTGCCGACAACAGCGCCGCGCCCCTTGCTGGCCAGATTGTCCAGAAGAAAATCCGCATAAGCCAGCCCGGAGAAGGTGCCATCGTAAGTGAAAGAACCAAGTGCGCCATTGTTGCCCGCATAGTAACGGTTCTGCTGGTAGCGCGTGAACTGTCCGCCCATCTTCAACAAATGCTTGCCTTTTTGCCAGGTGAGATTGTCATAGTAAATGAACTTGTTGTCGACCGTGGAGCCGACCGTAGCCGCGCTGCCGGCATTGGTAAATCCATTTCCGATCACCACGCTGCTCAGCCCGGCATAGGGCTGTCCACCAGCGATTCCGAAAGCGGAGTTGCCATTTGCAGTCAGCTTGCCACTCCAGTCGATCGGGAGACCTTCGTCAATCCCGAGCCTTGAAACTGCCGCTCTTGCCTCATTGACAATCGTCGACGAAATGGTGCGAGTCCAGTTCAAAACCCCGGAGACGGAAGGCGACAGAGTGCCGCTGGTCATCTGGATAGGCAGGATCTGCTGGCTACCGAACTGGTCATAACGGGCAATTGACCAGCGGGCAAAGATAGAGTCCTTTTCCGAGCGGCGGTAATCCACTTTGACGTCAGCTTGATTGTTCTTCAGGGTATTTGAGGTGACTCCGGCATAATTGCCAGTCACTCCCAGGTTTCCGGTACCAGGTTGATTCGGTAAAGGATACAGAGAAGAATCGGAGAACAGCTTCTTCGCCACCGGATTCACGATGCGCGAGGCCGGGATGATGTTGTTGGGAAAAGGCTGGCCAGTAAGAGGATCGACTACAGTCGAACCCGTCGCAACAAACGCACTTAAGTCGCCGTTCCGGTATGCCTGCGGCAGTACATTGGCAGTACCGGGGCCACCATCTCGCTGCTGCGTACCTTCGTAGTCCGCAAAGAAGAAGACTTTGTTCTTCACGATCGGTCCACCCAGTGTGCCACCGAAAATATTCCGCTTGAAGTTCAGCCGCTTTGCCGTATTCAAGTTGCGATTGCGGAAGTAGCCGTTCGCGTCTAACACGTTATTTCGCAAAAACTCGAAGGCGCTTCCGTGGAAGTTATTTGTTCCGCTCTTCAGCGTCAGCATTGTTGCCGTGCCGCCCGCGTTGCCGTAATCGGCGCCGGTGTTGCCAGTGAGAACCTTTACTTCTTCCAGAGCATCCACATTGGGCTGATAACCAATGCGGTTATCAATGGAATCGTTGATGTCCACGCCGTCCAGCATGAAGTTGTTCGTCTGTTCGCGGTTGCCATTCACAAAAGGACGCGAGCCCAAGCGATTCGAACTCCCGAGACTCTTTGGGTCGGTAGTCACCGAACCCGGAACCAGCAGCGTGAGCGATGCAAAGTTCCGGCCATTCAACGGCAGTGCAGTGAGCTTAGCAGCGGAGATGGTTTCCCCGGTCTGCGTCGATTCCGTTTGCAAAATGGGGGCAACGCCTGTAACGTCGACAGACTGAGTGGTGTCCCCAAGCTCCATCTTGATATCGATGCGGGCGGTCTGGTTGACTTCGAGCTTGTAGGGACCCAGCTTCGCGATCTTGAATCCGGGAGCCTCAACGCTCAGTGTGTATTCGCCAATCGGCAAAAATAAGAGATTATAAATTCCAGATTCATTTGAGACAGCTGGGTAAGCCACGTTTGTCGCCACACCAGTCGCAGTAATCTTGGCCTTGGGCACGATTGCGCCCGATTGGTCGGTGATGGTTCCTGTGAAAGCGCCAGTAATGGTTTGCCCGTATATACCCGTGCTATATGCGAGCAGGCAACTTGCTGCTACGAACGCCGTTCGTAGTCTTGATGAGAGAGGAAGCAAATCGTGATCTCCTTACGCGATGGGAATCTTGTCGCTGAGGTCATGAACATGTAAGAAACTACCGCAGGTGAAATCTAAATCCGATTGATCATGCCGAAACAGTAGTGAAAGACCCTTACATGCGAGTGTAACTCAGGCCCATTCCCAAGAGAATAAAAAGATCTTAATCAAATATCCAAAAAGTTAGTTTAATGCCTGTTTCAATTTGTCGCCAAACAAAGAGCCAGACTCTACTTTTTTCTCCGCTTTGGGGGAGATTGCAACGGGTACAGATACGGGCGCAGCAGACGATTCCGAAAGAAACTTCTCTTTCTTCAACACAGTGCGTTCCATGGGCGCCAGATATCCGGTCCAGACACCCGAGAGGGACTTATCCCGCTTGGCATGCTGCCGCATGGCCTCCATTTTGGAGTCGAGATTATCGAGGTGGTGTAAGAGAAGCGCTTCGAGGAACATCGGCGTCTTGGGACTGCCATAGGCGAGTTCCCCGTGATGCGAAACCACCATGTGCTCAACCAGGGTTCGCAGACGGGTGGGGAAATCGGGAAGATCTCTCAACTTCTCATCAATCATGCGCAGGGCGATGATGATGTGACCGAGAAGTTGCCCTTCCGTGGAATAAGCAAAGCTACGCTCATAGCTGAGCTCATGAATTTTGCCAATGTCATGGAGAATGACGCCGGCTAAAAGCAGATCGAGATCCACTTCCACATAGTGCGCCGCGGTCATGCGCGCCAGAGCGCAAAGGCTCAGCACATGCTCGAGCAAGCCGCCCAGCCAGGCGTGATGGATGGATTTTGCAGCCGGTGCAATGCGGTACTTCCGGGCGATCTCCGGATCATTGAAAAGAGCGCTGAGCAGCGCTTTCAGGTGAGGATTGGTGAATCCGTCAATCAGCGCCCGCAACTCCAGCCACATCTCCTCAAGCCCACGGGCAGAGACCGGAAAGAAGTCCCCGAGATCGACTTCGCGATCCTCGATCTTCTGCATCCGATGGATGGTGAATTGCGGTTTGTTCTGGAAGATCTGGACACGGCCCCGGACGCGGACGAAATCGTCGCGATCGAAGCTATCCATGATCTCTTCGACGTTGTCCCACATCTTGGCATCGATGTCGCCGGATTTATCGACGAGGGTGAGAGATAGATACGGCTCTCCCGATTTCTTCTGGCGAACGTCTTTCGCTTGGACAAGAAAGACAGCGGTAATATCCGAGTTGGCCTGCAACTCCGAAACGTAAGGACTCTTCATGGACGCGGGTGTGCCCAGTCAAACAACGACCGGATCAACTCTCTAGTTTACTTGTTTACGGCGGTAGATTTGGAACTGGAACTGCTCTTTGTTCCAGGAATCGGCACAACCCAGAGAGCACGCTTCATCCGGCGGCGGCTGGCGACTTCTTCCTTCGACACGGTTTCCGGCTTGAGCTGTGCTGGATCGGTCCAGGCGGTGTTCTTGCCCGGAGCAGCACCGGTGTCGAGATGCCCTTCCTTGATTTCGAGGAAGGCATCCATGCGGAGCTTGGTGAGGTATTCCCGCATCTGGGGTTGGAAACGAGGCATGTAGAGCTTCTCCATGATTTCGTTTTCCACCTGCTCCAACTCGGCTTGGCCTTCTTTGTGGACGTCTTCAACGCGGAGGATGAGCCACCCATTCGGCAACTTGATCGGATCGGTCACAAAGTTCTTCTGGCCCGTAAAAACAAGGTCTTCAATTGCCTTATTGAGGTTGCCGCGCTTCATCCAGCCGATATCGCCGTCCTCGTTTTTGGTTTGCGAATCGCTGAACTCACGGACCAACGCGCTGAACTTTTCATTCTTGCGCGCGCGAGCGACGATGTCCTTGGCCTTCTTTTCGAGCCCAGCCACTTCAGCAGGACTGCGGCCCTCTGCAGACAGCAGAAGCTCACGCAAGTAGATCTCTTCTTCGCGAATGAAATCCCCTTTGTGCGCTTCGTAGTACTTGGCGACTTCGTCCTTCTTGATGTTGATCTTGCTGCCCACCTCTTGACGGACCACGCGCTGCGTAATCATGTTGTTACGCATTTCGCTTTTCCAGTCTTCAAAGGTTTGGCCGGTTTGATCCTGGATCATCTTCGCCAGGTCTTCCTGGTTTGCGATTTTCATCCGGACCATCAGATCTGCAATGTACTTGCTGATCTCGCCATCGACGCTGATGTTCAGATCCTTACCCTTTTGGGTCAAAAGGAGATTGTCGATCCGGTCACGCAGGCCATTCTTCTCCGCCTCAGCAAGAGCTTTGGTGAGATCGGCCTCGCTCGCCTTGCGACCCTTCATTTCTTCAATGAGTTGCCGGCGAGCGCGAATCAGATCGTTATTCGTAATGATGTCGCCGTTCACTTTGGCGATGATCTGTTCCACTACGACGACATCTGCCGCAAATCCGGCACAGGCCAACACTAAAAAGAATCCAGCAATCCGCATGTTTACGCCTCTAGTGTACACCTGCACGTCAGGGTCCATCAGCAGGCGCTGTGTCAGACTTCTTCTTGGCACAGAGGTTGGCACAGAGGCGAAATGCGTAAGCTGCGGGAGCGGCTCCTCGATCAATTGCGGCAGGGGACCAGTCCGGAATCTCTGGCGCTGACACTCGTGCTCGGATTGAGCCTGGGCACAGTCCCGCTTCCCGGCTCAAGCACCTTGCTCTGTGCGGGAGCCGCATTCTGGTTCCGGCTGAACCAACCGCTCCTCCAACTGGTGAATTACCTGCTCTATCCACTGCAGTTGTTGCTCTATCTTCCGCTGCTGGTGGCCGGAGCGAGACTCCTCGACCCGAGCCTCGCGTCGATAACCACAGAGACCGTATCGGCCCTGTTTCGCGAGAGTCTCTGGGGAGCCGTACAACGCTTGTTCTGGGCTCACTTGGGAGCGCTTCTGATTTGGGCCATGGCCGCGCTACCTGTTGGGACATTGCTGTATGTTGTACTGCTCCGCCTCATGCGAAACTTTCACAAGACCGGGAAAGCTTCTGTATGAATCCGCTGACGCAACTCACTCTCTGGCAGGAATGTCTCCAACTCTTGATGCAGGTGCTGCCGATCGTCTGCGGGATGATGGCGTTGTTGTGGGTGATCCAGTTGCTGTTGCGGAACGCTGCGGTGATGCAGGTGGGCTGGAGCATCGGCTTGGTGTTCTGCGCAGGCTGGTATGCCTTCTTTGGATCAGGCGCCTTTCCCAGGCGCTGGTTACTGGCGCTGCTAGTGGGCATCTGGGGACTGAGGCTGGCGCTGCATTTGTTGCTGAATCGCGTTGGCGGACAGACAGAAGACGGACGGTATGCCGAAGTCCGGCAGAAGTGGGGCGCTAGTTCCCAATGGAAGCTCTTTCTCCTGTTCCAAGCGGTCGCAGTCAGCTGCGTCGTACTATCGATTCCCTTCCTGATCGCCTGCTTGAACAGCGATTCTGACTTCAATCGTGTCGAGAAAGGTGCAGTGCTGCTCTGGCTGATCGCGACCTCAGGCGTCACGATTGCCGACATGCAGCTCAATCGCTTCCGCAGTAAGCCGGAGAATCAGGGGCAAGTCTGCCGGGAAGGACTGTGGAGCTGGTCCCGGCATCCGAATTACTTCTTTGAGTGGCTGGTTTGGCTGAGTTTTGGCCTCTTTGCGCTCACCGCTCCGTTTGGCGCGATCGGGATGATCGCTCCCGCGTTGATGTTGTATTTACTGCTGCACTTGACCGGGATTCCCAGAGCCGAAGAACAGGCATTGCGCAGCCGCGGCGACGCCTATCGGCAGTACCAGCAGGAAGTCAGTGAGTTGCTCCCGCTCCCCCCGAAAGACTCCCGGCGCGAGTTGGCCTGAGAGGCTCGGTGAGCTTGGCTTACCATCAAGACGAGGATAGGGGGCGGATGACGATTCCTCGTTTTGAACCATGAGAAGACGTGAACTGGTAGCGGGATTGGGATTGCTGTCGGGTTGCCGGCGGAATGAGGGCCACTCCATTGAAGGGCGCTGGGAAGGAAAGCTCACAAACGGGGTATCCTCCCTGACGATCAACTACGATTTTGTGCCGGCTCCTGGCCCCAGCTTCGAGTTCCGGGTGAGTTGCCGCGACCTTTGCCTTGTCTCACAGCCGATCCAGGCCTGGAAGATTGAAGGCTCCGAGTTTATTTTCACGCTGCCGCGGCTCGAAGGTCCCCGGACCTACGCCGGCCGCTTTGGTGGACTGACCTTCGATGCCGAGAACAAGACCGCCGGAGAGAGCATGCACCTGCGACGGCTGGGCCGCATTCCGGGTGCACCGTATCGCGAGACAGGCCTCGTCGATATGATCCCCACCCAGCGCAGTTCCCGTGCCACCGCACAGATGTTCGGGAAGAACGAGATCCTGCTGCACTTCAATGCCGATCTGCTGGCCCGCTTGGGAACCACCACATCGAGCCGCCCGGCGCCAGGAGCAGGATGGGTCTTTGTGGAAGATCTTCCGTTACCCCCGCCGCCGAAGGAAAATGCACCGGCTTTTCTCATTGCGCTCTCGCCTTCGCAGGCACGGATTGCAGAAATCGCCCGCTACCAATGCCCGATCTTCGTGTTACTCGGAGAAGCCGATACGCGCAATAGCGATCTCGAGCGGGGAACAAGGCAAATTGCGTTTGATCTTCGCGAGAACCTCACCAAACAAGGCCGGAAGGACTATCAGATTTCACTGATCCCGAAGGCCGATCAAACCTTTCGGATTCCGGGTTACGGGAAGGAATACCCACGGCTCAGTCCTTCGCACATCGAACCCTTTCGAAAGTTTCTGGCTCGATTTGAGCCGGTGCACCAGAGCGCCTGACCACTACCAATAATGGGCCGCGAGCACCCGCGCCGGACCGGGCGTGCCGCCGATCAGCCGGGTGGTGAGCACAAACTGGACATTGTGCCGTTGCCAGTTTTGCGGCGCATTCTTTAACGCCTGTTCGAGATAGCCGGCATTGGTCAGGAACTCGCCTGCCGCTGCAGTACCGCCGCCCCGGATTCCGGCAGCAACGACAATGGCCTGCTCCGTAGTGGGGTTGAAGACCCGCGTGACGATCGCATAATCTTCTGCCACCTGGGAACTCGGAAGATCGCTGCGCACCTTCCAGGCGAGGTTGTCCGGGTGCTGGCGGTCCCGAACAGTTTCCAGGCGATTCGGAGCGTCTTCCTCAAAATAGAAGCGGAGCTCGCCCGTCAGGCTGAGGGTCCAGGAATTGTTGAATGCGCCGATGAGCACGGCAGGCTTGCCACGCAGATCGGCGAGAGTCGTCGAGCGCCCCCCGCGCACCTCAATTTGCCGGTCGTAGTGGGCAAAGAGCCCGGAGAGCCGGGCCAGCGCGCGGGCGTCGGTGAGGCCGACATAGCGGTCGAAAGCGGGTGTGACCTCGCCGAGCGGAACACTGCTGCGGCCCTCAAAACCTGCGCCGCGATCAAAAAGAGAATCCCAATCGCCAGACAGCTTATAGGTGTGTCCTTGCCCAATGCAAACAACGATTGGCCCCCGCTGGTCCAGGAGAGGAGCCCAGAAGAGATCGAGCGCATTGGCTTTGTTTTGCCACCCCCAGATTGCCACTCCCGCGACGGATACAAGAAAGAGCGCGGCGATCCACCAGCGAGGCGATTTCGCCGGAGGAGGAGCTGGCGTCTCGGACGCCGCATCGAGCGCACGCCACTCCGGGACATAGGAACCAGGTGGGAGATCGATGCGCAACTCGCCCTCGTGTCCCGGTTCGTAATAATACTGCGCAAGGCGCTTGCGAACTTGGCCTGCCGTATTCCGGACAACCGGATCTTGGTTCGTGTCGTAGTCAGGGGCGCGGCCAAAAACAGCGACCCCAAGAGAGCGTTCCTTCAAAAGATCCTCGCGGCCCTCGCAGGTCTCTTCAACGACAAAACGGAGGAAGTCGGAGCAGCGTTTGCTGCCTCGAAACGAGTTGCTGTCGAGAATCTTAGCGACCTGCGCGCGAAGCTCTGTGGAGTTCACGATTCTATACGTATCATACGTCCCCTTCACCTGTCCGGAACATACTGAAACATAAGAACTTTTTCCGATCCACCGTAGCCCACCTGCCGGGTTTGAAAACTTAATGATAAAGTCCGTGCAGATGACAGGTTCCCCAGTCGTAATTTTGTTGGCTCTCTCGAGTGTTGCTCTCCTTGCTGCGCCGCCGCAAGAGGTGAGCTTTGAGAAGACCGTCCAGCCCTTTCTCGCCCAAAAATGCTACATGTGCCATAACGGCAAAATGAAGTCGGGAGACCTGGATCTGGCCGCGCTCAAGGCCGTCACCTCCGTTGCCCATGACCCGGAAATCTGGGAAAAGATTTCGCACCGTCTCATGGACGGCACCATGCCCCCGAAGGGGATGCCGCCGCCCAAGCAGGCCGATGTGCAGACGATCACAAATTGGATCAACGAGGAAGTCAAGCGAGTGGAATTGGCGCAGAAGCCGGATCCAGGCCGCGTAACCGCTCGCCGATTGAATCGCGCGGAATACAACAACACCATCCGCGATCTGCTGGGTGTGGATTTCCGGCCAGCTGATGATTTCCCTCAGGACGACTCCGGCTATGGCTTCGACAATATCGGGGACGTGTTGTCCTTATCTCCTGTGCTGCTCGAGAAATATCTGAAGGCAGCGGAGTCCGTGGTGAATACGGCCCTCTTTGGACCGGAGAAACTGAAGCCGATGGCGATCCGTTCGCAGCCGCCAGGCCACGAGTTCCCGCTGTTGCCGAAGGCCGAAGAGAAGTACGACATCACAGGCCTTTCGATGCCAAACTCGCTGCATGCGCAGATGAAGTTTCCAGCTGCTGGAACCTATACCGTGCGGATTGCGCTCGAAGGGCGACGCCCCAATGGCAGCGAACCCCTCGAGATTGGCATCTGGCTGGACGGCAAGCAGATTGGGAGTATTCCGATCGATGCACCCAGCGATGGGGGTAGTATCGACTTGTTCGGCGCCCAGGGCGAGGTGAAGCTCCATCTCCCGGCCGGGGAACATTGGATTGCCGCTTCCCTGCTCCATCTCTATGAAGGACTGCCGCCGAGCTACGGTGGCCAGAACCCGACCAAGCGGAAGCTGCCGCCTCCTCCGGACGTGTCGCGCTTCCTGAAGATTCCGCCGGATGCCACACCGGAGCAGATTGCCGAGTTGAAGAAAAAAGCACTCGAACGGATGGAGCGGAACAAGGTTCCCGCCAATCGCGTTTGGGTTCATTTTGTCGAAGCGCTCGGCCCCTATGACCAGAAGACTGGCCCGGTACTCGAGACCAGGCAGAAGCTCCTCCCCTGCACGGAGCAGCAACCGGGATGTGCCCAAAAAGCGTTGTCGCAATTTGCGCGGAGAGCATTCCGGCGCAGCGTGACGCCGGTAGAATTGCAGCCGTATCTGAAGCTCGTCGCCGACACTCGCCGGGGGGGCGCGAACTTCGATCGCGCGATGGCCACAGGCTTCCAGGCCATGCTGGTTTCGCCCGATTTCCTGTTCCGCATGGAGAAGGCGGAGACGACTGGCACCGCGGAGGTGCAGCCGGTGCAGCAATTTGCGCTCGCCTCGCGCATCTCCTATTTCCTGTGGTCGAGTATGCCGGATGAAGAGTTGCTCCGCGCCGCCGAGCAGAAGACGCTGCGCAATCCGGCCGTCCTCACTGCGCAGGTCAAGCGCATGTTGAAGGACCCCAAGGCGAAGGCACTCGTGGAGAACTTTGCCGGACAGTGGCTGGAGTTGCGCCGTTTGGAATCGGTTGCCCCCGATCGCGAAAAGTTCCCGAACTTCGACGACTATCTCCGGATGTCGATGAAGCAGGAGACCGAGCTGTTTTTTGCGAACCTGATGAAGAACGACCTGAGTATCACCGATCTGGTGGATGCGCCCTATAGCTTCCTCAATGAGAAGTTGGCGAAGTTCTATGGGATCCAAGGTGTGGAAGGGCCCGAGTTCCGCAAGGTGGACATGACCGGCAGCAAGCGGAGCGGTGTCCTGACCCAAGCCAGTATTCTGACCGTATCGTCCTATGCGACACGGACCTCGCCGGTGTTGCGCGGCAAATGGATTCTTGAAAACTTCTTGAACGAACCCATTCCGCCTCCGCCACCGAACGTCCCGGCGCTCGATGAAGCAAAGATCGGCGCGGCAGCGGCATTGCGCCAGCAGATGGAAGAGCACCGTGCGAATCCGGCTTGTGCGTCCTGCCACGCGAAAATGGATCCGGTTGGCTTTGGATTTGAGAACTTCGATGCGATCGGACAGTGGCGAACGAAGGACGGCAAGTTTGACATCGATTCTTCCGGAGCGCTGCCTGACGGCCGCAGCTTCCAGGGGGCGGAGGACTTGAAGCGCATCCTCTCCCAGGACCGCACCAAGTTTGGCGAGTGCGTCTCCGATAAACTTCTCACTTATGCGCTGGGCCGTGGCCTCGAGCGCTTTGACCGCAGGACTGTCAAAGAAATCGCAAAGAACGCGGAAGCAAACAACTACCGGTTCTCGAGCCTGGTGCTCGAAGTCATCCGCAGTCTTCCGTTCCAGATGACACGTAAGGAAAAGAGCAAATCATGATCATCACCAAGAAGCATCTTGCCCGTAGAACTTTTCTGCAAGGGATGGGCGCAGCAATCGGCCTACCGATGCTGGACGCCATGACGCCTGCGCTCAGCGCGACGCACAAGTCCCCGGTGCGCATGGCATTTACTTATATTCCGAATGGCGTCACCTACCGGGATTGGAAGCCAAAGACCGTTGGCTCGAATTTTGAGTTCTCGCCGATTCTGAAGCCGTTGGAGAAGTATCGCGAGGACCTGCTGGTGCTCTCCGGCCTCGATCACCACAATGCCGAGGCATTGGGTGACGGTGGCGGCGACCATGCCCGCGCAGGCGCCTGCTTCCTCACCGGCGTCCATCCGCGCAAGACGGCCGGCGCCGACATCCAGTCCGGGATTTCCGTGGACCAGATTGCGGCCAAGAGCCTCGCATCCATGACACGCATCAGTTCGCTCGAACTGGGCTGTGAGGATTCGCGCACCGTCGGCGGTTGCGATTCCGGCTACAGTTGCGCCTATACGAACAGCATCTCGTGGCGGGGGCCGCAGACGCCGATGGCGCCTGAGACAAACCCGCGCGTTGTCTTTGAACGCCTCTTTGGCGACGAAGACTTCTCTGCTTCGCCAGAACAGCGCGCGCAGAAAGCGCAGCAGCGCAAGAGCATTCTCGACCTGGTGCGGCAACGCACGCAAAGTTTGGTGGGCGATCTGGGAGCTGCCGACAAGCGCAAGATCGATGAGTATCTGACCGGCATTCGTGAGTTGGAACAGCGCATCCAGATGGCCGAGAAGGACCAGCGCCGCTTTGTGCCCGAGATGGAGAAACCGACTGGGGTCCCGGTCGCCTTTGCCGACTACATCAAGATGATGTTCGACCTGCAGGTGCTCGCCTTCCAGGCCGACGTGACCCGTGTTTCCACCTTGCTGTTTGGGCGCGAGGCGAGTGTCCGCACCTACAACGAGATCGGTGTTTCCGATCCGCATCATCCGCTATCGCATCATCGGAACATTCCCGAGAATCACGACAAGCTGACGAAGATCAATACCTTCCACACCACCCTTTACTCGTACTTCCTCGATAAGATGAAGGCCACAAAAGATGGTGATGGAACGCTACTCGATCACTCGATGCTCGTCTATGGCGGCGCAATCTGTGACGGCAACAGCCATTCGCATTCGAATCTGCCGATCCTGCTGGCAGGACGTGGTGATGGCCGTCTCAAGCCCGGCCGCCACATCGAGTACCCGAAGGGCACTCCGACAACGAACCTCTACCTTTCGATGCTCGAACGGATGAACGTTCCGACGGAGAAGCTCGGCGATTCCACCGGACAACTGGAACATTTGACGGAACTCTAAACATGAAATCTCTTTGGCTGCTTCCACTGGCCGCTTGTCTTGCACAAGCGGCCCATTACAACATCCCGCTCTGGGATCAAGGCAAGGTCCCACTCTCGGTGGGCGACGGCCCACTCGATCAGCCGTTTCTGACGGTCTTTTCTCCGCCCGCAGGGAAGGCAAACGGCTCTTCGGTCGTGATCGCTCCCGGTGGCTCGAACATCATGCTGATGTATGGCGCGGAAGGTATGGAGATCGCCGAACGCTATAACGAATGGGGCGTCACTGCCTTTGTTCTGACCTATCGGCTCTCGCCTCGCTATGACGCGAAGGCCCGTACGCTCGATGGCAAACGTGCGATGCAGATTGTGCGCTCGAAGGCTGCCGAGATGAAGCTGGACCCGAAGCGCGTTGGCTTCATCGGATTTTCCGCTGGCTCTGAGACCGCCCGCTATACGGTGGCAACTGCAACCGCAGGCGACCCGAACAGCCCCGACCCAGTCGAGCGCTTTGGCTCAAAGCCCGATTATGTCGGCTTGATCTATAGCACCGGGCGTCCAACGCCTGGCGAAGAGTTGAAGAACTTCCCGCCGGTGTTTCTTTGCGCAGCGCAGTTTGATCGTGGTCCGGCACTGGGATCGGCTCAGTTCTTCACCGACTTGACCAAGGCTGGAGCGATTGCGGAACTGCACTTGTATCAGAAGGGGCGTCATGGCTTTGGCGCGGCGTTTGGCTCGAGCGAATTCGGGCAGTGGATGGATGTGCTGCAGCACTTCCTGTCAGAAGGCGGGTTTCTCGGCAAATGAAGATTCTAGTTTCGGCTCTATTGGTAGCGTCTGCCTTTGCGGCGACCAAACCCGGTGCAGTAGTCAATGACGGCTATGGCGATTTTGTCTATGTGCCTGCCGGAGCCTTCAAGATGGGCGATAACTTTGGAGAGGGCCATGAGCGGGAGCGGCCTGTTCATAACGTCACGCTCGATGCCTATTACATTGGCAAGTTCGAGGTGACCAATGGGGAATGGCGCAAGTTCCGCGATGATCCGGGCTATGACGATCCGAAGTATTGGCCCAACAAACGGCCGGTGCCGAAGGACCAGGTGCCCTATTGGACGAGCGCTCCGAATCACGGTGGAGGCACGCCTGATAGCGACAATTACCCGGTGATGGGGATCAACTGGGATTCGGCTGTGGCCTATTGCAATTGGCTCAGCGCGAAGACGGGCAAGAAGTATCGGCTGCCCACCGAAGCGGAATGGGAGAAGGCGGCACGGGGTACCGACCAGCGGAAGTACCCGTGGGGGAACAACATCGACCACAGCTATGCGACTTATGTGAGTGGTCCGCAGTTTGTAACCGCAACGGCAACCGGTGTGAATCAGAAGGGCGCGTCGCCCTATGGAGCGCAGGACATGGCAGGCAATGTCATGGAGTGGTGCTCCGATTGGTATAGCAAGGATTACTATGCGAAGTCACCGGTCAAGAACCCGAAAGGGCCAGATACCGGGGCGTATCGTGTAGTTCGTGGTGGCACCTTCTTTGAAGAGGCTTTCGATTTGCGTAGTTCGCGCCGGACTGCGGCGTGGCCGAGCTTTCAGGCCCATCGCATGACGGGCTTCCGCGCCGTTCGCGAGCCATAGAGCGATAGAATCAGAGCACGATGAAGACTCTGATTCTGCTGTTGATTGCAAGCTTCGGCTTGTTCGCCGACGATGTCATGCCGAAGGACGGCAAGAAGTATCACGTGATCTTCGAGATGTCGAACGGCGAGCAAGCCCGGCTGGAAGGCGTCATCCGGAATATCAATAATCTTAAAATTGCCCTGGGTGCAGAGAACGTGGTTGTCGACATCGTTCTGCACGGCGGGGCAATTGATTCTTATACCAAGGAAAAATCGACGCTCGCCGAGAAGTGGGATCAGCTCGCCAAGAGTGGGGTGGAACTGCTGGCCTGCAGCAATTCGATGAAGATGCGGAAGATCTCGAAGGAATCGTTGCTGCCTGGGGTGAGGATGGTGGATTCAGCGGTGGCCGAACTCGTGAGGAAGCAACAGGCGGGCTGGCAGTATTTGCGGAATGCGGACTAGGAAGCCAGGCTCACTTTTTTACAGGCGCCTTTTGAAACCACCCACTGTCTGAGTTGTCTGTTTTCTTTTCGACTGGGGGAGCGAGAGTTGTAGTGAAACTGAAACTCGCGACGGAACTAGGACTTGGCGCAGGAATCACCGAATTCATCCGCCCGCCCACACCCTGGAAATTGATCATGTAGTAGCGCACGACCGGATCGTAAAGCAAACGATAGGACATAGTCCGGCCGGTGCCGAGTTCGCTGAGGGCTCGGAGCAGAACGGTTCTGGCAGGCTCTCCAGTCGAATGGAGCGTCATTCGTTGCGTCGGCATAAAGGGAGATTCGCCGAATGCGATCTTGCAGCCGGCGAACTTGGATACGGCTTCGAGGATCAGGCGAAGCGCTTCCTGTGCGGGTTGCGAGTCGATCTCGATGGAGATGGGAGTGGATAGGACGGAAGAGACGCTGCCTGCAAGACTCCCCTTTCATCCGCGACGCTTTGGGGAGTCACGAAGAAACGATTGCCTTCCCGATCCAGACGAAACTCGTGGTGCAGGCCGGTGGAGGGGAAGGCCTCCACTGCCACTTGGATTGCAGATTCGGCTGGCGCGTTCAGGCGCTCAACACGGAAGACGGCTCGACGCTGCACCAGCAGTTTGAAGTTGTTTTTTTGATTCCATCCGTAGCCACATCCTCGAGATCTCCTCGAAATGCGTAACGAGGATCTTCATAGTGGATCGGCAGCCCAAACTGCGCTTCCAATCTGTCGAGAAGGGCCGCCATCGGCCGGTGATCTTCTACGGAAATACGCTGCCCTCCTGCCGCAGTCTATCGAACTTCGAGTTACGGCTTACACTTGTCTCTGGTGAAGGTCCAACCCTCTTCATTGCAGTGGAGGATCACGGAATCCCAGCAGACCTTCGCGCCGACCTCGATGCTCTTTGCTTCCCAGAGGCAGCCGGTGGGCTTGGGCATTGGCTTCTCTGCCGCGAGGCGAACTAGGCGCTCCTCCAAGCCTTTTGCGCTCCAATCGGGCTTCGCCCAGACGTCTTCGTAACGCAACACTCGCAGCTCCGGGAAGAGCTTCGGGAGTTCATTGTCGGCGAAGGCGCCGGCTGGCCAAACCCGGCGCGTGTCGAGATGCCGGTCTTCAATCAGGACCAAGCCGCCGGGCTTGAGTGCGCGGGTCACTCTTGGAGCAATTGATTTGGTTGGCTCATACAGGAGCACGATCAGGTCCCACTTCGCTTCACCAAAATCAAATTGCTCAAAGCTCGTGACCTGTGTGTGCAGCCGCAGGCCGAGTCGAGCGGCTTCTCGATTGGCGTGTTTGACGCCCTCGTCCGCACTATCGATGCCCGTCACCTCCCAACCTTGCTGCGCCAGATAGATGGCGTTGCGGCCCTGTCCCATGCCGACATCCAGCGCCGCACCCGGCTTTCGATTTCGCAGTATTTCCACCAGAAACGCGTTGGGCTGCTTCGAGAAGATTTCGCCCACTTCGCCGCGATAGATGGGGTTGTATTCGTTTGCCTGCGCCGAGACCAAGCTACAAAGCACTACCAGGAAGACGACCAGCCGCAAGCAAGACATGGAAGAAACTCTAACGCGCGCGGCCCGAGAAGGCTAGCGATTGAACTCGATCGTCAGGTTGACGACGTTCTTTTGATTGGGGTCGATCGAGCTCCGCACTCAAGCCCTTCAGACGATAGCTACCCATCAGGAATTGCGGACCACGCTCGACGTTGAGCCGCAGGTTCACGATGTCGCCGGGCTGAAAATTCATTTGATTGTCGATCTTCGAAGCCAGATAGCCAGCGGATCTGAGCGTCTGCCACATCTCGCCAATCGACTTCTCGATCAGCCGCAAGTCAGCTGGCCTTCCGATCGGAAAGACCACCGCAGTGGCGAAGTCGCCTTCGGCGGATCGATTGCGGGCAGCTTCGTCCAGAGAGCCTCTTCCTCAACTCCAGGAATCTCAATCTCCGCCCTCTGCAATTCCGTGGGGTTCCTCAACTCTGAGCCTAAGGTCGTAGCCAGCCTTTCCATCTTGTGTCATCGCTTGATACTCGAAGCGGCAGTTGGTGAAAAACCAGAGCGCGCAATCTGCGTGCAGGCATCCTCAAAGGTAGCCGTGTCCGCCATCTGACCGAGTTGCAACTTCGAGAGCTGGAGACTGCCGCAAGCTGCAATCGCTGTTGCCGGAGGCGCTGCGCTTGAGGAGTGGGAACTGCTGTTGCCCCGTCGCCACTGAGGCGGTGGCGCTCATGAGACAGACGAGACGGCGCTACGCAGTCACTTTGGCGTTGGCGCGCCAGAAGAAGTCGACAATCTTCTCTGGCATCTCGGGGATGTTCTTTCGGAAGATGTGGTTGTACATCATCGAGCCGAGGAGAATGGCTACGGAACTTTCAAGGTCGAGATCGCGCAGTTCCCCTCGTGCCACACCGTCCAGGAGAATGCGTTTCAACTGTTGCCGCGAGGGCTCCATCACCAGTTCGCGCCAAGCCAACCCGAAACTCTCATTGCGCGCGCTGTAGGCGATGAGATGAGGCATGATCCGCGAGCGGGCTTCGGCAAACTCCGGACGCGGCCTTCGGCTGAGCTGCCCCACCAGATCGGCACGCGTGTTGCCGGAGTTGAAGATCACCGGCTCCTGATCAAGCCCGTGGAGATGCCGCAAGACCTCGAGGCAGAGCGCCTCCTTATCGCGCCAATACTTATAGATCGTGGCCTTGCTCACGCCGGAGGCTTCAGCGATGGCATCCATACTCGTCGCGTCGATCCCGCGCTCGCCGAAGAGCGCGATCGCAGCGTTAAGAACCTGGCTGTGCGCCTGCTGACTCCGCGGTCTGGCCATCGCTTAGATCTGAATCCTCGAAAAGCAACGAGCGCCGAGGACGAGGAAGAAGGCCGCAGCGAGCGCGAGAACGCCGAAGTCCGTCAGCATGCCGAACTGGGTTGAAGCAATGAGGGCGCCGCGCAGACCATCGACTCCGTAGGTGAGTGGGTCCAGCTTGGTGACGATGGACAAGGCCAGCGGCAGATTGGTCAGGGGATAGAGCGCGCCCGAGAGGAAGAAGATCGGCATCACCAGGAAGTTCATCACCAACTGAAAGCCCTGCATGTCGACCAGCACGGAGCCAATCGCGGTGCCCATTGCAGCAAAGACAATCGCGATCATCGCCATGAACAGAATCCCGAGCGGGAGTTGCGTCCAGTCGGGCCGGAAGCCGGCGATCAGACAGACGATCAAAATGAGGGTACCTTGCAGCAGCGCGACCGTCGCGCCGCCGAGCGTCTTGCCGATCATGATGTGCAGGCGCGGGACGGGGGCGACGAGTGTCTCCTTGAGGAAACCGAATTGGCGGTCCCAGAGCAGGCCGACTCCCGAGAATACCGAGGAGAAGAGCACCGTCATTCCGATGACGCCCGGGGCGACGAACTGTAGATAGCTGCCGTTGCCCGCTTTGGCAAAGACGGGCCCGAGGCCGAAGCCGAGCACCAACAGATAGAGCAGAGGTTGGCCTAAAGAGGCGATGACCTGAGCCCTGGAGCGGCTGTACTTTTTCAGCTCGCGGAGCCAGAGGATGTAGATGGCAGTCACGTGGTTATCTCCTGAACATCTTTGCCATGTCGCGGAGCTGGGCGTTGGAATCGGCCTTCTCGTCGCGAATGGTGTTGCCGGTGAGGGCGAGGAAGGCGGCTTCGAGCGAGTCGGTCGCCGTCCGGGTTTTGATTTCTTGTGAGGTGCCCTCGGCAACAATGCGGCCGTGGTCAATGATCGCGATGCGATGGGCGACTCGATCTGCCTCGTCCATGTAGTGCGTGGTGAGAAAGACGGTGATCTTTTCGGTTTCGTTCAGCTTCTGGATGTGGCTCCAGAGCTGGTTGCGGGATTGCGGGTCGAGGCCGAGGGTGGGTTCGTCGAGGAAGAGAATCTTGGGGGTGTGGAGGAGGCCACGGGCGATTTCGAGACGACGCTTCATGCCGCCCGAGAAGGTCTTGACCTGCGAATCGCGGCGATCCCAGAGCTCGAAGGTTTTCATGAGCATCTCTGTACGCGAGATTCGCAGCTCGCGGGGCATGTGATAGAGCATGCCGTGGAGTTCCATGTTCTCGATCGCGGTGAGGTCGGCGTCGAGGCTGGGGTCCTGAAAGACAATGCCAAAGCGCTTGCGGGCATCGTTCGGGTGCTGGGCGGGATCGAGACCGTCTAGCTCCACCGTGCCGGAAGTGGGCTGCAGCAGGGTGGTGAGCATCTTGATAGTGGTGGTCTTCCCTGCTCCGTTCGGGCCGAGGAAGGCGAAGATCTCGCCCTGATGGACATCGAAGGAAAGGTTGTCGACCGCCGTCGAATCGCCGAACTTCTTCACGAGGTTGGTGGCGCGAATCATGGAACGATACTAAACGATACCGTTCAGTATTGCAATAGGAAAAAGAAACGCTCCAGGCGAACCTGGAGCGTTTGGGGATTAAACGAGTTTGGTCTTGCGGACCGGCAACTCGCGGATGCGCTTGCCTGTCGCCGCAAAGATCGCGTTGGTGATGGCCGGAACAATCACCGGAACACCGGGTTCGCCGACGCCCGCCGCCAGTTCGTTGCTGGGCACGATGTGGACATGGATGTTCCGTGGCGACTCGCTAATGCGAGCAACCGGGTAATCGTGGAAGTTGGACTGTGTGATGTGCCCATCGGCAGCTGAGATCTCGCCGAGCATGGCGATCGAGGTGCCGAAGATTGCCGCGCCTTCAAACTGCGAACGCACGCGGTCGGGATTGACGATCTTGCCGCAATCAGCGACGGTCCAGACATTCGGGATGGTGAGCTTGCCGTTGTCGTCGATTTCGACTTCGACAACGCTTGCGATGTAGCTGAGGAAGCTGCGATGGGCGGCAATGCCGAGCGCGCGATTCTTAGTCGCCTTCTTCTTGCCGTAGCCGCTTTGCTCGGCAACCATCTCGAGAACACGGCGCAGACGGCCGGTGCTGATCGGGAACTTTTCGAGCGATTGCCCGTTGTTCCAGGGCTTGACGCCGTCCTTGCTGAGGTCGACATTGCGATCGGGGCCGAGCGTCTTGAGGACGTAGCTGAGGTAATCGCTGTTGTTGGCGACAGCTAACTCATCGAGAAAGCTGTGGATGCCGAAGGCGTGGTAGACATGCGCGACCGAACGCAGCCAGCCGAGACGCAGATGGTTCGGCGCGGGGCAGTTTTCGGCACGGATGTTCGGCACATCGTAGGGCAACTCGTTGAGGCCCATGCCGATTTCAAATTCGGCTCCGTATTGCTGGCCGGGCCCGAAAGTAGATGCGATTGGCGGGAAGGCTGAGCGGAAGAGCCAGGAATTCAGGCGTCCGTCGGCGTCCATGCCAGCTTTCATGTGCATGCCAGCTACGGTGTGATAGTAGTCGAACTTGATGTCGTCTTCGCGGGTCCAGATCACCTTCACCGGCTTGCCGCTGGCCTTTGAAAGCAACGCAGCTTCGACGACATAGTCGGGCTTGGACTTGCGGCCAAAGCCACCGCCGAGCAGCGTGACGTGGCAGATGACCTTCGTCTTGTCGATGCCCATTGCCGCGCCAACCGCTTCCTGCACGGCCTGCGGATTCTGCGTCGGGCACCAGGTTTCGACTGTGCCATTCTTCCATTCAGCAACCGCGACAGGCGGTTCCATCGGAGCGTGGGACAGCATCGGCGTGTAGTAGTCCGCCTCAAGCGTCTTGGCCGACTTGGCAAAGGCCGCCTCGACGTCACCGCGATTGCGAACCACCTTGCCGGGCTTGCGCGCCGTATCGAGCAGATACTGCCGCTCGTCCTTCGAGTTGAAGGTCTTGTGCTCGCTCAGGTCCCAGTCGATCTTCAGCTTCTTGCGGCCTTGCAGGACGGCCCAGGTGCTATCGCCCAGAACCGCGACGCCGCCCAGTTGCTGGAAGAGGTGGGGTTGTTTGAAGAGTGGCAACTCGACAGTTTTGGTGACGCCTTTCACAGCCAGCGCCGCCTTGTCGTCGTAGCTTTTCACCTTGCTGCCGTAGACCGGAGGACGCTCGACCATCGCGTAGAGCATGCCCGGAATCTTGGCATCGATGCCAAAGACAGCCTTGCCGGTGACGATGTCGTGCGAATCGATAATCGGCACATCTTTGCCGATCAGCTTGTACTGGTCGGGAGTCTTGTAGCGGAGTTCGTGCTCTTTGGGGACTTCGAGAGTGGCAGCGACGGCGAGCAGTTCGCCGTAGGCGAGAGACTGCTTGGTCTTGCCGTTGATGACTTTGCCTTGCGAGGCGGCGACATCGCCGGGCTGGCAATTCCACTTCTGCGCGGCGGCCCGTTCGAACATCGTGCGCGCCGTAGCGCCGGCCTTGAGCATCGCAGCGCCGAAGTCGCGGACAGAACAAGAGCCGTCGGTATTTTGCGAACCGTACTTTTCATCACCAAGCGCCTGCTCGACGCGAACTTTTTTCCAGTCAGCTTCGAGTTCGTCAGCCAGCATCATCGGCAACGTGGAACGGCTGCTGGTGCCCATTTCGGAGCGATGCGCCATGATAACAACGGTTCCGTTGGGCTCGAAACCAAGATAAACGCTCGGCTGCCAGGAGGTGGGGGCGGCATTCGCTGATTTTGTTCCCGCGCTCACGCCAAAGACGAGTGCGCTGGCGGAAAGGACGGTGCCGACAAAGCCGCGGCGGTCCAGCATTTGAACGCTCTGGTCGTAGTTGGCATAGGCCTCTTGGGCCAGGCGAGTGGTCTCGGAGATGCGCTCGGGCGCCGGGCGGCTTTCGCCGTAAGCTGGGTGGATCATTAGGCCTTCACCCCCGCTGCCGACTTCACGGCGGCTCGAATTCTGGTGTAGGTGCCGCAACGGCAGATGTTGCCGTTCATGGCGGTATCGATTTGTGCGTCGGTGGGCTTCGGCGTCTTCTTCAGCAATGCCGCGGCCTGCATGATCTGCCCGGCCTGGCAATAGCCGCACTGGGCGACTCCGTGTTTTTCCCACGCCACCTGACAGGGATGCGTTCCTGAAGGGCTCAGGCCTTCGATGGTGGTGACTTCTTTCCCAGCCAGAGACTTGACCGGGGTGACGCAACTGCGGATCGCTTCGCCGTTCTGATGAACGGTGCAGGCACCGCAAAGGCCCATGCCACATCCGAATTTGGATCCAGTAAGAGAGAGCTCATCACGGAGGTACCAGAGCAACGGCATATCACCGTCGCCGTCAAACTTCCGGGTTTGCCCGTTGACTTTGAGTTCGATCATAGCGGTGCATTGATCTTACACTGGTGTTTGGTATGAAACAACGCATTCGGTCCACGACAATCCTGAGCGTCCGGCGCAATGGCAAGGTCGTGATTGCCGGTGACGGACAGGTCACGCAAGGCTCAGAAGTATTGAAGAGTGGAGCAAAGAAGCTGAGGCGGCTCTACAACGGTAAGATCCTGGCGGGATTTGCCGGGTCAACGGCAGACGCCTTCAGCCTTTTTGCCCGCTTTGAAGCGAAGCTGGAGCAGCATAACGGGCAATTGCCACGCTCGGCCGTAGAATTGGCGAAAGACTGGCGCACCGACAAGATGCTGCGCCATTTGGAGGCGATGCTGATTGTCGCCGACACCGAAAACACCTTTTTGCTCTCCGGCAACGGCGACGTCATTGAGCCGGACGATTCGATTGCCGCCATCGGCTCGGGAGGCCCCTTTGCGCTTTCCGCCGCGCGCGCCCTGTTTGAAAACACCGAGTTGAGCGCTCGTGAAATTGTCGAACGATCCATGAAGATCGCAGGCGACATCTGCATCTTCACCAACCACAACATCGCAATCGAGGAATTGAACTAACGCACCATGGTGATCTATTTGCCGAACCACGGGAACGACAACGCCCCGCTGCTGGACGAATTGACTCCGCGCGAAATCGTAGCCGAACTCGATAAATACGTCGTCGGCCAGAATGACGCAAAGAAGGCGGTGGCGATCGCACTGCGCAATCGGATTCGCCGCCAGCGTCTCGAGCCAGAGATGGCCGAGGAGGTGATGCCGAAGAATATTTTGATGATCGGCTCCACCGGCGTCGGCAAAACGGAGATTGCCCGCCGTCTGGCGAAGCTGGCGAATTCGCCGTTTCTCAAGGTGGAAGCAAGCAAGTTCACCGAGGTCGGCTATGTGGGCCGCGATGTCGAGAGCATGATCCGCGATCTGGTGGAGATCTCGATCGATCTGATTCGCGAGGAGCGGCTTGATGAAGTGGCCGAGCGTGCCGAACAGAATGCGGAAGACCGGCTACTCGATCTGCTGATGCCTGCACCCGAGGAAGGCGAGACCAAGGAAGCAACCGAGAAGATCCGCGAAAAATTGCGCGAGAAGCTGCGCGCCGGCAAGCTGGACGAGAAGAGCGTCGAGCTCGATGTCAAAGAGAAAACACCGCAGGTGCATGTCGCGGCCGGCCCCGGCATGGAAGAGATGGGAGCCAACATCCAGGAGATGTTGCCTGGCCTCTTCGGCCCCCGGATGAAGAAGCGCAAGATGCGCGTGCCCGAGGCGCTCGACTATCTGACCGAAGAAGAAGAAGAGCGGCTGATCGATATGGATCAGATCACCAAAGAGGCGCTCGAACGAGTGGAGCGCAACGGCATTATCTTCCTCGATGAGATCGATAAGATTGCGGGCCGCGAAGGCGGCGGTGGTCCGGATGTCTCGCGAGAAGGCGTCCAGCGCGACATTCTCCCGATTGTCGAAGGAACCACGGTCAATACCCGCTACGGCTTTGTCCGCACCGACCATATTCTCTTTGTCGCCGCCGGCGCCTTCCACGTCTCGAAGCCTTCGGACCTGATTCCGGAATTGCAGGGCCGCTTCCCGATTCGCGTCGAGTTGCAGGCGCTGACCCATGCGGATTTTGTCCGCATTCTGAAAGAGCCGAAGAACGCGCTGACCAAGCAATACATCGCCCTGCTCGAGACCGAAGGCATCAAGCTGAAGTTTGATGAGAGCGCGATCGAAGAGATGGCCAAGCTGGCCGTTGAAGTGAATCTGTCGACCGAGAACATCGGCGCGCGACGCCTGCACACGATCATCGAGAAGGTGCTGGAAGAGATTTCCTTCGAAGGGCCGGACTTGAAGAAGAAGAAAGTGACGATCGATGCGGCCTATGTGCGCAAGCAACTGGCTTCCATTGTGAAAGACCAAGACCTCAGCCGGTACATTCTATGAGGCATTGCGGCGTCCTGATCCTGGCGGCGCTCAGCTTGGGATCCTGCGGCTATGTGGGAGACCCGATGCCTCCTGCGTTGAAAATTCCCATGGCGGTGACTGATCTTTCTATCGCCCAGGTGGGACCAAATTTGCTGGTCCACTTCACCATTCCGCCCAAGACGATGGAAGGCCTGCCATTGGAGCGTCTGGGCGCGATCGAGTTGAAAATCGGCGCGAGTCCAGCTCCTCCCTTTCAGGTGGAGGCTTGGAGCAATCAGGCGCGTGTGGTCGATGTATCGGCAACCGCGCCGGGTATTGTCCACGCAAAGATTCCAGTGAAGGATTGGGCGAATCAGGAAGTGGTGGTGGGCGTGCGGGTGGCCAATCAGAAGATGCGCGTCTCGCCTTGGTCCAACTTCGCGACCCTCCAGGTGCTGCCTGCGTTGGAGATTCCGGCAGACTTCCGTGCGGCAGCCTCCGCGACCGGGGTCGAACTCGATTGGAGCGAGGGCAGCCCCCGACCGGGCTTAGAGTGGCGCATCTTCCGTCAAGGTCCCGACGAGAAGGAAGCAACCGAGATCGCCAATGTCAGCACCCCAAAGTTTAGCGACAGCGGCGCACAGCACGGCCAGACCTACAGGTACTCCATCCTCAGCGTGCTGGGCAAGGCAACGAGTGAACGGAGTGAGGCGATCACGATCACCCCGGTGGACACCTTTGCTCCCGCGACGCCTTCGGGATTGTCCGCGCTGGCAGCTCCTGCGGCGGTGCAGCTCAGTTGGGAGCGGAATCGCGAAACCGACCTGGCCTTCTACCGGGTGTATCGATCTGTCGACGGCGGCCCCTTGGTCAAAATTGCAGAGTTGCCGAGTGCGGCGAATTTCCGCGACACCGATGTCAAGCCTGGCTTCCTCTATCGCTACTCCGTTTCGGCCAGCGATCAGAAGGGCAATGAGAGTCCGAAATCAGAACCAGTGGAGATTCGAATTCCGTGAAGAAATTTATACGCTTCGCCTTGAGCCAGGATGCGGAACCGACAACCGTTCATGGCCTCTATGGCTTGTTAGAAGGCGATCAGGTAATCGAGACCGGCCAGCTCTTCGGAACCCAGTGCGCCGAAGAGCACAGGCGTAGCGCCGTACGGCTGCTGCCGCCGGTGCTGCCGTCGAAGATCATCTGCGTGGGACGCAACTATGTCGACCACGCAAAGGAACTCGGCAACGACGTACCCACCGAACCGCTGATCTTCCTGAAGCCCCAGTCGTCTCTCATCACCAACGGCGACTCCATCGTTTACCCGCCCCAGTCGAGCCGTGTCGATTTCGAGGGCGAGATCGGCCTGGTGATCTCCAAGCGCGGCCGCAACATCAAGCCCGAGGATGCTTGGGAGCATGTCTTCGGATATACCTGCGTCAACGACATTACGGCCCGCGATCTCCAGAAAAAAGATGGTCAATGGACTCGCGGCAAAGGTTTTGACACCTTTTGCTCGGTGGGGCCGTGGATGGTATCGAAGGAAGACTTCGACCTGACGAAAACGACGCTACGTACAAAACTGAACGGAGAGTTGAAGCAGGAGGGGACGGCATCACAGATGATTTTTGACGTGGGTGCTATACTCGCCTTCGTAAGCTCATTCCTCACGCTCGAGCCCGGCGACCTGATCGCCACTGGGACACCAGCCGGGGTGGGGCCCATGCAACCCGGTGACCAAGTCACTGTTGAAGTTGAAGGCCTGGGTTCGCTCACCAACACAGTCATCAAGGGTTAAATTCACATGAAAATCTTTCTCGATACCGCAAATCTGGACGAACTGAAGAAAGCCGCCGCTTGGGGCGTCGTCGACGGCGTCACCACCAACCCGTCGCTGATCGCCAAGGAAGGCATCAAGATTGAAGAGCAGATCGCACGCATCTGCGACATCATCGACGGCGACATCTCGGCCGAAGTGATTTCGACCACCGCCAAGGAAATGGTGGAAGAGGGCCGCAAGCTCGCCAAGATCCACAAGAACGTCGTCGTCAAGGTGCCGCTCATCCGTGACGGCATCCAGGCCTGCTCTGAGCTGTCGAAGGAAGGCATCCGTCTGAACGTGACGCTTTGCTTCTCGCCCGCCCAGGCCCTGCTCGCCGCCAAAGCTGGCGCCTACATCGTCAGCCCCTTCGTCGGTCGTCTGGACGACATCGCCCAGCTCGGCATGGAACTGATCGAATCGATCACCACCATCTACGGCAACTACGGCTACACCACGCAGGTTCTGGCCGCCAGCCTCCGCAGCCCGCTGCACGTCGCACAGGCCGCTGAAGTGGGCGCCGACATCGGCACCCTGCCCTTCAAGGTTCTCGACCAGATGTTCAACCACCCGCTCACCGATAAGGGCCTTGAGATCTTCTTGAAGGATTACGCGAAAGCGTTCGAAACCTCCAAGTAGACCACGAATCATGAAGAAAACCCTCTTAACCCTCGCACTGCTTGCCACGATGATGGGCGGCCAGGCCTTTGCGGCCAAGAAACCGACCACGGTGATTCACGTCATCAACGTTCGTTTCAAGCCGGAAGCTTCGAAGGAAGACGTCACGAAGGCCATCGCGGCCATCGGGACCGTGGCTGGCAAGTACAAGGGCATCAAAAATGTCTGGTTGAACCCGATCAAGGTACAAGGCGGTGACTCGAAGTTCACCCACGTTCTCGTGATGGAATTCGCCAGCCAGGCGGCCTTGAAGAAGTACACGGATTCGCCCGAGCAATTGGAGTGGTACAAACTCTGGTTGCCGGTACGTGAGCTGTCGAATACACACGACGTCACGAACTAAGCAGTTCTGCAATCGTTGCTTGAAGGAGCGTGCCACTAGCGTGGTGCGCTCCTTTTGCATTTGGGCTAGGCTATTTTCATGATTTCCTGGCTGCTGGCAACTGCGCTGCTCGCGCAACACCAATACCCCAAGTCCGCGGCGCTGCCGCCGGCCAATGGCTACAGTCATGTCGTGGTGGCGGCACCCGGCAAGATGGTCTTTCTCGCCGGTCAGGTAGCGCTCGACCGTGAGGGAAAGTTAGTGGGCAAAGACGACCTCAAAGCGCAGACCGAGAAGGTGTTCGAGAATCTGAAAACGGCGCTGGCCAGCGCAGGAGCCGACTTCTCGCATGTGGTGAAGGTCAACTGGTATGTCAAGAACTTCCAGCCCAGCCAAGTTCCGGTGATTCGAGAGGTGCGCAATCGCTATTTCGATCTGAAGAATCCACCGGCCAGCACGCTCGTTGGGGTATCGGAGCTATTTATGGCCGATGTGCTGATTGAGGTGGAGGTGACGGCCGTGATTCCAGAGAAGGCAGGCAAGTCATGAGGTGGCTGCGTCCGATTCTGTTGGGCGGCTTGGTGGCCGGGGCGATCGACCTCGCCGATGCGATGCTGGTCTTCGGCCTCCGGGGCATCGCCCCCTTCCGCATCCTGCAGGCCATTGCCAGTGGCTGGTTGGGAATGGCCGCCTTCCAGGGCGGCAACCAAACGGCGCTATTGGGTTTGTTTTTCCATTTTCTGATCGCGACAGGAGCCGCCGCCACCTATGTGCTGGCCAGCAGGCGGTTTGCAGTTCTGCGCACACGCCCCATTGCCGCAGGACTCCTGTTTGGGCTGCTGGTTTACGGCTTCATGAATTTGGTGGTGCTACCACTGTCGGCCGCTCGTTCTGGCGGCGATTCCCTGCTCCTGCAGCTCAATGGAATCGCGGTGCATATGGTGGGAGTGGGGCTGCCAATTGCTTGGATTACCTCGAAGTATAGACCGCAAAGCGACCCCATGCTACGCTAGTATGTGCCGCGTATTAGCGCTCCACCCAGAGTCCTGGGCGTCATTCCTGCCCGCTTCGCATCCAGCCGATTTCCCGGTAAAGCCCTCGTTACCCTTCAAAACAAACCGATCTTGCAGCATGTTTGGGAGAAGAGCCGAAAGGCCGCATCGCTATCGGAAGTTTTGATCGCCACCGATGACGACCGCATCTTTGCAGCTGCGCAAGCCTTCGGAGCATCGGTAGTGATGACCAGTACGGATCACCTGTCAGGAACGGACCGGGTGTCCGAAGCAGCCCTCGCCAAGGACTGCGAAATTGTCGTCAACATCCAAGGCGACGAACCGCTCATCGATCCAGCCGCCATTGATCTGGCCGCCCAGGCCTTGATCGATGACCCTTCCCTGGTGATGTCCACACTCAAAAAGCGGATTAGTGAACCCAGTGAGATCATGAACCCGAATGTTGTCAAAGTGGTGACGGCCGGCTCTGGGGATGCCATCTACTTCTCTCGTTGCCCGATTCCTTACAATCGCGGCGTCAACGAAGCCTACTTCAAACACATCGGTCTTTATGTCTATCGCAAAGACTTCCTCCTGAACTACTCCTCCATGCCCGTCGGTCCGCTGGAGCGCGCTGAATCGTTAGAACAGCTCCGCGCCCTCGAAAACGGTCATCGCATCCGCGTCCTCGAAACGGAGTACGAATCGCTCGGCGTCGATACGCCGCAGGATCTCGAACGCGTCATCGAGCTGCTCGAATCGAGCGCTCTGAAAAAGGGAATCCCAACACATCATGGCTAAGTACATCTTTGTTACCGGCGGCGTCGTTTCCTCTCTGGGGAAAGGAATTGCCGCCGCTTCCATTGGTTGCCTGCTGGAGAGCCGCGGTCTTCGCGTCTGCATGCAGAAGTTCGATCCGTATCTCAATGTTGATCCAGGCACAATGAGTCCGTTCCAGCACGGCGAAGTCTTTGTCACCGATGACGGGGCGGAAACCGACCTCGACCTTGGCCACTACGAACGCTTCACCCACTCTCCTCTCAGCCAGGCAAACAATCTCACCAGCGGCCGGATCTACGAGCGGATTATTTCGCGGGAACGCAGGGGAGATTATCTCGGCAAGACCGTTCAGGTGATCCCGCACGTTACCGACGAAATCAAGGCGAACGCACGCAAGGTGGCCGAAGGAGTGGATGTCGTCATTGTCGAGATCGGCGGCACGGTTGGCGATATCGAGTCGCTGCCCTTTATCGAAGCGATTCGGCAGTTACGGCACGAACTCGGCCGGCATAACAGTGTCTTTGTTCATCTCACGCTGGTGCCCTGGATCAATGCGGCCCAGGAGCTGAAAACCAAGCCGACCCAGCACAGCGTGAAGGAATTGCGTGCAATCGGCATCCAGCCCGATGTGCTGATTTGCCGCTCGGAGAGGCCGCTTTCCGAAGACCTCAAGGGCAAAATCGCGCTGTTCTGCGACGTCGAAGAAGACGCGGTGATTGCCTGTCCGGACGTTTCGAGCGTCTACGAAGTCCCTCTGGTGCTGGCCGAGCAGAAGCTCGATGAAAAGATTCTGGAATTGCTGACCCTCGAGACGCCTCCTCCCGATATGTCGCGCTGGGTGGAGATGCTCGACCGGATGAAGAATCCTGTCGATCAGGTGGACATCGCCCTGGTGGGCAAGTACGTCGAGTATGAGGATTCCTACAAGAGCCTCAAAGAATCGTTGCTCCACGGAGCGCTGGCGCAGCGCCTGAAGGTGAACATCAAGTGGATTGAAGCGCAGGATCTGGTTTGGCCAGACTGCAAGGAGCTCCTGTCCCAGTTTGACGGCATCCTGGTCCCCGGCGGCTTTGGCCCGCGCGGTATTGAAGGTATGCTCCAGGCGATCCGCTATGCCCGAGAAGAACAGGTGCCGTATTTCGGAATCTGTCTGGGCATGCAGACCCTGGTGATCGAGTACGCCCGCAATGTTTGCGGATTGAGCGGCGCCGATTCGACCGAGTTTGACGCCGCACCCGCACATCGCGTCATCTACAAGCTCCGCGAGCTGAAGGGCGTGGACGAGTTGGGCGGCACCATGCGCCTGGGCGCGTATGACTGCAAGCTGCACCCCAACTCCCATGCCAGACTGGCCTATGGCGAGCCACTGATCAGCGAGCGCCACCGGCATCGCTATGAGTTCAACCGTGAGTATCAGAAGATTCTCGAAGACAACGGATTGCGCATCACAGGCGAATCGCCCGATGGAGCCTATGTGGAGATCTGTGAGTTGCCAGGGCACCCCTGGTTCCTCGGTTGCCAGTTCCATCCGGAGTTCAAGTCGAAGCCGCTCGAACCGCATCCTTTGTTCCAGGCCTTTATCCAGGCTTCGCACACGAACCGGCAGAAACGGCTCTCGAGAGAAAATCAGCCGCTCTTTTCGCAGGTTGGCGCATGATCGAACGCGGTGGGTTTACTCTCATTGCGGGCCCCTGCGTGATTGAGAGCGAAGAACATTGTCACTTTCTCGCGGAGCGGATCCAGCAGGCGGTGGGGCCGTTTATTTTTAAGGCCAGCTTCGATAAAGCCAATCGCTCCAGCGTCAAGTCTTACCGCGGCCCGGGCCTTAAAGAAGGGCTCCGCATCCTCGCCGGGATTCGGGCTAAAGGGATTCCGGTTCTCACCGATCTCCATGAAGCGGGGCAGGCCGAGGAAGTGGCCGCATCCGTCGATATCCTGCAGATTCCCGCTTTTCTTTGCCGGCAAACCGATCTGCTGATCACCGCAGGCCGTACCGGCAAGATCGTGAACGTCAAGAAGGGGCAATTTGTCGCGCCCTCCGACATGAGCAATGTGATTGAGAAAATTCGCTCGACCGGCAACGAGAAGATCGTCCTGACCGAACGCGGCACCAGCTTTGGCTACAACAATCTTGTCGTCGACATGAGGGGCCTCAAGATCATGCGCGACCTGGGAGTCCCTGTGATCTTTGATGCGACTCATAGCGTCCAGACACCCGGCGCACAAGGCGCCACCAGCGGCGGAACCCCGGAATTCATTCCCACCCTGGCTCGTGCGGCCACAGCCGCCGGCATCGATGGCGTGTTCCTCGAGACTCACGAAAACCCAGCACTTGCCTTAAGTGATGGGGCGAATGCACTTGCTCTCGACCGCCTGGCTCCCCTCTGGAAACAACTCACGCGATTGCGCGAAGCATTGCACGAAACGCCGGCAGCAAACGTCACATAATAGGAACAGAGTGTCTATGCGTAACCGTATTCTTCGTCAATCCCGTCGCGGCTTTTCTTTGACGGAACTGCTGATCGTCATTGCGATCATCCTGATCATTGTCGCCGCCGCGCTTCCCCGATTGACCAAAGCGCGTATGTTCGCCGAAGAGACCGCAGCCATCCGCGCCGTCTCGGTGATTCACACCGCGCAGACGCAGTACTACTCGCAGTTTGGACGCTATGCCACGACACTGACCGAACTGGGACCGCCCGTGAGCGGCGCCGCTGGCCCTTCGGGCGCAGATCTGGTGGATCGTGAATTAGGGGAAGGCCATAAAGGCGGCTATCTCTTCGCCATCCAGGGCAACCCCCAGGGTTATGTGGTCAGCGCCCAACCCAAGCAGTTTGGCACCAACGGCAGCCGCACTTTCTATAGTGACCAGACCCAGATCATTCGCAACCGCTTTACGAACGAGCCCGCCACGGTCCAGGATGCGGAAATCGGCAGTTCCGACAAGGGCGACGCGAACAAGAAGTAGCGCCGCCGTTTACATCCAGAACTGCCACTTGCCAGACCAGATCACGTAGAGGCTCAACACCAGATTCGTCACTCCGTGTACGAAGATGATGTCCCCTAAGCTCTTGGTGCGAGTGAACCACCAGTTGTAAATGATGCCCGTGAGCAGACCGACTTCCCAGTAGGGGCCGTGCTCCAAGGCAAACAAAGCAGCGACAATCCAGAACGACTGCGAATCATAGCTCCCCATCGGCAGCGTTTCAAAATCGCGCTTGATCAACCAGCGCAGCATCCAGGCCCGCCAGAACAATTCCTCCAGAACCGGCACCAGCAGTGCCGCGCTGAGCGTGCGGAACACCAATAGAAACGGACTCGCCAGTTGCTCTGCCCCCAGCGACACCCGGACCTCTCCGGTGATCGAATTGGTGAACAGCCAGTGCTGCCGCCAACCGGGGAATAGCGTGTCTGGCGCGATCCAGAACAAGAAAACTCCGATGCCGATTGCCAGGCTGACGCCAAAGTGCCGGACCCGAAGGTCCAGCACTTTGCGGGAAAAGATCCAAATGACGGCGGCGACAATGGCAACACGCACTGCGTATTCCCACTCACCGAGAAAAGCCAACTGCTTCTGAATCGCCAGGAGGGCGAGAAAAATCAGGAACGGCGCCACATAGGGCACGCTCGGGTTGTTTTTCATGAAAGGCTCAGATCCGCTCAGCCGCACTTGGCGAGGAGTTCGCGAATCTTCACCTCTTCACCCTTCGGAGGAAGCTTCGACAGCGCAGTCTGCGCAGCCTTCTTCGCATTCGGCTTGTCACCCTTCTGGTAATAAGCCATGGCGAGATGATAATGGAACACCGCGCGATTCGGATCCTTCTTCACGATGTCCGTGAAGACGCTGATGGCCTGGTCAGAAAGATTCTTCTTGATATAGATGAGACCAAGCGTATCGGCAACATCGATATTGGAAGGCAGCTTCTGCTTGGCCCGCTCTGCGTAGGTCAAGGCCATGTCGAGTTCCGTGCCCTGCTCGGCAAGAATCATTGCCAGGTTGTTGAGCGCCAGAACGTTGCCCGGATCGAGCTTGACGATCTGTTCGTAAATCGGCTTCGAGTCCACCGGCTTGCCCTGGCGATCGTAGATCATGGCCAGCTGGAGCGGCGCAATCGGATCGTTGGGAAGCAGGGTGCCCGCTTGCTTGAAGTACTTCACCGCGTTGGCATCGTCGCCCATACGCTTATAGACCTCGGCAAGGCGAAGAACGACGGAAGCATCCTTCGGATTGGCGGCCAGAAGTTTTTGGAATTCTGGCAGCGCACGCTCATAGTTGCCGACACGGACGGCAGTGTTTGCCAGCGCGTTGCGAATGTCGTTGCGCTCCGGAGCTTTGACCAGTTCGGCCTCAATGGTCTTCACCGCGAGATCGCCTTTGCCCAACTGCAGATAGGTTTCAACGACACCGAGCAACCCGCGCGGATCACTCGGGTTCACCTTCATCATTTTCTCGAAGGTGGTCTGGGCCTGAGCCTTTTCACCGAGATCGAGTTGCAGGCGCGCCTGCATGTACAGGGCGTCGTTCAGATTCGGGTAGCGGGCAAGGATGACATCAAGATCCTTCTTGGCGCCGGCCAAATCTTTGCTGCCGTATAGAGCTGTGGCGCGCAAAAGACGGCCGCGGACATCGTTCGGATCATAGGACAGCACCTGGTTGGCAAATTCAATGGCCTTCCCGAATTCCTGCTTTTGCAGGAAGATCTGCGATAGTGCGATCTTGGCGATCTGGAAGTCAGGACGAATTTTGAGAGCTTCGGTGAGTTGGACCTTTGCCTGATCCGCGTCGCCCCGGGCCAGAAACGCCTTCGCCAGATTCAAGCGCATCACGTGGTTCTGCGGCGTGCGGGAAACGGCAGACTGCAGATCGGAGACGGCCGTGTCCACCTGCTCCTTCGAACCGCTCTGGAGCAAGAGGCTGGCGCGCATCGCAGTGGCATCGTTGTCCTTGGGGTCTTCCTTCAGAATCTGTTCGACAAGACGAACCGCATCGGTCTTCTTGTTCATGAAGACGTAGGTTTCGACAATGCGCTTCTGGTAGTCGTGCTTCTTGGCGGCCTGCTCGGTTGCGCCTTGTTCAAACTGCTGGAGCGCATGTTCAAAATCACGAATCTTGAAGTAGAAGTCGCCCACCTGCATGCGGGGCTGTTCCAGCAGCTTGTTGGTCTTGCCTTCAGCGATCACCTGATCGAGAATCTGCTGCATTTTGTCGAACTGCTTGGCAGCATAATAGTGCGCAGCCAATTGCATCCGAACCGCGGGCTGCTTGGGCGACAGGGCCGCCACTTTCCGCTGCAGTACGGCTTCCGCCTGCGGAATCATGTCCTTCTTGGCGTACTCGGAATAGAGAATGTCGTAGTTGGGGCCGTTTTCCTTGTCGGCGTCAATTGCCTTGTTGATATAGGTATAGGCCTCGTCCGTACGGCCGTCCTGCAGCAGCACCTGAAACAGGACTGTGGACAATTCCTTCTGATAAGGCTTGATCTTTTCGGCAGCGAGCATGCTCTCAATGGAGCCCTTTGTGTCGCCATTTGCCAGGCGCAAGAAGCCCTGCAGCCGCAGACCGTCGTAATTCTTAGGATCGCGATCGAGGAGGCGCTTCGAGATGTCCTCAATTTCCTTGAGAAGATTCTTGGGCTTGGTTTCGCTGCGGGCATACGCGGCGAGATAGATTTCGGCAAGCTTGGAGGCGGCCTCTGTATTGTTCTTGTCGAGTTCCACGCAGCGCTGTAAGGCACGCATGGCTTCAATCGGCTTACCAGATTTGAGCTCCGCATTCCCTAAAGCACAATACGCGTCAGCAAAGCGGGCGTCTTTCTGGAGCGCGCGACGATAGAAAATGACGGCCTCACGGTACTTGGCATTCTTGAAATACCGGTTTCCCGTCTCGAGATATTTTTGGCGCGCAGCTTTAGGATCGTTGTCGCACCCGACAAACGCGAGAGCGATCAGTAGAATCGCTGCAATCTTGGTAGTATTCATCACGGTCTGGACCTGTTTGGGCTCCATAACATCATAGCGTGCCCTACAAGCACCTTCATCCTCTGAATTCGCTCGTCCGGCCCCAGGAGTTTGTAAGAATTGCCCGCTTCCCATCGTCCAGCAGATGGAAGGATTGAAACTCCCCAAATGATAGATCTGGCGCTTCTCGAAAATCGGATGGATGATACCCCTATGGTCCATCCTGAGTTTGAACGTGTGTATCGCGAATCAAGCGAAGCCGTCTATCGGTCGGCTTTTCGCATCTTAGGCAACGCTCAGGATTCCGAAGACGTGCTTCAAACTGTATTTCTGCGTTTCTTACGACGAGACAGCACACTCGGATCTGTCGACAAACCGGAGCCTTATCTGAAGCGGGCAGCGGTCAATGCGGCCCTCGATCTGATTCGGGCCCGGCGCGAGAAGCTCACCCCGATTGCCGACTTGAGCCAGGAACCGTCCATACGGGCCCAGCAGGAGCTGCACCAGCGCCTCCGGGATGCACTGGCCCGGCTTGACCCGAAGTGGGCCGAGATTTTCGTCCTTCGCCACATTGAGGGATATGGAAATAAGGAAATCGCCAGCCTCCTCCATATGTCGCAAACACTCGTTGCCGTGACCCTCTTTCGCGCACGGCAAAAATTGCAAACCGAAATCAGGCTCGAATCCGGCTCTCTCGCACTGTAGTCACCCCATCAGAACAGGAAATCGCAATGGACCCCAAAAACAATAACAGGAAGCTCGAAGACGCGATTCACGCGATGAAGAATACGGCGCCTACCCCAGAGGAGCTGAACCAGGCGAAAAACCGGGTCTTCTCGGCACTCCGGGAGGAGACACCCGTGCCCATCCCGGACCGGCTGCGCTCGGGAGACGACTTCAGCGCGTTGCTCGCACCTTATCTCCGCAATGAACTCAGTGAGGCACAGCGGATGCTAGTGGAGGATCGGCTCAATTCCGATGCCGCCTATCGCCGCCAGCTCGATCGGATGCGGGGCAATGTACGCGAGATGATTCCGGCGCACCGCCAGCCTTCCACGGCACGATCGTTCCTGCCTTGGGCAGTGGCGGCGGGAGTGTTGTTCGCTGTTGGCTATCTGGCGATCGATTCCGTCGACCGGCTGCTCGCCCCGAGCGGTGCACGCGCGGAGATCGCCAGTGTGAGCGGCGAGATCTTCCGGGTTTCGGCCGCTGGCCTCGAACCAGTGAAAGCTGGTACGCCGATGGCAGAGAATGAGCCCATCCGGACAGCAAAGGGATCTTCTGCCGTGGTTCGCCTTCCCGACGGCTCGCTGATTGAAATGAACGAGCGCTCGGAACTCAGCATCTCTGCAGCATACAGCGGCTCCACGATTCGTCTCGATCGCGGCAATATTGTGGTCCAGGCCGCCAAACAGAAGCGTGGCGCCCTGAAGGTGGCGACGCGGGAAAGCACGGTTTCGGTCAAAGGCACCATCTTCTCGGTGGCTGCAGGTTTACGTGGCACCCAGGTAGCGGTGGTGGAAGGCCGTGTCATTGTCGAACAGGCCGGTACAACGGAGAGCCTCCTTCCCGGTCAGTCCACGGGTTCAGAAGCGGCTCTCAAGCGCACCACGGTACCGGAACAAATTGCCTGGTCCAAGGATGCAACTCGTTATCTGACCATGCTGAATGAGGTCGCAAAGATCACGAAACAAATCAAAGCGCTTCCCCTCCCTGCCCTGCGCATGAACTCGAAGCTGCTTCCGCTGCTTCCGGCGGATACGGTTGTCTATGTGGCCATCCCGAATCTCACCGGCACGGTTGCCGATGCCACCAAGATCTTCGAAGATCGCCTCAACCAGAGCCCGGTGCTCAAGGAATGGTGGGACACCAAGCAAGTAAGTGACATACGGGAACTTGCCGAGAAACTACGCAGTGCCGGGGCCCAGATCGGGGATGAGATCGTCGTTGCTGCCACCATGGACGGAAAACACGGCCCAGGCCATCCCGTATTGATCGCCGAAGTCAAAGGAGCCGGTGGGCGCACCGCGCTCGAAACGCAGATCAAGGAATTCACCAAATCGGAAAAAGCACTCGAAGGAGTTTATCTCTCGGATCGCTATCTGATCGCCGGTTCGCCAGAGCTCCTGCCGCGCATCCGCCAGTCGGCAGAAGCAGCAACAGCCACAAGCTTTGCCGCAACACCACTCGCCGCCACGATCCAGAAGTCTTATGACAAGGGTGCAGGCTGGATTCTTGCGGTTGATATGGAACAAATTTTTGCGCAATCCGTTTCGAAGAATGACGTGCAGAATCGCGACGCAACCTTAATCACCGGAATCAATGGAATCCGTCATCTGCTCGTTGAACACCGCGACAACATTGGCCGCGGAGGACAGAGCGATACGCGTGCTTCGCTCAACTTCTCTGCCCCGAGAACGGGTGTCATGAGCTGGCTGGCAGCCCCTGCCCCCATGCCATCGCTCGATTACATCTCACCCGACGCTACATTTGCGATCAGCATCGTGACCAAGAATGCGCGCCAGATGGCTGAAGAGTTTTTCAGCAGCACCTCCCAAACAGGAGCCAAGATCAGTGAAGTGGAGAAACAGATCGGGATCAATGTGATCGAAGACCTGGCCGGGCCTCTGGGCGGTGAAATCACGATGGCGCTCGATGGCCCGCTCCTCCCTGTTCCGACTTATGTGTTTGCCGTGGAGGTTTATGATCCCTCCAGGCTCAGCGCAACCCTGGCCAAGCTCGCCAAAGCAGCCACAGAAAAGAGCAACGGAAGCTACACCATCAGTCTCATTGAGGAAACAGTAGAGGGCCGCAACTGGTATCGACTCAAGGTATCTGGGGTTCCCGCAGAACTGCACTTCAGCTATGCCAATGGCTATCTGATTGGAGCGCCGAATCGTGAAGCAATTACGAAGGCGTTGCAGAACCGGCAGACCTTACTGAGCCTGCCGCGCAGCCAGCGCTTCCGGGAATTGCTGCCTGTGGATTCCCAGGTGAATGCGTCCGGCATCTTCTACTTCGACCTCGGCTCCAAGCTCCAGGGACTGGGCGATACGTTGAAGAACACCGTAGACTTGACCGACAGCCAGAAGCAGGCAGTGGGTCAATTGACGGGAAACCAGGCCCCCGTGCTAATCTGCGCCTACGCTGGAACAGAGAACATCACAGTGGCGTCTTCGAGTGGCTTCTTCGGGTTTGGTCTCGATACGTTGCTTTCTGCGGGCCGTGGCGCCCCTATCTTGCCGCAATTGCTGTCAAGTGCAATGGGCCGCACCGCGCCGGTGATGAAACTCCAGGAGAGAAAAACAAAGACTCAATGAGCACTTCTCCGAGTACAGTCATACAACTGGACAATCTATCTGTAAATCTCGGCGGCCGATTGATTCTCAATCAATTGACCGTCGAGCTCAAAGGCAGAACCATTGGATTGCTGGGGCCGAATGGCGCCGGCAAATCGACACTCATCAATACTTTGCTCGGCTTCTACGCGCCGTCCTCCGGGACGGCGCGTATCTTTGGGCATGAAGTCCGCGCGGAGACTCGCCTGGTGCGCTCTCTGATCGGGTACATGCCGGAGAACGATTCCTTCATTGCCGATATGAACGCGGTCACCTTCATTCGCATGATGGCCGAGCTGTCCGGATTGCCCTCGGAAGCCGCGCTTGAGCGGGCACATGAATGTCTGTTCTATGTCGGCCTGGGGGAAGCGCGCTACCGCAAGCTGGGCACTTACTCGCTGGGTATGAAGCAGTTGGCAAAGCTGGCGCAGGCCATTGTGCACGGGCCGAAACTCGTGATTCTCGATGAGCCCACCAATGGCCTCGATCCGCCCGCCCGGCGGCGGATGCTGAAGATGATTCGCGAGATGCGCGACAACGCCGGCATGCGCATTGTCCTGTGTTCGCATCTGCTGCGAGACGTGGAGGACACCTGCGAAGAAGTCATCATTCTCAAAGGCGGCTCGATCGTTCATTATGCGGACCTCGAAGAGGAACGCCGGGCGAACAAGCGCTTTGTCGAATTGGAAACCGTGGGCGATGACGAAGGATTTGCCACCGCGATGGAACAACTGGGAGCCACCTGCGCCATGGCGGGCAAGGGCCGCTGGAAGATGGTGCTGCCGCCGGAGTTCAACTTTCGCGAGTTGTATCAAGTTGCGGCCGACAAAGATCTCGAACTCCGCCGCCTCAACTATCGTAAAGACACTTTGGAAGACATCTTCTTGAAGGCTATGGCCCAATAATGGCGGTCTACAAACGAAGTTACAACACTTACGAAGGAAGCTTGACCCCAGCGAGAACCCGCTTTCTCGTGTTGCCGCGCTTCTCTTATGAGCGCATCTTCAAGGGGCGATTTCTCACCGGATTCCTGGTGGCCTGCCTCTTCTTCCCACTCGGCTGCATTGCGTACATCTACCTGATCAACAACCTCACGGTCTTCCAGAGTATGGGGCTGCCCACACCGAGTTTCTTGCAGATCGACAGCAAATTCTTTCTGGTTTTTATGAACTTCCAGGGCGCGCTTGCTTATATTCTCACCGCGCTCATCGGGCCGAATCTGATCGCGCCGGACTTGGCGAACAACGCCTTGCCCACTTACTTCTCACGGCCCTTCTCGCGAACCGAATATGTTGTGGGCAAGGTCTCCGTGCTCTTCATCCTGCTGTCCATCATCACCTGGATCCCTGGAGTCCTCCTCTTTGGATTGCAAGTGTCACAGGCCGGCATGGACTGGGGCTCCCACAACTGGTTCATTCTTCGCGCCATCCTGCTCGGCCATATCACCTGGATCCTACTGCTTTCATTCCTGTCCGTCGCGATGTCGGCCTGGGTGAAGTGGAAGGTGGTGGCTGGCGCGCTGATCCTGGGAATCTTCGGCATCGGCGCAGGGCTCGCCCAGATCATCAATGTGATCCTGAGAACCGACTATGGATCGATGATCGATATCTCTCGCATCATGTACACGATCTGGTCCAGCCAGCTCGGCGTAGAAGCGAACACCGGCCTCGAACCGTTTGAAGCTTGGGTGGGTTACATCGCAGTCTGCATCATTTGCTTATTGATGGTCGAGCGTAAAATCCGGCCCAAGGAGATCGTGCGTTAATGGCCGATACTCAAACAATTGTTTTTGAGGATGTCTCCCGCTTCTATGGAGAAGTGCTGGGCGTCAATCGAGTGAATCTGACAATTCCGCCCGGCATTACCAGTCTGGTGGGCCCGAACGGCAGCGGGAAGACAACGCTCATGAATATGATGACCGGCCTGGTCCGTCCCTCGAAAGGCCGCATCACCGTATGCGGGCTTGCGCCGGACCAACCGGAAAAGCTGTTTCGCATCCTGGGCTATTGCACGCAGTTCGATTCTTTTCCGCGAGGCTATACAGGCTTTCAATTTGTCAACGCTTCCCTGCTCCTGCAAGGGATGCCGGCCGCCGAAGCGGAAGCGAAAGCCTGGAAGGCCATCGAGAAGGTGAATCTGGTGGATGCCGCGCCGCGTAAGGTTGCTGCTTATTCAAAGGGCATGCGGCAGCGCATCCGGCTGGCACAATCGATCGCTCACGATCCCCAAGTGCTCATTCTCGATGAGCCGCTCAATGGGCTCGACCCGCTGGTGCGTTCAGAGACGATCGCGCTATTCCGTGAGCAGGCAGAACGCGGGGCGCATGTCATCGTCTCCAGCCACGTCCTGCACGAAGTGGATATGATCTCCGATCAGGTCATCCTGCTCGCCAATGGCTATGTCGTCGCCGAAGGTGCCATCCGCGGCGTTCGGGAAGAAATTAGCGACCGCCCCCACCAGATCATCATTCGCTGCGACAAGCCCTCGTTCCTGGCGAGCAAGCTCTTTGAGCAGGATTATATTGTCGAAGTGCGCATCCATCAGGATCGCCAGGGGCTCCTCGTCAAGACCACCGATGCCGCACGCTTTCATAAGCTGCTCAACCATCTGGTGCTGGGTGGGATCCACGTTGAAACCATCGCGCCCGCTGACGATGACGTGAACTCACTGTATGAGTATCTGATCGGCGATGAAGGAGGCCACTAATGGATTACGCACTCTGGCGCCGCCAGATCTTCGCCATCGTGCAACTGGAGTGGAAGAAGACCCTCTTCTCCCGCCGTGGCATTTGGGTCTATGCGCTTGCTTTCTTGCCCGCTCTGTTGTTCGGCATCAATGCATATCGCGTGAAGTTGGTCCGGGCCGAACAGGAGCGGGTGCAAATTGCAGTCCCCAATGCCGGCGCGGCCAGTGCACGGATCGCAATGGGAATGAAAACGCAAGCGGTGGCCGATCTCTTGAGAGATGCGGAGGTAACGTATAGCCGATTCAGCAGAGGCCGCCGCCTCGAAATCATCCGCTACAGCGATGGCGCCAACTCCTACGACCTCATCTTCCGCGAAGGGGAACTCAGCAATAAACGGCGCCGCAATCAGGGGCTACTGAGTGATGACATTCTCGCCTTTGCCGGGGTCTATCAATACTTCTTTCTGCGCCTGGCCATCTTCTTCGGCTGCGTTGGTATCTTCATGAATCTCTTTCGCGGTGAGATGCTGGACCAGAGCCTCCACTACTATCTGCTCGCTCCGGTGCGCCGCGAAGTGCTGATGGTGGGGAAGTATCTGGCAGGCCTTCTGGCCACCGCGCTGATCTTCGTCAGTAGTACAGCCTTGCAGCTCTATCTGATGCTGAGCGCGCATTCCTCAAAGGAGATGAGCGACTATCTGGCGAACGGCGGCTCGGCACACATCCTGCAATACATGGGCGTCACCGCCTTAGGTTGTGTCGGCTATGGCAGCATCTTCCTTGCCGCCGGACTCGTGATGAAGAACCCGATGATCGCCGCTGCCACGATTCTATTCTGGGAGAGCATCAACTGGTTTCTTCCAGCGATGCTCAAGAAGTTCAGCGTCATCTTTTATCTGCAGTCACTGTGTCCCATTGTTGCGCCGTTGAACAGCGACATCCCCGATGCCTTAAAGATCCTGGTGTCGACGGCAGCGCCCACCCCGGGCCCACTTGCGGTGGCAGGACTCTTTGCTGTCTCCATCGCCGTACTTGGCATTGCGTCGATCTACGCCCGGAAAATCGAGATCAACTACGGCGCAGACTAGAACACAAGAACCCAGCTTGCCATCGACGATTCCAGCCAGGAACACGCCGAACTCTACTTGAGTTCGGCGTGTTCCTGCAACAGGTCCAGAAACGCCTTCACGGCGCGGCTCATCTTGGAGTTGCGCCGGTGGATGATGCCTAAAGGCCGAATGAGGCTGGGACTCAGCTCCGCCGCCTTCACGCGGCCTTCATCGAGTTCTTTCTCAATCATTGCGCGCGGCACAATGCTCACCCCGCTTCCGAGTTCCACCGCTTCCTTCACCATCTGCATGTTGTCGAAATTCATCACGACATCGACTTCTGCACCATTCTCTTTGAGATAAGTATCGATGTCCTTGCGAATGGGAAGGTCCCGGTCAAAGGCAACGAAGGCCATGGCATCGAGCCGGGCAGGAGTGACACGTTTCATGTTCGCCAGGACATGACCGTTCGACATGGCCAGGACCATTTGCTCGTTGCGCCAGGGCAGCGCTTTCACTTCCCGATTGGACAGAGGATAACTCACCAGTCCGATGTCGGCACGCTCCTCGCGCACCGCCTCATAAACTTTTTCCGGACGCAGGTACTCCACCCGCAATTGGGAGTCCTTGTAGCGCTCGCGGAATTCCTGTTCCAGGCGATTCATCTTCGACAGGCCAACCGAGTAGATCGAAGCCACCCGCACTTCCCCGCTCGTCGATCGCTTCAACTCGTCAATCTCGGCCTCAAACTCCACCTTGCGCCGTAGCACTTCGCGGCAGAATTCCAGGTACGCCTGCCCGGCCGGGGTCACCCGGATGGGACGGGTGCTTCGATCGAGCAAGACGATGCCAAAAACCCGTTCCAGCTCCTGCAGGTGTTGGCTGGCCGCACTTTGGCTGACCTTATTCAGTTGCGCTCCGCGACTCACGCTCCGACTGTGAGCGATATCACGGAACAGCCGCATATGTTCCAATTGCACGACAGGAAGCATATCATAACCTGGCCTAATAACACAACAATCAAAATTTCACATTGCCTTATGAGGCCAGATCTCGCTATACTCTAAAAATTCCGGAGAGTATCTATGAATGATGTCCCTCGGTCCGCCATGCTGCGCGGACTTCCTGAAGCCCAAGGCCTCTATGATCCCGCCCGAGAGCGCGATGCCTGTGGCCTTGGCTTTGTTGCAAACATTAAAGGCGAACGGTCCCACGACATCATCGAGAAGGGGATTCAGATCCTCATCAACCTCACGCATCGTGGTGCTTGCGGTTGCGATCCCGACACGGGTGATGGCGCCGGTATCCTGATTCAGATTCCGCATAAGTTCTTTGCCCGCGAGTGCCCGAATTTTGGATTTTCCATTCCCCAGCCCGGCGAATACGGTGTCGGCATGGTCTTTCTGCCCGTGCAACGCACCCAGCGGCTGCAGTGTGAAGGCATCATCGAGAGAGTGACGCGCGAAGAGGGCCTGACGGTTCTCGGCTGGCGCGATACGCCGATCGATTCCAACGCAATCGGGCGCCTGGCTCGCGATTCGCAGCCTTATATCCAGCAGATTTTTATTGGCCGCACCAGCGAAATGTCCGAAGACGAGCTCGAACGCCGTCTGTTCTGCATTCGCAAGCGGGTTGAGAACGAGATCGCAAACTCCGAGATTCGCGACCGCGACTTCTTCTATCTCCCCTCACTCTCCTGCCGAACCATCATCTACAAGGGCCTTCTGCTTGCGCCGCAGATTGCGAATTTCTACAAGGAACTGAAGGATGCCGACGTTGAGAGCGCGCTCTGCCTGGTGCACCAGCGCTTCTCCACCAACACCTTCCCCACCTGGCAACTGGCACATCCCTTCCGCTATATGTGCCACAACGGGGAGATCAATACGGTACGCGGCAACATCAATTGGATGCACGCCCGTCAGGCGGTGCTCGCCAGTGACCGCTTTGGCAAGATCGACCGGCTCTTTCCCATCGTCACGCCCTCTGGCAGCGATTCGTCCTCTCTGGATAACGTCGTCGAATTCCTCACGCTCGGCGGCCGGGAACTCCCGCACGTCATGGCGATGCTCATGCCCGAGGCCTGGGACCAGGACACGGCGATGGAGCCGTCCAAGAAGGCTTTCTACGAATACCACGCCTCACTGATGGAGCCCTGGGACGGCCCCGCCGCGGTGGCCTTCACCGATGGGCGGCTCATTGGCGCTACGCTTGATCGCAACGGCCTGCGCCCCGCGCGCTACATGGTCACTCACGACGGCCTGCTGATCATGGCGTCTGAAACCGGCGTATTGCCAGTGGAGCCCGAAGAGATCAAGTACAAGGGCCGCCTGCAGCCCGGCAAGATGTTGCTCGCCGACCTCACCGCCGGCCGCATCATCCCCGACGAGGAAGTCAAGCAGATGCTCTCCTCACGCCAGCCCTACCGCGAGTGGCTCGACAAACAGCAGATCAATCTGCGCCAGTTGCCTGCCCCGCCGCGCTGGCACCAGACCGACTTTCACACCATCCTGCCCCGGCAGCGCGCCTTCGGTTACACCGAAGAAGATCTGCGCATGATCATGTTGCCCATGGCCTCGGGGGGCGAAGAACCCATCGGCAGCATGGGCACCGACACGCCGCTCGCCTGCTTGAGCGACAAGCCGCAGCCACTCTTCAATTACTTCAAACAACTCTTTGCGCAGGTCACCAATCCTCCGATTGACCCGATCCGCGAAGAATTGGTGATGTCGCTCACCAGCTACATTGGCACCGAGCGCAACATTCTCGAAGAGACACCTGAGCACTGCCATACGCTCAAGCTCAATCACCCGATCCTGACCAACCACGATCTCGAACAGCTTCGTAATGTGCGTTGGGGAGAGTTCCTTGCCACCACCTTGCCCACCCTGTTCGATGCGAATGGGTCGGAGCAGGATCTGGAGGAGTCGCTCGACCGTCTCTGCCGCCGCGCCTCGCAGGCGATTACCAAAGGCTATCGCCTGTTGATCCTCTCCGACCGTGGCGTCGATGAGAACTCGGCGCCGATTCCTTCGCTGCTGGCCCTCACGGCCGTACACAACCATCTCGTGCGCGAAGGCACCCGCTCGATGGTCGCACTCATTGTCGAGTCGGGCGAACCGCGCGAGATCATGCACTTCTGTCTCTTGATCGGCTATGGCGCCAGCGCAATCAATCCCTATCTCGCCATCGAAACGCTCGAAGACATGGGACAGAGACATCTCCTGCCCGAAGGCCTCACCTTTGAACAGGCGCTGAAGAATTACAAAAAGGCGATTGGCAAGGGCTTGCTCAAAGTCTTCTCCAAGATGGGCATCTCGACGCTGCAGTCGTATCGCGGCGCTCAGATCTTTGAAGCCGTCGGACTCAACAAGAACTTCGTCAGGAAGTACTTCACCGGCACCGCAACACGTATCGAGGGCGTAGGCCTTGAGGTTATTGCCCGCGAAGCGAAGATGAAGCACGAGTTTGCTTATCGCCCGATGAGCAGCTTTGCCACAGATCTCGATCAGGGTGGCAACTATCACTTCCGGGTCAACGGCGAGTTCCACTCGATCAATCCCGATTCGGTGACGAAGCTCCAGCACGCGGTGCGGCAGAATAACTTCGCCACCTTCGAGCAGTACTCGAAAACGATCGACGAACAGAACCAACACCTGTGCACATTGCGTGGACTGATGGAGTTCCAGTATGCCGACGTGCCACTTTCGATTGATGACGTGGAACCGGCAACGGAGATCGTCAAACGTTTTGCCACCGGCGCGATGAGCTTCGGCAGCATTTCAAAAGAAGCACACGAAACGCTCGCCATCGCCATGAACCGCATCGGCGGCCGCTCCAATACCGGCGAAGGTGGCGAGGACGCCGCACGCTACCAGCACGATGCAAATGGCGATTGGCGCCGCAGTGCGATCAAGCAGGTGGCCAGCGGCCGCTTCGGCGTCACCACGGAGTATCTGGTGAACGCAGAGGAGCTCCAGATCAAGGTGGCCCAAGGAGCCAAGCCCGGCGAGGGCGGACAGCTCCCCGGCCATAAGATCGATGAAAACATCGCCCGCGTCCGCTTTGCCGTACCCGGCGTGAGCCTCATCTCCCCCCCGCCCCATCACGACATCTATTCGATCGAAGATCTCGCACAGTTGATTTACGATCTGAAGAACGTCAATCCGGATGCGCGCATCTCGGTGAAGCTCGTCAGCGAAAACGGTGTCGGCACCGTGGCGGCAGGCGTCGCCAAGGCTCATGCCGACGTCATCCTGATTTCGGGGGACACCGGCGGCACCGGCGCCAGCCCTCTCACCAGCCTCAAGCACGCCGGCTCCCCCTGGGAGTTGGGTCTGGCGGAAACCCAGCAGACTCTGGTGATGAACGACCTGCGCAGCCGTGTCCGCATTCAAGTGGACGGCAAGCTGCAGACCGGACGCGATGTCGCCATCGGGGCCTTGCTGGGAGCCGAAGAGTTTGGCTTCTCCACGGCGCCGCTCATCGCGATGGGTTGCATCATGATGCGCAAATGCCACCTCAACACTTGCCCGGTTGGCATCGCAACGCAGAATCCCGAGTTACGCAAGAAGTTTGAAGGCACGCCCGAGAACGTCATCAACTTCTTCTTCTTTATTGCGGAAGAGTTGCGCCAGATCATGGCAAAGCTGGGCTTCCGGACCGTGCAGGAGATGATCGGCCGTGTCGATAAGCTCGACACCCGCCGCAGCATCCATCACTGGAAGGCTTCCAGCCTCAACTTCAAAGCTTTGTTCTACAACCCGGCAGTGCCACAGCGTGTCGCCCGCCACTGCACCACTTCCCAGGATCATGGTCTGAATGAAGCACTGGACTATGAGCTGATCGAGCATGCCAAAGAGGCACTCGAGCATGGCAAGCGAGTCGAGTTCGAGCTCCCCATTCGCAACACCCATCGCACGGTGGGCGCAATGCTCTCCGGACAGATTGCAAAGCGCTACGGTCACGAAGGGCTGCCACCAGACACGATCAACTTCGAATTCCACGGCAGCGCTGGCCAGAGCTTCGGGGCCTTCCTTTCACGAGGTGTCTCGATGCGTCTGGAGGGCGATGCCAACGATTACATCGGCAAGGGCCTCTCCGGCGGCAGCATTAGCGTGTATCCACCCAAGAACAGCACCTTCCCGCCCGAGGACAACATCCTCATCGGAAATACAGCGCTCTACGGCGCAACCAGCGGCCAGGCCTTCTTCAACGGCCGCGCGGGAGAACGCTTCTGTGTCAGAAATTCCGGAGCCACAGCCGTCGTGGAAGGCGTTGGCGATCATGGCTGTGAGTACATGACCAAAGGTCTTGTTCTGGTCCTTGGCTCCACTGGCCGTAACTTCGGCGCAGGAATGTCCGGCGGCATCGCCTATGTCTATGATGCCGATGGAAAGTTCCGTTCGACGCTTTGCAACAAAGCGAGCGTTGATCTCGATCCGGTCGACTCCCAGGAAGATATCAATCTGCTCAGGCAGCTTCTCGAGCTTCATGAGCAACACACCGGCAGCCCGAAGGCTGCTGCAGTGCTGGCGGACTTTGGGCAGTACCTTCCCCACTTTGTGAAGGTCTTCCCCCACGAATTCAAGAAAACAATTGGGACAACCAAACTCGCCCTGCCCAAGCTGACCAAAGCGAGAAAAGAGGTGATCCATGGGTAAGCATACTGGCTTCCTCGAAATCCAACGGGAGATCGCCCAGCGGCGCCCGGTCCCCGATCGCGTCAAGGATTGGCGCGAAGTCTATGAGAAGTTCCCGCTCGCCAAAGTGCGCGAGCAAGGCGCCCGTTGCATGGATTGCGGAGTGCCCTTCTGCCACACCGGGTGTCCGCTCAACAACCTGATCCCCGACTGGAACGACCTCGTCTATCGGGATCGCTGGCAAGATGCCATCCGGCAGCTCCATGCGACCAACAACTTCCCGGAGTTCACCGGCCGCCTCTGCCCGGCTCCGTGCGAATCGGCTTGTGTCCTGGGCATCAATGAAGCCCCCGTATCGATCAAGCAAGTGGAAAAATCGATCATCGACCATGCGTTTGAATCCGGCTGGATTGTCCCGGAACTGCCCACCACCCGCACCGGTAAGAAAGTCGCGATCATCGGGTCCGGTCCTGCCGGTCTCGCGGCCGCACAACAGTTGAATCGCGCGGGCCACACCGTCACCGTCATCGAACGCGACCCCGGCCTCGGCGGTCTGCTGCGATTTGGGATCCCCGACTTCAAGATGGAGAAGCACCACATCGATCGCCGTATCGAACAGCTTCAGGCCGAGGGCATCAAGTTCCTGATTGGCGTCAACGTTGGCGTCGATATGGACTTCGCCGAAATCCGCAAGGAATACGATGCGACATTGCTCGCCATTGGCGCAGAACAGCATCGCGATGTCAAAGTGCCTGGCCGCCATCTCAAGGGCATTTACTATGCGATGGACTACCTGCCACAAGCCAATAAAGTAGTTGGCGGACTCCCGGTTGAAAATCAGATTCTCGCCACCGGCAAGAATGTTATTATCATCGGCGGCGGCGACACCGGTGCAGACTGCCTCGGAACGGCAACCCGTCAAGGCGCCAAGTCCATCCGCCAGTTCATGATCCACCAGCGTCCGCCCGACGAGCGCGCGGAATCCACACCCTGGCCTCTCTGGCCGGTCATGTATCGCGAAGAACCAGCGCATGAGGAAAACGGGCTCCGGGAGTTTGCGGTGGCCACCACCAGTTTCACAGGCGATGACGAAGGCAACGTCAAGCATCTCCATGGTGTCCGTGTCGGGAGTGCTCCTGGCTTTGAACCCGTCAAGAATAGCGAGTTCACACTGGATGCGGAGTTGGTTCTGATCGCCATTGGCTTCGCGGGAGTGCGCCGGCCTGGGTTGATCGAGAAGACCGGAGCGCGTCTCGATGCGCGCGGCAACATTGTGACGAAGGACAACTATGAGACGAGTCTCGATGGGGTCTTCGCCGCAGGCGATGCCCGTCGCGGCGCCTCGCTCATTGTTTGGGCCATCGCGGAAGGCCGCCGGGCCGCCCGCGCGATCGACGAACGGCTGGTGGGAAGCAGCCAGCTTCCCAATTAACCTATGCCGTTTAACGTTATCTGAGCAGTTGTTCATCTGAAATACTTCGGAGTTGAGGGGAAAGGAGGACGTCGCCCAACGACTTCAGTGAGCGCTACCATCGGACGATCCAAGAAGCGCTCTACAGCATCAAGTTCCACCAGAAGCTATTTCAGTCTGTGGCAGAGCTCCAGCATGAACTGGAGACTTCTGTTAGCTCTACAATCGCCAGCATGCCCCACCATGGATACCGGACTCAGGCCGAACGCTCAACCAGGCCTTCCTCAATGGAAAACTCGCTCAGGCACAACCAATGGCAGCATGAATATGAATCAGCTAGATCTCAACCCATGCCCCCAACTATTCGTGTCCGCAGATCTTTGGTGAAATACATATCAGCCGCAGTATCGGATCTTTCTGCAGTTGTTGCTAGTCGTTCATATCATAATCGTCTAGAGCGTGTAGTTCACTTTTGAGAGGCAGAAGGGATGGCCTCCCCAGGCACGAGAAAAGGATATCCGGCCGATGTCAGCGATGAAAAATGGGCATTTGCAGCACCGTAGCTGACATTGATGGAAGAAGAGGCACCACAGTGTCGCTATCCGTTGCGAGAGGTGTTCAACGGATGTGTTGCCTGGTGAGGTGTGGGACGCCATGGCGATTGATTCCGCAGGATCTGCCACCTTGGGTGGTGGTGTACCAACAGACACAGCGGTGGATTCGGTCTTCGAGGCGATGGTGCATGATTTCCGGGAAGTATTACGGCGGCGAGAAGGACGAAAAGCCCAAGCCACTGCTGCGATCATGGAGAGCCGCACCTGAGAAGCAACGCCGGAGAGCGGAGCCCGCAGCGGCTATGACGGCGCGACGCGTCGAAAAGGCAGCAAGGTGGGCATCGCGTCGATACGTTGGAGCATTTACTAGCGCTTCACGTCACCTCCGCCGAGGGACAAGACCGTGCTCAGGTCGGCATCCTTGCCAAACAGGTGCAGCAGGTGACCGGCGACAACGTCGAGTTGGCTTCGGTGGATCCAGGCTACACCGTGCTAAACGCCGCGGAAGCAGCCAACCAGCAAGGCATTCCATTAGAAGCCGTAAAACTATCGACGGCTAAAAAATGCTGCTGCCCAGGAGCTGGGTGGTCGAACGAACAGTTGGCTGGGCAACTCGCTACCGCCGACTCGTCCGAGGCTTCGAACGTCTGCTGGACAACGTCGCAGGCAGGCATGTATTTCCTTGCCTTGGCCTGCCTCCTCCTGAAACGCGCCTTCCTATCAAGTTCATTACAGGCTCTAGAGCCAGCAAAGAAAATATCTTAATAGTATCATCGCCCCGACGCCATATTACATGAAATTAGCGGAAGATCAGCGGACACAATGATGGGAAACGGCGCTTAGGGGAAGAGGCGAAGGGAGGGCGTAGCCCGACTGGAGCCGAAGCCCCTAAGCGCCCCGAGCGGGTCCTTACGGTGATAGATTTGGAATCTTCCAAAACACCAAAATCACCCCGAAAGGACACACTCATGAGCGACAACCAGAAGCTTATCAAAGCGCGCATTGGACTGCTCCAACTCGCCCAGGAATTGGGCAACATCAAGGCCGCCTGCCAACGAGCCGGCATCAGCCGCAGCCACTTCTACGAGATCAAGGAAGCCTACGAGAAGCACGGAGCCGACGGGCTTGAGCCGAGGCAGCGCCGAACGCCTCGAATGCCGAATCAAACTGCGCCTGAGCTCGAAAAACAGATCCTTGAGATGACGGCACAGTATCCGACCTACAGTTACATCCGCATTGCCGACCAGCTTCGTTTGGTCGGCATCGGTGTCTCTGCCCCCGCCGTCCGAGGGGTCTGGGTACGGCACGGCATCACTCTCCGGCTCCAGCGCCTGCTCTGGCTGGACAAGAAGACCGCCACCGAAGGCGGCGTGCTGACGGAGCAAGCCAAGCGGCTCCTGCAGAAGCATCAGGGCCGAAACGTTGACCCGGAACAACATATCGCTGCACCGCATTCTGGCTATCTGCTTTGCCAGGACACTTACTTTGTAGGCACGATCAAAGGCGTCGGCAAGGTCTACATGCAGACGGTCATTGACGCACACTGCTCGCAAGCCTTCGCCAAGGTCTATCTCAGCAAGATGCCGATCACTGCGGCAGACACACTGAATGATCGAGTCATCCCCTTCTATGACGATGAGAAGGTGGGGATCGAGCGGTTGCTCACCGACAATGGCCGCGAGTACTGTGGACTCGAAGCTCGTCATCCCTTCGAGATCTATCTGGCGATTAACCAGATCCGCCACAAGAGAACGCAGATCGCTTCCCCTCAATCCAACGGCTTCTGTGAGCGCTTCCATCGCACGATCAAGGAGGAGTTTTACAGCATCAAGTTCCGGCAAAAGATCTATCAGTCTGTGGCTGAATTACAAGATGATCTGGACGCCTATCTGAGCTTCTACAATCGCCAGCGACCCCATCATGGATATCGGACTCAAGGCCGAACGCCATACCAGGCTTTCCTCGATGGGAAAATCGCCCAGGCGCAACCTATGGCAGCATGAAGTAACCGAATCTCAACCGAGGCCCGTAAGCCCTCGTGTCCGGAGATCTTCAGCTAAATACACGTGAAATAGCATCAAGTCCTCAAGCCTCAACACGCAGGTTCTTTCAACAACCACCGAAAAGGAGTGATAACTTTCGAGAAGCGAAGACGATCGGAGTTTGAAAGCGATATCCGGCATATGTGAACCGTGAAGCAAGGCCATTCGTAGCGGGCTGCTGACGCTAATGGGCTACGATCGGTAAGAGATTGCAATGGCCGCTGCATCGTCAAGACAGACGTACCCTTGGACTTCCGCATGGCTCACCACCCGTACTCTGCATTGAACCTCACGTGAGCTTATTGAGAAGCGGCTTCGGGAATACCCAGTTTTCTATTCGGCCGGGCGCTTGCGCTCACGAAGAAAGGTCAATTCAGCTAAGGTTCGCATTGCAGTCAACACGTTGGGCATCTGTTGTCTTGGATATGATTCTGGCCGATAAGCAGGAGTAGGAGCAAGTGCCACAGGTCACCGGAGAGTGTGTGAAACTGGCCTGGGGGGACTGCATCTAGAGCCTGTAATGAACTTGATAGGAAGGCGCGTTTCAGGAGGAGGCAGGCCAAGGCAAGGAAATACATGCCTGCCTGCGACGTTGTCCAGCAGACGTTCGAAGCCTCGGACGAGTCGGCGGTAGCGAGTTGCCCAGCCAACTGTTCGTTCGACCACCCAGCTCCTGGGCAGCAGCATTTTTTAGCCGTCGATAGTTTTACGGCTTCTAATGGAATGCCTTGCTGGTTGGCTGCTTCCGCGGCGTTTAGCACGGTGTAGCCTGGATCCACCGAAGCCAACTCGACGTTGTCGCCGGTCACCTGCTGCACCTGTTTGGCAAGGATGCCGACCTGAGCACGGTCTTGTCCCTCGGCGGAGGTGACGTGAAGCGCTAGTAAATGCTCCAACGTATCGACGCGATGCCCACCTTGCTGCCTTTTCGACGCGTCGCGCCGTCATAGCCGCTGCGGGCTCCGCTCTCCGGCGTTGCTTCTCAGGTGCGGCTCTCCATGATCGCAGCAGTGGCTTGGGCTTTTCGTCCTTCTCGCCGCCGTAATACTTCCCGGAAATCATGCACCATCGCCTCGAAGACCGAATCCACCGCTGTGTCTGTTGGTACACCACCACCCAAGGTGGCAGATCCTGCGGAATCAATCGCCATGGCGTCCCACACCTCACCAGGCAACACATCCGTTGAACACCTCTCGCAACGGATAGCGACACTGTGGTGCCTCTTCTTCCATCAATGTCAGCTACGGTGCTGCAAATGCCCATTTTTCATCGCTGACATCGGCCGGATATCCTTTTCTCGTGCCTGGGGAGGCCATCCCTTCTGCCTCTCAAAAGTGAACTACACGCTCTAGACGATGTGAGAGATTGAGGACTCAGGAGGCTAGAGCTACAAATCCGAACAGACCAGCGAGAACCGCCAGCATCGCTTTCCACTTTGAGTGCACCGCTGACTATTGTATGCACTAAGGAGATGAGGAGTGGTTCGCCCCTCCAGCGAACCACTCCTCATCTCCTCATCGCGCTATGCAATCGTCCGGAAGCGGGAACGCAATAGAGACACCAGCAGAACTCCAGAACTCAAAAGCACAGTAGTAGAGGGTTCAGGAACCGACGGAGTGCCGTAGAAACTTCCTTCGTCCAACGACGTGCCGTACTGGAAACGTATATTCGAGATGGTAGAAGTGGCCAGATCAAAACCAACCGGAAGAGCAAAGGTCACAAGCAGTGAATTATTGATCAGAGTGGCTCCATTGACCGTCGGATTGGAACCAGCCGCCAGCCCGTTGGCCAGCCCATAGTTGAACTGCTGCCCTCCTGGCGTGGAAAAGATCCCCAGACCCGCGGTGGACAATCCAAACTGCTGATTCACCTGATTGACACCCGACCCGCCGGGGTTCAATCCGGCGGCAGTCGCTTTGAACTGCCATTCCCCATTCGACTTTACATCCACCGGCGGCGGACAGGTGGATCCCGTCAGACAGGAACCAGGCGCGGTCACTGCACTCTGATAGATGAATGCTGGATTGAGGGTCGCCCCGCTGAAGAGACTCGGTTGGATATCAAAGAATACAGCGATCAGAATGTCAGAGGGAACTTTCACTGGATTGTTATTTGTCAGGGTGACCAGCAGTTGCGAAGCAACTTGCTCAAATGTCAGGGAAGCGGACAATGGCAATCCTGAGGAAGAACCTGTCCCCGTACCAGTGAATGTAATGGTTGTTGCTTGGGAGAGAGAACTCGCAAGAAGGACGAGGCCGAAATGGGCGAGAAATTTCGACATGAATACACCTGCACGCAGAATTCCGGGAACCATTCCCGTTGAGATCACAGTGCCACGGAAGATGTGCTTTTCAGCAACTAATAGAAAGCCTTTGTACTAGAGCCAATCGGTTAGTACTTCTCGCCAGCACCGAAAGGGGCAACCTCCTGTCCAGCGGCTCTCTCCGCCACACTCTCGATACGATAAACTCTACGTTTATGCCGGAAACACCTCGTCGCGACTTTCTCAAGGCGGCCGTCATCGCGGCCCCCGCCATCATCAGAGCCCAAACAGTAACGAATGCAATCAAGGTCGGTCTTGTCGGAGCCGGCGGTCGCGGCACCGGTGCCGCCTCCCAGGCGCTTAAGGCGGACGACTACGCCGAATTGGCAGCCGTCGGTGACGTCTCGATCGACCAGATCAACGGGTCGCTCGAACGCGTCAAGAAGATCAACGGCGAGAAGGTCAAAGTCGTAGACGGGAAAAAGTACATCGGTTTTGATGCCTACCAGCACGTCATCGATTCCGACATCGACGTGGTGCTTCTGGCAACGCCTCCCGGCTTCCGGCCCGGTCATCTCCGTTACGCCGTCGAGAAGAAAAAGCACATCTTCACCGAGAAGCCGATGGCGGTCGATCCCACGGGCGTCCGTAGCGTCATCGAAAGCGTCCGCATGGCCAAGGAGAACAACAAGTCGCTCGTCGATGGCTTCATGTGGCGCTATTCGAACTACATCAACGCCACCTTCGAGCAACTCCACTCCGGCATCATCGGCGACATCGTGAGTTACTACGCCACCTATTACACAGGCCCCGTCAAACCCATGCCCGCCGCCGCCACCCGTCCAGCAGGAATGAGCGACGTCGAGTGGCAGACCAAGAACTGGTACAACTTCGTTTGGACCAGCGGCGACGGCTACGTCGAACAAGCTGTTCACTCTGTGGACAAGGTCGCCTGGGCCTTCAAGGACCAGCCGCCTGTCTCCTGCGTCGCCCATGGCGGACGCCAGATTCCGCAGGACGGTGGAAACATCTTCGATCACATCGAAGTGAACTACCTCTATCCCAACGGCGCCCGCGCCTTTGTCGCCCATCGCCAGATCCCCGGCATCTACAACGAGAACGCCGACTACATCCTCGGCACCAAGGGCAAGATCACCATCGGCCGCAGCCCCTTCCCGAAGGTGGAAGACCACCAGGGCAATATCCTCTGGAAGTTCGACGGCCAGAAGAACGACGGTTACCAGTACGAGCATGATCTGCTCTTTGCGTCCATCCGCAAGGGCCAGCCGATCAACAAGGGCGACCGGATGATCTCCTCGACGCTGCTCGCCATCATGGGCCGCACCGCTGCCTATACGGGCGCTGAACTCACCTGGGAGCAGATCCAGAATTCCAAGCTCTCCACCTTCCCGGAGCCCTTTGACCCCAAGGGTAGCTTGCCCGATTCCGCTCCCCCCAAGCCCGGCATTACGAAGTTTGTATGATCGCTCTGCCCTTACTTGCACTCTTAGCTGTCGACTTCAAAACTGACGTCAAACCCATCCTGGATCAGAAATGCGCGGCCTGTCACGACCGCGCATTCTTCCTCCGGCAAAAAGCAAAGATCGTCGAAGTCATCCATCTTCCGCTCACCGAGAAGCGCGTCATGCCGCCCCCTGACGAGACGCCGTTGAACGCCAAAGAAAAAGCGACCCTCGCCGCCTGGGTGGCCGAAGGTCTCGATTATCCCGATACCGTCAAGCCGCTGCAGGATGATTTCGCGCTCACCAAAACGCTTCACTCGCAGATCGTCAAGCGCGACACCATCAAGACACAAGCGGCGATGAAGCCGTACAAGAACATCATCCCCGGCACCGAAGTCCCATACGAGATGCTGCCCATCCCCGGTGGCAAGTTCCTCATGGGCACTCCGGAATCAGAACCCGGCCACAAGCCCGACGAATCCCCACAACACACCGTCGCCGTCGAACCTTTCTGGATGGCCAGCCACGAAGTCACCTGGAACGAATACCGGCTCTTTATGTTCGCGATGCTCGCTGGTGAAACCGCTGGCAACAACATCACGATCGACGCCATCAGCCGTCCCACCAAGCCCTACGTCGAGATGAGTTTCGGGATGGGCATCGAAGGCTACCCGGCCATCTCGATGACCCACCACGCCGCCAACAAATATGCGCAATGGCTGAGCGCCAAGACCGGCCACTTCTATCGTCTGCCGACTGAGGCGGAGTGGGAATACGCCTGCCGCGCGAATGCTCCCGCGCCGACGCCGCTAGGCGACTACGCGGTCTACAAGGCAAACTCCGGCGAGAAATACGCTAAGGTCGGCACCAAGAAGCCGAATGCCTGGGGCCTCTACGACATGCTCGGCAACGTCATGGAATGGACCGTCGATCAGTACGACCCCAAGGCCTACGAACATCCGCAAACCTGGTATCCGTCCAAGACTTCCTATCCGCACACCGCACGCGGCGGTGGCTGGGATAGCACTCCCGATGGCGTCCGCTGCGGAGCCCGTGTCCCCTCCAACGAAAGCTGGAAGATGCAGGATCCCAACCTCCCCAAGTCCATCTGGTATCACACCGATGCCACCTGGCTGGGCTTCCGTCTGGTGCGTCCGCTGAAGATCCCTTCGGCCGAAGAGATGCACAAGTTCTGGAACAATGGAGTGGCAGAAGATTAGTACGGCGTTCCCTTCGATGGGGACGCTCGTACGAATCACCCTCCACACCCGAAACGAAGCCAAAGGAAACGAAGCGTTGTTGGCCGCCCAGCAACGCTTCCAACATCTCGATCAACTCCTCAGCGACTATAAACCCGACAGTGAACTGAACATTGTCTGTCGCACTGCCTACCGCAAAGCTATCCCCGTCAGCCACGAACTCTTTACCGTTCTCAGCTTCTCGCAACGCCTCTCGCTGCTTTCAGGAGGGGCTTTTGACGTCAGCATCGGCGCACGCACGCGAGGCCGCAGCGGGACCGTCGGCTACCAATACATCGCGCTCGGCAATCGTAGCGTCACGCTGTTAAAGCCCGATATGCAGCTGGACCTGGGCGCCATCGCCAAAGGCTATGCCGCCGATGAAGTTTCGCAATTGCTGACCAAGGTAGGACAACCCCGGCACCTCATTGCCGCTTCTGGCGATCTCCGGATGGATCAGCCCCCTCCCGGCACTCCGGGCTGGACCGTCGGCATCGGAAACTCGAATCAGACCCGCATTCTGAAGCAGGCCGCCGTGTCCACCGCGGGCAACACCTTCCAGCCAGGGCACATCCTCGATCCGCGTACGCTCACCCCAATCACTACACGCGAGACTATCACCGTGATTGCCCGGCAAGGCATCGTCGCCGACGCGCTCGACACCACCTGTCTCATCCTGCGCCCAGCGGAACGCCAGGCACTGCTCGCACACTTTCCCGGGACAGAGCTTATTGCGCTTGCGGGCTAGATTCGGCATAGCGAATCTGCTTCAGCGTAATTGACTTCGACTCACCTTCACCAATCTTTACACTCACCGAGCGGTCCACGAACTTTTTCAGGAAATCCGGATCCGAGGCCGTCGTGGTATCCACCTCTTCAAAGGCGAACACCTTGTAGTCGCCCGGAGGCAGGTTTGCGTAAGAAAACTTACCGGAACTGTCTGCCTGCGCCATCGAGGTCTGCCCGCCGGTCATGTTCAGGAGCGACAGCTCGCCATCAGCCCCAACCCGGGCCACCAGCGCGCTGCCCGGAGCATCGTCCGTCTTTTGTTTCTCCACGATCCCATCGAGTTTGGCAACCTTTGTCGACAGGATGATATCGACGTTCCCACCGCCGCCATTTGAGAGATCCAGTCCCGTATCCTTCACATCCTCGCCACCGACATTGATCGCCTTGACATAAGCGGCGGTACCGGGCGAAACCACGACGCGATACTTTTCCGGCGACACGTCCGCCACGCTGAAGGTGCCATCATCACCGACGCTGATCGGCGGAATGAAACCCAGGCCCCCCATATCGGCAGCTTGGATCTGCACCCGAACGCTCTTCAGATTCACCGCGCTCTGGTCGCCCTCCACCGTGATCTTGCCCTGCATGGTGATCAACGCCATCGGAGAAATCACAATTCCATCCACATTGTTATTGCCGACGCTGATCTTTGCGGAGCCGATCACACGCGGACGGCCCTGTCCAAAGTCGGAAACGACCAATTTGTAAGCCCCCGGAGTGACGCTGGCGAGTTCAAAAGATCCGTCGTTGCGCACAGAGCCACGCCCCATGCCGGGGCCAAAGCCGGGTCCCATCATGTCGCTGGAACCGCCCTCAGGCCGCAGTTGGATGTTCATACCCGGCCGGCCACCGCCGCCCCCCGGACCACCGCGCCCTCCACCGCCAGCCTGTTGCGGAGCCGCAGGAGCCTGCACGCCCGCCACCCGGCCCCGTACCCGGTAGACACGCACCTTGCGCAGCGTCATCTGGATACCGCTAAATTCCTGGCCTGCCGCGACATCGACTTTCTGCGCCTGATCCATCGATTCGACACCCGGATAGAACAACTTCGGATATCCGAATTCCTCGGCCGCCTGTTGCAGCGGAGCCCCACCCATACGCATGTTCTGGATCTGGACGTAGTAGCGGCCTGGGGCGACATTCGTCACCCGGAATTCCCCTTTGTCGTTCGTCTGGTTTCCGCCTGTCCCCATCATGCGGCGCTGGTTTGCGAAGTATTGTGGCCGGATCAGTTGGACAGAAACGCCCTCCATCGGCTCGCCATCTTCGTCGAGAATCCTGCCGCTCACAACGCCCTGCGGCGTGATGCGCACGATCACATCGGGGATTTCGGCGCCGCTGTTTCCAACCACCAGTTGAGACCCGATGGCCCCACCGCCACGGCCGCCAAAATTTGTCCGGATGAAACCCGTCTTTTCCCCGGAAAGCCGATAGGTGCCCGCATTGACGCTCTCAAACACGAACGCGCCTGCATTATCGGTGCTCGCGCTGATCGCGCGCGCCGAAGCGGCACTCGAAAGGGTCTGCGCGCCGCCCTGTGCACCCGCCGGCTGCAGCGTCACCGTCGCCTTGCGCACCGGTTCCCCGGTGATCGCATTCAACACCTTGCCCGTAATGCGCCCTAACTTCACGTTCGGGTCCGCCTGCGTTCCTGCTGGGGGGGATGTCGTCTGTGCCTGCTGTTGAGCGAACAACGCAAACCCCAGAGTAAGAATTCCAATCAGGCGCATTCCAGGCCTCCTTCAACTTGTTACACTACGCGCAAAACGGGCAGTCCGCTGCGCTTTAAGACGTGATCGACACCGTCTGGGTTTAATCGGGTTGCATCATATTCGACGGTCATCCCGCTCGCATCCGGACGCAACCTAATCCCCATCACTCCATAGACGCTCTTCAACTCGGAAAGTCTCTCGTAGTCCGCATCGCTCAATGGTTTCGATAGATCGTACTGCAGTTCCACTCTAGTCATTACTTAATTTTCGCTCTTTAATTTCCACAAGATCTGACGAACCATGCCCAGCCACATTACGGCATCCCGCTCGCGCAACTGCATCCGGCGGGACAAGCGGCGCAGCTTCTCTTTGATATTTTCGGCGTGAACGTATCCAGAGAGTTGTAAAGCTTCGTAAAGCCGATCTACAAATTCATCCAGCATCCCGGCACTCGCCAGTTTTTCGTCGAAAGTCACCGGCTCCACCACCGGAGCTTCCCGAATGATCTCGTACAGGGTCACCGCAACCGCCTGACCGAGGTTCATACTCCCGGTATCGGCGAGAGTCGGAATCCGCACCAGCCAGTGGCAATGGCCCATGTCTTCATTGGAGAGGCCGAACTTCTCGCTCCCGAACAATACCGCTACTTTCCCCTCGTGTTGCTTCATCGCAGCAACGGCATGTTCCAGACGCTTGATCTCGAGCTTGACGTCACGGCGCAACGCGCTCGTTGTCCCCACCACCAAGGTGGCATCGGCAACGGCATCGGCAACCGTGGAGAAATCCCGCGAATCGCGCAACACATCTTCGGCATGGGGGCCGCCGCGCGCTTCTTCTGCGGCCACCCGGTAGGCTTCCACCAACCGCAAATCCCCGAAACCCAGATTCGCCATCGCCCGCCCGGCCGCTCCGATATTCACCGGATTCCGCGGGCTCACCAATACGACACTTACAGCTTCCACAACAGATACCCCATTCCTGCCAGAAATGCAGCGCCCGCCTTCCACTCTTCATTCCGCCAGTAGACGGCACTTTCAAAGCGCAATGCGCTCCGCTGCGACGGCAGCTTTGGCCACAACAACGGGACACGCTCGGCATAGGCCCGATAGCCCGCAAACAGCTTGATCAGGTGCTGTTCTTCCTGCTCGATCACCGGCAGATAGACCAACCCGAAGACAGCGACAGTCACGCCGAACACCACCCAGCTTCGCGCCGCAATCGCCAATCCCAGCGCCGTGAGCAGCGTCCCCAGATAGAGCGGATTGCGCGTCCAGGCATAGGGTCCGCCATCGGCCAGATCCTGATTCTTCTTCAGATGCCCCGCGGCCCAGGCGCGCAGAGCCAAACCCGACACAGAAACGCCGCCTCCCACCAGTAAGCTCTCGCGCGACGGCGCGGCGAGCAGGCCAAAACAGACTGCGAGCAAAAAGCCGCTCGGCACCCGCATCCGCATCACGAAGTCCGCGTAAGGCTTCGGGAACCAGTGCTTTCTCAACGCAACACCTCCACCAACGCCTGCCACACGCTGTCTACGTCCAACTGCTTCATACTCTCCGCAATCTCGCTGCCGCGCCGGTAAGTGGTCTCCGCATCCGCAACTCGCAGCACACGGATCGTGCCGCCGTAAGGTCCATTCCGGGCGGGATCCGTCGGGCCAAACAAAGCCACGCCCGGCTTCCGCAAAAGTGCGGCCAGATGCATGGGGCCGCTATCAAGCCCCAGAACGGCGCGAGCCCGGCGCGTAGCATCCATCAAGCCTTCGATGCCGCTTTCATGCCGCACCAGGAACTCACTGGCAGGTAACACTGTGCCCGGCATCACATTCAGCACCAGTTTCATGCGGAAGGTCTCGTGCAGCCGTTCCGCAATTTCGGCATAACGCGCCGCTGGCCACTGTTTCGAGTTCCAGCCGGCAAAGGGTGCGGCCAAGAGAAAATCCCCGTCAGGCAAATTGCCCTCCGCGTGTCCTGGCGGGACGTTGACCTGCGGCGCCTGGAGGCCACCGGCCAGTTCCAGATTCCGTTCCACGATATGCAGCCGCGTTGCTTCGATGCATTCTGAATAAAATACACCGGCTTCCCGCTCCCGCATTCCGGAAGCAAAGCCAAGACGCCGATCGGCCCCGCTGACCCAGGCCGTAATCGCGCTCTTCCAAAGCCCCTGGAAATCAATCGCCACATCCGGCTTCCAGCGCCGCAGCCACTTGGTTGCAATCAGAATGCTCGAGCCCTTGCGGCGGTCCATTGGCAAGATATGGTCCACCATCTCAGACCCGGCAAGCAGCGGAGCCCAGCGCGGTTCGATCACCCAGGTGATTTCGGCGTCTCGATGCGCTTCCCGCAGATGCTGTACAGCGGGCATAGTGTGCAGCACATCGCCCATCGCACCCAGCCGCACCACCAGAATCTTTGGCAAGGTCTATTGCATCCTGCTCTTGGCGAGCACCACGGATTCCAGTTCTCCGCGCCAAGTCTCTTCTTCACGGCGCAGATCTTCCGCCACAGCCAGGTCCGCGTCGATCGTGACGTAACGCACAACAGCCAGGCTCGCTGCCAATTCCGCCCGGGCTTGTGTGGCCAGATAGCTCTCCTGCTTCTCGCTCAACACAGCGAGCAAGGGGCGGCCATAGGCATTCAGTTTGCGGGCCAGGCCGGCAGAGAGCGGGTCACAATCGATTCTCACCGCCAACAGATTCTCGTCCTGAAGCCGGAGAATCGCATCTGCCCGCGCAATGATCTTTGTTCGGGTATCCAATCTTCTATTTCAGCAGCGAAATGGCCGTCAGCGCTACCCTCTCGGCGGAAATCCGCGTCATGCAGCGGTGATCAATCGGACATTCCCGTAGCTTGCACGGCGAACAGGACACCGCTTCGCGGACAATCACCGCGCGTTCCCCCACCGGTCCAGTGCCAATCGGATCGGTGCTGCCAAATACAGTGACGCTCGGAGTGCCAACCGCATAGGCGACATGCATCGCCCCGCTGTCATTGGTCAACATCAGTTCGCAGCCCGCACACAGTTCGATGAACTCTCGCAGACCGGTGCGGCCCGCGTAGTTCACAACTGCAATGCCACGAGCCGTCAATTCGCGCTCCACTACTCCGACGATGTCTTGCTCGTTCGCACTCCCAAAGAGCGCCACACTCGCACCGCGTTCCAACGCCACCAGTGCAGCCGCCTCGGCAAAACGCTCCGGAAACCAGCGTTTGGCGGTGCCGAATGCCGCCCCGGGGCTCACCCCGATCACCCGCTTTCCAAATTCTTTGGGCTTCACACCCCGCAAGCGAATCGGCGCCTCCGCGTCATAGCCCGGAATCCAGCCGGAGCGCCGTAGCAACTCCAGATAATAAAAGCGCTCGTGGCCAATCACAGGAAGCTCGATCGCATCCGTCAAGAGCCAACCCCGGCCGTCGCGATCATAACCCACTCGCTGCGGCACCCCCGCTGCATAGGCAAAGGCCGCCGCTTCAAACGCATTCTGCATCAGAATCGCGACATCAAAGTGTCCGCGTAGCGCCAAAGCCAGACGCCGTTTCCCCTTGAGATTCTTGAGCCCGCGCTCCGTGGGATAGGCAATTACCTCATCGCAGAAGCTTTCACCGCCGTAAAGATCCCGCAGCCAGGGCAGCCCCAGAACCGTAATTTTTGCCGATGGGTGCGCCGCCCGCAGCGCTTCCATCGCAGGCAGACACATGATGGCATCCCCCAGCCAATTGGTGGCCCGCACAAGAATCCGCATAGAATCTATCTCAGCATGATCACCGGCGAACAGTTGCAGGCTCTCGACCGCGACGGCTTCCTCGTCCTCCCAGAACTCCTCGAAAAGGCCCAACTGGAGGCGCTTCGTTCTCGCATCGAAGAGCTCTTCCAATTGGAAGGCGAACACGCCGGTTCGGAGTTTAAAAAGGAGGCGGGTGCGCGCCGCCTGGCCAATTGTGTCAACAAAGGCAACGTGTTCGAAGAGGCGGTCCAGATTCCAGAGGTGCTCACCGCGAATGCACACATCATGGGCCCCAATTTCAAACTCTCCAGCCTCAACGTCCGCAGTACAGACCCCAACTCGGCAGCCGACCAGCCCTTGCATGTCGACATGAACGCGATCGCAGACGAGCACGGATATTGGGTCGCCAATACGATCTTCATGCTCGACGATTTCACGCCCGACAACGGGGCCACCCGCATCGTCCCGGGTTCCCATCGTTGGAAGCAACGGCCGCAGGAGCAGATGACAGACCCCTTTGCCGCCCATCCCGAGCAGATCCTGGTTACGGGCAAAGCCGGCACACTCGTCATCTGCAACGCCCACACCTGGCATGGCGGCACCGCGAATCGCACCGCCAAGCCCCGCCGGGCGATGCACTCTTTCTATTGCCGTGCTGACAAGCCACAACAGCAATTTCAGAAACGGCTCATCGATGCGGCGACCCAGGCTCATTTCTCACCGGAACTGCGAAAGCTCCTCGCCCTCGACGACCCGGAGAATGATCGTCTTTCAGAAATAGTTGCAGTAACCTCCGGCTTTCTGAAGTAACATCATTCCAGCAAAGGTGGAGTCGAGATGAGCTGGAATCTCATTAAATCCATTCAGAAAGATACAGACCTGCGGCTCATCATGCCGTTTGGATTGAATCTGCGGCTGGGCGACATCATCAGCGTCAATCGAAAGAGCGGGGACTTCACGCTTGAAGGAAGTTCTGCTTCCATCCTCGAGATTCCGGTCGCGGGAGTGCGGCAGGCACAGACCGCCGGCGTGGACCTGTTCCAGCAATCCGGCAACGACGTCTCGATGAAGTTCCGCGGCAAGGGCGCTGCCTCCTCGTTCTTCCCCGATCTGGCCCAGGCCAACGCCGGTTTCGACATCTCATTTCAGTCCGCAAACTCCTGGCTGCTCGCGCTGGTCAACCGCAAGATCACCGTCCTTGAAGAGCTAGACCGCTTCCGGCAGGCGATTCTCACGGCTTATCATTGGGGCGTCTGGAAGCCCGACTGGGTGCTGGTCCATTCGCTGGCCACCGTCGACCGCATGACACTGATCGCCTCCAGTTCCGGCGGCACCAACGTTGCGCTTTCCATCAGCGGCAATGTGGATGTGGCCGCCCCGGCCGAACTCAAGCTCACCGCCGGAGTCTCCATCGCCGCGACCAACAAAGCACTCATCCAATCGATTGTTGCGGACCCATCGAGTGCCTTTTGTTCCGGATTACGGGTACGGGACCATTGGTGGTCTCATCCGGAGGTGGATGCAACAGGCGCCCTGGGATACAAAGGTCCCATCAAGCCGATCGCGGCTGCTTCGGCAGAAGAGTTCTGGGAAGACGCAGATGCCCTCTCTTAGTATTTTTTGCTAAGTTCAAGTTATGTCACAGGCTGAACGCGCCAAGGTGATCGAAGCGCTCATCATATGGGCAAAATCCGCTCCAGAGGAGCCTGTCATCGGCTTCATCGGGGGAGGAGCGATACTCACACCGCGCGAGATTGTCCGGGCCGTCCAGCAGGAAACAGAGGATGGCCAGGCAATTCTAGAGATTCTGGAGCATGGCATTCGCCGCGAAGGAATCGACATGGTCCTGAATCGTTTCCACGGTCTGCCCGCAGAGGCCTGACATGTCCCATTTTTCCTTGATTCGACCGGAGGATGATGTCGCTGCCCAGCAAGCCTCCAGTTGGGCCGACGCAGTTGCCGCCGACTGGATCGCTGCCGGCCACCAGAAAAGTGCCGATATCAACCAGTTCAGCCCTCCGAACCACTCCCAAATCGTATCCGCACTGGCAAGTTCCGTCACCTTGCTCTGTTACTTTGGACACGGCGACGAGCGCTCCTGGCGAACCAACGCAGCCACCACCGTAACAGCACCCGATTTTGTCCCGGCGCAGGCGAAGGCGGTCGTCTCAATTGCCTGTAAAACTGGATGCATTCTCGGCCCAGGGGCGGTGACCTTTGGAGTGGCAGCCTGGCTGGGATTCACCATCAGCGTGGCGGTCCTCAGCCCTCATAAAGGGATCGACCCGATTGGCGATGCCATCGTTGCCGGACTCTCCGGTCTCCGTTTGGGCCAGACAATGCAACAATGCCGCGACGAGTTGTACGCCCAGCTGGATTCGGTCGTTACCGACTATGACACCGGAAGATACAGCAGCCACCCGAACGCCGCCCTCAAATACTTTGCCGCGCTCGCCATGCGCGACCACATCGTGCTGCACGGCACCACACACTTCGCCCCGCTTTAGCTGCGCGGCCCCAGCAAAATCAGTCCGGCACCCAACAGGCACACCAGTACGCCGCTCAGGTCCCAGCGATCGGGACGAACGCCCTCCACACCCCACATCCACAACAGCGAGCTCAAAATATAAATCCCGCCATAAGCGGCGAAGGCCCGTCCCGCACTTGCCGCCTCCACGCGCGTCAACGCGAGTGCAAATACGGCCAACGCTGCCAGGCCAGGCAACACCCACCCGGCGCTCTTCCCTTCCCGCTGCCACACCCAGAACGCAAAACACCCGCCGATCTCGCAAAGTGCCGCTAACAAATACCAAGCAAAGTTCGCCAAAAGAAATCCTTCCCTGCCTCCAAAGTATGACGCGCGGCTCGCGGTTGAAACGTCCAGCCGCTCCGCACTTTCTCCCATACAAATGGCAAAACTCACCACAGAACAACGCAAACACATTCCGGAAAAGCAATTCGCATTTCCGGAAGCAGAAAAAGAACCGCTGGAAAACGCAGCGCATGTTCGCAACGCAGTGGCCCGTTTCAATCAGGTGAAAGGAGTGAGCGATGCGGAACGTGACGCTGCCTGGCGCCGCATCGAAGCCGCAGCCAAGAAGTTTGGTGTCACCCTGCAAGAAAAGTCCTGGAAAGATCTGCCAGCGGTCAAAAAGTAAAAGCGGTCCTAACCATTCGTTCAGCCACCCCCTCCCCGATTCTCCAGTCAAGCAATCGGCCCCCACTGCTAAACTGAAATAGAAATAGATACTTATGGTCGATGCCGTTCTCGCAAAGATCTTCGGCACCAAGCATGAGCGTGAAGTCAAGCGCATCAAGCCCAAGGTCGAAGCGATCAACAATCTCGAACCCGCGATGCAGAAACTTTCTGACGCGGAGCTCGCAGCAAAAACTACCGAATTCAAGCAACGCTTGGCGAACGGCGAAACCCTCGACGATCTACTCGTAGAAGCGTTTGCGGTCTGTCGTGAGGCAGGGCGGCGCGTGCTGAACATGCGTCATTTTGACGTGCAATTGATTGGCGGCGCGGTGCTTCACCAAGGGAAAATCGCGGAAATGCGCACCGGTGAAGGCAAAACCCTCGTCGCCACGCTGCCCTGCTACCTGAATGCCCTCGAAGGCAAAGGCGTCCACGTCATCACGGTCAACGATTACCTGGCCAAACGTGACTCGGAATGGATGGGCCGCATTCATACCTTCCTCGGCCTGACCATCGGTTGCATCACGCACGACATCACCGAAGAAGAGCGCCGCAACGCCTATGCTTGCGACATCACCTACGGCACCAATAACGAATTTGGCTTCGATTATCTGCGCGACAACATGAAGTTCCGCATCGAATCCTGCGTCCAGCGCGAACATAATTTCGCGATTGTGGACGAAGTCGACTCGATCCTGATCGACGAATCGCGTACGCCGCTCATCATCTCCGGCCCGAGCGAAGAATCCACCGACAAGTACTACCGCATCAACACGATCATCCCCAAGCTAGTGCGCGGCGAAGTGATCGAAGGCCGTGAGGCAGGCGAAAAGTTCTACACCGGTGACTACACAGTCGATGAAAAGCAGCGCAACGTCGCCCTCACCGAAGAAGGCGTGCATAAGGTCGAACGCCTGCTGAACTGCGGCAACCTCTACGACATCGAGAACATGGAACTGAACCACCATGTCCAGCAAGGCCTGCGCGCCGCGGTGCTGTACCAGCGCGATCGCGAATACGTTGTGCAGAATGGCGAAGTCGTCATTGTCGACGAGTTCACCGGCCGTCTGATGCCCGGACGCCGCTGGTCCGATGGCCTGCACCAGGCCGTCGAGGCGAAGGAAGGCGTCAAGATCGAACGCGAGAATCAGACCCTCGCCACCATCACCTTCCAGAACTACTTCCGCATGTACAAGAAGCTGGCCGGTATGACCGGTACAGCCGACACGGAAGCCGCCGAATTCGGCAAGACCTATAAGCTCGACGTTGTCCAGATTCCGACCAACCAGTCAATGATCCGCAAGGATCTGAACGACATCGTCTATCGCACCGAAGAAGAGAAATACCGCAATGCCGCCGTTGAGATCAAGGCACTGCACGAGAAGGGCCAGCCCGTTCTCGTCGGCACGATCAGCGTCGAGAAGTCCGAAAAACTCTCTGCCGCCCTGCGCCGCGCCGGTGTCCGGCACGAAGTGCTGAACGCGAAGAATCACGAGCGCGAAGCCCACATCATCGCCCAGGCAGGCCGCAAGGGCGCCGTCACCGTCTCCACCAACATGGCCGGCCGCGGTACGGACATTCTGCTCGGTGGCAATGCTGAGTTCCTCGCCAAAGACCAGATGCACCGCGCCGGCAAAGATCCGGAAGGCGTGCACGCCGAAGAGTTCAAGGCGCTCTACGCGAGCATCAAGAAGGAAACCGACCTCGAGCACGATGAAGTCTCCCGTCTCGGCGGCCTTTTTGTTCTCGGCACCGAGCGTCACGAATCCCGCCGTATCGACAACCAGCTCCGCGGCCGCGCCGGCCGTCAGGGCGACCCTGGTGGCTCCCGCTTCTACCTCTCGCTGCAGGACGACCTGCTGCGTATTTTCGGTGGCGACAAGATCCAGGGCCTGATGCTCCGTCTCGGTATGGAGGAAGACGTACCGATCGAGTCGAGCCTAATCACCCGCCGCATTGAAGCAGCGCAGAAATCAGTCGAAGCAAATCACTTCTCGGCCCGTAAGCACCTGCTCGAATACGACGACGTCATGAACAAGCAGCGCCAGGCCGTCTACGGGTTGCGCCGCGCCATGCTGACCGGCGTCGAGCAGAAGGAACGCATCCGCGAGATGGTCACCAGCATTGCTGGCTCCTTTATCGATGCGCGTCTGCCCGAAGGCGTCCGCAGTGAAGAGTGGGATTTCGCTGGTCTTGAAGCCGACGTGCTCAACCAGTTCGGTCTCAAGATCAATACGGCCTCTTATGAGGATTACGGCCGCGAGGCGATCGAGCAGGAGATCATCGGACAGCTCAACGCCCGTTATGACGAGAAGGAATTGCTGATCGGCTCGGAGGCCATGCGCGAAACCGAGCGCTACATCGTCCTCAACATCATCGACAACCAGTGGAAGGACCATCTTCTCTCGATGGACCACCTGAAGGAGGGCATCTACCTCCGCGGCTACGGCCAGAAGGATCCGCTGATCGAGTACAAGAAGGAAAGCTTCACGCTCTTCCAGGACATGATGGCGCGCATGGAAGATGAGGCAGTGAAATTCCTCTATTCGATGCAAGTAACCGATCAGGACGGGAACATTTTGACCCGTGCGCCCATCCAAATCGATGAGGATGGCGATTTGTACTCGGACGGCGACGACGAAGAGTACGAAGAGGCACCGGTACCCGTGGCAGCCCCCGTGGCTCCGCCCCCGGCCATCGCCGACTTCACGCGCAATATCCAGCGCAAGAAGGAGAAGGAGCTCGAAGCTCTGCAGTACATTGGCGGCGACACTTCTACTTCTTCCAAACCGCAGCCTGTGGTCAAGGGCGCAAAGATCGGCCGCAATGATCTTTGTCCCTGCGGCAGCGGCAAAAAATACAAAAAGTGCCACGGAGCTTAGACCGCGATGGTAGTACCCGCCCTGTTCCTGTTAGCAACGATTCTTCCCCCGTCGATTGACGATTGGAAGCGGACTGCGGCCAGCACGGCGGAAGCGCCCTTACCGGCGGTGGCAAAAGAATTTGGACTCACAGAATCCGAATCGGCCACCTACCAGTCGGGCGCCAAGAAATTCCATTTGGCGGCGTACCGGTTGAAGGATGTCACGGGCGCTGTCGCGCTCGAGCAAAGCCTGCAGGACCCCAAGCGCAAGGTATTCCGCCACCAGAACTATGTGTTTCAGACTCTCGAGGGCACCGCGCCCCGGGGAGCTATTGACGCGTATCTCTACCCGGCTCTCCCCAAGCTCGATCGCTCTGCGGCGCCCAACTTATTGGGCTATCACCCGGCCAAAGGCAGAAAAAGCGGAACAGAACGGCTGATCCTCGGTCCGGAATCCCTGCGCGCCTTTGAGCCCAGAATTCCTGTCGCCGCCGCGGGCTTCGATTTTGCCGGCGAGCTGCAATTGGCGCAATATATGACGCCAGAAGGCCTCGCGACCCTGGCGGTTCTCCGCTATCCGAATCACGCGATCGCCAAACAGCAGTTTCAGGCGCTCCGGCAAGTGGAAGGCGCAACGGCACTGCGGCAGGGGCCTCTGGTCGCCATGGTCCTGCCGAGCGGCAAGCCCCTGAGCGAGAAAACCGCAACGGATCTGGCCAGTACCGTGCAATATAAGGCGGAGGTCATGATGGACAAGGCTCCGGAGAAACCGCAGCCCAATCCCGGCAAGTTCATGATGGGCATCTTCAAGCTCTGCGGGATTCTGCTCGTCGCCTGCTTTGTCTTTGGGATGATCTTCGCGCTGATTCGCGCCTATGGCAGACACTGGTCCGGCCGCGATCACGAGCCGGAAATGACCAGCCTCGGCATCTAAACTGCCGGCGGCTCGCTGCTGATCACTTCTACATCCGCCAGAAAAATCAGCCCTTCTTTGACCAGCTTGCTGATCTCCGGCAGCACCTTGCGAATCTTCTCGTCGGTATCCACGGCGAAAATCACAATCGGCTTCTCATTGGTCACCCCAAACAGCCCCTTGCGATGGATGCGGCCATGGATGCCATAGCCCATCACGCCCTCGCAAACGGTAGCACCGGCTAATCCGCGCTTATGAAGAATCCGGATGATCGCCGCATACAAGGGTTCGCTGTGATGCCAATCCACATCCTCCACCACGATCTGCAGGCACTTCTTCATCTCGATTTTCATTTCGCTTCCTTTCTTCGCTCCACCAGATAGTAGAGGCTGGGCAGCGCAAGCAAGGTCAAAAATAGAGTGGAAGCAAGACCACCCACCACCACCGTCGCCAGTGGCCGCTGCACATCTGAGCCGATCCCCACCGCTCTCGCCGCCGGCACCATCCCCAACAACGCGACCAGAATCAGAATCAAGCGCGGACGCAACTGATACTTCGCGCCCAGAATCACCGCCTCGAGCAGCGGAACATCATCCTCAGTCCGCCGCCGGGAAATCTCTGAGATGTACAACACACCGCTCATCACCGCCACACCAAACAAACTGATGAAGCCGACCGCGGCCGACACACTGAGATTGATCCCGCGCAGATAGAGCAGGAGAATGCCGCCCACCATCGAGAACGGAACATTCAACAGCACCAGAAAAGCACTGGAGGTCGAGTTGAAAGCAAAGAACAAGAGAGCAAAGATGATCGCGATTGTTACCGGGATGATGAAGTACAAGCGCTGCCGCGCCCGATCGAGATTCTCAAACTGCCCACCCCACACCACTTGATAGCCGGGCGGCAAAGGAACCTCACGCAGAAAGCGCTTCTGGGCGTCGATCACAAAACCGCCTTGATCCCGGCCCACGATGTTCGTGCGGACCGCGATGGCTCGCTGATTCTCGCGCCGCAGAATGATACTTGGCCCGTCGACCACTTCAATATTCGCCAGCTGCGCAAGAGGCACCTGCCCTCCATCTGCAGTGCGAATCAACATTTGCCCCAGGCGCGCAGTATCGCTGCGATACTCCGGCGCATAGCGAACCGCCAGATCGAACTTGCGATCATTCTCAAACACCGAGCTCACCGCCACCCCACCCAGCGCCGATTCGATCGTTTTCGCCAGGTCATCCACGTTCAAGCCATAACGCGCCGTCTTGCTGCGGTCAATCTGGATGCGCAAGCCCGGCTGGTCCGCCTCCTGCTCAATCGAACTGTCCGCCGAGCCTGGCACCTTGCGCAACATGTCGAGAGTCTTACCGGCAAGCCCCCGCAACTCTGTGAGGTCACTGCCACGCAGGATCACAGCCAGGTCCGCCGACGAACCCGTCACCGATTCCGTCACCGTATCAATGATCGGTTGGGTGAAGTTCAACTGAATCCCCGGAATCTCTCGATTCAGTTCAGCCCGCAGTTCGGCGACAAGATCCGTCTTTGTCTTTCCCGCGGGCCAGGTATCGTAAGGCTTCAGCGTCAAGAGAAGTTCGTTGCGATTCGGTCCAAATGGATCGGTACCGGAATCATTACGACCCGTCTGCGAGGCTACCAGCAATACCTCCGGATGCTTCCGGATCAGGGCGCGCATATCATTGGCCACGCGTGCTGATTTTGCGAGCGAGGTCCCTGGTGGGAGATTCGCACGCACCCAGATCACACCTTCATCAAGGGTCGGCAGGAACTCGGAACCGAGCCTGGCGCCCATAAAAATCGAGGCGATGATGATCAACACCGAAGAGGCGGCCACCACAACCGGCTGCTTTAACAGGATCCGGAGCAAACCCTCATAGCGCTCCACCAGCCAGTTCAACAGAGGGTTGTCCCAGCCCTTGAAGTCCTTCTGGAACAGATAAGTCGCCAGCACGGGAATCAGCGTCAAGGCGAACAATAACGAACCCAATAAGGCTGCGCACACCGTAAAGGCCATGGGGGTAAACAAACGGCGCTCGACGCGCTCGAGAGTAAACAGCGGCAGATAAGCGGCAATCAGGATGAACAGTGAGAAGAAAATCGGCCGCTCCACTTCGAGCGCCGCTTCGCGGATCACATCGAATGGATGTCCGGGCCGCTCCAGCTTGCCGTTCTTCGACAGGTTCCGGACGATATGCTCCACCATGACGAGCGTCCCGTCCACCACCACGCCAAAGTCCAAGGCGCCCAGGCTCAACAGATTCGCCGGCACGCCGTAGAGGTACATGCAGATAAAAGCGAACAGCAAGGACAAGGGAATCGTCAGCGCCGTCAGAATCGCCGCGCGCGGGCTACCCAAGAAAAACACCAGCACCAGCACCACCACCGTGAATCCTTCGAGAAGTGTCCGCGAAACGGTCTTCAACGTGCTGCTCACCAGATCGGTGCGATCGTAGAGCGGCACAATCTGCACGCCCTTCGGCAACCGCTCGGTGTTCAGTTCTGCAATCGCGACGGCCAGCGACTTCAATACCTCCGAAGGATTTTCTCCACGGCGCAGCAGCACGATTCCTTCAACGCCGCCCTGCTTTTCATTCCAGCCAAAGATCCCCGTCGGCAGGGCACTGCCGATCTTCACCGTGCCAATGTCCTTCACCAGCACCGGCACACCCTTCACTGCCACCAGCACAATGTTTTCAATATCCGGAATTCCCTTAATCCGGCCCACCCCACGAATCACCATGCTCTGCTGATCGCTGTCCAGAATCGCGCCGCCCGCATTGCGATTATTCGCTTGGATCGCGGTCACCACCTGACTGATCGTCAGGCCATACTTCGCCAGCGCCGGAGGCGACACCTCCACCTGAAACTGCTTCACCAATCCACCAAAAGGAGTCACGTCGGCGACGCCAGACACCTGTAGAATCCGTGGCCCCACCACCCAATCCTGCAGTTCGCGAATCTCCAGTTCACTGCGTCCGCTCCCCTCGAGCCGGTAGCGATACATCTCGCCAATCGGAGTCGTCAGGGGTGCGATTTCCGGAGTCACCCCGTCCGGCAGATCCGCGTCCCGTAGCCTTTCGAGCACCACCTGCCGAGCAAAGTAATCATTCGTCTCATAGGTGAACGTCAGCTCGACAATCGACAACCCAAAGATGGTGCGCGAGCGCCGCGCAATCAGGTTCGGAACCGAGTTCATGGCGCGCTCGATCGGAATCGTAATCTGCTGCTCCATCTCCTCGGCAGCCTGGCCCGGATAGGTCGTGATGATCACCACCTGCGTATCGGAGATGTCGGGATACGCCTCCACCTTCAGTTGCCGGAAACAATAGACCCCGAAGGCAATCACGGCAAGCGTCATCACGATCGTGATAAATCGCTGTTGGAGCGCGAATCTGAGAAGTCGACCGATCATATTCTTTCTTCCCGCCCTAGTAAGCCCGGAGCTGAGTGACTCCGTCAATCACCACGCGATCCCCCGCGTGCACGTCTCCGGACACCGCCGCGCGCTGCGCATCCTGCCAGGAAACCACCACCGGCACTTCTTCATACAGGCCCGGACCGCGTTCCAGATACAGCGTCGTCTTGTCCTGTTGCTGATAGAGCGCCGCTTTTGGCACCACAACCGACGCCTTGCGCCCATGCGAATGCCGAATGGTGGCGAACATCTCCGGCCGGAGTTGCCCGCCCGCATTCGGCAGTTCCGCCCGTACTTTAATGGTCCGCGTCTGTGGGTCGACAAGGTCGCCAATCCGCTTCACTTTGCCGGTAAACACCTTGTCCGGAAAAGCATTCAAAGTGATCGCCACATCCTCACCCACCGTGATCAGGCGAATGGAATCTTCCGGCACGTCGGCTGAAACCCAGACGCTGCTCAAGTCTGCGATCGTAATGACGGGCGCCGCCGCATCCGCGCGAAACTCTCCCGCGGCGACAGAAATATCCATCACCTTCCCGGCCATGGGCGCCGGCACCATGATCAATTGCGACATACTTCCTGGCTGCAATCCCAGCAACTGCAAGCGCCGCGCGGCCTCGTCACGCGTGGCCAGCGCCACTTCCACCCCTGCCTTCGCCTGGGCCACCACCGTCTCTGCTGTCAAAACTTCTTTCTGTGCAATCGCCCGGTTGGCGAGCAGGTCTTTGGTACGAGCAAGGTCGGCCTCGGCTTTAGCCTGATTGGCTTTGCTCTGCGCAATATTGGCGTCTGCCTGCCGAATCGCCGATTGGATGGCCGACACTTCCTGGCTTTCCAAGGTCAAGACCGGCTGCCCCTGCTTCACGCTATCGCCGAGCGTCACTTTCACCTCGCGCACACGCCCCGGAAACGGAAGAATCACCCGCGCCACCCGCGCCGGATTCAGTTCTACTTTTCCCGGCGCCGTCAGCTCTTCCTGCGGCACCTGCGCATCCTCCGCCGTGCCCACTCGGATCTTTGCCAGCAGCGGCGAATCCTTGGGAAACTGAACTGCGTTGCCCTTCCGGATTGGCTCGTCGGTCACGGCCTTCACGGGTGCGGCGGACGGATGGCAACCGCACACGCCGAGGAGCGCCACCAACACCGGCGCAGTCAGTCGATTCATCATTTCTTCTCCGGATTCAATTGCGAAGCCACCGACGCTTCCACACCATAAAGACTCTCGGCCAGATCGGCCCGCGCCGCGTTGTAAGCCTGCATCGTCTCGCTATAAGCCCGCTGCGTATCAAGCAGCTCAAGGAAACTGGCTTCACCGCGTTTGTAGGAATACTCGGTGATCTGCCGGACATCCTTCACCTTCCCGATCAAGGTGCTCTCGAAGCGTTCGATCGTCCGCAGCGCACTGGCATACTTCAGCAACGCCACCTCCACCTCGTTCTCGATGGTGGCCTGCGTTGCGCGCAGCCGCGCCTCAGTCTGCATCTGTTGTTGCTTGGCCCGCTCGATCTCGCCCTGGTTCCGGTTGAAGACCGGCAAGCCTGTCGAGACAAAAAATCCGAGCGAGTTCCCACGTCCCGCCAACCCTTGTTGGCGGCGATACTCCGATCCCAGGGTGTAATCGAGCTTGGCCTGCGCCAGTTGCAGACGGATATCCGCCTGGGTCCGGATCCGGTCCCGCTGCAGCGCAAGCAGATCGGGCCGCTGCGTCACGGCTTTCTCCCGCAGCGCGTCGAGGGGCAATGCCACCGTGTCGCGGCGCATCTCCCCAGCCGTTTCGATCTTCGGGTCCATCTTCTGGCGGCCCAGCAGGATCTGCAACTGCGCCTCTGTCGTCTTCACCTGTAACTCTGCCTGGCGGACGGTGTTCTCAAACTGCAGCATCGCTACCTGGGAGCGGATCACTTCCACCTCAGACAGATCTCCCGACTTCAGGCGGCTCTGATTGATCCGGACAATCTCCTCAAAGGCCGAAAAGATCTCCCGGGCCAGCCCAAGATCAGCCTTCGCCTGAAGCACTTCGACAAAGGCGTTCTGCACGGAAAAGGTCAGTTGCCGTACGGCATCCAGAACGAGAAACTCCGTCACCGACTGCGCGGCAACCGCCACTTCCACCCGCAATTGCCGTTTGCCCCCACGCTCAAACAGAAAGTCCGTTCGCGCCGCATATTCAGAAGGCCCCGCCTGATTCTCCAAACTGTAACGAGGTGGAAGCAGATTCAAATGGTCGCCAGATAAACTCAGTACAGGGTTGGGCCGCAAGCCTGCGGTGATCACCTGTGCCCGCGCCACCGGCACATCAAAGCGCGTCGCGATCAGATCCAGATTCTTGTCCAGAGCCTCACGCAGGGCATCGTTGAGAGTGAACTCCGTCCGTGTTTGCGCCTGCAACACAAAGCTCAGCACCACGGCCAACAAGAATAGGAAAAGATGGGATCGCATGTTACGCATCTCACTAATGAGCATGCTTTGCGCCATTCTTGTTACGAATCAATGCAACGGCACTCCGGGAAGACCGCACGCCAATCGATCAAAAAACGTGCGCGCGGCGTACGAAAAGCGTACACTCCCTCACAGGAACTGTCTGGCGGCGCTGCAAGCAAATGCTTCCGCATTGGCGCTGCACATGATCGTTCCAAAGGCACATCGTGTTCCAGCGGATCGAATTCCCGCGCATCGTCGCGGCTCAAAAACTACAAACCTGGCTGCTGATTATGTCCCTGGTAGCACTCGGACTCACCAGCCTGCTCGTCCTCGACCTCACGCGTAACCTGCGTACCGTGGTCATCGGCGAAGCTTGCCGCATGCTCGAAAACGCAGCGAAGGAATTGCTCCAGACCGCGCAGAATCGCCATCTGGAGGACAGCAACGACAACCAGAAGCTCAAGACCATCTCCTATGAGGTCTTGCGCTCCTATCTCGACGTCGAAGGCGGCTTTCTTTGGGGCGACACAGTCGTCGGCCACACCTTCCCTTCCTATACTGAACCCGGCACCCACCTCCGCCAGCCCGCGCTCGAGCACCGTCTGGTTCTGGAGGCACGGGATGAGAGCCGCCGCACCGGCAAGCTGGCGGGCAGAACCGTACAGGATGGTCGCGACGTGGTCGCCGTCGAGGTCCTTTCCTCTCCCCACTCGGAACTCTCCTCCTGGACCATCCGCCGGATCATCAACTTCAGCGATTCGAGCGAACTCAACAAACGCATTCTGCTGGTGGGCGTCATGCTCTTTGCCTTGCTCGCCCTAGGCATCGTCCTGCGCTTCAGCTTCAGTCTCCAGCGCGGCTTCTCGTTGCTCCAGTCGGGCCTCGAACAACTCCGGAGCCATCCCGAATACCGGCTGCCCGATCAAAACCACGAACTCAAACCCATTGTCGACGCCGTCAACGCCATGGCCGAAAGCCGGCAGACCATTGAGGCAGAACTCCGGCGCGAGGACCGTCTCCGTGTCATGGGCCGCATGGTGGCAGGCATCGCCCATGAGATCCGCAATCCGCTCAACAGCATGCGTCTCAATGCCCGTCTCCTCGAGCGCCGCTTGAAGGACCAGCAAGAGGCACGCGAGCCGGTACAACTTGTTATTGGGGAAATCGACCGCCTCGATACCTTATTGAAGAGCCTGCTCGCCTTCCGCCCCGATGAGCCCGTTGCGCTCCGCCGGCAACTCGTTGGGCCGATCCTCGAACGCACCCTCGCTCTGGTCGCACCGCACGCCAAGGAGAGCGGGGTTGAGATTATCATCTCCCCGGCGGTGGCTGGACACCCGGTTCTGGTGGACGCGCACTTCCTGCAGCAGGCACTGATCAACGTGATTCTCAATGCCATCGACGCCTCCAAAGGGCGTGGCCCCGTCACCCTCGACATGGCCCAGACGAGTAAAGGCTTGCAGATCGACATCTACGATCGAGGTCCAGGCCTGTTGCCGGAACAGGAAGATCGAGTCTTCGAAGCCTTCTACACCACCAAGCCCAACGGCACAGGCCTCGGCCTGGCTGTCACCCGGACACTACTTGAAAAAATGGGCGCCCAAATCACCGGCCAGAACACCGATCAGGGAACCCGATTCCGGATCTTCATCCCCGCAGAGGAGCCCTCGCATTGAAACACAGCATCCTCATCGTCGAAGACGAGCGGCCCGCCTTACAGGCCCTCAGCATCCTGCTCGAAGAGGAAGGCTACAACATCCTCAAGGCCGAGACTGGGCAGCAAGGCCTCGAACAGGCGGCCCGCCACGAGCCGGATCTGATCCTGCTGGATATTCGTCTTCCCGACTTTGACGGCCTCACCGTTCTCGAACGGCTGCGAGCCAGCTACTCCGACGCTGCCGTCATCATCATGACCGCCGAGACCTCCAGCACTAACGCCATCCGCGCCACACGTCTCGGCGCCTTCGATTACATTTCAAAGCCCATCCACGATGACCATCTGACGGTCCTCATCCAGCGCGCGCTCGAGTACCGGCGCCTCGAAAACGAGGTTCGCGCCCTCCATCAGGCTCCGTCCAAAGGTGCCAGCATCCCGGGAATCGTCGGCCACAGCCTTCCGATGCAAGCCGTCTATAAGTTGATCGGCCGGGTTGCCGCCACCAACGCCACCGTCCTGATTTCAGGCGAATCGGGAACCGGCAAAGAACTGGTTGCCGGCGCCATCCATGAGTTCAGCAGCCGCGCCGGCGGTCCGCTCGTCAAGATCAACTGCGCGGCAATCCCCGATGCGCTGCTTGAAGCCGAACTCTTCGGCCATGAACGGGGCGCATTCACCAACGCGCTCGCTCGCCGGATCGGGCGCTTTGAGCAGGCCTCCGGAGGCACTCTGTTTCTCGACGAGATCGCTGAACTCACGCCAGCCCTCCAGGCAAAACTGCTGCGCGCCGTACAGGAGCGCAGCATCGAAAGGCTGGGCAGCAACACCCCCATCCCAGTTGATTTTCGCCTCATCACGGCCACCGCCCAGGACCTCACCGAGGCCGTGGTCGCAGGGCGTTTCCGCGAAGACCTGCTGTATCGCCTCAATGTCGTGAGGATCGAACTGCCCCCGTTGCGCGAGCGCAAAGAAGACATCCCGCTCCTCATCCAGCGCTTCCTCGGACGTTCTGACCGTCCGCTGCAACTCCGGGACGACGCGCTCGAGTTGCTGATGAATCACGACTGGCCGGGCAATGTCCGGGAACTGGAAAACGTCGTCACGCGCGCCATCGTCCTAGCCCCAGGCGGCATCATCACTCCCGACTGCATCCAGACCAAAGCTGCCCCCACGCGCACACCAGCCAATTGGCTCGAAGCGATTCCCGTACACGAGGGTTATTGGCCGGTGATCCGCAGTGTCGAACTCCAACTCCTGAAAGCAGCCCTCCACGAGGCGAAAGGCAATAAAACCGAAGCCGCACGGATTCTTGGCATCCAGCGCCGTCTCCTCTACGAAAAGATGAACGAGTTCCAAATTACTTAACCGCGCGAAAAGCACCGATCGCCTCAGAAGTCCGTAACGCGCGGCCGTAGAGCCGGCAGTGCAGAACAAATTCTCCAAAGCGAAGTACCGGGCTGCCATTGATGCCATAAAGATTCGGGCTGAAGCGGCCGAACCCGAATTGCCTTGTGTCTCCGCCATCGGAGAGCTTTCCGTCCACCACAAAGGTGATGAGATTCGGCCCGGCATCGACAATCGCCACCACATGATGACGCTTGGCCGTACTCAAAACTCCCGGGTCACTCTGCCAACGATTCTCCGTACGGCCATCCTGCAGCACGATCTCGACAGCACCGGCCTCGGCAGTCAACAAGGCAAATCCTTTGCCGTCGGCACTCCGGTTGTCCACCAGCACTTGCCCCGGGCGATCGTCGCGCAGATGGAGCTCTACCTCAATCGAAACCCCGGCGCGCGAATGCTCACTCCCATAATCGGCACGGCGGGAGCGGCGCAGGAACACAGGCAACGCCGGAGCAGCCACCGTCTTGGGTGACGCCACATCCAGAATCAACCCGCTTTTCGGCACACTCTTTGCATCGTCCTGCGACCAGAGACCTGCCAGCAAGGTCTTGTCGATCTGATGCACACGAGCCACATCCTTCTGTGTCTCCGTGAGATAGTATTCCCCGCCCTCCTCCACCAGATCGGGATAACTTATGCGGATGAGAGGATCGTCATCGTAAAGAACAATCTCGGGCTGCGACCAACGGATCACCTTGCCCTGAGGAGAGTCCAGCTCCACCCCACCAGACAGCCACACCGGGTTGCGATCTTCATAGGCGATCGTGCGCCGATTCGGGCTCTCGCGAATGAAACGGCCTCCATGGTTGTGAAACCAATAGAGGAATTTTCCGTTCTCGCAGCGCCAGACAAAGTTTGCCGCGCGCGGATGCTTGATGAGCCGCCCATCGGCGTAACGCATGTACTGGGACGGCTCCCAGCTTCGGCCTCCATCGCGGCTATAGGTGAATGCGGAATGGCCATCGATCGTCCGGAACACGCAGAGCATCGATCCATCACTCAGGACCGCAAAAGACTGCTCCTCGGCAATCGGACCGCCGCCCTTGGGGGTACGAATTCCCAGATCCCCATCCGGTAAGGTCTGCCACTCAATCTTGTTCGGGTCTCGCTCCGTCAGAATATTCGCACTGCGCAGGAGCGCGCCTTCGCTGGAAGTAAAAAAGCCCTCGCCAAAGCCACCCACCTTATGAACCGGAACATAGCCCGCACCACGATACGCAAATGCCTTGCCGACATTCCAGAAGAATTTGATCCTGCCGGCATACGGATTCTGACGATCGATCTCGAAGTCCCGCATCGGTACTTCATAGCGCTGGCTCGACCAACTCTTGCCGTTGTCGTCTGAATACTTGAATACAAAATGGCCCTGGCTATCGACGCGTGTCACAAAGCCATCTTTGTAAGTTGGCTTGTCGGCAATGATCTTCCGCGTATTGTCGGTGTTGTGGTTGTAGAACACATAGACGCGGCCGCTGTTGGCCTGCAGCAATACGGCATAGCTTGCTTCCGGCCCACTCGACGGTTCCACATCGACTGCCTTCTCCCAGCTTCTGCCGCGATCCGTACTGCGAGCGCTGATCACATGCTGCCCGCCAGCCCCTTCCGCTCCTGAGCCAGTCGTCATCACCATGAGCCATGCCCCATCCTTTGTTTTGACGACGTAGGGCTGGTCGGCATAAGACTCATCTGGAATCACGCTGCCATTCAGGATGTTCCGCCAGTCCGGTGTTTGGGACAACGCAAAGCAGCAACTGAGAAAGAGGAGAAGGAAGGTGCGCATCGGAAAAGAACCAAATGGAATTGGCCCAATTGTATCGACTCAAGGGATGTCTGGCTAAGTTTTCCGGATCACCAGCGCTGCTCCACAGAAAGCAACTCCGAAGAAGAGCAGCATTCCGAACGGAGCCCAGAAATCCTCGTTCCACCCAAGGTTGGCCGATAACTCCCAGCGGCGCATCGGGTGGATCCGGAAGCAGTAGCTTCCATCTGCACCACCGCGATTGAGAAAGTGATCGTGCACGCCTTCCAGATGCCCAATGCCTCCGCGCAGCCTGCGGCCCTGCCAGTCGTAGGTGATCAGTTCGTAGTCCTGCGACGCCAGTTTCTCTTTCGCAGCCGGACTGATGTGGATCTCAGGCGATAGAGTTGCGACATCGAAATGGTGTGCGGCCTCCACCCGGTGGGCGACCACTTCTTGCCAGGTCCAAAGCTTCTGCACAGAAAAGAAGGTAAAGAAGATCCAGCCCACAAGCGGCAATAGACCAAATCCGAAAAAGACCGTCCAGACGCCCAGCGAACGGGTCCAGCGAAACTTGCGCAAGAAAGAATGCTCCTCGGCAAGCCCCGCCAGGGCTCCCAACGCGCTCAATCCCAGCATGAGACCCAGCATCAGGAAACCGATTCCCTTCTCCAGTTCTGGATTTACTTCCGTATCGGGAAGACGTAACTCACGGGCATGCCCTCGAATCATCTGCACCTGGTGGCGCGTTCCAGGCGCCCAAAGTTGCAATTCATCAAGAGCCTCTTCGGGATAGGCCGCTCTCCCCGCATCGGTGTCCCAATGGAAAAGACGCCCCGACGGACCATCCGCTTGCAAATCCAGCAGCAACTCGTAGCGCACCCACTCGAGCGAGTCACCTTCTGCAGGAACCAGATCGATATGCAACTGACTCCCGATGACCGTGGCATCGATCGTGCGCATCCGGGCATAAGTCCAAAAATTCCGAGCAGAGAAGAAGAACGAAAGGAAGCCAAGAACCAAAAGACTGAAGCCGGTGAGCGCCACTCCATTGAGTTTCGGGATCTTCGGCACACCAAGAGTTTAGAACAGGCAGACTGAGGTTTCGCCGCCTATGATTTGTTCTTTTTCAGCCACTTATAGTAGGCGTCCCGCTCTTTTTCCTGGAGCTTATCCCATTCTTTATCTTCTTTATTCTGTTCTTTGACGTAGCGGCGATAGCTGGCCTCGTCATACTTGATGGCTTCTCTGTCTGCTTTGGCCTGTGCTTTCTCGGCCTTTATTCTGGCCTTCTCGGCTTTTTTCTGGTCTTTGATGTCGTCAGCGGCGTGCAGGCCGCTGGCCAAAACAAATAGTCCAGCAGCTGCAAGGGCAATCAGTTTAGTTCGCATCAGAATCTCCTTGCGATTAGACTTCGTCGATCCGGCGATGTTTCACCGCTGAGGACCGTTGCGGAGCGACCACTTCCTCCAGATGTCTGTCTGCAGTAACCCCTTCGCTCACACCACCTTAGAGAAATCCAAGGCCCATCTTCCACATGTTTTCAACAGAATATCCACAAAATTTCACACTCTCTATCTAATTGATAATGAGCGACTTAACAGAAGTTTCGAAAATAGATTGACTTCACGGCCCATGGGCCATAAACTCCAATCACTACGATTTTTACGGAAGCTTACTTCCGTTCGAATCGATTCTCCCATTGAACATCAGCAGGAAGCCCGCCAGACCTAGCCGTTTGGTGGGCTTTCGTGCCTCTGGAGGGCGATTTAAAATGGTTTATGCGCAAAGCTCAGCCGGCCGGGGAACCTAAAACCTGGCGCGAGCGGGCTCAGGCGCTCCGCCACCTGCCACCGCTGCTCGCTGAAGTTTGGCAAACGAAGCCAATTTACGCCTTCTCTTCGCTGCTCTGCCGCGCCCTTTCGGCATTTCTTCCCGTCGCGATTCTTTACGTTTCGAAACTGCTTGTCGACGAGGTCGTCGGCCTCGCTACGAATCAACCGGGCGTCTCCACCACCCATCTCTGGCGCTTGCTGGCCCTCGAATTGGCTCTGGTGCTGGCCAGCGACCTGTTGAGCCGCCTGATGGGCCTCTGTGACTCGCTGCTGGCCGATCTGTTTACGAACCACATCACGCTCCGGCTGATGCGCCACGCCGCCTCGCTCGATTTGGTCACCTTTGAAGATCCGGCCTTCCAGGACAAACTCGAGCGGGCCCGGCGGCAGACCACAGACCGGCTCTCGATGCTGTTTCTAGTGGCTAGTCTCGGCCAGCAGGCACTGTCGCTACTGGCCATGTCGGCCTCGGTGATCGCCTTTTCGCCGCTTTTCTTCGCCTGTCTGGTGATTTCGCTGGTTCCGGTCTTCTGGTCCGAAAGCCATTTCGCCGCGATGGCCTATTCTCTGCTCTACCGCTGGACTCCAGAACGCCGCCAGATTGACTACCTCCGCCTGCTCGGCGCAAGCCACACCACGGCCAAAGAAGTGAAGATCTTCGGCCTCTCCGGCTACCTGATCGACCGGGTGGACGAGTTGTTCCAGCGCTTCTACGCCGAGAACCGCCAACTGGCCGTACGCCGGGCGACCGTGAATTACCTCTGGGGTCTGCTGCCGAGCGGCGCCTATTACGCGAGCTACGTCTACATCCTGCAGCAGACCATCGCCCGGGCAATCAGCGTCGGCGATCTGATCTTTTTGACCCGAGCTTTCTCCAATTGCCGCTCGCTGTTGAGCCAGATCTTCCAGAATCTGAGCCGGGTGGCCGAACAGGCGCTCTATGTCCGCGACCTGTTCGAATTCTTCGATACGAAGCCAGCCTTGCCGGTGTCGCCGCATGCGCTGCCCGCACCGCGGCCCATCCGCGATGGCTTCGTTTTCGACAAAGTGGAGTTCGCCTACCCGGGCGCGACGAAAAATGTCCTGAACGGCATCAGCTTCCATCTGGCGCCAGGCGAGAAAATCGCCCTCCTCGGCGAGAACGGCGCGGGCAAAACGACGCTCGTGAAGCTGCTGTGCCGCCTCTACGACCCTACCGGCGGCTGCATTCTGCTGGACGGGGTGGACCTCCGCGAATACGACCCCGAATCCCTGCGCCGCGAGATTGGCGTCATCTTCCAGGACTTCCTGAAGTACGACGCGATTGCCCGCGACAACATCGGCTTTGGCGCCATCGATGCGATGGGCGACGTTCCAGCGATTGGACGGGCCAGCGAGAAGAGCTACGCCGATTCCGTCATCTCCACTCTCGCCAGCGGTTACGACACGATGCTCGGCCGGCGCTTTGAAGGCGGCGTTGAGCTATCGCAGGGCCAATGGCAGAAAATCGCGCTCGCCCGGGCCTACATGCGCGACGCGCAACTGTTGATCCTCGACGAGCCCACCGCCTCGCTCGATGCGCGTGCCGAGTACGAAGTGTTTGAGCGATTTGCGAATCTGACGGCCGGCAAGTCGGCCGTTCTGATCTCGCATCGCTTCTCTACGGTGCGCATGGCAGACCAGATTCTGGTGCTCGAAAACGGCCGCATTCTCGAACAAGGGACGCATTCCGGCTTGCTCGCCCTGGGAAATCGCTACGCCGAACTCTTTGAGCTGCAAGCTGCCGGATATCGATGAATACAATGGAAGGATCGATGACTGTGCCTGAAGTGGATCTCAAGAAGACCGTCAACCTGCCGAAAACCTCCTTCGCGATGAAGGCGAATTTGCCGCAGAACGAACCGAAAATGCTCGCCCGCTGGCGCGATATGGACCTCTACGCGCGCATTCGAGCCTCGCGTGCCAGTTCCCCCGAATACGTCCTCCACGATGGGCCGCCCTATGCAAACGGCAACATTCACCTCGGCCACGCGTTCAACAAACTGCTGAAGGACTTCGTCGTCAAGTCGAAGACCATGGCCGGTTACGACTCGCCCTATGTCCCCGGCTTTGATTGCCACGGCCTGCCGATCGAGATCAAAGTGGATGGGCAGCTCGGTGCAAAAAAGGCGCAGATGACGACGGTACAGATCCGTCAGGCCTGCCGTCGCTATGCCGACAAGTATGTCGGCCTGCAGACCGAAGACTTCCAGCGCCTCGGCATCTTTGGACGCTGGGACAACGTTTATAAGACGATGGACGCGCCGTATCAGGCCGCCATCGCACGCGCCTTTGTCGACTTCTACGACCAGGGCTACGTCTATAAGGGCCTGAAGCCGGTGAACTGGTGTCTGCACTGCCAGACCACGCTCGCAGAAGCAGAGGTCGAATACGCAGACCATGTCTCGCCGTCGATCTATGTTCGCTTCCACCTGCAAGGCGATCCGGCAACAATCCATCCTGCACTGGCAGGCAAGCAGGTCTATGGACTGATCTGGACCACCACCCCCTGGACCATCCCGGCGAACATGGCGATCAGCTTCCATCCGCGCTATGAGTATGTCGCCAATCAAGTGGGTGACGCCGTCTACATCGTCGCCCAGGGCCTGCTCGAAGCAGTCACCAAAGAACTCGGCTGGCCTGAGCCGCAGATCCTCGGCACCTTTGATGGCTCGACACTCGACAAGGCCGTCTTCCGCCATCCTTTTCTAGAGCGCGAATCGCTCGGCCTGGTTGGCGATCACGTCACCCTCGAAGCCGGCACCGGCGCCGTGCACACCGCTCCCGGCCACGGTATGGAAGACTTTATCGTCTCGCAGCTCTATGGCATCCCCACCTATTGCCCGGTGGACGCAGCAGGCCGCTTCTTCCATGCGGAAGGAGCCAGCGGCACACTGCCCGAGGAACTGATCGGCAAGGTCGTCTGGGACGCCAACGCGATCGTCATCCGCATCCTCGAAGAGCATAACGCCTTGCTCGCCAAGAAGGATTACCACCACTCCTATCCACATTGCTGGCGCTGCCACAACCCCACCATCTTCCGTGGCACGACGCAGTGGTTCATCGGCATGGAGCGCAACAACCTGCGCCAGAATGCGCTCGATGCCATCCGCAATGTGAAGTGGCTCCCCACCTGGGGCGAAGAACGCATCTCCAACATGATTGCGGGCCGTCCGGACTGGGTGATTTCACGCCAGCGCACCTGGGGCGTGCCGATCACCGCGTTCTATTGCGACACCTGCGACCACATCATCGCCGACAAGGCCGTGATGGAGCCGATCCTCGAACGTTTTGCCAAGGAATCGGCCGATGTCTGGTATGCCGAAGACGCGGCCAACCTCCTGCCGACTGGTTTCACCTGCCCCAAGTGCGGTGGCGGCCATTTCCACAAAGAGAAGGACATCCTCGATGTCTGGTTCGATTCCGGGTCGAGCCACCTGGCGGTGCTGACCAAGGAGAACGGTCTTCCCTGGCCTGCCGACATGTATCTCGAAGGCGCAGACCAGTATCGTGGCTGGTTCCATAGCTCGCTGCTGATTGGCGTCGGGTTGCGCGGCCATGCGCCGTATCGCGAGTGCGTCACCGGCGGCTGGATTCTCGATTCGCAGGGCCGCGCGATGTCCAAGTCGCTCGGCAACGGCATTGAGCCGGAAGAAGTAATCAAGCAGTACGGCGCCGAAGTGCTGCGTCTGTGGGTGGCCAGCGTCGCCTACAACGAGGACGTGCGCATGTCACCGGTGATTCTGCAGCGTCTGGCAGAGGCCTATGTCAAGCTGCGCAACACGCTGCGCTATGCGCTCGGCAACCTCGACAAGTTCGACCCGGCCTCAGATGCGGTCCATGGCGACAAGCTCGAAGAGATCGACCAGTGGATTCTCGCGCGCACCGCGACGCTAGTGGAGACCTGCCTCGGGCACTACAAAGCCTATGCCTTCTACAAGGTCTATCAAGCGGTCTACAACTTTGCGACGGTCGACCTCAGCTCGATCTATTTCGACATCCTCAAGGACCGTCTCTACACCACGGCAACCAAGTCACAGGCGCGCCGCAGTGCGCAGACCGCGCTCTATCGCATCTCAAAAGCCCTCCTCCACTTGATGGCCCCGATTCTCGCCTTCACCTGCGAAGAAGCCTGGGCCGCCTTCCCCCGTGCCCAGGAAGATCACGACACCATCCATGTGGGAGTGTTTCCGAAAGCAGATGATCTGACCGATGGCATCGATGCCGGTCAACTCGCCCGCCTCAGCAATTGGGACCGTCTGCTCGCCTTCCGCGAACTCACCCGTCCGGCACTCGAGAAAGCGCAGATCGGCGCCTCGCTGACCGCGAAGCTGGTGCTCACGGTGGGAGCCGAGGACTTTGATCTGCTTGACAGCTACCGCGACCAGTTGCCTTCGATCTTCATCACCTCGCAAGTGGAGTTGAAGCTTGGCGGAGAAACGGCAGTTGAAGTCTTTCCGGCTGACGGCGTGAAGTGCGAACGTTGCTGGAAGTTCCGGCTGGATATCGGCAGCGACGCCAAGTTCCCCACAGCCTGCGGCCCCTGCGCCAGCGCTGTGACTGAAATGTTGGGCTTGGCCTAATGGGCGCGCGCCGCGCCCTGGCATTTGCCATCGTCGCCGCGGTCTTTCTCCTGGACCGCGGGACCAAGTATTGGATCGAAACCAAGGTCTCGCTCTACGACACGATCGAGGTGATTCCGTCGGTGTTCAATATCGTGCACGCCAGGAATCGCGGCGCGGCGTTCGGAATTTTGAATACTTCTCCGGAGTGGGTCCGTCTATTGGTGTTAGTGGGCCTGGCGCTGTGCATTCTGGCCATGATTGCGTCCATGCTCTGGCAGGCAACGCGCCGCGATGCACCCAGTTCGCTTGTGAACCGCCTCTCGCTCGCGCTTGTTTTTGGCGGTGCGATTGGGAACCTTTATGACCGCATTCTCAAGGGCAGTGTCACAGATTTTTTGCAAGTCTTTCTGGGCTCCTATGAATGGCCAAGCTTCAATGTGGCGGATTCCGCCATTACCGTAGGCGCCACACTGATGGCCATCGATCTCATCTTCCTTTCACGCAAGCAGGAATCTCAAAACAATGCTCCCGAAACTCGTTGAAATCGGCGGCTTCTTCATCCCCACCTATGGGGTGATGGTGGCGTTGGCCTTTCTTGCCGGACTTTGGTCCACCAATAAACTGGCAGCACGAGCCGGCCTCTCCGCGCAGAAGATCCAGGATTTAGTCATCTATTGCGCGATCACCGGTCTGATTGGCGCCAAGCTGATGATGTTTGCCTTCGATTGGCAATACTACGTCAACAACCCGGCGGAGATGATTTCGCTGTCCACTTTGCGTGCCGCCGGTGTCTATCAGGGCGGCTTCCTCCTCGCCTTGGTGTTTGCGGTTTACTATATGCGCAAGCATGGCCTGCCCGTCCTGAAGACGATGGACTGCTTTGCGCCCGGCATTGCGCTCGGCCATGCCATTGGCCGCATGGGTTGCTTTGCCGCCGGATGCTGCTATGGCGATGTGTGCCATCGTCCCTGGGCCGTCACCTTCCGCAACCCCGAGGCGAAGGAATTCTCCAATGTCCCGCTCAATGTCCCACTCCATCCGGCCCAACTCTACGAGGTCTTTGGCGATCTGGCCATCTTCGCGATCCTCTTCAAGCTGCATGATCCGAGAAAGCGTTCTGGTGGATTGTTTGGGCTCTATTTGATCCTCTATTCAATCCTTCGCTTTGGCGTGGAGTTTGTGCGTCATCATGATCAGCCACCGCTCTTCACCTCCATCCCGCTCGTCCACACGCAATGGATCAGCCTGGGAACCCTGATGCTGGGCGCCTGGCTTCTCTTCCGGCCCGCCAAAGGACCGATCTCCGAATAACGAACATGACTGCTCCTATCGCCAAGACCCTGCCTCATGAACTGGAGGCCTTTGGCGACATTCGCCAGGACCCGTACTTCTGGATGCGCCATCGCGAAGACCCGGACGTTCTCGCTTATGTCCAGGCTGAGAACGCTTATACCGAAGAGACGATGCGCCCGCTCGAAGGTCTGGTAGACACGGTCTATCAGGAGATCCTCGGCCGTCTCAAACAAACAGACAGCAGTGTGCCGGTGCGCGATCGTGGGTATTACTATTACTCGCGCACGGTCGAAGGCCTGCAGTATCCAATCAGCGCGCGCAAGAAAGCTTCGCTCGAGGCAGCAGAAGAAATTCTGCTCGACCAGAATGAGATGGCGGCGGGGCATCCGTTCTTCTCCGTGGGGGCCTCGACGGTGAGCCCTGACAGCAGGCTGCTTGCTTACTCGACGGACACGACGGGCTATCGCGAGTACACGCTGCGCATCCGCGAGATTGCGACAGGCCTCGAGTTGCCCGATAGCATCGCACGGACTTCCGGTATTGTTTGGGCCGAAGACGGCAAGACGATCCTGTACACCATGCAGCAGCCGCAATCCAAGCGTGCCTATCAGCTTTGGAAGCATGAATTGGGCCAGCCGTCGAGCGCAGATGTCCTGCTTTACGAGGAGAAGGACGAGCGCTTCCAGATTGGAATCGGCAAGACGCTGTCGAAGAAATTCCTGGTGCTCACCATCCAATCCGGGCTCACTAGTGAGATGCGATATGTCGATGCGAAGACGCCGGAGGCACACTTTCAAGTGTTGATCCCGCGGCGCGAAGGCATCTCCTATCACGCCTCGCACCACAACGAGCACTTCTACATTCGTATCAACGATCAAGGCCGCGACTTCCGCGTGGTGCGCACCCCCGTCTCCAGCACAGCAGAACAGAACTGGGTGGAAGTGATCGCCGCGCAGAAGGGCCGCTATGTCGAAGGCATGATCTTGTTTGCCAACTATGCCGCGTACCTGTTGCGCGTGGATGGACTGCATACCTTACGCATCGTCCACCTGGCAGACAATACCTCGCACGACATCCAGTTTGAAGAGACGGCCTATAGTTTGCATTTCGGTGCGAATGCCGAATTCGACTCGCAGTTGCTCCGCTTTGGCTATTCCTCGATGGTGACGCCGCAGTCGACTTTTGATTACGACATGCAGTCGCGCGAGCGGACCTTGCTCAAGCAGCAGGAAGTGCTCGGCGGTTATGATCCGGGAGCCTACGCGGTGGAACGGGTTCAGGCAACCAGTGCCGATGGGACGGTGGTGCCGATCAGCATCGCCTACAAGAAGGGCTTCGTCAAAGACGGACAGGCCCCCTTGCTGTTATATGGCTATGGCGCCTATGCAATTCCGATGGATCCAGGATTTTCAGCAACGCGCCTGAGCCTGCTCGATCGTGGGTTTGCCTATGCAATCGCCCATATTCGAGGTGGCACCGACCTGGGCTATAGCTGGTATGAAGACGGCAAATTACTCAAGAAGAAAAACAGCTTTCAGGACTTCATCGCATGTGCCGAGTTCCTGATCGCAAAGAACTACACCAACCCGAAGCAATTGGTGATCGAAGGCGGCAGTGCGGGTGGACTGCTGGTGGGCGCGGTTATGAATGAGCGGCCCGAATTGTTCCAGGCGGTGATTGCTGGTGTGCCTTTTGTGGATGTCGTCTCGAGTCTGCAGGACAAGAGTATTCCTCTCTCCACCACTGACGCCGATGAGTTTGGCGACCCGGAGCAGCAGGAATTTTACGAGTACATGAAGTCATACTCGCCTTATGACAATGTGCGGCCAGTGGCCTATCCGAACCTCTATGTCTTTGGTGGTATGAACGATTCCCAGGTGGTGTATTGGGAACCGGTGAAGTGGGTGGCCAAGCTGCGAGCTCATCAGCAAGGCAGCAATCAGATCCTGATGCATATGAATATCGATGCGGGCCATGGAGGAGCTTCCGGCCGCTACGATCGCATGAAGGAACTCGCGAGAAGTTATGCGTTTGCGATTGCGGCAGTGGGCCGCCACCAATAAAAAATGCCGGGCTCTGGGAGCCCGGCGCAATCAGGTTGGAGAAACAAACAGGATGAGATTGAGTTAGCTCCGCCGCTGGCGGTAAGCAGCCACGGCAAGGAGTCCCGCGCCCATCAGGGCGTAGGTACCGGGCTCAGGAACGCTCGAACCGGGATCGTAGAACAGACTCTGCTTGCCAGTGGTCTGGCCATCGAGCACCATCAGCTGCGTGGTCTGCGTCCAGGTGCTGAGTTCGGTTTTCCAGGTGTAAATTTGTGCAGCGACATCGGAGTCACTCACCTTCACGTCCCCCGCATGCAGGTTGAAGGGGTTCGACTGGTTCACATCATCAATGTATTCCCAGATCATGAACTGGAAGGCAGCAGACTTGGTGGCGCTGGTCAGCGATTCCGCAAAGGCATTGGCCCAGAGCAGTTCCACTGCATGGACGACGTTTGCACTATAGCCAAGATCCGCGAAGGCCACCAGATTGAAAGCGCCACCCGGCAAACCGGCGTCAGAAACCGTAAGAGGCAAATTGGGATCGGCACAATAGGTGAGCAACGGTAGATAGGGTCCGTTCGGGTTGGAGAAGCTCATCTCCAAAGAAAAGACACCCGCCGGCGTTGTCTCGGCACCGATGGTGCCCTTCTCATTCAGAACGGTGTCTTCCCGGAAGTAGCCTCCCGGCTGGTTGTTTCCATCCACTCCACCCTCAGCGTCACGGACGTACACCGTAATCGGGGTTGCCTGGCTAGTTTTGCTCCAGATCAGCAGCAGGCTGGCCGCAAGGAGCAGGAGTTTGAGTTGGATGCGCATGTCGTTTACAGCTTCGAGTTTAGAAGCTGAAACGTGCGCAATCTGTAGGACAAAACGAGGTGTCGTACTGCAACGAAGCGCCTGCCCGCGATGGACTGGAGTACCAGTGGCTTCTAGTACTCTGCGCTATCCCAGAACTCCGTCCAGGAAGCTCAACATCTCCTGCTGCTTGCTGAAGTTGCCATTCGCGGCCTCGATATTGAAGTACCGCAGACCTCGGGAAGCGGACAAGACAGAAAAGCTTCCATCATCGTCCCGTACCGTGTTTTGGAGAACGATGTTGAAGGGCCCCTTGGACGCAGCTTCAAAATCAGCCTCATTCGTAGCCAGCATGAACTCGTGAGGGTGATCTTTGTCGGGCATCGACACCCGGTCGCTGATGGGAACTTCGTCGGCAATGCTGTAGCCATCGGAGTTGTTGTGCATCGCGATCATAACGCCGTCTTTGGGTGGCGCAACAAGCCTGAGGAAGCGGCTGCGATCGCGATCCAGCAACGCCATTGCCGCAGCAAGATGGACCGACGATTTGTTGGAATTGTAGCGTTCGAGACTCTTGCGCGCGCCCTCGACAGTGAACATGCGATTGGGATCGATGCTGCATTCGCCGACCGTCACCAGACGCTTGGAGCCGATCACCAAAAAGTATTCTCCCTTGTGCGTTTTTGCATGTTGGAGAAGCACCTGACGCGCGGTGGACTCATTCCCGTGAATGTGGAGATAGTGCCGTTTGGGATTGCCATTTCGGATCACATCAAACGGAATCCCACCCATATCAATCCGTTTCGAAACAGCGCTCAAGAGGAAGGCGCGACGGCTGGAGACCCAAGATGTTGCTGCCATACTGATAAAGGAAAGCTACCATGTCCGTTCCTCATGATGAACTGAACCCTTTGGAGGCAGCCGAAGCACGATTCGATCTTGCTGCCGAGGCACTGAACCTGAATGAAGGAATGCGCAAAGTGTTGCGCTCCCCTGCAAGAGAGGTCATCATCCATATTCCGGTGGAATTGGACGATGGACGGCTGGAAGTATTTACTGGATATCGCATCCAACATTCCATCGCGCGCGGCCCGGCCAAGGGCGGTATTCGCTATGCGCCCGACGTCTCGCTCGATGAAGTGCGTGCGCTCGCAAGTTGGATGACCTGGAAGTGCGCCGTGGTGAATATTCCCTTCGGCGGCGGCAAGGGTGGCGTCATCTGTGACCCCACGATTTTGTCCGACCGCGAGTTGGAACGCATCACCCGCCGCTACACGGCTGAGCTGATCGATGTGATTGGCCCGGAGAGTGATGTTCCGGCGCCAGACATGGGCACCAACCAGCAGACGATGGCCTGGATTATGGACACCTATTCGATGCACAAGCGGCATACCGTGAACGCGGTGGTCACCGGGAAGCCGGTGGATCTCGGTGGCTCCCGTGGCCGCACGGAAGCGACCGGGCGCGGGCTCATGATCGTGACCCTGGAGGCGCTCAAGAAGTTTGGCATCGCACCTGGTGAGGCGCGCGTGGTGGTGCAGGGGTTCGGCAACGTCGGCGGACAGGCGGCCCGTCTGATGTCGAAGGCGGGGATGAAGATCGTCACGCTGATCGAGTGGGATGGCGCCGTTCACAACGCGGAAGGTCTCGACATTGAAGCGCTGATAGCGCATCGCAAACAGACCGGGTCGATTGTCGACTTTGCCGGTGGTACGAACGTCGACAAAACAGAAGCGCTGTACACCGAATGCGACGTCCTGGTGCCGGCCGCGAAAGAGAATGTGATCACCTCAGCGAATGCGGACAAGATCCGGGCGAAGATCATCTGTGAGGGAGCGAATGGACCGACAACCGCATTGGCGGACCCCATCCTCAAGAAGAGCAACATCTTCATCATTCCGGATATTCTGGCAAACGCCGGCGGAGTCACCGTATCTTATTTTGAGTGGGTACAGGATCGCCAGGGCTTCTTCTGGAATGAAGAACTGGTCAACACCCGCCTCGAAGAGATTATGACGGCCAGCTTCCGCGATGTCGTGAGCTACGCCGAGAAACACGAAGTAGATAACAGGACTGCGGCCTATATGCTAGCCCTCGATCGTGTCGCTTTCACGATCCAGCAGCGTGGCCTTTACGCTTAATGACAGAAATTCAGTCAACGCCGCTGATGCGGCAGTATCATGCGATCAAGCAGCAGGTTCCGAATGCCCTGCTGCTTTTTCGTCTCGGTGATTTTTATGAGATGTTCTTCGAGGATGCCGCAACAGCAGCCCGGGAACTCAGCATTACCTTGACCGCCCGACATGGCACACCGATGTGCGGCGTGCCCTATCATGCCAGCGATGGCTACATTGCAAAGCTGATCCAGCGTGGGTATCGGGTCGCGATCTGCGAGCAGACCGAGGCAGCGGGCCAAGGCAAGAAGCTGGTCAACCGCGAGATCGCCCGCATCATTACGCCCGGAACAGCAACCGAAGCCAATGTTCTAAACGCGAAAGAGAACAACTATCTTGGCGCAGTGGGACGCGATTCGAAAGATCCGCTCCGTGCGGCGCTCGCCTATGTCGATGTGTCCACCGGCGAGTTCCGCGTCACGCTGCTGCCGGCCCACGAGGTCGCGCCGCTCGTCGAATCGCTGAACATCAAAGAGATTCTGCTGCCGGTGAAGGACCATACGCTGAGCGGCCTGCAAACAACGCTCGAGCCCTGGGTCTTCGACTATGAATATTGCGAACGGCTGCTGAAGGAGCACTTCAAGCTGCTCTCGCTCGATGGCTTTGGCATGGGCGCGCAACCGCTCGCCGTCTCTGCCGCGGGCGCACTGCTGCATTATCTGAAGGACACTCAGAAGGCCGCGCTCGACCATCTCGACCGGCCTGGTTACTATGAGCGCGGCGAGGCGATGGTGCTCGATCCGGTGACAGTGCGCAATCTCGAACTGGTGGACCCCATCTTCTCCTCAGACCTTGGGGGCGGCAAGAGCTCCACGCTGATCTCGGTGTTGGATGAGACGGTTACGGGCATGGGCGCACGTATGCTGCGGCGGCGCCTGCTGCGGCCCTCCGTCCAACAGAACGAGATTGAGGCGCGCCTTGATGCCGTTGAAGAGTTGCGCTCGGCGACGATTCCGCGAACCGGATTGCGCGATAAGCTGCAGGGCGTCTATGACATCGAAAGGCTGCTCGCCAAAGTTACGATGAACACGGCGGGACCGCGCGAACTGCTCGCCCTTGCCAAGTCTCTCAATCTGGTTCCCGCCATCCAGACGCCACTGCGTGGCTTTGGCGCCGCGCTGCTGCAACACTTGAATGCGCAACTGGTGGACCTGAGTGAGTTGCGCACCCGCGTACTGCAAGGCCTGAGCGATGAGCCGCCGGTTAGCATTGTCGATGGCGGCGTCATCCGCGATGGCGTGGACCCGGAGCTCGATCAACTGCGCGACATCCAACGCAACGGCAAGCAGTATGTTGCCCAGGTGGAGGTGCGTGAGCGCGAGCGCACAAATATCCAAAGCCTGAAGGTCCGCTTCAACAACGTCTTCGGCTATTACATCGAGATCTCGAAATCGAATCTCCATCTGGTGCCCAGCGACTATGACCGGAAGCAGACATTGGTCAATGCCGAGCGCTTCACCACTCCGGAGCTGAAGGAACTGGAAAGCAAAATCCTCGAAGCCGAGGAGCGAATCCAAACCATCGAGAAGCAGCTCTTTACGGAGTTGCGCTTGTTTGCCGCGAGCTTTGCTCTGGGTATTCGCCAGACAGCCACAGCGCTCGCGGAACTCGACGTGTTGCTGGCCCTCGCTGAGGTTGCCGTGAGCCGCCGCTATACGCGCCCGCGCTTCTCCACCAACAATGAGTTTCGTGTGGTGGGCGGGCGGCATCCGGTGGTGGAGAAGCTGGTGGAAGCGGACGCGGCACGCTTCATTCCGAACGATATCTTCCTCGATTCGTCGAAGTTTGTCGCCGTGATTACCGGGCCGAACATGGGCGGTAAGTCAACATATCTGCGGCAGGCGGCGATGATGTCGATCCTTGCGCAGATTGGCAGCTTTGTGCCCGCCGAGGAGGCGCTGTTGCCTGTCGTCGATCGCGTGTTTACGCGCATCGGCGCAGCAGACAATCTGGCGCGCGGCCGCTCCACCTTCATGGTGGAGATGACGGAAACCGCGCTGATCTTGAATACGGCTACTAACCGGAGTCTGGTAGTGCTCGATGAGATTGGACGCGGCACCTCAACCTATGACGGGCTCGCGCTGGCCTGGGCCGTGGTCGAATTTCTGCACCAGCGCGTTGGGGCGAAGACGCTGTTTGCCACGCACTATCATGAGCTCACGGTGCTTGAGGAGAACCTGCCGGGCGTGCGCAATTTGCATGTCTCGGTGAAGGAGGCGGGCGACCAGATCATCTTCCTGCGCAAGGTGGAACCGGGAGCGGCAGGCAAGAGCTTTGGTATCGAGGTGGCCCGGCTCGCCGCCCTGCCTGAGGTAGTGATTGACCGGGCGCGGCAGATCCTGGCGCTGCACGAAAAGCAGCAATTGACACCGCCCGGGGATCGGGCGCCCGAACCGATGCAGATCCAGTTGTTTGAACCGGTGGGCGGCAACATCGCCTCACGGATTCGAGCGCTGAAGCTCGATGATTTGCGGCCCATTGAGGCGCTGCAGATTCTGGCAGAATTGCAGAAGGAGTTGCAATAGTGCGTGTCGCGGGCGTGATGTCGGGAACTTCGCTGGACGGCATCGATGTCGCCGTGGTCGACATCGACTGGCCGAAGTTTGAGGTGGTGAAGTTCGCGAGCACGCCGTATACAAAGACGCTGCGGAAGAAGATTCTCGCTGTCTCGAATACGGACTGCCACACCCGCGACATTGCTCGCCTGCACTACGAACTCGCGGAATGCTACGCGGCTGCGATTGCTGCGCTTGGCGTTCCTGACATCGACTTGATTGGCTGCCATGGGCAGACGGTGTATCACGAGGGCCCGCGCTGCACGCTACAGCTTGGCGAGGGCGCGGTGATTGCCGAGCGGCTGGGCATTGAGACGATTACAAACTTTCGCGCGCGGGATCTTGCCGCGGGTGGGCATGGGGCGCCGCTGGTTCCCTTCTTCGACTGGATGATGCTGACGCGCCCGGAGATCCATCGCGTTGCGATCAACATTGGCGGGATCGCGAACGTGCATGCGCTCCCTGCCGGAGCCGCTGCCACTGAAGTGTTCGCCTTCGATACCGGCCCTGGCAACATGGTGATCGATCAGTTGACCGTGATCGCAACCAATGGCAAGCAGCAATATGATCGCGATGCGGTTCTGGGCCGCAAAGGGAAGCTCGATCACAGGTTGTTGCGCCGTTTGTTGCGTGATCCCTATTTCCGGAAGGCGCCACCGAAGTCTGCGGGCCGCGAGCAGTATGGGGAAGACTTTGTCGCGAAGCTGATTGAGACCGGGCTACCGCTTGTCGATCTGATCGCGACGGCGACGGCTTTTACGGCGGCTTCAATTGCCGAGGGCATCACGCGTTTTATTGTGCCCCACTTTGCGCCCGATGAGTGCCTGGTCTCTGGTGGCGGCGTCCACAATCCGCTGCTGATGGCCGAGTTACAAGGCTTGCTGCCGACGACTTATGTGCACTCGATCGATGATATCGGCATTCCGGCCGATGCAAAGGAAGCGATCGCCTTCGCGGTGCTGGCCGCAGCAACCAAACTTGGCATTCCTTCGAATCTCCCCTCGGCAACTGGAGCCAGGCATGCGGCTGTTCTGGGCCAGTTGCATCCTCGCTAGCCTCGCCGCGGCTGCAGAGCCACCACCCTGGATGCTGTGGGCCTGGGAGCAGCCGATGGATTTCAGCTTTCTGGCAGAGCGTAAAGACGTTGGAGTCGCCTATCTGGCAGCAACGGCTTTTGTCGATGCACGTGGGGTGAAGATCCGATACCGCAGCGCCGCGCTGACAATTCCAAAGAGTGTCTACCAGATGCCGGTGCTGCGCATCGAAGGGCGGGAGAAGCCGCAGGACAGCACCACACTGCTGCGAGCCTGCAACAGGCTTATCCGCGATGGCGGGGGCAAATTGCAGATCAATTTCGACGCGCCACCTGCACTGCGCCCGATCTATGGCGAGCTCATCACAGCGCTAAAGCGGATTCATGGGGCGAAGCTGTTTCTCTCGATGACCGTGCTAGCCGGTTGGTGTGAGCAAGCATGGTTTGCCAGTCTGCCCGCCGATGAGCGCGTCCCGATGTTATTCCGCATGGGACCCGCCGGACGGAGTGTCGTTCGGCGCTTAGAACAGCATCGTAAGTTTTCCTCACCGGCGTGTCAGAGAAGTTTGGGTTATTCCATTGATGAAGATCTTGCGCCACGCCATGGTCCCATACTTTGTTCGATCGTTACTCGCGCTCAGCGCATTGATCGGTCTCTATAGTTGGGCTTGTCCCTATCCCATCGCAGTCACGGTGCTGACCTTTGCCCGCCACCCGGATGTGCCGAGGCATCGCTACGCCGAAGGCCGCATTGTCCCGAGTTATGCACGGTCTTATCTGATCGTTGCCTATCGCTATTTTGCTGGCGTGGGGTTCAATGGCGGGGAGCAAGCGCAGGTACTGGCCTACTGGCAAGATCGCACACCAGAAAGGCCTTGGGATCGCACGGCACCGGATTGGGTGGAGAACTGGACGCGCGAGGCGGCCAAGGTCGATGGCATTAAGCAAGATCCGGAACAGTTTCGCCGAGATCGCAACCCTAACTCGCCAGCCTATGTCTTTTATCGGGCCGAGGATGCCTACCGCGTTGCCACCTTCACATTGCGGGACCGAATCCAGCGAGTGGGAGTGAAGTCGCCTTACTTGCGGAGCTGGCTTGCCGGACAGCAAGTTGCCTTTGAGGAAGCAACCGATTGGCCTGCGCTTCCGAACGGGAGTCCGAAGTGGTTGGTACAGGATCGGGCCGATCAGAAAGCTGCCGCCTTGTTCTATGCAGGAAAGACGGAGGACGCGGCGCGAGCCTTCCGCGAGATTGCCGCGGACTCGACTTCTCAGTGGCGCATCCTCGCTCGCTATCTGGTGGCCCGCAGCTATGTCGTTGGTGCGCAAGGGGATGCGAAGTTTGGCCCTCAGGGCGAAGCGGAAATCCGCGCGATCCTGAGCAATCCTGCGCTGGCTCAGATCCACAGCGTCGTGAAGGTGTTGCGACGTCGAAACGCATTGACCACCGATCCGATGGCAGTAATGGACGATCTTGCACAGACCGTGGTGAAGCCGCGAGTCGACCTAAGCTTGCGGCAAGATATTTGGGACTATCTCCATCTCTATGATGCCGTCGAAGAACGAAAGCCAGACCGCCAAAATCTCGATTTGGACCCAAGAACCACGCAAAAACCTTGCGGCACCGTTACCAGAAAAGGTGCTGAACTACCCAGAGGCAAAGTTCTTAAACGAATCCGCACCTCTTGAGATTCTTGCCGAGTTGGCCTTGGCCCCGAGCCTGCCTCGCATGATGGCTGTTGAGTTCCAGCGGGTCGCCCTGATGTGGGCTCTAATCTTGCGCCAGGATCAGTATCAACTTCCTCTTGCCGAGGCACTCATTCGGTCCCGTCCGAACTACGCTGCCGCGCTGACGGCGGCGATCGCAGCGCCGACAGCAGAGGAGCGCTACCACGCATTGATGGCGTTTACGATTCAGCAGCCGGAAATTCGCCCCTACTTCCTGGCGGCTTCAGGCCGCGCCGTTCCCGATGGAAAGATCGACGATTATCGAGACAATTTCTGGAGTCCATATCGGGTAGGCGTGGACTGGTACGGAGATCAAGGCGCATGGAATGCCTGTCCAGGGAGTCCTCAGGGAGTGAAGTTTCGCTTGCTGAATGCCGTGCAGAAGGCTGAGGGGAAGAAGGAATTCGCGGCAATCCAGGCCATTGGAAGTGCAGCAGACTTTTACGGCAGCTATGCGAGGTCCCGTGCAGACCATGGCCCCTTACTTTTGGACCATGCCATCCGTGTGTCACGGTATTCGCGCGTGCCTCCTTCCGCAGAGAAGAAAGTGATCGAGTTATGGCAGATGCTGATGCGGAAGTACCCGAAGTCGCAGAGTGCGAAGAACTGGCAGTCCGGCTACAGCTATAACAGGACATGGTTCGAGGCGAGTGAGGAGAAAGGACTCGCGAACGAGTATAACTTCTTCCCCGGAGTCGCGTGCCGCTACACCAGCTACTTCTAGCGAACAGGCTCAAAACTGACGGAGGAGTCAGCGCGGACGCGGCGGAAGTCTTTGGCTTCGAGAGCCATGGTGACCACTCGCTTGTAAGCACCAAAGAGGACCTGCACCAGAAACTCCGTCCCGTAGGTCTCGGGGAACCAGACGCCAGGAGCCACCCGTTTATAGGTGGCAGAGAAGCCAGATTGCTTCAGGTTCGTCCCAAACAGCGTTCGGACCACAAAGGGAAACTTGGGCGCAAGGCGAGTTTGAATCTGGAGCGGATGGAGATCCTCTACATCGATCAGCGCTTCGCCCGCCCAGGGGTGACTGAGATTCGGGCCAGATCGCGCGGAGAAAGCGACTCGATAGATATCCCGATCCCGAAAGCGTTCCCTTCCAAGGAGACTGAAGCTGTAGTGCTCCAGCGCTTCTGGCAGAAATGGGAAGAGACCGGGGATCACACCGTCGCGACTGTTTTCTTCTGACGTGAACATGCCTGCCAGAATTGCGGCAATGGCTGCGTCGCTGCGGTGATGCTCTGGTAGCTTGGCATCTGGCTCCAAGTAGGAGATGTATTGATTCCCCTTGCGGTAGCGTCCGGAATGCCGGGTCAATTTCTTCTCCGTACGAGTTCCTGTAGGGGTTACGGAGTATTCTCGCTGCTCTTCTCGCGCCAGTTTCCCGTCGCTGCGGTGGAGACGAGTGAGGATCGTTTCGGTATAAACGTATTCTCGCCGCAGTTCCGGACCGCGGGCGAAGTTTTCCGCAACCTTCGAGAGGATCTCGTCAGCCGGCGGTTGGGCCAGCAGGGGAAGACTGAGTAGCAGGAGAGAACGAAACATAGTCTTAACTCCAGTACGAAGGAGCGAGACCAACGGTGGCAGAAAATCGCAGAGGCCCGTGAAAGGATACGATCGTGAGCCGAGTCCAAGTCATCTTTACGCTCGGCGCGGCTGTATGAACAAACGCAGGCAATTGCCAAGTAAAAGAGCAGTGGCTCAGCAAGATGCAGACACTGAGCCGTCAGCTGCGAATCGAAACACCGGAGGATGCCAAATCCTCCTCCATCAAAAGAAGAGATCGCCTCACAGCATTGATGATCGAGAAACTCACCAGACACACCACCGAGGAGCTATCAGGTGATGCTCCAAATCTGGAGGGTCTTCGTCGCGACAGCTTCTCTTCTCGCGCGCGGAGGCGGCTACGCGCTGGACACAAAAGCAGTCCTCGAGGGTTATCGAAGACAGCTCAAGGGTGAACACTCATGGCACAAGAGGGAGATGAGTTTAGCCAGCATGGCCTAGTAGTGGAAAAGATCAGTTCCGAGTATCAGTGCCATCGTTGGTTCCTAATGCACGGTGAACGGCTGGGCGCTCGTTCGGAATCCGGACTCGGATCCCTGGTGATGCCGAACGAGCTTGCCCCTCCTTTAAAGATTCATTGAAGACATCGAGTCGATCCTGGCACATTGGATTCGGGGTGGCAAAGAAAAAGACATAGAACAAGTCCCCGCAACGTTGCTCTCGTACCAACAAGAGAGCGGCTAGTCTGCCAGGCTATCAGTCGCTATCGAACGTGTTTAGTGCTCCATTTATTGGCGCTTTTCGCTCGAAGGGGGCACAATCCCCTTCAACCGCATGTAGGTCACCATGTTGCCGTAGTGCTCATTGTCATGAGCAACATTAAATGAGAGAACCGTCGTCTTGGCTTGATCGGCTCCGAAGAACCTCACCAGCGTATTCGCCTGGGCGTCCGTCATCTCATCGTAGGCGGTATCGCAGTAAGCAAACGCCTCCTTGAGGGCCTTCACCAGATCCGCTTTCGCCGTCTTACCCTTCTCTATGCCGAGCGCCGGGTTCGTCTTTCCAAGCACAGCGGAGCAGAACATGTATTGGGCATCGGCGACGTGCCCCACGAGCTGGCCGAAACTGCGTACATCCGGCGTTGGCTTGAACGCATAGTTCTCTTCGGGCATCTTTTCCGCCGCACGGATGATGTTGTTCTTAATCATGCCGAAGAGGAACTTCTGGCCACCAGAAATGGGGTTCTGCGCGAGCGCGGCCATGCAACTGCTCAGCGCAAGGAAGGTCAAAACAATCGTCTTTTTCATCTCTCTGTTCTCCTATTGGTCTATCGCTCTAGGCCTTAGAAACTAGCCTGCCTCGATCCAGGCAGCAGGCGATCCGGCTCCCACTTTGTGAAATTATTTCCGACAACAAGCGGTTGATCAAGGATTTTCGTTCCGGACATCTCAAGAAACGAGACATCGAGTTCGATCCTGACACCCGTGCCAGTTCCGGTCAGCTTTTGTTGGCGACGAAAAGGCTATCCGTAACCTTACCGCGATTGGTGACCTGTGGTTTCTCAGGTAGTCGAGTTGTCTCAGATCTCACGCTGAACCGTTTCCTGCACCGTTAGCGGTCCACCGATGTAACTGCAATTTTCTTTTCGTCATAGTTCCAACCATTGGGACGGCGAGCAACGGAGATCGCCTCGCCTTGGATACGGTATTGCGCGCCCTGCAAGGAGACATCTATGACCTTGCCCTGCGCATGCTGCGCAATCGCGAAGCTGCGGAAGATGCGGCGCAGGAAATTCTCGTTCGCATCGTCACGCGCCAGGCAAGTATGAATCTTATGCAGACCTGGTTCCTGGCGAGTTGACCAAGATCAAAATCGAAGTCAGCAGTGAAAAGGCACGGCTTTCCGCGAACAGTGCGCCGCAGCCAGTGCTGATTGTGAACGACCTGAAACTCGGCGACAGCAAAGGTGCCGTAGCCCTGTGGGCCGGAGTTAAAACCAAGGCGTACTTCACAAATTTGCGGCTGTCGGAATAACCGCCAACGGCTCCGCCAGAACACCATCCTTATTTCTGCGCGCCGGAAGCTGGACAGTCGAGAGTCTTATAAAGAACCCGAGAAAGCCAAATACTACTGGTCTTCAGCGCTCCGCTCCAAAGGCCAGCAAACGGCCGTCGCAATCCTTCACAACAAACTCGCGAGCGTTCCACGGCATGTCAGCAAGGCCACGAGTGAACTCCCCACCGCGGGCCGCGTACTCGGCGTAAAGCTTGTCCACATCCTCAACGAGCAGGTAGGCATCGAGCAGTTCGTCCTCATACTTGCCGGGGTTAGCCGTGGGCGGCTCGGCGCAGCGAAAGTGGATGGTCTGCTGATCGCGCGCGACGATTGCATAGACAGGAGGATCCTGCCATGTGCCAAGACACTCGAAGCCAAGCGTGCCTTGGTAATAGGCGAGGGTGGCCGGGATGTTCGTGGTAAAGAACTGAGGTGCAATGCGACGAATCATGCACTCAGTCTATGTAGGGAGAAACACACCGGCAACTCAACGGAACAAGCAGTGCGCGGTGGCGGGAATCGAACCACCGAGACAGCTCCCACAAGACCATCCGCAGTCCGGATCGAGAAATGAAGCAGCGTAGCGTCAAACAGCTGTGCTTGCAACCTCTACTTCAACACCATCCTACCGGTCTTCTCATCGCCGGCTCGCAAGCTGGCGTCTCCCGCAGCAAACCCGTTCACCTCGAGGACATAGGCGACGATGTCCGCGTACGCGTCAGGCGCCAGGGAGCCGGGAGCGCCCGGAGGCATGGTTTTCTGCGCACGGTCATAAAACGCACGGACACTCCGATGCGACCACTTCGTTTTGAAGTACTCACCGGCAAGCGGCGTCCCATAGGCACCGTTCGTCATCGTACTGCCATGGCACACTGCGCAGGTTGCGTTGTAAGCCGCCTTGCCTCGTGCCGCTTGTGCCGCGGTGAATTGTGGCGCAACGCCATCGGCAATGGGAGCGGCATTCGTCGCCTCATTCAATCTTTTGGCGTCGCTCGTCAAGCGCTGCGGCTCGGCACCCGGCATTCCCTCACCGGTGTAGGTGAAAGCAAGAATCGCGCCAGGATTCTCCATATTGGTGGTTGTACCGGCATCGGCGGCTCCGGCCAGTCCACCAGGATCGGTAGCGATATAGATCGTCCGGCCATCCGGGCTGACCGCCGAATCCCGAAAGCGGTTCTCGGACTGGAAGTAGCGCGAAAAATGGCCTGCTGCCGTCTTCCCGTCAGCACTCAGCGGCAGGACATAGAGCGAGCCGCGTTTGAGCGTCGTCACCAGCAACACTTTGTCCCAGCCTGGAATGCCTTTGCCTTTGGATTCGTAATACTCGACATCAGAAACACCAACCGTCGGCCAGCAGATGAAGTCGACACCTTTGCAAGCCGGGTCCTGAAAGTTAAAGCCAGTGGGCACCGTGAACATTGTCGCGATTGGATTCACGAAAGGCTCATGGAAGGCTGACTCCCGATCCTGCGGCACCGAAGCAGGAATGGCCAGATCGTTATACTTCATCTGCGAGCAGGGCGTGCTGGACTCAGCCCAACGCGCGTAGACATAGGCCTTGTCATCCCGTAACCCGGCAACATGCGGCCATCCGTAATTGGATCCGCGCGTTAGAACGTTGATCTCGTCATCTGTTTTGGGTCCGTGTTCCGCCGAGTACAGAGTACCGTCCGGCCCGAAGTCGAGGCCTTGGGGATTGCGATGGCCGTAAGTGAACACATGGCTGACCACACCCTTCAGCTTCGGATTGTCCGCAGGGACGGACCCATCCAGATTCAGACGCAGCGATTTGCCGACATACGAAGCGTAGTTCCGATCGCGAATCTCCTTCTGGGTCGGCAATCGTTGCGCTTCAATGGGCAGACAGAAATTCCCAAGCTGATTGTGTCCTTGATCTCCGATGGTGAGGTACAGCTTTTGATCGGGGCCAAACTTCAAACGGCCGCCCGTGTGGTCATCGCCCGCCGGGAGTCCGGCGATCAGTTGCACCGGATCAGACAGCTTCTGCTCTTTTGCCTGATAGCGAAAACGCACAACTTTACCGTAGAGATGGCGATAAGGACTTGCCGGATCGGCCACCGTCAGCTTCGGCTTCTTGCTCTTGTCGAGGTAGGTGTAGGCGACATAGACATAATCGTTGCCTGTCCCTTGCAGCAGCTCTGGGTGGAGCGCCAGGCCCAGCAGTCCGTCCTGGCCGCCAGGAGCGGCCACCTCATCAATCGTGATGGCAACATGTCGTTCCCCGCTCACTGGGTCAATGCGCGTCACTCGCTTCCCGATGCGCTCGGTCACCCAAAGCATGTTGTCGGGCCCCCAGGTGAGTTCCCAGGGTCCTGCCAATCCGGAGGCCAACACTTTTTTCTGGAACTGCTTACTTCCCTGCACGACCGACTCCGGTCCATCCTGCGCGGACATGATCCCGAATATGGACAGCATCGCCACAATATGTAGAAAACTCTTCATAAGCTCCTCAGACGCACAGGCAGTATAGAACAAGTGAGCCGGATGTTGAAACTGTCTAGCGCGGACGGCCGATGGACGTCTCTTCGCGGATGATGCCGTTCCTCGCCGCCAGGCGCATCGGCTTGGGGATATCGGGAGCGCTCAGCGCCACATACAGATCCAAAGCCTCGGCGCGCTTGCCGTCTGCCAGCAGACGCTCCGCACAGATCAGCAACGCATCGGCAACCGCGACCCGGGTCAAAGCGCTTGTCCTGCCCAGGGCCGCCTTCAATTCCTTCGCCGAGGAAACACCCCCAATGTTGCCCAGAGCAACGGCAGCCGCACGGGCAAGCTCCGAGTCCGGCCCGAGCATCATCTGGACAAGAGCCGGAGTGGCTTTTGCATCTCTGCGTTTCCCAATCGAGTTCACCGCTCCGATCAACAAGCCTCCCTTCAACTTGGGCAGCGCCGCGCGCAGGGCATCGCCGGCGGAAGAATCGGCAATCGGTTCTAAGCCGTAGCGGGCATACGCGCTCAGATGCGGGTCCGTGAGCAGCGCCGACAGAACAGGTACGGCTTCTTTCGCGCCCAGTTCGCCGGCCCGTACACAGGCCTTCGCCTTTCTGAACTCGGAGGACGCCGGGTCCTTCAAAGTGCCAAGAAGCGCAGCCACATTGAGACTGGCGATGTCACCCTCCCGAAACTCGGCTGGCGGCATCGGCGGCTTGGGTTTCTCAGCCTGGGGCGTTGGCGTGATTGGTGTTTGCGGCATGCTCCGTGTCCTTTCTCAGATCCGCCACGGTTCCCGCAAGGCGCGGGATCGCATCCGATTCGCAATCTCGTCATTGGGGAACTCTTTCTTCACCGTGTCCCAGCGAAGCGTCTTGCCGCGTTGGTAGGCGATAAACGCCGCATGGCAGGTCACATGCGAGTTGGCAGCATTCGCCGCGCTGGCGCTGGGCGTCTGCCGATCCCGGACACAGCGAACGAACTCTTTCACGTGATTCTCCAACGCGAGCCTGGCTGATTCCGTCGGCCGGAGCAGGGGGCGGATCTTGTCGGAACACTCGATCCGCGTCTGGTCGCCCGTTTCCACCCAGCCTTGATCGCCTTCGATCCGAAAGCTGCACGAACCGGTGTTTAACGCGCCTTCCCAGCCGTTGTCGTGCATCACAAGCTTCACACCGTTCTCGTAGCGGCAGTTCACCTGGTAGGGGCCTACGTTGGTGCCAACAGGCTCGTATTCCACCGGTTGCGTGTCATCCAGTCCAGCCGCCCAGTGGCATAGATCAACAGTGTGCGAGCCCCACTCGAGAATGCCGCCACCATGGAAATCGTAGAAGTTTCGCCAGCCCCCGCTGACGTAGGAGGAGTGGTAGGGCCGCCAGGGTGCCGGTCCCAGCCAACGATCCCAATCGAGGACTTGTTTGGGAGGCAACGCTTCGGCTGCCAGCCAGTCCCGGCTGGGAAGCGGGGGCCAATTCACAGAAGGACCAACATTCGCGTAGAGAGTCTTCAACTTTCCAAGAGCGCCGGACCTCAGCAGTTCCTTACATAGAGCGAAGTTCGCGCCGTTGCGCCGTTGGCAACCCGCCTGATACAGCCGGTTGTAGCGGCGAAAGGCGTCCGCCAGCGCCCAGCTCTCCTCAATGGACATCGAACACGGCTTCTCGCAATAAACATCCTTGCCGTGCTGTGCCGCGATGATGGACAGAGGGGTGTGCCAGCGGTCGCCCGTGGCAATCAGTACCGCGTCGATATCTTGGCGCGCCAGAAGGGCGTACTGGTCGTCGTAAGTCTTGCAGTCGTGATTGCCGTACTGCTGGTCAACGGTCGACTTGATGCTTTCCCGGCGTTCATTCCGCACATCGCAAATCGCAACGAACTGCGTCTCTTTCAGGGGTAGGAACTTACTCAGGACATGAGCACCCCGAGCGCCAATTCCAATGCCCCCAATGACAATCTTGTCGCTGGGTGCAATCGCCCCAGTTCGCTGCCCGAGCACCAGGCTGGGGACAATCATCGGTGCTACCGCAGTTTTGAGAATCTGCCGTCTCGTTGTCTTGGATCGAACTACGTGGTTTGGCCGGATTGGACTCACAATCGATTGACCTCTGTGAGAGATATTCCGAGCACAGCTCTCCTGTTCAGTCTTTTTTGAAAGAAAGGGGAGCGAATTCAACCAAAGAGGCGCAGTTAGCGCAGTAGCATCAGATACAAATCCATCACATTGGTTCCGGTGGGACCGGGGAGGAAGAGATCCTTGAGCGGCTGGAAGTAGTGGTAGGAATCGTTACGGGCGAGAAAGTCCTGCGGGTCGAGATCAAGCTTGGCCCCACGCGCCAGAGTCGAGCCGGTGGCGTAGGCTCCGGCGGCCTCTGTCGGACCGTCCGTGCCATCGGTGCCAGCAGCGAGAAAACAAGTGGCAGGCAAACCGTCGATGCCGATCGCGGCGGCAAGCGCCATCTCCTGATTGCGGCCCCCGAGACCAGGATGCGCCGAGAGGGCGACCGTCGTCTCGCCACCCGCCAACAGCGCCAGCGGCGGCCGCGCCGGATTGCCGGTGGCTCTGGCCTCCCGGGCCATCGACGCAAAGAAACGCGCCGCCTCCCGTGCTTCTCCGTCCAAGGACGTGGAGAGGAGCAGAGGCTTATAGCCCAGCGATTTTGCGGTCGCTTGTGCGGCCTTCAGCGAGAGACGGTTTGAGCCAATCAGAGTATTTTTCACCCGGTCAAAGATCCGCGTGCCGGGCTTCGGTGTTTCCGGCAATTCCTTGTTACAACCTTGCTCGAGCCGGTCCCGCACTGATGCCGGAATCTTCGCGATCAGGCCATAGCGATAGAGGATCTGCCAGGCCTCTTCATAAGTACTCGTATCGGGAACAGTCGGCCCGGAGCCGATGACATCGAGAGAATCGCCAATCACATCAGACAGAATCAGCGTGTGCAGCTTTGCAGGATAGGCCAGATCGGCAAGCAGTCCCCCCTTGATCGAACTGAGGTGTTTGCGCACCGTATTCAGTTCCTGGATGTTTGCACCACAAGAGAGCAGGAGCCGGGTGGTGGTTTGTTTCTCTTCGAGCGTGATCGGTTGCGCCGGAAAGGGCAGCAAGGCAGAAGCACCGCCCGAGATCAGGCAAATGATGAGATCGGTCTCCTGGGCGCTAAGACAGATTTGCGCGATCTCGTGCGCCGCATGAACCCCGGCCTCGTCCGGCACTGGATGCGATGCCTCCAGGCAACGAATGTGCTGGAGCGGCTGTGCGTGACCGTACTTGGTCACAACCACGCCGGCCTGGATCCGATTGCCATAGACTTTCTCGACAGCTCTCGCCATGGCCGCTGCGGCCTTGCCCGCCCCCACAACATAAACACTACCCACGGTTTTGGGCAAATGCGCTAGGGTTGCGGCGTAGGGGTCTGCGGCGGCAAGCGCAGCCTGAAAGATGGCCAAAGCATCCTGGCGGAGCGATCGCTCAACCGAGGAGGCGGAGGGCAAGGATGGACTGGACTGCTTCTGTGGGGTCATTAGAATCGAACTCGATCTTGTAGTCGGCTTTCGCGTAAGCTTCCCGGCGAGTTTCGTACAGTTCGCGGAAGCGAATGGGATCTTTGGCCAGCGGTCGATGGTGCTCGTTCGCGATGCGGGAACAGATGCGTTCAAAGGGGCAATCGATCCAGATCGTGACGCCCGAATCCTCCAGGCGCTCTCGATTGCCAGGCCAGGCAAAGGCGCCACCACCGAGTGCGGCAACCGTAGCGCGGCCGCGATAGGTCTCTTTGATCAGATGCTGGATCGCTTCCGATTCGATCTGACGAAAGGCCTGTTCGCCCTGCTCCTCGAAGATACTGACGATACTCTTTTGCTGCTCTTCCTCGATGCGGTGATCGAGATCGAGAAAACGCCACCCGATCTCGTCCGCCAGACGTGCTCCTACCGTGGATTTGCCGCATCCCATGAATCCGACGAGATAGATACCGGGAGCGCGTTTCAACTTCAAAATCAAACAGCAGACCTTTCCAAATTGCGATTGTAGCGAGCGAATACAGAGTCGATCAGTTTCGGGAAAAGGAAATATGCCCAGTGCAGAAAATGGCCGCTCAAGGGCGTAACGACAGTACGCTTTCCTGATTCGATGCCGCGGACGATTGCCTGGGCGCAAACTTCAGGGGAAATCGCGAAGGCTTTGGTTCGTTGCAGCATGAGTGGGGGTTTGCCGCTGATTACATGGGACTGGAAAGGCGTCTGGACATAGCCGGGACAAACGGCCACCGTTTCCACGCCACTGCCGTCAAGCTCCATCCGCAGCCCATGCGTAAAGCTGAGCAATGCGGCTTTGGTCGTGGAATACAGTGAGAACCAGGGAAGTGGCACCAAAGCGGCAATGGAGCAGACATTCACGATCGCACCACGCCGCTGGGCCAGCATTCCCGGGAGGGCAAGCCGGGCCAGGTGGATTGGGGCGTGAAGGTTCAGTTCGTACAGATGGCGCCAGGTGTCCTCATCAGTCTCCCGCGTGGACACATAGGCGCCGACGCCCGCATTGTTGATCAGGATATCGATACCGCCAAGCTTCGCTGCCGCCTCGGCAAAGGCGGTATTGCGCTGCCCGGCATCGGTGAGGTCCGCAGCGATCCAGTGCGCCCCCGGGAGTTCGTAGGTGTGGGTCTTGCGCGAGACCAGCACAAGATGCGCTCCCCGGGCATGCAACAATCCGGCCAAAGTGGCGCCAATTCCGGTGGAAGCACCGGTCAGCAGTATTTTAGAGCCGTCGATCCGCACAAGAGTCAATAATAGTACTTATGTCGCAAGATCAACTACCCTTGTTCCCGCTGGGGGTGGTGTTATTTCCCGGGGCCGTCCTGCCGCTGCATATCTTTGAAGAACGCTACAAGGAAATGATCGGCGAATTGCTGGAGACCGAGAACGAATTCGGTGTCGTACTTGCCAGTGAAAAAGGCATGGCGAATATCGGCTGTACGGCTGTGATTGAGAAAATTCTGAAAAAGTATCCTGATGGACGTCTGGATATTCTGGTGCGGGGCCGCCGGCGCTTTGAGATCATCCTGCTCGATGAGGGGCGCAACTTCCTGCGGGCCGCGGTGGCGATGATTGCCGACGAAGATTCCACCGCGACAGACGATCTGGTCAAGCAGCGCGTCCTCAGTACCTGGGTGAAGCTCATGGTGATGGAGCATGGCGGCGTGGTGCAGGAAATGCCCGACCAGAACCGGGGAGATCTGAGCTTCGTGATTGGAGAAATCGCCGGAGACCTTGAGTTTAAACAGCAATTGCTGAGCATGAAGAGTGAACGGGAACGCATGGAGGCCCTGTCGGAATACTTGCCGAGCTACTTGGAACGTGAGAAGTTGACCCGGCATGTGCGGCGGGTAGCGCCCTTGAACGGCTTTGCCAAGCATGGCCAGGAGGTGCTCGATTGACCCGGATGGAAGGTCCACAAACGCTGGTGATTGATGCCGACGACACCTTGTGGGAGAACAATATCTACTTCGAGCAGGCGTGGGACGAGTTCTATGCCTTTCTCGATCATTCTTCGCTCAGCGCAGAAGAAACGCGGACGATTTTCGATGAAATCGAGATCGCCAATATCAAGGTGAATGGATATGGGGCGAAGAATTTTGCCAAGAATCTGGTGACCTGCTACCGGCGTCTGGTGGAGCGGGAGATTGCACCGGAGGATGTGGGGAAGATTATCGGATTCGCCGACCGCATTCTGCACCAGCCGATTCAAATGCTGGAGGGTGTTGAGGAAACGCTCGAATACCTGCTGAAGCGCAGTCACGATCTGGTGCTGTTTACAAAAGGCGAGGCAGAAGAGCAGCGTTTGAAGATCGATCGCAGTCCGGTAGGAAAGTATTTCCGGGAGTTCGAGATCGTTCGGGAGAAGGACGAGGCCGCCTATCGGGAGCTGGTCGGCCGCTACGGCTGGAATCCGGCAACCACCTGGATGATTGGCAATTCGCCGAAGAGCGACATCAATCCGGCGATCGCCGCAGGCCTGAATGCGGTGTACGTGCCGCATGAGCGCACTTGGGTGTTGGAACAGACGGAATTGTTGGATGTGGGGCCGGGGTGGCTGTTGCAGGTGGAAAATTTTCGCGGACTGCAGAAAATTTTCTAAAGGGCTTCAAAGCGTAGCCGATACGAACACTATGGAAATCCAATCGATTGGCCTGGCGGGTCTAGAAAAGGCGCAGGAAAAGTTAGCTGCGGCGGCCAAGCGGTTGTCTTCCGCAGGGAATCCGGCCGCACTGTCCCGAGGGGAAGATGTCGTCGATCTGAGCGACGATATGATCGCGATTCTGGCAGCGGGGATTGGGAGTCAAGCGAATCTGAAAGCCGTGGAATCGGCAAACGAGCTGGCGTCGCGGACCATCGATCTTCTGGGCTAAGCGCGACCGGCCACCTGTCGCATCCGTAGCCAACCGCCCATCATGGCACTGGGAGCCATCAGCAGAATAGCCGCCACCTGTGACCAAATGGCGCCGCTGCCCATCGTATTCGCCAGAGAGACGCTAGCCCCAATCGCGAGGACAATCCCCACCGCCACACCATGCCCCAGTGGCGCGCGTCCCGCCCACATTCCCGCCATATAGCCCCCCAGGCCAGCAAACAAACACCCGCAGACGGAGCTGCCAATCATGAAGCCCAGTGGAGCCTGTTGATGGGGCGCTTGTCCAGCCAGCCGAAACAGCCAAAACGCGGAAACCGCAAAAATCAAGTAGCCGGCCAGCACCGAGAAAATAGAAAGAAGCATTTGCATGCGGTTCTTCTTTTTTTGCACAAAGTGGATGCCCTCTGCTCGTTGGGGACAACAGCCTCAACCCCGTTCAAAGATTTCCAAATATTATTGAAAGACGGCAACGCACGCAAAAGAAACCGCTCCAAACTACAATCCCCCAATTCCAGGTCCCCCATCGTGATCGTGGTCTGAGCCAAGTTTCCGAGTGTACCACCGCATTATTCCCAACAGTCATCTTCTGAACACCTGCCGTGGCTTCACCACAATCCGTGAGGTCATCCAATCTGGTGAGCCGGTCCAGTCTGTTAGTACGTCTCCGCTTATTGAATCTCCGCCTAGTGTAGTGCTTCACACAGAGCGACGGTTAAGAGCGGCCTGAGCGCGGACCACCTTGGCGAGGATGTCGGAGGCCTTGGCGGTCCAGATGAAAGGTTTGGGGTTCTCGTTGTGGGCATCGACAAAGGCGTCCAGCGCTTCGATGAGTTCGACGATGCTGCCGAAGACGCCGCGGCGCAGGCGGTTGACGGTCAGGTCGCGGAAGAAGCGCTCCACCATGTTGAGCCACGACGAACTCGTCGGGGTGAAGTGCACGTGGAAGCGGGGGTGGCGATTGAGCCAGCGCTGCACCTTCTCATGCTTGTGCGTGGCGTAGTTGTCGCAGATCAGATGGAGTTCCTTGCCTGCGGGAGTGGCCTCGTCGATCAGCCGCAAGAACTTGATCCATTCCTGATGCCGGTGCCGCTGTTGGCAGAGACTAATGACCTTGCTGCTGGCAACATTCAGGGCCGCAAACAGGGTCGTGGTTCCATGACGCTTGTAGTCGTGCGTCATCGTGCCGGCGCGGCCGGGCTTGAGCGGCAATCCGGGTTGCGTGCGATCCAGGGCTTGCACTTGGCTCTTCTCATCGACGCTCAGCACGATGGCGTGTTCCGGAGGGCTGAGCTAAAGCCCGACGATGGCCTCCAGTTTCTCGCCGAACTCGGGGTCGTTGCTGATCTTGAAGGTCTCGACGAGATGCGGCTTCAGGCCATGCGCATGCCAGATCCGCAGCACGCTGGAGTCGCTGATCCCCAAGGCCGCGGCCATGCTGCGGGTGCTCCACTGCGTGGCCTGGGCGGGTTTCACCTCGGTCGTGAGGCGAATCACCTCGGCGATCAATTCCCGGCTGATCGTTGGCGTGCGTCCTGGCCGCGGAGCGTCCTCCTCCAGACCCGCTACGCCCAATTCCAGAAAGCGGGAGCGCCACCGGCTGGCCTTCTTCGGCGTGATGCCGAGTTCGGCGGCGATCTCCCGATCCTGCCTGCCTTGCCCGGCAAGGAGGACGATCCGGGCCCGCTCTGCCAGACGCACTGGAATCTTCCGGCCCTGGGCCCACTTCTCCAACTCACGCTTCGTTTCATCGCTCAACTCGACTCGCGGGGCTACTCGCATTTCTCGCTCCTCGAGTATAGGGACGCCCGCCGGGGTCATACTGGTTACTAATTGTGAAGCACTGCACTAGCCCCCGACCAAATGCAGACACTCGTGCGTGTCGACCAAAACTAGAATGAACGCCAGCCATTGCAGATAGGCCCGTATATATGAGATAACTTCCCAAAGACGCAGATGCCTTCTGACGGGGAAATCGAACGTGACCATCTGAATCAGTAAGCGCATCGAGTCTATTGAGTCTCGCGGAATATAGCGGATTCAGAAGCATAGAGAAGACTGCTTCCAGCAAGCAACGAGTAGATGCTTTCTTCGGCGCATGCGCTTGAGTTTAGTTCTGGCCATTTCACCGAGTTGCCAGAGATCTTTGGCGCAGATATTCGGGAGTTCGTGCTGCTTGAGATGAGCCCAGATATATTCGACGGGATTCAGTTCGGGAGCGTAAGCTGGAAGCCGAAGAGTCTGGATGCGGCCATCACAACTTGCGATGAAATCCTGAACGAACTTGCTGCGATGAGCAGCCAGTCCGTCCCATACGATCAGGATCTTGCCTGGGATGACCCGAAGTAGTTTTCCGAGGAAGATCACAATGTGCGGACTCTTGATCGTTTCGCTGAACATTTCAAAGTGAAGATTCCAGCGGCTCAGTCCTGCGATGAGCGAGAGGTTCTTCCAGTTGAAGTGATGGAACAGAATAGGTGTCTGGCCGCGCGGAGCCCAGGTGCGGCATCGATGAGGCTTCTGCGTTAGTCCGCTTTCGTCAATGAAGACAATGGTGCGGCCTTCTTCCTGGGCTTTTTTTTAGCGTTGGGCCAAGTCACCTGTTTCCACTCGCGAATGGCCTTCTCATCGCGTTCGAGCGCACGTCCCACTGGCCGTTGAGGACTCCAGCCCAAGGCGCGCAGAATGCGCCAGACGTGGCCCGGATGGTAGCGAATCTGAAATTCCTGCTCGATCAAATCGGCTACCCGCTGGCAGGTCCACAACGGCGTTTCATAGCCGAGTTTTTCCGGCCCCGCCAGCAACTTGTTCGTCAGAAGCTTTGCCTGTTTGTCCGCCAGCAAAGGCTTCCGGCCAGCGCGTCCAGCCTGCTCGAGAGCCTTCCTGCCACCTTCGCTATATTCCTTGCGCCAGCGGCTCACCGTCTGGTTGGCGACCATTAACTCATGGCCGATCTGACTGTTGTTGAAACTCTCTCGCATCAATGCCAGTGCTCTCATCCTCCGCACTTCCAAGGCATCGAAATCGCGAGCCACTCCACGCGGGTTTCCCATATACAGATTAGAACCCGACAGAAGTCAATGTGTTCCGCTATATTATGTGATTATCAATAGGAGCTTGTTGAAAAACCCTGAGTGGGATGTGACGCTGGAACATTTTCTGGCATCTATGTTTTATGCGCGGAAACGACCAGAACTAGGCATCGCTGATCAGCTACGTGAGTCTTGAAGAACGGATCGGCAAAGACCATCCCCTGCGAAAAGTTAGGCAACTGGTCGATGGGCTGCTGAAGAGTATGGATGGCGAGTTCTCGCAGATGTATTCTCGGGTAGGCCGGCCCTCGATTCCGCCGGAGCGACTGCTTCGCGCGCTGTTACTGCAGATTTTCTATTCCGTGCGCAGCGAGCGCTTGTTGATGGAGCAGTTGGACTACAACTTGTTGTTCCGTTGGTTCATTGGCCTCGCGATCGATGAACCCGTTTGGAACCACGCTGTGTTCAGCAAGAACCGTGAGCGGCTCTTGAATGAAGAAGTGACGCAGCAGTTCTTTGCGCGAGTCAACCAACTGGCAAGCGGCTTCATGTCCGATGAGCACTTTACAGTGGATAGAACGCTGATTGAAGCCTGGGCCAGACAGAAGAGCTTCCAGCGCAAGGCTGGCGATGGCACTCAAGATGGCGGCAATTTCCACGGCGAGAAGCGGAGCAACGAGACACACGAATCCAAGACCGACCCGGAATCGCGCCGCTACAAGAAAGGTAAGGGCCAAGAGGCAAACCTGAGCTATCTGGGTCATATCGTGATTGAGAATCGCAATGGCTTGATCCGCGAGGTGATGAGCACACAGGCCGATGGGCAGGCCGAAACGGATGCGGCCCTGTTGATGGCTGCAAAAATAGCGCGGCCCGGCAAGCGCGTCAAATTAGGAGCCGACAAAGCTTACGACCGCAAAGACTTCGTCACGACAGTTCGTGAGTTGGGCGTAACAATGCACGTGGCGCAGAACAACAAGGGCCGCAGGAGTGCGATTGATGGCCGGACGACAAGGCATGAGGGGTATCGGATGAGCTTGAGCAAGCGATGGCTTGTCGAAAAGGCTTTTGGCTGGATGAAGCAGACCGGGGGGCTGAAGAAGATCAAACTGCGCGGACTGGACAAGGTTGGTTGGCTGGTTACTTACACTGCGGCCGCTTACAATCTGCTTCGAATCAAAACCCTGCAGGAGAAGTTTGCCTAAGAACTTGTTGAAAAACTCGCCGCTGGATGTGACGCTGAAATATTTTAGAGCATCTATGTTTTATGCGCGGAACCGACCAGCAACAAAGAACCCTGATCAGCTACGTGAACCTTGAAGATCGGATCGCAGAGGACCATCCACTGAGGAAAGTACGGCAACTGGTAGACGGGTTGCTCAAGAGCATGGATGGAGAGTTTGAGCAGATGTATTCGCGAGTGGGGCGTCCTTCGATTCCGCCCGAGCGTCAGCTCAGAGCGTTGTTGTTGCAAATCTTCTACTCGGTGCGCAGCGAGCGCTTGCTAATGGAGCAGTTGGACTACAACCTGTTGTTCCGTTGGTTCATTGGGCTTGAGATCGATGAGCCGGTTTGGAACCACGCCGTATTCAGCAAGAACCGGGAGCGGCTGTTGAATGAAGAGGTCGCGCAGAAGTTCTTTAGCCGGGTCAATGAGTTGGCCTCTGGATTCATGTCCGATGAGCACTTCACGGTGGATGGAACGCTGATCGAAGCCTGGGCAGGACAGAAGAGATTTCAACGAAAAGATGGCGAAGGCCCCAAAGATGGCAAGCAGTTCCACGGCGAGAAGCGCAGCAATGAAACGCACGAGTCCAAGACAGATCCAGATGCCCGCTTGTACAAGAAGGGGAATGGGCAGGAAGCCAAGCTCAGCTACCTCGGCCACATTGTGATCGAGAACCGCAATGGTTTGATCCGTGAGGTGATGAGCACGCAAGCCGATGGTCATGGCGAAGCCGATGCCGCCTTATTGATGGCGGCCAAAATAGCGCGGCCCGGCAAACGCATAACGCTGGGGGCCGACAAAGCTTATGACCGCAAGGACTTTGTCAAAACAGTGCGCGAGTTGGGAGTGACCCCACATGTGGCGCAGAACAACAAGAATCGCAGAAGCGCCATTGATCAGCGTACGACAAGGCATGAAGGGTATCGCATGAGCCTCAGCAAGAGGTGGCTTGTAGAGAAGGCCTTCGGATGGATGAAGCAAACGGGCGGACTGAAAAAGATCAAGCTGCGGGGAATCGATAAGGTCGGATGGCTGGTCACTTATACAGCCGCAGCTTACAATCTGCTTCGAGTCAAAACCCTGCAGGAGCAGTGTGCCTAAATGACGGAAAATGGCCCAAAATCAATGGTTTTCGGCCTATCGCGGGAGCGCGGGCAGGTTCAATTTTGAGCAATGATTCAATACATCCTCATCCAGATACCATCATATTCGCGGTAGAGGGGTATTTTCAACAAGTTCCTATGGAAGTTCTGCGAAAATTTGCGAGACGAAGAACAGATTCATATGGAGTTCTAGCGCCACTCCGGGGCACCCTGCGATTTGCTGGGGAGGAAAAAGACGCCTTCTGCGGGCGGCCGACACTGGGCTCCCGGGAGATTAGAAGCGGTCTCATAAACGTCTGAGTAAGAGTTGTAAGCAACCGAGGCGAACGAATCCGAGGAAGTTTTCGATGTGGCGGTAGCGGCGCAGCGGACGACCATCCTGAGTCTTGCTCCGGTTGCGCCGGTTCGGCGCGATCATCTCGATGCCGTACTCTTCGGCAAGCTTTTCGTCGAGCTTATCCGAGTCGTAAGCTTTGTCTCCGATGAGTCGCCTGGGCATTTCATCGAGGAAGCTTCCGGCCAGAACGTCTTCCACAAGCTGACACTCGGCCGGCGAAGCGCTGTCGACAGCAACGGCGAGAGGAAGACTGTCACCAGCGGCGAGAGCGATGATCTTCGTGCCCTTGCCGCGACGGGTGGGACCAATGGCGAGGCCCCCTTTTTTGCGCTCGCGAATGTGGCATCAACAAACGCTTCTTCCAGATTCAACTGGCCTCGCTCATGTAAGTAGCGGGCCAACACTCTCAGCGTCTCTTCCAGCTTTCCGCTTCGCACCCATTGTTGAAAACGTCGGTGACAGGTCTGGTACGGCGGATATCTTTCCGGCAGTTCACGCCACTGCGGCCCACTCCCTAAAACCCACAGCACCCCGTTCAATACGCATCGAGTATCGTGCCACGGCCTGCCACGCTGATCCGCTCGGCGCTGCGGACGCAACACCGGCTCCACGACTTCCCATTGGTCGTCCTTTAAGTCCCATCGTCCACGCATACACTTCCGCGCAATTCACCAGAGCTCTTTCAGATTCCCATATTCCGCTCTTCAGAGGTTTATGAGACCATTTCTAAGCCTTTCAAGAGAGGTAGAAGCAAAGGATAGAAATCACTGCGGCTGATTAATGAAGTTCTGCGGTCGGAAAAAATACATTGTGACGAGTCAGGCTGTCCCGCACTCGTGACCGCACTCTGTCCCGCACCCCTGTAGGTATTCCGCGTCTTGAAACGAAGAACGACGCTCAGGAGGCTGGGCAGGCTTTGGGCACGGCCATATCGTTCGCGGCCACCTTATTCTTGGGACCGTCGACGACATCGATTACGTCGACCAGATAAAGGGTTTATCGGCGGTGGGCGGACTGCTGGAGGCGCTGTAGAATTTGTGATTCCTAAGAACTTGTTGAAAAACTCGCCGCTGGATGTGACGCTGAAATATTTTAGAGCATCTATGTTTTATGCGCGGAACCGACCAGCAACAAAGAACCCTGATCAGCTACGTGAACCTTGAAGATCGGATCGCAGAGGACCATCCACTGAGGAAAGTACGGCAACTGGTAGACGGGTTGCTCAAGAGCATGGATGGAGAGTTTGAGCAGATGTATTCGCGAGTGGGGCGTCCTTCGATTCCGCCCGAGCGTCAGCTCAGAGCGTTGTTGTTGCAAATCTTCTACTCGGTGCGCAGCGAGCGCTTGCTAATGGAGCAGTTGGACTACAACCTGTTGTTCCGTTGGTTCATTGGGCTTGAGATCGATGAGCCGGTTTGGAACCACGCCGTATTCAGCAAGAACCGGGAGCGGCTGTTGAATGAAGAGGTCGCGCAGAAGTTCTTTAGCCGGGTCAATGAGTTGGCCTCTGGATTCATGTCCGATGAGCACTTCACGGTGGATGGAACGCTGATCGAAGCCTGGGCAGGACAGAAGAGATTTCAACGAAAAGATGGCGAAGGCCCCAAAGATGGCAAGCAGTTCCACGGCGAGAAGCGCAGCAATGAAACGCACGAGTCCAAGACAGATCCAGATGCCCGCTTGTACAAGAAGGGGAATGGGCAGGAAGCCAAGCTCAGCTACCTCGGCCACATTGTGATCGAGAACCGCAATGGTTTGATCCGTGAGGTGATGAGCACGCAAGCCGATGGTCATGGCGAAGCCGATGCCGCCTTATTGATGGCGGCCAAAATAGCGCGGCCCGGCAAACGCATAACGCTGGGGGCCGACAAAGCTTATGACCGCAAGGACTTTGTCAAAACAGTGCGCGAGTTGGGAGTGACCCCACATGTGGCGCAGAACAACAAGAATCGCAGAAGCGCCATTGATCAGCGTACGACAAGGCATGAAGGGTATCGCATGAGCCTCAGCAAGAGGTGGCTTGTAGAGAAGGCCTTCGGATGGATGAAGCAAACGGGCGGACTGAAAAAGATCAAGCTGCGGGGAATCGATAAGGTCGGATGGCTGGTCACTTATACAGCCGCAGCTTACAATCTGCTTCGAGTCAAAACCCTGCAGGAGCAGTGTGCCTAAATGACGGAAAATGGCCCAAAATCAATGGTTTTCGGCCTATCGCGGGAGCGCGGGCAGGTTCAATTTTGAGCAATGATTCAATACATCCTCATCCAGATACCATCATATTCGCGGTAGAGGGGTATTTTTCAACAAGTTCCTAACGGCCCGATACCCCAAAACACTGTCAGAAGAATAGTAAAATGAGTGGCGCAATGATTGATCCATCAGAGGTGAAGATAGTAGGGGATTGGATTATGGTTGGGCAGGAGATACAGGCTGACGACGCTTGCAATCGGGTAGAAAAACTAGTCTCGGAGTATTTGATCTATGTAAAAGATAGTGAAGCCTCCGGGGGGTGGGACGCACTGTTTCAGGATCCTGTGGATGGCCGCTACTGGGAGAGAATTTTTCCACAATCGCAGATGCAAGGTGGAGGGCCGCCGTCTTTAAAAGTACTTAGCCTTGCCGAAGTCAGATCAAAATATGGCGTTCTATAGTGTTCTGAGTCATACCTAACTGGCATAATTGCGAGACTGGGATCGATACCTTTGGCGTACGCTATACGTATGACGGGTTGCATCGGTTGATTGGCGCTGCCGAAGACAGCAGCAATGAAGGCCCGCTGGGTACGGCAAGTTGTGCGACGGTGGGTGGACGGTGGTGTGTGCAGTATGCCGACGACCAGTTTGGCAATGGCTGGACGCCTTCAAAGTCCGGGTTGGCGCTTGGGTTGGCGCAGGCGACTTCGAATTGGTACCTGCAGAGCAGCGGGGTGGTGAACAACCGCTTGAAGGATGTTGCATATGACTATAGCGGTCGGCAGATCCAGTGGAAGGTCGGGGATACGAGTTCGGTTGCGGTCTATGATCCTGAGGGGCATATGACGGAGGCGAAGGGTGACTCTGTTGTGACGCCAGGGACGGAGAAGATCTACGGGAGCTATCTCTATAACGGAGATGGGCAGCGCGTGAAGTCTGTGGCGGATGGGAAGACGGTTTGGTATGTGTATGGGCTCGATGGAGGGGTGGCAGCGGAGTTTGCGACTGGCTCTACGAATGGGAATGCTGGCAAGACTTTGTATCCGGTGACGGATCATCTGGGGAGTACGCGGGCGTGGTTCGACCAGACGGGGACGGTGACACAGCGTGTGGATTATGAGCCTTTTGGAGGAGAGATCCAGAGGGCTGGAGTTGCCGGGTACTCGGGAGTGGGAGATCCGGCGCAGAAGTTTACGGGCAAGGAACGGGATGCCGAAACGGGGTTGGATTACTTCGGCGCTCGGTACATGTCAGCGGCTCAGGGACGGTTCACTTCACCGGATAGACCGTTCGCCGATCAGCACATCGGGAATCCACAGAGTTGGAACTTATACTCGTACACTCTGAACAACCCGTTGCGGTACGTCGATCCAGATGGCGAGGGAGTGCTTGATTATTTCTTGGGGGCCGCAAACGCAGTCAAGAGTAATGCTGTTGCAGGACTCGGTAGGCAGACTGGCAACGGCGACTTCCAAAGAGGGCAGAAGATCGGCGACGCTATTTCGATGGTCGGCGGCCTGATCGAGATGGCAGGTGGAGGAACGATAGCTGGCGGGGGTGCGGCTGCCTGTGGAACGGGCGTGCTTTACCCTGCTGGAGCACCTGCCGTTGTGGGCGGCGCTGCGATTGCGGCGCACGGTGCATCAGAATTTGGTACCGCCGCTTCCAATTTCATGATGAGTTCTTCGCAGGATGCCCCACAAAGCGGCGGGTCTGAAGGAGACAAAGGTCCAGGCTTTGTGGTTACTCCTGGCGGAGACGCAGTCCCGGTTCCGAATGGGCATCAGGGCCTACTCCGGTCGTGAACCCGCAGGGCAAGACTACGGGCTCAGCCTATACAGGAGGAAACGGCGGAAATGGCCTTGATCCCAAGGTTAGCGGTGTGAGAATCATGGACCCAACTCCAGCACGGGGAAGCTCTCCTGGTTATCCAAATGGGTATGTAACTTATCAGAATCGTTCGGGCCAGGGAGTGAATCCGCAAACGGGCCGAACGGTTCCCAACTCTGATCCGTCACGTCACCAGCCGCTGAGCCCACCCAAAGCGTGTCCTGGTGGCGGAAGTTCGTTTCCGTAGAAGGAATTATGACGCACACTCCAGAGTCTCTTTCCGCTGCACTATCCGAGCTTCGTGGTCGCACTCTAAGCTCAGTGGAATTTGTGCATGATTACCTTCAGCTACATTTTGACGGGCCTACTCTTACTGCATATACGCTGCCGATCATCACTAAATTGGGTGAGACGCTTCGTTTGGGACAGAATGGCTATCGTGATGCTTTATGCGGAGAGATTGGAAGCGTGGTTGAGGCGGCTGAGGCCGAGCACGATGATGTCACTTTGACATTTCAGGATGGTGCTGTAGTATCCATTTCAGTTCGAGACCAAGATTATCGTGGCCCTGAAGCTCTTCAGCTTACTTTAGACGAACAGCGCATCTGGGTTGCTTGATCGTAAGAGGAAGGCGCATCCCGATGTACGTCCCTGGCGTTGGCATTCGAGCGTGACGGCATAGAAGACGGCTTGCATGAGCTGGATGTTGCCGTGGTTGGCGTCGATGACGAACTTGCCATCGCACCACTCGGAATTTTCGTGAGCGCCGATCAGGAGTTCCAGGGCGAACTGATCGAGGATGTGATCGTGGGTGGCTTCCAGTTCGTCGCCGGAAAGAGAGCCGAGAACGGCGCTTGGTTCGGTGATGTCTTGGACAAGGAGTTCGTCAGCGAGTTTCGAGAGCAAAGAATTCATGATGGTTCCTGGTGGTATTTACCATTCCAGGTACGCAAAAGAGGAACCATGCGAAGCATGGACGTTGCTTCAGCAACGTCGTTCTTGAAGTAGTCGTTCGCAAGCTCACGACGCCTTCGGCGGTCTCATTGTTCATCATCATGCGGTTGGTTTAGAGTCTCTATGCTGGCACGAGTCCTCAAGGAACTCGGCATAGAGACTCGAAAAGGTCATGCGTACTGGCCCTTCACATCGACCGTGATCGTCTGAGTCGTCAGAGGTCTCGGCTACTTAACGCTGGTGGTCTCAGCCAGCGGCAGACTTGGGCATCCCGATTGAGCAGCGCCCTGGCTCTTCGTTTGCGTTCCACAGTAGAGCCATCCTTGATCCACGCTGCCGTCGATTGCTCCCGACCGTGGAGGACATGAACCGAAGTCCACGTTGATATGTAGAAGCAGCCATTCTTTGGGCGGTGCTGAGGATGCGTCGCCGTGGACTACCTCACTGAACTCGTCAGCATGTACGTGAAGGCGGCGCAGATCAAGAAGCAGGGATCGTGCCACATGCTCCGGCACACGATGGCGACGTTGATGCTCGAAGGCGGCGCAGACACACGCTTCATCCAGGCGATGCTGATCTGAAGACGACGCGGATTTACACGCATGTGGCGATCCGCCAGCTTCAGGAAATCGATCGGGCCACGCATCCGGCGCAACGGTCGAAGGATCGGCGACCAACGAATCCGGCCAGCCAGGATGCCGCCGACGTGTTCGCTGCGCTCGACGCCGAAGACGACGAAGACCCGGAAGCTGCTTCCTGGCGCATCCACACGATAAAATGGGCCGCAGTGATCCAGGCGGCTAAAGCAACGACGCAAGCTCTTCTCTTAGCCGCCGTCTGCCTTCCCGCCTTTGCGAACATCCCAAGATCATCGCTCGTTGCCGAAAAACCGCATCAGGGGGTTGAGAGCTTTGCACTAGCCTCGCGTCAGGGTCTGGCCAACGCTAACGTGTTGATCGCACCGGGGATAGCCGGATGCTTGTGTGACGAAGACAGAAGATCCCGTAGTACCGGCAAGGAACGGGATGCCGAGACGGGGTTGGATTACTTTGGGGCGAGGTACATGTCGGCGGCGCAGGGGCGGTTTACCGGGAAAGGGACGTCCGCATGAGGCTCTTGGGCAGAGTACTCCGGCAAGCCAGTATCAGCCGAGTCATCGTCCCCACACTGGACGCAAAGTCACGCGTGTCCAAACTAGCCTCATAAATTGAGGCTGAAGGCGGCCTACTGGTAGGTTATTGATAATCACATAATATAGCGGAACACATTGACTTCTGTCGGGTTCTAATCTGTCTATGGGAAACCCGCGTGGAGTGGCTCGCGATTTCGATGCCTTGGAAGTGCGGAGGATGAGAGCACTGGCATTGATGCGAGAGAGTTTCAACAACAGTCAGATCGGCCATGAGTTAATGGTCGCCAACCAGACGGTGAGCCGCTGGCGCAAGGAATATAGCGAAGGTGGCAGGAAGGCTCTCGAGCAGGCTGGACGCGCTGGCCGGAAGCCTTTGCTGGCGGACAAACAGGCAAAGCTTCTGACGAACAAGTTGCTGGCGGGGCCGGAAAAACTCGGCTATGAAACGCCGTTGTGGACCTGCCAGCGGGTAGCCGATTTGATCGAGCAGGAATTTCAGATTCGCTACCATCCGGGCCACGTCTGGCGCATTCTGCGCGCCTTGGGCTGGAGTCCTCAACGGCCAGTGGGACGTGCGCTCGAACGCGATGAGAAGGCCATTCGCGAGTGGAAACAGGTGACTTGGCCCAACGCTAAAAAAAAGCCCAGGAAGAAGGCCGCACCATTGTCTTCATTGACGAAAGCGGACTAACGCAGAAGCCTCATCGATGCCGCACCTGGGCTCCGCGCGGCCAGACACCTATTCTGTTCCATCACTTCAACTGGAAGAACCTCTCGCTCATCGCAGGACTGAGCCGCTGGAATCTTCACTTTGAAATGTTCAGCGAAACGATCAAGAGTCCGCACATTGTGATCTTCCTCGGAAAACTACTTCGGGTCATCCCAGGCAAGATCCTGATCGTATGGGACGGACTGGCTGCTCATCGCAGCAAGTTCGTTCAGGATTTCATCGCAAGTTGTGATGGCCGCATCCAGACTCTTCGGCTTCCAGCTTACGCTCCCGAACTGAATCCCGTCGAATATATCTGGGCTCATCTCAAGCAGCACGAACTCCCGAATATCTGCGCCAAAGATCTCTGGCAACTCGGTGAAATGGCCAGAACTAAACTCAAGCGCATGCGCCGAAGAAAGCATCTACTCGTTGCTTGCTGGAAGCAGTCTTCTCTATGCTTCTGAATCCGCTATATTCCGCGAGACTCAATAGAGAAGTTCCTGCAAGAACACATCTCACCTCCCGAAGGAGACCGCCCATGGCTCAAGTATCCAGCATTTTCAGTCAGCTTCTGGGGTTGGTGCCCCGCCGACTGTTCGATGCCGCCGTGGCGCGGCATGGCGGGATGCGACACGCTCGCGGTTTTTCCTGTTGGGATCAGTTTGTGGCGATGTTGTTCTGCCAGTTGGGACAGGCCCACAGCCTGCGCGAGATTCGCGAGGGGCTGCAAGCCTGCGAAGGCAAGCTGGTGCATTTGGGTATGACCCAGGCGCCCAGCCACTCGACGCTCGCCTATGCCAATGAACACCGCAGTTGGCAGATCTATCAGGATTTGTTTCTGGCGCTGCTGGAGCATTCGCGCCAACAGCTTCCCGGCTCAGGCAGCAATCCGCTCCAACTGCCCGGCAAGCTCCTCAGTCTGGACAGCAGCGTGATCGATCTGTGCGTGAAGGTTTTTCCCTGGGCCAAGTTCCGCGCCACCCAGGGAGCTGTCAAGTTGCACTTACTTCTCGACCATGAGGGACTGTTGCCACACTACGCGGTGATCCACCGATGGCAAGCAAGGTGACGTGAAAGTGGCTAAAACCATGCGCTTCCCCGCCGGGGCGATGTTGATTTTTGATCGCGGCTATAACGACTACGCCTGGTTCCATAGCCTGACGCTGCAAGGCGTCCACTTCGTGACTCGCCTGAAGGAGAAGGCTTCCTTTGTTGTCATGGAATCCCGTGCGATTTCAGACAGCAGTCGCGTCCGCGCGGATGAAATCATCGTCTTCACCAAGCAGGCGAACGACGAGGAAGACCACTTTATGCGCCGGTGGGACGAGGATGGACAGCGCGAGTTCGTCTCCCTCACCAATGACCTCGATCTGGATGCGGCCACGGTGGCCGCTATCTATCGCCAACGCTGGCAGGTGGAGCTCTTCTTCAAGAGCATCAAGCAGAACTTACGGATCAAGACCCTTGTTGGCACCTCGGCAAACGCGCTCAAGATCCAGATTTGGACAGCACTGATCGCCCTGCTGCTGGTGCGCTTTCTGGAACTCCGCTCTCGCTTGAAATGGAACACCAGCCGGTTTATTGCCCTACTGCGACGACAACTCTTTGTCTACCGCGACCTGTTCCGCTTCCTCGATTACCCGTTTGAAGGGCCAGTGAGAATCCGGCAAGACCACTTACCCGCCCAACCCGCTCTCTTCGCCCCCAGCGACCTGCCTCCAGATGACCAACCTCGATTGCAAAAGAAGGAAATCCTGCGCCAACGGCGAATCATTATGCGGGTCCCAAATCCCGCTTCAACTTAATTTGGACAGGTGTGGAACGCCATATTGTTCTGGTGCAGCAAGATTCGACAACCTACAGCGGCACGAAGATTGGTCTCATCGGTGAAGGTGACAACCGCGGCCCAGCAGCCAACGATCCCAAGGCAACGTACCGTCAGGAGCTTCAACTGGCGTTAAACTCGAAGACAGGTGGGGTTCGTGTCGTTAAAAATGATCCGGGAGTTAGTGAAGTCTTGGTTGTCCCCGATGAGCTTGGGAATCTATCGCCGACGTTGGCTGCTAAGGGAACATCAAATACATCCGTTTCTCCTACAACGACTGACAAACAAGGAGATCATCACTTCGCTATATACAACGAAGCGCTGAATGGCTTTGCAGCGCTTCCGGGTGCGCCAAAGGACGCGATTAAGACAGACATAAAATTTGTTTTTACTCCCGACGGAAAGGTGGGACTCGATCCCGGGGGGACACGTACGGCGTATCCCTCAATAGAAATCTACCGCTATGACCAAAGTGGGAAGCCGACTACGCTGTTCCAGCAAAAGGAATCTGGAAAGCCTGCTGATCTTTGTTGCCGCAACCAAGTGATTCCGCGGGTGGCGCCCCGATGATCTTGATGGTCGCCCTGGTGTGGATGCTCTTATTGGGAGGTACTGTTCCTCTTGCCTTACTTTGGAAATCAGCATCCACGCGGGCATCACGCATTTTGCTTGGCGCCATGACTTGCAGTTACCTCTGGTGCCTTGTCGGTATTATTTTTCCTCTGGCGATTGGGCCGCACTACTCCGATTTGCGACTCGGCATCATCAACGTCAATCTCTGGTTGAGCCTCGCTATGGCTGGGGCTGGGTTGCGTGTGCTCCATCCCAAGATGCTTGCCATCGCCGTGGCGCTATGGTTGCCGGCTGCTTGGATTTACATACGCACGGTGAGCTTTGTTGCGTAAAGTTTACCGGCAAAGAACGGGATGCGGAGACGGGGCTGGATTACTTTGGGGCCAGGTATTTGGTGGCGGGACCGGGGCGGTTCACCATCCCAGACTGGTCGGAGATGCCGAGTCCGGTTCCTTATGCAGACTTCAGCCGTCCTCAGACGTTGAATTTGTATAGCTATATAAATAATAATCCGATTACCCTGACCGATCCTGATGGACATTGTGCATTCCTCTGCACCGGGGGGATCGGCGCTGTAGCTGGAGGTGCTATCGGTGGTGGAGTTGAGTTGTATAAGCAAGCATGGCTCGCTTGCGGCTATCGACGCGGAGGGATGGAAGTCCGTTGGAGCTAATATAGTCGGAGGCGCCGTATCCGGGGCAATTGCTGGGCGGGCAGGCTCTGGCGACCGGGATGCTTGCCCGCAGACCGTGGCTTCTCGACAGGCATCTCGGAGGGCATGGCCTCTCGTGTGGACTCGGCGAGGACCTCGTCCTGGCTCACCCCGGGCTCGCCTTCGAGCAGCAGCAACTGCGCATCGTTCAGCTTCTCGCTGGAGGGGCCGTACTTGAGGATCCGCGCCAGTCGCAGCTTCTCTCGCAGCAGCTCGTTCTCGATCGTCAAGCGCTTTAACTCTCGCCTTAAATGGCCGAGATCGATGGCGTCGAGCCCTGCTGTGACTAACTGAGACATGTGTGCGTCTGTAAGTAACAGAATACTGCGGAGCGCTCCTTCTTGTCTTCCTTTTATCGTGTCTTTTTAAGCGACAAATGGCTTGGACAACCAGCCTCGGCGAGTCTTGGATCGGGTGAGGTCGATACCGTTCAGCAACATCGTCAGTTGTTCCTGGCGCATCGTGACACTGGCTCCTGCGGAGGTCTCTGGCCAGTGGAAGCGTCCCTTCTCCAGGCGCTTGGCGCACACCCAGAGTCCGCTCCCATCCCAGAACAGAATCTTGAGCCGGGTTCGCATCTTGTTGGCGAATAGAAACACATGTCCGCTCAACGGATCACGATCCAACTCGTCCCGCACCAGACCATGGAGCCCCTCGAAGCCTTTGCGCATGTCGGTGGCGCCGGTCGCCACATAGATCTTCGTCCCAGGCCCCAAGCCGAACACGGATCAACACCGTTCCAGGAGCGCCAGCAGACGTTCGAGACCAGCTTCGTCGAAGTTCGCGGCGATCTCCAATCGGCGGCCCTTCGCCAACACCAGGACGAAGTCGCTTGCGGCTGCCTTGTCCTCGGAGACCACTTCCACCGCGACCAGTTCTTGCTTTGGCTTAGCGCGATCGCGCCGCAGATAATAATCGAGAGTCGTCAGCGGGATCTCCTGTTCCCGGCAAAACTCCGCTCGGGACTGGCCACTGTCTCGGTACTTCCGCGCCACACCCAAGCCCGCATATCCTACCTGCCCACGCTTCATTCCTTCAGACAATCACGACGCGAAACAGGAAAAAAGATGGATTAGTCTGACGGATACTGTCTATCACTGATATGCACAAGCTCTTGTGGTCGGAGACGCATCTTCAGCGCCGCCCAAAGAATCGATGGTTCTACATATCAACGTGGACTTCGGTTCATGTCCTCCACGGCCGGGAGCAATCGACGGCAGCGTGGGCAAAGGACGGCTCTACTGTGGGACGCAAACGAAGAGCCAGGGCGCTGCTCAATCGGGATGCCCAAGTCTGCCGCTGGCTGAGACCACCAGCGTTAAGTAGCCGAGACCTCTGACCACTCAGACGATCAGAGGAGAGCGATGGGCCAGTACGCATGTCCTTTCGAGTCTCTATGCCGAGTTCCTTGAGGACTCGTGCCAGCATAGAGACTCCAAACCAACCGCATGATGATGACAATGAGACTGCTGAAGGCGTCGTGAGCTTGCGAACGACTACTTCAAGAACGACGTTGCTGAAGCAAACGTCCATGCTTCGCATGATTCCTCTTTTGCGTACCTGGAGTGGTAAATACCAGCAGGAACCACAGTGGACTCTTTGCTCACCCAACTCGCCGACGAACTCCTCGTCCAAGACATCACCGAACCAAGCGCCGTTCTCGGCTCTCTTTCCGATCACGATCTCCAAACCGCTTACGATCACATCCTCGAACAGTTCGCCCTTGAGCTTCTGATCGGCGCTCACGAAAATTCGGATTGGTCAGATGGCAAGATGGTGATGGACGCCAACCACGGCCCCATTCATCTCCTGCAAGCCGCCTTCTACGCCATCAAGCTCGAAGTGCTGCGCCGGGGCGTTGAGGTGTGCTGCTGATGATACGGTCCTTCCTGGCGGCGCTTTGGCCTTGATGTCTCTCCGTCTAACGGGGATGCCGACCATCTACATTCGCCAAGACGAGTCCTCCTTTGAGACCTATCCACCCTGCGCCATCCGCCCAGGAGTATGCCAGTTCCGACTGCTCTGCAACCCGGCCTTCCTTGAGCAGACGATACTCTCCGGACTCGACTAATTTTCCGTTGAAATCGTTCCATACCTTACAACAGTTGACCCGCTTTAGAGGATCGACATCGCAGAAAATAAACGAACCACCATCCAAACCACCAGCCCAAACTGCTTCATCAGGAACCCCGGTAGGCTTCTGCGGAGGATGACGCCGATAGCAACTGCATGCCCACATCGACAGGAGAACAGCAGTCATCGTCAAGCCATGTTTTAGCACGATAAATAAATCCTGAGTATTTCTTACTGGCAGACCGTCTTCCCGTTCTCGCCCTCGAAGCAGATTTTTGACGTGACCTTTGCTGTGGGTGGAGCGTAAATGAAAATCTGCGACACGCCGTACTGTCCTGGCCATGCCATGAAGTTGCTAAAGATGTTGCTTGGGGTTTGCATTGTTCTGGCTGCTGGAGAACGACGACCCGCCGCATCGAGTGCTTCACACGCCAATGTGCCGCAGTTGTGGCCACCGAAAAGACTATAGTGCTTCCGATTCTTATCGTTGTTCTCGACTTGGCGTCCTTGCAGATAAGCCTCCATCGCTGCGTCCTGCAATTCCGTTGTGTCAAAAACGGCGGCTTCGACTACGCCATTCTTACCTGCTGCACTGGAAAGAGTTCCGAGCAGCGCCTTCATCGATTCGGGCGTGATCTTTCCAGATGCGTCCCTTTGCACAGAAGGAGTGGGGCCAGCGTTCCGAACGGTCCCTTGAGCGACATCCCCACCTGCACCAGCCGGAGGTATCGACCGTACTCGAAATAGTGAGTCGATCCATCCTTCGCCACCATCACCACCCCAGCATGTCCAAGAGGCAGCGTAAAGTTTCCACGAACCCCAACTTGATAGGTTGGATACAAAATGGCGACTGCCTCATTGCCGTCCGAGTCAACGTACTTCAGCGGGTTGTTCAAGGCGTAGCCATACATGTTCCATCGCTGTGGATTGACGACCCTCAAAATATTTAGGAAGGTTGGGTCAGGGCTGGTGAATCTCCCCTGCGCCGCCGACATATATCTCGCTCCAAAATAATCCAACCCCGTCTCGGCATCTCGTTCCTTGCCGGTAAACATCGCCTTCGGCCGAGCCCCTTCATAGGCCCCACCAGCCACGCCACTCCGGCTCCCCAAGCTCCCCGGCAACACCTCACCAAACGGTGCATAGTCCCACCAGCCTAGTCGCGTACCATTCGCATCCACTCGCAACCGGGTACTGCCCAGATGATCCTGGAACAGATAGTTCCGGCCAGAAGCCTCACTCGTGCCCCCAACCTCATGAATCAACTGCCCCATCGCGTCATACACATACACCGTCGTCTCGAGCCCAGCCGTCTTCTTCACCCGCCGACCTTCTCCATCATACTCATAGGTGCCCTGCACCGACCCCGGGCTGCCTATCAGTTCCACCTTCGTAATCCGGTTCTCCACGGGGGGCTGAAGAAGATCAAACTGCGCGGACTGGACAAGGTTGGTTGGCTGGTTACTTACACTGCGGCCGCTTACAATCTGCTTCGAATCAAAACCCTGCAGGAGAAGTTTGCCTAAATGAAGGAAAGATGCCGGAAATCAATGATTTCCGGCATCAGGCGAGCCATGCGGAGACTGAAAAGCCAAGAATCATTCCGTACGGATCCATGCAGATAAGGGCGGAATAGTGCAAGAGGCACATTTTTCAACAAGCTCCTAAACGGAGCAAGTCTCCGCCCTCACGCTCGCAGTTGCTCGTTTCAACAGAGCCGACACGAAATGCAGTCAACTGCAGTCGGCTGTTATAGCAAGACTGCTCCTTCTTCCCATTGCCCAGTGTACTCAACACTACTCCGCCAAAGGCCGAGTAGCTCAAGGAACTTCTGACCTCTTAACGTTTATCAAGGCTATCCGAAGGCCAGGAGCTTCAGTCTTCGAGATAGGTGCGGGCGTCTTGATCACCTAGGTTGGCAGCCCTCTTCATGTATCGTTCTGCCGCCTTCAAATCCTTCTTTACGCCATCGCCACGCAGGCACGCGACTCCTAAGTTGTAGAGTGCCCGGGGATCGCGCTTCCTGGCCGCCTTTTTAAGCCATTCCACACCCTCAATCCGTCTCTCCTTAGTCCTACTCCCGCCGAGTAGCATTAGTCCGAGATTCACCTGTGCGAAAGTACTGCCGACCTCCGCAGCGAGGCGGTACCAGCGCATCGCCTTCCGGCGGTTAGTTGGAAGGCGATCACCAACTTCAAACATTAAGGCTAGATTGACCATCGAGTCAACATGACCCCTCTTCGCGGCCTTGAGTAGCCATTCTGACGCGCTCACGGAGTCTCGTTTTGTTCCCAAACCTCTGAGATAGCAATACCCGGCCATGCTTTGGGCCGTGGCATCTCCCGCTTTCGCATTGTCCAAGATGATTTGAAAGTTTCTCCGGCTGGCAACGATGTTTCCGGCTGCGTCAAAGAGTTCGCTAGGCAGAGCCATCCTGATTCTCCTTCTTGTACTTGTTCTTGTGTTCCTTGGGCGGTGCTGGCGAATTCCGTTTTGACGGCTTAGGCTTCACATACCCTCTGTTGGGGACATACCCTGGCGGCTTCTTTTCTCCAGAACGAGGCTTCGAATGCTTGTCCCATTTGCTAGTGTAGTGCTTCACGCAGACTGACCTTTAAGTGAGACGGCCTTAGCGCGCATAACTTTAGCGAGGATGTCATTGGATTTTGCGGTCCAGATGAAGGGCTTTGGTTTTTCATTGTGACGGTCCACGTATTCATCGAGGGCTTCGATGAGTTCCAGCACACTGCGGAAGATACCTCGCCGAAGACGGTTCTCTGTCAGATCCCGGAAGAAGCGTTCCACCATGTTCAGCCACGAAGAACTCGTTGGGGTGTAGTGGACATGGAAGCGGGGATGGCGTTTCAGCCAGCGTTCTACCTTAGGATGCTTGTGAGCCGCATAGTTATCGACGATGAGATGTAATTGCTTGCCCTCGGGGGTAGCGTCATCAATGAGTCGTAGAAACTTCATCCATTCCTGATGCCGGTGACGCTGCGGACACAGGCTGATGACCTTGCCGCTGGCCGCATTGAGTGCGGCGAATAGAGTTGTGGTCCCATGACGTTTGTAATCGTGGGTCATCGTTCCGGCCCGACCTGGCTTCAGCGGCAGGCCTGGTTGCGACCTGTCCAAGGCTTGGACCTGGCTCTTCTCATCTACACAGAGGACAATTGCTTGCTCCGGGGGATTGAGATAAAGGCCGACAATCGCCTCCAGTTTCTCGCCGAACAGCGGATCATTGCTCAGCTTGAACGACTCGACCCGATGCGGCTTGAGTCCATGCGCGTGCCAGATGCGCAGAATACTGGAGTCGCTGACGCCAACCGCAGCAGCCATACTGCGCGTGCTCCAATGGGTTGCATTGGGTGGCTTTTCCTGAGTCGTCAACCGCACGATCTCGGCAACCGCATCGCGCCGGATTGAGGGAGTGCGACCTGGACGTGGCGCGTCCTTTTCAAGGCCAGCGAGTCCCTTGTCTAGGAACCGCTTTCTCCAACGAGCCACTTTCTTCGATGTGATCGAGAGACGCGTACTGATCTCGGTGTCTTGTGTCCCGGCGGCGGCAAGCAACAGGATGCGAGCCCTTTCGGCCATCCGAACAGGCGTCTTTCGACCGTTTGCCCAGCCAGACAAAGTCGATCTTTCTTCTGCCGTCAGCTCAACTTTGGGCGCAACTCGCATCGAGATTCGACTCCTCGATTATAGAGATTCGCTCATCGACATTATGGTTTCTATTTCTGAAGCACTACACTAGCTTCCTCGACCACAATCTCTTACGATGGAGAAAGTCCCCAGGCTGCCGAAGTGACCTTCCCCCCGTTCTCAGCGCACTTTAGAATCCGAAGATCGGACGAAGACAAGGAGAACGGGGATGAGCGTATCGAAATATACGGAAGCGCAGATCATTGGCGCGGTGAAGCAAGTAGAGGCGGGACGCAAGGCAGAAGAAATAGGCCGGGAGATGGGCGTCAGCAAGCACACGGTGTATGCCTGGAAGCAGAAGTACGGCGGATTGGAAGTTGCCGAGGCACAAGAATTGAAGCAGTTGCGAGATGAGAACTCGCGACTGAAGAAGCTAGTGGCGGACTTATCGTTGGATAAGGATGCCTTGCAGCATGTCATTCGAAAAAACGGCTACAGCTTGTAGGTCCGAAGGCGCAACTGCGGCAGGCACGCACGGATGTAGCCGAGGTGCGTAGCTTGCGATGCTGCAGTGAGCGCCAGGCTTGCAAGCTGGTGATGGTGTCGCAGTCCAGTTATCGTTATCGCCCTGGTCATCTGTCGCAGGACGAAGCCCTCTGTATGCGGCTGAAGGAACTGGCGCTGGCCCATCCGCGCTATGGAGCGCCTCGGCTGTGTGTCTTGTTGCGGCGCGAGAGATGCGTAAATCACAAGAAGGTGGAACGACTCTATCGTGAAGCGGGTTTGGCTCTACGGCGCAAGAAGCGCAAGCGGATTGCGCGTGTGGCGCAGCCAATGCAAGTGGCTACTGGAGCGAACCAGGAATGGGTGTTAGACTTTGTCACCGATGGCCTGTCTAGCGGGCGGCATGTACGAATCCTGACGGTCGTGGATGTGCATACGTGGGAGTGCCTGGCGCTAGAGGCAGACACGTCCATCGGAAGTCAGCGTGTGATCCGGGTGCTGGAAACGATGATGGAGCAACGGGGTTGCCCGCAGCGAATCCGGTCTGACAATGGGCCTGAGTTTACAAGCCGGGCTTATCTTTCTTGGGCAATTGGGAGGGAGATCGAGTTAGTGCATATTCGTCCGGGAAAGCCAATAGAGAATGCATACATGGAGAGCTTTAATGGCCGACTGAGAGAGGAGTGCCTAAATGTGAGTTGGTTCCGGAATCTGTTCGATGCCCGAAGGCAGCTTGCCACCTGGCGGACACACTACAACGGTGCGCGACCGCATTCGTCGCTTGCGTACCAGACACCAAATCAATATGCGCTTATACGCGCAGGTCTCGGCATTGCTGAGATGGGGCAAGGTGGCTCAGTCGCCACCCCCTCGCCCCAAACCCCACTCCCAGCTTCAAACCAGTTGGGAGTTGTTATATGATCCCGTGTGCGGAAATGGGGGGAAGGTCACTTCGATGATGGAGTCCAACGAGTGTGGTTCGGCCCGGTCTTGCTGGGTTTGCTCGACGAGCGCAAAGGCTATGCGAAGACCGACAGTAAAGGCGACAGAAGATCTTTAACCCATGTGCTTATTGACGCTTGCTGAATATAGCGGATGCAGCTACATCTCCGCAGGCCCGGATTTGTTCGCGATGAAGATTCCTGGGCATCCTCTATATTCGGCGGACCTCAATAGATACTTTTGTTACCCATGTGCCGGAGAGTTCACCGGGATCTCCGCATCACGGTCAGTATGTATACCGTGGCTGCATCAAGTTGGATAAGGGACATCTTCGCCAGGAAGCCCAAATCGTTCGTCGCCAAGGCGCCGACCATCAGGTGAAAACTGTGACGAGAGCCGACTACACTCACTGCTGAGCCAGTTCTCGATCGTGGACCAAGACCCACGCTGATGCCTCAAATCTTCCCCTCGATAACACGTTACGCGTTCGCTTTGTCGATCAATACAGACCAGCGATCGGTCGTAGCTGTATACGCCAATGCAAAGCATATGATGTGAACTGCGTGGACTCACAAACTGCTGATTCATTTTGATGATATCCAGCGGGGGCAGGTAAAGTGGATCACTTCGATCGAGCAACGTACCCGCCTGAACACATCCAAACATTCGAATGGTCCCAGAGTATAGGGAAAGCCCGTTGCAACATTCATAGAAATGTTGGAGTGACACAGGAAACTGCATCGCTTGTCCCACCTGCATAATCATTGACGGGCTCGCAGGCCTATAAATAACGTGAAGGTACGCAAGCGGGCCAACCCAATGAAGATTCGTAATCTTAACTGCTAACGCTGACTCAAGACACTCGCCATTCCCACGTTTTAACTCCCCAAGCACCTCATCAAATGTCTTCATACGAAACTCCTCCCGAACCATAAATACCAGGGGCTTAGTCTCTGATGCCGCAAGCCGCGGGATTCCCAAGCGCACATATCCTCTCTGCGTCATTCGCGGTACGTTCCGCTTCTTTCCTCTTAAACTCCTCCGCAGCTACGCAAGCCTCGAACATCGCAAGATTCTCGATCATAGCATTTGCAGGATTGATCCATGACGCCTTCGAGGTCGGATCGGAGCATACTTTGCAATCCCTGGTGTATGCCATCACTTTCTCCTCGTATACCGTTAAGAACATACCGAGTGCGGGACCACCCAGCTTTGCGAGTCTGTCAATCAGTTCCCCCTCTGCTTTGTTCAACCAACTCCCATTATGCTTAGCTAAGTGCGCAACTCGCCCTTTTACAAACTCTATATTTCGGGGATCTTCAACCATTTCGATACTGTTATGAGCAACGCTATTAATATGATGCCCTATCCAATCTTCAGGTCTCTTTCCGGCAAGAATCACGGCCCGCTCTGCACCTGTCCATGCCTGAGTACCATCGATCCCTGCTTGCAGTAGTTTTCGTCCCAAAGCCCATGCTCGATCGATTCCGCGTCTCCTCGCTAGCTCAAATAAGACCTTTTCGGAAGCAGCACGAACAGCGGCTCTAACAGCCCCTCTAACAGCCCCTCTACCGTCTACGTCTACTAACGCCAAAGGGTTATTACGCGTATAGCTATAGAGATTCCAGCTCTGCGGATCTGCCGCACTTTGGTCAACAAAAGGTTGGTCGGACGAAATAAACCTGCGCCGCCGACATGTACCTCGCCCCAAAATAATCCAACCCCGTCTCGGCATCCCGTTCCTTGCCGGAACAACAAGGTCTGGTGCCGGAATCGTACAAGCAAACGTGGAACCCGGTCGCAGTGTTGGAGATAGCCAGCGTCGGGCCTGGGCGGGAGGTTGGGCGTAGAGCTTGAAGGCCCAGATGCGGTTTTTCGGCTACGAGTGGCGTGGGTGGGATGTTCGCAAAGGCGGGAAGACAGACGGCGGCTAAAAGAAGAACGTGCGCCGTTGCTTTAGCCGCCTGGATCACTGCGGCCCATTTTATCGTGTGGATGAGTCAGGAAGCAGCTTCCGGGTCTTCGTCGTCTTCGGCGTCGAGCGCAGCGAACACGTCGGCGGCATCCTGGCTGGCCGGATTCGTTGGGCGCCGATCCTTCGACCGTTGCCCCGGATGCGTGGCCCGATGGATTTCCTGAAGCTGGCGGATCGCCACATGCGTGTAAATCTGCGCCGCCTTCACCTACATGCTGACGAGTTCGGTGAGGTAGTCCACGGCGACGCATCCTCAGCACCGCCCAAAGAATGACTGCTTCTACATATCAACGTGGACTTCGGTTCATGTCCTCCACGGTCGGGAGCAATTGACGGCAGCGTGGATCAAGGACGGCTCTACTGTGGGACGCAAACGAAGAGCCAGGGCGGTGCTCAATCGGGATGCCCAAGTCTGCCGCTGGCTGAGACCACCAGCGTTAAGTGGCCGAGACCTCTGACGACTCAGACGATCAGGGGAGAGCGATGGGCCAGTACGCAGGACCTTTCGAGTCTCAATGCCGAGTTCCCAGAGGACTCGTGCCAGCATAGAGACTCTAAACCAACCGCATGATGATGAACAATGAGACCGCCGAAGGCGTCGAGAGCTTGCGAACGACTACTTCAAGAACGACGTTGCTGAAGCAACGTCCATGCTTCGCATGGTTCCTCTTTTTGCGTACCTGGAATGGCAAATAGCAGCAGGAACCATCATGGATTCTTTGCTCTCGAAACTCGCCGACGAACTCCTCGTCCAAGACATCACCGCACCAAGCGCCGTTCTTGGCTCACTGTCCGATCACGATCTCCAAGCCGCCTACGATCACAATCCTCGAACAGTTCGCCCTGGAGCTTCTGATCGGCGCTCACGAACATTCCGAGTGGTCCGGTGGCAAGCTGGTGATCGCTGGCAACCGGGCCAACATCCATCTCACCCAAGCGGCATTCTACGCCGTCAAGCTCGAGTGTGTTGGCTGGCACGCTGGCTGTTGAGAGCGTTACTTCTTGTCGTCAATACGTACCAGTTCTAAGCCGCCTTCAAGACCGATTGCTTTCCCAGTGAGATACGTATACTTCAACTGTTCTGGCTTTGCCGCCCCGCCGCTATTTCGGAAAGCATAACGGGCAGGTCCAGGGCTACGGCCTTCCTCATCGTAAATTGTGCAGGTGTTGAACTCGGAAGAAGACGTTGAACAATGCACCCAACCTCCACCATCCATCCCACCTGCCCAAACCGCCTCAACTGGTACTCCTTCAGGTTTCTTTGGAGGATAAGCACGGTAGCAGCCACCCTGAAAGAGTAGCGACAAGAACATCAAGAGGCCCCCATAACAGAGCTTCAAAGGCAGGAGTCGTCGGCTCACTGGCAGACCGTCTTCCCGTTCTCGCCCTCGAAGCAGATTTTTGACGTGACCTTTGCTGTCGGTGGAGCATAAATGAAAATCTGCGACACGCCGTACTGTCCAGGCCATGCCATGAAGTTGCTAAAGATGTTGGCTGGGGTTTGCATTGTTCTTGCTGCTGGAGACCGACGACCCGCCGCATCGAGCGCTTCACACGCCAATGTGCCGCAGTTGTGGCCACCGAAAAGACTATAGTGTTTTCGATTCGGATCGCTGTTCTGGGCTTGGCGTCCTTCCAGATATGCCTCCATCGCTGCGTCCTGCAATTCCGTTGTGTCAAAGACTGCCGCTTCGACCACACCATTCTTACCTGCTGCACTGGAAAGAGTTCCGAGCAGCGCCTTCATCGATTCGGGCGTGATCTTTCCAGATGCGTCCCTTTGCACAGAAGGAGCGGGGCCAGCGTTCCGAACGGTTCCCTGTGCGACATCTCCTCCTGCTCCTGCTGGCGCATACCGACCATACTCGAAGTAGTGAGTCGATCCATCCTTCCCCACCATCACAACCCCGGCATGTCCGAGAGGCAGCGTAAAGTTTCCACGAACCCCAACTTGATAGGTTGGATACAAGATTGCAACTGCCTCATTGCCGTCCGGGCCAACGTACTTCAGCGGGTTGTTCAAGGCACGCACTTGAACCCGAAGGGTTGTGAGCGAAGCGAACAACTCTTTCCTGGAACTTCTTTTGCGTACCTGGAATGGTAAATATTTTCACACCCTGGAGGGAACCACCGTGGAATCTTTGCTCACCCAACTCGCCGACGAACTCCTCGTCCAAGACATCACCGAACCAAGCGCCGTTCTCGGCTCTCTTTCCGATCACGAACTCCAGGCCGCCTACGATTTTGTGCTCGAACAGTTCGCCCTGGAGCTTCTGATCGGCGCTCACGAACATTCCGAGTGGTCCAACGGCAAGCTCGTCATCAACGCCAACCACTGCCCCATCCATTTACTGGAAGCTGCCTTCTCTTCGGTTTCTTCTGCTTGCCCATGTTTTCAAGCGGCGGATCGGCAATGATAACGAGATCACGCCTTTCCGCAAAGACCACGACACGATTGGGCGACGTGAAGATGCTCGTCATTGCTGGAGGATCGGTCAGTCCCTTTTGCAGTATGAACGCAAAGACTACTTGCACTGTTCCTGGCATAGAAGCCTCAAAACGCCATTTGAGAGCCGCAGCCTGAGCCCATGGCCTAAGACGTTCTGGGCCCGTCACCGCCTTCGCACCAACCACTTTCCCATCGATATCGATTTGAAGATCAACAGCGACTTCACCTTCCTCCCGTGCCCCCGACGCTAGACGGAGATATCCCGGAACAGCGACTTCAATCGGCCTTGTCTGGTCCGCAGCGAACACGGCATCAACGGCGCTGAATAGAACGAAAAGAAAAAATGTCTTCATAGTCGCTTCTCATTTCTGGTACGCAGACTGGTTCAGTTTCGGAGCGTAGATTGGACTAGCCTGGAGAAACTTCTGAATTTCTTGTGGAGGCCGGGTCTGCTGATCCACCTTGCTCCATGAATTGCTCCAAAAGACAAAAGGCGTGGTCCCAACGCTTGTTCCAGCGCTCGGCCATCCATGGCGCTGTGCAGCAGCGACACTTGCTCCGTAGCCGTGCAGTTCCGTGTCCAGATGAGTCATCGTCGGAGCACCCGCTGCGACCGACTGCGCATCGGCAACGTGGGTACCCTCGTGCGCCAGACTGATAAAGAGCGAGTCACCCTTCGCACCTGACAAGACGGTGAGATCCAGTTCTGGGTTGCCATTGGCATCGATGGTGAGAGTCAGACGGATACCGTACAGAGATCGGGTACAGCATTCCTCGAAAACCTCATGTGAAGCTCGAAGTGCAGCGACGGAGCGTTGTGGTGTGTTGCTGAAACTTCGAGACTAAGTTCAGTGTTTCTTTGGTAGCCCTGCGCCTTGTCCCGGACGTTCGGCCTCGGTTCCTTGGCACACTCTGGAGCGTTCATTGGCCGCAAGCGTCTCAGCGACAGCACCACTCCTGGAGACGATCTCAACTTGCTCGATTTTCTCCAAATCCAATTGGTACTGATACCCTCCATCTCCGTACGCCGAGCGTGCGCCGTGGAATAACCCGGTGAAAGTTGCGTTGACTGTCCCTTGATGCTTCGGAAGACGCCTGAGCGCCTTCTGAACCGAACTCGGCAGTTCCGGCGGAATCGCCAGCCACACCTTTGCAGTTGCCCGACTCGATAAGCAGTAAACCTCTTGCCACTCGAAGCCATAGCGGTACGTTGCTCGAACGCTAATCCGCTTGCCGTCGAAGCTGCTCGGCTGCTTTAGCAACTCGACAAAACTGACAAACGGCGCTACCTGGGCCGATGCGCCGCTGCCGCACGCAAGGAGAAGTATTAGAAGCAATCGCATGGGCATGATTCCCTACGGCTGGTGCGGATGTTCGCTGCTATAAGTATTTGTGTCTGACGGGCTGGCGCTGTAAAGATTCTTCAGGATGTTGCTGACACCAGTGCTTCGCATGGTCTGCACATCCACGGCTTTCCAGCCACTATTCCAGACCTGATACTCAGGACCACCACCCTCGGAATCATAATTCTTCATTCCCAATGCTTCAGCGATAACGCCGCTGACGTACCAAGCACGCATCTCTCGGTAGTAGTGATTCATGTCAAGCTCCCCACTGCTGAAGTGACCAACCAGCCAGTTATTGGCATCGGCAACATGTCGTCCTTCGTGAGCAACCGTGGCCGCCAACTCGTTGCCCTTCAGATTCAGGTTGAAGCTGGCGACGATGCTGTCACTGTTGCTCAAAAGTTGCACTCTCGCCGCACTGCCCTGCTGGGTGGACCAGCCAACAGATACATTGTTCCCGTCGTTCTCCGTGCCCCAGGCCGCTACCGATTGCTGAGCAGATGCATCTCCCGAAGCATTTGCCGCCGCCTCAGCCGAATTCCGAGCCGCCCGGAAGTTTGTCCTAAACTTGAGAGCGTTTTTTGCTTCGTTTCGTTCACGCCGGGTCAAGCTCTTGTCCTGACCACGCTGCGTGAGTTCGTCGTCCGTATAGGCCCCGCCAGCTGTATTTAGCTGAAGATCTCCGGACACGAGGGCTTACGGGCCTCGGTTGAGATTCGGTTACTTCATGCTGCCATAGGTTGCGCCTGGGCGATTTTCCCATCGAGGAAAGCCTGGTATGGCGTTCGGCCTTGAGTCCGATATCCATGATGGGGTCGCTGGCGATTGTAGAAGCTCAGATAGGCGTCCAGATCATCTTGTAATTCAGCCACAGACTGATAGATCTTTTGCCGGAACTTGATGCTGTAAAACTCCTCCTTGATCGTGCGATGGAAGCGCTCACAGAAGCCGTTGGATTGAGGGGAAGCGATCTGCGTTCTCTTGTGGCGGATCTGGTTAATCGCCAGATAGATCTCGAAGGGATGACGAGCTTCGAGTCCACAGTACTCGCGGCCATTGTCGGTGAGCAACCGCTCGATCCCCACCTTCTCATCGTCATAGAAGGGGATGACTCGATCATTCAGTGTGTCTGCCGCAGTGATCGGCATCTTGCTGAGATAGACCTTGGCGAAGGCTTGCGAGCAGTGTGCGTCAATGACCGTCTGCATGTAGACCTTGCCGACGCCTTTGATCGTGCCTACAAAGTAAGTGTCCTGGCAAAGCAGATAGCCAGAATGCGGTGCAGCGATATGTTGTTCCGGGTCAACGTTTCGGCCCTGATGCTTCTGCAGGAGCCGCTTGGCTTGCTCCGTCAGCACGCCGCCTTCGGTGGCGGTCTTCTTGTCCAGCCAGAGCAGGCGCTGGAGCCGGAGAGTGATGCCGTGCCGTACCCAGACCCCTCGGACGGCGGGGGCAGAGACACCGATGCCGACCAAACGAAGCTGGTCGGCAATGCGGATGTAACTGTAGGTCGGATACTGCGCCGTCATCTCGAGGATCTGCTTTTCAAGCTCGGGCGGAGTCTGATTCGGCATCCGAGGCGTCCGGCGTTGCCTCGGCTCAAGCCCGTCGGCTCCGTGCTTCTCGTAGGCTTCCTTGATCTCGTAGAAGTGGCTGCGGCTGATGCCGGCTCGCTGGCAAGCGGCCTTGATGTTGCCCAGTTCCTGGGCGAGTTGGAGCAGTCCAATGCGCGCTTTGATAAGCTTCTGGTTGTCGCTCATGAGTGTGTCCTTTCGGGGTGATTTTGGTGTTTTGGAAGATTCCAAATCTATCACCGTAAGGACCCGCTCGGGGCGCTTAGGGGCTTCGGCTCCAGTCGGGCTACGCCCTCCCTTCGCCTCTTCCCCTAAGCGCCGTTTCCCATCATTGTGTCCGCTGATCTTCCGCTAATTTCATTTCAACAACAGTCAGATCGGCCATGAGTTAATGGTCGCCAACCAGACGGTGAGCCGCTGGCGCAAGGAATATAGCGAAGGTGGCAGGAAGGCTCTCGAGCAGGCTGGACGCGCTGGCCGGAAGCCTTTGCTGGCGGACAAACAGGCAAAGCTTCTGACGAACAAGTTGCTGGCGGGGCCGGAAAAACTCGGCTATGAAACGCCGTTGTGGACCTGCCAGCGGGTAGCCGATTTGATCGAGCAGGAATTTCAGATTCGCTACCATCCGGGCCACGTCTGGCGCATTCTGCGCGCCTTGGGCTGGAGTCCTCAACGGCCAGTGGGACGTGCGCTCGAACGCGATGAGAAGGCCATTCGCGAGTGGAAACAGGTGACTTGGCCCAACGCTAAAAAAAAGCCCAGGAAGAAGGCCGCACCATTGTCTTCATTGACGAAAGCGGACTAACGCAGAAGCCTCATCGATGCCGCACCTGGGCTCCGCGCGGCCAGACACCTATTCTGTTCCATCACTTCAACTGGAAGAACCTCTCGCTCATCGCAGGACTGAGCCGCTGGAATCTTCACTTTGAAATGTTCAGCGAAACGATCAAGAGTCCGCACATTGTGATCTTCCTCGGAAAACTACTTCGGGTCATCCCAGGCAAGATCCTGATCGTATGGGACGGACTGGCTGCTCATCGCAGCAAGTTCGTTCAGGATTTCATCGCAAGTTGTGATGGCCGCATCCAGACTCTTCGGCTTCCAGCTTACGCTCCCGAACTGAATCCCGTCGAATATATCTGGGCTCATCTCAAGCAGCACGAACTCCCGAATATCTGCGCCAAAGATCTCTGGCAACTCGGTGAAATGGCCAGAACTAAACTCAAGCGCATGCGCCGAAGAAAGCATCTACTCGTTGCTTGCTGGAAGCAGTCTTCTCTATGCTTCTGAATCCGCTATATTCCGCGAGACTCAATAGATGCCGAACTGAAACAGTTCCGACTGTTGACGCATGCTACTAGGGAGTGGCGCTCCTGAATGAATCTGTAGAGCTGCGAGCATTTCTTTGCTGGAGAGATAGACTCTCGAACTAAAGAATCTCCGTTCATCCTCGATCATAGCTCCATGTTGTTGAGCAACGGTTATTGCAATAGCCGCACCTAATACATACTCAAGATTCGTTCGCTGAGCACCCATAATTATCCCAAGATTGCCCTCGACCGATAGCAATCCGACCGCCTCTGGCTCGCCCTCAAATAGCACCAGATACATTGGCACTGAACTATCAGGAATTAGATCACGGGTCGTCGGCCAGTGCTCTCCGTCTTTATACCTTACGAGGCTTAACGGCGGGATACCACAGCCCGGAAATATCTTCTTCAGTGTCACCATTAGTTCGCCAAACATCGATCGAATGCTAAATGAACTCTTTATAGCCACATACAAATCTACTGACATTTTACGTCTCTAGTCCTGGCGATTTCAGGCGGTCTCTTCTGGATCAATTGCAGTTTGAAAACTCTGCTGAACATACCGGCCTGTTATTATCATTCGCCCTTTTTTTCCATCTCAGCCTTCGCTTGAGCTTCTTGCTCCGCAGTAGGATTGTAAACGACATATCCATCTTTAGTAAAGATTACTATTTTTGTAATACGAACTCCAAGCACTCGTTGGAGCTTTGTGAGTCCGGTAGATTGAGAAACAGTTAACTCCATAGCCTCAATATAGAGCTCTACATTGAAAAATCCTGCACCTTCAACTGAAGTAAGTGCGGACTCGGCATTTCGCCCAAGCGCATTCACGCTCTTGGAAGTCTTAAGACTTATCCCAACTGCATTATCGAGGTCAACTCCATCCACACCGGGCCCATTCCGCAAGCCGACGCCGAGCATCAATGCACCGCGCTTAAATGCAGAAACCCTCTGAATCTGCTTATACTCGTCGGGAGAAAGCCTTCCCCTGATTGCTCTAGGGGCATACCCGAAGATTTCGCCAATTATCATTTGGATGGGTTGCTGCAGAAACTGGAGAAGCCCACCTCGTATCGCTCCACTGGCTACCTTGGGAGCCTTTAGTGTTTCCAGCATAGCCCGATAGTTTGCATCAAGAGTCTGCCTTCCATCAGAGTCCACGTTTCGCAGAGGACTATTTCGGACGTACCCGTAGAGATTCCAGCTCTGGGGATCATCAGGCTTCTGATCAGCGAATGGTGCATCTGGGATCACAAACCGACCTTGCACACTCGATAGATACCGCGCCCCGAAGTGATCCAACCCCGTCTCGGCATCCCGTTCTTTGCCGGTGAACCTCACTTCTTGAGCATAGGCTTCGGTTTCGTTTCCTTGGGCCTTCCGATATTGATGGGTGGATCCGCAAGAATCACAGTAGCCTCCTCTTCTCCGAAGATCTCAACTTCATAGGGAAATCTGAACACACTTAAGATACCCTGAGGCGGATCTTGAATAAAGAATCGAAAACTGAGCTGAATGCTGCGAGGTTGTGGCGTCGCTGTCGGTTCGAATTGCCAGAGGAGAGCCGCCTTTTCGGAAGCCTTCCGTAACTGATGAGGACCATCCAGGACGGTAGCTGCCTTTACCCTCCCGCCCTGATCCAAATCGACCTGGACGCGAACTACCCCGGTCGTGCCTGCGGAATATGCTGCGAGAGGATAGCGTGGTGCTGATGAAGACAGAACCTTGACAACACCAGGTGACTGTGCCGAGCCCAGGAGACTAGCTAGAAACATGCCTACCAGATACCCTCTCATCAATTGCCTCCCCGGCCAGACTGGTAGACGTAGTCGATGAGCCGCTTATTCCTAGCAGGATTGTTGTACATCGGCGATGCATTGAGAAACCGATCAATGTTCTGCTGCGGCTGAGTCTGGAGGTCAGTTTTGGTCCATGAAGGGTTCCAGAACTGAAACGTAGTGCTGCCCACCGTTGCGGAAGCGCCAGAAAGCGAAAGAAACCGAGCCGCTGACATCGTCAGCATGTAACCGTGCATCTCAGTTTCGTACCGCGTCATACTCACATTTCCAGAACTCCCGAAAGCACCGATACTTTGGGCATCTTGAACGTGAGCACCCTCGTGAGCAAGGCTTATGAAAAGTCCGTTGCCGGAGGCGTTCTGAGGAACCGTTACCGTGACTTCAGCATTCCCACGCGAATCGTAGCCCAGAGGTACAGCATTCTCCGCCTGGGCTGCTGCACCAGGAGTCACCGGGCCAGCCGCAATCGTCACGCCGTTGTTATCTCCTGCTGATCCGTACGCACTCGCTACACCAGATAACGCCGAATCCTTGGACTTTGCCATCTTGTTCAGGGCAGTCGTAATGTTCTTCCGCTGCTTGATGATTCGGTTTGCCTCCTTCTTGGCCATGGTTTTTCGAAGTTGCTCATCACTCGCATCCCCTCCAAGGCTGCTGTCCCAATTGAATAGACCCGTCGGGTCGGTAAACCGCAGAGGATTATTGAAGCCATACGTGTATCTGTTCCACGATTGAGGATTGTCTGGCCTACCCGAGTTCAGCAGCGGATCCGGACTCGTAAACCGTCCCTGCGCCGAAGACATATACCTCGCCCCAAAATAATCCAACCCCGTCTCCGCATCCCGTTCCTTGCCGGTACTACGGGATCTTCTGCCTTTGTCACACAAGCATCCGGCTATCCCCGGTGCGATCAACACGTTAGCGCTGGCCAGACCCCGATGCGAGGCTAGTGCAAAGCTCTCAACCCCCAGACGCGGTTTTTCATTTAGCAGCGAGGCCCTGGGCACGTTAGCAGAGGCGGGCAGACACAAGGCGGCTAAACAAAGAAGCACCGTTCTTGCTTGAGCCGCCATGAAGGCCAGTTTACGTTATTCGTCGTCTTCGTCAGCAAGCTTGTCGAGGAGTTCTCGATGCAGCTTGGCCGGGTGCGTGGCGCGGTGGATCTCCTGCAGTTGCCGGATCGCCACATGCGTATAAATCTGGGTCGTCTTCAGATCCGCGTGGCCCAGCATCGCCTGGATGAAGCGGATGTCGGCTCCGCCTTCGAGCATCAGCGTCGCCATCGTGTGCCGGAAGAGATGGCAAGCCCCGCGCTTGCCGATGCCCGAGGCATCGACATAGGTCCGCACCAGGTCCGAGAGATGATCGAGCGAGAACGGCTCGCCGACATTGGACAGGAACACCGTCTTGTCATCGGGCTCGCGTACCAGCTTGGGGCGCGATTCTACAAGGTACTTGGCGATCCACGCGGCACAGCGATCGCCCAGCGGAATGAAGCGGTCCTTCTTGCCTTTGCCCAGGCGGATCGTCGCCGTCGCTCGTTCGAGATCGAGATCCCAGAGTTTCAACGAAGCCAGTTCCAGACGCCGCATGCCGGTTGAGTAGAAGGTCTCAAGGATCGCCCGATCCCGCAAGCCGAGCACATCGTGAACATCGGTCTCGAGCATCACCTGCTCGGCCTCTGAAGCCGTCAGCACAGCCTTGGGCAAGCGCTGCGGCGTGCGCGGCAACTCGATCTCGGAAGCCGGATTGTGCAGGATGTGATGCTGCCGCGCCATCCATTTGAACCACACCCGCAAGGGCACGATGCGGTCATGCTGGCCGTTAAAGCCGAGCGGTTCGCCGTTCGACTTGCGGTAATCGAAGACGTGCTTCTGATAGCGCTCCAGGATGGTGCGGGTCACCTCCACAGGCTCGGTGATGCCGCGTTCGAAAGCCCAGTCGAGGAAGAAGCCGATGTGCACGCGGCGGCCCTTGATCGTGTACTCGGAGTAGTTCTTCAGGCGCAGATCGTCGAGATGCTTCTCCATCAGGGCGGCCAATGGTGTCTTCGGTGGCTCAACTGGCTTACGCTTACGTACGATGCGAGCCATCACGCCACCACGAACGTGCGTTTCTCCGTCTCATGGCCCAGAACACCGTTTGGAGCAATGTTCCTGCGGGTTTCAGCGGGCCGCTCGGTCTCCGGCAACCCACCGCCATCCCCCCGCCCAGCCCCCGCCTTGTCTTCCGCTGCCCCGCCCAGTTCAGTTCGTACACATAGCCCTGCCCCCGTCCGCCCCGGTGCACGATCAGATATTCAAGCTCTTCGAGCCGCCGCAGATGGACCTTCAACTGCGTATGCCCCCACCCGGTCGCCTCGCGAACCTCGCGGCGGCTAAAGCGCAAGCCCTCACGGCCACCAACGTAGGCCACGACCAACCCCAGCAAGCGCCGCGTCTGCGGCGGCAGCTCATCGAGCGAACGCCGCATCATCTCGCGCATCAACCGGTCGGCCGTCGCGATGTCCTCGCGGGTGGCCTCGATGTAGCGCACGCCGTGCGCCTCCCGGATGGGCCGCTGGTGCTGGTGCAAGAGCGCGATCGAGCGGATCAGCGCCAGGTACTTTGCATGGTCGCGCCGCATCCGCGGCAGCCCGTCGGGGAACTGCAAGTCCCGCGCATAGGGGTTGGCCACGAACAGTGGCTCCAGCAACCGCTGCGCGTTCTGCTGCCGCCGCACGATCTGCTTGCGCTCGCGCTTGGCAAGCAAGCCTTCGAGCGTCTGCGCCTCGCGCTGCATCCGGTGGATCGCCTGCGTCTGCTCGCGCTCCTCGTTGACGCTCAGCACCAGACACCGGTTCAGCAGTTCTTCATCGAGATCGATGGCCGTCGTCGTCAGCATAATCATGACCGGCCCTTCGACCCGGTAGCGCTGCGTGATCAGCTTGCCCGTGGCCGGGTCCTTGCCGGTCGACGCCATCGACAGCGCGCCCTCGCTCTGCAGGAGCTTCAATGCATAGGCGGCTTTGGTGGCGCCCTCTTCCTCGGCGATGGCCAGCACCTTATGCTTCAGTCCATCTCGCCCATGTAGTAAAGCGATTGCCCGGTCATCGCCGAGTATTGGATCCGCTCTTCCTCCGGCACGAACGCGAGCACGGCATCCATCAGCGTGCTCTTGCCCGCCGCCGACGAGGACTGCACTACGATGGCCAGCGGCGCTTCCAGATGCCGCGAGACAGCGGCTAAATAGGCAACCAGCTTGTTGGTCTCCTCGCCCACCAGCCCGCAGCGGGCAAAGTCTTCAAGGATGCGGTCCAGCAGCTTCGGGTCTTCCAGCAACTCCATCGCCTCGGTCCGCTCTTCTTCGCTCAGATGCACCACGGGCTTCGCTGCTTCGAGCGCCTGCTTCACCTGCTCATCACGCAGCTCTTCGAGCTTCAGGAACACGCGCCCCACATCCTTGCGGATGAGATCTTCCTTGACGCTCAGTTCCTCGGCCGCACGCTTGATAAACGCGGCGCGCTGCCGGTCCTGATGGAGGTCGAGCGTATCGACGTGGAAGTCTTCCTGGCGGCTCACTAGCAGGTTCACCTTCATCAGCTCATACGACAGGTTCTTGCCCAGACCGCGCACCCGGTAGCGCCGGTCGTCGTGCCACAGCGTGATCTCATCGCCATTCACGTTCAGCGCGGGCTCAGCGGCTAAAGAGACAACAGGCGCGGGCGCTTCGCTCTTCGTCCACCACTCGGCGCTGTTCAGCAACACCGCCAGGCTTTCGCCCGTCCTTGCGTATTCATTGGCGTCCACGCCCTTCGGAAAGAGAACGCGATGCGAGCCGATCCCCATTGCCGCCAGTTCTTCTTTTAGCCGCCCGGCTGCCGTGTCTCCCGCTTCATCGCGGTCATAGGCGATCCACACATTCTTCACGCCATGTTTCGTGAAGGCTTGCTTGTGATCCTCCGTGAAGCCGTTCACCCCGTAGCTCGCCGTCACATTGCGGTGCCCCGCGCACCAGAACGTCAGCGCGTCGATCATTGACTCGCACAGGATGATCTCTTTGGACGCGATGAGGGCCTCTTCGTTCCACACCCCGCGATGCGGCCCCGGCAGGTACGTATGCATCGGCGTCCCCGCCCGCAGGTTGTCGTTGATCTTGCGCCCGTAGATCTCTGTCACGCTGCCTTCCAGCGACATCACCGGAAAGACCACCGAGCCCATGAAGTGCTCATGCCCGCTCTCGCGCAGGATGCCCAGCTTCTGCAAGCGCCCGCGCAGTTCGGCCCCTTCCCTTCTGTTCTTGTCCGGCAAGCGATAACCCAGCGTCCGATTCGCGAAGCCGATCCGGAAGTGGCCGATCATCTCCGGATGCGTGAGCCCCCGCGACTCCAGATACCGCAACGCCTCCGGCGACTCCTTCAGCGTCTCGTGATAGAACGCCACCACTTGCCGCAACGCCTCCTGGTCATCAGCCTCGGCCTTCACCGGCGCTTCCAGCTTCGCCGTTGTGCCCTTCTTGACGACGCGAGCATCCCCAGCGGCTAAAGAAGAATGATCAGCCCGCAACAGCTCCACCGCATGCCGGAAGCTCACCCCCTTCGTCCGCATCACCCAGTCGATGGTCGAGCCGCCCACGTTGCACTTCCCCAGGCAATGCCACAGGTTCGTCTTCGGCGACACGACCAAGCTTGGCGTCTTGTCCTCATGGAATGGACAGCGCCCGAGCAACTCCGCCCCGTGCCGCTTCAGTTCCACCCCAAAGCCCAGCACCAGCCGCTCCAGCGCCACTTCTTTCTTTAGCCGCTCGATTTCGTTGTCCGGGATGCGTGCCATGAAAACGGCCTCCTTCGCAAAATCCTGTCAAGAGGCCGCTACACGTTTTTAGGAACCCGCTTGACCTCGCAATACCGTCTCTGAGAGTATACGTTATACGGAAGTTCTGTCAACGGCACACGGAAAGGAGCCAGAAAATGACGTTTACAATCGCGGGTGCGATGCCCCGAAAGAAGTACACCGAGTCCAGCTTTGGCGAACGCCTCCAGAACCTCCGCAAGTCTCGCGGCTTGACGCAAGTGCAACTCGCCGAAGCCGCCGCCACCACCCAACGCGCCGTTTCCTACTACGAGACCGAAGCCGGCTTTCCACCCGCTCCCGCCATCATCAGCCTGGCCCAGGCGCTACAGGTCTCGACCGACGAGTTGCTGGGCCTCAAGCCGCCCAAGGCCGTGCCCGCCGAAGATGATCCCGAGGCCCGCCGCCAGTGGAAGAGATTTCAGATGATCGCCACCCTGCCCGAGCGCGATCAGAAAGCCGTCGTCCGCTTGATTCATTCTTTAGTCGCTGGCAGTTCCCTCCGTAAGAACACCAGTACGCAAACAGGAGATCGCCATGGCCGCTAGCACCCTAGAAGCCAAAGCTCACGAACTTGTCGGCCAACTAGGCCCCAGCAAACTCGCCGCCGTCGTGCAGTTGATGGAAGTCATGATCCATGACGACATCGAAGATAGCGACACCCTCAGCCCCGCGGAAGCCAGGGCCATCGCCGAGGCCGACGAATGGTCCAAGCACAACGCCCCCATCCCGCACGAGCAAGTGCTCGCCGAGTTCGGCCTTTCGATGGCCGACTGGGAGAAGATGAGCCGCGAGCCCTAAGCGATGGCCAAACACATCGTCTGGACCGATCAGGCCAAGGCCGACGTTCGCGGTATCGAGCAGCCCATCGCCATCCAGATCCTCAAGACCCTGGGCCGCTACGTCCTCACCGGCGAAGGAGCCACCAAGCAACTCAAAGGCGTCACCCCGCCCATGATCCGGCTCCGCGCCCAGAACCACCGCGTCTTCTTCCGCGAACAAGACGACTCCCTCAAGATCGAGCGCGTCCTCGACCGCAAAGAGGCTTACCGCTAACCGCCGCCCCAAGGGCGGAAAAAGCGGGCTTTCCAAGTTCTTCTAAGAAGTTCTGAAGAGTTCTAACGCCCCGGCCGGCATTCCAGGAAGTTCTAAGATATTCCAAGGATTTCCAAGCGGCGGCCTTCCCAAAGGCCTTCCGCCAGCCAACAACTCTGGTACTGGAACATAAAGAGACATCCACATGCCAGGGGCGTTTTTCGAGGCTATCTCTGGCCTTTGCAAGGATTTAACGTTGTGGGTCTCGCACCGCCTCCATGTGGATGTTATCCACATCCCCAGAGCCTCAGTTCCACCACCCTGGTAGTGGAACATAAAGAAGCCTACGGATGTGGAACCGGGTTTTCAGGGCTATCTCTCGCGGCACCAACTACTTGCGCATACGGGTCCCGGGCACCTGTCATACGGAGACTATCCGTATGCCAAAGCGCCCCGCCCAAGGTAACGTGTCACGCCCTTTTTCAGCGAGGGTACTCCGGATAACCTTCTCTGGTCATCCTCTGAATGGGGGAGTTTGCGGCATAGCGTATGATTCCGATGTCCAGACCACCGCGCCGCTCCTTGCAAGCAAGCTGTACGTATCGCTGGACTGGACCACGGCAACATCTCCAATGAAGCGATAGCACTTGTCGAATCGAGGCTCAATGATCCACTGGCCTTCCATAGAAATGAACCCCGCTTTACCATCGAAAGACGCCGCCGCCATTCCGCCGTCGAACTCGTCCAGTTCGTCAAACTTTGGCGCTAGCCGAAGTCGGCCATCTGGGTCAACTAAGCCCCACTTCCCGTCACAACGCACGGACGCGACTCCCTCAGCGAATCGCCACACTTCCTCGTACTGCGGCATCACGACCCAGTCGCCAGCGATGTCAATAAACCCCCAGCGGCCACCAATGCAAACTCCGGCTCTGCCATGCGAGAACCCGAGAGCTCGCGGACCCTCAAACTGTAATGGAATCTCAACGGAACCGTCGCGGCCAATGTAGCCCCATTTGTCTTCTCGGTTCGCCGCGCACAGGCCGCTGCGGAAAAGGCCTAGTTGGTCGTATGATGGCCTCACCATAAACGCACCTTTGCGATCAACACAGCCAAATGAAACACCATCAGGGGAGACAGTTGCAAGCCCTTCGCTGAACTGGCTCGCCACCGCGAACCTCGGCTCGATCTGCCATGAGCCACTACGGTCTATGTAACCCACCTTTGATCCCTGGCCGATGGAGCACAGACCTTCGTTGAATAGGCCAAGACCGCAGAAGCTGAATGGAACTTTCGTACGACCGTCCCCATCGATGAAACCCGAAGAACCATCCTCACGACAAACCGAAGCCAACCCCTCCGCAAAATAAGACCCGGCCGCATAGCTGGGCTTTACTACGACACGTCCAGAGCCATCGACATAACCAATGAGATCCTCAGCGCTGTCAGACTTGGGTACTGAAATCGGATAGAGCATGAACTGGCTAGATAGTACACTTTCCAGTCGCTTCGTCGATTAAGCAGCCTGTGACAACCTCTCTCTTCTTCGGATTGGTTAACGCTGGATCAACCATGATTATCAAAGGCATGCGGAGCAAGTTGAGCAGACTCTCTCCAGCCGTGGCAGCAATCAGCGCAGCCGAGGGTCGGTATGCATTGATGGCCGCAGCCAGAGTAGGAATGGTCTTGCCCGCGTTGTTCTTATTCAAGAGATCGAGAAAATCCCGAATTGCCTTGCTGTTCGAGTTGAGTATGCCATTGGCAGCTTGCTTCCACTGTGAGAGACTCCACGAGTTTCGACTGGCACCAAACTGCTTCTCAAAGCCTTGTAGGATTTGGTCTGCGGCAGCATTGTAGGCACGATGCATGCCATTGAAGCCCGGCTGGTTGGGGTACCCCACGCCAGCAGCTCCAGCTTTCACAGCGTTCGTAAACTCCGCCGCGAGACCGGTCAAACCTTGCCGCGCTGGAATAAGATGATGTCCGTCGACTGGTGCTTCACCAAACGGATCGACGAACCGCAGGGGATTGTTTAGCGCGTAGGTGTACTTGTTCCAATTTTGAGGATTCTCAAGGAACTCGTTCATTTGGCTTCGAGCGGCCTCTGAAGGCAGACCCGCAGCCGTTGCCATTTGAGCGATCATAATTGGATTGTGCGGGTCTGCCGATGTAAAGCGCCCCATGGCCGAACTCATATACCTCGCCCCAAAGTAATCCAGCCCCGTCTCGGCATCCCGTTCCTTGCCGGTAAACCTCTGCGTCGGCGTCATCCCACTCGTCGTCAGCGTCGAAGCGCTCCGATACGCGGTATCCCCACCCGTCAACTCCCCTCCAAACGGAAAGTAATCAAATCGCCGCGTAGCATTCGTCCCGTCCGTGATCAGCCGGGTGCTTCCCAGATGGTCGGTATGCAAATACTGCGTCCCACCAGTCTCCTGCACCCCGCCATACTCCGCCACCAGATGTCCCATCACATCGTAAACAAAGATCGTTGCAGCAGCAGTGCCGGTCTTCTTCGTCACCCGCCTCCCATCACCGTCGTAAGCGTACACCGTCGCCGCCCCAACGCTCGGCGTACTCGTCCGCAGGCGCTCCTCGTGATCAAACAGCAGACTGCTCCGCCCGTCATTCGCCAGTTGCCCTCCCGCATCGTAGCTGCTGCCCGCAATCCGGTTTCCAGGAAACAGACTCAGCACATTCGCTTCCGTACAAGCCGCCACCTGCGGCGTCATCGGACTCAGATCCGGCCGAAGCACCACCGCACGATTGCCGTGGCGGTCATAGCAGTAGCTCTCCGCAATGCCGGTTCCTCCAGCAGTCGGGCCCTCACTAAAGCTGCTAAGTCGGTTCAACTCGTCGTAAGTATAAACCTGCTTCACGTTCAATCCACCCGGCCCACGAATCGTCTGCTCCTTTGGATTCCCGTTATTCGTGTTCCCGTATCCATACCCAAGATACAACTTCTCCACGGGCAACGAACACCCCGCATCCGGGCATTGCGCCACCGTCAGGCTGGTCAACTGTAAACGATTCGGGTCATATTGATAGCGCTCCCGCAGATTATCGCCATTCAACCGCAACGTATCCAGTGCTCCATGCGCTGTGTAACTCGCGCTCTTCACATACTGCGTCGCCTGGCTAGACTTCGATCCCGTGACTGCCGTCACCTGGGCGATGTCGTCATAGGTGTACATCACTTCCCGCTCACTCGGGTAACGTTCCTTCCACAGCGAACCGTTCCGCAGATACTCATAGCCAGGCAAGGTATCGGTGCCAAAGCGATAGGTCGTCCCGTCTGTGATCTGGCGCGATCGCGTTGGCCGGCCCATCGCATCAAAACTGTCAGTTGCCGTCACTGTTCCGCCCGTCACCTCCACACGTGTCAATCGGCCCTTGGGATAACTTGTAAGTCCTAGGGACGGATTATGTACGTCATAGCTGTAGGTGACCGAAGGCGTGCTCACACCATTTGGCGTCCCCGTATAAGCCTTCGACTGAATGCGATTCCAGGCATCATAGTGGAATCTCGTTGTCGCCGTCACTGTCGAGGCAATACCGCGACTCTGGCTTTTGCTCGTCAGATTTCCCTTGCCATTTGTGGAAGACGTCTCATCGTATACATACGTGACCACGCCGCTTTCCGGGTTGTCTGCCGTTAACAAGCGGCCAATCCTGTCATAGCTAAAAAAACGTCGCTGGTTGCTGCCGGTACAAGCAGTTCCGGCAAGTGCACCGCCCTCGGGACAGACCGTCACCAGTGAATCAAGCACGTTGTACGCGTATCGAGTGGTGATCGACGAGGAACCCGGCCTTTCCACAACAGCAACCAGGCGCCCCAGCCCATCCGTCTTCGTCTTCCGGGCCACCGAGGCTTCGTCAGTAACCGTGGCTCCATCCGGTTCAAACGCCGTCGTCACCGAGAGCGCATCGGGCCGGGTGACCTGAACTACGCGGTCGAGATCGTCATAACTGTTCACGGTGTAGAGATAGGGTGCCGCAGTGGTGGGGTTGGAGACTTTCCACACCCGGCTACGGCCGTCATAGACCTTCGAAATGAAGTTCGGCCCGGTCGTTTCGAGCGTCGCACGTCCGAAACCATCAAAGCGCGTCTCACTTTGCAGCACATCATCGTTCTGCGCGCGGAACGCAGACTTCTTCAAGATCCTCAGATTGAGAGCTGTATCTGTGTAGACATTCCCCGGCACACCGCCATTTCGCATCCGCCGCTCCCTCCCGAGCAGGACATCCTCACCCCGGCTTTGGCCGCTTTTCCGCCACCTGCCGCCGATCCCGTCTATCATCCGGCTTCACTTTTTTCCACTTCGCTCACCACATAATATTGGGTCTATCGCTGATATACACAAGCTGTTGTGGTTGGAGCAGCCTTGCGCTTCATCGCTCCCGCACGGCTCTGTCTACATATGAGCGTGGGTTTCGACTCATGTCCTCCACGGTCGGGAGTAATTGACGGCGGCGTGGATTCAGGACGGCTCTACCGTGGGACGCAGATATAGAACCAGGGCGCTGCAAACTGGGATGCCCTGTCTGCCGTTGGCTGAGATCACCAACGTTATGTAACCGGGAATCGTGACCGCCTCAGAGGATCACTGTCGATGTGAAGGGCCAGTACGCATGACAGACACCTTCGAGCATCGGTGCAGAGTTCCCTGGTGGGACTCTGTTCCTGCATCGATGCTCTAAACCAACCGCATAACACTATAGAGACTGCGAACGACTTCTCCAAGGCTATTCTTGAAGAACGATAGATCGACGTCGCTTGGGCAACGTCATGCTTCGCATGGTTCCTGTTGAACGATCTTTATTGCGTACCTGGAATGGTAAATAGCAGCAGGAACCATCATGGACTCTTTGCTCACCAGCCTCGCTGACGAACTCCTCGTCCAAGACATCACCGAACCAAGCGCCGTTCTCGGCTCTCTTTCCGATCACGATCTCCAAGCCGCCTACGATCACGTCCTCGAACAGTTCGCCCTGGAGCTTGTGATCGGCGCTCACGAAAATTCCGAGTGGCATGACGGCAAGCTCGTCATCGCTGGCAGCCAAGCCAACATCCATCTCCTGCAAGCCGCCTTCTACGCCGTCAAGCTCGAATGCCAGCGGCGTGTGAGCTATTGAAGCATGCCATCGCTTGAGCGTCACGACTTTTTTCGTCGCACAGCGGTAGCCTTGGACTTCGGCTTGACAGCCGGGAGTTCCTTGACAGGCATTCTTGTCAGAGACTCTACAACCGTAAACGTGAACTCGCTAACCAGTTCGTCCTGACCCTTCACCCTGAAGCGATTAACCCCAGTGCGCCCTGTTGAGGGCATAAGCGATACAAATTCCAACGTCTGCCCGTCGAATTTGAGGTCGGAGACTTTCATTGCTTCACCGTCTTGATAGTCTTTAGCCGTCACCTTATATGCTGCTCCGGACTTTCTAATGTTGTATTCGACCAAATAGTCGTCGGAATCAAATGGCTGACTCGACACCCACTTGCCGACAAAGGCATCTTTACGCATTTACTGTGTACCCTCCTCAGGCTTCTTCTTCGGCGGCGGCGGTGGCTTGGGAGCGGGATAGTCGGCTGGTTGCTGAGATCACCAACGTTATGTAGCCGGGAATCGTGACCGCCTCAGAGGATCACGGTCGATGTGAAGGGCCAGTACGCATGACACCTTCGAGCATCGGTGCAGAGTTCCTTGGTGGGACTCTGTTCCTGCATCGATGCTCTAAACCAACCGCATGAGACCTAAAGAAAACAGATTCTAAGGAACTGGATGCGAAGCATCCGTGAGCGAAGCGAACTGCTTCAAGAATGTTCTTGAGGAAACGATGGATCGACGTTGCTCATCGCAACGTCATGCTTCGCATGGTTCCTCTTTTGCGTACCTGGAATGGTAAATAGCAGCAGGAACCAACATGGACTCTTTGCTCACCAACCTCGCCGACGAACTCCTCGTCCAAGACATCACCGAACCGAGCGCCGTTCTCGGCTCTCTTTCCGATCTCGATCTCCAAGCCGCCTACGATCACATCCTCGAACAGTTCGCCCTGGAACTGCTGATCGGTGCTCACGAGAACTCGGACTGGTCCAACGGCAAACTCGTCATCGACGCCAACCACGGCCCCATCCATCTCCTCCAAGCCGCCTTCTATGCGGTGAAGCTCGAATGCCAGCGGCGGGTCTCGGGGGCTATCGGCGGTCGATCAGACGTTCGACGCCCTCCGCTCTGATCAAGTGAACGAGTAAAAGCAACCCTGCATCACTTGCCAACCGTCAACGCCCTTACTGGTTTAGCGACGATTCTGACTGACTCTGGAAGACGCAATAATATCTCTGGATTCTCAGGTTGCATGACTTCCTGCTTTTCAAGCTCGTACACGAATCGGACGTTGACTGTCCCGGATACCTCTGGGCCGAATCGCCAACTGAGAACGTTTCGACGAGCAGCCGACGCCAGCAACGCATTTGCGTGGGCCGTTGGCTCAGCCTGCTGAACAACACCGTTGACAACACGAACTGCGAGAACTACGGTGCCTTCCAACCGGGCCGCAATTGCAGTCGGGGGATACAGCGGCAACTCGCCTGCTGTCACAATAGTCCTAACGTCCAAGCTCTCCGCAAGAAGGGTGGCCGTCAAGACCAGATTCATCGTCAGCAGCATTGCGGCATTCCGCAGTCGGATGTACATATTGTTCTCCTCGTCTATGGCTTCGGCGGTGCGGGAGTCGTAATTGCCGGGAATTGCCGCATTCCCAACTGATTCACGAACGGGAACGAACCCCCAGTATCGATGAATCGGTTGTAGCCGTTTGCCGGGTTAGCAAGCAGGATCATCGTTGTCCCCCGAACCTGGGCGGCGCTCATTCCGGGGCCGAAGGTACAAGGACCACCGCCGCATGCACCCATTTGAGCGGTCTTACCCGCTTCAGATAGAACCGCCGCTGACACGGCGTAGGCATTCATTTCGGTCTGCCAGCTTGTCAGGTTCCTTGATAGGTCGTACTGGCCGTCCATCGTCGCTGTAGCGGCAAAAGCCTGTGCATCCCGGACATGAGTTCCTTCATGGGCAATCGTGTCCCGGAGGCTCACCCCCGACTGACCAGTTTTTATGACGACATCCACGTTCGCACGAAACTTTGACGAGTCGTTGGGATCGATCCCGAGCGAGGCTGTAGCTGTCCCGGCTTTGCCTTTTCCCGGATCGCCAAAGCGAACCGCAACTCCATTATCATTGCCGACCCCACCGTAGGAGGATGCACCTGCTCTCACATCTGAGTTCTTGCTCTTTAGCGCCTCCTGCCGTTGCTTCTCGAAATCCTTGCATTGACTCTCTGTTCCGTTGCACACATACATCCCGGTCGGGTCAATCAAGCGCAAGGGATTGTTACGCACATAAGAGTACATGTTCCACTACTGCGGATCGACGAATTTTTGATCCATGATTATCATCGGATCAGGACTCGTAAACCGCCCCTGCGCCGCCGACATATAACGCGCCCCGAAGTAATCCAGCCCAGTCTCCCCATCTCTCTCTTTGCCGGTAAATCGCTGCGCCGGCGTAACCCCACTCGCCGTCAGCGTCGAAGCACTCCGGTAAGTCGTATCCCCACCCGTCAACTCCCCTCCAAACGGAAAGTAATCAAATCGTCGCGTCGCATTCGTCCCGTCCGTGATCAGCCGGGTGCTCCCCAGATGGTCGGTATGCAAATACTGCGTCCCACCAGTCTCCTGCACCCCGCCATACTCCGCCACCAACTGCCCCATCACATCGTAAACAAAGATCGTCGCAGCAGCAGTACCCGTCTTCTTCGTCACACGCTTCCCATCGCCGTCGTAAGCGTAGACCGTCGCCGCACCAACGCTCGGCGTACTCGTCCGATTGGGTCTTTCTTCTTCTCTTTCTGTGACGGAGACGAGGTAAACCACTGCCAGAGCCCCAAATACAGCTTCTCCACTGGCAACGAACACCCCGCATCCGGGCATTGCGCCACCGTCAGGCTGGTCAGTTGCAAACGATTCGGGTCATATTGATAGCGCTCCCGCAGATTGTCGCCGTTCAAACGCAACGTATCCAGTGCGCCATACGGCGTATAACTTGCACTCTTCACATATTGCGTCGTCTGGCTAGACTTCGATCCCATGACTGTCGTCACCTGGGCGATGTCGTCATAGCTGTACATCACTTCTCGCTCACTCGGGTAACGTTCCTTCTAGAAGCGGTCTCATAAACGTCTGAGTAAGAGTTGTAAGCAACCGAGGCGAACGAAGCCGAGGAAGTTTTCGACGTGATATTCCCAACGATTGACCAAGCGTCGAAAGTGATGAAGCCACGCAAATAGTCGTTCGACGCGCCAGCGCCTACGGTAACGGCGCAGCGGACGACCATCCTGAGTCTTGCCCCGGTTGCGCCGATTCGGCGCGATCATTTCGATGCCGTACTCTTCGGCAAGTTTTTCGTCGAGCTTGTCCGAGTCGTAGGCTTTGTCTCCGATGAGCCGCTTGGGCAGGTCGTTGAGGAAGCTTCCGGCCAAAACGTCTTCCACAAGCTGGCACTCGGCTGGCGAAGCGCTGTCGACAGCAACGGCGAGAGGAAGACTGTTACCAGCGGCGATAGCGATGATCTTCGTGCCCTTGCCGCGGCGGGTGGGACCAACGGCGAGGCCCCCTTTTTTGCGCTCGCGAATGTGGCATCGACGAACGCTTCTTCCAGATTCAACTGACCTCGCTCATGTAAGTAGTGGGCCAACACTCTCAGCGTCTCTTCCAGCTTTCCGCTTCGCACCCACTGTTGAAAACGTCGGTGACAGGTCTGGTACGGCGGATATCTTTCCGGCAGTTCACGCCACTGCGCCCCACTCCCTAAAACCCACATCACCCCGTTCAACACGCATCGAGTATCGTGCCACGGCCTGCCACGGTTATCCGCCCGACGCTGCGGGCGCAGCACCGGCTCCACAACTTCCCATTGGTCGTCTTTTAAATCCCATCGTCCGCGCATACACTTCCGCGCAATTCACCAGAGCTCTTCCAGATTCTCATATTCCGCCCGCTTGTGGTTTATGAGACCGCTTCTAGAATGTTTGCAGCCGTTGGTCAAAACCGGCACTAAGGTGTGGCAAAGAGGCTCAATCGATGCCTCTGCCCCTCACCGAGGTCGATCTGATTTACCCTCCAGCCAGTTAACGAATTTTTTCAGTTCCTCAAACCGAGATTTTGGCAGGAGATATCGCTTATTGACTAAGATGATCCGATCAGGGCCAGAGAACGTTGATTCAGGGTCGATCTGCAATTCAACAGCTTTCGGTAATGGACCACCATCATAAGGAAGTATGTCTTCATCTAACAAAACAAGACCCGCTCCATTCCAAATGCGGCAATGGACGCGTTGCTCAACATCAGCGGCTATGCATTGCTGCCACCAGCCAATCTTGGCACCAAATACAAACACTGCATCGGCAGGCACATTCTGCGGCCGAACAACTTTAGAGGCACACCCACAAACGAAACACAGAAGTAGAAGTACACTCACGCCACAACAGCAATATTGTTTCCGTACTCGCTGAATCTGTTTCTCACTGTTCCTGATTAGAAAATTCCGTCTATGCTGATGGACAAAATTTTTCAATGAACAATTGCCTTCGTACATCATGGACACACCTTGGCTCCGCTTTCCTCTATGTAGCAGAACTTCGACGTACTTTCTGAATCCTTCTTCTTCGGCTCACTAGTCCCCGATGCAGCGCGTTGAGACCAGAGCCAGTGCATCCAGTATTGAAGATTAGGTATCATAAGAGGGGCGGAACCGCTGCCAACACCAGCGGCACGTAAACCATTCGAACAAAACCAAGCACAATCTCTGGACCCAACCCAGTAAGACGGTACTTCTCCTCGACTAGCTTGTTCCCGCGCTGCTGCGATATATGCATCTAATGCGGCAGTCTCTGAATCGGATGTCTTTATATACGCCACGGATACTGATTCTCTAGGCTGCTGTTCGATATCCGCCAATTCGTTTGCTAAAGCCGCTAATGACTCTCTAGTTGGTTTACCACTCTTGTCATACTTGATCTGAGTTTTGAAGTCGATAAAATTATACTTACCTGCGTCATGTGCCGACCCTGCGCGCTTTGGCCCAAAGTCTGCATAGGTACCCCTTCCGTCACGATGGACGGATCCGATACCAGCATGGCCGAAGCCATTAGCTAGACCGCTGAATTTGACTGAAACAGCATCACGACCATCTGGGTCAAAATACGACAGAGGATTGTTCAACGCATATCCGTACATGTTCCAACGCTGCGGATTGATGCGGTGTAGTACCGTAGCCCCAATGGGATCCGCGCTGGTAAACCGTCCCTGTGCCGCCGACATGTATCTCGCCTCAAAATAATCGAGCCCCGTCTCGGCATCCCGTTCCTTGCCGGTAAACCGCTGTGTCGGCGTCATCCCACTCGTCGTCAGCGTAGAAGCACTCCGGTAAGTCGTATCCCCACCCGTCAACTCCCCTCCAAACGGAAAGTAATCAAATCGCCGCGTAGCATTCGTCCCGTCCGTGATCAGCCGGGTGCTTCCCAGATGGTCGGTATGCAAATACTGCGTCCCACCAGTCTCCTGCACCCCGCCATACTCCGCCACCAGATGTCCCATCACATCGTAAACAAAGATCGTTGCAGCAGCAGTGCCGGTCTTCTTCGTCACCCGCCTCCCATCACCGTCGTAAGCGTACACCGTCGCCGCCCCAACGCTCGGCGTACTCGTCCGCAGGCGCTCCTCGTGATCAAACAGCAGACTGCTCCGCCCGTCATTCGCCAGTTGCCCTCCCGCATCGTAGCTGCTGCCCGCAATCCGGTTTCCAGGAAACAGACTCAGCACATTCGCTTCCGTACAAGCCGCCACCTGCGGCGTCATCGGACTCAGATCCGGCCGAAGCACCACCGCACGATTGCCGTGGCGGTCATAGCAGTAGCTCTCCGCAATGCCGGTTCCTCCAGCAGTCGGGCCCTCACTAAAGCTGCTAAGTCGGTTCAACTCGTCGTAAGTATAAACCTGCTTCACGTTCAATCCACCCGGCCCACGAATCGTCTGCTCCTTTGGATTCCCGTTATTCGTGTTCCCGTATCCATACCCAAGATACAACTTCTCCACGGGCAACGAACACCCCGCATCCGGGCATTGCGCCACCGTCAGGCTGGTCAACTGTAAACGATTCGGGTCATATTGATAGCGCTCCCGCAGATTGTCGCCGTTCAAACGCAACGTATCCAGTGCGCCATGCGGCGTATAACTCGCTCTCTTCACATATTGCGTCGTCTGGCTAGACTTCGATCCCGTGACTGCCGTCACCTGGGCGAGGTCGTCGTAACTGTACATCACTTCCCGCGCGCTCGGGTAGCGCTCCTTCCACAGCGAACCATTTCGCAGGTACTCGTAGCCAGGCAAGGTATCGGTGCCGAAGCGATAGGTCGCGCGTCAAACAGCCTTATACGCAACGACAAACTAAGGATTCAACGTCCTAAACCCAATGATAGCGGCCCAAAGACACACTGCAAGTTCGCAGATCAGGACGACACCGACAATTCGACCCATCATCCCAGACTCGAATGGGACCTCGCCTGTCTTAGCTCCCCAAATACCTATCACGAGCGACGATGCCAGCAAGCCGACCTCAATTGCGATCATCCCAAACTTCGTCTGAATAGGAACACCTGGAACCATGGCCATCACAAAAGTGAATAGGATAAATATCAGAGTAGAGAGTGCCGATGATATCCAATACACCCAAAGCCGAACTGGCCTCCCTTCCGGTTCTCGGTCTTTTTGCATCCTCATATCAGTATGCATCTCGCACCATGCTAGCGACGACACGTGCTCGTTAACGTGTTGGTGGCGCCGTCCCATGAGTCGGTGCATTCTTTATTTAGAAGCTCCAAGAATCGAAACGAGTCGTAGCCGGGGCGAGGTGGTCCACCATCAGTCCAACGCTGGCTCCTCCTGCCTCACGGAGACAGAGCCACCCATATCCATACCCAAAATACAGCTTCTCCGCCGCTAACGAACAGCCCGCATCCGGGGATTGCGCCACCATCAGGCTGGTCAACTGCAAACGATTCGGATCATATTGATAGCGCGCCCGCAAAGGATTCCGATTCTGCCAAGGACCAATCTACCCGTGGCTTCTTCGAACGGCGGAACTTACTGTGAGTACGATCCAAAACAAGCAAGCGTAGAAGATGAAAGAGCAGAGGATCGCTTCGAATATTGCCAAGAGAGAATGAGTCGGCATGAACAACTTTCCGGCAACAATTCCAGGCGGCGTAGTCAGCAAATCAGCGATCCAAGAAATGGGCGATGTCCTTTCGCCATGCAGCAGTGCTGAAACGAAGAGAAACATATTCAGAGCCAATGACAACAGGATCGCAAGCAGGAGGCGTAGTATGACGCGTTTCATATAGACAGATCTTAATGATGGCACCCTGCGGCATTTCACAGCGCACATTGCTAGCCTCATCTTCTTTGATCAGGGACCGCGCTGTGCTTTGCACTTGTATTACGGAATAGTAGTGCCGCACTAACTCGGATATCCGCTTTGTCGCTTCAGATTCACAGGTGCCTTCCGTCAATCCTTTCCGCCGAACCTGATCGGGACCGTGTTGCATAAATGTCGCCATCGTTAACCGAATTGCTAACCCCATTCGAGACCAATCGGCCGCTGCCCTATCATTCGTATAGGAGGCAAAGGGAGGAGCGTTAGATCCCACACTCGCAATCATCGCACCGGCGACGGCGTAGCCAGGCGTTGCTGCGTCGTGCCTATAAACAAATATTCAATGCTGGAGTCTGGAATACCATACAATCCGGTAAATTGATACAGATGTTCCTGCACCGATCGGCCCTCTACCTTGGAACCCAACTGCCTAAGCTGATCCCCATCACCCTCGAGGTATCGATCCGTGGCCCAGCCCTGCTCGATCTCGCTCTTGGTCTGAATCTTGTTCCTCTGGCGAAAGTCCAGCCAGAGACAGCCATCACGGACGGGTAACGATTCAGCGCCTTTGACATGGTACTCTACCGTCACCCAGCCCACGAAGTTTGATGAGAATACAAAACACTTTGGCTGCCTAGAAGCGGTCTCATAAACGTCTGAGTAAGAGTTGTAAGCAACCGAGGCGAACGAAGCCGAGGAAGTTTTCGACGTGATATTCCCAACGATTGACCAAGCGTCGAAAGTGATGAAGCCACGCAAATAGTCGTTCGACGCGCCAGCGCCTACGGTAACGGCGCAGCGGACGACCATCCTGAGTCTTGCCCCGGTTGCGCCGATTCGGCGCGATCATTTCGATGCCGTACTCTTCGGCAAGTTTTTCGTCGAGCTTGTCCGAGTCGTAGGCTTTGTCTCCGATGAGCCGCTTGGGCAGGTCGTTGAGGAAGCTTCCGGCCAAAACGTCTTCCACAAGCTGGCACTCGGCTGGCGAAGCGCTGTCGACAGCAACGGCGAGAGGAAGACTGTTACCAGCGGCGATAGCGATGATCTTCGTGCCCTTGCCGCGGCGGGTGGGACCAACGGCGAGGCCCCCTTTTTTGCGCTCGCGAATGTGGCATCGACGAACGCTTCTTCCAGATTCAACTGACCTCGCTCATGTAAGTAGTGGGCCAACACTCTCAGCGTCTCTTCCAGCTTTCCGCTTCGCACCCACTGTTGAAAACGTCGGTGACAGGTCTGGTACGGCGGATATCTTTCCGGCAGTTCACGCCACTGCGCCCCACTCCCTAAAACCCACATCACCCCGTTCAACACGCATCGAGTATCGTGCCACGGCCTGCCACGGTTATCCGCCCGACGCTGCGGGCGCAGCACCGGCTCCACAACTTCCCATTGGTCGTCTTTTAAATCCCATCGTCCGCGCATACACTTCCGCGCAATTCACCAGAGCTCTTCCAGATTCTCATATTCCGCCCGCTTGTGGTTTATGAGACCGCTTCTAGTCTCCTGAGTCCTAAGTGGCTGGCATAATATAACCGCTTGTTCTATGGTTGAAGCATGGAAGCGAAGCGAGGACGACCCAAGAAGCAGGAGTTGGTGGTAACCGAGCAGCAACGGGAAGAGTTGGAACGGTTGGTGCGGCAGCCAAGAAAATCCCGAGCAACAGCGTTTCGGGCACGAATCATCCTGGAATGCGACGGCGGATTGAGTAACGCCGCAGTTGCGGCGAAGCTGAGGACAACTGGGTTTACTGTTGGATTCTGGCGTAATCGTTTCATTGTGGGCGGGATCTCAACTTTGGGAGATGAGCCTCGGCCCGGGGCGCCACGAGAAATCGGCGACGACAAGATTGAGCAGGTCGTCCGGCTCACACTGGAGAAGGCCCCCAAGGGAGCAACCCATTGGTCCAGCCGAATGCTGGCGACGAGAACAGGACTGAGTCAATCCACCATCAGCCGCATCTGGCGTGCCTTTGGTCTGAAGCCACATCGAAGCGAAACCTTCCAGTTGTCGAACGATCCGTTGCTGGTTGACAAAGTGCGGGACATTATTGGGCTCTATCTGTCGCCCCCGCATCATGCGTTGGTGCTGTGCGTGGATGAGAAAAGTCAGATCCAGGCGCTAAGCCGGAACCAACCCGTGTTGCCGCTACGAAGCGGTCAACTTGAGCGCCGCACGCACGACTATCAACGACATGGAGTGACCAGTCTGTTTGCGGCTCTGGATATCGCCACCGGCCGGGTATTGGGCAAATGCTATCGCCGTCATCGCTCTGTAGAGTTCCTCGATTTCTTGAAAAAAATCGATGCGGCCGCCCCTGCCGACCTGGATGTCCATCTGGTGCTGGATAACTACGGAACGCACAAGACCGCCAAGGTTCGACAGTGGCTCCAAAAGAGGCCCCGGTATCATCTGCACTTTACTCCCACACATGCCTCTTGGTTGAACCAAGTCGAACGCTGGTTTGCGTTGTTGACACAACGGCAAATCAAGCGTGGCTCTCATCGAAGCGTCTCGGAACTAGAGGACGCTATTCGGAAGTTCATTGCCGTGCACAACGAGCAACCCAAACCATTCCTCTGGACCAAATCTGCCTCTCAAATTCTTGAGTCCATCGCCCGCTTTGCTTCAACCACCCTTGCCGCCCATCAACCGAACACTTCTGCTAGAAATCAATGACTCAGGAGACTAGTGTCTCCTGAACAACTGCCAAATAGAATCAGACCTAATAGTAATAGCAGGACGTGACTCGCCTTATTCATTTCTGAGCCGTCCCTCTCAGTGAACGCTCATCGACTCTTTGGAGACCTCACTACGTCTAAGAATTGTTTCAGTTCACTGAACCGCGACTCCGGGAGAAGTATACGGCCGTTAGACAATGCGATCTCGCTCGGCCCACCAGATGGGTTCGAGGAATCAATTCTAAGTTCCGTCGCTGAAACATATCCCCGTTGATCATATGGAAAGAATCTTTCGTCATAGAGAACAGCACCTCGCAGGTTCCAAATAATGCAATGTGGATATGTCCTCTCACCCTTGCTTTCACAATACTGCCACCAACCGGCCTTTGATCCAGAGATAAATGTAGCCGCAGCATTTACGTTCAGAGGAGGCATGGGCTGCTTATGACATGCCGTCTCCAGCAAACTAATTACCGCGACCTTAGCCATAGACCCGGATAGTTTATTGCCCATTTAAATGCACCCGGGCCGAGTGTCCCCAGCCTGACATGGCTCAAATTTCGTTTCATTGCGAATATCTAGCTTCTTATCGGATCCACTATAACTAACGTGCGACATAAAACTAAACCATATAAACGTAATATTTGGTATCTCAGCGGATTTCGACTGAGATGGAATCTTCGCGGACTGCAGCGCGCAATGAGTAAAGTTGATGCAGTCGCGAAACCCAACCCAGTAGCGAGGTGCGCCTCCTAGATGCTGTTGACTGGCCGCATCAGCCAAATAAGCCTCAAGAGACGCAGTTTCAGATTCGGACGTCTTGTAGTAAGCCAACGCGAGTGAACTCTCAGGTTCGGATAGAACTCCAGCTAACTCAGATGTTAGCGACGCAAGTGACTCTTTCGATGGAATTCCACGCTGATCGACCGAAATTACTGTTTTTAACGGCTGGATGGTATACTTTCCCTTATCTGCTGGCCGACCCGCGTGGAGCGGTGCAAAATCACCATATGTTGCTTTCCCTGCCTTTGTGACCGAGATCACGCCTGAGTGCCCTAGTCCCATCGCGCCTTTTCCGACTTTAACAGCGATCGCATCGCGCCCATCAGGATCAACATAAACGAGTGGATTGCCTGGCGTATAGGAATACATATTCCATCTTTGTGGATTGACCAATTTCAATATATTGACTCCAAACGGATCGGAAGAAGTAAACCGCCCCTGTGCCGCCGACAGATACCTCGCCCCAAAATAATCCAGCCCCGTCTCGGCATCCCGTTCTTTGCCGGTAAACCGCTGCGCCGGCGTAACCCCACTCGCCGTCAGCGTCGAAGCACTCCGGTAAGTCGAATCCCCACCCGTCAACTCCCCTCCAAACGGAAAGTAATCAAATCGCCGCGTCGCATTCGTCCCGTCCGTGATCAGCCGGGTGCTTCCCAGATGGTCGGTATGCAAATACTGCGTCCCCCCAGTCTCCTGCACCCCGCCATACTCCGCCACCAACTGCCCCATCACATCGTAAACAAAGATCGTCGCAGCAGCGGTGCCCGTCTTCTTCGTCACCCGCTTCCCATCGCCGTCGTAAGCATAGACCGTCGCCGCACCAACGCTCGGCGTACTCGTCATCAGGCGCTCTTCGTGATCAAACAGCAGATTGCTCCGCCCGTCATAAGACAGTTGCCCTCCCGCGTCATAGCTGCTGCCCGCAATCCGGTTCCCAGGAAACAGACTCAGCACATTCGCTTCCGTACAAGCCGCCACCTGCGGCGTCATCGGACTCAGATCCGATCGCAGCACCACCGCACGATTGCCGTGGCGGTCATAACAGTAGCTTTCCGCAATGCCGGTTCCTCCAGCAGTCGGGCCCTCACTAAAACTGCTCAGACGATTCAACTCATCATAAGTATAAACCTGCTTCACATTCAGCCCACCCGGCCCACGAATCGTCTGCTCCTTTGGATTCCCGTTATTCGTGTTCCCGTATCCATACCCAAGATACAGCTTCTCCGCTGGCACCGAACACCCCGCATCCGGGCATTGCGCCACCGTCAGGCTGGTCAACTGTAAACGATTCGGGTCATATTGATAGCGCTCCCGCAGATTATCGCCATTCAACCGCAACGTATCCAGTGCTCCATGCGCTGTGTAACTCGCGCTCTTCACATACTGCGTCGCCTGGCTAGACTTCGATCCCGTGACTGCCGTCACCTGGGCGATGTCGTCATAGGTGTACATCACTTCCCGCTCACTCGGGTAACGTTCCTTCCACAGCGAACCGTTCCGCAGGTACTCGTAGCCAGGCAAGGTATCGGTGCCGAAGCGATAGGTCGTCCCGTCTGTGATCTGGCGCGATCGCGTTGGCCGGCCCATCGCATCAAAGCTGTCGGTTGCTGTCACCGTTCCGCCAGCCACCTCCACCCGTGTCAATCGGCCCTTGGGATAACTTGTAAGTCCTAGGGACGGATTATGTACGTCATAGCTGTAGGTGACCGAAGGCGTGCTCACACCATTTGGCGTCCCCGTATAAGCCTTCGACTGAATGCGATTCCAGGCATCATAGTGGAATCTCGTTGTCGCCGTCACTGTCGAGGCAATACCGCGACTCTGGCTTTTGCTCGTCAGATTTCCCTTGCCATTTGTGGAAGCCGTCTCATCGTATACATACGTGACCACGCCGCTTTCCGGGTTGTCTGCCGTTAACAAGCGGCCAATCCTGTCATAGCTAAAAAAACGTCGCTGGTTGCTGCCGGTACAAGCAGTTCCGGCAAGTGCACCGCCCTCGGGACAGACCGTCACCAGTGAATCAAGCACGTTGTACGCGTATCGAGTGGTGATCGACGAGGAACCCGGCCTTTCCACAACAGCAACCAGGCGCCCCAGCCCATCCGTCTTCGTCTTCCGGGCCACCGAGGCTTCGTCAGTAACCGTGGCTCCATCCGGTTCAAACGCCGTCGTCACCGAGAGCGCATCGGGCCGGGTGACCTGAACTACGCGGTCGAGATCGTCATAACTGTTCACGGTGTAGAGATAGGGTGCCGCAGTGGTGGGGTTGGAGACTTTCCACACCCGGCTACGGCCGTCATAGACCTTCGAAATGAAGTTCGGCCCGGTCGTTTCGAGCGTCGCACGTCCGAAACCATCAAAGCGCGTCTCACTTTGCAGCACATCATCGTTCTGTGCGCGGAAAGCAGACTTCTTCAAGACCCTCAGATTGAGAGCTGTATCCGTGTAGACATAATTCGTCCTCGATTCCACACCGCTAACGCCAACAGCGCGCGTCACCTCGAGAGGACGGTCAAACTTTAGAACATCCGTCTCGTAAACGAAGTTGGTGACCACTCCATTCACATCAGTGAAACTTCGGGGCTTTCCAATCCAACAGTCATAACTGGCCGTCGTGGTCATCGCGGATAATCCACTCACGGCCGGCAGTGTGGTGGTGGTAGGGTAGGCAAGTTGTGCCGTAGTGGATGGCGTGGAAGTGCAGTTGTCCACATACGAGATCGTGGTCGTGTTTCCGTTTGCATCCGTGCTGCTCCGAACATTTCCAAGAATGTCGTAGCTGACACTACTACCCAACGACGCGCTTCCACTCACGGAGGTGGTCGTGGTGGTTGGATTCCCGCGGGCGACCATACTGGTTCCATATCCAGTGCTATCGTGCCCCACACTCACAATGGCTTCGGCAGCCTGGAGACTTCCTCCATCGTAAGAGATTGTGGTCGAGGATGCCAGGCTGTTACTGCCATCAAACACTTGGCTCGATGCAGGCAAATTCATGAGATGCACCGAATCGTCTATGTAGCCGCTCGTACTCACAAAACTCACAAGTTTCTTTCTGACATAGCCGGACCCGATGGCGGCGCAACTGACCGGCACCGTGTACTCCGGCCCAGTGCCGTCCGCCTCCGTGCGGGTCACCGTAGCCCCAAATGCGGGAGCGGCTCCAAAATCGTACTCGTAGCTTTCCGTCTGATTGCCAAACGCGTCGTAGACGAACTGACGGCCCGAGGTGACGGAGGCAAGGCTGGCGTGCATCCGGGTCGTACGCTCCTGGCAGGGCCGTAATGCAAGATCAGCTCCTTGCACATAAGCGGTTTCCGACTTCAAAAGCTTCGGCACGACCGTACTGAACTCCCTGCCCAGAAAAGCATCCCGATCGGGAAGGAATTGTACCAAGGAACCTGGAATGGGGATTACCGAACGCGCCGGTGAAATTGGAATCGGCGGAGAGCTGAGACGCGAAGACCCATCATAGAAATAATGCCGCGTGGAGATTGGGGATGAGATTCCCTCACCGCTCTCAAGCGTCTCGACATAAGGAAGTACCTTGAAGGTGATCTGTCCGGCACTGTTGCTGGAGACAGCGCTCTCACGCCGGGAATAGACAGTCCGTCCTTCATAAGCAGTGTCCGGTCCGCTGGGATAGGTCCGCCGCTCCACCAATCGGCGATAAATCCCTGGGGTCCACGGCGAGACGCCGCTCGTGTCCGCTGTAAATCCCGGTTCTGACAGAATCTGGCCACTTGCATAGACCTGTGAAATACCTAATGGATTTGCCACCCCGGCATCGTGGTCATATTCAACAGCGGCTCCCGATGGCAGAATCATTCGCGCCAACTCGCTGTAGGAGTTATAGCGAAACTGGTAGCGTCGACTGTCCTGCAAGACAATTTCCAGCGGTAGTTGGTCAAACTGCGCGAGCCCCCCGGCAGTGATCTCTGGAAACAGATTACTGAAATACGGGAGACCAGTTCTCAGGTAGCCGGACAAGCTCTGGTTTCGTAGGCGCTTCACGCGAATCTCGTGGTCAATGCCATTCGCCCCTTGTAGCGGATCAGATCCACGTATTCCGATGATTCATACACGTCCGTTCTCACCGTAGTGATACGGTCTTGTGAATCGTGAACATCCAATCCATTGCTGAAGTACTCGATCTTGGTCCGATTTCCATTTCGATCCTTGATCTCAGTAATTTTGCCGTCAACCACCGTGTAGCGGGTTCCATTCGGAAACAGGAGTACACCTGACGTGGCGTTTTCATGCGGGTCTAGTGGATTTGGGCTATCAGTGAAAGTGGCATCTGCGGTATAAGTGATCCCGGAACCGTCCGTAGCTTGAAAGCGAGGTCCCCGCGTGACAATCGTAGCTGACGGATTGCAACCAGCCCCGGTTTGAACGACAGTTCCGTCATACAACTCGTGCTGCGTCCCATCCGGCTCCTCAAACACAATGTGACTCAGCGTCTTATCGTATCGATGAGCGCCGGCATTTGCACAGAGATACGGGGTGCGGGCAGCACGCTTCCGATAAACGATGCCTGGCGAATAGTTGGATTGGTAAGGCCTGAGTTCGGCGTTGGAGTAGCTTCCGTTATGGTTAAATCCAGTCACTTGGGTCGGCGTACCGCTGTTGTCATAAACTGCGGTACTTGACATCTGCGCCGTCCACGGCTGCGTGCTCACCCGTACAGATATCGTGTAGCCAGCTTCTCCACGTCCGCCAATGCTCAGAATGGGAACGACCACGGAGAGATGTCCGTTGTAAAGATTGATCCTCTCAAGTTGAGAGGGCGCGACGGCGCCAATGGGTGCGCCGGGCTGGATGGCAGGAGGAGTCGCCCCATCGGTGATTCCTGTCTTCACAGTCTGCGCCATCGCGCCGATAGCCAAGGTGGCAATAACAAATATCTTTTGAAACATTCTGAGTGGCATCCGTCTATTGTTTCTTCGCTGCTACGTTGATCGTGATCGACCATGACTTTTTATCGTCGATCTTCAGAATGGTCTGACCTGGGTTGAACCGGTAGAACATCGTATCCTGGGGAGCCGATGCTTTGGTCTCTGCCACCGCCAAGATCTTCTCCGATGCGTCCCGAAGTGCAATTTTGGCCTTGGAGAGAACGCGGTTTGGATTGTAAATATGCACTTGATACCAACCTTCTTCAATCGTCACCGCTTCCGGAGCGATATAGTTCGCTCGCACAGTGAAGAAGAGGTGGCCGAGTTGCTCGCCCCGCTGCAGCTTGGCTACCGTGGGTGCCTCCTGTGCGGGAATCGGCACCGCCCCCAGGAATAGAGCCACGATACTCAATGTTGAAATCCAGTGATGCTTCATTTCAGATTCTCCGGCCTTACCAAACACTTCGCGCTTACTTCGCCAATTCCAGCTTCTTCAACCCCTGGATCCGGACCTGAATGGTTTTCGGCCCATCGGATTCAGTCAGAATCTGGTCTTGGTCCTGCGTCACACGCAGTGGCTGCAGCATTTCGTTTGTGCTCACAACGTCAAAAAGTGGACTGTTCGTACGGATCTGAAACTTTGTGTTCGCTGGCACCAAAAGTCGATAAACCCGCTTTAGCTTATTGTCTTGCGAGACCTGAGCGTCAACCACCTCACGCTGGGGCGTGAAGGCTCCGATTGACAGAAACCCGCCGGGGCTTTTGTCTTCGTGTCGACCGAGCAGTCCTTCAGCATCATCAACCTCAACCAGCACTACCTTTGCTGGAGCCAGCTTGACATCCACAGTTACCACTTTCGCGGTTCCGATTATCGGATTGGCCGCTGCCTGCCCCCAGCGGCACATATCGACATAGTCTCCTTCGAGAGCTTGAACACATAGCTCATAGCGTCCGAACGGAAGTCCAGCGAATCGATAGCTGCCATCGGAACTTGTAATCACGTTTGTGGCAAAGGGCTGGTAACGTTCTGGTTGGTCCGCAAGCAATACCGCCAGGACTCGCGCCCCCGCTGATACGCAGCGCCACGCTCATCGATCACGCGGCCAGAAAGGGATCCTGTCTCCTGTGCAACCAGTGAAGACAGCAGAGTAAAAAAGAAAACTAAAATTCTATGTTGGGTTCGAATCATCTCACTATCTCTCTCAGATCTATTGCATCGTCAACTTGCCACGGTACTGCCAACCGCTCCAGTCGCCATTGATGCGCTGTCCCATCATGAATACGTGGCGAGTGCCCGCGAAGGGACTCTTGAAGGTGAAGCGCAAGTTAACTCCAACAATCGTATTGTCGCTGGGTGCCGCTTTGGCGTAGCCACCGATTGTGGTATTCATCTCTACAAGACATTGGCTGTTGTATAAGCTACTGCCGCCTCCATAGAAAGGAATCCACATGAAGCCACTCTCATACTGGCCGGCGTCATCCATGAGGAAGAAATAGTAACCCTGTGGTGACGATCCCGAATAGATTTCCATGCGGAGCCGGCAACCCGAGGCTCGATCCTGGGCAAGGCCGCTATCAGTCTTGGACTTATTGATATTCAGATAGAGGTACTTGATCGGCATACAGGTACTACCGTAGTCGCAAGTGGTTGCCGGATATGGACCGTCCTTGGCCCCATACGTGAGCGCTGTAGTTGCCGTTCCATTTGCCGTTACCGTTGATTCAATCGGATTCGGATTGTTGCTCGTGCCGGAGATTGGATTATAGAAGGTCAGCGAGGGAACGCCACTAGTGGAACTCAACACACGAATGGTATAGAGATTGCTATTTTCCCAGTAAATCTGATTGGGGTCTTCATTTGTCCAGGCCGTGGCATTGTTGTATACAATCGTCCGAACATAGATATCTCTGTCCTGGCCACTATTCCCGGCAGAATAGACAGCTTCCGCCTGATACCCCGACGATACTGGATTCGCGTGAGTCAGATTGCCATCCAGCGCCTGGACAAGTTTGAATTTCGCTACGCAAGTTCCACACATATTTGCCACTTGCATCTTAAGTGTGAGCGTCATCCCTTGATACAACTGCGGGAGCGAAACATTCTGGCTGTTCGTGATCGTAAACGTTGGCGCCACTGGCACACTCCAAGTCGCTCCAATATTTGCGCTCGAATAGGGGACACTCCCACCGGTAGCACTTGTCAGACCCCACAGATATCGCGGACCGCTCATCGCTAGATTACTGAGCTTCAAACTCAGATTCCAAGTAGTAGTGGGGCTCGCAGGACTGCCGCTACTTTGCGACAAATCGATACTGCATGCTCCATTGGAAACCACACCACTGGTTCCTAGCGTGTAGTCGGCTCCAAAATTTCCCGTTCCAGACCAGTCATCTAACTGAAAGTGATAGGTTCCTGCAGTCCGATAGACTCGAAACCGGCAAGTCTGCCCAGCCGGATACTGACTGGCAGTGGAACTCGGGCTCAGGGTAAACATCGCGTACGAGATTCGCGCCTGATCTTCGGGATCTTTGACCGTAACGGCTAAAGTCGTGCTATTGCCACTGGAAGGACTGAAACTGGCGGAGGAAATTTCTTGAGGAGCTTGCGCGATGCTAAATTGTTTGAGGTCAAGCTGAGTCCCATCTTGTAAGCTTTTTGCCTGGATCGTAATTATCGGACTCGGGCATGTTCCAGTCAAGCACGTTGGGGCAAGATAGAAAACCGTAGGAGTCGTGCCCGTTGCCCCCGTGCCTCCGTCAACAACAGTGTCAAAGCTTATATCGTTATTATTCGTGAAGCGCCCAACGTACGAACTAAGCGTACTCGTAATTGTGAACCGTACACCCCGATTGGCTGTTGGAGTCAGTCCACTGAGTGTCGCAGTGAACCCTCGTGATGTCGGGGAGCCAAAGTTCATCGGTGTTGAGGCGCCAGCCATGGAGAGACTGATCTTGTTCAGTTGTATGGCCACCGGTATACAGGAAGTCGGCGAAGCGGCGCTGCATACATTTCCAGAAACCGTCGCGTTTGCGCTCACAGCCGATGGTGCGGTGTATACATTTGCAGCGCCGCTCTGAGTCGTTGGAGACTGGAAAGCGCCCTGCGCAGGATTGGCCCACGTCAAGCTTGTATTGGAGCTGTTTGTGATGGTGGCTGTAAAACTGTTCGACTGCCCATTGTTGAGGGTGACCGTTCCGGATGGCGAAACGGTCAAGCCAACGGGGCCCAGGATATTGATGGTGCCGGTGGTCAAAGCACCAAAGGCGATGCCACTCTTCGCCATTTTCCACTGGAAAGAACAGCCGGAGCAAATGGTGTTTCGAGCGGTGCCAGCGATCGTAAAGACAGCAATTTCGTTCGGAGCAATACTGGATTGACCGGAAGACCAACTCACTTCTCCACCGATGCCAAAATCAGCTGCCGTTGTTCCCTGCGCCTGCAGCTTGTAGCTCGTGGGAGTCCAGGTCGTACCGCCCGTATTACGCATCCGTATGATTGCAGTAAACGCCGTAGAGATATTAACGCTCACCGGCAAATCATTGGGCTGGGCTAATTCTTGAGTAGCCAGATCGATGGCCGCGTTCTCAATCGCGATCACCCGGCCATTCAGGCGAATGTATTCCTTGGTCTGAGCCCAAGCGCGATCTGATGCGAGCAGGCTGCACAGACTCAGCATGTACAGTATTTTTCGATATGTCGCATGATCTAGATACACGTCGACCCATTGGCGCAAAAGCGTCTGCACGCAAAACCCTCCCATTACCCAGCCACCGTAACACTCTCAGCTCGGTCTGGAGTGATATCGCTCAGTCAAGGTTGAATCGTCAGCTTAATTCAAACTAATGATATCCGTCAATAACTAATTATTGATTGGATCATTAAAGATTAAACTTATTGAGGGCAGCGGAGGAACTTTCTCTCTACGGCATGATGAGTTTCTGAAAGTAGGCACGAATATCTACACATCCCATAAGGCGAGGCCCCCATCCCGCGTGTGCCCGAAACGGCCCCGGCAGCCCCCTCCATCCAGGAAATGCCAGCTCAAATTGACGTGCTCCTCCTCCGAACCTTGCATGGGGGCCATTTCCGAGAGGCGTTACACAGTGCCAGATACAGGATCCTGAAAACAGCTTCCCATTCGGGAAGGGATTCTTAGTGTCCTTGCGAAACTCGTCTGCAAAAATGGAAGAGTGGAATTACTCGATTCCGCCACAATCTGGTGATTCGGCTATTCGACGCACAATTCATCGAGTACCAGTGGGACAGCTTTCAACACCAATGTAGATCTACACCTGCGCTTGCAGAAAGCCGCGCAACCCGCCAACCAGAGCTGAATCCCTTCCTTGGCACATGCCACAAGCCCAGGCACATTCTTCTAGCCTTCCTCATCCACCCGCCTCAAAGCGCACCAGATACAACATCGGATCGAGATATCCCGGAAGCCATTATTGTCGAGGTTGATGAGAGTCAGAGCATTGCGAGGCTGATTCGGAGTTGCGAAATTCCCGAAATGGGCAGCCAGGAGCCAACGGTGATCTGGTGAGATCGAGATCGATCCTGGTTGCGGCGCACATTCATCGAAGTTTGGATACTGCCCGTGACCAGAGAGATCACTTCAATCCGGTTTGCGGTGAAGTTCGCGGCATAAAGGACCCCGCGCTGCTCATCGAGCGTCAGATCTGCCGCTTGTCCCCCAAGATTGCCGTTCCGAATGTCGCGGCGGATGCCAATCTCATGCCGAAATTGGCTTTTATCGGTCAGCGTCCGCCAGCCTTCAGACAGTATCGGCACCTTCTGAAATGAGACTGGGACTCACCTCAACCCCATACATCTCGGTCAATCGCGCTTGGATGCGCGACATTCATCCTACATACACCCAGCGCGATGATCTTCGCCACGGGTCCGAAGCTTCTGCGCCAACTGTGACTCAAAACCGTTGTTCGCGCTTAAACATCTTCCAACTCTTTCAGCTCGGAGAACGGAGTTGATATAAACCCTTTGTCCCCCCTTACGGCGTCATGAATCAGTCCTCTTCCAGGTTTAGCCCCATTGCAGCCCAAGCCATCAGCAAACAGCCATCGCATCTTTCAAAATCATTTCTCCTTCCTGATCAATTCCTTAGACCAGCATTTACGCCTCCCATCCCAAAGCTCCTGCTACCATATTTCCGAAGGCATAGTAGCGTCCTTCAGCAAGCCCGAGACTCCAGATCCCGGGCTTTTTCAATTGCACCCAAGGTTTTCGCCATGCTAGCCGAAGCCCAGATCAAGATCTGCCATGCGAGGGGCTGCAAAAGGTAATGGCCGCAGGGGCAGCGCAAGAATGTTCCACTCCTCCTGCAACGCGCTCCGCCACGGCGCCGACTCAGAATCGATCCCTGATCTCAATGTCCGTTCCATCGAAAGACTCGACACCCAGAAGCCGGACTTGCCCACCAGAAACAGTTCGAACTCCGCTTCGCCCAGGCCTTCCAACTCCCCTGTCTCACATCCAGTCGATCCGCCGTAATAAGGCCGAAATAGCGTACAAACAGCGAAAACGAAAGAACGAACCTACCGAGCACTTAACCCCATTGCTTCTAACTACTTAGAAGGTCAGAAAATGTCCTGGAAACAGCATTTTTGTAACAGAACCCGATGCAGAAAGGCGGCAGAGCACACACGCCTCATCCTTCGACCTATTCAGCGCTATGCTCAATGGTAGAAGGTTGAGGTATAGATGGCTTCTTCTCGATTCCCAATCCCCCAAGGCACGCAGGACATGTTGATTCTCCAGATTCTGTCGCTGGAGCCTGCACACGGCTACGGCATTTCCCAACGGCTCGAACAAATTTCGAAATCCGTTATCCAACTCAACCAGGGCTCCCTCTATCCTGCGCTCCATCGGCTCGAACAGAAGGAATGGCTCCAGGCGGAGTGGAAGCAATCGGAAACAGGACGGGAGGCGAAATTTTATTCTTTAACCGCTGCCGGACGAAAACAGCTCGCCGCTGAGAAAGAGAGCTGGGCCCGGCTGACGGGAGCCGTCCAACTCATCTTCGATGAGGGGAGTTGGTCATGAAGCAAATCCGAAACTGGTTCCGGCTGCGCAATCTGGAACAGGACTTCGCCCGGGAGTTGCAATACCACCTCGACAGCCGCGTCAGCGATCTGATCCTGTCCGGTTTGTCTGAAGCGGAAGCCCGCAAACAGGCCACACTCGAACTCGGTGGCATCACCCAAATCCAGGAAGAAGTGCGTGATGTTTGGCTGACGCGATGGCTAAGAGACCTCACCTATGACCTGCGCTTCTCTGCCCGGTCCTTTCGCCGCAATCCATCGTTTACGGCGACGGCAGTACTTTCGCTAGCACTCGGCATTGGCGCGACAACCGCCATCTACTCGCTGGTGGATCAGATCCTCCTGCACACGCTTCCAGTACGCAGCCCGGAACGTCTCGTCCTCATCGACTGGAAGGGCGATCAGGTAGGCAACGCCTTCGGCAGTTATAACCTGATGTCCTATCCGATCTGCCGCGACCTGCAACAGCAAGAGCGATTCTTTGAAGGTGTACTGTGCCGTGCTGCCATCACCGTCAACCTTTCCACCAGCGGAGAGAACAAGCCCACTGCGGCGGAGATCGTTTCGGGCACTTATTTCCCTGTGCTTGGAGTCAGGCCGGCACTGGGTAGAGTCTTGACCGTTACAGATGACCAAGCACCTGGCGCCAGTCCTGTCGTGGTGCTTTCTTATGACTACTGGACAACACAACTCGCTGGCGATCCGGATGCAGTGGGCAAGAAGGTGATGGTTAATCAGCACCCGATGACAATTGTTGGCGTGGCCACTCCCGGGTTCCATGGCATCGATGTGGGCGAAGTTCCAGCACTCTGGATTCCCGCCGCAATGTCAGAGCAAATGCTTCCTAGTTTTCATGACTTACTCGATCGCCGCACTAGTTGGATGCAAGTGCTGGGACGGCTGAAGCCGGATATGACACTCCCACAAGCACGGGCAGGACTACAGCCCTGGTTCCAGGCAATGCTCAACGACGATCTGCACCGCGCAGGCTTCCCCAGCATTACAGCCGAGCGGCGGCAGCGCTTTCTGGGCTCAACACTTGCCCTCACACCCGCGCCACAGGGTCATTCCAGCCTGCGGCGCAGGCTCTCGCAGCCGCTCTGGGTCCTGCTGGCCGCAACCATTGTGCTGCTCGGTCTCGCTTGCCTGAACGTTGCCGGTCTTTTCCTGGCACGCGGATCGGTTCGCCACCGGGAGATCCATACGCGATTGGCGCTGGGAGCTTCCCGCGGACGAATCGGGCGGCAGCTCCTTGCCGACAGCCTTCTTCTTGCACTTGCGGGTGGATTGCTCGGGGTCCTGCTGGCTCCTCTTGCGGTGAGGACACTCATTGCATTTCTACCTCGCGACATCGCGGCAAACTCGCTGCAAGCGGTCATCGACACACGACTGCTGCTTTTTGCGTTCGCCATCAGCGTAACCACAGGTTTTCTGGCTGGCTTTGCACCGGCACTGCAGGCGGGCCGTAGTTCACTGATCTCTTCGCTGCGAGAGCGGGTGGGCACAGTCTCTGGCGGCATCCGGCTTCGAAGGATCCTTGTCACGGCACAGATCGCGTTTACGCTGATCCTTGTCATCGGAGCCGCCTTGTTTGTTCGTACGCTGACCGGCTTGATGGCAAAGGGGCCAGGCTTTGATACCTCCAGTCTGATTTCGTTCGGCATCGATCCGCTTCGCAACGGCTACACCCCGGCAGAAGCCAACCGGCTGATGCGCCGGATCCAGGACGAGCTTCGTACTTCGAGAAACGTACAGACCTCAGCCATCGCCCGCTTTCAGTTGCTGTCCGGTGGGAGTTGGAATAACCCCATGACCATTCAGACCAATCAAAGAATGATCACGGATCGCGAGGTCCATCTGAATGCAATCAGCCCTGGCTTCTTCGCCACCCTTGGCACTCGATTGGTCGCCGGAAGGGATTTTGAGGAACGCGACTCGCTCCCTGTCAATGCGGGTGGACGCCGGACGGCGATTGTCAATGAGGCCTTTGTGAAGCGATATTTCGACGGGCGCAGCCCGCTCGGCGCGCACATCTGTCAGGGCGCGGGACCAGACACAAAGCCCGATCTCGAGATCATCGGCGTCGTCGCCAATATCAGCTATCGCGGTCTGCGCGAGGAGCGGGAGCAAGCTTATTTCCCGATCATCAGTGGCGAAGGCTTTGCTGGCAATTTCTATGTGCGCGTACAAGGAAGCACCGAGACAGCATTGCAATCGATTCGCACGATCCTTCGTGATGCAGATCCGGCATTGCCCCTCACCTATTTCCGCACGCTGAACGAGCAGGTCAACCGCTCCTTGAACACAGAGCGTATGCTCGCTACGCTTTCCGGCAGCTTCGGCATGCTGGCGCTTCTGCTCTCGCTCGTCGGGCTCTACGGTGTGATGTCCTTTGTCGTCACACAACGGACACGGGAGATTGGCATCCGGCTGGCGTTGGGTGCGACACGGTTAACGGCTGTCTGGCTTGTACTTCGAGATGCACTGCTCATGATCTTTGCGGGAATTGCCATTGCCCTGCCGTGTGTCTGGGCGCTGGGCCGCCTGATTGAATCGCAGCTCTATGACGTACAGCCAACGGACCCCGTGGCCATTGCTGGAGCGATTGTGGTCCTCTGCGCAACGGCAATGTGCGCAGCATTCATTCCAGCCCATCGGGCTGCGGCAGTGAACCCTACGGATGCGTTGCGATTTGAATAGAAAGGATTAGTGGAGAGAGCTCCACATGCTGTGGATTGCGGCAATAATCGCACCGGGGCGCTCCTGGGGCATATCGTGGCCACTATCTGGGACGATGATCTGCCGGCCTCGGCTAGAGAGGTGCATCTCCTCCACTTGCAGATCGTGGATCCAGATCTGGTCTTGTTGCACCCGCTGTTCGGGCGTGAGTAACGGATCCAGTTCATAGGGCCTTCCTGCCGTCAGCACAATCAGCGGCCGGGCTCCAAGACTACCCGCGGCAACGGCTTGCGCACCACTGGCTTCCCAGGAAGCATCTTCAGCCTGGATCGCGCGCTGGTAATTAGGACGCTGCTCAAGATACAGAAACTCTTGCTGGAGCCGCTTAGAAAGGAAGCGGGACCGATTCCATCCGAGGGACAAGGCAATTCGCGCCAGCCCAAGATGAATCTGAAGTGGCGCAGCAATCCGCGGCCAGATCTCGCTGCGCTGCTGCGCCGCCCGTTGGGCAGGTGTAAGAATCGTGTCAATACGCTTTGCCTCGTCGGGATGACTGGCATCAACCAGCACCAGGCCCGCCACATCCTGGGGATATCTCCCTGTAAACAAGCGAATGTTGTACCCACCAAAAGAATGCCCGACCATCAGGAAAGGCCCGGTTTCACCGGCAGAATCGAGAAGAGCCTTCAGCTCTTTGGCAATCTGCAAACTGGTGCGAGGCGCGCGAGAAACATCGCTCCAGCCATAACCGGCCCGGTCATAGGAACAGACGCGGGTGAACTTGGCAACTTCGGGTTGCACCAAAACCCAGTCGAGGGCTGGCCCGCCCAAACCGCTTTCGAGAATGACCGCGGGGCCGCCTTGGCCACTGCAATCAAGATTGAGCCGCAGCCCAGAGGCGTCGAAAGACTTTCCTCTTTGCAGAAAACGATCAGCGTCAATCCGCATGGCGACGGCCTGATAGATGGCGCCCATACAGGCGAATACCAGGCCTCCAGCTAAAAACGCGGTCAGAATACGGAGGATCTTGCGAACGACGAATGTCAGAATCATAACCGGAATCAGGGTGTCACGTTTTGCCCGCGCGCTCCAGACTACCAATCATGATCAGACACTTCTCTCCCCTGCTGCTCGCGCTTGTGTCCCTTGCGGAATCCACTCCGGCCGTCAAGCCCGGCGTCTATGAGTGCATCGATCAAAATGCGAACATCTCCCCACTCGCCTTCGAATCATTGATGGCACAACTTATATGAGTTCCTCTGGAAAGAAGGGCCGCTATTCCTATGACGCGGCCACTGGCACACTCAGCCTCGACCCTGGCAAGAATCGGGCCCCCTACCACCGTGTCAACTCAACCACCTTCCGCTTGCTCAAGGAAGACGGCAGTCTCGGTGGATTCACCTGCCCGCTCAATCTCTCGAAGAATCCGCAGCGCCCGCCCCGGTAGAGCCTTCAAGTGGAGTAATCCACTTTCACCGTTTCAGAGAAGACCTGGGTACCGCCGAGCGTCACACCCGGCAGCCCATGCAGATGGACTTCGCGCAGTTTCGGCAAACCTCTCAGGAAGAGGAGTCCAGCGTCGGTGATGCCCTTGCACTCATAGAATTCAATTTGCTCCAAAGACATCATCCGACCCAGGATGTCGAGACTGCGATCGGTGATCTGCGTCAGACCCGCATAGTAATAGGCCAACGCCAGCTTCGCGATGTGCTCCGTCGCAGCGTCGCTTGTGTCGCGGCAGTACATGCAGGTGAGCCGAGTCAGCCGCCCGCATTGGCCAATGTACCGGAACGCGTCGTCGTTCATCCCGATCGGCGTCAACTCCCGCAAGGAGGGGAATAGCGGCAGGCTGGAGAGCGCCTGGTCGCTTACATTCTGGCAACCCACACCGAGAGAGTGCAGTGCCGGCATCTGCGAGAAGGCAAGAAAGCCACGGCTGCCAAAGTTCGGACAAACACGGCCCCAGAAGCCTTCAAGACTCTGCGAGCGGCTCAGGGCAACAAAGCCATCGTCAGTGGCGACTGATTCCTGCGCACGCAGCTTGCGTAGGCCTGGGATCGCAGCAATGTGCCGCATGGCGATGTCGTCGCTAAGTTCGCCGTCGCAACCAAGGACGGCTAGACTCGGCAGCGCCGACAGATGCGCAAAAGCATCTGTCGTAATTCCAGTGACATGCCAGAAGAGATCGAGGTCGTAAAGGCCCTCGAGTCCAGCCAGACTGGCGAGTCCTGCGTTGGTAAAGGGTCCATCGAGCAGGAGCTTGAAACCAGTCTCCTGCCAATGTTTCAAGAGCGGGAACTGATGCAGCAGCGCGAGCCCGGTATCGCTCACGAGCCTGCCGCTGCTGAAGTGGCGGAGCTTCGCCTTCCCTTGCAAGGCTTCGATGGCCCCATCGCCAGTGGGCGAGCCCATGAGATCTACCGTTTCCAAATGCTCGCAGAATCGCAGATTCGCGATGCCCGCATCGGTGATACCCGACTGCCAGTTCATCTCAAAGTGCCGAAGATTCGGAAGATGACGCAACACAGCAAGTCCGCGATCGGTCAGCTTGCCGCCCGGATACTCGTTCAGATCGAGGAACTCGAGTTGCGGCATCCGGGCCAATTGCAGCAAGCCGTCGTCCGTCAGTTCTCGAGAACCGCCTAGCTTCAAAGCGGTAACGTGATCGAGTGTGGCGATGCGGGCCAGTGTTGCGTCCGTCATGAGACCATTCGCCTCGACCGCCGGGATGCGATTCTCCTGCAGGACTGCGATCAGTTCGTCCCACTCCGAGGCACGCAAACGGCGTCTGGGACCAATTCGCTTCTCTTTGGGGTCGAGAATGTACGGCGCTCCCGGCGGGGACGCGCCCACCCCTACAGCCTCAAGCAATGTCTCCCAACTGCCAAAACCCGCGTCCTGCGCAATCAGCATCTGCGCTTCGTCCACCGCCAGGTAGTTCTTCGGCACACGCGAGGAGCGCTCCCGGAATGCATAGACACGACGCCAGATCTCGGCGCGCAGATCCTCGAAGCTAAAGCTACGTTCATAGTGTTGGTTCAATAGCGCGAGCGCGGTCTCATCGCCTTCGTAGGCATCAGCAAAGGCTTGCGCGGCGCGCCGATACTTGCCGGCAGCAGGCGTGAAAGACAGCTTCAAGTGCTTCCAACTGGTTGCGCCATATTCGCGAGCCAGAGCGTGCTGGACATCGCGCAAGACAGGCTGCTCAGGAGCATTAGGATAGGCACGCTGCATCCGCGCGAGCGCCGCCGCATCATGGACATGGAGCGCTTTCAGCCAGCGCTTGGCCTCTCGTCTCAGATTGTCGAGAGTCGTAGCAGAACTGAGTTTTCGGGACATAACCTTCCTTCCGCAATTGCCCAGTGTCCGCTTCGTTCAGGGCTGGAATGAAAGGTTCGTAAAGAAATGAGAACCAATTGGGTGGGAGCACGCTCCCTTGCCGCGGACCGGAGGCGCCCCAAGGCGCGCTGGGCCTAGACTCGCATAACGCGAAGTTAGTGTCAACCACCTGATACACTCAAGCATCGAGAAGCTTGACGACATCGGATGGCCCATCTCGCTGCCCAGGCTCTGGGCTCAGCATCCCGCTCTTCTCAATCGGCTCCCCGTTCGAGCATCTGTTAGACAACACCGGCGCGACCCCAGCGGCAAGCTACTCGCGCCGCAGCTCAGCCGCTACATTCATCCCACCAGAACGAAGCGCCGGCGGAGTAGCAGCGAGCAATACAACTGCGACCAACATGACAGTAACAACTCCAAATGTCACGGGATCATTCGGACTCACCTTGAATAACATCGTCTCGATAAAACGAGTCAGCCAGGCACCGGCGATGGCGCCGGCGGCGAGGCCAAAGATTGCCATCGCCAGTGTCTGGCTGTAGAGTAGGCTCGCGATGTCAGCAAAGCCGGCACCTAACGCCACCCGGATGCCCATCTCCTTGCGCCGCAAGCTGGCGAGATAGCTCGAAACACCGTAGACTCCGCTCGCAGCCAGAACTGCCGCCAGAGCCGCGAAGATGCTGATCAACCACATCCCCCGTCGCACCGAATCGGTGAGATAGCCGGTGCGTTGCTCAAGAGTCTGAGGCGGATCTAGCGGGATCAGTGGCGACTCCTCCGCAGTTGCTCTCTGGACGGCCGACGACAGAGACATGGGAGCAATGCTCGAACGGATCAGGAAGTAGGACATCCGAAGCCCGGCCTGGCTCTCCGGAAGATAAATGTGCTCAACCTCGCAATCAGAGAAAGAGTTGACGCAAATATTCCCGATGACACCAACAATCTCGGCGTGGAGTTCTCCGCCCCCGGTCACGTTATAACCAATCCGGGGAACGACAATCCGCTGGCCGAGGGCCTTCCCCGCGAAATAGCGCGTCGCAATCGATTCGCTGACCACCACTACGGGAGTGCTGCCTTCGCGATCCGTTGGCGTGAAGCTACGTCCAGCGCGCATCGGGATTCTGGCGACCCGGAAGTAGCCATCGCTCGCGATGACTAGTGCAGCCTGTCTGGTACTTCGGCTTGCCGCTCCGCCTACCGGCTGGACATCCATCATCATCGTTACCCCGCCCATGGGAAGCGTACTCACCGTAGCAACATCAAGAACTCCCGGAAGCGCCGCCAGCTTTTCGCGCAAGCGGGCGTACAACGCAATACCAGCGGTGCGGGAACCATCCTGTGACGGCGGTTGCGCCATGAAATGAGTGAGGACCTTCTGCGGATCGTATCCCAGGTTTGTACTTCTCATCGCAACAAATGTTCGTAGGAGTAACCCGGAACCGAGCAGTAGGACGAAGGCAAGAGCAAGCTCCGCAGCAACTAGAAAGCCTTGCCATCGCCGTGAGGATCGATCCCCCATAGCGGCCGTCCCCTGAAAGGCCGGAACCATACCAAAGAGCATCGCGGTGAGAAGTCCTGTAGCCAGACACCATGCGAATACACGAAGATCGATCGACACCTCTTCCGCCCGCGGAAGAGTGGCAGTCAGAGGACGAGCAAGCGATAGCGCAACGATTGCAATGACAAGCGCCGCAACCCTTGCCGCGAGACAGAGGAGCAGCGATTCCGCAAACAAGAAACGCACAATCCTCCATCGGGGCGCTCCCAGGGCAGTTCGAATTTTCATCTCCCTCTCGCGTGTTCTTGATCGAGCAAGAAGAAGATTTGCAACGTTGGCACAGGCAATCAACAGGACCAGCGAAACGGCTCCCAGCAGTACGCGCAATAGGGGTGCCGCGGGCCCGGTGATGTCTTCCAAAACTGATGTAGTCTTCAACTTCAGATCCTGAAAACGGGGCAGCGTCGGCCGGAGTTGCTGGGAGAGAAACTGCAGTTCCGTTTGAGCCTGGTCTGGAGTGGTATCCGGCTTCAGCCGGCCAGTCACATACAGCCCGGCGGATTGATCATCCAGTATGTAGGGCGTGAAAATCATGGATGCACTTGCACCGATGGGCTGGAATTCGGGAGGCATCACTCCGATGACGACCCAGGGGGATTTGTCGAGAAGAATCTTCTGCCCAACGATGTCCCTCCTGCCGCCAAAGCGGCGCTGCCAGAAGCCGTGTTCCAACACGACCACTTTGTTTCTACCTGGTTGATGCTCCTCCGGCAGAAAGGTGCGTCCCAGCATCGCCTGGGCGTGCTGGAGGGCGAACCAGTTGGATGTGACACAGGGTCCCCAGACCTGCTCTCGTTCCGCATCATGCTCCAGAGTGAATGGGCAGAATTGCATACCAGACAGTTGGTCCAAGGTCTTCGACTGGGCACGAATGATTTTGAAGACTTCCGGGTCGACAAAGCCAAGTCCACCGGTATGACCAGCGTCCTGAATGCGCATGATCCGGTTCGTCTCGAAGCCCGCAAGCGGGCGGAGTAAGACAGAGTTGACCACGGAGAAGATCGTTGCATTGGCGCCGATGCCCAAAGAGAGGGTGCCGATCGCAAGAAGTGCAAAAAGCGGCGAACGACGGAGTCCGCGAAAAGCGATAGCCAGATCACCCAACATGGCGACTAGGATAATCGGATAAAAAGACGGATGCCAGGCCGGTTGTTTGACACATTCCGCAGAGCAAAGATTATTCCGTAACTGCTTCCGCGAGGATCGTGCCGGAGACCGCATCCACTTTCAACTTGCGGAGGTGGAGCAATGCGACATAGCGCTCGTCAGATCCAATCACGAGATAAAAACGGCAACCTTGCTGCGGCTCTGGCGTGCGCTTCATCTCTGCGAGCCAACCTAACTTATAACGCAAACGGTAATAGTTGACCGTAGGTTCGAAAGTCCAGTTGCCGCCGATACATTCCGGCTGCGTAGGATGCAGGTCTCGCAGGTGACTCATCATCGCTGCTACTCCAGCGTCGCTTCGGAAGTCGTAGTAATACCGAAGGTCTGCCTGCACCACAAACAGGAGGGCAAGGCAGGTAGAAGCGGCGCCGAAGACAACGGAAAACCGCTTTGGCCAGTCGCTCTGTTGTGCCGCCCAGTTCCATAGGAAGGCGCAGGACAACAACGCGGTCCAGAGCAGATAGATCCCAGTCCGGCTCCACGGGTATAAAGCGCCCAAGACCTGATGGGCAGCGGTCAGCATGGCGAGGCTCAGCGTCAGACAACCCACCGCGAGCGTTGCCGGTAGATCGCAGCGCTTCGCGGCAATCAGACCTGCCACCAGGATGAGGATCAACAGCAATGGCGCCATCGTGCCGTTCAGGGCTGCGGCCATCTGGAGGGGAATCCGCTCCCCGTATTGGGTGGTGGGCTCCAGCAAGCTCGCAAAGGCTTCGCTCCAGTCATTGGACCCGAAGTAAAAGTGTGCGCGGCCGGCATGCCACAGAGGGATCGCGAGAATCGGCCCGAGCGTGACTGCAAAGGGTAAGACCATTTGCTTGAGAGGCGCCCACAACTCTGTGCCACGGAGTGCTCTTGCAGCAAGAAGCGAGAGGCTGAGCGCGATCGAAGGCACCAGAAAGGTGAGGTTGCAGGCAGTGCTCAAAGCAAGCAAGACGCTGCCGCGGACGACTCGATCGGAAAGATAGGCAATCAACGCCCAGGTGAAGAAGGCCAGCCCGGCGCCATAACCACGGGCAACCGACAGATAGTCAGCCACAAGTGGATGGGCCGTGAGCAGAACCACCGCAACGACAAAGCGCCAACCATCGCCCATCACCTTACGGCAAAGCACTCCAACGCCCCATAAAAAACATAGCCCGGCAAGCATGCTGGGCAATCGCAAGATGGGCTCGGACTTGCCAAACTTATGAACTGCAAGCCAAGTGGCCCAGGTATGCAGCACATGGTAGCCTGCATCATACTTCGACCATAGAGCGCTAGCATCCTGGTTCAGGAATAGGTGGTACACGTAAGACTCATCAATCGTGGCCGACTGCGTCACCCCGCGATAAATCACCGTAATCCCTGCCACGAGAAGTAGCCAAAGCCACCCCAATGCTACTTGCTTCGTCACTTGTCTCCCGGTATCTTGGCATATTTGGGCGCTGGGATGTCTGAAACAAGGGCGCGGAGTTGCCGCAGGACGTCCGCTTCCTACATCAAAGATCTAATACCCTGCAGCCAGCAGAGGCATCGGCGTCGCGGCAGTGTGGGATTTGGGATTTGAACAGCTACGCGCTGTACTTCATTCAGCCAGGCTCGCGCGTTGGTCGAAGTCGTGGCGGGAATTCTCGAGCGCGCTGCGGTTCTCCTTGCAGGCTGCTTGAAAGGAAGGCCGCTTGCTATCCTGACCGCGGGAGACTTCAGCTTTGTTCGATCGCCTCATCGCCGCTGCTGCCAATGGCACCACACTACCCGGCGCAACCTCACAAAATATTGAAAAGATTGCAGATCAGGCCAGTCAGGCCGCTTCGCTCGGAGCAAAGCTGGTCCTGTTTCCGGAGCTGTCGCTGACTGGCTTTCTTCCGAATCACCCGGAAAGCAATCACGCCGCCTGGCTGCGGGAGGCACTCTCGTTTGCCCGTAACTCCGCCGAACGACTGGATGGTCCTGCAGTGACCACGCTCGCACGCGCGGCCCAGCAGATTGGCATCTACATCGCGGCGGGCATCCTCGAAGATGCAGGCAATGTCCTCTACAACACACATGTGCTCGTGGGGCCGCAAGGTCTGGCCGGCTACTGGCGCAAAATGCATATCCCGATGTTTGAAATGCCGTTCTACAACGGCGGCTCGGGCCCGGAGGTGATCGATACGCCGATCGGACGGATCGGAGCGAACATCTGTTTTGACACGCTGCTCCCTGAATCAACGCGACTGCTGGCGGTGCAGAATGTCGAGATCGTGCTGTTCCCTTTTGCTGCCGATCCGCCTCCGGTGACACCAGCGGGCTGGGCGGCCTGGGCGGGCCCTGCATTGCGCGCGCGCTGCCAGGAGAATGGCGTATTCGGCGTCGCAGTGAACTACAGCGGTCAGGTGGCAGCGCTGGGTGTGGGACAGAACTTCCCCGGCGGCGGTATGATTGTCGGCCCTCGTGGTGAAGTGTTGGCTGAACAGACGAATCCCGGCGAACTGCTGCTCCACGAGCTCCAAGCGAGCGATCTCCGTGCCGCGCGTGCCGAACCTGAGTATCTTTTCCGCTTCCGCCGCCCGGAGCTGTATGGACCGTTAACGCGCTAGCTGGTCCGCTGAATCGCTATGATTGAATTGGGCGTGGCTTCTCGTGAGTTTGAGAAAGCGCAACTTCCCTGTTGCTCACGATTGCCGACGAGCCCGCTTCCAAGGCCATCAGGCAAACATGACACCAGCCGACCAACACCCGCTTCACCAGATCCTCAAGAACCGCATCGCCATCATCGACGGCGCCATGGGTACGACCATTCGCACCTACGGCATGACCGAGAACGACATCCGCGGGCAACGATTCCAGGATTCGAAGAAGGATCTGCTCAATAACGGCGACCTCTTTTCTCTGACGCAGCCCAAGATGATCTGCGACATCCACCGCCGCTTTCTCGAAGCCGGTGCGGATATTATCGAGACCAATACTTTCGGGGCCACCAGCATCACGCAAAGCGAGTTCTTTGTGGACGACCCGCGTGAGCATGGCGGCCGGAAAGACCCTGAGTTCTATCAGAAGATTATCGACGACCGTTTTCTTAGCAACCTGGCCTGGGAGATCAACGAGCAGTCGGCACGGCAGTGCCGCGAATGGGCCGATCGGGTAGCAAATGCGACAGGGCGGCCACGTTTTGTGGCCGGTGCGATTGGACCGCTGACCGTTTCTCTTTCGAACTCCCCCGACGCCGACGATTCCGGGTTTCGCGTCATCACCTTCGATCAGGTGAAGAAAGCCTACATCGAGCAGGTACGGGCGCTCATTGCCGGCGGTTCCGACTTGCTTCTGGTGGAAACCATCTTCGACTCGCTGAATGCAAAGGCCGCTCTGGTAGCGATTCGTGAGGTGTTCGATCAGGATGGCACGGAGTTGCCGGTCATGATCTCGGCAGCCGTGGGCCGTGGTGGCGAGACGATGATCTCTGCCCAGACCATTGAAGCATTCTGGAACGCGGTGCAGCACATCAATCCGTTGTCCGTGGGTCTCAACTGCTCGCTCGGTCCGGATCTGATGTATCCATTTCTGTCGGAGCTTGCGGAGAAATCCAGCGCTGCCGTCTCCTGCTATCCAAATGCCGGGCTCCCCAACCCTCTCACGCCCACTGGCTTCGATCTGGAGCCCGCCGACATGGGCCGCTTTCTCGGAGACTTCGCCCATGGAGGTCTGATCAATATCGCCGGCGGCTGCTGCGGCAATACGCCGGAACACATTGCAGCCATCGCCAAGGCACTGGATGGCAGACATCCGCGTGAAGTGCGGTCCGTGACCACAGCGGTGAGTGTGAGCGTACCTGAGTCGATCGCACCGCGGCCGCTTCGGCTCTCCGGATCGCAACCCTTTACCCAGCAGCCCGGAGTCTACATCATGATCGGGGAGCGGACCAATGTGGCCGGCTCGCCGAAATTTGCCAAGCTGATCAAAGAAGGCAAGTACGAAGAAGCCGTCAGCATCGCCCGGCAACAGGTGGAGAACGGCGCCAATGTGATCGACATCTGCATGGATGAGGGCATGATCGATGGCGTTGCGGCGATGACTCGTTATCTGCAATTGCTGGCGAGTGAGCCCGAGGTGGCCAAGGTTCCGTTCATGGTCGATTCCTCGAAATGGGAAGTGATCGAGGCGGGCCTCAAATGCCTGCAGGGCAAGGGGATTGTGAATTCGATCTCGCTCAAAGAGGGCGAAGACAAGTTCCGGCAGAACGCAGCGACGGTGCGGCAATATGGCGCGGCTGTGGTGGTGATGGCGTTTGATGAGCAAGGCCAGGCTGCCACCTACGAGGACAAGATCCGGATCTGCGAACGCGCTTATCGGATTCTGGTGGACGAGGTCGGCTTAGCGCCCGAGGACATCATCTTCGATCCGAATATCCTCACGGTTGCGACCGGCATGGAGGAGCACAACAACTACGCTCTGGACTTCATCAACGCCACGCGCTGGATCAAAGCGAATCTGCCGCATGCCAAGGTCAGCGGTGGTGTTTCGAATATCTCGTTCAGCTTCCGCGGGAACAACAAGGTGCGCGAGGCAATGCACTCAGCCTTCCTCTACCATGCGATCGCCGCCGGTATGGACATGGGCATTGTGAATGCGGGCATGCTCGAGGTGTACGAGGAGATTGAACCCGAGTTGAAGGTGCTGGTAGAAGACGTTCTGCTGAACCGCCGTCCCGACGCGACCGAGCGCTTAGTGGAGCATGGCGAACTGCTGAAGGCCGCCAACACCGACACCGTCGTGACAGAGAAGAAGGCGGAAGAGTGGCGGAACGGGACGGTTGAGGAACGGCTGGCCCACGCCCTCGTCAAAGGCATCGACACTTACATCGATGTCGATACGGAGGAAGCACGCCTGAAGTTGGGCCGTCCCCTGCTGGTGATCGAGGGGCCGCTCATGGCAGGCATGAGCGTGGTGGGCGATCTGTTTGGTGCCGGCAAGATGTTTCTGCCGCAGGTGGTCAAGTCTGCCCGCGTGATGAAGAAGTCGGTGGCCTACCTGACTCCGTTCATGGAGGCCGAGAAGGCTTCGATGGCGGCGGCAGGACAAGTAGTAAAGACCCAGGGCAAGATCGTGCTCGCCACAGTCAAGGGCGACGTACACGACATCGGCAAGAACATCGTCGGCGTTGTGCTGGCCTGCAATAACTATGAAGTAATCGACATGGGCGTGATGGTGCCCTGTGAAAAGATTCTCGAGCGCGCCAAGGCAGAGAAGGCGGATGTGATCGGGCTCAGCGGCCTGATTACGCCGTCCTTGGACGAGATGGTGCATGTGGCCCGCGAGATGGAACGGCAAGGCTTCAAGTTACCGCTGCTCATTGGCGGCGCCACAACCAGCCGGGCGCACACAGCGATCAAGATCGCGCCGCATTATAGCGAGCCGGTCGTCCATGTGCTCGACGCCAGCCGGGCCGTACCGGTAACCACCAGCCTGCTCAGCGAAGACGGCAAGCCTGCCTTTGTCAAGCAGCACCGCTCGGACTACGAAGCACTGCGCAAGTCGCACGCCGCACCCCGACAGAGTGCCGTCCCACTCGAGACCGCTCGCAGCAGACGGACGCCAATCGAGTGGCGGACCGAAGACATTCCCCAGCCGGAGTTCACCGGCGTGCGTGTCCTGGAGGACTTCCCCCTCGCCACCCTGCGCGACTACATCGACTGGTCTCCGTTCTTCCACACCTGGGGACTCAAGGGAATCTATCCGCGTATCTTCGATCATGAAGCGCATGGCGCACAGGCACGCCAGATCTTCAATGAAGGCAACGCCTTGCTCGACCGGATCATTGCAGAGAAGCTGATTACGGCACGCGGCGTCTATGGTCTTTTCCCGGCCAGCGCCATCGGCGACGATGTAGAGCTCTATACGGACAACACGCGTACAAGGGTACTGGAGCAATTCCACTTTCTGCGCCAGCAGGTGAATCGCGAAGGCAGCGAGCCGTGCCGTTCTCTCGCCGACTTCATCGCGCCGAAGGAAACAGGCTTGCCCGATCACATCGGCGCGTTTGCAGTCACGACCGGGATCGGCCTGAAGGAATTGTGCGATCGCTTCCGCGCCGAGAATGACGATTACAACGCGATCATGGCCGAAGCGCTCGCCGATCGTCTGGCAGAAGCCTTTGCCGAATGCCTGCACAAGCGGGTGCGCGAGGAATGGGGCTACGGACGCGCGGAAGCGCTGAGCAACGAAGAGCTCATCGAGGAGAAGTACCGGGGCATCCGCCCAGCGGCTGGCTATCCAGCCTGCCCCGACCACACCGAGAAGGGACCGCTCTGGAGCCTGCTCGATGTGGAGGCAAAGACGGGGATTCGCATTACGGAATCCTTTGCGATGTGGCCCGGCTCAAGCGTCAGCGGGCTTTACTTTGCCCACCCGGAATCCCGCTACTTCAGCCTCGGCAAGATCGATCGCGACCAGGTACTCGACTACCACGAACGCAAGGGCATGAGCGTTGCGGAGGTGGAGCGATGGCTTGGCCCGAACCTGAACTACGAGCCGTCCGCTTAAATAGCTTCGCCCGACAAACGCCGGATCAACGTGGAGACGCCGTGCGCTAGCGCAAAAGACGCCGTGACGGAGGCCGGGCTGAGCAGCCCGAGTCCGCAGGTGGCTGTGATCAGGGCGCGTTGCGCCAGTTCTTGCGGGTCAGCAGCCAGTGAGGCGGCGGCCAGCCAGCGGGTGAAGAGACTCAGCGGATCGAGGTCTTCGAGGCTCTGCCAGGTGGGAACCATCCCGTAGGCCACGCTTCCCCCCTGGTGTACGAAGGCCAGCGCATGCCGGTCTGTAAAGAAGGACTCGAGACCAAGGTGAGCATCAAAAGAGAGGATGTCCGGCTTCACGCGGCACATCCGCTCGAAAGGATGGGCGGCACAGCAATGCAGCCCGGCCCAGGCGCCGCGCGCCCGCGCATCCTCAAGCGTGACAGCCAAAGCACTGAGGCGCTTCTCCTCCGGGACGGCGCCGGGGGCGTCCAGACACAAAGCAGGCTCGTCAAGAAAGAGCAGCACCGGAACGCCAAAGCCTTTCAAGCGATCCACCTGCCAGCAGATCATTTGCGAGACATGGAAGGCAATGGCGGCAAAGAGCGCCGGATCGGACAGGAAGGGGCGGCCTTGGTGGAATAGATAGGTGGCCAGGGTGATAGGTCCCTCGATCTGCCCTTTGATCGCGCGCGCGGCGGGAAACTGCCCTGCGGTCCAGGCCTTCTCCAAGGCGTCAAAACCGGCCGCGTTGGTGGTGGTCAAGTGTCCATCGCTGCGGTGTAGCAGGGCGACCACGGCATCGATCCGGCCCTCTTTCACCTGATAGCCGTAGCCTTCCGCGCGGGGCTCCAGCAGATCGAACAGCATTCCAAGCCCTTGGGCAATCGCGCTTTCACGCTCGCTCCGCTGCGGGAGTTGTGGCCAGAAAGGGATTTCAGGAGAAGACTGCGCTACCGCGTGAAGGGCCGTAGCCGCATTTAGAAAAGGCAGGCTGCCGATACCGGTTACGGCACCAGCCGGACGGAAGGAATGGCGAGGGAGAACGCTGATGCTCCAACGGTATCATGATCGATTTTGCCCCAGGCGCGCGGGCACAAAAGAAAAGGCCAACTCCGAAGAGTTGGCCTTTCTGTAGGAATCAGCGATCCAACTACGGCTTGAGGATCTTGACGCGGATGTCCTTGTACATTGTTGTCGAACCCGGATCGTGAGCCTGGAAAGCAAAGGTGTCGCCGGCGCCAATGACGCGGCCGGGGTTGCCCTTGGGGCCGGCCCAATCGTCGGGCTGTGTCCAGTCGGCGATCTTCTTACCATTGATGAAGGTCTGGACATGCTTACCCTGGACGATGATCGTTTGGGTGTACCAGACGTTATCGGGAACAGATTCCTTGACGTCCTGGACGTTGTACAGGCCGCCGCTCTTCTTCCAGTCGCCGTGCGTGTTGTTGACCTGCACCTCAAACCCCGTTTCCGGGAAACCCGTGGGCTGATACTTCGTGTGGAAGTAGATACCACCGTTGGAAACCGGCTTTGTCATCACACTGAGGCGGAGCTCAAAGTTCTTGAACGAGGCGGGCTTGCCCTTGAACAGGCCGGTGAAATAAAGATGGCAACGCTTGCCGCTGGCCACGATCGCACCGTCTTTGACGGAGAAGGAGTCTTCGTTTTCCTTCGACTTGGTCCAACCGGTGAGGTCCTTGCCATTGAACAGAGAGGTAAAGCCCTTCTCAGGCTTGAAAGGTTTGTCGGAAGGATCCGCAGCAAACAATGCCGAAGCGCAGACGAGTGCGCTGAACAGATAAACAAATCGCATGAATTGAATTTATCAGGCTTGGCCCTCGATTAGGAATCGCCTTTTTCAGCTATAGACGCAGGCCTGGATACAGAAGATGATTCCGGCAACAGGCGTGCGTGTTGAATCCCCCGCCGTAGAACTTCGCGAAGGCATCCCAGCGCCCACCGACATAATAGATGTTGCCTTGCGGATTCATGCCGCGCGGCAAAGCGCGGTTCCGGTAAATGATGCTCTTTGGAGGCACCCACATCGAGCCTCCCGCCACACCATCAAGATCCAAAATCCTCTCGGAGAGAGCGGCAGCTCCGATGGCCTGGGTTTGAAAATTCTGGTGCGGAATCCACCCATTGCTGAAGCTGGAGCTGACGATCGAACTGGAGAAAAAAGTGTCCCGCAGCGCCAGCGGATCCAACTGCTGGATCACGGCGGTGATCACATCGTCGACCACCTTCTTCCATTGCAAAAGAAAGCTCCCAAGGTCTTTCGCCTGGCTGTTGCGGTAAAAGGGTAACACCAGAATCTGGTCAGCCCGGGCCGCAGCCATCTGCCCTCCGATCACGCTGGTGTAGTCGTCCCAAAGTTGCGCCCAACTGGAGAACTCGTCATAACCGGGATCGAGATAGCCGCCCTGCCAGGGGCTCGGTGTGAAGTTCAGATGCGGGGTCAGCGAGGCACTCAGGTTGGCCGCCGTGGGGATGACCACGCCAAACCACTGGATGGAAGAGGACTCGTGGCGCACTAGCTTTCGGATGTAGTTGGTGGCCACCGTCATCGCGCGAAGCTTTCCGGTGCCGCCCACGCTCTGCGGTTCGGCGACGATGGCACCGGCTTCGACTTTGTCCGGCTTACCGCCGGGATTCGGCATCACGGTTGCGCCGCCCGTCACCACGGAGGGCCGCCCGGGCTCCCGGGCGAGCTGATTCATCAGACGGAGCGTACCGCCATCGGGATCGATCACCCCATCAATGCGGGGGCGGCGATTCGTGGTTTGGAAGCGAATGATCTGCGCCGTCAGTTCCAGAATCAGGGCATTTCGATCTGTTGGCCAGAGGCCGCCAATCTCCATCGAGCCGCCCTGCGCCACCGGAATCCGATCAAAGAGCGCAGTCACCTGATTCAGGTCGCGGGCCAGATTCGGCATCGTACTCCGCCCATCGCGAATTCCAACCGCCGCATCGATCCGTACCTGAGCCATCGTGTCCTCTCCGCAAGTCTCTCGTTAGCTCTTGGCTGCGAGCGTCGCGATGTCGATCACAAACCGGTACTTCACATCGCTCTTTAGCATCCGCTCATAGGCTTCGTTGATCTTCTGGATCGGAATGAGTTCGATGTCGGAGGTGATGTTGTGTTCCGCACAGAAATCAAGCATCTCCTGGGTCTCCGGGATGCCGCCAATCAACGAACCCGCAAGCGCGCGACGCCGGAAGATCAGGTTGAAGACTTGCGGCGAAGGATGTGGCGAATCAGGCGCGCCCACCAGACACATTGTTCCGTCGCGCTTCAACAGGGTGAGGAAGGCATCCAGATTGTGAGGAGCGGCAACGGTGTTGAGGATGAAGTCGAAGCTGCCTAGATGCTGCTTCATCTGCGCCTCGTCCTTTGAGATCACCACTTCGTCCGCGCCCAGCCGTTTGCCGTCTGCCACCTTGCTGGCTGAAGTAGTAAAAAGCACAGTGTGAGCACCAAAAGCATGAGCGAATTTGACGCCCATGTGGCCGAGTCCGCCCAGCCCCACGATCCCCACCTTACTGCCTTTTCCCACTTTCCAGTGCCGCAATGGCGAGTAGGTGGTGATCCCGGCACAAAGGAGGGGCGCGGTGGCCGCCAGATCGAGCTTGCTCGAGATGTGCAGCACAAAGTCCTCATCCACCACAATCCGGTTCGAGTAGCCACCGTAGGTGACGCCCCCCGAATGCTTGTCAGGAGCGTTGTAGGTGAAAATGGTGCCCCCCACATCGCAATACTGTTCCAGCCCTTCCTGGCAACTGGCGCAAGTGCGGCACGAATCCACCATGCAGCCCACTCCAGCGAGCGCGCCGGCCTTGAACTTCTTCACTTGGGAGCCGACCGCAGTCACCTTCCCGACAATCTCGTGACCAGGCACCACCGGAAAAACCGTACCGCCCCACTCGTCACGAACCGTGTGGAGGTCGGAATGGCAAACACCGCAATACAGGATTTCGATTTGGACATCCCGCGGGCCGGGCTCGCGCCGGTCAAGCGCAAAAGGGACAAGCGGGGAAGTCGTACTATGAGCAGCGAAAGCAAGAGTATGGGACATATCGGATTCTCCTCTTTAGAGCGTTCCAGAAAAAGAACGTTGCATCAAAACTGTATCCAGCCAGGTATCGAACTTAAAGCCGACATGGCGCAGAGTGCCCACATGCGTGAAGCCGAAGTGCTCGTGGAGACGAATGGAGGCGTAGTTCGAGCTGCCACCGATCACCGCGATCATTTCACGGCAACCGAGCGCCTCGCAGCGGAGCAGCAAGTCTGACAGCAGCAGTTTGCCAATGCCCTGCCCGGTTGCGGTGTGCGCGACGTAGATGGAGTCCTCCATCGTGAAGCGATAGGCAGGCCGCAGGCGGTAAGGGCCGGCGGAGCAGTAGCCGAGGATTTCCTCGTCTTCTGACTCCGCCACCAGATGCGGAAAATTGTGATCGAGAATCGCCGCCCGGCGGCGCATCATCTCGCGATGATCGGGAGCGTCCAGTTCAAAAGTGGCCGTTCCCGTCCGCACATAATGGGCATAGATCGCCGTGATGGCGGCAACATCCGCCTCGGTGGAAGGCCGGACTCTAGCGGAGAAGCCCACTTGAGCGCGTGGCCCAATCGAGCAGCCAGCCCGGAAAGATGCCGAAGCCAATCGTTGCGACCGCCGAGATCCACAACACCGCTTGGAGCGAGGTGGCAGGCGCCTCAAGAACAGGAGCATCTTCAGCGGCAGGCGTCATGTACATCGCAACAATGATGCGCAAGTAGTAGAAGGCAGCCACGGCGCTGGTGAGCAGGCCCAGTGCAGCCAGCCAATACAACTCGGCGTCGATCGCACTCTTGAAGATGTAGAACTTGCCAAAGAAGCCTGCCGTCAGCGGCAGGCCGATCAGCGAAGCGAGAAATACCGACATCAGAGCGGCGGTGAGCGGTTGCCGGGTGGCGAGGCCGTTGTAATCGGACAGATCGGTTTCAGGACGCATCGAGAGCACGGCAAAAGCGCCGGTATTCATGATCGCGTAAGCCGCCAGATAGAACAGCACGGCGCTGATGCCGAGCGAGGTATGAGCAGCAACGGCCACAAGAACATAACCGGCATTGGCGATGGCTGAATAACCGAGGATGCGCTTAATGTCGGTTTGCCAGAGAGCGGCAAAGTTGCCGATGATCATCGTGAGCAGAGCCACAACGCCCAGCAGCGGCAGCCAATGATCGGCCAGCGGTTCATAGGCGGTGAAGAAGACACGCAGCAAGGTAGCAAAAGCAGCGGCCTTCGGCGCGGCGCTCAAGAAGGCGCCCACTGGAGTGGGCGCGCCCTGGTAGACGTCGGGAGCCCAGCTCTGGAAGGGGAAAGCCGAGATCTTGAAGCAGAGGCCGGTAAGGATCAACGCGGCCGAGGCAGCGGTGAAGACCGGGTCGGGTGCGATGTCGGAATTGCCCAGAACAGCGGCAATCTGATTGAAATTCGTCGTGCCGGTAAGCCCGTAGGTCCAGGCGACACCGTAGAGCAGAAAGCCGGTGGCAAAGCTGCCGAGCAGGAAGTACTTCAGCGCCGATTCGTTCGAGCGTTTGTCGTCGCGCAGGTAGCCGGCCAGGATGTAGGAGGCGATGGAGGAGATTTCGAGGCCAATGAAGACCATCATCAGTTCATTCGCCGACACCATCACGGACTGGCCGAGAATCGAAAGCAGCATCAGCGAGTAGAACTCGCCGCCTTCGGCTTTGCGCTGGCGCAGGAAAGGGCTGGCGACAAGTACACACAGCGCACCGATTCCGATCACCAGAACACGGAAGTAGGTGGCAAAGGAATCGACCACCAGCATCTTATGAAAGGCGAGTCCTTCTGCCTGTCCGGCCACCAGGCTGGCGACTGCCGCCAGGGCAAGGCCGATGAGGGCCAGAAGAGGCATTCCCGGACGGGCATCGTGCTCGTCGTAGGCAGACTCCCAAAGCATGATCAGGGTGGCAAAGACGGCGAGGATCATCTCGGGCAGGAAGCGGAGGAGTTCCTCACCCGAAGGCATCATGTTAGTTCCCATGAGCAACCTCGGCGTTGGTGTTTGCAGGAGTCGTTTGGACCCGGAATTCGACGTTCATTTTCGATTGCTGAAGGATCTTTGCATTGACCGCCGATTGGAGCGGCAGGAAACTGGTGGACCAGACGCCCATGGCAATCATCAGCAGAAGAAGCGGAGTGATTGCGATGGCTTCGGTATTGGATAAATCGGGGGTATCGCTGTCGGGCTTCGGCCCGAGGAAGGTGCGCTGGTAGGCCCAGAGCAGATACACCGCCGACAGAATGACGCCCACCGCAGCAGCGGCGGCATAGGGGAAGCCGGTGAAGGCAGCGCCCTGGAGGATCAGGTATTCGCCGACGAAGTTGTTCAGCGAGGGCAGGCCAGCCGAGGCCAGCGCGGCGATGAGGAAGGTGGTCGCAAGCCACGGCGTCCTGGTAGCCAGACCGCCAAAGCTTGCAATCAGCGTGTTGCCCTTGCGCTCTTCGAGGTAACCAGCCAACAGGAAGAGTCCGCCGGTGGTGACCGCATGGCAGACCATCTGGTAAGCCGCGCCATCGAGGCCATTGATATGGAAGGAGAAGATGCCGAGGATGATGAAGCCCAAGTGACTCAGTGAGGAGAAGGCCAGCATCCGCTTGATGTCGGTTTGGACGATCGCCACCAATGCGCCGTAGAGGATTGCGATGATCGCCAGCGCATTGATCCAGTGGGCACAATCGCGCGCCGCATTCGGGAAGAGCGGCAGGCAGAAGCGCAGCAAACCGTAGGTGCCCAACTTGCCCATTAGGCCCGCCATGACCACGCCGAGCGGCGACGGCGCAGAAGCGTAAGCATCGGCCTGCCAGGAGTGGAAGGGGAAGAGCGGCGTCTTCACCGCAAAGGCGAGGAAGAAGGCGAGAAAGAGCGGCAACTGCTCGGCCGGCGACAAGCGGAAGGAACCGGCGGCAATCTGCAGCGAGATGTTTTGGAAGTCAAAGGAGCCAGACTTCAAGAACAGATAGACGATGGCGGCCAACATCAGAATGGAGCCGGCAAAGGTGTAGATGAAGAACTTCACTGTCGCGGCCGTACTCTTGCCGTATTGCCCCATCAGGAAAAGGACGGGGACGAGCGTGAGTTCAAAGCAGACGTAGAACAGGAACAGATCCTGCGCCACGAAGACGCCGATGATCGCCGCTTCAAGCAACAGCAGCCAGCCGAGGAAGTTGGCATCGCGGCGGCTGGAAGTAACAATGGCAAGCAGGCTGAGCAAGGCAGTGGCGGCAACGAGCCAGATGGAGAGGCCATCGACACCGATCGAGAAGTGGATCGGCGGATAGGGAATCCAGTTGAGGTCCAAAGCCTGCGCCAGCTTCGTCGGGTCCTGAGCAACTTCAGGCACCATCGCCAGAGTGGCCAGGAAGGCAACGCCCGATGTTGCGAGCGCAGCGAGATAAGCAGTTTGCGCGGCACGGCGGAAGATCGTCATGCAGGCAGCGAAACCGAGGAGCGGAAGAAGAATCGCGAGAAGAAGAAACATTAGCGGACACCTCCATTGGCGACCATGATGCCGAGGAAGAGGACCGCACCGAGCAACACATAGACAGCGTAGCTGCGGATATTTCCAGCTTGGAGCAAGCGGAAGGCTCCGCCAAACCAGCGACTCATCGAGACGACCGAGCCAACACCACCGCTGATCACCACCTGTTCAACACCCTCATCGAGAACGTGGCGTGAGCCTTGTTCCAAGGGATGGACGATGGCGGCGTCATAGATCTCGTCGACATAGAACTTGTTGGCAATCGTACGATAGACAGAGCCGAAGCTCTTCGCGTAGCCATCCGCCGAACCGGGGTTCAAAACGTAGACATAGTAGGCAACGAAAATGCCAAAGAAAGCGAAGCCCAGCGAAGTGGCGATCAGCCAGACCGCGTGCAGTTCCGCGTGTTCGGGGAAGAGTGGCTCCAGCCATTCCATCACCGGCAGATAACCACCGGCAACGCTGAGCAGCGCCAGAATCACAAGCGGCATGTACATGATGGCGGGAGACTCGTGCGGATGCGCCTTGCCACGATACTCGCCAAAGAAGCAGAGGAAGATCGCGCGGAAGACATAGAAGGCAGTGAGGCCAGCCGTCACCACACCCACCCAGTACATCCAGGGGGCATGCGCGTAAGCAGCCAACAGAATCGCGTCCTTCGAATGGAAACCGGCAAAGGGCCAGACGCCGGAAATGGCGATGGCGGCAATGAGCAGGGTCCAATAGGTGATCGGAATCTTCGAGCGGAGCCCGCCCATCTTATTGAGGTCTTGTTCACCATGCAGCGCGTGGATCACGCTTCCGGCGCCCAAGAAGAGCAGCGCCTTGAAGAAGGCATGAGTGACAACGTGGAAGATGCCAGCCGAAAAGGCGCCGACGCCTAAGGCAAGGAACATGTAGCCAAGCTGCGAGACCGTCGAGTAAGCAAAGACCTTCTTGATGTCGTTCTGCGCCATGCCGATCAGCGCAGCAAGCACCGCGGTGATCAGGCCAACGATAGCGACCGTCTCCATCGCGATTGGCGCGCGTAGATAGACTTCGCTCGAGCGGGCCACGACATAAACGCCCGCGGTGACCATGGTGGCGGCATGGATGAGGGCCGAGACCGGCGTGGGACCAGCCATCGCGTCCGGAAGCCAGACATAAAGCGGAAACTGAGCAGACTTACCAGCCGCACCAACGAGTAGCAACAACGCAACCGTCGTCAGGGTGCCGGCGGATTGCTCGATTGGCATCTTCTTGACCGCATCAAAGACGGTGGTCATATCGAGCGAACCAAACTTCACCACCAGCAGGAGCATGGCCAGCGAGAAGCCAAAGTCGCCGATTCGATTGACAATGAAGGCTTTCTTCGCCGCATCGCCGGCAAACTTCTCGAGGAAGTAAAAGCCGATCAGCAAGTAGGAGCAGAGACCAACACCTTCCCAACCAACAAAGAGCAGCAGGAAGTTCTGCGCCAGCACCAGAATCAGCATGAAGAACATGAACAGATTCAGGTAGGAGAAGAAGCGCCAGAAGCCTTCCTCATGATCCATGTAGCCGACAGCGTAGATGTGGATCAGCAGGCCAACGCCGGTGACCACCAGCAGCATGATCGAGGAGAGGCGGTCGATCGACAGATCGAAGCCAACCTTCAGATCGCCCGAGGCGATCCAGGTGAAGTAGCGCTCGATGTGCGCGGTTTCCAATTGACCGAGATCAGAGAGACTTTTGAGAACCCAAAGCAGAGAGAGGGCAACAGAGCCGATGGCGACGGCGGAGATGACAGGCTTGGACAGGCGGCGTCCGATGGTGCCGTTGATCAAGGCCCCCAACAGGGGGAAAAAGAGGATGAGCCAGAGATGGAGGTCGGGTGGATTGGGCATCGTTAGTTTTTGAGCGAGCTGACCTCGTCGATGGAAAGGGTTTGGCGGTTCTTAAAGACCGTCAGGATGATGGCAAGGCCAACTGCGGCTTCTGCGGCAGCAACCACCATCACAAAGAAGGTGAAGATCTGGCCGTCCACCTGCCGGAGCTGGTGGGAGAAGGCAACGAAGCTGAGATTCACCGCATTGAGCATCAGCTCGATGGACATGAAGACCGTGATGATGTTGCGGCGGAAGAGGAATCCAGCAACGCCAAGGGAAAAGAGAATCGCGCTCAGAATCAGGTACCAGGACAGAGGAACGGCGTTCAATTGCGGCATTAGTCGATTTCCTTACGGGCGAGAACGATGGCGCCCAGAATCGCGATCAGCACCAGCACACTGGTGACTTCAAAGGGAAGCAGGTAGTTGGTAAAGAGGCTGCGTCCGATCTCCCGCGCGCCGGTGTTGAAGGCGCCAAAGCTGACCGTGCCCAGCGTCGGAGCCATGCGCTGCAGCAGGTAGGCAAGCAGGCCAAGGAAAACAGTGAGCAGCGGGATGCCCAGCAGGCGCGAGGGCCAGGAGCGGCCGGTCGACGTCTCTGTGCCTGCGTTCAGCAACATGATGACAAAGACAAAGAGCACCATGATGGCGCCCGCGTAGACGATCATCTGCACGGCGGCAATGAACTCCGCGCCAAGCAACAGATAGAGAACGGCAATCGAACCCATCACGCCGATGAGCGAGAGCGCGCTGCCGATGGGGTGCTTCTGCACCACCAGCGAGACGGCGCAGACAACAGCGAGAGTGGCGAAAATCAGAAAGAGAATCAGGTCCATGGTGTCAGTTCTTTGCCCCCTGGAGAGCCACTGCAAAGGCAGTGATGAGGAGGTTGAGGATGGCAACCGGGAAGAGGAACTTCCAAGTGAAGTTCATCAACTGATCGTAGCGGAAACGCGGCAGCGTGCCACGCACCCAGATGAAGAGGAAGAGCAAAGTCCCGGTCTTGGCGACAAACCAGAAGAGCGGAATCAGCACCGGCTTCAACACCGGCACCAGGAACAAGAGTGCCAGGCCCCCGAAGGCAAGGCCAAAGAAGGGGAGCGAGAAGCGATCCCAGGGGCGGCCCTTGATCGGCTGGAACAAGCCGTGATACAGCAGCACCGCAGAACCGGCAAGAAGCAGCAGCACCGGCACATAATCGCTGCCATATTCGGCAGGCCACAGCGGATGCCAACCACCGAGGTAGAGCACCGTCGCCATCGAGGTGACCGTGATCATGTTGGCGTATTCGGCCATGAAGAAGGCGGCAAAGCTCAGCGAACTGTATTCGGTATGGAAGCCGCCGACCAGTTCGTTTTCGGCTTCCGGCAAATCGAAGGGAACGCGATTGGTTTCGGCAAAGGCAGAGATCAGGAAGATGAAGAAGCTGAAGATCTGCGGAAAGGGCATCTGGAAGATGGACCAGCGCGGAATGAAGTTCAGGTAGTAGCCCGCCTGTTCGCCGACGATGGCGCGCAGCGACAGATCGTTCAGCAACAGCAAGGGAGCGGCCAGAGCAATCGCCATTGGCAACTCGTAGCTGATCATCTGCGCAGAACTGCGCAAGCCGCCAAGCAGCGAGTATTTATTGTTTGAAGCCCAACCGCCAAGCGCGATGCCATAGACGCCGACGCTTGAAATCGCCAGGACAAAGAGGACGCCAATGTTGATGTCGGTCAGGCCAAGATCGGTGCGGACGCCGAAGATCTCAACGCTGGGGCCAAAAGGAATCACGCAAATCGAAATCAGCGCAAACAGCACCGCCAGAAACGGCGCAATGACATAGAAGAAGGTGCTGACATGGGAAGGCACAAAGCCTTCTTTGGTGGTGAGCTTGATGACGTCGGCCAGCGGCTGCAAGAGACCGTGGAACCCAACGCGGTAAGGACCGAGGCGCAACTGGATATGAGCCAGAACTTTGCGCTCGATCCATTGGAGATAGGCGAGGGTCGTCATAAAAGCGCCGGCGACGATCCCCGTTTTGATCAGACTAAGGAGGAAGAAGTTCATCGTTGGTACAGGGCGCCCGGGAACTCAGGAACGCTTGTCAACAGTTTCGAATAACGGCCCAGGGAGCCGGAGGTAAAGAGGGTGTCACCCACAGACCGGATTTCGTCGATGCGGACATCCACCTTGACCCCGCCATTCACCGGCGAAGTGCGTGCCGCGCCACCCGTGATGAGGACAGGCAGCGGTACATTGTAGCCGTGGACGGAAGCGTGGATTTCTTTAAAGACCGCGTCGTGCGACCAGACGCCCACCGTCGTCGCCAGACCCATTTCTTTGGCAATCAGACCCATGATCTCCAGATCCGTCTTGGTGCCCATCGTCTTGATGGCCGCCTTCAGACGCTGCACTTCACCGGTGACGCTGGTGACGGTGCCGTTCTTCTCGTACGCCGAAGCGGAAGGGAACAGAATATCGGCGCGGCTGGCCGTTTCATCGAGGAACATGGTGTGCGCAACGACGAAGGTCTTTGCGGAGGCAAGCTTCTGATCCCGCAGGGGGTTGGCGCCAACGATCCAGAGCACATCGAGATCGTCCGCCAGCATCTGCGAGGTTGCCAGCCCCGGGTGTGGGTCGGCATGATAACCAGGGAGCAGATTGGGCACGCAGCCCATGTCGGCGGCGCCGCGAGAGTTGGAATCGTCCACCAGGCAAACAAACTTCACCGGGATGCCCAGGCTATCGGACCAAGCCACCAGATCACGAACCCGCTGGCCCTTGATCGAATCGCCAAACAGAATGACCAGATCTTTTTCAGCCTTCAGCGTCTCGGTGAGTTGTTGCAACTCTGCGAACTCTTCGCCCACAGGCACGGTGACCGAAGAGGCGGAATACTTTGCTTCGCGCACCGGGCCCGGCGTCACCGTATAGATCTTTGTCTTGTTGTGACGGACGCCCGCGCGCAGTTGGAAGGCCAGCAATGGATGCTGTTGCGACAGGTCAGAACCGATGACCAGGGCAGCCTTTGCCTTGTACAGATCGTCGGTGGTGGCCAGCGCATCGGTGCGGCCCGCCAGCGCGTCAAACAACGTGACGACGTCGCCCGAATGCGCGTGGTCGATGTTTGAACTTTGCAGACCGGCGCGCACAAACTTCTGCAGATAGAAGAACTCTTCGTTCGTCAGATGGGTGTCGGCGATGGCGCCAAACTTGCCACCCACGGCTTGTACTGTTCTGAACTTCTCGGCTACAAAGCCCAGAGCCTTCGACCAGGAGACCGCCTCCAGTTTGCCGTTGATGCGGATCATCGGCGTGGTCAGGCGATCGGGGTGATTGGTGAAATCAAAAGCATAGCGGCCCTTGATGCAAAGGAACTCGCCGTTAATGCCGCTGCGGTCGCGATTGTTGCCGCGCATGATTTCATCGTTGCGCACGCCGAGCGTTGTCTTGCAGCCGTTTGAGCAATGCGTGCAAACGGTGCCGACATGCTGCATCTCCCAGGGACGGGTCTTATAGCGATAGGTGTCCGAGGTGAGCGCGCCCACCGGGCAAATGTCGATGCAAGCGCCGCACTCGTCGCAATCGAGATGATCTTCCTTGTTCGGCGCAATCTCAGAGAGCACGCCGCGATTGGTGACCCCCAACGCTCCAACGCCCATGCCCTCATTGCAGGCACGAACGCAGCGGTAGCAGAGGATGCAACGCGCGGGATCGTAGAACACCACCGGCGACCATTGCCGTTCCGGCTGGTGATTTTTGACTTCCGTAAAACGTGATTCGCCGGCGCCGTAGCGGAAGACCATATCCTGCAGTTCGCACTCGCCGCCCTTGTCGCAAACCGGACAATCGAGCGGGTGGTTGGTCAGGAGAAATTCAAGCGTACCCTTGCGGGCCTTGGCGAGTTGTTCCGTCTCGCTACGGACGATCATCCCTTCCATTACGGGAAGGGTGCAGGCCGTCTGCAGCTTTGGCATCTTCTCCACTTCCACCAGGCACATGCGGCAAGCGGCTTGCAGCGAGTAGCCTTCGTAATAGCAGAAGGCGGGGATTTCGATCCCAGAGCGTTTGCAGGCGTCGATCAGCAGCGTTCCCGGAGGAGCCGAGAGCTGGCGGCCGTCGACGGTGAAATTCACGAGAGTGGGTGGTGCAACAGCAGGGGTCGACATAGTTAGCTTATGGAGATCAACTGATCCGGCGAGACAACGGGCACAGTAGTCTCACGCAGACGGGCTTCAAATTCTTCGCGGAACTTTTCGACGAACCCAATGGTAGGCATCGCCGCCGCATCGCCAAGCGGACAGAAGGTACGGCCCAACATGTTCTTCGCCAGTTCATGGATCAGATCGATGTCGGCACGGCGTCCGGTGCCTTCATCCATGCGGGTTAAAATCTTGCGCAGCCAGGTTGTGCCTTCGCGGCAAGGAATGCACCAGCCACAGGACTCATGGGCGTAAAAGCGCATGGTACGAAGAGCCACCTTCACGATGTCTGTATCTTCGTCCATCACCATCATGCCGCCGGAGCCGGCCATGGTCTTCATGCGCGCGTAGTTGTCATAATCCATCGGGAAATCGCACTCCTCGGCCCGCAGGACGGGCGAAGAGGATCCACCGGGGATGACCGCCTTCAACTTCTTGCCATTGCGAATGCCGCCGCAGACCTCGTAGATCATCTTGTGCATCGGGAAGCCAAGCGGCACTTCATAGACACCAGGACGATTCACATGACCAGAAACACACAACATGCGCGTGCCGCCATTCTTCGGCGTACCCAGATCGGCATAAGCCTGGCCGCCCATGCGGAGCACGGCAGGAACGGTGGCAAAGGTTTCGACATTGTTCAGCACGGTGGGCGAGGCGTAGAGCCCGGCAACCGCAGGGAAGGGCGGACGGATGCGCGGTACGCCGCGCTTGCCTTCGAGCGATTCCAGCAGCGCAGACTCTTCGCCGCACTCATAGGCGCCAGCGCCGGTGTGCGTATAGAGATCGAAATCGAGACCAGAGCCCTTGATGTTCTTGCCCAGGTAGCCATGCGCGTAGGCTTCCGCCAGCGCCTTGTCCATGATGTCGATCAGATAACGATACTCGCCACGGATGTAGATGTAGCCCTTTTTGCAGCCGATCGTACGGGCCGCGATGAGGCAGCCTTCGATCAACTGGTGCGGGTCGTTCTCGATCAGCAGGCGATCTTTGCAGGTGCCCGGTTCGGACTCATCGGCATTGACGACAACGTACTTTGGCTTCGGGTTATCGCGCGGAATGAAGCTCCACTTCATTCCGGTGGGGAAGCCCGCACCGCCGCGGCCGCGCAGGCTGGAAATCTTGAGTTCATCGATGATCTGCTCGGGCGACATCTCAATCGCCTTCATCAAGGCGACATAGCCTTCGTTGGCGAGATAGGTGTCGATGCTCGCCGAATTCGGCAGGCCGAAGCGCTTGGATATGACTCGGACTTCGTCCGGATGGGGATCGTTGAACATCTAGTTGACCTTTTGGATCGAATCGAGCAGGCGATCCAGCTTTTCAATCGTCGCGTGGTGGTGGTATTCGTAGCCATCGACTACGCAGGGGGCCCAGGAGCAGGCGCCGGCACATTCGACTTCTTCCAGCGAGATCAGACCATCGGCAGTCACCTGCTTATGTCCGATACCCAGGCGCTTGGTGGCGTGATTCCAGAGTTCTTCGCCGCCCATCAGCAGGCAGGCAATGTTGGTGCAGATCTGGACATGGTGCTTGCCCATCCGCTCCTTGTTCAGCATCGAATAGTAGCCAACCACTTCTTCGACCTGCAACGGCGTCACTTCGCAACGCTTGGCAACTTCGGCAACCAGCTCGGAGGTGACCTGGCCCACTTCGTCCTGTGCGTACATCAGCATCGGAATCACGGCAGAGCGCTTGCGCCCCTCGGGGTAGCGGGCCCAGATTTCCTGGAGTTTATTCTCGGTGGCGGTGCTAAAGGTCATGGCTAGCGGTCTGTATCTCCAAGGACGAAATCCATTGAGCCCATGCTGGCGATAGTGTCGGCGATCAAGCCGCCTTCACACATCACGCCGAGGGTCTGGATGTTGCCGAAACTGGGGGTGCGCATGTGCACGCGATAGGGCTTGGAAGTGCCGTCCGACACGATGTAATATCCCAACTCTCCACGGGGCGATTCGATCACCTGGTAGACTTCGCCGGCTGGCACCCGGACGCCTTCGGTGACGATCTTGAAGTGATAGATGAGCGCTTCCATCTGCGTCTTCATCTTTTCACGCTGCGGCAGGACAACCTTTGGCGCATCGGCCTGGAAGGGTCCGTCGGGCATGCCTTCAAGCGCCTGCGTCATGATGCGCAGCGACTGGCGCATCTCTTCCATCCGCACACGGTAGCGGGCGTAAACATCGTTCTCGGTGCGAGTGGGAACGTCAAATTCAAAGTGCTGGTAGCCCGAATACGGCTCGTCCTTACGCGCGTCCCACGGAATGCCGGCGGCGCGGATCATCGGGCCCGTGGCGCCCAGCGCAAGCAGCGTCTCAACAGGGACAGTGCCGACGCCGATCGTGCGGCTCTTCCAGATCGGGTTGTTGTCGAGCAGCGTTTCGTACTCGTCGATCTTCGACGGGAACATCTGCACAAACTTCCGGCAGGCTTCGAGACCACCGCGCGGGTGATCGAGCGCCAAGCCGCCAATGCGGAAGTAGCTCGTCATCAGGCGCTGGCCGCTGAACATCTCAAAGATCTTCAGCAGCTCTTCGCGGTCGCGAGCGCAATAAAAGAACATCGACATCGCGCCCATGTCGAGGGCGTGCGTGCCCAGCCAGACCAGATGCGAGTTGATGCGCGTCAGCTCGGTGAGCAGAACGCGAGTCCAAACCGCGCGTGGCGGCACTTCGATGTTCAGAAGCTTTTCGACGCCCAGGCAGTAGCAGAGATTGTTTGAAAGATTCGCGAGATAGTCGACGCGATCGGTGAGCGGAATCACCTGTTGGAAGGTGAGCGCCTCACACTGTTTCTCGATTCCGGTGTGGAGAAAACCGATTTCGGGTTGGGCCTTGGTGATGGTCTCGCCATCGAGTTCGAGGACGATGCGCAGCACACCGTGCGTCGACGGATGCTGCGGACCCATGTTCAGGGTCATCTTGCGATTACTGCCGGCGTCTGAGATCGGCTCGACGGTAGTGGTAATGCTCGGAGTGAAACTCTCGCTCATGCTGCTTAGTGCGTCCCTTCGCCGTAATCGTATTTATGGCCGTGGACAGGGAAATCCTTGCGCAGAGGATGCCCCTCCCAGCCTTCAGGCATCATGATGCGGCGCAGGTCAGGATGGTTCAGGAACTGGATGCCAAACAGGTCAAAGACTTCGCGCTCGTACCAATTGGCGCCGGCCCAAACCGAACAAATGGAATCGATCGAAGGGTTCTCACCCGAGACGCGGCATTTCAGACGGATTCGCAGATTGTGCTTGATCGAATGCAGCAGATAGACCACTTCAAAGCGCGGCTCCTGCGGATACCAGTCGAGCGCAGTGATACTGGAGGCGCGGATGAAGCCGTGCTCGTCGCGCAATACAGTGCATACCTCGACAATGTGGGCAGGGGTGATGTACAGAATCGTCTGGCCGTGCTGTTCGACGGCGGATTCAATAATGCCAGGAAAACGTGCGTCCAGCACGGCAATCAGTGGGTTTTCCTGGAGTTGCTCAGAAATCATCGTAGTTCTAGCTGTCCTTCGCTTTGCGGATCGGCGTCGTGGTCCAGTCGAGGGCACCCTTTTTCCAGACGAAATAGAAGCCGCTCAATACAAGAACCATGAACAGGAGCATTTCGACAAAGCCGAACATGCCCAGTTCGCGATAGACCACGGCCCAGGGATAGAGGAACACGGCTTCAATGTCAAAAAGGATGAAGAGCATCGCGACAAGGTAGAACTTGACGGAGAATCGCTCCCGGGCGTTGCCGACGGGCTTGACGCCGGACTCGTAAGGGGAATCTTTTGCGGCGTTTCGGTTGCGCTTCCCCAGGAACAGGCCAGCGAAGACGAGACCACCAGCAACGGCAGCCGCGAATAGAATCTGGACGAGGACCGGGAAGTACAACTCGCTGTAATTTGTAGGCATTGGCGAGAGAGAGACAAACTATCGATCGACTCGGAGTCGAAAGCTTGCCTTTACTTCACTATACTTGTCGTTTCGGAGGGCGGTCAAACGCTCATACGGAATAGTAGGAGGAAGAGAGCTTGATTTGGGTGGTGATCAATGGGGAGCGGCGTGAAGTTCCCGAGGGTTTGGACGTACAGGGACTACTGGATTTCCTAGGAGTAGACTCCAGCCGGGTAGCGGTCGAATTGAACCGGTCGATTGTACGAAAATCCGACTGGAGTGCATCCAAGCTAGTAGACGGCGCGGAAGTGGAAGTGGTGATGTTTGTCGGTGGCGGCTAAATATCCCACAGAACTTCAAATTTCAATGAATCTGCCGTCAAAATGGAGGATGAATCATGTTGAGCTCGCTCGTTTCCAATCTGTTCCTGGCAGCATTACTTTCTGGGACTCCAGAGGCCAGCTTCCAGGACTCTTCTTCTCTCACCATCAAACAAACGAATCAATTGCGGAAAGATGCAACGACAGCCGCCGGGTTCTATGCGCTCGCTGAGACCTCAGAACGCAAGGCGATCGCAGCACGGCTCAAGCAAGAAAAATGCGAGAAAGAACTACAGACCCTGCGGAGCGGCGTAATTCCTGGAGTTGCCTACAAGTTTCCATCCCGTTTCGATACGCTCAAGACGCTCATCGAGCGGCACCAGCAAGCGCATCAATACTGGAATGCGGTTGCGACCTTTTATCGTGCTGAGGCCAAGCGGCTCGAGAGCGTCTAAGCGTCGAGCCCCACAGGACAGGCCCCTGCCAGATGGGGGCATCGTTGGCAATGCGTCCCGGCCGCGGTCGGATAGCTTAGGCCATCTGCAAATTTTCTGAGCAGAGAGAGATCGAGCGCCGCAACGGCCTCGACACAGGTGTCTGTGCGCAGAAAATGCAGGTAGGAGCGGATGGCTGCGTCCGGGAATAACTTTGCGATTGCTGCCCGGTAAATCGCCAGTTGCTGGTGGTAATGCTCAGAGACAGTGGCATCCGTCTTGTAATCAACCACAGTGATCACCCCATCCGGCTCCTGGAACACCAGATCGATCTGACCCTCGATGACAAGGTCCGAGATCGCGACCACAAAATCGAATTCACGCTCCACCCATCGGGCTGATTTGAGCCGCGCGGCCAGCGGGCTCGCGAGAAAGACATCTGCCAATTGCTGTGCCTCCGCACTCGGTTGTTCGGGAAGCTGACCGGCCAGGATCTGATGCACCGCGGTGCCAAGCGCTGCCGCATCGCCATCTCCCCGTTGTTGCCAAGCGGAAAGCCCGGCCAGACGATCGAGATAGTAGCGGCGGGGACAGCGGGCAAACTTCGCCAGATCGGTTGGGGTGGTGGAGGATTGGCGTGACGGTTGCGGCGGCAGGGGCCGTAAGGGAATTCGTTCCAGCGCGGCAACAGGCGGCTCTGGCGCCGCCTCCACGGTCCTGTCAGGCTCGACAGGATGCGTATAGTCCTTATAGGGGTCGAGATGCTTGAGCCAGCCCGTACGCTTCTTGGCCGCCCAGGACACATAGAGCTTCTGCTCGGCGCGGGTGAGAGCGACAAAGAGCAGCCGTTGTGATTCGGCGTCCTCACGCTCAGCCGTCTTCGCCTTGATTCGTTCCGCCTCATAGTCGGCGACGTTCTTCCCAGTATTCGGGTTCAACCAGCGCACACCGATGCCGAAGTCCGGGTCATAGCTGAGGCTCCCGGGAATCTGCGACGCCTTCGAGGCCGCACTGGCAAGAAAGACTACTGGAAATTCCAGTCCTTTCGAAGCATGAACCGTTAGAATCTGCACCGCGTCCCCAGCATCCACCAGTGGCGCGGCTTTCTCATTGGAAGCCTGTCGAATGGCCTGGATTTCCGTGACAAAGGCCCGGAGATTCCGTGCGCCGCGTTGCCACTCTTCCCGCACCAGGCGAAGGAATTTGGCGACATTGGCCTGCCCGTCCGGCGCCAGGCTGTCCAGGTACCCCGAAGCATCGATCGCCTCCGTCAAGAAGCGCTCCGGCCCCACCTCATCAATCTGCGCACGCTGGCGCGTGAGGCGGTCGGAATAAGCCCCCGGCCCTTCGCCGTTCAGAATCTCATCATCGCTCCAGCCAAACAGCGGACTGCGCCGGACGGCTACGCTCGCAATCTCATTCGTCTGATTCGCCAGCACCTCGAGATAACTGATCAGATCGCAGACTTCCTGCTTGTCGAAAAAGCTCTGTCCGCCGCTGAGCGTATAGGGAATGCCACGTGCCGCCAGGGCCTCGGCAATCTGTTCCCCGGAACGCGTTCGCCGCACCAGAATCGCGATGTCGCTGTAACGCAGAGCTCGCCCGGAATCCGTACCTTTCGGCTCCACAATGAACTGGTCCCGCAGCGCAAGGATCTCCTGCGCGATCCAATCCTGCTCCTCAGCCTCTTCCTCAAAGGGATGGAGAGAGACGGCCGTGTGGTCGGACTGAAACTGCCGCGCGGCCACCAGTTGGAACGGCTCGATACCAGGGAGCGAGGAGCAAACGTCTTCCGTAAAGCTGAGAATGGCCGAACGGCTCCGGAAATTGCGATCGAGCAGATCGATCACGCCGCCACCCACACGAAGCGTTTCGCGGTACGCAATGAACTGGGCCGGCGCCGCAAAGCGGAAGCCGTAGATACTCTGATTCACGTCGCCCACCGCAAAGAAGCTGCCAGGAGAACGCAGCAGATTCACCAGTTGCCACTGGATCGGGTTCGTATCCTGCACCTCATCCATCAGGATGTGTTCATAGCGGCGCTGCAGCTCCTCCCGGATTTGCGGCTGTGTCGCCAGGAGATGAATGCTGGCATGCTCCAGGTCCTGAAAATCAACCCGTGCCGCGGCGCGCTTGCGCTGCGCATAGAGCGCAAAGATCCGCTCGAGCAAGCGTGTCAGATACGCTCGCTCGCCCTGCACGCAATTGGACACCAGCAGCGAAGGCAGCACCTCTGCCAACGTCCAGAGTGGCTCGGCCAGCGTCTTCAAGGCGCCCGGCAAACGCTTATTGGCCGGCATTGCAGCAATCGCGCCAATGGCCTCCCAATCCGGCCGGGCCAATCGCTCCGCCGCGCTCCCGAACCATTGCCGGAACTTGTCCATCCACAGACGGGAAGCGTCGGTGGTGGCGTTGGCGGCAGCCAGCTCGCCAGCGATCGAGAGCATTTCCGCAAGCGCCGCGCGCAAGTCTTGCGGCGGCCGGGCCTGCGGAATCTCTGTCGTATAGGCGCGGATCTTCTGATGCAGATCGCAGAGTTCCCGCACCAGATTCGGGGAGTTCCAGGTGGTAAACAGCGCACGGATGGCAGGCTTCTCGTTGCGAGATGCCTCATTCAAAACCTGCTCCACGCTCGCGTACAGCTCCGCACTGGCGAGACGTTCATCCCACAAATCAAAAGCCGGATCCAGGCCCGCGGCGATCGCATGCTCCTTGAGCAGCCGCACGCAGAAACCATGCATTGTCGAGATGGGAGCCAGTTCCAGATCAGTCGGGTCCACCGAAGAGCGGAGGCGCTTTGAGACGCGCTCGCGAATCTCGCGCGCCGCCTTCTCCGTGAAGGTGATCGCAAGGATATTGCGCGGATTGACGGAACGGGCCTCCACCAGCCAGGCAAAGCGCTCGGTCAGGACGCTTGTCTTGCCGCTGCCGGGACCGGCCAGCACGCAGACATCCTGGCCCACCCGTTCCACCGCTCCTTGTTGTGCCGGAGTCAACGCCATCAGGAACTCGCCTCCATCTCTTCCCCGCCCTCTTGCTCCAGGCGGAGGGTCCGGATGCGGCAAGCATCGTGATAGTCGCAGTACTTGCAGTGGTCCGGAGACGAGGGCTGCACCGGAATCATTCCGGAACGTACTTCATCGCGGACGCGCAGCATCTCGGCATGAGCAATCTGGATGGCGTCGCGCAGCACCTGCCCCTCCAGCGGAACCAGACGAGCCGCATCCCGCAGGCCGACGAAGGTAAAGCGGGAAACGCTCTGCCCCAGCACAATCGCATAGAGCGCACTCTGAATAGGATTCTTCTCAGCGGCATGATCGGCCTTCGAATACTTGTAGTCGTAGGCGTGGATCTCCCCGCCTGGAGAACGGTCGTAGCGGTCAATCTGACCGCGTACCTCAATGCCGCTTTCGAGCGTATGCTGAAAGCGCTCTTCCGCATGAACTTCCCAGCCGGGCGGCACCGGCGGCGCATTCTCCGCATAGAGACGCAGGTTGCGCAGAAGATTGATCCGTTCGCGCTCCAGATGGTAACCACCCGGAATGCGAAGCTCGCGGCAACTCCGTTCCATCTCGCGGTCGGCCAGTGTCTCGATGTTCTGTTGCGGGTTCCGCGTCCAGTCGTCGATCACCTTGTGGGCAATGGTGCCGAGGCACATCATATCGAGACGCTCGGCGGGCAAGGGAGGCAAGCCCTGAAGCTGGAGTCCATAAGCGGCAAAGTGACGCCAGGGACAGGCAATGTAGGTTTCAAACTCGCTCGCACTCCAAGGACGGGCCTTGCGATACCCTTGCGCAAGTTGTCCTGAAGCAATCTTCGGAACCGGCGCAGCGCTTTCCAGGCGGAAGATCGGCGCCACTCTTGCCGTAGTTTTGAGGAAAATCGAAGGCGAGGTCGAGTCCCCTTTTTCATTCGCACGCGGATAGCTGAGGATCACTTCGCGATTCGCACGTGTCAGGAGCAGATCGAAAAGCTGATGCTCTTCGGCGTGACGGTCCTCGATCGTCTTCATCCCCAGATTCCGCTTCAATGCCTCACTGAGCAAGGGGTCGGGAGTGGAACGCTTCGGAAATTCTCCTTCGAGCATCCCGGGGGCAAAGACGTAATCGAGCTCCCATTGGCGGCCTTCGAAAAGGTCCATGACATGCACTACATTGCGCCGGGCATCGCGCTCCCGCAGCATGCAATCGAGAAACGCAGACTCGGCAAGACTCCAATAGTCAGAAAGCAACAACGATTCTGCCGCCGGCAGCGTATCGGCGACACGATCGAATTCCGTAAAAATGCTCTGCAGCGCCTCGGACTTTTGCTGCCAGCGCCAGGCATCCCCAGCAGAATCCGGAATCGCATGGGGAGGAGTCATCAGCCTTTGCAACTTCCGGATCTCAGTTTTCGCTTCGGCGGGAGTCCAGCGTTGCAATGGCCAAGCCGCAAATTCCGTCAGTTGGGGCGCCACACTCAGAAACGGAGTGAGCCCCGAGCCCGGCATCGCTTCAATGATTTGACGCTCCAGTGCATCTCCCTGCTGGGTGCCTCCCAGGCCGGTAAAGCGCCAGCGCAGGGCGTTGAGAACAGCCCCATAGTCCCAATCGGAAGCAACGGCAGCAATCACATCGCGGCAAAAAGCGGTGACCGGGTGCTGCGCCAGTTGGCTGCCTAGATAGGAACGGGAGGGGATGCCGAGCCGGGTCAAGGTGGATGCGAGAGCCGCTTCATAAGCGCCCGGGTGGCGCAGCAAAACCCCGATGCGCCGGAGTTCCACTCCATCCGCGGCCAGCTCAAGAATTCGATGGGCGATGAGCAAGACCTCTTGGGCCCGGTCGGCAGCCTGGAACGTCGATCGTAGCGGAGTCCGCCAAATGGCTTCGTTCTGCGAGTTCACCACACTCACGGTCACCGCGGTCTGCTCGCTCAGTGCTTCGAGAAAATACAGCTCTGCCTTGGCAAAGTCGAAGAAGCCATCGAGAAAAATGCGAGGCAGCTTCTGCGTGGAGCTACGGACCACCAGTGCCGCCTCCAGCAACCGTTGTCCGCGCAGGGCCAGCCCTCGCTCCTCGAGCATTGTCAGCGCCCGCCGGTAGAGCCCGGCCAGGCCCGCCTCCAGACGGCTCGCATCAACACAGGCCAGCGCCAGCGAATCGAGCGCCGACGCAAGATGCCGAACGAAGCCAGGAGTGTCGCGCACCTTTTCATACTCGGGCGGACAGAATTCGCTCAGGATCGTGAGGAGGATGCGTTCAAACTGCGCGCCAGAAATCGCCACCGAAGTCCCCCGATATTCCGCAACAAAGTGGGAAAAAGTGGAGACCGTATTGCGCCGCAACAGAAAGCCTTCCCGGGCGAGTTGGTTACGCACATGCTCCGCCATGGTGGCAGAAGGCACCAGGAGGCGCGTATTCCAGTTGCCAGCCCGGAGATCGGCCTTGAGGGCCTCCAGGATGCGAGTGGACTTGCCGCTGGCCGGAGGACCAGCAATTCGCTCAATGCGCGGAGGAAGGGTCAAGAGACCAGTTTAGATGGCCTTGTCGTAGGAACGGCCGGAACCGCCTAGCGACCGGTTAATCTCCAGGAGATTGGGCGCAAAGCCAGAGGTGGCGAGTACATCGCGCAAGGTTGGAATTTGCGAATCGAGGACCTCGAAGCGAACGATCGTAAAGCCGACTCGGCTCCCGAGACTGGCATGGCGGATCTCCGGATTGATCGGGAAATCAGCCGAAGCCAGCGCTTCGAGTAAGTCTTCGAGAAGTCTTGGAGAGATTCGAATCTGAGCGGCAACAAGCTCGCCCACGTGCGTCGAATGAAGGATGGCAGCAGACATGATGGATTCGCCTTTAGCAATTTTTTTCCCGTGGTTGCAAGTAGCCGGCGTGCGAACAGGGCAGGCCTAAAATGATCCACGTGGTCTGATAATCGTCTGGAAGCTCCCGGTTCAAGAGAGCCGCTTCAAAAATTAACGTTCTCAAATAATATAGATTCGCGCGCGACCTTTAAGTTTCAAGAGTCCTCGCCGAAACCTGGAAAAACCTGGACCGGCTGGCTAGCGCTGCGAACGCTGCCAGTCGAGCATCAATCTATCAAATTTTTGGCGCTGTGTGGTGTCGAGCAAGCGGGCAATACTTTCGCGGCCATGCACACGCACTTCTTCCATCTGGGCGCCCAGAGTCTGCAGGTATTTGAAATGATCGTCCAACAAAGATTCCACTTGTTGTTGCTGCTTATCGGACAACTTGAGTTCTTTGTTAAAGTATTCGAGCATCTCTCTGCGATCCATTTGGCGCATCGCGCGTGCGGCAGGAGAAAAAATTCCGCGAGAAGCCAGCTTCATCGTCAGGGCGCCGGTCGCGGAGCCTGCGAGAAAGACAGCGAGTAATGCGGTGATGACTTTAGGATGGGTCCAGGAGACGCGCTCAGTCATGGTGACGATGCCGGCTACTGATTGTACGTCGTGAGTTGCACGAGGGTGGCGCCGCGGTCTTCGTCACGGCTACTCGATTCCATAATGGGCAATCCGTCGCCATCGGAGGCGAGGATCGCGCCATGCACCACTCGTTCCACCGGAATGGTGGCAACGCTTGGAGGTTCGGGCGGAGCGGTATCAAGGAAAGTGGCGGCGAACAGCAGCCCCGCCAGCCCGAGCGACGCATAGACCAAGCGGCGCCCAAAAGGCTCCAGGAAGAAACTCCAAAAACTGGGGGGTCCATTTTCAGCTTCAATCCGGGCCAACACACGGGAGTAGAAGCCAGGTGCTGGCTCCAAGCTCTCGATCTCGTCCGGTGCAACGGACAGTGTTTCGCGGATGAAACGAGAAATTTCAATCATGGCAGTAACTTCTTCACGCGCAGCGGGGTTCCTTTTCAGGTAAGCCCCGGCCGTAGAGTGATCGTCCGGCAGTTCCCCGCTTTCGATCACACCTTCCAAGCCATCTTGTAGTGGCTCCATATTGTGCCTCTTCCCTCGAATTCAAGTGGATTGCTCTGGCTGCCCGTCAGTTGTCAGGAACTCTTACTCGTGGAGTTCTCCGCAACCCGGCATTCGATACCAGAACACGCCATGCCCTTTTCAACAGCCCCTATTTGCCGGCCTCACCCGGCGGATACCAACAGCAAACAGCAAGACAAACTACGGCGTCGATGCGCCCGGCCGCTTGAGCAGTCTTTGTGCCGCTTTGAGCAGTTTTTGCCGGGCCCGGAATAACTTTACTTTTACCGTATTTTCATTCATGCCGGTACGTTGGGCCAATTCCTCGACGGAATGTCCTTCCACTTCCTTTAAAAGGATGAGCGTCCGGTCTTCCTCGGAGATTTTTTCGAGCATCTTCAGGAGAAGATCCCGCTGCGCCAGCCGGACATCGGCGGCCACATTGGTATCCCGGGTGAACTCGGAATTCTCCATCAGCTTCGAATCGTCTTCGGAAATATCACTTTCGTAGACGAGCTTACGTACCCTCTTTTTGCGGAGGTAGTCGTAGCACTCGTTTACGGTGATCTTGTAGATCCAGGTCAGGAGAGAGCTGCGCGAGTCAAAGTTGCCGACCGAGGAATACACCTTGGTGAAAACCTGCTGAGCAATATCTTCGGCGTCGTTGCGATTGCGCAGGATGCCGTAGATGATCGAAAACACCTTGTTCTGGTAGCGTTCGACCAACTCACGAAACGCCAACTCGTCACGTTTTTGAACGCGTGCGACGAGGAGCGCTTCTTCACTTTGGGATCGGTCCACAGCCTTAAAGGGACGTTGCTTCACCGCGACGGCTGGAATCGGAAGGACTTCTGTTAGCCCGCTCATGTCCTCATGGACGTAGCTGCTATTCCGCACGTTTCGACGATCTGCCTTTACCTCATGAAGATAGCAGACGGACACCTTAAGCTACAGAGTCTGCGACTTTTGGTGGACCGAACACATCCTATATCCTATATTGGTAGAGGAGAAGACCACGCAAATGATTCAGCTGACAGAACGCGCCACGGAAAAAGTGAGTGAGATTTTGACCTCGCAGGACCCGCAGCCTTCGGGTTTGCGCATCGCCGTCGTAGGCGGCGGTTGCTCTGGATTTACCTATTCCATGGCGTTCGAGAATACGCCGGGAATGCTCGATAAAACCTATGATTTCAAAGGCTTGAAGGTATTCGTCGACCAAGCCAGCATGCTCTACCTGGACGGCGTCGAAGTCGACTATGTCGAATCGCTCGAGGGTTCAGGATTCAAGTTCAATAACCCGAACGTAAAATCCACCTGCGGTTGCGGTTCCAGCTTCCAGGCCTAACGAAACGCTTCCCTGCCTCATCCGTCTCACGGAGTAGTGCAGCAGTAGAAGTTAAAAAACGCTTATAGAGAACGCCCGTTCTTGCTCTTCCCCCGAAGCATGAGAACGGGCGTTCTTGCGTCTGCGGTGCGATCCTTGAATTGGCATGAAGTTCGAGACGCTCCTCACCGAACAGGCAAACCCCGCCTCCGCGCACATTGATCGAGTGGACACCCTCGAGATGGTGCGCATCATCAATGAAGAAGATAAGAAGGTCGCCCTCGCCGTTGAGGCGGCGTTGCCGCAAATTGCGGCAGCCATTGACGCCATCGTGCCGAGGATGCGCGCGGGGGGAAGGCTGTTCTATACCGGCGCCGGCACCAGCGGCCGGCTTGGTGTCCTTGATGCGAGCGAATGCCCGCCCACCTATGATGTCTCCCCGGAACTGGTGCAAGGCCTGATCGCCGGCGGCGACACCGCGCTGCGGAAAGCAGTGGAGGGAGCCGAAGATTCGCGGGAACTCGGCGCGCAGGAGCTTCTGGCCACCGGCTTCCACAGCCAGGATACGCTCTGCGGCATTGCCGCTTCTGGCCGGACGCCTTATGTCCTGGGCGCGATGGCCGCGGCCCGGGAACTGGGCGCCCTCACCCTCGCACTCAGTTGCTCACCGAATTCCCCACTCAGCCAGGCGGCAGAAATTGCCATTGAAGTTCTGCCCGGACCAGAAGTCGTCACCGGTTCCACCCGGATGAAGGCGGGCACGGCAACCAAGCTGGTGCTGAACATGCTCTCAACTGGGGTGCTGATCCGGCTCGGTTATGTGTTTGGGAACCTGATGGTGAATGTGCAGCCCACCAACGAAAAGCTGGTGAATCGGGCACTGCGGATCATCATGCAAGCCACCGGAACGGACCGCGACGCAGCAGAGAAGTTATTTGAGGAGAGCGGACGTGTTGTGCGAACGGCAATTGTCATGGGACGCTTGAAAGTGACACGGGCGGAAGCCGAATCGCGACTGGCAAGAGCCGGCAATCGCGTGGCCGACGCACTGCTGTAAAAGCGCAAACCTACATGGACAAATTTCGGATCATCGGACGTACCCCACTGAGCGGCGCACTCGCAGTCAGCGGATCGAAAAACTCTTCCCTTCCCGCCATCGCGGCCTGCCTCCTCACGGAGGAACCAGTCACACTGCATCGCATCCCGGAGGTGCGCGACATCGGCACGATGTTGAAGCTGCTCGAATACAACGGGGCCAGCGTCGAGCGGCTGCCCAGTGGCGCGATCCGCATTCATGCGGCGAAGATCACGAATCCCGAAGCCCCTTATGACATCGTCAAAACAATGCGCGCTTCGTCTCTCGTGCTCGGTCCGCTGGCGGCACGAACCGGCGTGGCACGAGTTTCGATGCCCGGGGGATGCTCAATCGGAGCCCGTCCCATCAATCTCCATATCAATGGGCTCGAGCATCTGGGCGCAACCGTCAATCAGGAACACGGCTATATCGAAGCAGCGGCGCCGGAGGGATTGCGCGGCAATACTGTACATTTCGAGCGCATCACCGTCACAGGAACAGAAGACCTGATGATGGCAGCGGCGCTGGCAAAAGGAACGACGGTGCTCGAGAATGCCGCGCGCGAGCCGGAAGTCGTAGACCTGGCCCACCTGCTCACCAAAATGGGCGCCAACATCACAGGAGCCGGCACTTCGCGCATCGTGATTGAGGGCGTCACCAAGCTCCACGGCGCCGAGCATGAGATCATCCCGGACCGGATTGAAGCCGGCACCTTTGTCATCGCCGGCGTGATGACCAACTCTGAAATCATTGTCAGCAACTGCGTCCCGGAGCATTTCGCTTCGTTATTGACCAAGCTGCGGCAGGCGGGCGCCCGCGTGGAAGAATCGGCCGACGCGGTGCAGATCCGTCCCGTGGGCAAGCTGCGCGCGGTGGACATGACAACTGAAGAACACCCGGGCTTTGCCACCGATCTACAGGCGCAATTCATGGCCTTGATGACCGGAGCCACTGGCATCAGCTTTGTCACCGAGAATATTTTCGAGAACCGCTTCATGCACGTCCCGGAACTCGCCCGCATGGGAGCCAACATTCGCATCGAGGGCAAGCAGGCCATTGTCGCCGGCCCCAGTACCCTCACCGGCGCACAGGTGATGTGTAGCGACCTGCGGGCCAGCGCATCGCTTGTACTGGCGGCGCTTGTCGCCGAAGGCGAATCGATTCTCGATCGTGTGTATCACGTGGATCGTGGTTACGAGAAGATTGAGTCCAAGCTCGCCGCGGCGGGCGCAAATATCGAAAGGGTTGCCTAATGAAACACAATTCTGGTTTTCTTGCCCTGGTGCAGGATGCGAAGTCCCGCGTTGCTGAAATCGACGTCGAACAGTACAAGAGCTTGGTTGCCTCGGGGGACCCGCATGTTCTGGTCGATGTTCGCGAAGAGAGTGAGTTCAACGCTGGCCATGTCAAAGGCGCGCTGCACCTCAGCAAAGGGGTCATCGAACGGGACGTCGAGACCAAAGTGCCGGACAAGGGCACCAAGCTGGTGCTGTATTGTGGCGGAGGCTTCCGATCGGCGCTGGCCGCAGACAACTTGATGAAGATGGGTTATACACAACCCATCAGTCTCGACGGCGGCTGGCGGGCGCTCAAGGAATCTGGCCTTCCGCTCGACTAGACGAATAGAATGTCAAAGAGCCGGTAGGCCATGAAGAGCAGGCAGGCGTACTCCATCACCTGGATGAGCTTTAAGATCCAACCGGACATGAATTCGAAACGCAACAGCAGCGCGCAGATAAAAGCGGTATAGACGACATTTGCATCCATACCGTCTGGGTAGAGTTGCAGATGGAGCAAGACCAGACCGTAATAAACCATGGGCCAGTTCCCCTCATGCGTCCGCGAGGCATAGCGGAAGTAGACAACGCCGAGTGTCATCGCCAGAAGAATACAGGTGCTGAGCCAATAGCCATCAATCATGCAGTCTTAGAATGACCATAATACGCTGGCGTACGCAGTATGCGCCCGGTAATCCTGCTGGGACAGTACTTTCTCCGCGTAGTTGTAATATTGATACCCGAGATTCCAGCGCCACTTTTCCCGGAGCTGCACGCTCAGCCGCATTTGCGGCGATACAAAAGTGAGAGGAAAAGACTGCGCGGCGATCAAGGCTGGAAGCATCGTGTACTCCTCCCGAGCCCGCCCACCCCGATCTTTCGTGAGCGCATAGCCTCCATAAAGATCCACCTTCTTTAAGAGGGCCAGCCGGACGCCCGCATGAGAAGCGTGGAGATTGGAGACATAGTAGGAGCGATCTCCCGTCACAAGAACAGAATCGCGAAAGTAGGCAAGCCCGCTGAGCGTGTCGAGATGCAGCTTCTGGTAGCCAAAATCCACAGCCAGGCGCGTGTTGGGTGTCCAACTCGCATCGGCACTGTAGTTACGGCTCCGTGAGGACGCGTGGAAGAGGCTGGCGGAATTGAAATTGAGATTCGTCCGCGCCTGCGTGGCTAGCCGGAACAACTTCCGCTTGTACTCGATGCGAGCGCCAAACGCATGATAATCCTTCTCGCTCGTCGGGGCAAAGGGATGGTCCTGGCGGCCCAACTCCCCGTCCGCAACAATCGTCAACCCCTTGCGAGGACGAAGGCGAAAACCAGCTGTCACCGCGTGCAACCGGTTCGTCTGCTCCCCTTTGATCGCATCGAGAAGGTTCAGGTCCCCCACCGTTTCTGTCGAACGCACCCGCCGTTCGCTGAACTGATACCCGCCCTGGACCGAAAGCCAAGGCCGGATGGCATAGTCCAGCACGGTCGAGTTCGTCACCATGCGGATCCCGAGAAACTGGAAGTTCAGCAAGGTCGAATCGAGCGAGTTATTGGTGAACTGCCGGATCTTGTTATCGCCATCCATCTTCGTCTGGTTGTAGGCGGTGGAGTTGGTGATGCTGAGACTTGCGGTGGGAAAGAGAGAAAGACTCCCATTTGCCGAGGTGATCGGACGCCGGGCATTGCCATAGACCAGAGTCTGGACATTCCGCGTGGTGCCCCGCAAAGTACCGGCACCAAAATCGTCATAGAGGAAGTGGCGTGCCCCAGCCGAGTGCGTGAAGCGCCCATTGACGGCGAACCATTTTCCTTTCTCGGTGAAGAGATTCACCCGCCAGTGGGGTGTAATCCCGTGATACGGCTCGTCGCGGCGCAGCCTGGAGAGTGTCGTATTGGTGACGGTGGGATCCAGCGGGATCCCCGGAGTGGTGAGCAATCCGGTGCTGTCTTCTTTGAAAATCTCCCAGCCTCGTTGCCAGAACAACTTCATGCCGGCCGCCTGGACTTGCCCGCCGAGGCGATACTCCGTTTGCTCCCTGCGGATTTGCTCAAAGAACGGAAAGAGATTGCCGCGCGCATCAAAGAGATTTGCAGTCGACAGCGCAGGTCCATTCTGGACATTGCGCGAAAAGCCACCGTAGAACTGGAAGCGGGACTGGGGGAACAGGGTCAACTGATGGTCCTGCATGCGGCGTTGGAGATTCTGCAGATGTTGCCCATAGGCGAGGGTCAGTCCTGGATTGAAGTAGTCGTTCAGACGCCAGTTCATCTCATAACGAAAGCGGCGATTCTTCTCCAGACGAAGGTTGGCAAACTGATAGGGGTCGTTGCCCAGCCCCTGTGCATTCACCAGAAACTCGTCGAAGTACCTGCCCTTCCCATCGCGGGAATGGATCGAAAGTGAAGTCTGGAGCAGGCGCAGGCCGTTGCGAAAGTTCACATCGCTGCGGTACTTCTCCCGATTGCCCTCAATGCCTGCAAAGCGGTATCCCAGTTCAAAGGACTGCCGGATGTTGTAGCCGGAAAAGGAATCCCCACGCGAGTGGCCAACGTTTTCAGGAGTAGGAGCAACGGTAGGTTGCGCCAAGAGCGTCCATGGGAAGATCATCCACCAGCAGCGTTTCATCGCAGGAAACTCGGATTGGAATTCGAACCGTGGATGCGCGTATGGCAGGCAGTACAGTTCTGATACTTCGGATCGGTGAGGGAATGGGTCGCAGGAGTGAGCTGGATGCCATCGGCCTGACGCCCAAAACTCCCCGCGCCGTTATGGCACTCGAGACACATCGGAAAGACTTGTGGCCGCTTCAAGAGCCGGGCATTCATGCTGCCATGCGGCAGGTGGCAACTGCTACAACCGTCCACCCGCAGTACCGCGTGCTCGAATACAAAGGGCCCCCGTTTGTCGGTATGGCATTTCAGACAAGGCTCTTCATTCTGGAGACCTTGCGCCACCATGCGCGGACGAGCCGCCATCTTCCAGGTGGGCGTGTCCGCTCCATGCGGGTTGTGGCAATCGGAACATTGCATAAAACCCTCATTGAGCCGATGCTTCACCGGCATGGAGAACTGCGCCCGTACGTTGGAATGGCAACTGTAGCAGAGCTCAGTCTGCGGCTTGGCGAGGAGGAGCTTCGGAGTCGCCGCCTTGTGAATGGAATGGCAGCGATTGCAGACGATGTCTGCCGTCGTGTGCGAACTGCGGCGAAGATTCGCGCGGCCCAACTGCTGTGCATGACAGCTCAGACACTGGTCGAGAACAGCTTTGGGTGCGAGGGTGGAAAAGGCGACAATTTTTGCCTTGTCGCCTCTGGCTTCGGCATGAGCTTTTCCCGGGCCATGGCAACTTTCACAACCCTTTTGCTCGAATTTCAGCTTGGCGTCAGACTGTGATTTGAAGTGCGCATTGCGGAAAAATCCAGCGGAGATATCGGGATGGCAAGCTTGGCAAACGGGAGTTCCGGCATAGCCCGCAGGCTGTCCGAACATCGGAATACATGTGGCAAAAATGACACACAGCCCGTGTAATAGTCGTTGCAACAGAATCCCCCGCTTGCGGAATTATACGGCAGGGGGCTTGGTTTCGCTCTCCTCTTTTTGCACTGGGGCTTTCTCGCGCGCCGCTTTGGCCTTCGCCCAGGCAATCCATTTTTTTAGAAAGCGATCCAACCACGGAAATTCTTCCGCGAGTATCATCAGGCCTGGAATGAGGAAGATCCAGCCTGGCATGATCGGCAGGATCAATCCGATAATGCCCAGTATCACCAGGCCAATCCCCATGAGGTAACGAAGGAACTTCTTCATTGCGAATCTATTTGACGTGTGGAGCGCAGCCTGCGGTCCAAAAACAGGAATCTGAAACAACTTTGCAACAAAATGTCTCCAACCACCTCGCCTATAGTACTAGTAGAAAGCGGTGTAACCACGCGAGCATTCTCCTTGACCTCTCTGAGACCCACCTGTAGATTGGAGGAGACAGTGATCGAACACCGAAAAAATCAACGATTTGAGCTTCGGCTTCCATTCGAACTGATTCGAAGTGGGCACCGCTTTAATTATGTGCATGGACTCACTTTAAATCTATCTTCGAGTGGAGTACTTTTCGAAGCAGACGAACCGGTACCAGTCGGTGAAATCATTGAATACTTCATCACACTCCCGACAGGCCAGACCGCAGACGAGGACGTTCGTCTGCGTTGCATGGGAAAAGTGATCCGCAGCCACGATCGCTATTCTGCTGCAACGATGGAACGCTATGAGTTTGTTCGAACTCGGCCTGTAACGACTGAAGCCTCTGCAGTTGCCACCGCCTCCAACTGAAGTGCCACCAGCCTAAAAAAGCTACCTCTCCCTGCCCATCCTATACTCCGCAATATACTGAGAGAGCAATCGTGAAAAGTCTTGATCTTTTTTTCGCTGCGTTGACGCATTATGAGATAGAAAGATCTGATCTGTCTGGATGGTGTGTGGTGAACTATAACTCATGATGCCGACGATGCAAAGCTACGGCCTCAGCGACCCAGGGCGCGTCCGGAAAAATAACGAAGACTTTCTTCTCGTCAATCGCGGGCAGAACCTCTATATCGTTGCCGATGGGATGGGTGGCGCACAGGCCGGGGAAACCGCTTCGCGATTGGCTGCCGAAACCGTTCTCGAGGTGATGGAGAAGCGCGGGCAATCGCTGCGCGATCTCGAAGAGGCCTTCATTGAGGCAAACGATCGCGTGAAGCGAACCGCCGCGAGCGATCTGACTCTCGAAGGCATGGGCACCACGCTCGTCGGTGTTCTCGAAGACCAGAACGAACTCCACATTGCCAGCGTCGGTGACAGCCGTGTCTATTCTTACTACCAGGGCAAGCTCGAGTCGCTCATGGAAGACCAGACCTGGGTCAATGAAGTGGGCCGCCGTCTGGGCATCGATGAGGACACGCTCAAGCGGCATCCGATGCGCCATGTCCTGACCATGGCAATTGGCGTCGGCAATCCGCTCCGCGTCAACACCAAAACCGTCCCCAAGCTTCCTGGCATGCAGTTGCTGCTGTGCAGCGATGGCTTGCACGGTGTGGTGGGCGCAGACGCGATCATTGCGGTGCTGGCTGATCCCGATAAGGATCTCCCCTCGAAGGCCCAGACCCTGGTTGATGCGGCGCGCAATGCCGGTGGCCCGGACAACATCACGGTTCTGATCCTGCAGGTGTGAAGATTCCCGTTGCGCTGTCGATTGCCGGATCGGACCCCAGCGGCGGGGCAGGCATCCAGGCCGATCTCAAAAGCTTCCATCAATTTGGTGTCTATGGCGAAGCGGTGATCACACTGCTGACCGTGCAAAACACGGTTGCCGTCGAACAGGTGCGCGTCCTCGAGCCCGATTTTGTTGTCGCCCAGTTACGGGCGGTGCTCGAAGACATTCCGCCGCTGGCAGCAAAAACCGGAGCGCTAGGCAATGCCGCGCTCGTCGAAGCGATCGCCTTTGAGGCGACGGAGTTTCTCTTCCCGCTGGTTGTCGACCCGGTGATGGTCTCCAAACACGGCGCTCCGCTGATGGACGAAGCGGCACGCGAGAAGCTCATCGAATTGCTGCTGCCTGCCGCCAGCCTGGTGACTCCGAATCTGCCCGAGGCGAGCGTCATCACCGGACGGGACATTGCAGATTTCGCGCAGATGCGGGACGCCGCTTTGGCGATTCTCGATCTCGGTGCTGGCGCTGTCTTATTGAAGGGCGGCCATCTGGCAGGCGATGCCATCGACCTGCTGCTGTGGCCTGGCGGCGAGCGGGTGCTGCCCGCGCCGCGCCTCACCACACCACACACGCATGGCACCGGCTGCAGCTATTCAGCAGCCATCACTGCACTGCTCGCCGCCGGAGTACCGCTCGAAGAGGCTGTCGCCCAGGCGAAGGATTGGATTCATCGCGCAATCGATACGAATCCCGGGCTAGGCCGTGGCAATGGCCCGGTCAATCACTTCGCAAAACCCGGTCCATCGAGAAGCTGAAAGCGATTGGGCCTGGGGCCCGCCACGGGGTGGCGGCTCTTCAGCCTGATTTTCGTTGTCTCGACAATCACTTCATGCGGCACGGACATGGCAAGAGCGGCCCAAGCCTTGGGCGGCAAGAGAAAGTCCCGCTGCGGGCTCCCTGCAATGAGCAGACGGAGCGCATCGAGATCCTTCACCAGCACCGCATCGACCTGTGCCCCCGGGTCAGCCAGAAAGCGCTCGGTGCTCTTCGCGATGCCGCGCTGTTCAAAGTCGAGCGGCCCGTTGGGCGGCAAGTGTTCCAGTAGAAAGACATAGCGAAGCGTCGCATCGGGACTCAGGGCCGTGCGGAGCTGATCGTCCGCATCGAGATGCAGAACTTCGCGCTCTGCAAGGTCAGAGCCGATTGGCCGCAAGCCGGGAGACGCCGGCCCGTTGCCCAGCCAGCCCACTAAGGCAAGCGGCGCCAACCATAACGGGAGCCAGCCGCGCGAACACAACAGAATCGCCGGCACCAAGGGAACCAGGTAACTCGCATTCTGATAGCTGTAGGCGGCGATGGCCAAGCTCAACACGCCACACCACACCAGCCAGACGGGGCTCCATCGGCGTAACAGCAAGGGAACGAAGAGCGGCCAAAGCGTCTGGGCCCGCACCGCGTAGAAGTGCCAATGGCTTTCCTGCGTCGACTGCACCGGCGCGGCCACCGCGTAGCTGAGCAGTTCCACGCCCAGATACTCCGCCAGGAACCATTCGCGATTCGCAAAGAACTGATACGCATGCCAGGGCAAGGCGACCACTGCGGTGGCAACCGCAACCTCGACCCATCGCCGCCAGGGAGGCCGCCCCCAGAACAGCATCGCCAGTGGCAGAACACCGGCAAACCACTTCGTCATCACCGCCAGGCCCACCAGAGCGCCAAAGACCCAGGCCGAGCCGCGGCCTTCGAGCTTGCGATCCTTCGCGATCCACAGCACCGCCAGCAAATACAGCAGCGTCAGCAGATCGTCCATCATCGCCAGCCCGGCCCGCGCACGCCAAAGATATTGGCTGAAGCAAAGCAGCCAGCCCACTGGGCCGAGCGTTGCATAGAGAAGAGTCAGGACGCCAGCCGCCGCAAGAATCCCCGGCAGCCGCAAAGCCCAAAGATGCGGGCCAAACAGACGAAGCGAGGCCGCCGACAGCCAATGGAAGAGGGGCGGCTTGACCAACGAGAGACGGCCGAGGAACTGCGGCGTGAGCGGCGTTTCTCCATTGGCGATACGCAGAATGCTGTGCGCATATAGAGCCTCGTCCTGGGCAAGGGTCCCCGCCGCCGGGTCCACGAACGCGGCAGCAACGGGAGCACTGGGTTCGATGAGAAAGGCCGACAGGACAAAGACCAGCACCAGCGCGGGAAAACTACGGAGCCAGGGGACGGGCGTAGACAATTTCTCCAGATTCACGCTCTGGAAGATTAACACTAACGCCGTCGGCCATGAGTTGCTCGCCCGTCATCAGGTAGCTGCGCGTGTCGGTCTGGAAGCTCACCCGGTAGGTGTTCTCGGGCACCAGATCGCGAAAACGAAGCGTAAACACATCGTTGAGCGTCGCGTTGCGCACCACCACCGCAACCGCCTCATCAAGCCCCGCATGATAGGACTGGATTGCATCCGTCCGGCCATTGGCAGGCCGGGGTGTCAGATGCAGCACCTTGCTGTCGCGGATGGATTCACGAACCGTCTTATAGGCATCGATCTCAGCGCGGAGGAAGGCGAGCGAATCCCCATCGAGTTCCGCCAACTGGTTCATCAAAATCCAAGGACCACCAAAGATAAAGCTGCGCGTGTTGTAATCGTTGATCGGCACACTTGGCATGTAGCGATCGGTATAGCGCAGAGGGAAAGGAAAGCTTGCACCGTATAGCCCTTGCCGCGAACCGAGCGAACCTGAAGCGTCATTGGTAATCGAGGTGACATAGTTGCGCAGCATGCGGAAGGTCATCATGTTGCCGCCGTTGGCGCAGTTTTCCCAAAGCGTGTTCGGCGTGCGGCCCTGGATCTCGGTCAGAATGCGGTTCAGGCCAAAGTCGCCGGCATAATTCCAATCGCGCGGGTCGTAGCTCAGATTCTCATTCGTGCATTCCTTGACCATGGTCTGGCCATCCTGCAGCACCCAATCCACCTTGTACTTCTGGATGACATTGACCGCTTGCTCGATCACCCAATCCTGCACCGCCGTATCGCCCAGCGCAAGCGAAACAGCACCATGGTAGTTGTAGTTTGTCGAGCAGGCCCATTCAGGATGTTCTTGCAGCACCTGAGAAGTCGCCATCGCCTCGCTGGGCACAAAATGCAGCCCGAACTTGAGACCCTTGGCATGGACATAGTCAGAGAAGCTGCGCAGGCCACTCGGGAACTTCTCTGGATCTTCTTCCCAATCGCCAATCTGCTTCGCCCACCCAAGGTCGACAATGAACAGCTCGACACCTGCCTTTGCTGCGAGGTCCACCTCGCGCTTTAACTTCTCTTCGTTGATCTCCATGCCATAGCCCCAACTGTCCCAGGCCATGTAGGGGAACTTTGCATCGGCAACCGGCATGGCCAGCGCGGCCTCGGCATAGCGTTGCGTGCGATATCCGGCCTCGTCCCAATCGCCGTTGAAGATGCCGAGAAAGGCAGCGGGCGCTTCGTAGACGGCACTCGGCTCTACCGGATGCATCAGACTGCGCGGACTCACATTCAGGCTAAGCAGGTCCTCGCCGCGTTCGACGAACGCGTCTGCATGGCCATCAAACTCCCAGCCTGCAAACAGGCCGGAATTGTCGTTCTTGAGGATGGCGAGCCAGGCACATTGTTTGCCGCCCGCGCCGGTTTGCATGGCGACGCGCCGCATCGGTTTAGACAGCGTGGTGGTGACGGTTTCGAAATTGCGATCGGTGGGAACGGTACTCCACTGGTTGACGCGAAAGACGCGATAGTCCGTGTCGTCGAGAACAGGAGCGTAGGAGAGGATGTTGTTGGCAGTGACAAAGATGCGCAGGCCCTTCAGATTCCGCACCCGCAATTGCTGGCGAAGTACCGGATGGCCGGGATACACCTGCAGGAGCAGCGAGATCTCATACCGTTCGGCAAAATCGCGAAAGACAAGTTCCCAGCCCTTGCCCCCGTTGCCGAGTTCCGAGCCACGCTGGTTCACCAGGCGTAACTGAGTGTTGGCATTGATCTCGGCGCCATCAATCTTGAGATCGATGGGACTGCCCGGATTCAGGTCCGGGGCGCGCCAAGACACCGCACCACTGGAGTCAGCCAGGCTGACCCAGTGGAAGGTGCTATCGCTTTCCTGACGGAAGCGGGCACTGAACTGATTGTTACCCAACACCCACTCCGCGGCAGGCCAACCACCGAGTGGGGAGTATTGGAAATAGACGGAATCGTCAGTCTGCGCAGACGTGATCGACCAGGCGCCCAAGAGCAGCAGCAGCCCCGTAGCAAGACGGAGACTAGTACTTCGCGACGCTCGGATCGACGGTGTCACTCCAGGCTAAGATTCCTCCCTTCATGTTTTGAACCCGCTCGTATCCGTTGAGTTTCAACAGATCGACAGCTTTTGCGCTGCGCATGCCACTCTTGCAGTGGCAAACAATGCGCGCGTTCTTCGGGATCTCGTTCAAGCGATTCGGCAACTGCCCCAGCGGGATCAGCGTCGCCTTGGCAATCGAGGCGATCTGATACTCGTGCGGCTCGCGCACGTCCACCAGTACGAAATCTTCGCCGGCATCAATGAGACCCTTCACTTCTTGCGCAGTCAACTCGCCGCCAGCCGGGACGGGCGCGGGCGCCGCATCCACCACACCGCAGAACTGTTTGTAGTCGATCAGTTCCTTGACGACACTGCACTTGCCAGAAGGGCAATCAGGATTGCGCCGCAGCTTCATCTCGCGGAACTTCATGTTCAGCGCATCGTAGAGCATCAGACGGCCATTCAGCGTCTGGCCCTTGCCGAGAATGAGCTTGACGACTTCCGTAGCCTGGATCAGGCCCACCACGCCGGGGAGAATGCCCAGAACGCCACCTTCAGCGCAGCTTGGCACCAGACCGGGAGGAGGCGGTTCCGGATAGAGGCAGCGGTAGCAGGGACCGTCTTCGGTCGCAAAGACCGAAGCCTGGCCTTCAAAACGGAAGATCGAGCCATAGACGTTCGGCTTGTTCAATAGCACGCAGGCGTCGTTGACCAGATAGCGGGTGGGGAAGTTGTCGGTGCCATCGGCAACCAGATCGTATTGCTTGACGATCTCAAGCGCGTTGTCGCTAGTGAGCGCAACTTCATGCTTGATCACTTTCAGATTCGGATTGATGTCGAGCATGCTTTCGGCAGCCGAATCGATCTTCTTCTTGCCGACGTCCTTGCTGCCGTGGATGACCTGGCGTTGCAGATTGGATTCATCGACCACATCGAAATCCACCAGCCCGATCGTGCCCACACCAGCGGCGGCCAGATAGAGCGCCATCGGCGCGCCCAGGCCACCGGTGCCCACCAGCAATACCTTCGCGTCCTTCAGCTTGATCTGGCCTTCCATGCCTACTTCCGGCAGGATCAGATGGCGCGAGTATCTTCCGATTTCCTCGTTTGTAAGAGTGGTAGCCATCGTCTAGCGGCCTCCGGCAATGCTCGGAATGATGGAAACGGTGTCGGCGGCGGCAACTTCGGTTGCTTCCTTCGACAAGTAGCGGATGTCTTCGTCGTTGACGTAGATGTTGACGAAGCTACGCAGCTTGCCTTCATCGTTGTAGAGATTCTTCTTGAGGTCAGGATGCGCGGTGGTAAGGGCGCCCAGCACTTCGCCAACAGTGGCTCCCACTGCTTCGACGCTGTCCGCGCCACCGGTAAACTGACGCAAAGGCGTCGGGATCAGGATTTTGGCCATAACAATTCCTCTTCTTCACTGGCAGTCTGGTCTACGTCGACGCGGAAGCACTTCGCATCGCGGACTTCGCCGCTGCGCACGCTCATGACGACGTTCGAGTAGAAGGGCCAGTGGTTTTTTAAATCGGTCTCAGAAAAATAAGCAGCTTCGTCCGGATGCGAATGGAAGAAGCCGAGAACACCCAAGCCCAGTTCGCGGCTCTTGCGTTCGGCAGCAATCTGGTCCTTGGGGTCGATCAGAAAGCGGTCTTTCTGCACTCCCTCATAGGCGTTGCGGCAGGCGATGGCGACACTTGCCTCACGCTTGCCGGACGTTTCGTTGCCGATCAGAATGCCACAGCACTCGTTGGGGTAATAGCTACGGGCGTGTTCGACCATCACGGCCCAAGCCTCAGCGGAAATTTCAATCATGCCAGAAGGGTTCGCTCAGATACTTGGCGGCGCCATCGCACAGAATCGTGACGATCACACCGGTCTCCCCATTTTCTACCAGGCGGGCTGCAATTTGCGTGGCCGCAAGAACATTTGCTCCGGCAGAGATGCCGACCAGCAATCCTTCCTCGCGCGCCATGCGCTTGGTCATCGCATAAGAACCCTCTGTGGAGATCCAGAGATTCTCGTCAGCCAGCGTTTCGTCGTAGATGCCAGGCACAATCGCTGTCGGCATGTGCTTGGTGCCCTCAATGCCATGGAAGCCCTGATCCGGCTGTGCCGAAAGACACTTTACAGTCGGAAGATCGCGCTTCAAGCGCCGCGCCGTGCCGGTAAAAGTACCGCTCGTGCCGAGCATCGCCACAAAGTGAGTGAGGCTGTAGTTGGTCTGGCTGAGGATCTCAGGCGCCGTCGTCTCAAAATGCGCTTTCCAGTTGGCGGGGTTGTTGTATTGGTCGGGGTAGAAGTACCGATTGGGGTCGTTCTCGTAGACTTCGCGGCACTTCACGATAGCGCCGTCGGAGCCCGCGCCCGGATCCGTCAGAATCAGATCGGCGCCATAGGCTTTCAGAATCTGCTTGCGCTCAGGGCTCGCGTTCTGCGGCAGGCAGAGACGCACTTGATAGCCCAGTGCGGCGCCAATCATCGCGTAAGCGATGCCGGTATTGCCGCTGGTCGCATCGAGAATCGTGCGCGCTTTGGTGAGTTGACCGGTGCGTTCGCCTTCTCGCACCATGCTGAGGCCAGGACGATCCTTGACACTGCCACCAGGATTGAGAAATTCCGCCTTCGCCAGAATTTCGACGCCCGGAAAGGCAGACGAAATCGCCGGAAGACGCAGCAACGGAGTGTTGCCAATCGAGTTCAATAAAGACTCGCCGTTATTTCGCTTTTGTAAGGCTGCGGCCTGCAATGAGAGGGACCTCAGCCGAAGAATACCATAATCCCGCTAGAGATTAAGTGGATTCACTAGCGCTGGAAGCCTTCCACCTGCTGGATCAGGAATCCCATGTCCTCAAAAGGCGCCCCGCCCACGCGCCCCCAGCGCAGTTTGCCTGCCGTATCGATCAGCAGTGTCGCGTGTAGTTCCATCTCTTCAAAGTCGTCGAAAGCCAGAAAGCGCTTTGCGTTTGCGTGCGTCTCATCACCAAGAAAGCGGATGCCCTGATACGCCGCGTCGCCAAGCAGAGCCTTGTTTTGAGCCGCACTATTGCCGCTGACGGCGAGTACAACCGTGTCGAGCCGCTTCCAATCGTCGTTCCTCGATTTGAGGTCGCGCAGTTGCTTCAGACAATGCGGACATTCGCTGCCCAGGTAGAAGACCAGCACGACATTCTTCCCCTTGAGCTCGCTGAGTTGGACACGCTTGCCTTCCACGTCTGCGGCATCCAGGACGGGGGCATCGATCGGCGTCCAGTTCTTGGGACCAAAGCGGGCAAGATCTGCCTTCAAATAGTCGCGCTCGGACGCGGGGAGAACCGGCTGCACGGGCTTGCCCGCCCGAGCTAGCCCGGCGAGTGCAAAGCGATCGTTGCGAGTCAGCTGGAGCGCTTTCTCATAGGCGGCAATCGCCAGATTTTTGCTGCCGGCCTGCAGGTAGGCGTCGCCCAAAGCGTTTAGCAGCACTTGTGGATAGTGCGGCGGATCGTTATCACCGTTCTGCAATTCAAACTGTTTTTCCGCCGCCTCGGTCAAAAGCCCCAGACCGAGCAGCGTTTCATTCTGCGCCAAGGCCAACCGGGCCCGCAACTCCTTCGACATGATTGCGTAGTGCGACTCGACGCTTTTGTCTTTTTCAAACTTGTCGAGTTCGGCGATGGCCTTTTCTGCTTCTTCGAGATTCCCCAGGCCGAAATGTGCCCGCGCCTCGACATAGGCCTTCAGCAGTTTGTCAGAGGCTCCCTCACGCCACGGAAAACTCCGCGTGTCGAGCAGTTCCTTCCAACGCTCATACTTCACCAGTACGCGCGCGAGGCCATGAATGCCTTGGGAGTGAGGGCTGTAGGGCTTGTCTCCATTGAAGCTGGGGTCCTGCGGAGCCTGGATCAGTTCTTTGGCACCAGCGATGGCCAGATCGGGCAAGCCGAGTTGTTCCTGGATGTAAGTGAGATAGGCGCGGTTGTGCCCCCAATTCCAATAGTTGAACGGATAGACCTGCCGCTCGTGCATATGGCGCACCTCAGTGCGCGTGGCTGCATCCATCGCAATCGCCGCCTCATTCCACATCCCAACCGTCGAATAGATATGGCCGGGCATGTGCAGGCCATGTCCTACATTGGGAGCAATGGCGCCATAGCGTGCTGCGCTCTGCAGCGCCATCTCCGGCTCGTGGTAGTTCCAGTTGTGAATACGATAGTGGTGCACCGCGGGATGATTGGGCAACTTCGCCTCCACCTCCCGCAAAATCAGCTCCGTGCCGTATCGCGCATCGCCCATACCGGAGAGAGCAAGCAGTAACTTCGCCTCCATGTCATCGGGATAGCGGACGCAAAGCGTCTCGAGCTTCTTCTGGTAGTTCAAAGCGCGATCACGGTAATTGGGCCCATGGTCCCGCAGACGATCGATGCGCTCCCGCGCCTCCAGCGCTTCGATATAGAGACGCTCCCGATCGCTCACCCCAGCCTTGCGCTTGACAGCTTCTTTGAGGAAGGCAGCACTTCGCTCGTCACCGGCGGCGCGCGCCATGCCCCAGTAACACATCGCATTGTCCGGTTCGAGCTTGGCGCACCAACGGAAGCTACGCTCGGCCTCATATTCCCAGAAGGAATGCAGCAGCGCATTGCCTTGATCGAACCACTTCTGCGTTTCCGGATTCTTGTGGGTGATCGGGAAATGCGCCTCACCAATCTCCGGAATCGCAACAGGCTTTGTTCTCGGCCCGCTATCAAAAACTTCGCCATGCTGCGAATGCCCGAGGCGCTTCTCAGCAGCGGCATACAGGCCGGAAAAGCACAACAGGGCGGCGACTGTTGCCAGTCGCCGCCCTGTTTGAAGAGTGATCATCTAGAAAGTGATTCTAGCTGCAATCTGCAGGATGCGTGGATCAAAGGAGGCCGTGTTCGACAGATAGCTGGTCTGCGGTGTCAGCGTCCGGGTTGCGGCGACAAAGCTATAAGGCGAGGTCTGCAAGCCCGAGAAGTTGGCACGATTCAGCGCATTGAAGGCTTCTCCCATCAGACGCAGCCGCACCTTTTCACGGAAGACCGGAATGTCTTTGGACACCCGCAGATCGAGGCTCGCAAAGTTGGGTCCGATGATCGTGTTGCGGCCAAAGCCGGGCGCACGATCGTTGCGCGAGTTCTGATCGTTGTTCAGATCCGTCGGAGCCGTCGCGTTAAACGGACGGCCGCTCTGGGCCTGGAAGATCACCGAAAGCTGCCAGCCGCCGAAGACCAGTTTCTTCGGGCCGGTCAGATGATTGAAGTAAGCAATGTCCCAAACGCCCGAGCCCACAAAGCGATGCTTGATATTCGCATCGCCGAGCCCGCGGTCTGCATTCGGGTTCAACGTGTCCTGCACCACCTTCGCATCGTCGCCGCCGCCCACCACAACGCTGGTGGCGTCCGGACGGCTATCGATCACCTTCGAGTAGGTATAGCTGCTCTGCAGTTGGAAGTTCTTGGAGTAGCGCTTGCTGAACTGCACGAAGCCACCATGATAGGAGGAATCGGCGCCGCTCTCAAACACCGTGATGCGCCCGAAGTTCGGGTTCGGACGAGCCGTGGACAGACGGGTGGCGTAAGGAATCTGCGCGCCTGTCGTCGACAAGGTTGCATTCACGACGACCGTGGGGAACAGATTGATGTCGCGGCTGCGCGAAAGGTGCAATCCCTTCACGCCCAGGTAGCCGAGCGTCATGGCGAAGTCACGCGCGAGTTGGCGTTCGTAGTTGAAGTTCCACTGGTAGGTCTGCGCGGTACGGAAGGTGGGGTCCATCACGTAGATGTCCGGTGTCCGGGCCAGCGCCGGAGGCGCGCTGAGAATGGCCGGATAGGCGGGGATGAGACCCGCTTGTGAAGGTACGGTCGAGCTCAGCGTATAGGTCTGCACCTGGACGCCGTTCTGCGAATGCGCCGTGCCGTACATGATGGCCGGCGTGCGCTGCGCGAACATTCCGAAACCAGCACGGATCACGCTACGGCCCGTCTTGTCGAGACGATAGGCAAGACCGAAGCGGCCCAGGATGTTGTCCTTGTTGAAAGGCACCACGTCAGTGCGAAGGCCAAGCGCGGCAAGCCCTGGATCCGGATTCCGGAAGTCATTCGAAGCCAGCTTGAACAGGTCATAGCGAACGCCGTAGGTCAGAGTCAGACGGTCCACCACGCGCCAGGTGTCCTGGAAGAAGAGGCCAACTTCGCTAGCGTTCGGATAGGTGGTGGCGCCTCGGGTGCCAGGTCCAGCAAAGCCCTGCGTGAAGGACACCGGTCTGCCATTGGCAAAGTCAGCCAGCGAATTGAAGGTGTAGCTGCCGCCGAAGTTACCGGGGAAGTAATTCGCAATGCGTTCGATGTTGACATCGGCGCCAGCCTTCAGCGTATGCGTCGAACGGATTGCCGACACGGTGTTGATGAAGTTGTACTTCTTCGAGTTTGTATAGCGGGGCGAGAAGCTGTTGCGGCCGATGCTCAACATCGTCGTACCGCTCTGGCGAATCACCGCCTCGGGGCTGGTGCTGTTAGCCAGGCCCGGCTCGTCATCGCGCAGATAGACAAAACGGGAATCCCAGATGGTCGTCGAACCGAAGACCTTGTTATAGCCCACGGAGAGGTTATCGGAGCTGATATTCGAATTGCCCGTATGCTCGGCAGCACTCTGATTGCCGGAGTTCTCGAAGTTCGTGCCCTGGAAGCGATGCGCGTTGAAGCGCACGTTCAACTGCTGCGTCGAGCTGATGTTGTAGTCGATACGGCCAGTGTAGATATTGTTGCGCTGCCCGGTCACATAAGGGCGCAGCAGCGGGGTGAGTGTGGCGACGGCGCGTTGGGAATCGGCATCGGTCAGCGGCGCGATCGGGAAGAAGACCGGATTCGGGTTCGTGTTGCGCTGCCCGTCATAGTTAAAGAAGAAGAACAGCTTGTCCTTCTTGATCGGGCCGCCCAGATTGCCACCAAACTGGTTGAAGTGATACGGCTGGCGTCCCACGCCGCGCGCCTTGTTGATCGGCGTATTCGCATTCAGTTCGCGATCACGGAAGAACCAGAAGCCGGTGCCATGAAAGTCGTTGCCACCGCTCTTGGTCACCATGTTGATCACCCCGCCGCCGGCGCGGCCAATCTCGGGAGCATAGCCCGAGGTGTTCACCTGGAACTCCTGCACTGCGTCCTGCGAGAAGGTATAAGGATTGCGGCCCCCACCGGCGCGGCCGGAGCTTTGGCCAAAGAAGAGGTTGTTCGCATCGCCGCCATCGACAAGCACGCTATTCGCGGTGCCGCGCTGGCCGCCAAAGCTGAGGTCGCCGCCACGGGTCTGATCGCGGACAACGCCTGGCGTGAGAATCGTGAAATCAAGAAAATTGCGGCCGTTGATCGGCAGATCACGCACTTCCTTCTCGTTCACGGTCGTCGACGTCGAAACACGAGCAGTCTCCACCACGGGAAGCTCGGCGGTCACCGAAGTCGTCTCGGTCATCGCACCGATCTCGAGCGTCGCATCGAAGCTGCGCACAGCGCCCACGGTCAGCTCAATGCCGCTTTTCTGATAGGATTTGAATCCATTTTTCTCGATACTGAGACGGTACAAGCCAACAGGAAGGCGCACGAAAGTGTAGACACCGGCATCGGAACTTTCCGTACTGCGGGTAAAGCCGGTGTTGGTATTGGTTGCGGTAACTTTGGCTTGCGACACCGTCGCGCCCGACGGGTCCAGGATGGTTCCATTCAGGCTGGCGCCACCGACCTCACTCTGCCCAAAGGCGATGAGGCAAGTCATGGCCACACCTATCACATAGCGTAAGACTAGAAGCATATGATCTTAGTCTACGGTTTTACTCGTTGAATTTCATGACAACCGGGTAAAAGGCTCAGTCCTCTGGGACAAAGCGGTAGCCAACGCCCGTTTCCGTCTTTAGATACCGGGGCCGGGCCGGATCGGCTTCGATCTTCCGGCGAAGTTGCGCCATATAGACGCGGAGATACTGCGCCTGATCGAGACTCTGGGGCCCCCACACAGCATTCAACAAAAAGCGCTGAGTCATCGCCTTACCCCGATGCTCGATCAGCGTCAACAACAACTTGAACTCCGTCGGCGTCAGGTGAATCTCTTCATCGTTGCGACGCAGAGACCGGCCTTCCAGATCGACACGCAAATTGCCAAACCGGAAAATGGGTTCCGCATAGGTGGCCTGCCGCTGTCTCCGCAAACCGGCACGGATGCGTGCCTGCACCTCACCGATGGAAAAGGGCTTCGCGACAAAGTCATCGGCGCCGAGATCGAGAGCCCGGATCTTATCTTCTTCCCTGCCTCGCGCACTCAGCACCACAATCGGAGCCACGCTGAACTCGCGCAGTTGAGGAATCAAGCTCAGGCCATCTCCATCCGGTAAGCCAAGATCCAGCAGCACCAGGTCCGGCTGGCGGGACCGCGCTTCTCCGATGGCCGCACCCAGCGTCGCGGCCCATGCAACACGATACCCCGCTCCTTCCAACGAGGTCTGGAGCACCCTGGAAATCTGCACATCGTCCTCGACCACTAGAATCAACGGTGCATTGGTCATGGCTTGATCGCAGGCAGCACAATCTCAAAACAAGCTCCTCGCTTGGCGCGATTCTGCACACGCACGGTACCTCCATGTGCCTCCACAATCGACTTCACAATCGTGAGTCCTAAGCCGACACCCCGAGCAGACGGCGACTCGTCCCCCCGGTAGAACTTTTCAAACACGCGCTCCTCGGTTCCAGCCGCAACGCCCGGCCCTTCATCGAGAACACGCACCCGCACTGTATCTCCCAACTTCTCTGCATTGATTTCGATCGGAGCATCTGGAGGCGAATATTTCAGCGCGTTCTCGAGCAGGTTCTGCAGAGCCTGCGCCAACAATTGCGGGTCAGCGGCCACCTCCGGAAGATCCCGCGCCACGGTCGTTCGAATCTCGCGCCCCTTGAGAAGCCGCTCCATCGAATCGAGAACACTGCCCACCACCTCTTCCATCGAGCAAGGCACTTTGTGAAGCACTACCCGGCCATCCTCGAGCCGGGTCATCTCGAGCAAATTGGTCACCAGGCGATTCAACCGTTGGGACTCATCCTCGATCGCGTTCAGCAGTTCACTCCGCCGCTCGCCGGAGATGTGCAGAGCCGGATCCAGCAGCGTAGCCGCGGCAGCAGAGATGCTGGTGAGTGGCGTTCTGAGATCGTGCGAAACAGAACTCAAGAGCGAATTGCGAAGCCGTTCGCTTTCCGCGGCCAGCGCCGACTGCCTCGCCTCATCGAGCGCGGTAATCCGCTCCATCGCCTGGACCGTCTGATTGAGAAGAGCTTCGAGCAAAGCAGCCTGTCCTGAATCTTCCGGCGGCTCTTCCAGCGCAAGCACACCATAGGACTTCTCTCGCAGCCGCAACGGACGATAGTGCGTGAGCGCCCCCGGCAAACTGTCGGTCCCCTTGCCAGCAAGCTGTCCACGATCAAAGCACCACTGCGCAATCCCTTCCTCCTGCGAGTTGGGAACAAAGCCTTCGGCCACCCGGCGGCGGAAGCTGATCTTCTCTTCTGTGTCTGGCAGAAAGACATTCCCGCGCACGCGAAAAGCCGCGTGCACCATGAGCAGCAGAGCTTCGGCGGCCTCAAAAATTCTTTGCGTGCGCGCCAGCGATTTCGACAATCGATAGAGGTTCTGCGTTCGATGTTCCCGCTCAATGGCAAGTTGCGCCTGCTGCCGCAGTTTCACCGTCAGACCACTGATCACCATGGACACCATCAGCATCACGCCGAAGGTCAACAGATACTCGGCATCCGACACGCCAAAGGTCATGTATGGCGGCACACAGAAGAAGTCGAAGCTTGCCACACTCAACACCGACGCGAACATTGCCGTCGTCTTCGAGTAACGCATCGCCACCGCCACCACGGCGAGCAGGTACACCATCACCAGGTTCGCCAGAGCGATGTACTCGCGAAAGAACATCCCGAAGGCCGTCGCCGCACAGATCCACAATGCAGCCTGCCCCAACTCCTGCCAGGGTGGCACCTCCACCCGGGTCGTGAACTTCTGTTCTACTTTGACGCCGCCATCCATGGCGATCACCGTGATCTCGCCGCTATTGGCAATCAGCGCCCCCACCAGCTTGGAGCCAGGCGACTTTCCCACCACAATTCGTGTGACGTTCTGGACCCGCGCAAAATGGAGCACCGCATCGGCGACACTGTCCCCCTGCAGGGTGACTGCCTCCGCGCCCAGACTCTCGGCGAGATGCAAAGCAGCGCGTAGATTCTGCCGGGCGGCTTCGCTGATGCCTGAAGAGTCACTTGGCTCCACAAACACGACGAACCACTCCGCCTCCCACCGGATGGCCATGCGCTTGGTGGCTCGAACCAGATTCTGGGCATAAGGGGTGGGACCGATCGCCAGCAGGATCCGTTCTGTAACCGGCCAGGTCTTCGCATTGCCATGACGGCCCCGGATGGCGTTGACGTCGAAGTCCACCCGATCGGCAGTATGCCGCAGAGCCATCTCGCGCAGTGCATTCAGATTGCCCGGCTTGAAGAAATTCTCAAGTGCCCGCGCCGCCTGCTCCGGAACATAGACCTTGCCCTCCTTCAGACGGCTGAGCAGTTCCTCGACGGGAAGATCGATCAGTTCAATCTCGTCCGCCAGTTCGAGCACCTTGTCCGGAATGGTCTCGCGCACCACCACTCCCGTGATCTGAGCCACCACATCATTCAGGCTCTCAATATGTTGCACATTGAGCGTGCTGTACACGTCGATGCCGGCATCGAGCAATTCTTCGACGTCCTGCCACCGCTTGGGGTGCCGTGCGGACTTGGAATTGCTATGGGCCAGTTCATCCATCAGGATGAGATCTGGATGCCGCGCCAGAGCGGCGTCCAGATCAAATGTCCCATCGCCGGGCAGGCGTTCAAAACCAATCAGCCGCGCTGCCGTCTCGGAGCGTCCATGGGTTTCAACAACCCCGACAACCACATCCACGCCTGCATCCAGCTTTGTACGAGCCGATTCGAGCATCGAATAAGTCTTCCCGACACCAGGAGCCGCACCGAAGAAGATCTTCAGCTTGCCGCGAATTTTCTGTTCCTGCTCTACCAAGCGCCCTGCTTGCCTCCGAACCACCAAACGAGTCCCAGCAGGGCTGTATCCATCTGCTTGCGGAACTCCCCAGGCGAATCGCTGCGGAAGTATCGATGATTCGACATGTCACGCCGGTACTCCCACCGCATCTGGAAGCCTTCTGCCATTTCAAAAGTCGAGGTCAGTGTAAAGTCGCGTAAGTTCTGGGATTGGCCGCTGAACAAGCCGCCTTTGTCGTTCAAGAGCGTGTAACGGGAGGCAACAGACCATCGCGGATGAAAGCGATACCGTGCATAGACAGCGCCCCCGGTCACCCGCTTCGGCGCGTCGTTCGGCAGCAGACGATGGATGACGTAGTCTGCTTCCGCCGCGAGAGTCCATTTTGAATTCACGTTCCAGTTCCAGTATGTGTCTAAAATCTGAAGCCGGCCAGAGCGTCCTCCAGGAGTCTCACGTCCCGCATAGTAGTTCAGATTCCCCCCGAGCTTCGCCGTCGGAGTAAAGCTCAAAATGACCGCCTGGCTCTTGAAGCGATTGAAGTCCTCTGTCTGATTCGCCCCATTCACCAACCAATAGGTCGCATTGATTTTCTCTGAGACTGGATAGCTGGTGCGCAGGCCCATGTGATAGTAAGGCAGAAAATTGAAGAAGTAACTCCGGGAATAGTTCATTTGATCTTTCGCATAATTCGTTTCGATCCCCAACGATGAAGCGAACTTGCCCATATCGACCGTGATCCCCTTCCCCACCGGAGCGATCACAGTCCCATAAGCCTGAAAGATATTTCGATAGATCGCCGGACGTGGCTCATTCAAACGATTGCCCTGCAGCGTTTGGGTGGCCTGTCCAAACTGCAGGTCCAAGCGAGCCCCCAAGTAGCGCTTCGCGGCAAGCGAAGCCGCGCGCTCGATCACCACAGTACCCTGGCTGAGCGTGAACGAGTTGTGCGAAACATCATAGGCACGCAGCTCATTTTTTCCGTCCGCCGGGCGGTTGAAGTTGTATCCGTAATAGCCATCCAGATAAAAGTTCAAGGTAGTGGCAGGGGCCTGCTCGACCTCCGCCGCCTTCTTGACCTCAGGGAGGGGCGGCACGCTGAGCTTGGCGGCGGGCGCTGCTTCCAACGCAGCCAGCCTTCGCTCCAATTGTGCAATCTTCTCTAACAACAGCTTCTCCGTTGGGGTCTGCGCCAAGAGCACAGTCCCCCACATCATCAGAACAATGGTTCTCACAGTTACAACACCCCATCAAGAGCAAGATTCAGTTTCAGAACATTCACGCGCTCCTCTCCGAGAAAGCCGAGTTGGCGCCCTTGCGTAAAGCGGTCCACCACCTGCTGCACCTCATCAACGGACAAATGTCGGGCCCGCGCCACACGCGCAACTTGGTATCGGGCCGCCTCCGGGCTGATGTGCGGGTCGAGTCCCGAGCCTGAGGCGGTCAGCAGATCCAGAGGCACAGGGCCGGAGGAATCCGGATTAGCCGCTTGCAAGGCCGCCTTGCGCTCGGCAAAAGCCTTTTTCAGATCCGGATGTAGCGGTCCAAAGTTCGATCCGGAACTCGCTTCTCCGTTGTAGGCTTTCGGCGAGGTGGCAGAAGGACGGGGCCAGAAGTACTGCTCCTGCTCGAAATTCTGCCCAATCCATTCCGAGCCCAGCACCGCGCCCTTGGCAGTGATCAGAGACCCTTGCGCCTGCGCGCGAAAACCCAGTTGTCCAATGAGTAAAACCAGAAACGGATATGCCAATCCGGTGAGTAGCGTGAAAAGTACAAACGCACGCAGAGATACAAAAAGACCTTCCCTTATCATCTTCATCACTCCTTAAAACAGTCCCAGGAACAGATCAATTGCTTTGATTCCAACGAAGGGGACAATCAGCCCCCCAACGCCGTAGAGAAGAATGTGCCGTTGGAGCAGCGCAGCAGCTCCCAGCGGCCGGTACTGAACTCCTTTGAGCGCCAGAGGAATCAGGACAACGATGATCAGCGCGTTGAAGATCACAGCCGAAAGAATGGCGCTCTCCGGGGTTCGCAAGCCCATCACATTGAGGGCATTCAGCTCCGGGTAGGTCACGGCAAAGGCAGCCGGCAGAATGGCAAAGTACTTCGCCACGTCATTTGAAACCGAAAAGGTTGTCAACGCACCGCGAGTAATGAGCATCTGCTTGCCGATCTGCACGATCTCGATCAGCTTCGTTGGATTGGAATCCAGATCGATTAGATTTCCCGCTTCTTTTGCGGCCTGCGTGCCCGAGTTCATCGCAACAGCCACATCCGCTTGCGCAAGCGCCGGCGCGTCGTTGGTACCATCTCCGGTCATCGCCACAAGACGCCCTTCGCCCTGCTTCTCGCGAATCAGAAGCAGCTTGCGCTCAGGAGTGGCCTCGGCCAGAAACTCATCCACACCAGCTTCCGCCGCAATGGCAGCCGCGGTAAGAGGATTATCGCCGGTGATCATGATTGTGCGGATCCCAGCCGCGCGCAACTCACCGAAGCGCTCCTTGATGCCGCCCTTGACGATGTCCTTCAGGTGGATCACACCGACCGCGCGGCCATCGGAAGTCACCATCAGAGGAGTGCCGCCCCCTCGTGCGATCTCCTCCGCCGAACGGATCATCTCGACAGGCACTTCGCCGCCGCGAGCCTTCAGATAGGCAGAGATCGCATCGATGCTGCCTTTGCGAACCTCGCGGCCATTCAGATCGACGCCCGACATTCTGGTCTTGGCGCTGAAGGGAACAAAGTGGGCCCCGAGCGCATGGAGATCGCGCTCCCGCAGTCCATACTTTTCCTTGGCCAGCACCACGACACTCCGGCCTTCCGGTGTCTCGTCGGCAAGACTGGCGAGTTGCGCGACATCAGCCACCTCGGCCTCCGTCACCCCAGGAGCCGCAAGAAAAGCAACCGCCTGCCGGTTGCCGAGGGTGATGGTCCCGGTCTTATCGAGCAGGAGAACATCGACGTCACCTGCGGCTTCCACCGCACGGCCAGACATAGCGATCACGTTCGCTTGCAGCATGCGGTCCATACCGGCAATGCCGATCGAGGACAGCAGCGCGCCGATCGTAGTTGGAATCAAGCAAACCAGCAGCGCCACCAACACGGTTACGGTTGCCGGCGCCCCCTTCCCTGCTTCGCTCACCGCAAAGGCAGAGAAGGGTTGCAGCGTCACCGTAGCAAGAAGGAACACAATGGTCAGCGACGCGAGCAGGATGGTGAGTGCAATCTCGTTCGGTGTCTTCTGCCGGGTAGCGCCTTCCACCAGCCCGATCATGCGATCGAGAAAAGTTTCACCGGGCATTGAGGTCACACGAATGACCAGCCAGTCACTCAGCACCCGGGTGCCACCGGTGACGCTGGAACGATCGCCACCGCTCTCCCGGATCACGGGTGCGCTCTCTCCGGTGATCGCGCTCTCGTCCACCGTCGCCGCACCTTCGATCACCTCTCCGTCAATTGGAATGAAATCTCCCGCTTCCACCAGCAGGACATCGCCTCTGACCAATGCAGCGCTCGAAGTGGCGACAAAACTCGCTCCGTATTGTGGAACGCTGAGCTTCTTCGCCATCACGTTACTGCGGGACTTGCGCAAGGTATCGGCCTGCGCCTTGCCACGGCCTTCCGCAATCGCTTCCGCGAAGTTCCCGAAAAGAACGGTGAACCACAGCCAGAGAGCAATCCAGGCACTGAAGGAGGACAAGTCTTTGATCGCGATTCCGGTCGTGAGGATACTCCCGACAAACACAACAAACATCACCGGATTCTTCAGTTGGTGCCGGGGATGAAACTTGCGCAGGCTATCCATCACCGCGCCCCGGAGAATCTCGGGATTTGCAAACAGACTCTGATGTTTCTTTGACATTTCGATTTGCTCCTAGCGCATCCTCAATTGCTCAACCACCGGGCCTAAAGCCAGCGCAGGCAGGAAGGCCAAGGCGCCGACGATGATCACGGTGCCTGCCAGCAGGCCAATGAACAAAGGCGTATGCGTGGGCAGGGTGCCCAAGCCGGGCGGGACAGACTTCTTCGCCGCGAGACTGCCCGCGATGGCCAGAACCGGAAGCGCCACCCCAAAGCGCGACAGCAACATAATCACGCCTCCCATCAGATTCACCAGCACCGTGTTCGCGCCATAACCGGCAAAGGCTGACCCGTTGTTGTTGCTCATCGAAGTGAAGGCATAGAGAATTTCGCTGAAGCCATGCGGCCCATGGTTCAACAAACCGCCCACACCTTGCGGATGCTCCACCGCCACGGCGGTCCCCACCAGCACGCACATCGGCGGCACCAGAATCGCAATCGAAGCCATCTTCATCTCAAAAGATTCAATCTTCTTGCCCATGTACTCCGGCGTTCTCCCCACCATCAGCCCGGCGATAAACACCGTGATGATGGCGAAGACCACCATGCCGTAAAGGCCTGATCCCGCCCCGCCGAACACCACTTCGCCCAGCATCATGAGGAACATCGTGACGAACTGGCCCACAGGCAGGAAAGAGTCATGCATCGAATTGACGCTGCCGTTGGAGGCCGCCGTGGTGGCTGCCGCCCAGATGCCGGAATCGACAGTCCCGAAGCGCAGTTCTTTCCCTTCCAGGTTCGGAATCGGAACCGTCTCGCTCCAGACCGCAAGAATGAGCAGGGGAACGAAAATCAGAAGCATCGTGGCAAGTAAGGCCCATCCTTGCCTCTTGTCTTTGATCAAGCGCCCAAAGCTGTAACAGAGGGCAGCCGGAATCAACAGAATCGAAACCACCTCAAATAGATTCGAGAGCGGAGTGGGATTCTCAAATGGGTGCGCGGAATTGGCATTGAAGAAGCCACCGCCATTGGTCCCGAGTTGCTTGATAGCAATCTGTGAAGCGGCCGGGCCCATGGGAAGTACCTGACCTCCACTGGTTTTCACATAAGCGTCCAAGTTGTCGATGGTTCCCTGCTGGATCAGCACCACGGAAAGCAACAGGGACAGCGGCAACAGGATGTAGAGAGTGGTGCGCGTCAGGTCAACCCAGAAATTGCCGAGTTGCTCCGTCGTCTTGCGCGTGAGACCACGGGCCAGCGCCGCGATGATCACCATGCCCGCCGCCGCGGAAACGAAGTTCTGTACCGTCAGCGCAGCCATCTGGCTGAAGTAGCTGAGGGTGTTTTCGCCGCCGTAGTTCTGCCAGTTCGTGTTAGTTACAAAACTCGACGCGATATTAAACGCGGTGTGAAAGGGCAGATTCCCAAAACCCTGTGGATTCCAGGGATGCCACTGTTGGGTCATCAGAATGCCAAGAACGACGAGAAGCCCCCACAGATGGAAGCACAGCCAGTGAATCGAATAACTACGCCAGTTCTGTTCTTCGTCGGGCCTCGCGTCGCAAAGGCGGAGGATCCAACGCTCCAACGGACCAAGCCAGCGCATCCGACCCTCGTAAACAGCAGCCATATAGGCGCCAAGTGGCCGGACAGCCGCCAGCAGAATCAAGAGAAATACCCCAATCTGAATCCACGCGTTGGGGGTCATGAAAACCTCTCAGGATGAATCAGGGCGATCACGAGATAGATCAGCAACCCGATCGAGAGGAACAGTCCAATCAGTTCCATGCCCTGAGTGTGCTCCTCTTTGCATCAAGACCGAATAAATTTTTTGAGCCAACTGGCAGGGCTTTCGCCGCTTAATAGACGGTGGAACAATAGACTAGACGCGGCAATGGACTCTCAAACTCAGGAATGGCTCAACCAGCTACTCGCATATAGCAATCAACTGCCCGCCGAGCAACGGGAAGAAGCGCTCCGGCAGGCCTGCAGCGGGCGGGAAGACCTTTTTGACGTTGCGTTGCAGATGCTGAAGTCGGGCCAATCGCCCACCAAAACCATGGCGCCGGCCCGCAATGCTCAGATGATCGGCCCCTACCGGGTGTTACGCGAGCTCGGCAAAGGCGGCATGGGTGTCGTCTATCTGGCGGTGCGCGACGACGGGGCTTTCCGCAAGAATGTCGCCATCAAGCTGTTGCGCGGCGATGCCGTCACCGCAGAATTCATCGAGCGTTTCCGGAACGAGCGCCAGGTGCTGGCGAATTTCGACCATCCCAATATTGCGCGTATCCTTGATGGCGGCGACACCGCCGACGGGATGCCGTTCTATGTGATGGAGTACGTCGAAGGCCGTCCGATTGATCGCTATTGCGACGAAGACAAGCTGAGCCTCAACGATCGGCTCCATCTGTTCCAGAAGCTCTGCGGGGCCATCCACTACCTGCACCAGAACCAGGTGATCCACCGCGACCTCAAGCCGGCAAATATTTTGGTGTCCACCGAAGGCGTCGTCAAGTTGCTCGATTTTGGCATCGCTAAGCAACTCGGTCCCTCCAGCCTTGAACTCACCACCGCCGACGGCACGCCCTTAACCCCGGCCTATGCGAGCCCGGAACAATTCACCGGCCGCGCTGATGCCCGCAGCGATATCTATACTCTCGGCGTCATCCTCTATCTCATGCTCACCGGACGCCTTCCGGACCAGGCCACCATCAAGCCCCCGAGTGAGAGCATCCGCGAAGACTTCCAGCGTACCGTCGAGACGACTAAGCAGTTGAAGAAACGCATCATGGGCGATCTCGATGCGGTGGTGCTGAAGTCGATGCACCGCGAATCGCGGCAACGCTATGGGTCGGCCCTCGAGTTCTCAGAAGATCTCGACCGCTTCCTGAGCGGCCAGCCTGTGCTGGCCCGCGGAGGCAGTGGACTGGGATCAAAAAAGCTCGCCATCGCCGCCGTAGCGGCGATCACCGTTCTCGGCCTGGGCGGGGGCGGCTATTACTATACGACGAAGCATCAGCCAGAAGCCAAGGTGCAGAAGCCGGTTGTGGAGCAGCCCCCCCAGCAACAACCGCTACAGGAACAGCCCCGGCCGCAGGAACCGGGGAAGGAAGAGCCGCGCAAGCCGGAACCCGCCAATCTCAATCCTGCCAAGCAAGAACCGCTCAAGCAGGAACCTGTCAAGCACGAACCCGTTCGCAGCAGCACCGTGGCGGCCACCCAGGCCCCCCGGCAAGAAGCGATCGCGCAGCAACTGCCCTCGCAACGTCCGCCAGAAACGACACCCAAAACCACAACGCAATCCGCCCCCCCGGCCCCAATCCCGGAAGGTCTTGAGGAAGCAAGAGACCGTTATGCCTCCATTGCAGGCCGCGTGGCAGCAACCGAACAGTTATTCAATAAATCGAAGTCCGATCTCGAAGCGAAAGGATTGTCGATCCGCGCCGACACCCTTTCTCGCGTGACTTCGATGAAGCTCAATCTCGAACAGGCAAAACAGGATCTCGATCGAGGCAATGTCGCCGGCGCACTCAAGAATCTGACCGCGGCTGAAGCGCAGTCCGTTCGTGTCAGTCGAGAATTTGGCCGATAGTGTTATTGAAGATAAGAAAGAGGAGATATTCCATGCGCACTCAAATTGCACTCTTGGTCGTGCTCAGTTTGGTTCCCGCCAGCGCGCAACAGCCGGCGGGTGCTGTCAAGAAAACCCCTGCAAAACCGGCTGCGGTGCAAAGCCCGCTGGCCAAGATCGTCCAAATGGTGGAGATGAAACTCCCGGAAGCCGCAGTCCTCAATGCGATCAAGAGTGCCGGTCCGCTCAACCCTTCTGCCGACGACTTCATTCGCCTGAAGAAGGCGGGCGCAAGCGACAACGTCATTGTGGCGCTCAGTGGCGGCGAAGTTCCTGCCGCAGCCGCGCCGGTACACACTCCGGCGCATGCGCCGTCCGCCGCCCCGGCAGCGTCCCCAAGCAGCATGAACACCGACTTTGCAACCGTCTCCTGCGCCCGGCCAGTCAGCTCCAGCAAGCGCGTCCTGGCCATTGATGAATTCGATTACGGCACAGTCCGCAGCCAGATCTCCGCCATTTTCGGCACCAACGTCGATCTCGGCAAGGGCATCCTCGCGCTGCTCACCAAACGGCTGGCCGAGGACGGCAAATACCGGATTGTCGAGCGCAAGAATATCCAGAAGGTGATCTCCGAGCAGGACTTTGGCGCCTCCAATCGCGTCAAGCAGGGGACCAATGCGAAGATCGGCCGCGTCCAGGGCGCAGACGCCATCCTGATGGGAACGATTACAGTCTTCGGGTCGGACACGCGGAAAAATAATGTCAATGCCGGAGCCATCACCAATGGACGGCTTGGCGGAGTACTGGGCAGTGTCAATGTGGGCAATCGTTCTGACAAAGCGATCGTCGAAATCAGCTACCGCCTGATCGACGCCGAATCGAGTGAAGTCATTGCCGTCGGTGAGGCGCGCGGGGAATCCAAGCGCAAGTCCAACGGCTTCGGGATTGCGGGTTTCGGCAATGGCAACGGCGGAAACGTCGGCACCAATATGACGAGTTCCAACTTCCAGGAAACGATCATCGGGGAAGCCACCGTCGATTGCATCAATAAGCTGGCCGCCGTGGCCAATTCCAAGGATCAGCAGGTCGCAGGCCGGAGCGTTGAGGTGGAGGCAAAGATTGCCGAGATCGCCGGCAACAAAGTCTATCTGGCGGCTGGAAGTAATGACGGCGTCCAAAATTGCGATCGATTTGAAATCTCTCGAGTGATCAAGGAGATCAAGGATCCATCGACCGGCGAAGTGCTCGATCTGCAGACTGAACGGATTGGCGACTTGCTGGTGGTCGAGGTGCGCGACAAGATCTCCATCGCAGTCTTCAACGGTTCTTCCAACCCGAAGGTGGGCTATGTTGCTAAGAAAATTATGTAGTCCGCTGTTGCTCGCGGCAGCGCTGCTGGCGCAGACAAACTTCGATGCGATGCTGTCGCAGTTCGAGAGTCAGATGGCCGGAGGGCAGGCCAATCCGGAGCAGATCCAACGGAATCTGACTTTGCTTGCCAGCGGTTTGCGGCAAGGCAATTGGAGCAGTGCCGAGCAGCGGATTCCAGCCACCAACCGGACACTCGGCTATCTGAACAGCATCCGGGGCTATGGCAACCGCAATCGCAATCTTGGCCTCGCCATGTCTGGCATCTACCGCCAGATTGGAGGGCTCGAAACCAATCCCCAAAGCGCTTGGCTGAACTATCGCAATGCCTATCTGTTGTTGAATCCCTATGCGAACGATAGCCAGGTGCGCGGCGAGATGCAGCAGCTCCGCCGGAGTGTTGAGTTGATTGAAGCGCGGCTGCCGGAGTTGCCGAAGCTCGACTGGTCGAGCCTGGACGCAGCGGGCCAAAAGGATTATGACAGTGTGATCGAACGCTTTATCAGCGTCAGCGCAACCGTCAGTTCGGCTGAGGTGACTGCGGAAACGATGCGCCGCTCGATGGCCGATCAGGGTTTGATCGTGCGTCCGGAAATCGTCAGCGGGATGACCCGGATGAAATTGAAGCTGGAAGACGCCAAGCGACTCATCGAGCAGCGCAATTATTCCACCGCCAAAGACAGGTTGGCCTCGGCCGAAGCCGAGGCGCAAAAAGTCCTGAAGTCTTTTGGAGGCTAACTAGCGGGCTGCGAGCAGTGCACGCAGATGGCGGGCCCGCTCCGGACTGCGGAGCTGGCGGAGTGCTTTGGCTTCGATTTGACGAATCCGCTCGCGCGTCACGTCAAACTCCTGACCAATCTCCTCTAAGGTGTGTTCGCGTTCGCAACCGATTCCGAAGCGCAGGCGAATCACTTTTTCTTCCTTTGGTGACAAGGTCTTCAGGATGTTCGCTGTCTCTTCGCGAACATTCGCATCGATCACAGCATCCACCGGAGAACCCACCCAGCGGTCTTCGATCAAATCGCCCAGTGCGGACTCGCCATCGCGACCGACAGGAGTTTCAAGCGAAACCGGATCGCGGGAGATCGTCTTCAGCTTCTGGACCTTCTCCACCGGAATATCCATCCGGCGCGCGATTTCTTCGTTCGTCGGAGCACGGCCCAATTCCTTCTCGAGCTCACGAGTCGCTCGCAGGAATTTGTTCATGCTCTCGTTCATGTGAACGGGGATGCGGATGGTACGGCTCTGGTCGGCAATCGCGCGGGTGATAGCCTGGCGAATCCACCAGGTCGCATAGGTCGAGAATTTGTAGCCGCGGCGATATTCGAACTTGTCGGCGGCACGCATCAGACCGATGTTGCCTTCCTGGATCAAATCGAGCAGGTGCAGGCCACGGTTGACGTACTTTTTGGCGACACTGACCACAAGACGGAGGTTCGCCTCCACCAGATCTTTTTTCGCCCGTTCGGCTTCGCTTTCGCCATTGCGAATGTTGTGCAGCGAAATCCGCAGATCCGACAGCGAGGCGGCAGCAATCTGCTCGCGCTTCTTAATCTCACGCTTCAATTCGCGAACGCGGCTCTGGACATTCGGATTTTGTTTGCCGGTTTCGAGCTTTTCGTTCTCTGTCGCCAGATGATTCATCTCTTCGACAGCATGCTCGAGGCTCTTAGTGAACTGCTTCCACCGGGCCAGAGTCCACGGCACAGCACGGATTCCGATCGAGAGATCGACGCGAGCGCGGTTGTACTTGCCAAGCGCCTTCTTCTTGAGCTTTTTGTTGATCGCAGGAGCAGACTCCCACTTGTCAAAAAGCGGCTGCAGCTTGCGTTCGAGCAGAACCACCTGATTGAATTGCTCGAGAACGACCTTCGCCTTCCGCTCCTGAGCGGCGGTTCCTTCTTCAATATCCACGCCCAGATCGACCACCTCGTCGATATCGGTCTGCGCGCGTTTTACTTCCTCGATCAGATTCAGCACCATCTGGTGGACCAGCGGCGAGCGGCTCAGCGCTTTTTGCGCGCGAACCTTGCCTCGTTCCATCTTGCGGGCCAACGTCACTTCACCTTCACGAGTCAACAGCGGAACAGCGCCCATTTCGCGCAAGTAAACGCGAACGGGATCGTCGGTGTATATCGATTCCTCTTGCTGAGGCTGGCCTTCTTCTTCTTCGCTCTCTTCTTCTAGAGCTGCAAAAAAATTAGGATCCTCATCAAAGGACAGGCCAATGGCTTCCGGAGCCTCTTCTGGCTGAAATTGGTCGTCAAACGTATCCACTCTGGATTACCTCACCCTCAAGACACACGTGTCTCAGAACCGACCCAATAGGGGGCCCCGGCTCCAAAAAATATTTTTTGGCAGTTTCTGGAAATATTTAGTTTTGAATCGCTTGCATGGTGGGTGGGTTCCCTGCCGGCTGCTGGAAGTGAGCTCGGCGCTTGGCAAGCGCATCCCGTTTAGTCTAACATTGAACTGCTGAATGTTAAACTCCTATTTCAATTGATGCTCGAGATCTCAAATAGTTACAGCTTCTAGAAGCGCCCCTTGTCCTTGATCAGCCGGCGGATTTCGTTGAAGAAGGCCTCTTCGTCCTGGAAATCCCGGTAAACGCTGGCAAAGCGAACGTAGGCGATCTTGTCCAGTTGCTTCAAACTCCTCATCAACATTTCCCCGATTGCGGTAGAACTGAGTTCCCGCTCGGCTTCGTTCATCATCTGCGCTTCTACTTGATCGACAAGTTCGGCCAGTTTCGGTATAGGAATGGGCCGCTTTTCACAGGCCTTGAGCAATCCGCTCAGTACTTTCTGCCGATCGAAGCGTTCGCGGCGGCCGTCCTTTTTCACTACCATGAAGGGAATCTCTTCGATGCGTTCGTAGGTGGTGAAGCGTTTCTGGCAGGACAGGCATTCCCGCCGGCGGCGGATATTGCTGCCCTCCTTGGATTCCCGCGAATCGATCACTTTGTCTTCCAGATGAGCGCAAAATGGGCAAAGCATTTTTATCGAGTCTCCTCGGCAAGGTGGCGCATGGAACTCAGGCTCAAGCCTTCCTGCAGCGCAAACGCGATCCCAAACGGCAGAATCAGCATCGCAGAAGTAATCCAGATCACAATTGCGAGCGACGTGGCGTCTTCAAAACCAAAGCCATACAGTTGGGTGAGCACCGCGATAGCCGCCATCTGCATGCCCCCGCCAATCCCGGGCAACTGCACAATGCTGCCAAAACTCACTAGCCCAACAAAAGCGACGATATCGCCCACACCCAATGCACTCGATACCGGAAAAGCCCGGAAAATTGCCCATACGCTCCCCGCAATCACCAACCATTCCATCGCCGTATAGAACAACACCAGCCACTGGAGCTTCGGATCGCTGCAAGCCGCTGCCCCGGCAATGAAGTTGCCGGCTAGAGGGCGCAACCGCTGCGCCAGCTTGTCCGGCAACCGATCGACAAGAGAAACAAGGCCCTCACGCTGCCTGGGATTGAGAAAACGGAGGGCAAAAATAAAAAGCAGGCAGAGACTCCCGGCCAGCAAGGCAAGCGCTCCACCGCTTGAAAAAACAAATTGTAACTCCGGCCCGGCCTTGGCGACAATTGCCGTCCCGGAAAGATGCACCAGGCCATAGCCGAAAAAAAGAATCACCACCAGCAGGTCATAAATGCGTTCAAAGAGCCAGACAGCCAATTGGGATGAGAAGGTAGTACGCGACTCGCGTCCGATCCACCAAGGCCGGACAAACTCTCCCGGTCTGCCAAGCAGAACCACGGCGGTGAAGCCAATCGAGGTGCCCACGAAGAGCCGCCACAGGCTCGGCGTCGGCCCCAGTGGGCGAATCATTACCTCCCAGCGTACCGCTCTGCCTACATAACTGAGTATTATGAGTAAGATAGCCAGCGCGCCAAATCGCGGATCGAGGGACTCGAGAGTCGCACCAAAGCGTGCCCAATCGAAACCAGCCCCACCCGCAGCGGCCCGATACAGAACGACGCCGATGACAGCCAATACCAGTAGCGCACCCCAGGGGATCCCAGTCCCTTTTGCTGCCGGCTGCCCGTCGGTTGAAGAATTTGTTCCCACGTGTGAACTTATCATGATAAAACCTCGTTTCTCTAATCGGAAGACAGCGAATGATTCATCTCTCAAATGTCGCGGCACAGGCAGCCCCCACCGGAAACACCTGGGCAGCGCCTGTGTTTCAGTCCTCTCTCTCTCAAACATCTCCCTGGGGAATCGCATTGGACGCCGATTCAATACTGGTTGAGCGCTGCATTGCTGGCGATCAGGGATCCTGGGAAGATCTGATCAAAATTCATACGCGGCGCGTATACGCGATTTGCTATCGCTTCGTCGGCAAGGACGAAGAAGCCCAGGATCTGACGCAGGAAGTTTTTCTGCGCATCTTCAAAACACTGCATAGTTTCCGTGCCGGCGAAGGAAGCTTCACCGTCTGGCTCACACGCCTGACGCGCAACCTTCTGATTGATCACTACCGCAGAACCAAGGGGGAACGGATGACGGACTCTCTCGAAAACCAACTGCCGATGATCGAAGAGACCTCGCTCGCCGGGGGACGCACCGACGGGCTGCTAGCTGGACGTGAGGCCAGCGAAATCCTGCAGGCTGCTTTGCAAAAACTTTCTCCCGAACTGCGGGAAGCCGTCATTCTGCGCGACCTCCAGGAAATGGAGTATCGCGAAATCGCAATCGCACTCAGCGTCCCGGAGGGCACAGTCAAGAGCCGGCTCAATCGGGGCCGGGCAGAATTGGCTCGCATCCTGAAGCGCCAGAAGGTGACGGTCTAAATGAACGAACTTCAGTGCCTCGGCATCGATGAACTTCTTTGCGATTACGTGGACGGGACGCTGAGTGCCGACCAGAAAAGCGCATTTGAGGCCCACACCCAGAGTTGCCCGGCTTGTGCCGAACTCGTCAGCGATGTGGTGGGTTCTGTCCATTTCATGGAGCGTGCGGCAACCGTCGAGGCGCCCAAGGAGCTCCTCACCCGAATTCTCAATCAGACTCCCAAGCATGCGCCGCTCGTCGATGCCATCTCACGCATCGGCTGGGCCAGGCGCTTCATGGCGCCGCTGCTGCAGCCGCGCTTTGCCATGGGAATGGCGATGACGATTCTCAGCTTCTCTATGCTGGGCAAATTCGTTGCGCCCGTGCGGCAACTGAAGGCCAGCGATCTTGAACCCGCCAAAGTCTGGCGCAGCGTCGATGATTCCGCCCATCGCACCTGGAACCGTTTTGTAAAGTATTACGACAATCTCCGTTTGGTCTATGAAGTACAAACCGCGATCGATGACATCAAAGGGGACACGGATGACCAACCGGGGAGCCCTAAATCCAACACCAAGAAGAGTGGAGAGTCAAAATGAACCCCACCGAAAATGAACCCCTCTCCGGGAACGGGCAGCAACCGGAAGCTGCCGCCCCCATCGTCGGCTATTGCCGCGCGACCGGAAAGGCACTCACGGCAGAAGATGCAACTTATGTCGGCGGCATCCTGTACTCGAAAGAGTACGCCGAAAAGACCAGGCTCACGCAGGAACCGCTCTCGCCCTATACCGCCCCTGTCATGGGAAACCCGAAAAACGACATCTCGCCCGGTTGGGCCTTTGTTCTTGGGTTGATCCCCGGCGTCGGCGCCATCTATAACCAGCAATACGCCAAGGGTCTCTTTCACATCGTCGTGTTCGCCTCTCTGATCTCGCTGCTCGACCGCGCCGGCAACGGCCACGTACTGCTGAGTTTGCTCCTGGCCGGGTGGGTCTTCTATATGCCGTTTGAGGCTTATCACACTGCACAGAAGCGGCAGAACGGCGAAGTCGTCGACGAGATGACAGGCTTGGTCAATCTCCCCCAAGGTCTGCGCAAGCTCCCGATCGGGCCCTTTGTGCTGATTGCGTTCGGTTTTCTGTTTCTGCTCGACAATCTGGGACTGTTGCGAATTGATGAATTGATGCGTTTCTGGCCAGTGATCCTCATCGCGATCGGCGTACTGTTGCTGATGCAACGCATGCAGGAGGCAGAAGCCATCGCCTCCTCGCCGAAGGAACAACGCCATGCAGAATAGCGTGAGCCTGCTCTGCGCCGTCCGCGGCCCGCTGATGTTGATCACGCTCGGAACCTTGATGGCTATCGATCATGCCGGGGGAGTTCGCTTTAGCCGCACCTGGCCGGTATTGATCATCATTTTCGGCCTGCTGAAACTTGGTGAATTCCTGAAAGGAGGACAGCCCCAATGAGACATTCTTTTGTCGGCCCGATCGTATTGATCGTCATCGGTGGAGTCTTCCTGGTCAACAACCTGCGTCCCGACATCTCAGCCTGGCGCCTGATTGGGGAGTACTGGCCTTATCTTCTGATCATCTGGGGCGTAATCCGTCTGGCGGAGATTGCCTTTCTCAGCTCGCGCAACCAGCCGCTGCCCCGCCGTGGCTTGGGCGGGGGCGAGTGGGCGCTCATTGTGCTGATCACTCTGGTGGCCAGCGGCGTCAACTTCGGCAATGACATGAGAGACCGGATCCGCACCGGACGTGTCAATATCCGCGGATTGCAGATGTTCGGAGAGAACTTCGAGTATCCGCTCTCGGCCCAGGCATCCTGTTCAAAAACACCGCGCATTGTGGTGGAGAATCGCCGCGGCAATGTACGGCTGATCGGGTCGACAACGGACACCATCAATGTCACTGGACAGAAGACGATCTTCGGTCTCGATCGCACCGAAGCAGACCGCATCAGTGAACGCATGAAGCTCGAGGTGTTGGTGCAGGGCGAACAGGTCGTGATCCGCACCAATCAGGAAAGCACCGGTAGTGACAACAAGGTGGAAGCCAATCTGGAAGTGCAGATCCCCAAAGGCTCGACCGTGGAATGCCGTGGCACCCGCGGTGATTTTGATGTCAGCGAGATCACCGGCAACTTTGAAGTGAATTCCGACAATGCGGGCGTGCGCGGCCAGGACATCGGCGGCAATGTGCGCATCGATCTCCGCCGCAGCGACATCATCCGGCTACAGCGCGTGAAGGGCAATGCCGACATCAAGGGCGGCCGCGCCGAAGATATCGAAATCGACGAGCTTGGTGGCCAGTTGATTGTCGATGGGCAGTTCACTGGCAGCGTCGATTTCCGGCGGGTGGCCAAGCCCCTGCGCTTCACCAGCCAGGCGACGACGATGACCATCGAGCGGATTCTGGGACGGGTACACATGTCGGACGGAGATCTGGAAATTGAGGATGTCAGCGGCCCGCTCAAAGTCCGCTGCACGAAGTCGAAGGATGTACGCTTGAGCGGTTTTAACTCTTCCGCCGATATCGATCTCAACCGCGGGGATATTGAACTTTCTCCCGGCACCAACACGCCGGGCCCCATCGTCGCGAAAACAGAAAGCGGCGCAGTGACGCTGCATCTGAACGAGAATGCGAAGTTCGACCTCGAGGCGACGGCACGGCGCGGCGAAGTGGAGAATCACTTTGGCGGCCCATTACACACTCGCGATGAAGGCCGGGGCGGCACCATTCGCGGCGGCAACGGCGGCGCCAAGATCTCCCTCGAATCCTATCGGGGACGGGTGAGTGTGATGCGTGGCGGAATCTTTGTGAGCAACAATCCGGAACCGCGGCCGCCCCTGCCACCCAAGCCTCCGGCCAGCCCGAAAATTCCGGCACTCGTCGACCGTTAACGATACACTTGCACTCCTTATCGATATTCGATAATATCGATTACCGATAAGGAGCTTCGCCTATGAAAGCACTCGGCGACCGGTCCGTTGCATCCTGCATCCGGTTTGTCCTCGACGCAGCGTGGTGGTTGGTTGTCGTCTCCCTGGCCCTACTGACCGGACTGCTCGTATTCAGCTTCTTCGTCAAGCTGGAAGGCAATAATCTGACAATGAACCTGCCTGTCACCTTGGAGATGAACACTCCGGTTCATGACAACAGCGCGTCCCTCGACACTGGCGCACAGATCGAGAAGCTCCACGGGAATCTGCGGTTTCCGGTTCGGAATGGCGCCTTCTTTTCCGGAAGCATGGTCCTGATCGTGCTGTTCTGCGGTTCTTTGCTCTGGGCCTTGACCCAGCTTCGCCACATCTTCCGCTCGCTCAGCCGAGGTCTCCTGTTCCTCCCGGAGAATGCTCGCAGAATTCGTTGGGTGGGGTTCACCCTCATCTTCGGAGAACTTGCCCGCGCGGCGCTGGTCTACTTCTGGAGCTACTACACGAGCCTGCATTTCACCGGGAATGGCCTCCACTTTGTGGCCTCGACAGACGTCAACGCCATCACGATTCTCGGCGGCTTCGCCATCCTGGTCCTCGCCGAAGTCTTTCGGGAAGGCACGCGGCTGCACGAAGACCAATCGCTGACCATCTGATCCTTATGGCCATTCGGATCAGTCTGGACCGCCTGCTGCTCCAGCGCGGCATGACCCTCACCGACTTAGCCGAGCGCGTGGGGATCACCTTAGCGAACCTGTCGGTATTGAAGACGAATAAGGCGCGGGCCATCCGCTTCTCCACTCTGGACGCCCTCTGCCGCGAACTGGACTGCCAGCCCGGCGATCTCCTCGAGTGGGTTCCCAGCGCTTGCGAAGACCCGGACACCGCCGAGTTGGAGGAACTGCTCTCATGAATCGAGGAATCCTCCCGCTGTTTTTATTGCCCCTGGCGGGCCTCGCCCAAATCGATCCGCAGCGTGCGACGGAGTTTTTCAACGAAGCGAAGACACTGTGCGAGCATGAGGGCGGCAAGCTGTGGAAGACCTCCTTGTGCGGTCCAATCGTGTTCGCCGACCCGGCCACCAAGACAATCGCGACCAACCAGCCGGCTCCGGAAGGCCCACGGCCGAGGGTTCTCGGATTCGCCAATACGGCAATCGACTGGGGCGGCGTCCGCTGGACCACCATTTCGTGGCCGTTCCTGACAGCCCTGCAAGGCGGACAGGGGCAGGTGATGATCCACGAACTGTTCCACAGAATTCAGCCGCAACTGGGTCTCTTCATTCCGGACTTGCCCAACGATCATCTGGACACGGCCGATGGCCGCTATTGGATGCAACTGGAGTGGAAGGCGCTGAGCCGGGCCCTTGACTCGTCCGGTGGGACACGGTTGGCCGCGCTTCGAGCAGCGTTGGGCTTCCGTGCCGCGCGCAGGAGTCGCTTCTCCGGCGCAGCCGAGAGCGAGCGGACATTGGAGATCAACGAGGGTCTTGCAGAGTACACAGCCACAGTGGTGGCAGCCGCCTCCTCTCTAGAAGCGACGCGCCATGCCATCCAGCAACTCGCGAAGGCGCCCGCCGAGCCCACCTTTGTTCGCCAGTTTGCCTATCCGACAGGCGCCGCCTACGGCATCCTGCTCGATGCATATGCGCCGGGTTGGACGCACCGCATCCAACCCGGCGACGATCTGGGAAAGTTGCTCGAAGCGTCTGCGCACATCCGGCCTCAAAAGGATGTGGAAGCTGCCGCCGAGTCCTACGGCGGGCTGGAGATCCGGAACTGGGAAGCAAGGCGCGAGGTGGAGCAAAAGGCCTATGTTGCGGCATTGCGCCGCCGTTTTGTCGACGAGCCGGTCTTGATCCTGCCTCCCGGACGCAACTTTTCCTTCTCTTCCATCGGGATGACTCCCATCCCCGGCGAAGGCACGATTTATCCGTCGTTTCGGATCGCGGCGGCCTGGGGTACGCTCGAGGCCTCAGCGGTTCTCGTATCCCCGGATAGCAACAAGCTCAGCGTTCCGGCCCCGCCCGTGATCGAGGGAAAGACACTCAAAGGCGATGGCTGGAGCATGACGATTGCGGAGGGTTGGGTGCTCGGGCCTGGACCACGAGCAGGGGACTTCCAATTGCTTCGGGAACGCTAGATGTAGTACATCAGGCCTTCGCCCTCTTCGGCTTCCACCTTGGCCGCATCCACTTTCCGGCAAACATCGGCGAGCGTGGTGCGGTCCAGAATATCGGCAGTAGCATCCCGCACCTGGCGCATCACAATGCGCGTGCCGCAGAAACGGATGTCCGGACACTCATCACACTTGCGGAAGCTGTGTTCACTCGCGCAGGGCAATGGCGCGAGCGGCCCATCGATCATGCGGATAATGGAACCCACGGAAATCTTCTCGGGCTGTACGGCCAACACATAGCCGCCGTAGCGCCCTCTCCGGCTGTCCACCAAACCCTTTTGCTTCAGACTCAACAGGATCTGTTCGAGGAATTTCTTCGGGATTTCTTCGTCCCGGGACAGATCTCCAATCAGAGCCGGCTTGCCCACGCCTCGGCGCGCTAAGGCATAAAGCGCCCGGAGTGAATACTGGGTTCGTTTAGAGAGTGACCGCATAGGAACCGAACTGTTTTATTTTACTGCAGTGGACTCGACGCCTCTAATCTATATCACTTCGATATACAAATGGTGTAAATGGGAAGGAGAAGTGCTCCTCAACCAAGGGCAGCCTTGACGGTTCCGTCTTCCAGTTGGAGTGGCCGCTACCAGAACAGCAGCTTTCTCTTGAGTCACTTCTCCGGAGCACGTCCTGGTCTCCTCGAAGTGGCGACACAGTAGGACGGTAGCCTCGCCTTAAAGCTAAATGGGACAGACTACATCGCACGCCGTCCGGAGTTGGCCCGAGCCCAGGGACTCAGCGAGCTAGCGGACCCGGCCCACTTCACCACCGTCAAGAATGCGTCCAAACCTTTTCGCTTCGCCTTCCCCGATCTGAACGGCTCGATGAAGAAGCAAAACGTGAGTTCACCAAAACCGTCGAGAAACTTCTCGCAGAACGAGAAGTTTCATTGCGCTAAGTGGTTCAGCGTGCTACATTAAAAGTTCCGGCAGTTTGCGGGGACGTAGCTCAGTTGGTTAGAGCGCCGGCCTGTCACGTCGGAGGTCACGGGTTCGAGCCCCGCCGTCCCCGCCATTCATCTTTTTCTTCCCATTTCATGGTTCCCCCTCAAGCTCCGAAACTGAACATCGAGAACGCAGACGCTTACCGCGAGAGTTACTCGAATTCGGTACAAGTGAGAGTGAACCTTTGGGACTTCTTCCTGATGTTTGGCACCATCTCGCAAACGCAACCGGATACCGTCAATATCAGCAATTTCCAGGGTGTCTATTTGAGCCCGCAACAGGCGAAGGCGCTCGCTAACCTGTTGAATCAGAACATTGCTCAATACGAAGGCACTTTCGGCGAAATCCGCCTGGAGCCTCTCGGTGGCGGCTCCGGCCCCGTTCAATAGGCTCAACTCCCTTGGCTCGATCCCGCGCCAAATCTCTCCTCATCGTTTTTTCGTTCTTCGCGTTCGTCCTTTTCATCACCCATTTCCGCTTGCTCGAGCTCCCCTATTTCTGGGATGAGGCGGGACAGTTTATTCCCCAAACACACGACCTCTGGAAGCACGGCCTGCTCGTCCCCCAGTCGACTTCTCCAAACTCGCATCCTCCCGGGCTGCCCATTTTGCTTGCCGGGTTTTGGACGCTCTTTGGCGATTCGATCGAGGGCACGCGAGCGTTCCTGCTCCTGATCGCCGCAGCCTTCTTTACGATTTCCTTTCTGCTGAGTGTCGAGCTACTCAAGGGATCCCACGGTGCGCCTGCTTTTCTGGCCGGGGCGATGATGCTGTGCAACCCGCTGCTTTACACCCAATCGATGATGGCGCAACTGGATCTGCCGACTGCAGTCTTTTCGACCCTTCTGCTGCTTGCCTATGTGCAGAAACGGGAGAGACTAGCCGTTGTGGCCGCGCTGCTCAGCGTTGCCTTTAAGGAAACCTCAATCGGCATTCCGCTGACCCTCGCCTTCTTTGCCTGGCGCGAAGGGCGCACCCGCTTTGCGCTGGCTCTCGCTGGGCTCCCTGCCCTGCTGTTGGCCAATTGGTTCGGGTTCATGGCCTTCAAGACGGGTTATCTGTTCGGCGACCCCGCTTATGCCAAATACAATCTGTCCTACCCGCTCCATCCGGTGCGGCTGGCCTATGCGCTGTTCCGCCGCTTCAGCTACTTAGCCATTGAGAACTGGCACCTCATTCCAGCCATGGTCCTGCTTTTCCGCTGGCGGCAAATCGGCTTTGCCCCCGTCTGGCGGCCGATTGTGGCAGCCGTCACAGTTCATACCTTGGTCGTGTCGGTAAGCGGGGGCGCCGTCCTCGAGCGTTATCTGCTGCCCGTCCTCCCGGTACTCTATACAGCCTTTGCGGCTGGACTCTCCACTCTGCGGCCGAAGCCTCGCTACCTTGCCTTAGGCTTCACCTGTCTCGGCCTCTTCTCGATGATTTTCCTGAATCCACCCTGGCCCTATGCGCTCGAGAACAATCTCGCGATGGTGGATCTGGTGGAGATTGAACGCAATGCGAGCGGCTTTGCCGAAGTACGCTTTCGCGACCACCGGATCACCACGGCCTGGCCCATGACCGATGCGCTTCGCAAACCCTATCTCGGCTATGTGGAGAAACCGATTCCCAATGTCCGCAGTGTGGAGGATTTCTCGCTCGATCGCCTGAAGGCTCTCGATTGGAAGCGTGGCGATGTCCTGATTCTCTATTCACGCTCCTGGGACCCTGACTTCGGCCTGACACAATGGCCTGCGCTGCGCGCTGCCTTGCGCCGCTATTTCGGGACACCGCTCGAGATGACACCCCGCGACATTCCGGATCTGCCGCAACTGAAGCCCTATCTCGGCTACAGCCAGCGAGGCCTTTGGGTGGAAATTCTTGTGGTTCCGTAAAAATTGCACCGTCTGAAGAACAAAGCCCCCATGCTCGCGCATGGGGGTCTTTGTTTGGGTGCGGACCCTAAACGGTTGGGGTCCCGTTTAGGGGGGGTTGGGAGCTTGTGGAAATCAAAATTTTCCGCGCCTCAACACTTGGTATTCTAGCACAAACATTTCCGACCGAGCAATGTTTGTGATCTTTTTTGCTCCCTCTATCCTGGACCGTGCAGACTGCCGATCTCGCCTCGAAAGACTCTGCAAAACTAGGATCAATACGGATGAAAACAGTCGACTACGGGATTGATAAGCCCGAACGGGTGCGCGCCTTCGCGATGGTGGCCACCATCCTGATCGCCACAGGACTCTCCCAGTTTCTGGCTCTCCGCAGCAGCGTCGAGATCTGGCCGGAGCTGATTCTTTCGTTCTGCCTTTGGGTGGGCATTTTGATCTACGTGTTAGCGGGCGTGATGCTCTGGTCGAGTAAGAGTGGCAAATTCGGACTCGCCTGGCGGATGCTCGAAGAGATGAAGTGGATCGGGAAAGAAAAAGTGCTCGACGTTGGGTGCGGCAGGGGGCTGCTCACCATCCTCGCGGCACGCAAGGTGCCACTCGGCGACGTCACCGGAGTCGACATCTGGAGCCAGGAGGAACTCAGCGAAAACTCCAAGGAAGCCGCGGTCGAGAATGCACGGCTCGAACAGGTTTCTGAACGAATCCAGTTTGAGGATGGGGATGTGCGCGCGTTGGGTTTCCGTTCCCACAGCTTCGACAAGATCGTCTCCAGCCTCTGCCTGCATGCGATCGCATCCCGCAACGACAGAAACCAAGCGATTGCCAATCTCATCAAGCTTTTGAAGCCAGGCGGTGAGATTGCGATCCTCGATATCCTCCACACTCGGGAGTACAAAGTTTTGTTTGAGAAACAAGGACTGAAGAATATTCGTCGCTCTCCGATGAAGTTTCTATATTGCCTGCCGACACGTTATGTGATCGCTTACAAACCCTTGATGGAGCAATAATGGCTACACCTGTTGAGTGGCGACGCCTCGCCGAAGAACGCGACCGGACCCAACACTGGCGCCGCTGGGGTGCTTATCTCAGTGAGCGGCAATGGGGCACCGTCCGGGAGGACTATTCGGCCTACGGAGAAGCCTGGGATTATTTTCCGTTCGAGGTGGCCCACAAGCGGGCCTACCGCTGGGGCGAAGACGGTCTGCTGGGCATCTGCGACAACCACTGCCGGCTTTGCTTCTCAATTGCGCTGTGGAATGGCCGCGATCCGATTCTGAAAGAACGCCTCTATGGCTTGGCTGGGCCTCTTGGCAATCATGGGGAAGACGTCAAGGAGCTTTATTACTACCTCGACGCCACCCCCACCGCCTCCTATCTGCGCGGTCTGTACAAGTACCCGCAGGCGGAGTTTCCCTATGAGCTGTTGCGGGAAAAGGGCCGCCTGCCCCGCTCTGAACCTGAGTTTGAACTGATCGATACCGGCATCTTTGATGAGAACCGCTATTTCGATATCGACATCGAATACGCCAAGGCCTCGGTCAATGACATCCTGATCCGCATCACGGTGCACAATCGCGGTCCGGAAGCAGCGCCGTTGCACCTGTTAGGCCAGTTGTACTTCCGCAATCTGTGGTCCTTCGGGAGGGATTCGAAACCTAGCCTCTCCAGCAGCAACGGACGCATCCTCGCGCATCACCCCAGCCTGGGCAATTATGAATTCCATGCCGAAGGGGCCAAGGAGTTCCTCTTTACCGAGAACGAAACCGATGGGGTGGAGCTTTACGGCTTTCAGCCGAATGGAGCCTTCTTCAAGGACGGCTTTGGCGAGTATCTGATTCGCGGCAAAAAGGACGCCATCAACTCGAATCGCACGGGCACCAAGGCCGCGGCGCTGTATCAGATGGAGATTCCTGCAGGCGGCAGCCGCTGCTTTCATATGCGATTGCGCGAGCAGGATCTCGACAGCTCCGAAGCTCTGGCCTTTGATGAAGTGTTTCGCCGCCGCATCGCCGAAGCCGATGAATATTACGACGACGTGCTGTCGCGCGGCGGCACGCAAAACACCCCCGATGCCAAGCGCATCCAGCGCCAGGCTTCTGCCGGCCTCATCTGGTCGAAGCAGTACTTCAATCTCGACATCAATGTCTGGCTGAAGGGCGACCCCGGCCAGCCCCCTCCACCCGCGGGCCGCTGCGAAGGACGCAATTCGGGCTGGAAGCATCTGTTCAACGAAGACATCATCTCGATGCCCGACAAGTGGGAATACCCGTGGTATGCGGCCTGGGATACCGCCTTCCACATGATCCCCTTTGCGCTGCTCGATCCGGACTTTGCCAAGCGGCAGTTAGGGCTCTTTCTGCGCGAGTGGTACATGCACCCCAATGGCCAGATTCCGGCCTATGAATGGGCGTTTTCGGATGTCAATCCGCCGGTCCATGCCTGGGCCTGCTGGCGCGTGTATAAGATTGACGCGAAGCTGAATGGCAAACCGGATACAGCCTTTCTCGAATCGGTCTTCCATAAGCTGTTGATGAACTTCACCTGGTGGGTGAATCGCAAAGACGCATCGGGGGCGAACATCTTTGAGGGCGGCTTTCTCGGTCTCGATAATATCGGCGTCTTTGATCGCTCAAAACCCTTGCCCACCGGCGGCCGCATTGAGCAATCGGACGGCACCTCGTGGATGGCGATGTACTGCCTGAACATGTTGAAGATTGCCATTGAGCTGGCAAAGTCGAATCCGGTGTATGAAGACATTGCCAGTAAGTTCTTCGAGCATTTTCTCTATATTGCCGCGGCGATGAACGGCAGTGGCCGCTCGGGCCTTTGGGATGAAAAAGATCAGTTCTACTATGACCATCTGAAGCTGCCCGACGGCAATGAGTATCCGATGCGGGTGCGCTCGCTGGTCGGACTGATCCCACTGTTTGCGGTGGATACGCTGGACGCCGAAACAATCAATACGCTGCCCGGCTTCAGCCGTCGCATGAAGTGGTTTATTGAGAACCGGCCGGACCTGGCGGGCAATCTCGCCTCGCTCACCCGTGAAGGTGTTGCGGACCGCCGCCTGCTCGCCCTGGTGGGCCGCGACCGTCTCCGCGCCGTGCTGCGCCGCATGCTTGATTCCACTGAGTTCCTGTCGGACTACGGCATTCGCGGACTCTCGAAATTCCACAAAGAGAATCCCTATCTGCTGCATGTCGGAGGTATGGAATATCGCGTCGATTATGAGCCGCGCGAATCGCAAACCAGTCTCTTTGGAGGAAACTCGAACTGGCGCGGGCCGGTGTGGTTTCCAGTGAACTATCTGCTCATCGAGAGTCTGCAGAAGTTTCATCATTATCATGGCGATGCGATGAAGGTGGAATGTCCGGCCGGTTCCGGCAATCCGGTGACGCTCGACAAGGTGGCACAGGAATTGTCACGGCGCTTGAGTAAGTTGTTTCTTGCGAAGCCGGACGGAGTGCGGCCCGCGATGCATCAGAACCCGAAGTACTCAAACGACCCACACTTCCGCAACCACATCCTTTTCTATGAGTACTTCGATGGAGACACAGGAGAAGGGCTCGGCGCCAGCCACCAGACCGGCTGGACCGCACTGGTGGCGAAGCTGATGCGCTCGATTGATTGCTAAACGGCAAAGCCCGGAGGCCGCCTTAAGTGCCAGTCCGTCAGGTCCTGGTAGGCTTTTGCAATCCGGGACAGCTTGCCTTCCTCAAACAGGTGTCCAGTGAATAGAAGTCCCAGCGCTTCCCTGTTTGGGAAGCCGCAGGGAACCACCATTTGCGGGTGTCCCGTCAGGTTGGTCACCACAAGCGACTGCGAGCTGGTTGCGGAGACCAGCGCGTCAAAGCCGGCCAGATACTGATGGAAGCTGCGCATCAGCAAGGTGCGCGCCCTGGCGGCACGAATGAACTCGACGGCCGGAATCAAGCGGCTGGTCCGGAAGGAGTTGGGCCAGTCTCCCGGCTTTTGCCCATTCAGCTTCTCGACGCCGCCATTCCGCGTCAGATCGTCGAAGGCCGCGGCTGCTTCCGCGCTGAGCATCAACAACAAGGCATTCGAGGGGAACACAGGCAGTTTCGTCTCCACCAGTTCCACGCCTGTCTGCGCTAGAACTCGCAGCGCATCGTGGTAATGCTTGCGGCGCGTCTCGTCCGTGATGTCAGTAAAGCTGTCGCGCAGCACGCCAATCTTCAGCTTCTTCACCGCCGCCTTGGCGTCCCATTTCACCGGCACCGGATAACGCGCCGCCATGTCTTGCCCATCCGGGCCATCGATCACCCGCAGCACCAGCATGCAGTCCTCTACCGTCCTGCAGATTGGCCCGATCTTGTCCATGGTCCAGGACAAGGCCATCGCGCCGGTCCGCGGCACTCGTCCAAAGGTCGGACGCAAGCCGGTGACTCCGCAGCGCGTCGCCGGACTCACAATCGAGCCGAGCGTCTCTGTCCCTAAGGCAAAGGCCACCAGCCCCGCAGCCGTAGCGGCAGCAGAACCAGCCGAGGAGCCGGAAGACGACTGCTCCAGATTCCACGGCGTCTTGGTCATCCCACCGAACCACAAGCCCCCTTGCGCCAAGGCCCCCATCGACAACTTCGCACACAGCACCGCGCCGGCCGCTTGCAAGCGGCTGATCACCGTCGCATTCGTCTCTATCACCTGATCGCGAAAGGGTTCCGCACCCCAGGTGGTCGGGTAGCCTGGAACCGCAAACAGATCCTTTGCCCCATAGGGCAGGCCATGGAGCGGCCCGTGATACTTGCCGCGCCGCAGGTCAGCATCGGCTTGCCGCGCTTGTTCGAGCGCCAGCTCTTCCGTCAGGCTGATCGTGCACAGCAAGGCTGGCGAGTGCGTCTTCAAGCGCTCCAGATACATCTGGGTCAGTTGCAGGGAGCTGATTTTTTTCCTGCGAATCAGTTCCCCCAGATGGGTCACCGGCCAGAAGGCTAAATCCTCCACCTGCTTCCAGGCGGGCAACTTCGACAGCTTTGTAGGCTTAAATTCGCGCTTGCCCGCAGGAAGACTCATCCCCGCCAGCATGGGAGAAAAAGTGAAGGCAGGCTCGGTATCGGGCGGGATACGGAGCCCACGCAAGCGGGCATAAGTATCGAGCGAACGCGTGATGTTTGGCAACATCATCTCGAGGTGCTCGTCTTTGAAGTCCAGCCCCAGCAAGGCCAGCGTCTGTCTCAGCTGCTCTTTGTCCGGTGCAATCTCGGCAGCACACAGGGTCGCTAGTGCGGGAAGCAACTGCGCGAGAGCACGTCGAGTCATAGTGTCCTTTAGCGTGGAAACAGCGTTGAGTAGGCTTCGAGGTATTTCAGCCCGGCGCCTGTGTTATAGATGACGATCTTCTCTGACGGATCGAGAAAACCGCTGACCAATAGCTTTCTGACTGCGGCAACGCAGGCCGCACCTTCGGGGGCGACAAACATGCCTTCGAGCCGCGCCAGTTCCGCCCCGGCGGACAAGGCGTCGTCATCGGAGATCGCAATCGCCGTACCGCCAGACTCGCGGATCGCCCGCAGAATCAGAAAGTCGCCCAGCGGCTTCGGCACCCGCAGGCCACTCGATACCGTATGCGCGTTTTCAAAGAACACGCTGCGCTCGGCGCCCTCTGCAAAGGCCTTCACCACTGGCTGGCAGCCTTCTGCCTGCACCGCGATCATCTTTGGCCGTTGCCCGGGCAGAATCCAGCCCAGCGCCTCCATCTCCTCAAAAGCCTTCCACATGCCGATCAGACCAACACCGCCGCCAGTCGGATACAGAATCACGTCGGGCAGCCGCCATTGGAGTTGTTCCGCTAACTCGTAGCCCATCGTCTTCTTGCCTTCGATGCGATACGGCTCTTTCAGCGTCGAGACTTCAAACCAGCCCTCGGCGTCCTTGCGCTCCCCAACAATGCGCGCGCAATCGCTGATGAGCCCATCGACCAGCGTCACCTCGGCGCCGAAGGCCTTGCACTCGATGTAATTCGAATGCGGTACATCCTGCGGCATGAAGATATGGCACTCGATGCCAGCAGCGGCGGCATAGGCAGCAGAGGCGCTTGCGGCGTTGCCGGCTGAGGGAATCGCGATCTTCTGGATGCCCAACTCCTTACACATCGAAATGGCGCAGGACAGCCCGCGCGCCTTGAAGCTGGCCGTCGGGTTGAGCCCTTCGTCCTTGATCCAGAGGTCTTTCGCACCCAAGGCCGCGCCGAGCCGGGGCGAGCGCACCAACGGCGTCATGCCCTCGCCAAGCGTCACAATGCTGGGTGGCTTGGACACCGGCAGGACAGGAGCGTAGCGCCACATGTTGGTGGGCCCGGAACTGATCCAATCGCGATTCCATCCGTCGCGCGCCTTCTCAAGATCATAGCGAACCAGAAGCGGCCAGCCGTCTGGCGACAGATTCCTCACCTCGTTTGCGGGATAAGTCTTGCCGGTGCCGGAGCACTCGAGGTGGGAAACAGTGGTCATAGAGAGAGAAGAGGGGTAAAGAGCTATAGTAACGAAATCATGAAAAGTCCGATTTTTGCTCCGCTGTTGGCGTCATCGTTACTGCCCAGCCAGCAAAAACAGGACCAGGCTGATACTGCCAAGATATTCCTCACTGGATCGCGGCACTCGACCGAAACCGGAAACCCGGAGATGCTGATGGAGCTGGGTGAGGAACTGCCAAAACCTCGGCGCGGACCGGAGAAAGAAAAGTGACAGTCAACGAAACGGGGACAAGCAGCGTCATTGCTGTTGAGCAATGATTTTGCGCGCTCTCATTTTCGCCTTTTCTTTGCCGCTTTGGAGTGCCAAGTTTGTGGTTCTGCAGAGCGGCTTCCAATTCCAGGTGGAACGCTGGGAGCGCTCTGGCGACCAGGTGCTGCTGCATCGCGACGGCGGCGTCCTGACGATTCCGGCCAGCGATGTCGCGGAATATCTCGAAGAAGCCGACGCGCCCAAACCAGTAGTGGCCGCTCCGCCCCAGCCGGTGGAAACGATTGCGGCCCCAGCAGTTCCGCCGCCCACCGACCCCAAGCTGGTGATTGCTGAAATGGCAGCCAAGCATGGGCTGCCCGAGAAATTTGTCGCCAGCGTCGCCCGCGCCGAGAGCGCTTTTCAGCCGAATGCAGTCAGCAATAAGGGCGCCATCGGCGTCATGCAATTGATGCCTGGCACCGCGAGAGATCTTGGCGTCGACCCGAATGACGTCCGCCAGAATATCGAAGGCGGTACCAAACTGCTGCGCGACCTGCTGGTGCAGTATCAAAACGACCCCGATCAGGTGCGCAAAGCGCTGGCCGCCTACAATGCCGGGGCCGGCGCGGTGGCCAAGTACGGCGGCGTGCCGCCTTATCGCGAAACGCAGAATTATGTCGAGAAGGTTTTAAGAAATTACCAGGGTGCAAAGTAGATGGCAACCGAACGCGTCGCACTAAAAAATACGGAACAAGAGGAGATTGACGCCCGGCGCTTGGCGCTGCGCTACCGCGCCGAATTTGTCGATCTCCGCAACGCCGACATCGATCACGATCTGTTCCGCACCGTGCAGGTGGACCTGATGTTCCGCTACAACTTCGTGCCCTTGCATGAGGATAGCGGCACCCTCGAGATCGCGATTGCCGACCCGCGCAATCTGCAGATGATCGACGAGCTGGCCTCCTTGCTGGGTAAGAAGCTGAAGATCAAGGTCGCCACGCTCAGTCAGATTTCCGATCGTCTGAAAAAAACAGAACAAAGCCAACGCGTCCTCGAAGAAGTGACCGAAGGCTTCACGCTCGATGTGGTGGGCGACGATGACAATGCCGAAGAGAATCTCTCGATCGACAAGCTCAGCGCCGATAGCGACACCGCGCCGGTCATCCGTCTGGTGGATACGACGATCTTCAATGCGCTCGAGCGCCGGGCAAGCGACATCCACATCGAAACGCGCGACCAGGAAGTAGCGATCAAGTACCGCATTGACGGCGTGCTGCAATACGCCATGCCGCCGATCGGCAAGGATTGGCACTCGGCGATCATCTCGCGTATTAAGGTGATGAGCGAACTGGATATTGCTGAGCGGCGCGTGCCGCAGGATGGCCGTTTCCGCGTGCGCTACAAGGGCCGCCTCATCGATTTCCGCGTCTCGATCATGCCCACGGTGCACGGCGAAGACAGCGTGCTGCGCGTGCTGGACAAAGAGAGCATGAGCGAAAAGTTCACCCGCCTCACCCTTGAGGTGGTGGGCTTCTCCCATCACGATGTCACCAAGTTCCGCCGCTACATCAAAGAGCCTTACGGCATGGTGCTGGTGACCGGACCCACCGGATCGGGCAAGACGACCACGCTGTACGCCGCCCTCAGCGAGATCCAGAACGACGAAGACAAGATCATCACCATCGAAGATCCGGTCGAATACCAGTTGAAGGGCATCACCCAGATTCCGGTGAATGAGAAGAAGGGTTTGACCTTTGCCCGCGGATTGCGCAGCATTCTGCGCCATGATCCGGACAAGATCCTGGTTGGCGAAATCCGTGACCAGGAAACCGCGATCATCGCCATCAACGCGGCGCTCACCGGCCATCTCGTGTTCACCACCGTCCACGCAAACAACGTGTTTGACGTGCTGGGCCGCTTCCTCAATATGGGTGTCGAGGCCTACAACTTTGTCAGCGCCTTGAACTGCATCCTTGCCCAGCGCCTGGTGCGGCAAATCTGCCCGCATTGCAAGGTGCCGGTTGAGGTCTCCAATCAGGAACTGCTTGACAGCGGTCTTGAACTGGCCAAGTGGCGCGATGTCATTTATTACGAAGGCAAAGGCTGCTTTGAGTGCGGGGGCACCGGCTTCCGGGGCCGTACCGCGATTCATGAATTGCTCGACCTGACCGAAGAGATCCGCGAGCTGATTCTCGAGCGCAAGCCTACTTCGCACATCCGCATTGCCGCCCGCGCCCAGGGCATGACTACGCTTCGCGAAAGTGCGCTCGATCGCATGCGCGAGGGCATCACAACTCTGAAAGAAATCAACAAGGTGACCTTCGTCGAATGAGCCTCGTCGAGAAAATCCGCAACCTCATCGAAGACCCGCCGCCGGCCTATGCCTTTGAGATTGGCCCGGCGGGCCTTGCCCACTGGCAGAACGGCAGTACACGCTTTGAAGCCATGCCCGCGCCGAGCGTCGACGACATCGCCCATCTGCTGGCGCGCGTCGCTCCCCCCACGGGCAGCAAGAAGCGGGCCGCCGCCGTCATTCTGCCCGACAACGCGGCGCGCATCACACTGATGGACTTCGACATGTTTCCGCGCAAGGTGGAGGAGCAGTTGAGCCTCATCCGCTTTCGCCTGAAGCGCACGCTGCCCTTTGATATCGAAACCGCCGTGCTGCGCTACCAGACCATCCCGCGCGGCGGCAACAAAGTCGACCTGACGGTGGCGGCGATGGCCGTCGAAACCCTTGCTCCTTATGAGGCTGTATTCCGCGCCGCCGGCTTCCATCCGGGCTACATCACCATTGCCGGTTTGAGTGCGGCCAACCTCGCCCAGCCCAATACGATCACGCTGCGGTTGAGCGGGCTGACGCTCACCCTCACCCATCTCGAAGGCACAGAGCTCAAGCTGTTCCGCTGCCTCGAGCTTCAGGATGGCTCGCTCGACGAGATCCTCAACGTGCTCGACCCGACGCTTGCCTTTCTCGAAGATGAACGCAAGCTGAAGCCCGCCCGCATTGACCTGTGCGGCCTGGGCGAGCTGACCCAAACTCTCGAAACGCATCTCGCCGAAAACTGGCAGATCCCGGCGCAGGCATTGCGCAGCCGCGCCGGTGTGGTCGATGCCAATAACGCCGGTCTGATGGGCTATCTCGAATCAGCGGGGGTCCAATAGCGATGCAGGGCAGAATTCCAATCAATCTTGCCAGCGAACCCTTCCGCCGGGACCGCGCCATCCTGGTGGCCTCTGTGCTGCTGGGCCTGATCCTCGCCGGCTCTCTCGTGGGCCTGACGATGCTGGTGTTGCAGGAGCGCACGCGGGCCAAAGAAACGCGTGAAGCACTCGAAAAGCTGGAGCGCGCGCTCCGGGTACAATCAACCGAACAAGCAAAAGTCGACGGGGTTCTGCGTCTGGCGCAGAATTCCGAAGTGCTTGATCGCAACGTCTTTCTCAACACGCTGATCTCGCGCAAGGCCGTCAGTTGGACGCAGCTCTTTGCAGACCTCGAGAAGGTAATGCCGGGCACGGTGCGGCTGGTCAGCGTACGGCCGCAGATTACACCGCAGAATCAGGTGGTGCTCGACATGACGGTCGGCTCGCAGAGCACCGAACCGGTCATCGATATGCTGATGCGTCTGGAAGCTTCGCCGCTCTTTGGCGCCACCACCATCACAACTTTTCTGCCTCCGTCGCAGAATGAAACCCTTTACCGCTACAGACTGAGCGTGAGCTATGCGCCCAAACCTTAAACTTCTTGCTCTCGATTGGCGCGATCCGCGTGTCTTCATGCGCGTGATTCTCGGCGTCCTCGTCGCCGGCAACCTGATTGCGCTGTATATGTTGCTCTTTCCTCCCGGTGGGAGTCTGACGGAACTCGAGCAGCGCTATGTCACCGATCGCCAACGCAGCACAGCCCAAGCGGCGAACCTTGAGCGCATGAAGGTACTTGCGGCAAAGGTGCAGGAAAGCCGGGTCGCAGGCGATAAGTTCTTCTCTTCCTACTTCATGGAGCGGCGAAAGGCGGCCAGTACCATCGTTGGCGAGCTTTCGAATCTCGCCAAACAGGCTGGCATCCACCCCCGCGAACACTCTTTTGCACTCGAACCAGTTGAAGGCTCAGAGGACCTTTCGATGATGACCGTCAACGGCTCCTACGAAGGCACCTATGCCGACCTCATCCAGTTCGTATACCGGGTGGACCGCAGTCCGCGCTTTCTCATCATCGAGAGCCTCACGGCTGCACCGCAGCAAAGCGCCGGGCTCCTCAACATCAGCATCCGCTTCCACGTCTTCGTGAGAGAGACTCCGGGAACTTAAGCCATGGGACTCGAAATGAAATTCGGGGGTAGCTCCAAGCAGATGAAGTTCCTTGGTGCGCTCGGTGTCGTGCTCGCCGTCGTTCTTTACCTGAACTATTCTGGCGGCTCCGATACGCCCGCGCCCCCACGGCGCACCACCACAGCCATTCCCACTCCGGTTGCGCCCAACATCGCCCGGAGCACGCAGGAAAAGAAACGCGCGCAGGCAGACCGGAGAGCCCAGGAATTCCGGCCACGAGTAGGCCCCGCCCGTCCTGAAGACCGGCCCGACCCGATGACGGTAGACCCCACGCTGCGTCTGGACCAGCTCACGCGCCTCGAACGGGTGCAGATCAGCGGCGGCACTCGCAGCCTCTTTGATTTCTCGAATATCCCCAGCACCGGAGCTCCGGTCGCCAAGATTATCCCGGCGGTAAAACCCATCAAACCCAAAGTCTTCTACGGTCCGATGGAGAAACCGCCAGATCCGCCCAAAGTGGTCGTACAGAAGCCTCAGGCGCCGCCGATTCCGCTCAAGTTTTATGGCTTCACCACCTCGCCGCGCGGCACGACGGCAAAGCGGGGTTTCTTCCTCGACGGCGAGGCGATCATTGTCGCCTCGGAAGGCGAACTCATCAAGACGCGATATAAGGTGATCCGGATCGGCTTGGCGAACGTCACAATGGAAGATACGCAGTTTCAGCAGCAGCAGACGCTGCCGATCGTGCCAGATCCAAGCGGAGGAGGGTTCTAAATGGTGATTCATCCGGTGCGACGCCAGTCCGAGCGCGGCTATGCGCTGCTCTTTGTCTTCGTCCTCTCCGCCATCACCGCCCTCACGCTCTATAACGAGCTCCCACGCGCGGTTTTTGAAAGCCAGCGCGCCAAGGAAGAGCTCCTCCTCAGCCGGGGCCAGGAGTACCAGCGGGGTATCCAGTTGTATTACCGCAAACTCCGGAAGTACCCGACCACAATCGAAGATCTGGAGAAGACCAGCGGAGTGCGCTTCCTGCGCCGCCGCTACGTCGATCCCTTCTCCGGCAAAGACGATTGGCGATTTGTACATATCAATGCGAGCGGCCAGTACACGGACTCGAAGGTAATCAAGCCGCCTTCGGCCACCAATGGCGCCAATGGCACCAACAGCCTGTCCACGAGCATCACCCAGGAACAGCCTAAGAACGACGCGAACGATCCGGCGCTCAAGCGCCGCGCCAGCGATACGAGCGCGGTTGAGATTGGCAGCAATGGCAGTAATGGAGCTGTTGCTCCCACCGATCCTTATGCGCCGCCCAGCGCAGTGCCTGCGCCTTATCCAGGCGCCAATCCCACTAACGTCAGCAACCCCAACAATTACAATCCGGCTGGAATGGGAGGCGTCGGCAGCGTGGGTTCTGGGAGCAGCGCCCCGGGCGGTATGGGTTCTGGGAGTGTTGGCGTCGGTGGAGTCGGCAGCGTCGGAACCAGTTATCCCGCAGCCGCCGCACAACTCCAGAGCGGCGGCCACATGATCCAACCCAATGGCCAGCGGCCCCTGACGCCGGAACAATTGAATCCTGCGATGAATATCATCCAGGGACTCTTGACCACCCCACGCACGCCGCCGCCCGGTATCGTAAGTGGAAATAACGGCGGAACAAGTGGCGGGACCAGCGGCGGATTCGGCCCCAACCCGAATGCGCCGATCACGAACCCGAGCGGCACCTTTCTTGCCAGCGGCCCGGCAGCCAATGGCGGAAATGGGCAACTGGGCGGTGGCGGCATCGCTGGCGTGGCCAGCAAGCATGAAGGCCGTGGCATCAAGCTGGTGAACGATCGCGATCGCATCGAAGAGTGGGAATTTATCTACGACTACGCGAAAGATCGCGGCGGCCGTCCAGGATCGAATACCCAGTCCCAACAATCGGGCATCAATCCAAACTCCCCGCTGGGCAATACGGGTAGCAATTCCGGCTTTGGCAATAACGGCATGAATCAGAATGGCGGCAACTTTGGCGGTGGACAGAATAACCAGAGCGGCTTCGGCCAGACTCGCCGCTAGAGGCGGTCTTGAACAGTCCTGATCGATGAAGCCGCACTCCAGCGGATGCCCTCAACAACATAGCCTCCACCAATTGAAAGTCATCCAATGGGTGGAGGCCAAAAGAGTTCTTTAAGTTCGTTGCAAGCGCTAGAGGGCGACGTAGCCTCGGCGAATTCCCTGAGTAACCGCCTCGGTGCGCGACCCCGCATTCAGCTTTGACATCAGTGAACTGACATGGAACTTCACCGTATGCTCGGTGATGCTCAGCCTCCAGGCGATTTCTTTGTTCCCTACCCCCTCAGCAAGTAAGCGCAGAACCTCGCGCTCCCGCGCCGTCAACGTTGTGTCGCTCATCGGCAACTGAGCGGCGGGCCAGGACTCGGCTTCCTGCGCAGGCAGAACCAGCAATCCGGCCGCAGCGGCTTCGAGCGCGGCCCGGATCTCGATCGGACTCGAGTTCGGCGGCAATACACCGCGCGCTCCCTGGCGGAGCATACTACTCGCCGACTGGTGCGTCAACAACACCACCGGTAGCGGCGGGGGATCATTATCGATCTCATCAAACTGACGGTCCGACAATAAAACATCGGCAATCTCGCCTGATTTCATCGCTTGAAACCCGACCTTCTCTTCCAACAACGTCCGAAGACCCGCTTCTACAACAGGGTTCGATGCGTCAATCCGTACGCGTGTCATGCGGCAGCAGCGATCCTCCCTTCGGCACCCGGGCTCAATGCAATCACAACTTCCCGCGGCACAGCCTTTCCGTTGCGCAGGAATTCCAGATGCACAAGCCCTCCTTTCAACAGACGGACACTCCACTCATCCAGTGACGAAAAGATTTGACCGTCCATTCCAATTATGACGTCACCAGGTCGCAAAGACGCCACATCTGCCCGTCCATTTGGCGCTACTTGTTGGATGCGCAAACCCACTGCACGACGCGCACCAACTCGTAATGGTACTGTCTCAACGGTAACGCCCAAAAGCGGCTCGTCCGGCTGCCCTGCCCGCTTTACAAAAGCGGCGACTTCATTCGACGGAACGGCAAGCCCCAGCGGACCAGCAACCATCGTATTGATGCCCACGACGGCCCCCGTCGAATTGGCCAAAGCGCCTCCGGAATTTCCAGGGGCCAAACGGATATTGGCTTGCACCCAATGCTTTTCCCCAAGTCCCTGCAGCGGCCCTAGCCCGTGGACCACACCGGTGGATAAGGCTCCGACAAAGCCCAGCGGATTTCCGACCGCTAGCACTTCCTCCCCCTCGCGGAGCAACGAAGAATCCGCCCAGGCTGGAACCGGCATGGCCGTCCGCTCCACCGCCAGCAGAACAAGATCACGGTATCCATCACGCCGCAGCAGTCGGGCGGGCATCACCTCGCCGTCCCAGAACTCAACCTCCACCCGGTCGCGCGTCACCACATGCGCATTCGAGATGAGCTTTCCGTCCGCACTCCACACGACTCCGGAACCAGAACCCGCGCGTCCCCCGTCCACCCGGACCTGCACCGTCGAACGCCGCAGTTGTTCTGCAATTTCACCGAAACCGGGCCCGCTCACGCAACCTGCCTCGCCGAAGGCCGCTGTCCGATTTCGACAACAATCTCCAACTCCTGGCCAGCCCGGTAGACACGTAATGGAACCTGCTTGCCCACATGCGGCGGCTCGAGAAATTCCTGAATCGCCGCAAAATCGATCGCATGTTGCCCGCCAATCGCCACAATCACATCACCCACCATCAGGTGCGCGAGGGCGGAGGGCGAATTGGGCTCGACATTCAACACAATCATCCCGGCAGGCTGCGGCACCGGTTGGAGGCCCACTCCCAGATAGCCACGGGAAACACCACCAAACTGGTCGAGGGTCGTTACAAAATCATTCAGGTTCGATGCCGGAATCACCACGTTGACGCCGCGCACCAATCCGCCACTCATCAACCCCAGAATCGAGCCATCCGCACGCAACGCAACCCCTCCCGAAACACCTGGCGCTACTGGGATGTCCACTTGAATGAAGTGATCCATTTTCCCACCCTTCCAGGTACGCCATGCTCCCGACAGAGAGCTCAGGATACCCATCGACGCGTGAGGGCCTGTGTCGGGAGCCCTGGACACGCCAATCACCAGTTCACCCAGTGTGGCTCCACCCGCCAATGGGAGCGGCGGGAGATCCATATAGGGAATCTCCAACCCGAAGAGCGCCAAATCACTTCCGGGGTCACGGCCGAGGAGGGATGCGGCCGTGACCTCGCCGGAAGGGAGGAGGATTTCAGCCTCCCCATCTAATTCGACGCCGTGATCGACGGTTACGATTCGGTGATTATCAATCAGCAGTCCGCTCTGGAAACCTTTTCGGCGGGATGAGACGGCGGCCACCCGGGGGGCGGCGGTGTTTACGATCTCAGCAATGGTCTGACTCAGTTCGATCAACGGATTCTGCATTTTACTCTCTGTCAGGCTGGTGGCCTAGGATTTTAGGATGCGCTTCTTGGCCGCAAATTACCTCGGACAATGGACTAGTCTGCGACTGGCAATTTGGCTAGGTGTTCCCAAACCTCGCTTACAATGAAGAAGAACAACCATGGCCACTGAAGCAAAAGTTGAAGTTCCTACGGCGGCTCCCACGCAAAGCTGGGTGCTCCCGGTGCTGCTCACCTGGATCGCGCCCGGATCTGGCTATTTCTTCTTGAAAAGCCCGGTACGCGGGGCTCTCATGGGTGGCGCTTCTCTTCTGATGTTCCTGCTCGGGCTGTTGATGCGGGGCGCTTTCTTTGAGGCGCAAACCGGCGACTTGCTGACGACGGTCATCTATTGCGGTGGCTTCGTTTGCAATCTGGCCACCGGCGGCTTGTACTTTCTCGCCAAAGCCTTTAATTACAACGCTCCCGATGTCGCCGGACATGTCGTCGACTACGGCACCAAGTTCCTGGTCGGCGCGGGCCTGATCAATGTTCTTGCCATGGTGGACGTATTCGAAATTGCTACCGGACGGAAGCGTTAGGAGATCCCACGATGCCCAAAATGGCCTTATCCCACTTTGAGATGGCGATTCTGTTCTCGCTACTCACCAGCGTCGCGCTCGGCATCACCGGCAAAACCGGCAAGCAGGACCAGATCCGCTACGCCGCCTATTGCTTTGGTTCCTTTGTCCTCGCACTCTTCGGCATTGGCTGGCTGATGTACTTCGGCCACCGCTAAGGCTTGGCGGGCGGCAGGATTTTTTCCGAGATCTTCTGATACGCGCCCATCTTGTCGTCACTCAGATTCGGACGGCGGATACTCAAGCTCTCAACCGCCCCACCATTCGCCGTCGGCTTGAGAGTCACCAATTGTTGCTCACGCACATGCATCTGGCCGTCCGCTGGACGCCCCGGAGCAGCCACCCCATAGATCGTAATTTCGCTGGTGGTGGATCCATCAGGATTCGGGAACGAAACAGTCACCCGCTGCCCGCTCAATTCCATCGAGCCAGTGGCCGCGTTCCGGTACTCCTGCGTCACTTCCTTCGTTGCTTTTCCGTCCGGAACTTGTTCCTTCCGCTCTCGAATCGCCTCAACAAAATTCCCGTTCACGTCCGGCAAATACACCGAGCGATTCGTCGTCTGCCGCCCATCGGCACTCATCGTCTGCGATGCGCTTTTCTCTACCGCTTCAAAGCCACCGTTCAGATTCGGCTTCTCCAAGGTCGTCGTGGTTGTAGTCAGTTCGCCCTGCTGCCGCGTTGAGACCAGATTCCGTTCCGCTGGAGCGAGCCGGCCATTCAAATCGCTCCGAAAGGTAGTGGTTTCAACCACATTGGCCCCATCCGCCCCCTTACGCTCGACAATCCGCAACTTCTCGAGAGGAAGAGGGTTCCCCGCCGCATCGCGCCGCTCGACCGTTTCTTCCACCACGCGGCCATTCGGCCCGTCTTCCACCACTTTCCGTTTGCGGGTCTCCTGGATTGCGGGCAGTACGGTGGGCTTTCCATCCGAATCGTAGGTATAGGTCTGACCGAAAACGGCGCAGGCAAGCAGAAGAACCGTAGCGAACCGCATATGCATTTACGCTAAATCTATCGGCAGAGCTGCGCAATCGGTGCAGTCTCTATAATGGGATCTGGGCCTAGTATGAAAAAGTTCTACATCGAAACCTTCGGTTGCCAGATGAATGTGCACGATTCCGAGAAAGTGATCAGCACGCTGGTAAACAAGGGCTATTCGCAAGTGGAACTCCCTGACGATGCCGACCTGGTGCTCTATAACACCTGCAGCATCCGCGACAAAGCAGAGGCGAAAGTCTTCCAGCGCCTCAACGAGTTTAAAAAGCGCAGCAAGGATAAGGTGGTGGGCGTCATCGGCTGCGTCGCCCAGCAGGAAGGCGAGAAGATCTTCGACCGGGCCCCCCATGTCGGGCTGGTTGCAGGCTCGGCAAGTTACAACCAACTGCCGCAGATGCTGGTGCAGATTGAAGCGGGCGCCCGCCGGGTCACCGGTTTGAGTCTTGATACTGAGGACACCTTCGAAGTCCCGTTCACCAAGCGGGACAACCCGCACAAGGCGTTTCTCACTATCATTGAGGGCTGCGATAAGAGCTGCGCCTATTGCGTGGTTCCGATGACACGAGGTCCCGAGCGCAGCCGGGCCAGTGCCGGCATTCTCGAAGAAGCGCGCCAGCTGGCCGCGAACGGTTACACCGAGATCACGCTGCTGGGCCAGAACGTCAACAGCTACCGCGACCCCTCGGACGCCGGCCTTGATTTCGCGATGTTGCTGCGCCGTATAGGCGAGGTGCAGGGACTCAAGCGTATTCGCTTCACCACTTCGCACCCGCGCGATTTTGTCCGCGACATTGTCCATGCGATCGACGAGAATCCGGTCCTCTGCAATCACATCCACCTGCCGGTCCAGAGCGGCTCAACTGAGATCCTTGACCGCATGCGCCGTCTCTATACCCGCGATGAGTACCTGCGCCAGATCGACTGGATGAAGGCTGCCAAGCGCGACATCGCCATCACCTCCGACATCATCGTCGGCTTCCCTGGCGAGACCGAGGCCGATTTCGAAAAAACTCTGGGACTGCTCGACACGGTGCAGTATGACGCCGTTTTCAGCTTCAAGTATTCCCAACGTCCCAATACGCCAGCGCTCCAGTACACCGAGCACATGAGCGAAGAGGAGAAGAGCCGCCGCCTGACTATGGTGCAGGAGCGGCAGCGCCAGATCCAATTGCCCCGCAACATCAATTACATCGGCAGTGTTGAAGAAGTGCTCGTCGAAGGCTATAACCGCGCCACGCAGCAATGGATCGGTAAGACTTCGCAATTCAAGACGTTGAACTTCAGCCATCCCGTGGTGCCCGCGCCTGCGGAAGGCCATACCCTCGAAGGAAGCTATCTCGACGTACGCGTGCTCCGCGCCGGCCCGAATTCGCTGGCCGGAGAAGCAGTCCTATCCTAAGTCCTCTACTTTCGGGCAGCTTACGCCACGCGGCAGGTCTGCTGTAATGAAATAGGAAGGGGCGCGCAAAAAAGATGGAAGTTGAAATGAAGATCCGCACGCTGATGATGGATCCCGTAACGCAAATGCCAATTGTTGTCTTGCGCGATCTTTCCGGCAATACGATTCTTCCCATTTGGGTTGGAGTCTACGAAGCAAACGCAATCGCACTCGAAATCGAGAAGATCAATACGCCGCGTCCCATGACGCATGACTTGATTCGTACCCTCTTACAGGGCATGGATACGAAGGTGAATCGTATTGTCGTCAGCGATCTCAAGGACGACACGTTCTTCGCTGTCATCTGGCTCGAAAAAGACGGCCAGCTCATCAGCATCGATTCGCGTCCCAGCGACGCACTCGCCATCGCCCTGCGTACCGATTCGCCGATCTACGTCGATGAAAATGTTCTCAAGAACTCGCGCATGTCTTCTTCGCAAGAGAAAGGCCAAGGCGAAGAACTGCGCCGCTGGCTCGAGAATCTGAACGAGGAAGACTTCGGCCGCTACAAGATGTAGCCATGGAGCAAATCCTCCAACGTCTGGCTTCGGCCAACATCCAGCTGCTCCCCACCGTCGAATTGACGCAGCATTTTGTCTTTGAGCGCGATGGCTTCATCGCCCTTGTCGAGCGCCGGGAAACAGGGTTCGGCAACATCGGAGCGCCAGGGATTCTGAGCGAAAAAGGCATGGCGCAACTGGTCTGGCGCGGCGAAACCGCCTTCTTCATCGCGCGGGGCTTCGAGCGTCCGGCCGCCCCCGAAGAAGTTGAAAAACTCCGCTCCTTTGCTGCCGATCTCAAGAATTCTTTAACTGCATAGTGCACAGCGGCCCCCAATCGATATAGACTCTCCGCTATGAAGAGAAGAGAGTTTCTCGTCGCTGGCTCTGCCGGTCTCACCGCTGGTGCTAACGCCACTCCTGCTGCAGTTGCTCCAGATTGGAAGCCAACCGTTCCGCCAGTTGCCGCCCCGATCGGGAAGAAGGGCAAGGGCCGCCCCAAGCTCGGCACCCAGAATTCCTCCGATGAAGCCTATCTCAAGATTCTCAGCGGCCTCGGAGTCTCTAACATCTGCGCCACTCTCCCTTCGCGAAGCTACGATGCGAACTGGAGCGTGGAAAGTTTGACTAAACTCCGGGAGCGCGTCGAAGCCAATGGCATTTCGCTCGATATGATCCCGCTCCCGTTGAGCTCCGCCTACATCACCAAGCACGAATACCCCGACATCATGAAGGGTGAGAGCCCGCAGCGCGATAAGTCGATCGAAGACATCTGTAAGATGATTCGCAACTGCGCGAAGGCTGGAATCCCAGCCATGAAGTACAACATGAGCATCCTCGGTGTCGTGCGGACAGCACCGTCCAAAGGCCGTGGTGGTTCCCAACTCAGTACCTTTAAGTATGCCGGCGCCAAGCAGGAGCCAGCGCTCACCGAGGCGGGTCCTGTACCAGCCGACGTGTACTGGGAACGCATCACCTATTTCCTCGAGCGAGTCGTCCCCGTGGCCACCGAAGAGAAGGTCAGAATCTGCTGCCATCCCCATGACCCGGGAATGCCCAAGGGCAAGGGCTGGCGCGGCGTGGAGACCGTTCTTGGCAGTGTGGACGGGCTCAAGAAGTTCGTCAGCATCAAGGAAAGCCCTTATCATGGACTAAATTTTTGCCAGGGTACGATCAGCGAAATGCTCGTAAATCCGGCTAAGGAAATCATGGATGTCATCCGCTACTTTGGCACGCGGAACAAGATCTTCAATGTTCACTTCCGCAACATCCGCGGCGGCTTTCTCGACTTCCAGGAGACCTGCCCTGATGACGGCGATGTCAATATGATTCAGGCGGCTCGCGTGTATAAAGAGGTTGGCTACAGCGGAATGTTGATGCCCGATCATGTCCCCCACATTGAGGGGGATACCCGGGGATTCCAGGCCTTTGCGTTTGCCTACGGCTACATCCGCGCGATTCTCCAGCAGCTTGAGAACGAAGCTTAATATTTTGTCCGTCGGGTTACCATGGAGGTAGTACCTATGGCGCGACGCAATCCGATGAAAGTGACCTGTCCCGGATGTTCTAGTACGAATGTTCGCATGTCACGTTGGAGGAATAGGATTGAACAGGCATTAGATCTCTTTGGGATGCCCACGATGAGGTGTATTGATTGCCAGCACCGCTGGCGTCATAGCCTCTGGCATCTCAGAGAGTCGTTCTATGCCCGTTGCCCGCGCTGCTACCGGCTCCAGCTCAGTACCTGGGACGAGACTTACTACCACATCCCTTTGATCTGGCGAGTACTGACAGGCCTCGGCGCCAAAAAAGTGCGTTGCAAGGCCTGCCGCTTCAACTTTGTCAGCTTCCGCCTGATCAAGAACAAGGCAGAGTGGGCGGCCTCCATGACGCCAGCCACAACGAAATATACGGATGGCGCCGGGGTTCCAATCCCAGTCCTCAATCCCAATCTGAATGACACCGTCGATCACCCTTAGTTTCTTTCTGGCCGCTCTGGCCTTGCAGGCTGCCGTCCCGCAGTACAGCACCGACATTGCGCCTCTGTTGAATCAACATTGCGTCAGTTGCCATCGCCCTGGCGAAATCGGCCCGATGCCTCTGCGCAGCTATGCAGAAGTGCGTCCCTGGGCCAAGGCGTTGGCCGCCAGCGTCGCCCAGCGCAAGATGCCACCCTGGGATGCCGACCCGAAGGTCGGCAAGTTTCATAACGACCGCAGGCTCCCGCAAGCAGACATCGATCGTATCCTGGCCTGGGCAAAAAATGGAGCGCCCGAAGGCGACCCCAAACGAACGCCCCCCACGCCGACCTTCGCCGAAGGCTGGGTGATTCCCCAACCCGACCTCGTCGTACGCCTTCCCGAAGAGCGGGTCATCTCCCCAACAGGGCCCGATGAGTACGTCAAAATTACGGTCGATCCGGGAATCAAGAGCGACCTCTGGGTTAAGGCCGTCGAACTCAGACCCGGGAATCGTCGCGTGGTTCATCACGCTCACGTCTTTCTCATCACGCCCAATCCTGCGCCCTCGACTGGTCCCCGGGCGCCCAGTCCCTTTGTCAAAGAGGATGGGCTGCAAGTGATCCGCCCCGGCGCACCCGTCATAGATGACGGCTGTTCCCATCCCGATGGCGGATATATCATCGGCCGTCCTCACGGTGAAACCCGCACCCTGCTCGCATCCTTTGTGCCTGGCATGAGTCCGGATCAATGGCCGCTCCATGTCGCAAAGAAAATTCCTGCTGGCAGCAAGTTCCTCTTCGACATCCACTACTCGAAGGTCACCGGCAAAGAAGAGCGGGACCGCAGCATGGTGGGTCTCTCCTATGCCCCCGGCCCCCCCAAAGTGGAGATCGAGCGCTTTGAGGCATCGAACTTCTATTTTGAGATTCCGCCCGGAGCCGAGAATCATCGCGTGACGGCATGCGTCACCGCCAGCAAAGACATTGAAGTCCTCTCGTTATTGGGTCATATGCATTACCGGGGGAAGGCCTTCCAGATCGATGCCCGTCTCCCCGATGGCAGCAGCCAGATGTTGCTCAACGTCCCGCATTACAACTTTGATTGGCAGGAGATGTACCGTCTTGAAGCGCCCATCCGTTTGCCGAAGGGCTCGGTCATCCGCATCGTGTCCTGGTTCGACAACTCCGCCAATAATCGAGCCAATCCCGATCCGGCAAAAACGGTTCGGTGGGGCGAACATACACGCACCGAAATGATGGACGGCTGGGTGGAATTCGTCGAAGCGGGCAAGCTCCCTTAGAGCTCGCCGCGCAACTTCACGACTTCAAATCCCTCCGGGGCCTCAAACTGAAACAGCTTTGAGGCGAGTGGCAGATTGCGCTGCTCATTCGCAAACGAATAGGTCATCGTCGAGCCGTCCTTGCCGGCAACCGTCACAACGCTCAAAAAGCCATCGGCGCCGGCCACAAACTCGACAAACTCAAACATCGATTTCTGACTCTTGGGAATCGCCTTGATCTTCCATTGAGTGCCCACGGCACTGTACTCGAAGCGCTGGAAGTCTCTTGAGAAGTCCAGCTTGCCCAGAAGAAAGGCAAGCGGCGCCCGCAGATCTTCCGACTCTTTCATCGCACTCACTTCTACGCGCCGCGCCGCCGGGGTGACATAGTGAATCTGCTTGCCATCCGTCAGAAAGAGTTTGCCTTTGGGCTGTGCATACTCCCAGCGCATCTGGCCCGGCTTGCGCAAATAGAGCACACCGCTCTCACTGACCGTGCGCCCCTGGGCCACCGCCATAGTCTGCTGAAAGTCGGTCTTCAGTGTCTTCGTATTGTTGTATCGTTCTTCAATCCGCTTCAGAATCTCCGACAATTGCGGAGCAGGAGCTGCGCTTTGTGCGAGAAGCAGAACTACGGGGATAAGCGCTGGATTTGCCATGTGTTGTCGCTCCGACGATGATAATGCAGACGGTCATGCAGCCGTCCTGGACGTCCCTGCCAGAACTCAAACTCGATCGGCCGCAACAGATAACCACCCCAAAATGGAGGCATCGGCACAAGCTGATCGACGAACTCCTGTTCATAATGACGCCGCGCAGCCTCAAGAGTTTCCCGGCCGGCAATCACTTGCGATTGTGCGCTCGCCCAGGCCCCAATTTGGCTGGCTCGCGGCCGTTGGGTAAAATACGCTGCGCTTTCTGACGTTGATAGCTTCTCCACGGTCCCTGCGGCCCGCACCTGCCGCTCGAATTCTTTCCAATGAAAGCAGAGCGCCGCCTGGGGATTTTCGGCCAATTCCCTGCCCTTGCGGCTCTCGTAGTTCGTAAAAAAACAAAAGCCGCGCGCATCGAGGGCCTTCAGCAATACGATCCGGACATCCGGTACGCCAGCCGCCGATGCGGTGGCCAGACTCATCGCATTCGCCTCAAGCACTCCCTGCGCCAGCACTTCGTCGAACCAGCGGTGGAACTGCGCAATCGGGTCCCCCAACGCCTCGCTTTCAAGCAATCCCCCCTGCCGATAGTTCTCCCGCAACTCTGCGTATCGATTTGCTCCCAAACTACTCCCCTTCTCCGTCTACCCTTTTGAGGTGCGCGCCGCTCTGATTCGCTATAATTTTAGGTGCATTTGCCAGTAGCGGCAAGCTAGCGGCATTCTCCCGCCAAATCGTACTTAGTTCAGGAGTCTTCATGTTTGATCTGTTCCGGCGCAAAGATACTAATTTGCGTATTGTCCTTGGAGTCCTGCTCGGGCTCGTAGCCCTATCCATGGTCGTCACCCTCATCCCGGGCTTCGGCTCCGGTGGCTTCGGGGGGCAGACTGGGGAAGAAACAGTTGCCAAGGTCTGCGGAGAAGCGGTGACCGGCCGGGAAGTCCGACTGAAGATGCAGCAGATGCTAAACAGGCAATCGCTGCCGCCCGAGAGCGCTGCCATTTTCATTCCGCAGTTCGTCGATCAGTATGTTGCCGTCAAGGGTGTTGCCTGCTACGCCGGAGAAGCCGGTATGGGGACATCCGATCAGGATGTTGCGCTCAAAATTCAGAAGGATGTTCCGGCCCTTTGGCAGGATGGCAAGTTTGTCGGCCGCCAGATGTACGAGCAGATGCTGAAGCAGACGGGCCTGACAGTAGCCCAGTTTGAAGACAGCATGAAGAAGGACATCGAGACCCAGCGCCTCCGTACGCTGATTCTGATGAGCGCCGTCGCTACGCCCAAAGAAGTGGAAGATGCCTACCGCGACGCTGAAGAGAAGATCAAGGTCGAATACACGGTGCTCGACCCGATGGAAATCGGCAAGACAATCTCGATCACGGAAGCCGACGTCCAGGCTGAATTCGACAAGAACAAGGCCTCTTACACGGTTCCGGAATCCCGTGTTGTCACCCTGTACAATATCGATACGGCCAAGGTGATGGCCTCGATGGAAGTCACGGAAGACGAGGTCCGGCGTGCCTATAACGAGAACCTCGAGAACTTCCGGATGCCGGAGCGCTCGCACGTCCGTCATATCCTGTTCAAAACCAAAGAAAAACCAGAGGCCGAAGACGCCAAAATGAAGGCGCTCGCTATCAAGGTATCTGGAGAACTGAAAGCCGGCGCCAAGTTTGAAGACCTCGCCAAGAAGTACAGCGAAGATCCTGGATCCAAGGACAATGGTGGCGACATTGGCTTCATCACCCGCGGGCAAACAGTCAAAGGCTTTGACGACTACGCCTTCGTCGGTCCTCTGAAAACCATCAGCGCCCCGATCAAGACCGAGTTTGGCTACCACATCATTGAAGTTCTGGAACGTCAACCGGCAGGCCTGCGCACCTTTGAGGAGATCAAGGCTCCCCTCACCGCCGACATTCTGCGCCAGAAGAGCAGCGCCGGCGTTGGCAAGTTTGCCGACGACCTCCACAGCGACCTCGAGAAGAACCCAAAGCGCGCGAACGAAACCATGGCGAAGTTCAACATTCCCGCCGTCAAGTTTGAATACAAAAGTTCGGACATGCCCCTCGGAAATATAGGCGCCAAGCCGGAAGTTTTTTCAGCCGTAAGCACTCTGAAGGTCGGCGAATTCACACATCCCATCACCATCGACGCCAATCGGATCATCATCCTCTCGGTCGATCAGGTGATCCCGAAGCGCCCAGCCACCCTCGCTGAAGTTCATAACGTCATCATGGCGAACCTTCGCATTGCGGCCTCCAACAAGAAGGTTAGCGATCTCCGCAATCGTGGAACAGAGCTCATGAAGACCGCCGATGGCGATCTCGCCAAGATCGCAAAGGAATTCGGTACCCCTGTGAAATCCACTCAGGAATTCAACCGTCAGGGTTTTGCCGATGGTCTCGGCCCAGCCTCGACGCTGGCAGAAGCCTTCCAGAAGAAGACCGGAGAATTGCTGGGCCCAATCTCGGTGGACAGCAAGTTCTTCTTTGTCAAAGTCATCGAACACAAGCCCGCTGACATGAATCTCTTCCCGCCGCGCCGCGCTGAGTTCGTCAACATCGTCAAGAACCGCAAGGCCGCCGAGCGTGCCGATATTTTTGAAGAAACTCTGGTCAAGCGCATGATTAGCGACGGTCAGATCAAAATCGACGAAGCAGCAAAGAAACGGATCGCGCAGAGCTACAGCAACTGATGGACTCCATTCAGCAGTTGATTGAGCTGATCAAGACCCTGATCAGTGCCGAGAAGTTGCGTGCTCTCTTTGAGAGCACGCTCACCGGATGGCCTGGCTACCTGGCCCTCTTCGCGATCATCTTCTCGGAGACCGGACTGCTTATCGGGCTCTTTCTCCCCGGCGATAGTCTCTTGTTCATCGTTGGTGTGCTCTGTGGAGCCGAAAAGCTCGACTACCTGCTTGTCAATAGCTTGTTGATCGTCGCGGCCATCGTGGGCGATGCGACAGGCTACTATCTGGGGCATCAGGCTGGAAAGGCCGTCTACAGCTGGCCCGACGGCCGCCTCTTTAAGCGAAAGTACCTCCAGCAGACGGAAGCCTTCTACCAGAAGCACGGCGGAAAGACGATCATCTACGCTCGTTTTGTCCCCATCATCCGCACCTTTGCGCCTTTTGTGGCGGGAGTGGGCCGAATGAGCTACCGCCGCTTTCTCTCCTTCAACATCTTTGGTGGCATCGGCTGGGTTCTGCTCTTCACCACGATGGGCTATCTGCTCGGTGGAATTCCGATCATCCAGAAGTACTTCGACAAGGTCATTTTGCTGATTCTTGTCCTCTCCGTTCTCCCAGTTGCCTTTGAGACGTGGAAAGCTCGTACGGCTAGCTGATCCGGTCCAGCTTTAAAAACTCCTGGATCAGCTCGTCGTTACATTCCTCAAGCCCTTCGACGGGACCGAAATAAGCAACCTTTCCCTCGCTCAGAAACACGACTTTGTCGGCCACCGTACGCATTAACTCGAGGTCGTGAGTCACCACAACGCTCGTCAGGCGCAACTGCATTTTCAGCCGCAACATTAACATCGCGAGATGATGCGCCATGATCGGATCCACCATCGTTGTCGGTTCGTCGTAGAGAACGCATTCCGGCTGCGCGGCAAGCGCCCGTGCAATCGCCACAGCACGGCGATGTCCGGTAGAAAGATCGGCCGGATAGGAATCCTTATATGGCAGCAGTTCCACCATGTCGAGGAGACCGTCCACCACATCCTCTTTGTTTTGCATGTCGTAGTCGTCGCGCAACTCGAGCGAAAACAGAATATTCTCGCCAACAGTCAGGGAATCAAAAAGGGCCCCCGACTGGAACACCATCGTGACCTTCTTCCGTACTTTGCGCAATTCTGCTTCATCAAAGAAGGTAATATCCCGATTCCCGACAATGACACGCCCTTCGTCGGGTTTGAGAAAGCCCATGATCGTTGCCAAGCTGACGGACTTGCCCACACCGCTGCGTCCGATAATGGCGACCGTTTCTCCTGCAGGAACATAAAAATTTGTGTCGACTAAAATCGGCCGATCGAACGTCTTAAAAACGTGCCGGAACTCAATGTAGTAGGGGAAGCCTTCAACGCTCAAAATTCGCTTTTCCTTCGCTTGGATATCCAGGCAAGTCTTCGGGACGATTCCAGTTTGCCAAGATTTGCGGGTCTGGGGGAATGAGTTTTTTCGCGTTCAGAGGCTCTAAGAGATCACGGAGCCGGAAATTTCCTGCATCCAGCGCGCCCTGCACCTCAGAAAGAGCACTCCGCCGCCACAGAGCCAACAGCGGATTCTCGCCCGTACAAATGCAGCGGACTGTCGCCTCACTGGCAAGTGCCACCTCGATCATCGTAGTGAGCCACTCCGCAGTGACAAAGGGCATGTCGCAAGCGAGGATGAGATTCCATTCGCAATCGGAATCGAGGAGCGCTGTTTCAATTCCCGCTAGCGGTCCGCAGCCCATCCGGCGGTCTTCGAGCCCTGGCAAACCGAATTGTTCGTACCGTCCGGCTGGGGCCAAAAGCCGCGGATCTGCCACCACGGAAGCCAGTACTTTCGCCAGATGCAGCAGCAGCGGTTGCCCTTCAAATGGCAGGACGGCCTTGTCGGTCCCCATGCGCCGGCTGGCTCCTCCGGCAAGCAAATACGCTCGCACATCGCGGTACGGAATGAAGGCTGGAGAGTAATTCATTGATTCAAAAAGAGTTTTTGGTTATGATGAGGAGGAATAAAATGAGCCGCTTTTGTTTCAGCGTAGCGTGCTTTTGCCTTGCGGGTCTTCCCGGCTGGGGAGTGGACGCAGCGGCGATTCGTACTATAGTACGCGTAGATCGCGGAAGCGGCCGTTTGGTTCGTTCCCAAGTGATCCTGCCGAAGGAAGTGCCCTCGCTCGAAGCCTTCACACAATCCTCCGCGGCCACCCGTCCCGCCAAGCCGGTTGCAACTGGCCGGGCTGACTTTGACGAGTTCGTCGAGCAAAGCGCCGCCAATCACGGCGTGGACCCCTTACTCGTGAAAAGCGTCCTCCAGGTGGAGAGTAATTACAACCAATACGCACTCTCTCCCAAGGGAGCCATGGGTCTCATGCAACTGATGCCGGCCACTGCAAAGCAATTGGGCGTGCTCAATGCCTTCGATGCCCGTCAGAATATCGAGGGAGGCGTCAAGTTTCTCCGTTATCTCAAAACCAAGTTCGATGATGATCGCCTGGTGCTCGCCGCTTACAACGCGGGAGAAGCAGCCGTCAAAAAGCATGGATGGATCCCTCCCTACCCGGAGACGATCGATTATGTCTATAAGGTCGGCAAGAAGTACGGCGATTCCAAGAAATTACAAGCTCCAGCGGTTGCTGCTCAGCCCGTTGAGAAGCCTCAGCCCAAAATTCAGCAGGTCATCGATGCCGATGGCCGGATCCACCTTCATATCCCTTAGGAAGCAATGCCGCGGACCCAAGCTACCATCCAAACTCTTGCAGCGCTGCTCCTCTGCGTGGCCGGGAATGCGCAGGAGAAGGCAAAATCCAAGCTTGGCAGCGTCACCGCAATTCAGATTGCCAGCCTTGACCAGCTCACCCGCGTGACGATCGCGGTCAATGGGGTCATTGACATCAAATCCGACCGCATCGAAAACCCCAGCCGCGTCTTCATTGACTTCCGCGATACGGTTCCGATGCTTTCCGGAAAGTCGGATCGCACCATCCAGACCGTCTCGACCAACGACAAGCTGCTGAAGCAGATCCGTGTGGCCGAGAATCAGAAAGGCGTCACCCGCCTGGTCTTCGATCTCCTCCGTTCTGATATCGAGTATCGAACCATCGTGGCCAAGGACCCCAACCGGCTCGTCGTCGAGCTGCGCAGCGCGCACAAAGAATCGGGCCTGCGCAATCCTCTGGCCGATGCCCCGCCTCCTGTCCCAACCGTACTGGCCCGGAACGTCGCAACGCCTTACCGGGGTGGCTTCCGCATGCCCGATCCGCCGTTGCTTAGCACCGCCGCCTTTCGGCTCCCGCGCGTCGAAACCTCCCAGCTTCCCTATCGCGTCACCGGAATCCAGACGCTCGAATTGAAGGGTGCGATGCCGGCCAAAACCGCCTCCCGCCCTATCTCACCCGCCATCGCCGCCACACGCACCAGTTCTGGCAAGCAGTCGCTGACACGGGTGCTGGGACTGAAGATCGGCAAAGTGGTGATCGATGCAGGCCATGGCGGCCACGATGTCGGCAGTATCGGGATCACCGGTCTGCTTGAAAAAGATGTCGTCCTGGACGTGGCCAAGCGGCTGGGAACCCTCATCGAAGATGGCCTAGGCAGCGAAGTGATCTACACCCGCAAGGACGATACCTTTATCGTTCTCGACCAGCGTCCCATCATTGCCAACCAGAACCATGCCGATCTGTTTATCTCGATCCATGCCAACTCTTCGCCCGCCAAGGCGGCCACCGGCGTCGAGACTTACTATCTGAACTTCACCTCCTCGCCGGAAGCGCTCGAAGTCGCAGCGCGTGAGAATGCATCCAGCGGACGAGGCGTCTCCGATCTTGGGGATCTGATCAAGAAGATTGCATTGAAAGAAAAGATCGATGAGTCACGCGAATTCGCCAGCAAAGTACAAAGTTCTTTACAAGCCGGTTCCGCAAAAGCGGGGATTGTCTCGAAAGACCGCGGCGTACGCAAGGCCCCATTTATCGTTTTAATTGGCGCACAAATGCCAAGCGTTCTGAGTGAAATTGGCTTCTTGAGTAACCCGAAAGAAGAAGCCTTACTGCGCAAACCCGAGTACCGGCAGAAGATTGCGGAATCGATCTACCGCGGCCTCTCCCAGTATGCGGGAACGCTCAGCCACTTCACCGTTGCGCAAAACGCCGGCCAACACTAAACCCCCGCCGGAGCCCCAGCCTCACTACTCAGAGATCGAAATACGATCCGGTTGCGCCCGGCGCGCTTTGCCTCATAGAGACACTCATCCGCCACGCGCAATAAGGATTCAGGGGTTGCCCGGATCCCTGGGAGCGCAGTCGTGCTGCCAAAACTTGCGGTCAAGGCAAGCGAAGTATCGGGATGCGCATCTTCAGAGATCGGCATCGGCTCGCTTGCCAAGGCACGGCGAATGCGATCTGACTGGCTCCGCGTGCAGGCCTCATCACAGCCCGGCAGGATAATGAGAAACTCCTCACCCCCATAGCGCCCAATCGAGTCATAAGACCGGATTGAAGCTTTAATGCGTCTGGCAGCCTCGGTTAAAACGGTATCTCCCGCAATATGCCCATAGGTATCATTCACCGACTTAAAAAAATCAATATCGAGCAGGGCGACACCAATCGGCATTTGATCGCGCTCTCCGCGCCGTAATTCCCGCTCGAGCACCTCGAAAATAGAATGCCTGTTATAAACCTTTGTCAGCGCATCGTGGGTTGCCTGGTCGCGCAATTTTGCTTGTGTTTCAAGCAGTTCCGCCTGGAGTTCCACAATGCGTCTCCCCGCACGCAACCGTACCTGCAACTCATGATGATTAAAGGGCTTAGTAATATAGTCGTCGGCGCCGGCATCCATGCCTTCAATCAGGTCTTCCCGCTGATTCTTGCTCGTAAGCAGAAGCATATAGGTGTAGGTCTCGCGCTGCTGTTGGCGCACGAGTTTACACACCTCCGGCCCGGTGAGCAGAGGCATCACCCAATCTAGAATCGCAAGTTGCGGAGCGCCTTCTTTTTGAAGAAGATCCCAAGCCTCTTTTCCGTCACAAGCAACGATTGGCTCGTAACCCCATTTCTTCACAGTGGCTTCCAACATATGCCGACTGACTAGGCTGTCATCGGCAATGAGTACCTTCATCCCTAATCTTTTCCTTGTTGCTTACCAACGACCAGTAAACCTACTCTCTCTATTGTTCGTCTTCTCAAGGCTGGATGCAAGTGTCTCAACGGCAACAGTCTTCGCTAGAAATCTTTGAAATTTAATGTATCTTGATCATGTGCTGAGAATCTATCTTTTGCTGGTCTCTTTCCAATTGGGCGCTACAGTTCTCCAATTGCCGTCGTTTCCGCAAGTTCGGGTACAACAGTTTCCACAAGCAAACGTGGTGCCTGCAACCAAGGCAGACTTTCTTGCCTCGGATTCCTCGGTTTGGAAGATCGCAGTGCGCGGAGTGACCCGGAACGGCCGGCTTTTTCACAGCAAACGGTTTCTGCCTTGCGACCAAGTACATCAGATCTCGGAACCGCAACCAGGGAGAATTCGAGTTCATACCAGTTGCGGCGATAGCGAGATTTGGTTTGAGAATCAGACACTCGAAGCCAAGGCCCGTCACTACCAAGGAATTGCGGGCCGTCACGATCGGTATGGCTTCATCGCCGATTCCCCGAAGGGCAAACCGACATCCAGCGACAACGACGGCCTCTGGACCGCCATGTACGCCGCAGCCAACCTCTTCGAGTATCGAAGCACAGGTAGCAACGAAGCACTGCGCCGCGCGGAGAGAGCCATTCGCGCCATCCTCTTTCTTGAAAAGATTACCGGCGTGCCTGGTTATCCGGCACGCACCTATGTCAGAACTGAAGACCCGAAGCCGAAAGACGGTGTCTGGTATCCCAGCGCGGACGGCAAATACCAGTGGAAGTCCGACACCAGTTCCGATGAGATTGTCGGCCACTTTCTCATCTTCTCCATTGGCTGGGATCTCCTCCCTCCCGGTCCGTTGCGCAGTGAGCTACAAGCCACCTGCCGCCGGATGATTGATTTCATACTCAAAAATCATTACTACCTCATTGACCGCAATGGGAAGCCAACTCGTTGGGGTAAGTGGTCCCCCGACTATTTCAATGGCGAGGGCCGCAGCGATTCGCCACTCAATGCCATCGAGTTGTTGAGTTTTCTCACCACGGCCGGACATGTCACGGGCGATGCCCGTTATGATCGCGAGTTGAAAAAGGTCGCCGAGGACCTCGGCTATCTCAAAATCGCAGGAGAACTCAAGACCCGGAGCGTCGAAATCAACTATTCCGATGAAGAACTCGCCATGCTCAGCTTCTACCCGCTCCTACTCCATGGCAAGAATCCGACTTACAATACAGCCATTCGCAGAGCACTGGACGATTGGTTCGAGAATATCCGTCGCGAAAAGAATCCGCTCTGGAACACAATTTACGAGATCGTCCGAGGTGAAAACAAAACGCTCCGGCAGGAATCGATTGCCACGCTCCAGCGCCTGCCGCTTGACCTCACCACGTGGACTGTCGAAAACAGTTGGCGCAAGGATCTACCGCTCGAGGCAAAGTTAGACCGCTTCGATAAAAAACAGACCACCCAGTGGATTCCGCCCGATGAGCGACAGGTGATCAAGTGGAATGGAAATCCTTTTGTGCTCGACGGCGGCGATGGAGGCCAGTCAGAGGACGACGGAACGATCTTCTTGCTTCCCTACTGGATGGGCCGCTATCACAAGCTCTGGGAGGAGCGCTGAATCCGAAGAATCCAAAGGAGAAAGCCCCAGATCAGGCGCGGCATATCGAGTAGATCGCGCCACAGGGGACGCCCCTCTTTGCCGATAATCATCGCCCCACGCCGCATCGCATAGGCATTGAATAACATCGCGATCACCGTGAAGCAGACACTTGCCAGAATACTGGTCATCAACTTTGGCGTCCCACGGGTGTAATGCACCAGAAACTCGATGCTGTGATTCAACAGCGGCAAGACAACGGCAGTGATCAAGGTCGCCTGCCATAAGGGTTCCGCTCGCCGTAAACTCTGGATGATACTGCCAACAAAGCCCGCCACGGCAAAGCGCCAGAGAAACTCGGCTTCCATCGCTCCCACCGCAGCCGCCCGCCCCGCCGATAAGTTCGCCACAAAAAAAATCACCGCGCGAATCAATGCACTGGTGACCGCCGATTTCCAGTTCCAACGGAGAACGATTTCCCGCCACGGATGGCGGACCAGACGCACGAGAACTGCGTGGACGCTTTCAGTTTCCATGCCTATGGAAGGATAACTTAAAGACTCCTCATCTGGGGGCGCCCTTCGTCCCCAGGCCCTAAGATGAATCCATGGGCATCCGTCTGGCGTTACTCTTTCTGGTTCTGACTGCCTTGGATGCGGCGCCACCGAAGCTCAGGCTTGGAGAAGTGCAAAAAGCCTTTCCACAGCGATACCAGGCGGAACTCACCCTGAACCCGGAGCGGGAGCAATTCGAAGCTTCCATCGAGATCGAGATCTCCCTGGCCGAGCCCCGTTCCACCCTGTGGCTGCATCAGAACCACCTTTCCATTCAGAAAGCGGTAGTAATCCTCGCCGGAAAAAGCATCCCGGCCAAAGTCATTCCGGGAGGTGAAGATTTCGTTGGTTTCAGCTTCCCACGCCCCCTACCCGCCGGAACGATCCAACTCCAGATTCATTACACCGGGCTGATTTCATCGAAATCCAGTTCGAGTATCTTCCGCCAGCGCGACAACGGCAGTTGGTATCTCTTTACGCAGTTTGAGCCGAGTGACGCCCGGGGCGCATTTCCCTGTTTCGATGAGCCGCAGTACAAAACGCCCTGGCAACTGACGCTGCACTTCCCCGCCTCCCTGTCGGCAGTCAGCAATACGAACCCGGAATCGGACCAGACCACCGGCAACCAGCGCACTCTGCGCTTCCGCCCGACGCCGCCATTGCCCAGTTATCTCATTGCCTTTGCTGTCGGCAACTTTGAGTATGTTCCGGCAGGTCTTGCCGGCGAGAAACAAGTTCCGGTGCGGATTGTGGTTCCGCGTGGCCACAAAGACGAAGCGAAATATGCAGCCGAGGTCACAGCCGAGATCATCAATCGTCACGAGAAGTATTTTGGAATTCCCTATCCCTACGAGAAAGCCGATCAATTAGCCATCCCCGACACCTCCGGGTTTGGCGCCATGGAGAATCCGGGGCTGATCACTTACGCCCAGAACATTCTGCTTGCCGACCCCAAAGCGGACAGCATCATCCGCCAGCGGAACTATGTCCGCACCGCCGCCCACGAACTTGCCCACCAGTGGTTTGGCGATCTGGTCACCAGCGCCTGGTGGGATGACATTTGGCTCAACGAATCCTTCGCCACCTGGATGGAAGATAAATATTTGGCCGACTGGAAGCCCGCATGGAAAACGCAACTCAGCCAGGTGGATGCAAAACTCAGCGTGGCCGCGCAGGACAGCCTCATTTCCGCACGGCAGATCCGGCAACCCATCCGCGTTAAAGATGACATCAACAACGCCTTCGACAGCATCTCCTATCAGAAGGGTGGCGCAGTCCTGGCGATGTTTGAAGCTTGGCTTGGAGAGGGAGTCTTCCAGCAATCGATCCACAATTACCTGAGCCAGTATGCAAATCGAGCCACCACAGCCGCGGATCTTCTCGATGTCCTCAGCAGCACCACTCACAAGGACATCACGGCCGCCTTCTCCACCTTTTTGAATCAACCCGGCATTCCTCTGCTCCGCGTCGCGCTGCAATGCGAGCCGGGCAAGGCCAGCCTCCACCTCGAGCAGCAACGCTTTCTGCCCACGGGTTCCACAGGTTCCACGAATCAGACCTGGAGTTTCCCGGTCTGTGTGCGCTACGAATCGAATGGAGGCTCCCAGCGCGAATGCACACTCCTCAGCAAGCCCAGTGCCGACTGGACACTGAACACTACGTCCTGCCCCGCCTGGGTGGTCCCAAACGCGGACGGCAAGGGTTATTACCGCACGGAACTCAAGGATAATCTTCGCTCGGGCGATCTGACCGCCGCCGAGAAAATCGAAGAGATGGGCAATGCCGAAGCCCTGGCGAGCGCCGGGAAATTCTCTACGGGGTCACTGCTTGAGCTAGTGGCAAAATTCCGCGCCGATCCCGACCGGCAGGTCCTCACCAAGGCAATCGACATCGCGCTGGCACCAGCCTCGCAGTGGATTCGTCCCGAGTTTCGCGCCAATTACGTGCGATTTCTGGACCAGTCCTTCGGAGCAAGAGCCCGCGCGCTGGGATGGACCCCACGCCCAAAGGAAGATGACGAGACCACGCTCCTGCGGCCGATCTTGCTCTCCATCGCCGCCACCTATGGAGAAGACGCCACCCTTGCCCGGGAAGCGAGAACGCTCACCGACCGCTGGCTGAGCGGCGAGATCACCCTCAACCCCAATCTGCTGCGCACTGTACTCACCACAGCGGCTTACCACGGGGACCGTGCCCTCTTCGATCGTTTCCTCGCTGCCTTCCTCAAGACCACTGACAAACTGAATCGCAGCCGCTTGATCGGAGCGATGAGTGGATTTCGCGATCCGACCGCCCTCCGGGCCGGCATGGACGCCCTGATCACAGGCAAGCTCCCCTTTCTCGAAGGAAACTTCCTGCTCTTTAACGGCACGAATTTCCCGGAGACGCGCCATCTGCCCTTTGAATTCCTCCAGGCCAACTTCAACACCATCGTCAAGCTGATGCCCACCGGTGGCGGTTTTGATTTTGGCTCGGTCCTACCTCAGGTGGGAAGCAACTTCTGCGACGCACAGAGCCGCGATCAACTCGCCAACTTCTTTACGCCACGCGTCAGCAAGTTTACCGGAGCGCCCGCCATCCTGAAACAGACCCTCGAAGGCATCAACCTTTGCATCGCCGACAAGGCCCAACGCCAACCTGGCGTTGAGGCCTTCCTGCGACGCTTCTAAATTAGGCCAGCAGCGCGGCGAGCTTCGATCCCGGCACAATGATCGTCTCGTTGCGCTCCGGTCCATTGGACACGCAGCCCACCTCAACACCTGTCTGCTTCTCGAGGAACTTCAGATAGTCCATTGCGGCCTTTGGAATCTGGTTCAGGTCCGTGATGCCCTTGGTCGGGCTCTTCCAGCCTGGCAAGGTCTCATACACCGGAACGATCTTCGAGACTTCCTCGTTGGTCGCCGGCATATCGGTGATGGCCTTGCCGTCGATCTCGTAGCCGACACATACCGGAATCTCGGTCAGATCGTCCAGCACATCGAGCTTGGTGATGATCATGCTGTCAAAGCCATTGATCGTCGCCGTATAGCGCAGCAGCGGCACGTCGAACCAGCCACAACGGCGCGGACGGCCCGTCACGCTGCCGAATTCGTTGCCAGCCTTACGAATCTGGTCGCCCTGTTCACCGTGGATTTCGCTCGGGAAGGGTCCGGCGCCCACACGCGTGATGTAGGCCTTCGAGACGCCGATGATGCCGTCAATCCGCGTCGGCGGCACGCCAGCGCCCGTGCAGGCGCCGCCGGCGCTCGCATTGGAGGAGGTGACAAAGGGATAGGTGCCATGGTCGATGTCGAGCATCGTGCCTTGTGCGCCCTCAAACATCACCTTCTTGCCGTCGAGGATGGCGCGATTGACGTAGCTGGCCGAATCGCAGACCATCGGGCGCAGCTTTTCGGTGAACTGGCGGTACTGCTCGAGAATCTTGTTGAAGTCGATGACCTCGGACACCCGGAAGGCCGTCGCCAGCGTCATTTTGTCTTCGCACAGCATGCGATACATCTGCTCGAAGCCCTGCGGCGACACCAGATCGGCCATGCGGATGCCACGGCGCCCGATCTTGTCCTCGTAGCAGGGACCGATGCCGCGCGACGTCGTGCCGATGGCGACACGATCCTCACGAGCCTCGCCCACTTTCTCGACCATCCGGTGGAACGGGAAGATCACATGCGCGCGGTTCGAAATCAGCAGTTGCGAGCGGACATCGATGCCAGCGCTTTCCAACTGCCCGATCTCGTCCATGAGCGCCGCCGGGTCAATGACGACACCGTTGCCGATCACCGCCTTCACGCCCGGACGCAGGATTCCGCTCGGGATGAGCTTCAAAACGAACTTCTTCTCACCGATATAAACGGTGTGCCCCGCATTGTGCCCGCCCTGGTAGCGGACTACCAGATCGAAGCTTTCACTGAAGAGGTCGACGATTTTGCCTTTGCCCTCGTCACCCCATTGCGCGCCGAGAACTATGAGATTTGCCATATGCGATTGTCCAAACCCTACATTCTATCGCGTACACTGAAGGTTTACCCCGCTTCAAATGAAGTTACATGAGCTCTTCGTCGCGCTGGGAGAAGATTCTTTCCGCTCCCAACTCCGTGGCATATCCTTCGGCACCCTCCGGACCTACCAGATCTACGATCGGGTCAAGACGCGCTGCCACCTTGCAAAACTGAATACCGAAAGCCTCCGTACCAATTCCGGCCGGCTGTGGGAAAGGCTAAAAACCGGTGAAGACGAACTGGCCCTGGAACTGTCTCAGGCCATCCTCGTCTCTCAGCTCAAACTGATCATCGACGTGCTCGATTATTTCAAGATTCCGCACGAAGATGGCTTTTTTGCTAAGGAAACCGACCCCAAGCAGTTTCTGCCCGAGGGTTGGCAGCAGCAGGCCTACGATCATTTCAAGGACAAGTACACCCCGGCGCTAGTGGATTTCTACCTGAACCACCTGGCCTTTGAAATGGATTCGAACACCCCCATTTTCAAACCCGCATCATGATCCCCGAAATCGAAGCACTCGCCTCGAAAACGATCGAGCGCATTGCCGCGGCAGAGAACCCGGAGGCGCTCGAGACCGTCCGCGTCGAGGTTCTAGGCCGCAAAGGCAGCCTCGCAGATTTCGGAAAATTGATGGGAAAATTGTCCGCCGAAGACCGTGTTTCGGCTGGCAAGGCGCTGAATTCTGCGAAAACTTCGCTCGAGGCAGCCTACGAGATCAAGAAGACCGCCTTTGAATCGGCGGCGCTCAACGAGCGTCTGCAGAACGAATGGCTCGATCTGACGATTCCTCCCACCGGCATTCTGCCCGGCAGCCTGCACCCGCTCACCCAGATCCAGAACGAAATCGAGTCGCTGTTTTTCTCGCTCGGCTTTGCGATCCTCGATGGGCCGGAAGTCGAAACCGAGTTCTACAACTTCGACGCGCTGAATATCCCGCCCGATCACCCGGCGCGCGACATGCAGGACACTTTCTGGCTCGAAGGCGGCCATCTGCTGCGCACCCACACCTCGCCGGTGCAGATCCGCGGCATGCAGCGCCTGGGCCCGCCGCTGCGCATGATCGCCCCCGGCCGCGTCTTCCGCAATGAGGAAGTCGACCCCTCGCATGAACACACCTTTTATCAGCTCGAAGGCATGATGGTGGATCGGGATGTCTCGGTGGCCAACCTCCTCTACTTCATGAAGACACTGCTGTCGGGCATCTTCAAGCGCGACGTCACCGTGAGGTTGCGGCCTGGCTTCTTCCCCTTCGTCGAACCTGGTTTTGAACTCGACATCCAGTGCATGGTCTGCGGCGGCAGCGGTTGCCCGGTCTGCAAACACTCTGGCTGGGTCGAACTGCTTCCCTGCGGCCTCACGCACCCGAATGTTCTCCGCGCGGGCGGCATTGATCCCGACCAATACGGCGGCTTTGCCTTCGGCCTCGGTCTCACCCGCCTCGTCATGATGCGTTATCTGATTGACGACATCCGTTGGTTGCAATCGGGCGACCTCCGTTTCTTGAAACAGTTTTAGGAGCATCCACCTTGAAGTTCTCCTACCAATGGCTCACTGAGCTGGTTGAAGATCTCGACATCGACGCGAAAGAAGTTTCCCGCCGCATCACCCTGCACACCGCAGAGAGCGAGGGCGTCGAAGAGCACGGCGCGCTGTGGAAGGGCGCCTGCCCTGCCACCGTCCTTAGCGTCGAGAGCATCCCCAACGCCCACAATGTCAAAGCGGAAGTCGAAACCGCCCTCTACGGCAAGAAGACTCTCGTCTGCGGCGCGCCGAATTGCCGCGCCGGCCTGCGCACGATCTACATCCCGCTTGGTGTCAAGCGCATCAGTGGGGTTGATAGCGACGGCATGCTCGCCAGCCCCGCCGAACTCGGCATCAACGGCGACCACGACGGCATCATCGAACTGAGCGAAGACTTCGCGCTCGCCCCCGACGCGATCATCGAGATCGACAACAAGAGCCTCACCCATCGCCCCGACCTCTGGGGCCACTACGGCATGGCGCGCGAACTGGCCGCCATCCTCGACAAGCCGCTGGTCGACCCGGTCAGCTTAGAACTGTTGCCCGAGGGCGACCCGCAGGTTGCGGTCGAAGTGCTTGACTCCCATCTCTGCCCCCGTTTCTCGGCCCAGCTCTTTGAAAACGTCAGCGTCACGGACTCGCCCTACTGGCTGCAGTACCGCCTGCAATCGATCGGGCTGAACTCGATCAGCAACATCGTCGACGTCACCAACTGGCTGCTCGCCGAGCTGCCGCAGCCCACCCACGCCTACGACGCCGATAAGATCCACGGCAAGATCATCGTCCGCCGCGCCACCGACGGCGAAACAATGCTCGCGCTGAACGGCGAAGAGTATACCCTCACCGCCGAAGACCTCGTCATTGCCGACGAACAGGGCGCCATCGGCATCGCCGGCGTCATTGGCGGCAAGGCCAGCTCCATCGGCCCGGACACCAAGCGCATCATCCTGGAGGCGGCAAATTTCAACGCCTCGGCCGTGCGCAAGACAAGCTCCCGCCTGAAGCTGCGCACCGACGCCTCCATGCGCTTTGAGAAGGCGCAGGACCCCGTCAACACGCTGCGCGCCATTGCTCGCGGCGCGGAACTCTTTGAGCTGGTCAGCCCTGGCATCCGTGCCGTAGGCGGCCCCACCGACGTCGCCGCAGTGGCCAAGCCGTTGCCGGTCATCACCCTTTCCCTGCCCTGGCTCACCCGTAAGCTGGGCCGCGAGATCGCCAAGCCCGAGGTGATTGGCATCCTCACCCGCCTCGCCTTCCTGGTGGAAGACCGGGGCGACACGCTGCTGGTTACTGTCCCCAGTTGGCGCGCGACCAAGGACGTCTCGATACCGGACGATCTCGTCGAAGAAATCGGCCGCACCGTGGGCTATGCCACCATCACGCCGGTTGCCCCGGCCATGCCCGTCGTGCCTCCTCCGGTCAATGAGGAGCGCCGCTACTTCAACCGTTTGCGCAACGTCGCCACCCAGCACGGCTATCACGAAATCTACAACTACTCGTTTATCAGCGAAGCGCAGGCCAGCCGTCTCGGCGTGCCACTCGCATCGCATGTGCGTGTGTTGAACCCCATCGCCTCCGACCAGAGCCTGATGCGCACGACGCTGCTGCACGGCGTCCTCAAGAACTTTGAGGACAACCGCAAGCACTTCGACGCCTTCCGCTTCTTTGAGATCGGCAAGGAGATCCACAAGCAGCCCTCCGGGCTTCCATCCGAGGTCCCGCACCTGGTCGCTGGGGTTTACCAGAACGAAGGCGCGCTCCAGGAGATCCAGAATCTGGTCCGCGCCATCGCCCCGCAAGCGAGCTTTGAGCCGACCACAGAAGTCCACGCCTACGAGCATCCGCAGCGTGTGGCGATTGTCTTCCTCGATGGCGTCCCAATCGGCCGCATCTTTGAGTTCCATCCAAACTGGGTGGAAGGCCGCGCCGCCGTGCTCAATCTCAATCTCGACACGCTCGCGCCCCTGCTGGCCAAGCCGGTCCGCTATGCGCCCATCCGCCGCTTCCCAGCCAGCGAGTTCGATCTCAGCGTGCTCACCGCGCCGCGTGTCTACGCCAATGCCGTCGAGAGCGTTCTGCGGAGCGCCGCCAGCACGGCTGTGGAGCAGATTGCCTTCGTTCGCGACTTCACCTTGCCCGACCAGAAGCGCAGCCTCTCCTTCCGCGTGACAGTCGCCAACAAAGAACGCACCCTCACCCAGGAAGAAATCACTGCAGAACGCGACGCGCTCATTGCCGCCATCCGCTCTGCGGGCTTTGAACTTCGCTAGCGCTTTTCCGTACTCTGAGAGAAGAGAACTTCTCTCATGCACCTTTTCAAACTCACGCTGCTCTCCGCACTTGTGGCGCTTCCCTTGCTACCGCAGGGGCTGCCGCCGCTCATTGATCGCGAACTTCTTTTCGGCAATCCCGAAATCGCCGGAGCGCAGCTTTCGCCCGACGGCAACTTCATCGCCTTCCAGAAGCCGTACAAAAACACCCGCAACATCTGGGTGAAGGAAACAAACGAACCCTTCTCGGCGGCACGGTTGCTCACCCAGGAGACCAAGCGGCCAATCAGTGGCTTCTTTTGGAGCGCCGACTCGAAGTACATTCTCTTCGTCAAGGACAACGATGGCGACGAGAACTTCAACGTCTTCGCCGTCGACCCCAAGGGCATACCCACCTTCGGCTTTGATGCCCCCATCGCCCGCGATCTCACTGGCCTCAAAGGCATCCAGATCCAGATCTATTCGGTGCCCAAGAAAGATCCCGACACCATCTACATCGGCCTCAACGACCGCGACAAGGCCTGGCACGATCTGTACCGGCTGAAACTCTCGACAGGCGAAAAGACGCTGCTCCGCAAGAACACCGACAAGATCGCCTCCTGGAACTTCGATGAGCAAGGCCAGCTTCGCCTCGTCATGCAGGTCACAAATTCCGGGGAACAGCAGATCCTGCGCGTCGACCCCGAGGCCTTCACCAAGATCTATAGTTGCGATGTGTTTGAATCCTGTGGCCCGGTTCGCTTCCATAAGGACAACAAGCGGGTCTATCTGGAAACGAACAAGGGCTCGCGCGACCTCAGCGAGCTGATCCTCTTCGATCCGGTCACGCTGAAGGAGGAATCCGTCGAATCCGATCCGCTCAAGCGCGTGGACTTCGGCCAGGCCCGTTTCTCCGATGTCACCGACGAACTCACCCTCACCATCTATAACGACGAGAAGGTCCGCCGCTACTTCAAGGACAAGACACTCGAGGCTGACTACAAACTGTTGCAAGCCCGCTTCCCCGGCCTTGAAATCGGCTTCGGCTCCCACTCGCGCGATGAGCAAGTCTGGCTCATCAGCACCACCGGCGACACGGAACCTGGCGCAACCTATCTCTTTGATCGCAAGACGAAAAAGACGACGCTGCAATACAAACTCCGCGACAGCATCCCCCGCACGTCCCTCTCCCCGATGACCCCCATTCGCTACAAGTCGAGCGACGGTCTGGAGATCCCGGCTTATCTGACGCTCCCGAAAGGCCTCTCCGCCAAAGGACTGCCTGTCCTCGTTGTGCCCCATGGCGGCCCCTGGGCCCGCGATAGCTGGGGCTTCAATTCGATGGCCCAGTTCTTTGCCAATCGCGGCTACGCGGTGCTGTCACCCAACTTCCGCGGCTCCACCGGCTATGGCAAGAAGTTCCTCAATGCCGGCAATGGCGAATGGGGCCGCAAGATGCAGGACGACATCACCTGGGGCGTCAAGCATCTGATCGCCCAAGGTACGGCTGACCCCAAGCGCGTCGGCATCCTCGGCGGCTCCTATGGCGGATACGCCGTGCTCGCCGGCGTCGCCTTCACCCCAGACCTCTACCGCGCCGGTGTCGACATCGTCGGCCCCTCGAACCTCATCACACTGCTCGACGCGATTCCGCCCTATTGGGAAGCCGGCAAGAAGATCATGTTCTCGCGCATGGCCGACCCGGCCACTCCGGAAGGCAAGGCCTGGCTCAAAGCGCGCTCGCCGCTGAATGCCGCCGACAAGATCAAGACCCCGCTGATGGTGGTGCAAGGCGCCAACGACCCGCGTGTCAATAAGGCCGAGGCAGAACAGATCGTCGTCGCCTTGCGCGATCACAAGTCCCCGGTCGAATACCTGCTCGCTCCCGACGAAGGGCACGGCTTCCAGCGCCCGGTCAACAACATGGCGATGTTCATGGCGATTGAAAAATTCCTCGCCAAACAGCTCGACGGCCGCTATCAGGAAGGTGGCACGCCCGAGGTTGAAAAGCGATTGCAGGAGATCACAGTCGACCCGAAAACCGTCACCCTCACCAAGAAAGCGGATGCCAGCGAAGTCAAACCCGCGACGCCCACAGCGCTCACCCCTGGCGTCTACCATTACCAGGGCAAGCTCAGCTTCGGCGGGCAGCAGGTGGCCATCAAGCTCACCAGCACAATCCAGGAAGAAGACGGCAACTGGGTGGCCACGGACCTGATGGAAACGCCCATGGGCAAGGTGTCAGACGCAGCCACCCTCGACAAGGCCACGCTCTACGTCAAGAAGCGCAACATCCAGCAAGGCCCGGCGAACATCGAGATGATCTATGACGGCAACAAGGTCAAGGGCAAAATCGTGATCAACAACGAGGAGCGTCCAATCGATGGCGACATTGGAGGCCCGCTCTTTGCCGATGCCGCCGGGGCCCAGCAATCCATCGGCGCCCTGCCCCTTGCCGAAGGCTACACTCTCGTTTACCGCAACTTTGACCTCACCGGCCAAAAAGCAAAGCTGCTGCAACTGAAGGTGGCTGGAACCGAAAAAGTAACGGTTCCAGCCGGGAGCTTTGATTGTTACCGGGTGGAAGTAATCTCAGCCGAGGGCCGTCCGGACAAGATGACGATCTGGATCGCCAAAGACACGCGGCAACCGGTCAAGACCACCACGGTGATGCCGCAGATGGGCGGCGCCACGATGGAATCGGAACTCCTACCGCAGCGCTAACGGATAATCGAGGCCTTCCCGCAGCCACTCGTGGTTCAACTGGACGGCCTCGCGCAAAGACTTCACAATCTCTTCGCGCTTTTCAAACAGACGATAGCCCGTCTTCGGCCGCAGATAGCCGCGCGCTTTCGGGTTGTGCGCAAAGAGATGCTCTTCGCCCACTTCCTCGGCCTTCTTCGCATAGTAGGCGCGGTTGTCGAGCAGCGCCTTCACGATAAAGGGCATGACAAGCGAATAGTCGCACTGCAGGCTCTCCGTCGCCTCGGTATAAGTGTCCTTATCGACCTTGCCCCAGGTGACGGCCTCGGCTGGGAAACAGCTCGACAGCGACCCGTCGGTCACCGGCGCGGTGACGATCTGGACATCGAAATTGTAGCCACGTACATTCGGCAGGCCGAGGATCTGACCCAGCGCCGGCTCCGGCTGCAGGTTGTAATTTTTCGGCACGCCGCCGCCGAGAATCAGGGTCGCCAGTGCTCCCACCGGATTCTGGAAAATGCCCCAGTAGTGATAGGCGCAAGCCTCAAAGACTTCGGCATGGAGATCGAGATCGAAGTTGTAATCCTCAATCAGCCCGGCCTGCTTCATGGCCCAAAGCTTCATAGAATTCAAGAAGACGCTGCCGTCGCCCGGAGCGCCCACAAAAATCGGAATCGCCAACCGTTCACAAGTGGCCAGCAGACCTTCGCTCGCCCCATTCGCCTGCTCCTGCGCTGCATAGAAGCGGCCCAGGATGTTACGCATCTCCGTGCCCGTCATCTTCCGTTGGAACTCAGGGCGCTGCAACATCGCGGTCAGGAAGCGATCCTGATCAAACAGCACGTCCTCATCAAAGGCCATGTCTGTCACGCGAATCGTCTTGTCATCGCGTAAAGCCGCATCGTCGCCAAAAATCGGCACCTCATGCACCGGATTCTTGTGCCCGTTCAAGCTGCGATGACCATCGTGGTAACAGACCGCATCTGTTGTGGACAAATAGGCAATCCACCCGGTCTCCAGCAGCGGCTGGAGCCAGGTCTGGTGCTGACCACTCACCGTGATCGGCCCGGCAATCGAAAGCGTGAACGGGCAGCCCATGCCAATTGCGGTGTCGAGAATCGTATACACACGCCGCAGAAAAGCGCCGCCAAAAGCAGGCAGGCAACTGAGGAAGACATCATGCAGGCTGTCGCACTCGTCGACGCGCTTGGTCAGGACGGTACGTTTTTCGGGATGGTGGTGGCTCATAAGTTAACTACGGTCGTGAGACGCTCAAACATTTCCTGAAGCAATGGGGTTTGCGGATAAGGATGACCATGATACTGACGGAAGCCTTCCGCATAGGCAAGGCCCGCCAGGGCGCCACGTCCTGCGGTCCAGCGAATGCTGCTGTCCACATAGTCGTCGAGCCCATGCTGTTTCTTCAACCAGGCTCGCTGCGATTCATGGCAGCCAATCAGCGCAGCCTTCATCTCGATGGTCTCGGCGACATCTACCAGGAACTCCGGACGCAGGGTGTTGCCATCGCGATCGATGCCGCTGGTGGAATCCATGAAATAGAGATGGGGAATGTGGTCCAGTGCCGGGTGCTCGCCCGGAACATAGTTCGGGGTACTGGCGCCAAAGCACGCATCGCGCACCAGCAGATGCGTCGCTTCGTGGTCGCAGTGATAATCGGGCGTGTTCGCCGTGATGACAATATCGGGCCGCACGCGGCGCAGCAACTGCGTCATCTTCTCCCGCCCGGCCTCGTCATTAAAAACACGCATGTCGCGGTATTCGGCGCAGATATAATCGGCTCCCAGCATCATGGCCGCAGTTGCCGCTTCCACGCGGCGCAGGGCGGCAATTTCTTCGGGTCCCATCTCAGCAGAACCGCAATCGCCAGGCGTCATGGTGCAAAAAGTAAGGGAAACACCCGCACGGGCTAACAGCGCAAACGCGCCTCCGGCAAGGATTTCAATGTCATCGGGGTGAGCATGGATAGCCAGAATTCTCATGTTTCTTTGGGGAAACTCTCATTCTCGCACGTAGGCGCAGGCCCCCCGATTGATAGGATGAGATGTTTATGAACCTCAAGAGCTATACCATCACGCAAGGCCGCGATCGCGCACCTGCGCGTTCCATGTTGAAGGCAATCGGCTTTACGGATGAGGATTTGCGCAAGCCGATTATCGGCATCGCAAACACCTGGATCGAGACGATGCCCTGCAACTATAACCTGCGTGAGCTCGCCGCCAAGGTCAAGGAAGGCATCCGCGCCGCGGGCGGCACGCCGATGGAGTTCAACACCGTTGCCATCAGCGACGGCGTCACGATGGGCACTGAGGGAATGAAGGCCAGCCTGGTCAGCCGCGATCTCATCGCTGACTCGATCGAGCTTTGCGCGCGCGGCTACATGTTCGACGGCATCATCGCCCTGGTGGCCTGCGACAAGACCATCCCCGGCGCGGCCATGGCCCTGCTGCGGCTGAACGTCCCCGGCGTCATCATGTACGGCGGCACCATCATGCCCGGCAAGCGCAACGGCATCGACATCACGCTCCAGGACGTCTTTGAGGCAGTCGGCGCCAACGCCGCCGGCAAAATCAGCGACGAAGAGCTGCTCGACATCGAAAACAAGGCCTGTCCGGGTGCTGGTGCTTGTGGCGGCCAGTTCACCGCCAACACCATGGCGACCGTCATGGAACTGATCGGCCTCGCGCCGATGTACACCGGCAGCACGCCGCAGGTGGACCCCGACAAGGATGAAGTGGCCCGCCGTTGTGGCCGCATCATTGTCGACGCCGTCAAGCGCGACTTGAAGCCCCGCGACATCTGTACCCGCACCGCCTTCGACAATGCGATTGCCAGCGTCGCGGCCACCGGCGGCTCCACCAACGCCGTGCTCCACCTGCTGGCCATGGCCCAGGAGGCGGAAGTCCCCTTGAAGATCGACGAGATCCACGCAATCAGCGCACGCACCCCGTTGCTCAGCAATCTGAAGCCCGCCGGCCGCTTCACCGCCGCCGATGTGCATACCGCAGGCGGCATCCCGGTCGTCGCAAAGTTCCTGCTCGAAGGCGGCTTCGTCGACGGCAGCGCGATGACCGTCACCGGCAAGACCTTTGGCGAAGAAGCGAGCGCCGCCGTGCCCACGCCCGGCCAGGAAGTCATCCAACCCGTCAGCAACCCGATCAAGAAGTCGGGCGGCCTCGTCATTCTGCGCGGTTCGCTGTCTCCCGAAGGCTGCGTCATCAAGGTCACCGGAATTGAGCGCAAGGGCCAACGTGGCCCGGCGAAGGTCTTCGAGCGCGAAGAAGACGCGATGAAGGCAGTCACCAGCGGCCAGATCCAGCACGGCGACGTCGTCGTCATTCGTTATGAAGGCCCCAAGGGCGGCCCCGGCATGCGTGAGATGCTCGGCGTCACCGGCGCGATCATGGGCGCCGGTCTCGGCGACACCACCGCACTGCTCACCGACGGACGCTTCAGCGGCGCGACGCGCGGCTTCATGGTGGGCCACGTCTCGCCAGAAGCAGTCGACGGCGGTCCCATCGCCTTTGTCGAAAACGGCGATATGATCAACATCGACATCGAGAAGTGCACCATTGACCTCGAAGTGGAGGAAGCAACGCTTGCCGCCCGCAAGGCGAAGTGGACCGCTCCTGAGCCCAAATACAAAACCGGTGTCTTCGCGAAGTACATCAAAACGGTCGGTTCCGCCAGCGAAGGCGCGATCACCTCAAAGGTCTTCTAAAATGCTCACCAGACGTTCGCTCCTCGCAACCGTACCTCTTGCACTCAGCGCTAAGGCGAAGCCCCGGCTTCGCCCGGCGCTGTGCGCCTACTCCTTCCGTCAGGATCTGCAGAAGGGCACCTTGAAGTACGAAGACCTGATCGGCATAGCGGCCGACAACGACCTTGATGGCGTCGATCTGACGGTCTACTGGTTCCCGAACACGGAAGACAGCTTCCTGATGCCGCTCAAGCGGGCGGCTTACAAGGCCGGAATCGAGATCTATTCGATTTCGATTCGCACCGAGTTGACCCGGCCCGCCGGACCCGAACGCGACAAGATGATTGCCGACATCAAGAAGTGGGTGGACGTGGCAGAGAAGTTGGGCGCCGGGCACATCCGTGTCTTTGGCGGCCCGATCCCGAAGAATTCGACCGAAGACGAAGCCGCAGGCTGGGTGGCAGAAACACTCCTGCCTGCCGCCGACTACGCTGGCAAGCACGGCGTCATTTTAGGGCTTGAGAATCACCACGGCGTCACCGATCGAGCCGACACTATCGTCAAGATCGTGAAGAAGGTGAACAGCCCCTGGGTGGGCGTCAATCTCGATACGGCCAACTTCCCGACGCGCATCTACGAACAGATCGAAACCATCGCCCCCTATGCGGTGAATGTACAGGTGAAGGCGATGATCAAGGACGAGAACGGCCCCGCGCCCTCCGACTGGGACCGCGTCGCCAAGATGCTCACCGCAAATAACTACCGCGGCTATCTGGCGCTGGAGTACGAAGAGAAGGAAGATGCCTCCATCGCGACTCCTCCGCTCTTCAAGAAACTACGCGAAGTCTGCGCCCGCCACTCCTAAGCAAAGTTTTCGCCTCCGCCGGGTGCATCGCCAGATCGAACAGCGATGCACCCGGGAAATTACGGCAGTCTCAACATCATGCTCAATTCATGCCACAGATGAAGGGAGACGTCATCAATATCTCTTCCATCGTCAGCAGTCTATCGCGCCACGAAATTTGCAGTGAGCGCAATCTCAGAAGGGCTCGGTCAGGAGTGGCCGATGCCACAGCCGGAAGACATCGACGGGAGAACGAGATCATGGTCCGTCCCACGCGCGGTGCCGATTAGAAGTGTCCGACAAACACCCGGATGAGGGTCATGCAGATGGCTGCAACGAGCGCTGCGGCCGGTAAGGTCAACAGCCAGGCCCACAGGATGTTGGTTGCCAGTCCCCAGCGCACCGCCTTCGGACGCCGGATCGCGCCCACCCCGGCAATCGCGCCCGAAATGACGTGAGTGGTGGAGACGGGAATGCCCAGATAGGTTGGAAACAGAATCGCCAGCGCACCGGCGGTTTCGGCACAAAAGCCGCCGCGCGGCTTCAAGCGGGTCAGGCGTGCGCCCATCGTCTTCACGATGCGCCAGCCACCCGTCATCGTGCCCAGCGCGATGGCGGCGTGCGCCGACAGAATCACCCACCAATCGACTCGGAACTCCTCAAGATACCCGGCAGCCACCAGAACGCCAGCGATGATGCCCATGGTCTTCTGCGCGTCATTGGCGCCATGCGAATAGCTGAACAGCGCCGCCGAGAGCAGTTGCAAGTGGCGGAACCAGCGATCCATGCGCCGGGGAGTCGCATTCCGGAAGCCCCAGTAGACGATGATCATCAGCAGATAAGCCAGCGCCATACCCAGCATGGGCGCCAGCACGATAAAGAACAGCGTCTTCACCCAGCCTTGGATCACAATGGCATGGAAGATGTTGGACAACCCCTCGTCAAATGCGACGCGGGCAATCGCTGCTCCCGCATAACCACCAATCAAGGCGTGCGAAGAACTGGTGGGAAGCCCAAACCACCAGGTGATGAGATCCCAGGCGATCGCGCCTAGCAAACCCGCCAGGATCACCAGCGGTGTCACATACTTCAGCTCCACCATCCCCGAGCCCACGGTCTTGGCGACCCCAGCCTCCCCGGTGAGGAAAAGCGGTACAGCCGCAGCAAAATTGAAAAAAGCAGCCCAGACAACAGCCTGGAAGGGGGTTAGCACACGAGTCGCGACGATAGTCGCAACCGAGTTCGCTGCGTCGTGAAAGCCGTTGATGTAATCAAAGGCCAGCGCGACAAACACGATGAGGAGGACTAGAATCAGCGTCTCAGACATAATGCTTTTGAGGCGCTAGCTGTTCTTGACCACAACAGTCTGCAAGACATCGGCAACGTCCTCACAGGCATCGGTCGTGGACTCGAGGAGGTCCAGAATCTCTTTGAGTTTCATCACGCGAATCGCATCCGTGGTTTTGAACAAGGCGGCAACGGCGCGGCGGTGCACATGGTCAGCCTGTTCTTCGAGAGCATCCACCTGGCGGCAAAACTCGATGATCGGTTTGTCCTTGCTCAAGGCGCCAAAGGCGGCCGCAAGTGACGTCGCGCACTTCTCGGTCAGATCGCAGAGCTCCTGCACCTCAGGCGGGATGGGAGCAATCTCATAAGCGTCCAGGCAGTGCACGGTGTCCTCAAGCAGGTCGAGACAGTCGTCCAGATGCGAGCCAAGCTGATGGATATCCTCGGGATCGAGGGGGGTAATAAAGGTCTGGTTCAAGCGCGTGAAGATCTCACGCACAATCGTGTCGCCTTGACGTTCCAGCTCGTCGATACGCATTGCCGCTTGAGGCAATGCCTCCGGACCCTTGCGGCAGGCCTCGGCTAGTACCGAGGACGCCTTAAGGATCAAACTGGCTTGCGCCTCAAATTGATCGAAAAATTTCTCTTCGCGTGGAAGGAGCCGCATAACCCGAATCTCAGTCTCTCATCACCAGGATTGCCATTCCATTACAACTCAGTTACGATTCCGTAAAAATCCGAAAGGGGCTGGCGCCGGCAGGCTCCAACTCTTCGTCATCTTGATCGGGGTCCAGGTAGCGGCTGTCGAGCAGGCGTTGGGGCTTGATGTTCCCGAGAGCACTCAACAGGGAGTCCTTCAAACGGGGATGATCTTGTTCCATCTCGGCCAGAAAATCACGAACACTGCGGCGAACGGTTCCAGTCTTCTGCGAGCAACCGCAGGGAATCACCGGACAACCCAAACCGCGCGCGAACTCGGTTGTCAACGACTCGGGAACATAGACCAGCGGCCGGATCAGCCGGAAGTCCTTGTTTTTCGAGTAGGTGACCGGCGGCAGAGAACTCAGTGCGCCCGTAAACAGGGCATTGCGCAGGAAGGATTCGCAGAAGTCGTCCGCCGTGTGACCGAGGGCGATCACATTCACGCCGAGATCCTTACAAACCTCATAGACGGCACGGCGGCGAAATCTCGAACAGAGATCGCAGCCATGATCCGGCTCGTCTTCCAACAATCGCAGGCTGGGCGGATCTTCAAAATGATGCCACTCGACGCCGCGCGAAAGCAGCCACTCACCATAGGGTCGAATCGGGGCAAGGAATTTGCCCTGTTCAATCGTAAAAGCACAGACCTTGAAGGAAATGGGTGCGCGCCGTTGCAATAACAGCAGCGCTTCGAGAAGGGTAACGGAGTCTTTGCCGCCGGAAACTCCGACAGCCACACGATCCCCTTCACGAATCATTTTGAATTTCGTAACCGCTTCTCCGACTTTGCGGAGCAGCGTCTTTTCAAGGTCCAAGCTCCTATTATCCGCGAGATCAGAACGGAGCGGGGAGTTGGACCACCTCAAAATGTAGGGGATTGAGGCCGCGATTGCTCAAATTGGTAAAACAGGCGGTCGCCGAGCCCCCAACAGCCACAATTTTCCGCAGTGGAAGGCGGTGGATGTCGTAAATCTCGAGGGCAACCCATTGCCCGGTCAAAAGATCGCGCAAAGGAAGACTGAGTTCCTCCGGCGAATAGCCAATCGCTTCGTCAATGTTCACTGTTTGTTTAACTCTTCGAGCAGCGCAGAGAGCCCGCGACGGCGGTAGATGTCACTCAAGCGCTGTTCTTCCAGACTACCCGGAATGAGTTTGGACAGACGAGCCTCGTCCCGGAAACTGCTGGGCGGAATCCAGACATCGCCATTAGAAAACTCCACTTGCTGGACAAAACCGCTTACGCTATCGATACGTACGGCCGCACCTTGTGCGCGGGAGAGTTGCAGGCTGGTTGTGGGCTGTACCGTACCGCCCGCCTTCGCTTTCATCGAAACGGCGGCCGGAAGAGCACCTGCCGAGAACTCGCGGCCTTCCGCATCGCGAATAATCAAACCCATCTCAATCGAGCGCACTTCGCGGCGATCGCGATTCTCAAACTGGAGCTGTGGGATGCGGAGCTCGTTGCCACTGGCCAGCGCCGTGCCACCGACAGCCTCCACAGGGAGATCCGCCTGGTGCAAGAAAGCAACTTCGATCGGACGTTCGTTGGGGAAGGCGGCGGGAGCCCGCGCGAGACGAATATCGAGTTTCGGACGGGCCAGATCCTGAGCCAGAATCTCAGTCATCGCCCGGCGTAAACCGTCCTCGCCATTGCGGGCGAGCACCTGCTTGAAATGCTGGCGATCCCGGCGCGCTTCGAGTTCCCAGGCCGTCAACTGGCGGCGGCTGCTGAGATGATTCGGGCCATAGAAAGAAAGATCCTCAAACAGCGCGCCATCGAGCTGCACCAGGACAATCGCCGACGCGCCGCTGCTTGCCGGTTGCAGCAAGCGCAGATCGATCTTCACTGGAAATTCCTGGCCCGGATAGACATCGAGACTGGGCACCGAGACGCTTGCCTTGCCGCCCGCGGCCACTTCCTGCGAGGAGACCTGCAAGGTGATGCCACGCAGGCGCAACCGCGACGTGTTCTTCAATTTCAAGGAAGTGCGGAGATCGACAAACAGCGCACCTCCACGTGCCGCGGCCCGGCTTTCGCCCCATCCAGAGCTGACCACCGCGACAGGAGAATCGGCAGGGAAGTTCACCTTGAGCGCATCTTCTGCCGCCAGACCTGCAGCAGCCATCAGAAGTGCCGAAACCGCTTTACTCCACATAGATCTGACTCACTGTGACCTGACCGGAATCCTGATCGACAGCTGAACTGCGGATACTGCCTTCCAGGCCCAGCTCCACGCGGGCCGGTTGTGAGGCCGCACTGCGCAGCAGAAAACCTGAGCCTCCGCTTTCGACACCGACGCCCGTCCGGTCGGCCTTGAGAAGGGCATGATCGGTACGCACCTGAGCGACAGAGGCATCGCCTGGAATGCGATTCAAATAGGGATTGTTCACACGCGGACCCGCCAGAAACCAACCCGTAATCACGGTGGCGCAAAGAGTGCCAATGGCGATGGCAGCGCGCCAACTAATGCGCGGTTCGGAAGACTCTTCCTCCATATCCCGGCCAAAGTCCTGGCGAATCGCACTGACATCCAGTCCTAAACGGATGTTGGCGTACATTTCGCCTTCCAGCTCCGCCCAATTCATCGCGCGGGGCAGTTGAAACTCATCGACAGCCTGGCGCACGCGCGAGGCATCGTCCTTGTAGGAGGCAATGCGGGCGCGGCAGGCGGGACAAACAAGAGCGTGCGCAGTGGCACGCAATCGGTCGAGAGCGGGAAGGTCGCCGCTAGCAGCGAGAATCGCCGTTTGTTCATTCAAATGTTGACTCATTGTTCCCCCTTTCTCTTCAGGAAGACGGCGCGGAATTTTGTCCGCGCATTGGCAATGTGGGAGCGGACCGTGGCCGGAGAGCAGCCCAGAATTCTGGCGACTTCGTTGGCAGGCATGTCTTCCACATCCCGCAGCACCAACGCGGTACGTTCCCGTACACTCAACGATTCCAGGCAATAATCCAGATGCTCGGCTTCTTCGCTGCGCAACATTTCCACATCAGCGCGGCGATTCACCGGGTCGGGCAGGGGAGTTTCGAGCGAATCGAGCTCGGTGAAATTCACCCGGCCTTTGCGGCGGAGAAAATCAATTGCCGTATTGCTGGCAACACGCCCGAGCCACTGCGCGCCTTTCTGGGCATCCTTCAATTGGTCCTTACGCTGGAGCGCTTTGATGAAGGTCTCCTGCGTGAGGTCCTGCGCATCGGCGACATTGCCGACAATGCGATACACAATCGAGAACACACGCCGCAGGTTTTCGCGGACGAAACGGTCCTGCGCTTCCCGCTCGGAAGCCGTAGGCGTCGAATTGGATGCGGACCGGGCCGGCATAGGGCGTTCTTCGATCACATCGTGCGCCGCAAATTCCATCTGACAAGATGACGATTCCAGAGGCAAAAGCGTGCAGCGCGCCAAACAGGGCTACGATTAAATTATATGAGACCCGTCTCGGTTGCCGGAATCGGGAAGACGGCGTTTGGGGCTTTTCCCGATCGCGACCTGAAAAGCCTGGCAGTGGAAGCGATTACGAGTTGCCTGACCGATGCGGGCGTCGGGCCCGAGGCCGTGCAGGCTTTTTATCTTGGCAACTTCGATGGGCCTTCCTTCACCAGTCAGAATCACCTGGCTCCTTATGTTGCCGGAGCCGCGGGCATTTCCGGCGTTCCCGCAACGCGTTTTGAAGCGGCTTGCGCCTCGGGCGGCAGTGCGTTTTTCCACGCATTTCACGCCGTAGCGAGCGGCCTTTATGAGCGGGTGCTCGTGTGCGGCGTCGAGAAAATGACCTCGCAGACGACAGCCCGGGTGGCCGATATTTTGGCCGGCGCCGGAGACGCCCAAACCGAATCCAGCGTCGGAGCCACTTTCCCCGCGATCTTCGCGATGATTGCCCGCCGCCACATGTTCGAGTACGGCACCACACGCGAGCAACTGGCCGCCGTCGCGGTGAAAAATCATTACAACGCCAGCCTCAATCCGCAAGCCCATCTGCGCAAGGTGATCACCATGGAGCAGGCGCTGAACGGCAAGCCGGTCGCCGAACCCTTTACGATCTACGATTGCTCGCTCGTCAGCGATGGCGCGGCAGCGATTCTCATTTCGTCGGCGGAAGATAGCATCCGGGTAGCAGCCTGCGCCCAGGCCTCCGGTCCGGTAGCGCTCGCCGACCGCAGCACCATCACCAGCTTTGCCGCGACACAAATTGCAGCGCACAAAGCCTATGCGCAGGCCGGCATCACGCCACGGCAGGTGCAGGTGGCTGAAGTCCACGACTGCTTCACCATCGCCGAACTGATCGCGATGGAAGACCTTGGCTTTGTCGAAGCCGGACAAAGCGGCCCCTGGGTGGCCAGCGGAGCAACGGCCCTGAGTGGCGAGTTGCCCGTCAACACCTCGGGTGGCCTCAAGGCGAAGGGGCATCCGGTGGGCGCCACCGGAGTGGCGCAACTCTGCGACCTGGTGCTGCAGATGCGCGGCCAGGCAGGAGCCCGCCAAGTCAAAGTTGCCAATCTGGCATTGGCGCAGAATCTCGGTGGCAGCGGCGCAACCAGCGTTGTCACCATCCTACGGAAACCTTGAACACATGACACTTGCGACGGTCTACACAGAAACAGTCATCCACTCCGCACCGGAGCGCTTCGCAGCCGAGGCGCCCTATCAGATTGCACTCGTGGAATTCGAAAATCAGAAACGGGAGATGGTCCGCATCATTGGCGAACGCGTCTCGATTGGCGACCGGGTGGAAAAGACCGAAACCGGCTACCAGGTGAAGAAGTGAAGGCCGCCTCGCGAATCCAGGAGCTCCAACTCGAAGGTGCATTCTCGGTTCTCCAAAAGGCGCGGGCGCTCGAAGCCCAAGGCAAACACATCATCCATCTCGAGATTGGCGAACCCGATTTCGACACACCGAACAACGTCGTCGATGCCGGCAAAAGCGCGCTCGACGCGGGCTGGACGCATTACGGCCCAACCCTCGGCTACGAAGACTTCCGCCAGGCGATTGCCGAACATGTGGCCAAGACGCGCGGCGTGCCGGTAGAAGCAAAAAACGTCTGCGTCGTGCCGGGCGGCAAGCCGATGATCTTCTTCCCGATCCTCGCCCTGGTCGAAGCCGGAGACGAAGTGATTCTCCCGAACCCGAGTTTCCCCACCTATGCGAGCGCCGTCCGCTTTGCCGGGGCAACCCCGATCTCGATTCCGCTCGTTGAGGAAAACGACTTCAGCTTCGACATGCAGCGCCTGCGCGACAGCATCACGCCGAAGACCAAGCTGCTGATTCTGAACTCGCCCGCCAACCCCACTGGCGGCGTGATCCCGGCGGCAGACATTCGCGAGATCGCGCGCCTCGCCGTCGAACACGACTTCTATGTCTTCAGCGACGAGATTTACTCGCGCATGTATTTTGACGAAGCGCCGCGCTCGGTGCTGTCCGAGCCGGGTATGCTCGAGCGCACGATTCTGCTCGACGGCTTCTCCAAGACCTATGCAATGACCGGCTGGCGTCTGGGCTATGGCGTGATGCCGGAGTGGATGCTCGATGCCATGCAGAAGCTGCTGGTGAACGCGGTGAGTTGTACGGCCAGCATGGTGCAGCGGGCGGGCCTGGCGGCGCTCACTGGCGACCAATCGCCGGTAGACCGGATGATGGCTGAGTTTCGGGAACGCCGTCAGCTTTTTGTTTCGATGTTGAACGAGATCCCGGGTGTCCACTGCCGCATGCCGAACGGAGCCTTCTATGCCTTCCCCAACATCAAGGGCACTGGAATGAGCAGTGAAGTGCTGGCAGACCGGCTGCTGCGCGAAGCAGGAGTAGCGGCGCTAGCGGGCACGGCCTTTGGCGAATACGGGGAAGGATACCTGCGTTTCAGCTACGCCAACAGCCGTTCGAATCTTGCCGAAGCAGCAATGCGGATGAAGAAGCTGTGTATGGGCTAAGATGGGTCTTTCGCCATCCAACGTCCCATGAAGATCCTACACGCCTTGATGCGTTTCTACGCTTACCTCTTCACCCTGTTCATTTCCCTATTTCTCGGCGGTATCAGCCTGGTTGCCTTTCTCTCCGGGCTGCACAACTGGAAACTCGATACCTTCATCTGGACCGGTCAAGATCTCTCGATCGCGATGCTGACCCTTGCTGTATTGGGAGTTGCGGCAGTGCTCTTGGCGTTCTTCAACATCTTTCGCGGCCTGCTGCCGCTGGTGGCGCTGGCAATCTTCGGGATCATCATCTATGGCTTCTTCTGGAACTCCTACAAGTTTGCCGACCGCGACCAGTTTGACTCGATTCTCCTGCTGGCCGTCGCGGCTTTCGTAAGCTTTCTGTGCAGCCTGATGCTGTTTCGCCGCCAGCGCTAGACGCGCTCACCAACACCACATCTTCTGCATGTCCATCGTTCGCGGTTGGCGACCGGCAGAAATTGCCATACCCCACGAGATGGTCTCGTGTCACAACGACCTAAAGCCGGAAAATGTTCTTTTCAACGGACGCCGTGTATCGCTGGTGGATTGGCAGCCTTCCTTCTGCTAGGTTCATGGGGCAAGCCAGTCAACCAGAGTGAGTCATTGCCCTCATTCCACAACTTTCACCAACGACTCTGGAAGCTAAGATCAAGCTGGCAGCCAACGAAATGAATGTCGTCTATGACAGGATTCAACGGGATCAATTCTTGCAGAACATGCGGCAAACACGATTTGACGAAGCATTGAGAATCGTCTCAGAGCGACATGCCTGCAGAGAACTTTTCCCCAAAGTCAGATGCAGGGCGGCGGGCCACCTGGCAAGCGAAAAACCCAGGGACCAGCCCTAAGAACTTGTTGAAAAACTCGCCGCTGGATGTGACGCTGAAATATTTTAGAGCATCTATGTTTTATGCGCGGAACCGACCAGCAACAAAGAACCCTGATCAGCTACGTGAACCTTGAAGATCGGATCGCAGAGGACCATCCACTGAGGAAAGTACGGCAACTGGTAGACGGGTTGCTCAAGAGCATGGATGGAGAGTTTGAGCAGATGTATTCGCGAGTGGGGCGTCCTTCGATTCCGCCCGAGCGTCAGCTCAGAGCGTTGTTGTTGCAAATCTTCTACTCGGTGCGCAGCGAGCGCTTGCTAATGGAGCAGTTGGACTACAACCTGTTGTTCCGTTGGTTCATTGGGCTTGAGATCGATGAGCCGGTTTGGAACCACGCCGTATTCAGCAAGAACCGGGAGCGGCTGTTGAATGAAGAGGTCGCGCAGAAGTTCTTTAGCCGGGTCAATGAGTTGGCCTCTGGATTCATGTCCGATGAGCACTTCACGGTGGATGGAACGCTGATCGAAGCCTGGGCAGGACAGAAGAGATTTCAACGAAAAGATGGCGAAGGCCCCAAAGATGGCAAGCAGTTCCACGGCGAGAAGCGCAGCAATGAAACGCACGAGTCCAAGACAGATCCAGATGCCCGCTTGTACAAGAAGGGGAATGGGCAGGAAGCCAAGCTCAGCTACCTCGGCCACATTGTGATCGAGAACCGCAATGGTTTGATCCGTGAGGTGATGAGCACGCAAGCCGATGGTCATGGCGAAGCCGATGCCGCCTTATTGATGGCGGCCAAAATAGCGCGGCCCGGCAAACGCATAACGCTGGGGGCCGACAAAGCTTATGACCGCAAGGACTTTGTCAAAACAGTGCGCGAGTTGGGAGTGACCCCACATGTGGCGCAGAACAACAAGAATCGCAGAAGCGCCATTGATCAGCGTACGACAAGGCATGAAGGGTATCGCATGAGCCTCAGCAAGAGGTGGCTTGTAGAGAAGGCCTTCGGATGGATGAAGCAAACGGGCGGACTGAAAAAGATCAAGCTGCGGGGAATCGATAAGGTCGGATGGCTGGTCACTTATACAGCCGCAGCTTACAATCTGCTTCGAGTCAAAACCCTGCAGGAGCAGTGTGCCTAAATGACGGAAAATGGCCCAAAATCAATGGTTTTCGGCCTATCGCGGGAGCGCGGGCAGGTTCAATTTTGAGCAATGATTCAATACATCCTCATCCAGATACCATCATATTCGCGGTAGAGGGGTATTTTTCAACAAGTTCCTAAGCTATCAGCCCTGCCAAAGCTCATGAACCGGGCCATAGAGATCCTGATCTGAGAAGGGCACGTACTCAAAACCGCGATTGAAGGGGTCATCGCGACGGACCGTGGTCCAGTCGATACCGAGCGCCGAGTAGATCGTGGCTTCGATATCTTCCGGACGAATGCTGCGTTCGCGGCTCCAACCGGGATCGCTCGTATCACCGCCACTCGCATCCGTCGTGCCAATGCTGCGCTTGCCCTTCACGCCAGCGCCAGCGATCAGAGCCGACTGCTGGAGGTAGTGATCGCGACCGGAAGTCATGTTCGGCATCCCCGTCGTACGGCCAAATTCCCCCATGGCAATGACCAGGGTGTCATCGAGGAGGCCGCTCGCCTTCATGTCTGCTAGCAGGGCGCCCATCCCCGTATCGAATTGCCGGGCAAGCGAATTTGCATTCGTCGGATTCAACGCGCCAGTGTAGATATTCGCGTGATTGTCCCAGCCGCCGAGATTCACTTGTACGAAGCGGGTCCCCTTGTCTGCAGCCAGAAGATTGCGCGCCACAATCAGCGCGTTGCCAAAGCCGGTGTTGCCAAAGCGAGCCCGTTCATCGGCGGAAAAGCGAAAGAGGCTATCGATTTCAGAGCGATACATGAGCTGCCGTGCGGAGGCATTGAAGGCGGTCATTTCATCGCCCTTGGCCCCGAGCAGTCCACTGCTGCGCATCTCACCGTCCAGATCGTCGAGCAAAGCAGAGCGCCGGGTGAAGGCAGCCAGCCCGTCCGGGTGCGTGGTGCCGGAAGGTGGATTGCCCCCGGGGCTAAAGTAAAAAGGCGCTACGCCGGGCGGAAGATAGCCGGCCCCCGGACCATCGCTCGCATTCAGATTAAAGAAGGGCGGCAAGGTCTTGTCAACGCTGCGCGCCGCCAGTTCCAGGGAGACGACAGAGCCAATGTGCGGCGCAATGCGGGCGAGTCCGCTCACCGGGTTGCGGCCAATCTGCACCCAGGTGCGCGCCAGTTCATGCACAGCGGCCCACGGTTTCATGCTGCGCACCAGCGCAATCGAATCCAATTGTTCGGCGAGGTTGGGGAAGAGTCCGCGTGGCCAGCGGATTTCGCCGTAGCTGGTTGGGTCAAACGCTTTCGGAAGCCAGGAGCCTTCCTTCAAATCGAAGGTATCGACATGACTGGGCGCTCCGCTCATCATGACGAAAATGACATTCTTGGCCTTGCCAATGGGAGTCACAGAGGCCTGAGCGATGCTCTCCATGGGCCGGCCCGGCAACAAGAAATAACCGCCAATGGCCGAACCGAGATGCCGAAAGAAATTACGCCGGTTGAAATGAGGGGATTTCCAGAACCAGGTGCCCTTGATGCCGCTCCAGTCCATGCCGAAGCGATCTTTGCCGGTGGGCTGTTCTCCGTGTATCTGATCCATGTTCCCTGCCTCTCGATCCCTAATAGCTGAAGATGAACTCCTGCTTGTTCATCAGCACCCAAGCCATGTCTTCCACTGCCGTGTTCTTGGCGGTCTGGACCGCACCGGCTTTCGAGAGGAAGGCGACTGATTTTGCGCGTTCGCCATCGGAAGGCCGGCGGCCAAGAAATCGCAGGAATAATTCATCGACCATGGTATCGACGTTTGTCATGCCTGCGATGCTTTTCAGGACACTGGAATTCGCAATCTTCGCCCGTGTCGTCACGAACGAATGGTTCATGAGGTTGAGTTGCTGAAGAATGCTGCCATTCTGCGAACGGAACTGGGTGTCGCGATTGCCACGCAGAAAGAAGCCCATGAAATCCCGCACCGCCGTGTTGCTGGACGGCTCCACCGGCTCCGGCATTCGCATTGCCCAACTGACGGGCTCAGCCCAGCCACCGATGGTGTATTTGCCAAATACGTTGGTCGCGGTCTGGATGGCATCGTGGATCTCTTCACCTTCAAGACGGCGGGGATAATGGCGTGCAAAGTACGGGAGCTTTTCGAGACTCCAATCGGCGCCGTAATCAGAACTCAACTGGTAGGCCTTCGAGCTGACCAGAATGCGCATGTACTCCCGCATATCGAATTTATTCTCGATCAACCAGTCACTCAGGCGTTCGAGCAGTTCGGGATGGGTGGCCTGGAGAGTCCAACCGGCCGGCGGAGGATGATTGGGATCCAAACGCGCCGGATCGAGTTGATCCACTGGTTCCACCAAGCCAAGGCCGAAAAGTTCCTTCCAGAATCTGTTTCCGAAATTGCGCGCGAACATACGGTCCGCGGTGAGACGTTTGGCATACAGAGAGCGCCAGTCGCCACTGGCGGCTTCGGGATCGTCCATCCGCCAGACCGGCATTACCGCCTTCAGCGTCCCGATCTGGACGCGCTTCGGACGATTGCCGTAGGAGGTATTGAGATTGTAGCTCCCGCTCGTCGCGTCGCTGATGTCAGTGGAACCGGGGTACTCAGGGTCGTTCTGGCTGCGGTCCGTGTAGCGGAGCCGCGAGAAGTAGGCCGCCATCTGGTAGGCTTCGAGGCGCGTCGCCTTCTTGCCCCACAGCGTGAGCTGGTCCAGATGACCACGGCCATCGTGGCAAAGCAGGCAGTCATAATGCCCCATGCCCAGGAAGGCTGTAGCGCTGCGGGCAAAGAGCGTGTCGTAGCTGTCCTGAATCGGGCCACCCGGCGTACGCCAACGATTTTCCCAGGTGGTAGGAGCATCCACGCCGCCTGCTTCGGTGTTCCCTTTCGCGGTGAGCACCTCGAAAACAATGTCGCGGATCGATTGATTCTGCGAGACGCTGGAGCCAATCCAGGTATAGAAGTTGTTGCGGGCGCCCACGCTCTGATTGCGGAAGGAATTCACCCGGGCGTTCTGGAGCAGATCGCCCCACCAGACACTCCACTTGTCCGTGTATTCCCGCGAATACAATAAGCGGTCGATGAGATCGTCGCGCTTGTTCTTGTTCCCGTTGTTGAGAAACTCCTTGTACTGCTCGATGGTGGGAATACGGCCCGTCAGATCGAGATAAAGACGGCGGACAAATTCCTCGTCGGTGGTCAGGCGTGCACTGGCGATACCAGCCGCCGCCATCTTTGTAAAAATCGCCTCATCGATGAAGTTCGCCGGGGAGAAGGAGGAAGGTTCCACCGTCGCGCTGGCTGTCGCAGCCCGCTCACTTTTGAAGGCCGTCAGACGCTGATTGACCAGCTCACGAACGCGCGCTTCGCGTGCGACATAGAGGTCAGGCGCAGCCTGAAAACTGCAATTCGCGCCCGCCGGCCCACTGCTGCTGTCCTGCGCAATCGTAGGAGAAATGCAACTGAGTGCAACCAACAGCGCAGTCAGTTTCTGATTCGACGCTCCTCCAAAAGGAGAAATGGACTGATGCATTCCGATCCCCAACAAGGGCCCCCGCTGGGATCAGTATACCCAACAGAAAGATCGTGGAAAGGGATCGCTAGCAAGCTAAGGCTTTTTAACGCAGTATCTTAGCGGCGAAGGCATTGGGAGCGCCAGGAAGATTGGGGCGCGTGGTGCCATCGGTAGTACGAAGATCGGCGGACTGGGTATAACCAGCGATGAAGAGCGAGTTGAGGTTGGCTGGGTCGAAGCTGATGCCATTGATGACATCGGTATTGGTGCCGCCGAAGAAGGACAGATACTCAATGCCTGCGCTGCCTGCATTCGCGGTATTCAGCACAGCAACAATGCCGTCCGGGAAGGGAGAGGCAGCCGTCTTGCGGAATGCATTTTCGGTAGTGGGGAGTGTCCCGCCCATCGAATAGCCCGCCAGAGCAAAACGCGTAGCATCCATCTGCACAAAACTATAAACGAACTCGAATCCCTTGCCGCCGAGGAAGGTGGAGTAGAGCAATGCGGCTGGACCTTCGCGGAGCGGATCAATCTGGGAAACAAAGATGTCGGTGCCCCCGGCGAGAGTTCTCTGCGCAGCGTTCGCAGTCACGGGAAAGTCTTCCGAAAAGGTGATGCCGGTGACCCAGATTTTGCCATTGGCGTCGACCGCGATCCCATGGGCTTCGTCGCTCTTGCTGCCGCCGACGAGAGAAGCGTAGATCAACGAATCGAGACCAGTCTGATTCGGATCGACACAGGCAATGTAGCCGTCAAGAAAGCCGTCAGAGGCTGTTTTGAAGCCATTCGAAGTGAGCGGAAAATCCCCAGAGCCCGTAGAACCGGCAAACCAGATCCGGTTATTCCGGTCGATCGCAACAGCAACTGCGGTATCGGTGCCTGCGCCGCCCAGATAGGTGGCATAGTTCAAACCCTTCTCGTCCGGGTTGAAATAGATCACGAAAGCATCAGCATTTCCACGGCGATTCGGTTGTGCGCCGCTGCCCACGCCCGGCATCTCGTCGCTCAGAGTGGTGCCAACAATCGCAATGTTGTTTGTCGGCCCAATGGCAAGAGCGCGTGCCTGTTCCCGTCCGGCAGAACCGTAGAAGGTGCTGAAGGCAAGAGAAGGAATCCCGCCCTGATTCGGTTCAATGATGGAAATGAACACGTCGTAGTCGCCCCCGAAAACGGGCTGGAATGCGTCGCCCGCCAAGGGGAAGTCCGCAGAACTGGTAAAGCCAGTAAGAACGATGCGCCCGCGCTTGTCGATCTTCATATCGGCGAGTTCTTCAACGCCACTGCCGCCCAACCAGGTGAAAAACAAGACCGTGGAACTGCCGTCCGGATTGATGCGGTACTTCACGACAAAGATGTCGGAGGCGCCAGCATTATTCTGCTGGTACGGTTCGTTGGGGCCATATGCTTCATACTTTCCGTAGGAATGGCCTGCAACCCAAACGTCCCCGGAAGCCTCAACGGCGGTGGCGACAGCGATGTCGTAGGCGCCGCCCGGCAGATAGCTCGACCAACCGAGCCGATCAGTAGACTGGGCATGGAGTGCGGCCACACAGAGAATGAATAATGCTGAAATACGAGAGAGGAAAGACATGGCTGAAGTTAACAATGACGAGCGTGCTCCCTATTAGGTTGCCACAAACCGAAGCATGACATCCGTAGAAGCATTTCTTGGGCTGCTCCTGGCAGCCATTCTGATCGCGCTGGTCGCCAAAAGGCTCGACCAGCCCTACCCGATTGCGCTCGTATTGGGAGGGATTGGGCTGGCGCTGATCCCGGGAGTTCCCCGGGTCTCGATGGATCCCGACATGGTCTTCTTCCTGCTGCTGCCACCGGTATTGACCGAGGCGGCCTTCTTCACCTCCTGGCGGGATTTTCTGCGCTACAAACGGCCGATCCTCACGCTTGCCTTCGGCCTGGTGGCGGCAACCAGCGTCACAGTAGCCTTCCTCTGCGTCTACTTCATCCCGGGCATGAGTTGGGGCGCCGGGCTGCTCCTCGGAGCCATCGTGTCGCCACCCGATGCCGCGGCGGCTACCAGCATTACGCGAGGCATGGGGCTCCCCAGGAGAGTCACTCAGATTCTCGAAGGCGAGAGCCTCGTCAATGACGCGGCGGGACTCACCCTATACCGGTTCGCAGTGATCTTTGTCGCCGGTGGACTCTTTTCCTGGGAATCCGCTTCGCTCTCTTTCCTCTGGATCATTCTGGGCGGCTCCGGGCTCGGGTGTCTGCTCGGCCTCTGCTTCGTCCGGCTGTACCGCTTCTTGCGCGACCCGGAAGTGGAGGTGCTGGCGACCTTCCTGTTGAGCTATCTCTCCTATTTTGTGGCCGAAACGGTGCATGCCTCAGGAGTGCTGGCGACCGTGGCCAGTGGCTTGATCCTCGGCTGGTACGCGCCTGAGTTGTTTGGCGCCAATACCCGGATTCGCTCCATGGCCGTGTGGAAGAGCGTCATTTTTCTGGTGAATTCCACGATCTTCCTGCTGATCGGCTTGCAGATCCCGGCAGTCGTCAGCGGACTGCAGGATTACCCGATGGGTCTGCTGCTTTGGTGGAGCTTCGTCGTGTTGGCGGGCGTCATCGTGCTCCGGCTGCTTTGGGTGTTCCCGTTTGCTTATCTTCCGCGGGTCTTCTCCAAACAGATTCGGGATTCAGAACCAAAGCCAGATTGGCGCGCAATACTCGTGATCGGCTGGACGGGCTTGCGTGGCGTGGTGAGTCTGGCAGGAGCGCTGGCCTTACCCAATGAAACCATGCGCGGACTTCCCTTCCCCTACCGGAACCTGATTGTCTTTCTGACCTTTGCCGTGATTCTGGGGACTCTGCTTTTACAAGGACTGACCCTGCGGCCATTGGTGCATTGGCTGGGACTGCCGAAGGATCTCTCCGGGGCACGCGAGGAACTGAACGCGCGGATTGTCTCGGCGGAGAAAGTCATTGAACGGATTACGGAGATGGCGGAGGCCGGAAAGTGTAGCGGCGCGGTATTCGACCGGATTCGCGCTTATTACGAAGACCGGCTTTCTGACTTGCGCGCCAGTCTCGAAATGGAAGGAGAAGTCGACGAGGTGGGATCTCCGCAGCACTTCCAAAATATCGCCGAGCAACGGATGTGGTGGCAGATGGTGCAGATTGAGCGCGAAACACTGCTCAGCTTGCGGCGGGACAAGAAAATCGGCGACGAAGCCATGCATGAAATCGAGCGCGACATCGATCTCTTTGAGGCACGGCTCATTCCATCGAGCTAAAAAAAAAAGCCGCATCCGGAGATGCGGCTTTTTCCTTTTTAGAGGTTGACGTCGACCCAGCCGCGCTTCGCGCTGCTCTCGGCGACCGCTTCGAGGAGAAGCATGCCGCGGAGGCCATCCGCAAAAGTCGGGTAATCGATCGGATTCGAGCGATTGGCGATCCGGCCATAGAAACGCTTGAAGAGTTGCTTGTGGCTGTCGTCATAGCCTTCGCTGTGGCCGCCGGGTAGGTCCGCAAAGCCGGCAGCGCCACCGATGAGCAGCGAGGGGTCTTTGACAATCACCTGATTGGGAGAATTGCGATGGCCGATCCAGAGTTCGTCGGGACGTTCCTGGTTCCAGGAGATACCGCTCTTGGTGCCATAGATCTCAAAGCGGAAACTGTTCTTGTTGCCGGCAGAAATCTGGCTGACGGTGAAGGAGCCGCGGGCGCGATCGCCGAGGTGGAGAAGCACAGCGCCGAAGTCGTCAGTATCGATTGGAATCGCTTCGTAATCGTCCGGGCTGAGCGTTTTGCCACTGAAGGTCTGGACGCTGCCCTTCGGCTTCTTGCGGGTCTTGTGGAAGGTGGTGAGCTCACCGCAGACACTGGTGATCGGGAGCGCCGTGAGGTGCTGGATCATATCCATCCAGTGGCTTCCAATGTCGCCCATCGCGCGCAGTTTGCCGTTGTGTTCGGCTTCGATACGCCAGTTGTAATCGGTGTCATAGAGCAGCCAGTCCTGCGAGTAGGTGCCCTGTACGGCGAGGATCTCACCGAGTTCGCCAGAGGCGACCATCTGGCGGACATGCTGGACCACCGGGTAATAGCGCAGATTGTGATTGGTGGCGTGCACGATGCCACGGGCCTCTGCGGCGTCAAGGAGTTCTTTGGCCTCGCCGCTGGTCATTGTGAGCGGCTTCTCGCAGAGGACATGCTTGCCATTAGCGATGGCGATTTTCGCCATGGGAGCATGGAGCGCATTCGGCGTGCAGATGTGCACGGCGTCAATGGAGGGATCTTTGAGGAGCGATTCCCAATCGCCGGTGGAGCGGTCGATATAGAGCTGGTCGGCAAAGGCTTTCGCCTTGGAATCGCTCGAGCCGGCTACGGCGGCAACTTCGACATTGCCCAGGCGGCGAATGGCGTCTGTGTGAACGATGCCCATGAAGCCCGTGCCCAGCATCGCGGTTCTGATTTTTTGCATATCTAGCTCTAACAATTTATCGTATCCGCCGGCCCTGGGACGATACGTGGATATTGATAGACTGGAGACGCAACGCATTATGATCGTTCGGATCAAGCTGAAGGTTGGCCCACGCATCTATGGCGAAAGGAATCTCGATTCGAAGCTGGCATTTGCAGCCTCGGGAGTCCTCACACCGGGTTCGGTGCTTTGCTTCGTCATCGCGCTGTGGCGGTTACTGTGTGACCTCGACCTGACAGGAGCATTCATGATCGACGCCGGGCTGCTCTCGCACTGGCAGGTCTGGCTCGCAATGGGAATTCTGATGCAGACGCTCAGCGTCTACCTGGACCGCTACGGCCGCCGGGTCGAACGGCACTACTAAGCTATTTCGTCTTCTGCGAGATCGTCGTGGGACTACCTTCGATCTCGACCCGGCTGCCTGTATCGATCCGCGGCAAATTGCTGGTGGCCACCGTTTCCCCCGTAGCCACTCCCTCTAAAATCTCCAGATCGTTTTCAAAGCGCTCTCCGATTTTGACTTCGCGCGCCTCAATGGTACCGTCCTTGATCACATAGGCTTTGTTCGAGCCCAGCACGTACTGGACAGCCTTGTTCGGCAGCAGCACGATGGTCTCGGTCTTATCGGTGGGGATGCGGGCCTTCGCATAACTGCCGGGCTTGAGGCGCATGCCGGGATTGTCGATGAGCGCTTCGGCAATGAAGGTGCGCTTGGCGGAATCGACAGTCGGCGAGACGCGCCAGATTTTGCCAGGGAACTTTTGCCCTTCAAAGGCCTCTACTTCCACCACGGCGACTTGCCCCTCCTTCACCCAGGGCGCCATGCGCTCGGGAACATCGAGACGCAGCCGCAAGGGCGTCGTCTTCACCAGGGTCATCAGCGGCGTATTCGCCCGGACATACTGTCCAACGGTGACCTGCCGCTCCTTGAGACTCGCTTCAAAAGGCGCGTAAACATTGGTATCACGCAGCTTCTTACGCTGGAGATCGACCACCGCCTTGAAGCGCTCTACTTCCTGAATCAGGTTGCGCGTCTGGTTGATGGTGGAGTCATAGGCCGCAGTTGCAGAGTTAAAGCGGGCCTGGGCCTGATCGAGTTCCGCTTGCGCGCCGATCCCCTGATCCCGCAGTTCGCGGGTGCGTTTGAAGCGTTGCTCGGCATCGAAAACATCGGCCTGGGCCTTGCGGACATCGGGCGTCTGCTTGATGTCCTGAACGCGATCGGTATCGCGTGTCAGCCCCAGGCGTTCGAGGCTTGAACGGAGTTGGGCTTCATTCTGCGCGAGCAGATAACGCTGCTCCTCGTCGGAAATGTGCACCATCAGCTGCCCCTTCTTCACCACATCGCCCAGATCCACTTCCACCTTGTCCACCCGGCCGTCAATCTCCGCGCTGACAATCGTCTCATCGTAGGGGAAAAGAGTACCGACGCTTTCCACGGTGCGCTTCACGACACGATCCCGCGCCGTCGCCGCCGTCACCTTGGTAGGACCGCTGTCCTTGCGCGCCTCGGTCACCTTGGTTTCCTTGTTGCAGGAAATTGAGGACAGAACGAGGGCCAAAGCGATGACGATCGAGGGGAGCTTCATGGGATTAAAGATTCTTCCTAGTGTAACGGTTCAGGTCTCGAAGGAATATGACGGCAGGTGTAAGTCCAAGGTGACAGGCTCCTCCAGTTACTTCTCTTGGCGGAATCGCAGGCTCACTATGCGAAAATCCGGAAATCATGCGCAAACTTGTCGCTGCTCTTTTGTGTTCGACACTCCTGCCGGCACAAGCGCCGGTGCCGCCGATCGCCGGCTTCACTCCCGATTCCGCCAAGCGGGAGTTGGAGTTGGAAAGCAAATTCGATCAGGCCGTAAATCGCCAGAACTTCCAGCAATGGCTCAAGCGGATGTCGGCTAAGCCCCATCACGTCGGTTCTCCGGCCAGCAAGGCGACGGCTGAGTTTATCGCCGAGCAGTTCAAGAGCTGGGGCTACGAGACGCGCATCGAAACGTTTTATCCGTTGTTTCCAACGCCCAAGACTCGGCTGCTCGAAATGGTCGCCCCCACCCGCTACACCGCCAAAATCGAAGAGCCTGCCGTAGAAGGCGACGAGACAAGCAAGATCAAAGATGGCAGTTTGCCGGTTTATCATGCCTATTCGACTGACGGCGATGTCACCGGCGATCTGGTTTATGTGAATTACGGCCTGCCGGATGATTACAAGCGCCTCGCGGAGATGGGCATCGATGTACGCGGCAAAATTGTGCTGGCGCGCTACGGCGGATCCTGGCGAGGTATCAAGCCGAAGGTGGCCGCAGAGAACGGCGCCATCGGCTGCCTGATTTACTCCGACCCGCGCGACGACGGCTATTTCCAGGGCGATGTCTATCCCCAAGGACCTTACCGGCCTGCCCAGGGAGCACAACGCGGCAGTGTCATGGATATGCCGGTTTATCCTGGCGATCCGCTCACTCCGGGCACCGCAGCAACAGACCCGAATCGCAAGCCCGATCCGAAGCAGGCCTCGACGGTCACCAAGATTCCGGTGATGCCGATTTCTTATGGCGATGCCGAACCCTTGCTGCGCGCCCTGACCGGCCCCGTCGCGCCTGCCGAATGGCGCGGCGCGTTGCCCCTCACCTATCACGTAGGCCCTGGGCCGGCAAAGGTGCATCTAAAGCTCGAATTCGACTGGAAGCTCGCCCCCACCTATAACGTCGTAGCGATGCTGAAGGGTGCAACCAAGCCAGACCAATGGGTGTTGCGCGGCAATCACCATGACGGGTGGAACTTTGGGGCGCACGATCCGCTGTCGGGAATGATCGCCGAGATGGAAGAGGCCCGCGTCATCGGAGAGCTGGCCAAGAGCGGCTGGCGTCCGGCCCGCACCATAGTCTTTCTGGCCTGGGATGGGGAAGAGCCGGCCTTGCTCGGTTCCACCGAGTGGGTTGAAAAGCATGCTGAGGAATTGCGGGAACATGCGGTGGCTTATATCAACTCCGATGGGACGGGACGAGGCTTTATGGGCATCGCCGGCGCTTCCACAATGGAACTATTTGCAACGCAGGCAGCACGGGATGTGACCGATCCGCAGACGCAAGTATCAGTGCTCGATCGCTACCTCGCCTCGCGCAAAGTGGCCGGAAGCGAAGCGGAGTTCCGCATTGCGCCGCTCGGTTCTGGTTCGGACTACACGGCCTTCCAGCACCATCTCGGGATTCCGAGTCTCAACATCGGATTCGGCGGCGAGGGCGGCGGAGGCGTGTACCACTCTGCCTACGACTCCTACGATCACTACACGCGCTTTGTCGACCCGGACTTTCAATACGTGAAGGCGACCGCGCAATTGGGCGGCCGCATGATGCTGAGGCTGGCCAATGCGGACTGGCTCCCCTTCCGCGCAGAAGCAACTTCACGCGCCGTCCGCGGATGGACCAACGAGGTGGTCAGACTGGCCGACGACATGCGCAGCAGCACGGCGAAACGAAATGACCTGATCACGAGTGGTGCAATGAAGTTAGCCGCCGATCCACGTAAGCCCTACGTGGCCCCCGCGCCGGAAGCCGCAGTGCCGTTCCTGAACTTTGCGCCGTTGCTGAATGCGACGGCCCACCTGGAGCGGGCGACGGTGGCCTTGGGCAAGGTTGATCCGGGCAAGTTAAGCGAAGCGAAACGCAAGAGTTTCGAGGATTCGATTCGAGTCGCGGAGCAGCGCTTCCTGAATCCGGGTGGGCTGCCGAGGCGGCCCTGGTTCCGGCATGTACTGCATGCGCCGGGCTTCTATACCGGCTATGGCGTCAAGACGCTGCCAGGCGTGAGAGAAGCGCTGGAACAGCGCTACTGGCAGGAAGCCGAAACGCAAATCGGACTGACCGCGACAGCCATCAACGCTTATGCCGACTGGCTGGAGGCAGCGGCAAAGAAGGCAACCGAGTAGGGTCAACCGCGCGGAAGCGGCTCGGTGCCTTCGCTGAGGATGCCGAGGTATGTGTGATAGCGATAGAGGCGGTCGCGTTGCCGTCCTGTGATCTCTTTCAGGATGTCGAGAGACACAAACGCCTAACAGCATCGGCAGTAGCAGGAAAGCGAATATTGATCTTTCGGGAGGCCCCGGCGATCGAGAGAATCGGCCACGCGTCCGAGACTCTCAATATTTCTGGCGATCCGAGGCCGGCAATGCCAGAATCCGTTTGGCTGCCGTTTCTGAAGTCTCTTTGACGCCCTGCAGGAAAAACTCAAGCCACTCCTCCCAGGCGCCTTTGGTCCTGACCTCAGTCAGCAGATCATAGTAGCGGTCTTGAAAAAAGGCTCAAGTAGAGAATCGATTCTTGCAGCGCGCCGCCAGCGCAGAGCAAAAAAGTAATGAGAAGTCTGCCCAGCCTGCCGTTCCCTTCCAGAAATGGATGAATGGTCTCAAACTGGACATGCGCCAAATCTGCTTTTACCGGGTTGTTTGTCACTGCCTCTCCCACCGGAGAGCAGTACTCCGTGAACTTCTCGCATCAGCCGCAAGGAGAGTTCTCTCATGCGCTCGAGCCCATGGACAAGCGCAGCAACGGAGTTCAAGACTTCCTGAACGTCCTCGGTTGGAACACCAGGGGCTTCCTTGTCTTCGAAGAGCAGGAGATCAGAGAGGAAGGACGCGTGCCATCGATCTGAGAGGACAGCACCGCTTCTTTACGCACATAAGCGTAGAGAAATAGCGGAAGATACGGCAGAAGCGAGGCGAGTCCATCAAGTCGTCCCAGGGCTTGATTCGCCTGCTCGAGGAGAAGCTGGAAGGAATCCAGTTTCAGTAGTGGAATGGGAGGAGATGGTGGCGGCAGGAGGGCGCACACGCTCTCTCCGGCAAAAGTGAAGCCACTTTTCTTTAATAGCACCAGCGCCTACTCATAGCGCAGCGATTCCGCCGGTGCCACCTTCGTAGCAGAGTTCGCAGGGTACAGCGTCGCCACCAGCGACACCGCTAACGCAAACGCCGTAATCCAAAGTGCGTCAAGCGGATTCGGCTGAAAGGGAACGTAGGGGATCGAATAAATCTCCTCGCTCAGTTCGATGAGACGGTAATGATCCGCCACAAAGCTGATTCCGTAGCCGAGCGCGAGCCCGATCGCAGAACCCATCACTCCAATCAGCAGGCCCTGATAGATGAAGATGCGCCGGATCTGATCCGTGCGTGTGCCCATCGAAAGAAGGATCGCGATGTCGCGCTGCTTCTCCATCACCATCATGATCAGCGTGATGAAGATATTCAGCGCGGCTACCAACTGGATCAGTCCGATGGTGATCAGGCTTACGATCCGTTCCATCTTGAGTGCCCCGAGGAGTTGGCGGTTCTGCTCCATCCAGTTCGTTGCAATGTACTTGGTGCCTGCCGCCTTCTGCGCGATTTCGGCAAAGGCAGGCGCCGCCTCAATGTCGGCGATCTTGATCTCCACCGCATTGACGACATCGCCCAGCGACATCATCTTTTGCAGCTCGGGCAGATTCATAAAGGTGAAATTCGCGTCGACATCGTAAAAACCGGTTTCGACAATACCGGCAATGCGCAGGCGGTGGTAGGAGGGCCGTGGGCCAAAGGGCGTCAGTTCGCCCATCGGATTGATCACTTGCAGATAGTTGCCCACCTGAAGCCCCAACGATTCAGCGAGCTTGGAACCAATCAGAAGCTGCGGCAGATCGCTCTCCGTTTGGCGCAGATTGTCCAGACTACCCTGCTTGATGAAGGGCACCAGATCTTTCTGCAGCCGGGGACTGGTGAGATCGAGCCCCTTGATAATCGCGCCCGAACTGGAAGGGCCCGCATTGACGAAAACCTTCTCATAGAGAGCAGGAGAGGCTTCAATCGTCCCAGGCAGAGCGGCCAGTTTCTTCGACAGCTCCCGCCAGTCGGAAATACCCGCTCCGGCAATCCGCTCGGTGACAGTGACATGCGCTGTGGCGCCGAGCAGATTCTTTTGGAGCGTAGTGCGAAAACCGTTATTAATCGCGATCGCAATCACCAGCGCCATGACGCCGGCAGCGACTCCTGCGATCGAAATCGCAGTAATGACAGAGATCGCTGCCTGACGCCTCTTGGCCTTGAGGTAGCGTTGCGCGATAAACAGTTCGAAGCGGAAAGCCACAAATTAGCGCCGGACGAGAATTTCGCGGACATTGTCGCGGCTCAGGAAGAACTTTGTCGAAGCAAAGTCTTCAAAAACCTTCTCGATCGCCCGGTTGGAAAAAGCCTGTCCGGGAGGCATTTCGCCCCGCTGGGTCATGCTCAGTCCATTCTCGTCGTTGATCTTGAAGTGGAACTGCGGAATGTTCACGGCACGCTCATCGTTGTAGAAATAAGCGAGGAGATGAGCACCGGGTTCAAGAACGCGATGCAGGTGATCGATGGTTTTCTCCAGCAGCGATGGACGCAGAAACTGGAGACAGTCCCAGACCAGAGCGCCGTCAAAAGGCCCGCGCTGTTCTGAAAAAGTTTGGATCAGAAAACTGTCCACCCGGGCCGGATCGCGCTGGTTTTCGTAGAAATCACCATCGCCGAAGCAATCTTCGAGCGTGGCAAAGAAATCCTCTGAATAGAGACGGGAACCCAATTGGGTCATGAAGGCGATATTGGCGGCGTTGGCGCCGCCTAAGTCGAGCAACCGCAACTCACGAGACGAATCGAGCGAACGCACGAAATGCTGGAGTGCGGGACTAACACGCATTTGGGGAGGAGCCATGGCAATGGCTGGCCTAGGCGCTGGAATTGGAATGGGAGGCGAGCCCGCATAACGGCTGGGGCGCAGAGTCTCCTCTGGCTCTTGAGAACCTTGTACGGCGCGAAGTAAAGCCTTCAACCGACTCGCGATCACCTGTCTTACTAAACTAACAGGCTTACAAGTCCAGCGCGAAGACTAGCGCTTCCCTTCACCACCTGCGGAGGCAGTCATTGTCTGTTGTGCCGGAGACTGCGCTACCGGTTGGGGACGAGGTGCAGCGGCCTTGGGGGCTTCCGTGCGGATGATGTCGATGGAGCCTTTGAAAATCGCGCCATCTTCGATCGAAATGCGGGCGGTTTTAATATCACCAACAAGACGGGCGTCTTTCCGGATCTCCATTTTCTCGGTAGCTTCGACGTTTCCCTGAACGGTGCCGAGGATCACGATATCCTTAGCCTTGATGCTGGCTTTCAGCTTTCCGTTCGGGCCGACGGTCAATTTGTGCTCATGTGCCTCGACCGTACCATCGACTTCACCATCGATGATGAGATCTTCTTTTGAGTAGATCTGTCCTGTGATAGAAACACCTTTTCCAATCGTTGCAGCACGAGAGGGAGAGGGGTTTTCGTCATAACGGGAGGGCATTGTTTGCATCGGCATTCCTTCTTTGCCAGAACTGGGGGAGGGTGATGGGGAACTCGAGGGGCGGGCTGTCGGTTCTTCTTCTTTTTTTCGGTTCCACATGCGGTTTGAACTCCTGGGAGGGATAGCGTTTCAGTAAAAAGGCTAGCGGATTGCGACGGCGGAACGCAAATGAAATTGGAACTTAGGACATTTTAGGTGGGCGGAGGGTTTGTGAACAGTGTGATCGAGTGTAGAGGGCTCGGCGTCCGATATGGGGAATTCGAGGCGCTGCGGAATTTCGATTTGGATTTGCTGCCGGGGCAAGCAGTAGTACTGGTGGGCCCCAACGGGGCGGGAAAGTCGAGTTGCCTGAAGGTTCTGGCAGGTCTCGAAACTGAAAGTACAGGAACGCTGCAAGTGATGGGGCAACGGCCCAAGAGTGCGCCTCGCGCCTGGCGCAACGCGCTCGGTGTGATGCCGGAGCATCTGGGGCTCTTTGAAGCGTTAAGTATCGAAGAGCACATGAAGCTCCACGCGGACCTCTACCAGTTGCCCGCGGCAGGAGTGCGCATTGCAGAAATCCTCGAGTTGCTCGGCTTGAGCGAGGGTCGGACCCGATTCGCCGCCGCTTGCAGCTACGGCATGCGCAAGAAAACAGCGCTCGGGCTCGCCGTCCTGCACTCGCCGAAACTGATGATTCTCGATGAGCCCTTTGAAGGGCTGGACCCCGCCAGTTGCGAGACCGTCCTCGCGCTACTCCTCGAGATGAAACGGCGCGGCGCGGCGATGATTGTCAGTTCGCACATGCTGCTCCATGTGGAGAGGCTGGCAGACGAAGTGCTGTTGCTCAGCGGGGGCGAAGTGGTGTGGCGGAGTGCCGCCATCGGCGAGGGGGAACTGCGTCAGCACTATCTCGATGTTGTCAAGGCAAAGGCTCTGCCCGGCATGGAGTGGCTCTAGGTGCTACCCATCTTTGGCGCCATCGCGCGGTCGGCGTGGCGCGAGATCTATGCACTCGGCTCCATCCAAGGCAACAACTTCACCTGGTTCGCATTGTTATTGACAATGCAACCCGAAAGCATGGGCTTCATCTGGGCCTTGCTCGGATTGCTGCTTGTATTGCCTGCCCTCACTGCACCGCTCGCGAAGATTCCGCAAATTCGACTTGCTCTCTGGCCGCTGGAAGACTGGCAGCGCAAAAGCCTGCGCTGGCTGACTAAGCCAGAAACCATGCCCAGTCCCTGGCTATGGCGGTTGGCGCCGGTGCTCGAACTCAGACAGATCCCGCGCACTCTCGACTTCTGGCTGGCCGTCCTGTTGGCAACTTCGGGAACGGCCTACCGCTTTCTTGCTTCAAAACCAGATCGCGAAGCCTATCCAGTGATCGCCATGCTGGTGGTACTCGCCTTGAGTACCCTGGCTCAAAACTTATTCGCCCTCGATGGCGCCGGTGGCCGGCAGCGTTGGAAGCTATCGCCCATCCGGGGCGCCAGAGTGCTGGCCCGGAAAGGCCTTTGGCTGCTGGTGATCGCTCTGATTCTGACCGCAGGGCTGAGCCCGCTGGGAGCATTGGCGGGGATGCTGGCCGCATTGGCGGTGGGCCATCATGCCAGCGTGATGACCCCGATTGACGCAGGAGCCTGGCGCTTCTCCTCAGGACAGTTTTTCCCCCATGGCTTCTTCCAGGTAATTGGCATGTTCTCCTGCGGCATCGCGACAGCGCGTGGCGAATGGATGTACCTGGCCCTTGCCGCCGCAGCATATGGAATTAGCTTAATGGTCTATGGCTGGGTTCTCGAAAAGGCTTAGGATTAGAATCTGACTATGCGCATTCTGGTTGTTGAAGACGAGAAGAGAATTGCAGACTTTCTGGGCCGCGGACTGGAGAGTGCAAGCTATGCCGTGGATATTGCACCAGACGGGCAAACAGCGCTCGAACTGGTGCATGGAACAGATTATGATCTCGTGATTCTCGACATGATGCTGCCTGACATGGATGGCCTTCGCGTGCTTGAGAAAATCCGGAACCGGAAGACCAATCCCCCCGTGCTGATCTTGAGTGCGCGTGGAGCCGTTGAGGATCGGGTGAAGGGCTTGGAGTTGGGCGCCGACGATTATCTGACCAAGCCTTTTGCTTTTGTCGAATTACTCGCTCGCGTGCGAGTGCTGCTCCGCAGAGGACAACCGACTCCCGAAAAACTGATCGTCGGTGAGTTGAGCTTGGATTGCATCCGCCGCAAAGTCACGCGAAGCGGCGACAACATCGATCTGGCCCCGAAAGAATTTTCGATTCTCGAGTATCTGATGCGCAACAAGGGCCGCCCCTTGAGCCGGACCATGATTGTCGAGCATGTCTGGGATATGGACTATGACGGCCTGACCAATATCGTCGACGTCTACATTCGCCACCTGCGCAGTAAGATTGACGATCGCTATCCGGCAAAGCTGATCCATACGGTCCGCGGTGTGGGATACATGCTGGAACTTCCAGAAGGCCGGGGCGATAAATCGAACAGCTAAACTAAGGCTATGTGGCGCAAGCGGATCTTCAAAGGACTTCGATTCCGGCTTGCGCTCAGTTATGTCATCTTCTTTGCGTTACTGCTGACGGCATTTGGTTTTGTGCTGCGAGGCATGCTGCGGAATGTTGTCGAAGGCACCGTGCAAGGCCTGCTGGAAGAAGAATGGGCCGCCTGCAAAGGCTTTCTCCACATCACACCCGCAGGGAAAATCGCCTGGAAGTACGACCCGAACGACAAAGAAGAAGCCGCCATCGTCGAACGTCTCCGGCTGGTCTACATGATCGCCAACGACAAAGGCGAAGTCTTGGAGAGTTCTGAGCTCTACCGCGAGCTGGGCTTTGACAGTCCGGCCATCATCACGCAAGTGATGTCCGACACGAAACCCAGCTACACCTTCCAGCCGAATCTCCGCGGACAGATTTTCATGGTGCGCCAGGGAATTCTGAGAGAGAAGGATGCCCGTTACTTTGTCGCGCTCGGCCGCAATTTCACGCCTAGCCTCCATGTGGTGAATGAGTTCAGCCTCGATTATTTTTCGGCCGTCCCCATCATCATTCTCACGGCCGCCGGGCTCGGCTGGCTACTCGCCGGCAGAGCACTCCAACCAGTGGCCGATGTCGCGGCAGAAGTGGAGAAGTTGTCCGGCAGCAACCTGAATCTGCGGGTCTCTCCGCGCGGTGCTGGCGACGAGCTCGACCACATGATCGAGACTTTCAACGGCATGGTGAGCCGGCTGGAGAAGAGCTTCCAGGAGATCCGCCAATTCTCGACAGATGTCTCGCATGAGTTGCGGACTCCGATTACCGTCGTACGGGGGCAGTTGGAAGTAGCCCTCATGACGGCGAAAACGGATGAGGAACTCCGCTGCGCCATCGAATCGGCACTGCTCGACATTGAACGTCTCTCGCAGATCATCCGCGCATTGTTGCAACTGGCCAAGGCCGAAGGGGGACAGACGGCCCTCCAGATGATGGACGTGGACCTCGTTTCACTTGTCTCCGAAGTGGTCAGCGACCTCCAGATTCCCGCCCTCGACCGCCAGGTGAAATTGCGGGCGCTCCTCCCCCGCCAGGCCATCATTAGCGGCGATCGCATTCAGATTGAACGGTTGCTCTACAACCTCATCGATAACGGCATCAAGTACACCCGGGAGGGTGGATTTGTGGAGGTCGAGATCGAAGTATTGGAAAGTACCGGGAAAATTTTGATCGAGATTCGAGACAATGGAAGAGGAATCGCGCCGGAACATCTTCCCCATCTCTTTGACCGGCTCTATCGCGTGCCGAGCCGGGAGAGTGGGACAGAAAAAGGGCTGGGATTGGGGCTCAGTTTTGTCTCGTGGATCGTCAAGGCGCACAACGGAGAGATTCAGGTCAGAAGCGAGCTGGACAAGGGAACCGTATTCACGGTGACGTTCCCGATCAAGGCTGCCGAGGTCAAAAGCGTAGCGGAATATGGAAATCAAAGAGAGACAGCGGGAAGGTATTCGAATTCTTGACCTCATTGGGTCACTGGTCGCCGGGGAACCATGCCAGATGCTGCGGGATCATGCCACACGCGGTCTGGAGAATCATCCGCGAGTCGTACTGAATCTGGCGGGAGTCGACTACATTGATTCCAGCGGTCTGGGGATGCTCGTCAACTGTTTTTCCACCTTGGAGAAGGCGGGCGGCGGAATGCGCGTGCTGAGTCCGTCGGAACGCGACATGGAATTGATGGTGTTGACGAAACTGGCGACGGTATTCCAGGTTTTCGATGATGAGCAGGAAGCGGTCAACAGCTTCTTTCCGGAGCGTGAGATCAAGAAGTTTGACATTCTCAGCTTTGTACAGGAACAGCGGCGTTTGAAGGAAAAGCAGTAGCTTTCTGCTAGTGGCCAACGGCGAATCTGAGAAGATAAGAGACAGGAACTAGAACTCGCGAAGATGGCATTGATTACAGATATTCTCAACAACGCGGCCGCTGTCGCCAAAGGCATGGGCGTCACGATCAAGGAGATGCTCCAGCCGACGGTGACGGAGAATTATCCCGATGCGCCCGCCGTGTTGCAGGAACGCTATCGCGGTGTGCACGTGCTGCAGCGCGACGAGAACGGGCTGGAAAAGTGTGTGGGCTGCTTCTTGTGCGCCGCCGCTTGCCCCGCAAACTGCATTTACATTGAAGCGGCCGAAAACACCGCCGAGGGCCGCATCAGCGGCGGCGAGCGCTATGCAAGCGTCTACAACATCGATTATTCCCGCTGCATCTTCTGCGGCTATTGCGTCGAGGCTTGCCCGACCGATGCAATCACCCATGGCCATGATTTCGAAATTGCCAGCTACAACACCTCCACACTGGTCTATCGCAAGGAACAATTGCTGACGCCGCTCCCTGCAAACTTCAAGCCGCTTGTGGTGAAAGAAGAAGCAAGCACCGGCGGCCATTAGGCCTTGCCGGACACCCGGACTCCGTCGGGGTTGTAGCATGGGCTTATATGCGCGCCGATTCTCTGATCGACGCTCCCGTTTGCCAAGACCTTTCGCAGTCAAGCCAACTGGAGTGGCTTGACACCAACCGGATGGGTGCTTATGCCATGGGCACCGTCGCGGGAATCCGCACCCGCCGTTACCATGGCCTTCTGAATTCCCCCCGCAAACCCGGAAGTCCGACTTACGTCTGGCTGAGCTGCCTCGAAGAAACACTGAGGATGGACGGCGAGCGCTACGAATTGGCGGCGCAAGATTACGCCGGTCTGGTACGCCCGCGTGGCTTTGAGCTGCTGGGCGAATTCCGGCTGGGTCCCAATCCCACCTGGCTCTACCGTATCGGCGAAGCGACACTGCAAAAAGAAGTCATGCTGATCGACGGCATGCCTGCCGTTCTGGTGCGCTACTGCTGCTCAGAAGACGCGGACTTGGAAGTGCGGCCCTTTTTTGCAGGACGCCCTCATCATGAGCTCGTACAAGCAGCCACGGCCGGAGATTGGTCCATCGAACACACCTGGGATCAAGTCCGGATCCATGGCCGCAACGGGTCGCTTCACTTGCGAAGCGACGCCCGCGAATTCCAGGAAGACGCGCACTGGTATCACCGCTTTCAATATGCTGTCGAGCTGCAACGAGGCCTCGATCACCAGGAGGACCTCTGGACTCCGGGCCTGCTGCATTTCCATCTGCGTGCCGATACCTGGGCCTATTTCGTATGCGGCCTTGAGGATGTTGGCGCGCTCGATCCCCTACAAGTGATGCGCTGGGTGGAGGCCAAAGAGAATCGTTTCCCGACGCCTGCCAGCCCTGCCGCCAAACTCAGCAACGCCGCCGAACACTTCATCTTCGAGCAGGCGGGCAGACGTAGTGTCATCGCCGGATTCCCCTGGTTCACCGACTGGGGCCGGGACACTTTCATCGCTCTGCCCGGGCTCTTTCTCGCTCGCGGCAAAATCGAAGCGGCCGCCGCAGTGATCGACGGGTTCCTGACGCTGCGGCACGAGGGCCTGATTCCCAATCGCATCACCGATGACGGTCAAACTCCTGAGTACAACTCCGTAGACGCCACCCTGTGGCTCTACATTGCAGTATGGGAGTGGCTGCAGGCCGGAGGGAATCGCGAAGTCTTCCAGGACCGCTTCTATGCGCCCATGCGCGACATGCTGCTCACCATGGCACGGGGAACGATCCATTCCATCGCCTGCGACCCGAACGATGGGTTGCTCACGGAGGGCTCCGCCGACACCCAGTTGACCTGGATGGATGCCCGCTGGAATGGCATCGCCATTACGCCCCGTTACGGCAAGGCCGTGGAAATCAACGCACTCTGGTACAACGCGCTGCGCTTGATGACGGAATGGGCGCGTGAGCGGGGAGAGTTCACAACGGAAGTCCGGTTCGGAGAAATGGCCAACCGGGCCATCAGCGGCTTTACTCGCTCGTTCTGGAACCCCAGCAAGGCTTGTCTCTACGATGTGATTCGCCCGGACTTCGCCGATGGACGCGTGCGCCCAAATCAGTTGTTCGCGCTCTCGCTTCCCTTCCCGCTGGCCATCCGCAGCAAGGCGGAATCGATCCTCCAAGTCGTAGACCAGCAGTTGCTAACGCCATTCGGATTGCGCACCCTCGCACCGGGTGAAGAAGACTACGAGGGACGCTATGAGGGCGGGCCAGAATCGCGCGATCGCGCCTACCACCAGGGAACCGTCTGGCCGTGGTTGTTCGGTCCCTATGGGCGAGCCTGTCTGCGTGTGCGGCGCGAAACCGGCCCCGAGCGGGAGCGCCTGCGTAGCCTGCTGCAGCCGCTGTTGCAGCACATGGGACGGGGTTGCCTGGGCCAGCTTCCCGAGGTCTTCGACGGGGATGCGCCCCATCGTCCCGGCGGAACTCCGGCACAAGCGTGGAGTGTTGCGGAAATTCTCTGGCTGCTCGAAAAAGAACTGGCATCCTAGAAAGAGTGTCTGATCTGACGAAAGCCAATAACCGCGCCTTAGCGCTGGTTTACGCCACCATTTTCCTCGATGTTTTAGGGTTGGGCGTACTGATTCCAGTGCTGCCTTATTACGCGCAGCGGTTCTCGGCCGACGCCATGACGGTGGGCTTGCTGAGTGCCGTATTTTCGGTTGCACAATTCACCTCGAGTCCGCTGCTCGGAGCGATCAGCGATCGCTATGGCAGACGTCGGGTGATCCTGGCCAATATCCTCGGTTCGGCCTTTGGCTACTTTCTATTCGGCTGGGCCTCCACGCTCTGGGTATTGATGCTGGCGCGTGTCATCGAAGGCGTGACTGGAGGCAGCATCTCCACAGCACAGGCCTATATCGCCGACGTGACGCCACCAGAAGATCGCATGAAGCGCTTTGGACTGATCGGCGCCGTCTTCGGGGTGGGCTTTATCATCGGACCCGCCTTTGGCGGCTTTCTCAGCAGCTATAGCCTGGCAATGCCCGCCTATGCCGCCGGAAGCTTATGCCTGGCCGCAGCCATTTTCGGATACTTTATGCTGCCCGAAAGCCTGCCTGTGGAGCGCCGGATCCAGACACCGCTGCGGCTCGCCGACGCGAACCCGATCCGGCAGATTGCCGCTGCATTGCAGCGCGATTCCATCCGCGCCATCCTCTTCGCCATCTTTGCGGTGAATGTCGCCTTCAGCGCGCTGCAATCGAACTTCGCCTTCTTCACCATGAAACGATTCGGCATGGGGCCACAGCAGAACGCCTGGATCTTCGTCTATATCGGAGTACTCAGCGTGCTGATGCAAGGTGTTGTCGTCAGGCGCCTGCCCAAGCACTGGAATCCGCTCTCGCTGTGCATTACCGGACTGATCGGAACGGCCATTGGCTTACTCGGGATTTCGTTCTCACAAGAGGAATGGCAGTTGTTTCCGTCAATCGCCGTCATGGCATTTGGAAATGGAGTGGCCGCCCCGATGCTGACGGCGCTGGTCTCCCGGCGTGTCGGCGCCAGCGAGCAAGGAACGGTGCTCGGATCGACCCAATCGATTCTGAGTTCCACCCGCATTGTCGGGCCCATCTTTGCCGGCTATGTGTTCGACGCCTTTGGAAGCGGAGCCCCCTACTGGATGGGCGCGATTCTGGTGGTAGCCGGAGTCGCAATTGTGGCGGGAGCCCCTTCTGAAACTGCATTGAAACAGGCATCCAGCGCATAATGGCGAGTATGATTCGCCGCCAGTTTCTCGCGAGCCTTGCCGCCGCCAGCTTGAATCCGCTTCGGAGCGCACCGCGCTTCAAGAAAGACCCCTTCACCCTTGGAATCTGCTCCGGCGACCCGATTGCCGATGGCATCGTACTTTGGACCCGTCTCGCCCTCGATCCGCTCGACGGCGGTGGCATGGGCCAGGACAGTCATCAGGTGGACTGGATCGTGGCCGAAGACGAAGGGCTGAAGAAAATCGTCAAGCGCGGCACAGAAACGGCGACGCCGCAGTTTGCCCATACCGTGCATGCCGACGTGCGCGGCTTGAAGCCCGGCCATTGGTATTGGTATCAGTTCCGCTGCGGCGGTGTCGAAACCAAGGTGGGGCGCACCAGGACCGCTCCGGCTGCCGGCAGCAACGACCCGCTGCGCTTTGCCTTTGCCAGTTGCCAGCACTACGAAACCGGCTATTACACCGCCTACCAGCACATGGCGAAAGAAGATCTGGATCTGATCGTCCATCTCGGCGACTACATCTACGAGGGTGGGCCAGGGAAAGACCGTCCGCGCCTCCACAATTCGGCCGAGATCAAGTCGCTGAACGACTACCGCAACCGCTACGCGCTCTATCGCAGCGACGAACACTTGCGCAAGGCACATGAGCTGTTTCCCTGGATCGTCACCTGGGACGATCACGAAGTCGACAACAACTACGCAAACGATATCGCCGAAGACAACGCGCCGCGCGATCAGTTTCTCGAACGCCGTTCCAACGCCTACCAGGCCTACTACGAGAACATGCCGCTGCGGAAGACCTCGCTGCCGCGCGGTTCCAGCCTCGACCTCTATCGCACCCTCGACTTCGGAAAGACCGCCCGCTTCCACGTTCTCGACACCCGGCAATACCGCAGCGATCAGCCTTGTGGCGATGGCCGCAAACCCCAATGCGCCGCCGCATTGAGCCCGGCCCAGACCATGCTTGGCGACCGCCAGGAGAAATGGCTGATGGACAAACTAAAGTCTTCGAGGCAAACCTGGAACGTGCTTGCCAATCAGGTGATGTTCGCCAAGATGGATGTCAAGCAAGGCGATGGCGCGGAGTATTCGATGGACCAGTGGAGCGGCTATGAAGTCCCCCGCCAACGCCTGTGCAAGTTCTTTGACGAGGCCAAACCGAACAACCCGGTGGTGATCACTGGCGATATCCATTCAAGTTGGGTGAGCGAGATTAAGTCGGACTTCAACCGGCCCGAGAGCCGCAATGTCGGAGTCGAATTTGTGGGAACTTCAATCACTTCGTCCGGGGACGGCGTAGAAGTTCCGGCAGCCGAAGCCGCCTTTAAGAAAGACAATCCACATCTGAAATTCTTCCTCGCCAAGCGCGGCTATGTCAGTTGCGCCGTGACGGCGAAGTCATGGGAAAGCGCCTATCGCGTCGTACCGGTCGTAAGTACACCGAATGGAGCGATCGAGACGCGCGCAAAGTTCCGCGTCGAAGCAGGCACCAACCGCATCGAGCGTGTATGAAGCGTAGAGAATTTTTGGGAACGGCGGCTGGGGCCTTCGCGCAGGCCGAAACGCCCTCGCGCCCCAATATTCTCTGGCTCACTTGTGAAGACATGAGCCCGAATCTGGGCTGTTACGGAGACCCGGTAGCGAAGACTCCCGCCATCGATCGCTTCGCCGCGCGCAGCCTTCGTTACCGGAATGTTTGGTCCTGCGCCCCAGTCTGTGCCCCGGCGCGGACCACCATCATCAGCGGCATGTATCCAACGGCGACGGGCTCCGAAAACATGCGCTGCCTGTCCAAGATGGCGCCCGGACAGGCCATGTTTCCGCAACTGCTACGCGAAGCAGGCTACTACACATCGAACAACGCGAAAGAGGATTACAACCTCGCGCTGAGCGGCAAGGTCTGGGATGAAAGCTCCCCGCAAGCCCATTGGCGCAAGCGCAGCGGACAACAACCTTTCTTTAGCGTGTTCAACTTTCTGATCACGCATGAAAGCCAGATCCGGTCCCGGCCGCACAAGCGCAAGCAGGACCCGCGCAAGGTCCGGATTCCAGCCTATCTGCCGGACCTCCCCGAGATCCGTCAGGATTGGGCGCAGTACTACGACCGCATCGCTGAAATGGACGGCATGGTCCAACGCACCCTCGACGAACTCCAAGCCGACGGCCTCGCGGACACCACGATTGTAATGTTCTACTCGGACCACGGCGCAGGGATGCCACGCTCCAAACGTTGGCCCTACAACTCCGGGTTGCAGGTACCGATGATCGTTCACATACCCGCAGCCTTTCGCCATCTGGCGCCCCAGGATTACAAAGGAGGAGCGTGGAGTGAGCGGATGGTCAGCTTTGTGGATCTCGCCCCAACCTTGCTCAGCCTGGCGGGCGTCCCCAAGCCGGATTATCACCAGGGCTTTGCCTTTCTCGGGAACAAGATCGAAGACGAACAGGAATACATCTACGGCTTCCGGGGCCGCATGGATGAGCGCATCGATCTCGTGCGTAGCGTACGCGACAAGCGTTATGTCTACATCCGCAACTACATGCCGCATCGCATCTACGGCCAGCATCTGGCCTATATGTTCGAGATGCCGACCACGCGCAAGTGGAAAGAAGCCTTCGAGGCAGGCAAGACGACCGACGAGCAGAGTCACTTCTGGAAGACCAAAGCGAGCGAAGAGCTCTACGATCTGGACAACGATCGCGATGAGGTCCACAACCTCGCCTACCGGCCCAATGCCGAACAGAAACAGGCCCTCGCTAGACTCCGTGCCGCGCAACATTCCCTGGCCCGGCGCATCCGGGATGTCGGTTTTCTCCCCGAGCATGAGATGTATGAGCGGTCACGCGCCGACGCGCCATTCACCATGGCGCAAGACCAGACTCGCTATGCCGCATCACGAGTGATCAACGCCGCCGACCTGGCAACGCTCCCGCAACCACCTTCGCCCGCAGTGCTGCGAACCTATCTTGGTGATGGAGACAGCGGAGTGCGCTACTGGTGTGCGCTAGGCCTTCTCCGGCAAGGCCTGCCGGCAGTTGAGATGGCCGCCGAAGGGCTCCGGATGTGCCTGCATGACCCGTCGCTGAGTGTCCGCATGGTGGCGGCCGAAGCCTTGGCCCGCTACGGCACCGCAGAGGACGTCGATCCGGCCATTGAGCGTCTGTTAAGCACCGCACATGCCGAGGTGAACGATGTCTATATTGCGATTGCAGCGCTCAACGCGCTGACGGAAATTGGCGCGGCAAAGCTAAAGCCTTACCACGCCAAAATCGCACTTTTGCCGCTCGAAACCTCGAGAGTCAATGAGCGGATGAAAGGGTATCTGGGAGATCTGATCCGGCATCTGCACCAGATCAGCGCCTAATTCAGGCGACCTTCTTCGACTTCTTTTCTTCACTTTTCGATTCGGTTTCATCCAGCTCGAAATGCGATTCAATGAACCAGAGCTTGAGATCGACCGCGCGGCTGATCTCTGTAAATAAATCCGCGGTCGTTTTATCCCCGGCGTCGTCCGCCGCATCGATGTTGTCGTGAATCATCTTGGCGTAGGCCGCAAAACTGGTTGCGATCGCATGGAGATGTTCTTCCCCATGAGCGATCCCCAGCGGATATTCTTTGAGCGGCGACGCAGCAGCCGCCTGCCGCAAGGTTCCATTGACTTCGCCCCCCAGTTGTCCGGCCCGCTCGGCAATTTCATCTGAGAACGGAAGCACTGCTTCTGCAACAGAATCAAAGAGCAAGTGGAGTGTATTGAAGCGCGGTCCACGTACGTTCCAGTGAGCCTGTTTGGCTTGGGTATAAAGATCCATTGAGGCCGCAAGACTTTTCTGGAGCATATCAGTCATCTTCTTGCGTACCTCAAGCGGCAGTTCGTTCATGGTTTTAATAATTCGGCTCATGCGCTTTCTCGTTGCACGTTCAGTTCCACGCCGCTCCTATCCAAAAATTCCCACCAGCCGGGTGAAAAAGTAAGAATCGGGGAAGCACCTAGTAACTTTTTCTACTGCGCAAGAGTGATTTAGCCACATTTTTCATTTGGCCGATGACTTGCAACAAGTGATGACATGAGGGCGATGAATGGCGATTGAGACCATCCATGACTTATTGATCACTGAAATTCGAGATCTCTACAGTACCGAGCAACAACTCGTCCCGTTGCTCGGAAGGATGGAATCAGCCGCTTGTAACAATCAACTCAGGCTTGCCTTTGCCAAGCACCGGCAGGACACGCTGGAACAAATCGAGCGGCTCGAATCGATTCTGCAGCTCATGAATCTTCGTCACGAAGGAAATTCGTCGCTGGCCATGAACGGATTGATCCTCCGGATGAAAGCCGCTATTGCCGAATCCATGCCCGAATCCGTGAAGGATCTGGCCCTGGTCGCAGCAGCACAGCAAATTGAACACGTGGAGATGTCTGCGTATAGTTCTGCACATATTCTCTCTTACACGCTTGGCTTGGACGAGGTTACGAATCTTCTGCAAGAGAACTTGGAGCAGGAGGAGCAGGCCGACATGATTCTCTCAGAAATCTCCGCAGCCATCCTGGTTGCGGCAGGAAAACCACTGGAGGTTTAAGTGATGCGTAGACTCATCGCACATCTTGCGTTTGTGGCAGCTTTGCCACTCTTTGCACAAACAGCGCAGGATCAAAGCAACAAAAAGCCCGATGTCGAGACCACTCGCAGCATTCGCCGTGAAATTACCAAAACGGAGGGAATGTCGATTGATGCCAAAAACATCAAGATCATTACCAAAGGTGGAGTGGTTACTCTCCGAGGCAGAGTGAAATCTGCGGAAGAGAAAGAAAAGGTTGAAACCATCGCCAGGAAAGACGCGGGCGCGAACACGGTCAACAGCGAACTCGAGATCGCGAAGTAACAAATTTCGAAAAAGGGTAGGAGAACACAATGAGTAAGAATACATCTGTCTATGGGATCTTTCACACACGCGTCGGTGTGGAGAATGCAATCGATCAGCTTCGGGCGCATGGCTTCCGTTCCGCCGATATCTCGGTCCTGATGCCTGAGAATGTTGGGAACAAAGATATTGGGACGGAGAAGACTTCAAAAGCTCCGGAAGCAGCGGCCGCAGCCGGCGCCACAGGCGCGGTGGCGGGTGGGGTGTTGGGATGGCTGGTGGGCATTGGCGCCCTGGCGATCCCCGGAGTCGGTCCTTTCATTGCGGCGGGTCCAATCATGGCCGCACTTGCAGGGGTCGGCGCCGGGGCAGCGGTGGGCGGCCTCGGAGGAGCGCTCATCGGTGCCGGCATCCCGGAGTACGAGGTCAAACGTTATGAAGGCCGGGTCAAAGAGGGTGGGATTCTGATGTCCATCCACTGCGATAACGCAGAATGGGTCACCCGTGCCATAGACCTTCTCAAGAAGATGGGTGCGGTCGATATCGCCAGCAGCGGCGAAGCAGGGGCAGACTATGCGCAAACCGAGCGTCCCATCCTGACCGGACCGCAAGTCTAAAGAATTTGGAACACAGCATCCTTTTTGGGGATGTGAAGGCTGCCTTCCGTAAGACCCGCAGGCTGGACCTGTCGAATCAGGCGGTCCAGGTCAGCGGGTCTGCTTTTGTTGGCCAGTAAGTCGCGAAAACCGTCCGCAATCTGCCGGATCTGCTCCGCGCTTTCATGGACAAATTCCAGACGGAAGTGCGCAATCCCGATCCGCTTCCAATTGGCGACATGCGCGGCGCCAGACTGCGCCTCCGCGCCAAAGACCGTATTGCGGCACCCCACGTCGGCAACCAGCGGATGCTCCCGCCCCTGCTCATCGCGCAAGGTCACTTCATGGTGTTCACAAGGCCGGCCGCAATCGAGATAGGAAGTCCCTTCGGAAAGAAAGCGGCAGAATACGCAATGCTCGGTATGGAATACCGGCAGATGCTGGTATGCGACAACTTCGATGCGATTCGCCCCCGCCAGACGGGCCAATTCCACCAATTGCGCGGCATTGAGATCATGCGTCGGCGTGAGGCGGTCGAGCCCCATTTCGAGCAGCATCCGCGCAGAAACCGCATTGGCCGCATTCAAGCTGAAGTCCCCGATCAATCCCTGTACGTGGCGTTGCTGGAGGCGATCGAGCAAGCCTGCGGCACGCACCAGAATCTGGCAATCGAGCTTCACCAGGAAGTCGGCAATCTTCTCCTCGCCCGGCTTCAACACCCGCGGACTCGCCACACGCACCGGCACGCCACTGGCGCGCACATGTTCGACTGCGGGCCGAAGCCCATATAAATCGAGGTAGTCCAACGTAATACTCGCCGGCTGCGCCGCAATGGCGGCCTCGAGTTGCTTCGGGCTCCGGATCAGGAGATGCAATTGCGCTTGCTGCGCAGGCAAAGGCGGCGCCACAGGGGAAACAAAATGATAAGGAGTCACGTGGCGCACCACCGGCTCGTTGGCGAAGGCTTCCAGCTTCTCCACTGCCTCACGCCGCATCTGGTTCAGCATCGAGACGGGAACAAAGGGCTCGCCTGCAATCGAGGCTTGCAGCTCCCGCAGCTCGAAAATCGTGTTTCCGAGCCGGCTGAATTGAGCAGCCAAAGTCTCCTGCGATAACCCTTGCTGTTGCGCACGCACCAGCGGCCCGCCAGACTCCACCAGCACTTCTTGCCCGCACTTCCAGTAACTGCGGAGTGGCTCGCCCACCTTTGCCTCCACCCGCACATCCACACTGCGCTTACGCAGAGGCTTGCTCAGTTCCGTCCATTGGCGGGCAAAGCGGTCCACCTCGGCATCATGCGAACGCCAGAGTAGATCGCCCACGCGAATCCGATCAAAGCGAATGGCGCCATTCGCGAATTCCAGCTCGAGCGTCCGTCCCCCCAGCGGGCGCAGCGCATAGATGCGGCCGCCTTCTTCGGCCTCCTGCGGGCTCCGCCAGTCGGCGGCATCCAACACCACGCCATCGCCCAGTTTCAACGGCGCGACGGCATGCGCGTCGTTGACCGTCACCTGAATCGAATGATCGCCTACGCGGCTCACCCGTCCCATCAACACGCCGCGATGCCGCGGGCCACGGCCCTGCACCACCGTCTGATGATTTGTGCCGCTCAGGAAGAAAGGCCCCAGCCCGCGCGAATACACCTGTTCCAAACGAATCTTCTCGATCGGATCGCGCGCCTTCTCGATGCCCTTCCAGGCCTCATCCAGTGCCTGGCGATAGGCCTGCGTCGTGATCGCGACATACTCGGCGTCCTTGTAGCGGCCTTCGATCTTCAGCGAAGCAATGCCCAAGGGCAGCAGCTTCGGAATCCAATCAAGGGTATAGAGATCGCCAGGGCTCAGCAGATAACGCGCATCACCGAGCGGGGTCTCCACCCCATCGACCATCAGTTCATACGGCAGGCGGCAAGCCTGCGCACACTGCCCGCGATTCGCACTGCGCCCTCCCCAGGCCTCGGAGCTAAAGCACTGTCCGGAATAAGCAACGCAAAGCGCCCCGTGGACAAAGATCTCCAGCTCGCAATCGGTCTCCGAACGAATCTTGGCAATCTCTTCCAGCGACAACTCCCGCGCCAGATTCACGCGCCGGGCTCCCAGGCGCTGCGCCAGACGCACGCCATCGGCGCTGGTGATGCTCATCTGTGTGCTGCCGTGGATCTCGAGATCGGGCGCAATCTGTTGCACCAGCGAGCAGACGCCCAGATCCTGCACAATGATTGCGTCCACACCGGCCCGCGCAATCGTCTCGATCGCCTTCGCCGCCTCAGCAAGCTCCGTATCAAAAACGAGCGTGTTGAAGGTCACGTAGCCCTTGACCCCACGGCGATGCAGCTCCGCCATTGCGGTCGGTAATTCTTCCACGGTGAAACCCACTTTTGCGCGAGCGGAAAAGTGGGTCAGACCGAAGTAGACACTGTCTGCGCCCGCCTCGACGGCGGCTCGCAGTTGCGGCCAGTGCCCAGCCGGACTCATGATCTCGGGCTTGCGCACTGGACTCATAAAACTAGTCGACAAGCCCCTCAAACAGGACGCTCGTCAGATAGCGTTCGCCGGCATCGGGAAGCACAACAACGATCGTCTTGCCCTTATGCTCCGGCAGCTTGGCCAGACGCACGGCAGCCGCCGCAGCAGCGCCACAGGAGATGCCACAAAGGATGCCTTCTTCCTTCGCCAGACGGCGGGCCATCTCGACGGACTCTTCGTTCGTCACCTGCTCCACCTGATCGACCATCGCCAGATCGAGAGTGCCCGGAATAAAGCCCGCGCCAATGCCCTGGATCTTATGCGGCCCCGGCTTCACCGGCTCATGATTGCGGGTCTGGGTAATCACCGGGCTATGCGCAGGCTCTACGGCAACATTGAGGGTCTTCTTGGACTGCTCCTTCAAAAACTTCCCAACGCCGCTGATCGTACCCCCTGTGCCCACTCCGGCAACAAAAATATCGACGCCTCCATCGGTGTCTTCCCAGATCTCCGGGCCCGTTGTGCGGTAGTGGATCGCCGGGTTCGCCGGGTTCTGGAACTGTTGCAGCAGCACGTAATGATCGGGATCGCTCGCCTTGATCTTCTCGGCTTCTTCAATGGCGCCACGCATGCCGGCCGGGCCAGGAGTAAGAATCAGCTTCGCGCCAAAGGCCTTCAGCACCTTGCGGCGCTCGATCGACATCGTCTCGGGCATGGTGAGCGTGATCGGAATGCCGCGTGCCGCCGCGACAAAGGCCAGCGCGATGCCGGTGTTGCCGGAAGTGGGCTCCACCAACTCCTTGCCAGGCCCAAGCAGCCCCTTCTCTTCCGCATCCCACACCATCGAGGCGCCAATGCGGCACTTCACGCTATAGGCGGGGTTGCGGCCTTCAATTTTGGCCAGCACCGTCGCGCCCGCACCCTCCGTCACGCGGTTCAGGCGAATGAGCGGCGTACGGCCGATCGAAAGCGAATTATCCGAAAACACATGCATGATCTAGATCTCCCAATTTGCTACGTATTGGCTTTGTTTCGTCTGCCAGGATTCAGCCAGCTGCTGAAAACTCGTACTGCCGAGCGTGGCTTGCACAGCCTCGTCTACCTGCTGCCACATCTCCTCAAAACCAGCGGCGCCGAGCCTCCGGTCATTGGGGCCATCAACGTGGCGAATCACTTCACCCACCATAATTTGCGCGGCCGGACGCGCCAGCATATAGCCGCCGTCCGCACCTCGCCGGGATTCCACAAACCCACCCTGCTTGAGATTCGACAGGATGAGCTCGAGAAATTTCTGAGGAATTTTCTGTCGCTTCGCAATATCGGCAATCCGAATGGGCTCGCCGGCTGGCTGTGTCGCCAGGTCAAATACCGCCTGCAATGCGTACTCGGCTTTCACCGAGATCTTCATGGTTCAATCTCTCCTAAACCTATAGACTATCTCGTATGCGACGCCGGGACCTACTGAAATTCATAGCAAGCCCCATTCTTGCCGCCAGTCCGGTGAAGATCACAGGCCTCGATACACACCGCTGCCGGATGGATGGCCGCGAATATCTCTTCGTCGAAGTGAAAACCGACGCGGGCATCATCGGCCTCGGAGAAGCCTCCTTGCCTGCCCGCATCCAGATTACCGAAGAGGCAGTCCGCTGGCTCGAGCCGCGCTTGAAAGGCCTCGACCCGGCTGGCATCGAAGCACACTGGAATCGCCTCTACTACCAGGAGAACCGCTGGCGCGATGGCAGCGTGTTGATGACCGCACTCAGCGCCATCGACATCGCCTTGTGGGACATCGAAGGCAAGCGGCTTGGTGTTCCCGTATGGCGGCTGCTCGGCGGCAACAACCAAAAGCCGATGCGTGTCTACTGGAGCCACTGGAGCGCCAATCTGTCACCACGCACTCCAGAAACCATTGCCGAACTGGCCCGCAAAACCGTCGCCGAGGGCTGGACCACGGTCAAGTGGGTGATTCCGCGCGCCGATTCCGAGCAAGCCCGCCTGCGCCAGGTGGTCAGCGAAATCGAAGCCATCCGCAAGGCGGTCAGCATGTCGCTCGACATTTGTCTTGAGATGTACGAGACCTATTCGATGCGCTCGGCCCTCGATCTGGCCCGCGCCGTAGCCCCATTGAAGGTAATGTTCCTCGAAGAGCCGGTATGGCGCGAAAGCAATCTCGCCCTCGGCCAGATTGCCGCCCAAAGCCCGGTCCCACTCGCCGGTGGCGAGGGTTTGCTGAACCGCTGGCAGTTTCGCGACTTGCTTGAAGCACGCGGCGCCATGATTGTGCAACCGGATGTGATCCACTGCGGCGGCATCACCGAAATCCGCAAGATCGCCGCGCTCGCCGAAGTCTACGGCGCCGAAGTCGCGCCCCACATGTGGTACGGCCCCATCGGGCACATGGCAAGCATGCAGTCGATGGCAGGAGTCCGCAGCTATCTGATGAGCGAGTGGGATGGCAACAATATGAGACGTCTGCACGAGCTCACCGGCGGCACCCTGCCGCTCGTCGAAAAGGGTCATGTCACACTGCCTGACCGGCCCGGTCTCGGCCTGACGATGGATTTCAGCGACTGGAAGAGACGCTTCCCCTACAATTGATAGCAGTGCTTTCGATTGAAGAACAGCTCGTTTACTTGCGTAAGGGCTTTGCAGAAATCATCCGAGAAGAAGACCTGAAGGACCGGCTGGAGCTGGCCCAGAAGGAGGGACGCCCCCTGCGCGTCAAAGCTGGCTTTGACCCCACCGCTCCCGACCTCCACCTCGGACACACCGTTTTGATCCGGAAAATGAAGCATTTTCAGGACATGGGTCACACCGTGATCTTCCTGATTGGCGACATGACCGGCTTGATCGGCGACCCCACAGGACGCAACGCAATGCGCCCGCCCATGACTCGCGAAGAGTTAGCCAAGAACGCCGAAACCTACCAGGCGCAGATTTTCAAACTCCTTGACCCGGCCAAGACCGAGCTGCGTTTTAACAGCGAATGGCTCGAAAAACTCGGCTACGAGCAGATCATCCGCCTCACCTCGCATTACACGCTCGCCCGCTTGCTCGAGCGCGACGACTTCTCCAAGCGCTACAAAGACGGCATTCCGATCAGCGTCCACGAGTTGCTCTATCCGCTCGCCCAAGCCTACGATTCGGTCGCCTTGCAATGCGACGTCGAGTTGGGCGGCACCGATCAGAAGTTCAATCTGCTGGTGGGCCGCGCCATCCAGCAGGACTACGGGCAGTTGCCGCAGATTGTCGCGACCGTGCCGATCCTCGAAGGCCTCGACGGCGTCGAGAAGATGTCCAAGTCCAAGGGAAATTATGTCGGCATTACCGAGCCGCCAACCGATATGTTCCGCAAGCTGATGAACATGCCGGACGCGCTGGTGCCCCGCTACTATGAGTTGTTGACCGATCTTCCGCTCCAGGAAATCGCGCAACTCGACCCGCTGACCGCAAAGAAAGATCTCGCCTGGAGAATCGTGCGCGATTTCCACGGGCTCAACGAGGCAACGCGCGTTGCCGAGTCCTGGGGAAGCGTACCGCTGCCAGAGAATCATGCTGAGGCAAGCGACCCGCGCATCAATCGCATCCTCGTTGCCGCTGGCTTGGCCAGCAGTGTCGGCGATGCAGACCGCCTGATCAAGGGCGGCGCCGTAAAAGCCGGCAATTCGGTGACGCTTGAGGCGATTACCAGCCCGGCACAAAAGATGGAAGCCGGCGAATTCGTAATCCGGGTTGGCAAACGCTACCGGTGGATTCGTCTGGCAGTTGGAAATTAGGAATTTCGTATGGCCATTATTCGACGGAACATTGACTGGAAATTGAAGTCGCGCACGCTGCGGCTTGGCCAGCGGACCTTTATCGTTGCCCCGATCGCTCTGTCGCCCTCGAGCGACGGCACGAAGAATCAGGATCCGGAGCGCATCCTCGCCCGCGCATTGCAACTGGACGCCCAAGGGGCCGACGTCATCGACCTTGGCGCCGAACCCACTCGCGCCGAAGACACGCCCCTGCCGGCGGAAGAAGAATTGAAGCGGCTGCTCCCTGTCCTGAAGCGCCTCAAGAACAAGCTGAATGTCCCCATCTGCGTCAGCACCTATAAGGCTGCCGTTGCCGATGAAGTGCTGAAGATGGGCGCCGAGATCATCAACGATCCCAGCGGCCTCACCTGGGAGCCGATCCTCGCCAAGACGATCATGAACCACGACGCGGGCCTGATCCTGAATCACATGCGTGGCCGCCCCAACACCTGGGGCAAGCTGCCGCCGGCCAAAGACGTCATCGGCGTCATTGCCAAGGACATGGACGCCGCCGTACACCGCGCGCTGCGCGCTGGCATTGAAAAATTCCGGCTGGTCATCGATCCGGGCCTGAGCTTTGGCAAGCGCAAGGAACAGAACTACGAGATCCTCGGCCGCCTCAGCGTACTCGGCGGCATCGGCGTGCCGGTGATGGTGGGACCGACCAAAAAGTTGCTGGTGGAGAAGGCCAATGAGCGCGAGCTCGAGTTCGCCGGAGCAGCAGGCGTGACGGCAGCAATTCTGAGCGGCGCCTACATCGTGCGCGTGCACGATCTGGAGGCAATCAAGCCCGTCATCGCGGTGGCGGACGGCATTCTCAACCAGTGGCGCTAAGCCCTGATAAACATTGGCTGAAATGCTAAAATAGCGGGTTGGCAAACGATACGGAAAATCCACAGACTCCCGGCGGGAAGCCGCCCGGCGGCAACGATCCGGCCGCACAGTTGCCTTTAGGCGAAAACCCGAAGAATCACATTCCGATCAACATCGAAGACGAGATGAAGCGGTCTTATCTCGACTATGCGATGAGCGTCATCATCGGGCGTGCCCTGCCCGATATCCGCGACGGACTGAAGCCTGTACACCGGCGCATTCTCTTCTCGATGAACGAGATGGGCCTGCAGTTCAACCGCCCCACGCGCAAATGCGCGCGTGTCTGTGGCGACGTCTTGGGTAAGTACCACCCGCACGGCGAAGGCTCCGTCTATGACGCTCTCGTCCGCATGGCGCAGCCCTTCTCCTTGCGCTATCCCTTGATCACCGGCCAAGGCAACTTTGGCTCGGTCGACGGCGACCCGCCCGCCGCCATGCGTTATACCGAAGCAAAGCTCTCGAAAATCGCCGGCCAGTTGATGGACGATCTCGATAAGGAAACCGTCGACTTCAAACCGAACTTCGACGAAACCGAGCAAGAGCCGGAATACTTCCCCACCGTCGTCCCTAACCTGCTGTTGAACGGTTCCTCGGGCATCGCCGTCGGCATGGCCACCAACATCCCTCCACACAACCTGACGGAAGTGATGAAGGGCCTGATCGCGATGGTGGACAACCCGAAGATCACCCTGCCTGAGATGCTCCAGCTCATCACCGGGCCGGACTTCCCCACCGGCGGCCTCATCCTCGGCCGTCAGGGCATCTACGACTGCTACACGCGCGGCCGCGGCTCCATCAAGATGCGCGCCAAGGCCTTTACCGAGAAGCTCGGCAAAGACCGCGAGAGCATTGTCATCACCGAGATCCCCTTCCAGGTGAACAAAGCGAAGCTGATCACCGATATCGCCGCCCTGGTCAATGAGAAGAAGATCGACGGCATCTCCGACGTCCGCGACGAGAGTGACCGCGAGGGCATGCGCATTGTCCTCGAACTGAAGCGCAACGAACATCCCGAAGTCATCCTGAACCAGTTGTACAAGATGACGCAGATGCAGATGAATTTTGGCGCGATCATGCTCGCCATCGTCAATGGCCAGCCGCGTGAGCTGGGGCTGCTCGACATCCTCAAGCACTTTATCGAGCATCGCGCCGAAGTGGTCCGTCGCAGAACCGACTTCTTGCTGCGCAAGGCGCGCGATCGCGAACACATCTTGCTCGGCTTCAAGAAGGCGCTCGACAACCTCGACCGCATCATCGAACTGATCCGTGCCGCCAAGAACCCGCGCGAAGCCCGCGACGGCCTGATCACCGAATTTGAGTTCTCCGACCGCCAAGCCCAGGCGATCATCGAACTGCAACTCCAGCGCCTCACCGGCATGGAACAGCAGAAGATCCTCGATGAGCTCGCTGAAATTCAGCGCCGCATTGCGGAATATCTTGAAATCCTCGGCAGCGAGAAGGTACTGCGCGCCCTGATCGTCAAGGAATTCCAGGAAGTGCTCGACACCTTCGGCGACGACCGCCGTACGGAAATTATCGAAGACACCGGCGAGATCAATATTGAAGATCTGGTGCAGGTGGAAGACGTCGCCGTCACCGTGACGCGCGGCGGCTATCTGAAGCGCACCACGGTCGACACCTATCGCCGCCAGACCCGCGGCGGCAAGGGCCGCATCGGCATGGGCACCCGCGCCGAAGACGTTGTCGAGCATCTGATCATCGCCTCGACTCACGATTACCTGTTGATCTTCACCTCCAAGGGCCGTGTGTATTGGTTGAAGGTGTACAACATCCCCGATGCCGGCACCGTCGGCAAGGGCAAGAACATCAACGGCCTGATCAATCTGCAGCCAGACGAAGAAGTGAAGGCCTTCCTGCCCGTGAAGCAATTCACCGCGGACCGCTTCATTGTGATGGTGACCAAATATGGCGTCATCAAGCGTACCGAGCTGACAGACTTCAGCAACCCGATGGCCCGCGGCATCATTGCCTGCACTCTCGACGAAAACGACGAACTGATCTCGGCCAAGATCTCGAACGGTCAGAACCAGATCTTCCTCGCTTCCCGCGAAGGCATGGCCGCCCGCTTCGGTGAAGAAGAAGTCCGCTCGATGGGCCGTCAGGCGCGCGGCGTCACCGCCATGAAGCTCGAGAAGGACGACTACCTGATCTCCGCCGAAGTGGTGGACGAATCAGCGCTCATGCTCGCCATCTCAGAGAACGGCTTCGGCAAGCGCACCAAGCTCACCGACTACCGCCACTCCGGACGCGCCGTCAAGGGCGTGATCAACATGAAGGTGACCAACAAGACCGGCAAGGTGGTCGCCACTATGCCGATCAAGGAAGACTCCGACGTGATGATCATCACCAAGGATGGCCAGATCATTCGCATCGAGTCGATGAAGATCCGCCAGAGTGGCCGTAGCGCTCAGGGCGTCAAACTCGTCGATGTCAATGAAGGCGATAAGGTCGCCAGCGCGGGAGCCATTCCCGAGTCTGACGAACATCAGCCCGACGATGCGCAGGGTAGCCTGCTGAAGGATTAGTTCGATGCTGTATCAACTTGTGGTTCTGGGGGCGCTCGCGGCATACGCGCAGATGCCCCCCGTGATTGACCCGAAGAATATCTATTCCGAGACGAGTGTCGGAAAGCTGAAGGAAAGCGTCAAGCGCTTTCCTTCCCTGATCTATATCCCCCACACCCGCGACAACACGGTGTGGGTTTACGATCCTGCGAAAAAGCAGTTCATCAATAAATTCAGCGTCGGCAAGGGCAAGAACGTTGAGCCGCAGCATGTGGTTCCTTCCTGGGACATGCAGCGGATTTTCGCGACCAATGACCTGAACGACACGCTCGCCGAGATTGACCCGATGACCGGCAAGCTGCTGAAGATCCATCGCGTTGACGACCCCTACAACATGTATTACACCCCCGACGGCAAGTACATGGTGGTGATGGCCGAGCGCATGCGCCGCATCGACTTACGCGACCCGAACACCCTCAAGCTGGTCAAGAGCATCAAGGTACCCTGCAAGGGCGTCAACCATGCCGACTACTCTGCCGACGGCCGCTATTTCATTGCCAGCTGCGAGTTTTCCGGCCAGCTCGTCAAGATCGACATGGTGAAGTACGAACTGATGGGCACTCTCGATCTGCCCGGTGGCGGGATGCCGCAGGATACACGAGTCGCCCCCGACGGACGCACTTTCTATATCGCCGACATGATGAAGCATGGGATGCACGTTGTCGACGGCGACACCTTCAAGCTCATCACCTTTATCCCCACCGGCAAAGGCTGCCATGGCCTGTATCCCAGCCGCGACGCGAAGCAGTTGTACATCACCAATCGCGGCGAGGGCACCATCTCGATCATGGACTTCGCCACGCGCAAGCTCGTCGACCGTTGGATCATTCCTGGTGGCGGATCGCCGGACATGGGCGGGGTCTCTGCCGACGGGAAAATGTTCTGGATCTCCGGCCGTTACCACAAAGAAATTTATGGTTTCGACACGACAACCGGCAAACTGGCAGAACGCATCAAGGTCGGCAATGGGCCGCACGGCTTGTGCGTCTTCCCACAACCTGGTCGCTATTCGCTTGGCCACACCGGCAACTACCGCTGAGCATCGCGGAGTGCTTTTTGCAGTACCTTACTCCGCTTCTTCTCGATGAGCGCGGCCTGGAGCATCAACTCCCGCTCCTGGTCCTCGCTCTCGTGACGCAGTTTATGGAAGGCCTGGAGGCGCGTGGGATCGATCCGATCCACTACCGCGCATCCAGGCTCTCCCTCATGGCGGCAATCGCGAAAGCGGCAATCTACCGCTGCCGCCAGAATGTCTTCAAAGGTCGCCACCACCACCGTCTCCCCGCTCAAAAGCTGCAGTTCCCGAATCCCCGGTAAATCCATCAGCAGCCAACCCTGTGGCAGTTGAAATAATTCCCGGGAAGTCGTCGTATGAAAGCCGCGGCTATCGGACTCACGCACACTCTGCGTCGGCTGCCGCTCCTCTCCCAAAAGCCGGTTCAGAATGGTCGATTTCCCTGCTCCGGACGAACCCACCATCGCCGCCGTCTCGTTGGTGCCCATCTGCTGCCCGAGCACGTCGAGTCCTCTCGCTTCCGTCGCACTCATCGCAAACACTGGAATCTCACCCACCACGGCCCGCGTCTGGGCCGCCAGGCTTTCTACTTCAGAAGAAAGGTCTGCTTTGTTGAGAAGGATGACCGGTCGCACGCCGCCCTCGCGGGCCAGCACAACATAACGCTCAAGACGGCGCAGGTTGAAGTCGTGATCGAGGCCCGCCACGATGAACAGAACATCGATGTTGGTCGCCAGAATCTGTGGCCTTAAGCCGCCCCCCGGATCTTTCCGCGCAATCAGACTCTTGCGCTCGAGTACGCGGAGAATCGAATTGCCTTCGCTCAAAAGAACCCAATCGCCGGTGATCGGCCATAAAGGATCGCTTTGTTGGCGTAGAGTGCCGCTGATGGTGGCCTGCACTGCGCCCGCCTCGGTCCAGACCAGATAACGATCGCGCTGCGACTGCGCAACGCGGCCAGGAGTAAATCGGTCGCTGGCGTCCATTTGCCGTGCAAAATGGTCCTGCCAGCCAATTGATTCGAGATTCATTGGAAATTGCCTTTGTGCGTGATCAACCTCACGCGAGGGGTCTGCGTTGGATGAAAAATATCGAAATAGAGTTCCGATTAGGCAAGCGCCAACATAGGCAATACCAAATTCAGAAATTAGCACAGCTTGGCCCCATATAATAGGGGCATGGCAAGTCTGGTGGCGATCGCAGGCACCCTGGAGAGCAAAAAGAAGTTGGACCCCGAGCAACTGCTCCCCAAAGAGCAGCATCTGGTCGCGCTGTTGCGGGACATGAAGCGGGTTCTCATCGCGTACTCCGGTGGAACGGATTCCGCCTATCTCGCCTGGGCTGCAAAGATTGCGCTCGGAGAGGAAGCCGTCGCGATCACCGCGGACTCCCCGTCGATCCCCGAATCACACAAACGGGACGCCGTCGCCTTCGCTCAGGCGCACGGCATCCGGCACGAAATGATTCCCACCAGCGAGTTTGAAAACCCGGACTACGTGGCCAACAATCCCGATCGTTGCTTCCACTGCAAAGACGAGCTCTTTCGTGTGATGGATCAAATTGCCACCCAGCGCGGTTTTGAGCACATCGTCTACGGCGTCAATGTCGATGACTTGGGCGACTACCGGCCCGGCCAGAGCGCCGCCAAACTCCACCAGGTGAAATCGCCGCTGGTCGATGCAGGCATGAGCAAAGCCGAAATCCGCGAGCTTTCACGCTTGGCGGGCCTCGAGACCTGGGACCGTCCCGCCGCCGCCTGCCTCAGCTCCAGAATCCCCTACGGCACCGCAGTCACCCCCGAACGAATTCAGGTAATTGAGCAGGGAGAGGAACAGGTAAAAGCCTTAGGCTTCCGGCAATTCCGGGTCCGGTACCATGAATCGTTAGTACGGATTGAAATTTCTCCTGAGGAATTGGACCTCGCCCTCAACCGATCTTGTGCCGAGGCGCTGACAAAGATCTTTAAGTCCCTTGGTTTTCATTACGTTACTCTCGATTTGGAAGGTTACCGGCAGGGTTCTTTGAACGCAGGCCTTAGCCCTAAAATGAGTATTACCTAGTTCCTCATCTAGGGTGTTCCTTGGATTGGTGCAGAACTCAAGTAACGTTACTCTCGGTCATGTGGTGCTACGGCGCCGCACAATTGGAGAGGAGACAAACAAAATGAACAAACTTAAGAATCTGGTGTGGAACCTCCGCATCATCAAGGACACCAAGGGCCAGGACCTGATCGAATACGCTCTCATGGCGGGTTTCGTCGCGGTTGCAGCCGGTGCGATTATGCCGAACGTGGCCACCAGCATCAGCACGATCTTCAGCAAGGTTGCGAGCACGATGTCCGGCGCTGCCAACACTGGCTCGGCTTCCTAGTCCACCACTTCACAACAAAATTTACCGGGAAGGGCTCAAGCTGCGGCTTGGGCCCTTTTCCTTTGTAGCAGCCCGGCCGCGCTTTGCATCGCCATCCCGGTGAGGAGCACCACGGGGATCAAAGCCAGAATCCCAGCCCAGGGCGGCGGAAATGCGGTCGATAAGTAAAGAGGCGGCACCAGTAACAGGAATCCGGCCCATTTCACTGCTCCCGTCGCACCCTCGCTCAGCAAAACCACCAACGGAAACAGCGTAAACGCCAGATCATACTGGAATGAATGTGGCACGGCAAGAATCGCGCCGAGTTGTGCCGCTAACAGGGCCTTGGGCCAAGGCAGGCGCAAGGCACAGACGGCAAAGCACCCCAAGACAAAGATCAATCCCACCCACCACAACGATCCGATTCCCAGATTGGCAAATAAACCCTGCAGATTCGGCATCAGGGTGAGCCCGGGAGTCATTCGATCCAGATCCTGCCGCCGGAGCAGTGCAATGTAGCTCTCCCACCCGGCCACACCATCGAGAGCAAAATCCAAGCCAAGCGTCAGCACCGACACCCCTAGAAAGCCCTGGAGCAGCGCCCACTGCCTGCCAAGTACCATAGCCACCGGTACCAGGAGCAAAAGATGCCACTTGGCCAGACAGAGTGCCAGGATAGCTCCCGACCAAAACGCATAGCCGCTCTGGTACAAATACACGCTCAGAGCGGCCAGAAAGGTCATCCATCCGGTGTCCTGGCCATGGGCAATACCCGCGGGCAGCGGAAAGAAGAACGCGGTCAGCATGAGGATCTCAGCTTGGTAGCGCAGCACCAGCAGCCACCAGGTGCCCAGCAGGCCCAGAATCTGCACTCCCTGCCAGATCCACAAAGCCTGTTCCTCCGGGAACTTCGCGAGCGGCCGGAAGATCTCGGCATAATAGCGTGGCCGGGGAAAGGGAACCACAACCGTCATCGCTGGTTGTACCTTCTCCTGGTACTCCTTTTGGACCCGGTGATCATGCAGACGGGCGCCATCCCCCGCATTCAACTGCGCCCCTGCCGCATAAAAGCCCAGAAAATCGTTGACCAGGGTGTTTTTGTGGAACACAATCGCCATCGCGCTGTAGAACACCACGGAGATCAACACCACCAAACCAACCCCAGCCCAGCGCAGGAAGGAATTAAACGTACTAGGAGTATTCCTCATCAAAAAGCCATCCAGTACCATAGACCGGCTTGGGGCCAACTCGTTACTCTTCCATCAGGAAAACGGCCAGAGAATGGTTCCCACACACACCCTATTCCAGAGCGGAAGCTTCGTTCAATTCGCATATTTGCAGGCGCTCGACCTGTTAAGCACGACAGCGTTTCTACTCAATGGAGTTGCGGAAGCAAACCCCATGGTCCGCTGGTCGATGGCTGTTGCCCCCAACCCGATCGGTGGGCTGATCGCGATCAAAATCGCGGCGCTGGGGCTCGCATTCTGGTGCCTCCGCATGGGCAGGGATCGGTTGCTCTTCAAGATCAACATCTTCTTCGCAGGACTTGTAGCCTGGAATCTGATCTGCCTGATCATTTCAAGCCACCGCTAAGATAGCTTATCGCAGGCCTAGTATTTCCGAAGCACGGCGAGGACCCTGCCCTGGACATGAACGCTGTCCTGGGAAACACGGATCGGCTCCATCGTCGCATTGGCAGGCTGGAGCCGGATGACCTCTCCTGCTTCCCGGTAGAAACGCTTCAGCGTCGTTTCCATGCCATCCACCAGAGCCACGACGATGTCGCCATCGCGCACCTGGTTTACCTTTTCCACCAGAACAAAATCGCCGCTGCAGATGTGGTCTTCGATCATCGAATCGCCACGCACTTCTAGTGCGTAGGTGCTCGCATCGCCCATGAAATCGCGAAACGCAAGGGTTTCCGGATTCGAAACGCTCTCGACAGGCATCCCGGCGGCAATGCGGCCCAATAGCGGCACTTCCAGCTCCGTCGGACGCGGCGTCCCGGAATAGCTCCGCCGTTCTTCAAGAAATTTGGAAGCGATCTCCAACGAACGGCTCTGATTGAAGCCGCGCTTCAGATAGCCTTTTGTTTCCAGCGAATGGATATGCTTATGCACCGTAGCCAACGACGTCAGATCCATTCCGGAGGCGATCTCCTCATAGCTGGGCGAATAGCCATTCTTCTCGATAAAAGTAGCCAGAAAATCGAGCAGATCTTTTTGACGACGGGTCAGAGCCATACCGGCATTATAGGCGAAGAAAGTACGAATTTCAACGCCGATTCTTCGCTTTTAATTCGCCGAGGCGGAACTCATCGCAATGAAATTCGCTTTCGCCTCGCTAGCGCCCGATCCGCCCTGCACCAGAAACACTCCCACCAGTCCTTTGCTGGGATCGACCCAGCCATGCGTCCCGAAAGCACCGCCATGTCCGAAAGTCCCCTCGGACCACAGCATCGCCGCTCCAGCCGGATCCCGCACCACTTCCCAGGTGAGTCCGAATCCGGTGCCCGGATTGTGCCCGGCCTTCAGATCGCCCGTCTGGACAATGGTCATCGCATGGATACTCGCCTTCGACAGCAGCCGCTTGCCACCCCAGACGCCGCCATTCAGCATCATCTGGTAGAAGTGCGACAAGTCCTCGGCCGTCGAGTACAGACCAAATTCCGGGGCAGAATAGGTCGCGCCGGCCCTCATCTCGCGCGAATCGCCACCCAGCGTCGTATGCGGGCAGGGAGACAACTTGCCTTCCTTCGAGCAATAGTTCACGACAATGCGATCCTTCTTGTCAGCAGGCGGGAAGTAAAAGCTGTCTTTCATCCCCAGCGGCTGCAGCAGACGCTTGGCCACAAAGTCTTCGTACTTCATGCCACTCCGTACCTCCACCAGCCGGCCGAGCGTAGCAAGCGCCATGTTCGAGTACACCCACTTCGTGCCCGGCTCCTGCAGCAAGGGCACCGTCGCATAGAACTTCACCGCATCGGCAAGCGTCGTTTTCATCGAGTACTGCCATTCCTTGCGCTCGCCCGGCGGGTCGGCAGCCATCCCGGAGGTATGCGTCATGAGGTGGCGCACCAGCACGCCCGGTTTGTCGGCAAATTCCGGCAGATACTTCGCCACCGGATCATTCAGATTCAGCTTGCCTTCCTCCACCATCATCATCGCGGCCACTCCGGTCAGCGGCTTGGTCATCGACATGATCTGGAAAATCGAATCCTTGCGCATCGGCTTCTTGTTTTCGATATCGGCCAGGCCAGTTGTCTCAAAATGAACGGGTTGCCCCTTTTCGAGCACCAGGGTTACCGTCCCGCTGATCCCGCCGCGATCGACATGGCTCTGCATCCTGGGCTTGATATTGGCCAACGTATTGAGGTCAGCGGCCTGCATCGCCGCAAGAAAAACGAGAGTTTGGAGCATAACTAGGGTGCCGGACCCATCAAGATATCACGCCGAGACAGGATAAGAGAATCTTCATCCGCGGTGTAGCCTAGTGTGTAGACTCCGAATGAATAGACGTAATGCCCTTCTCACGCTAGGGGCCGCCCCCCTGGCCGCGCAAAGCACCACGCAAACAACAGACGACAAACTGATGCAACTCGTACTCGACCGCAGTGCAAAAGGCATCGAGTCCCTGCTGAAGAATCAAATTACAGACCCGGCCAGTCCCTGGCAAGGCATGCTCCTCAATGTTTACGGCGTTCCCGTCGTCATCAGCATGGCCAGCATGCTCGACTTTGTCACCGCCGCGCTGGTCCACCCCAAGAGCAAGTACTATCGCAACGCAGAAGTGATGAGCCGCCTGAAGCTGGCCGCCGCCGGGCTGAAGCGCGACCAAAGTCCTGCCGGATACATCAACAATCTCGACACGAATTTCAATTCGCCGCCCGACACCGCCTTCGCCGTCCAAGCTGCGGCCCAAGGCCTCATGGTGGCGAAGAAAATGGGCGATCGCGAAGTCTACTCAGTCGTCGAGCCCTTCGTAAAATCCGCCTCGGACGGCCTCGCCGTCGGCGGCATTCATACTCCCAATCACCGTTGGGTCCTCTGCGGCGCACTTGCCCTCGCCAATCAGAGCCTCCCCAATGCGGCCTATACCAAGCGCATCGACCAGTGGCTCGCCGAAGGCATCGACATCGATGAGGATGGCCAATACACGGAACGCTCGATGGGCACCTACAATACCATCGTCGACTCCGCGCTCATCCACGTCGCCGAGTATCACAACCGTCCGGAACTCTTTGAGCACGTCCGCGCGAATTTGAACTCGCTGCTGTACATGATCAACCCCAACGGCGAGATTGTCACCGACTTCTCCCGCCGCCAGGACCAGTTCACCCGCGCCACTCCAGCCGGCTACTACTTCCCGCTGCAAGTGATGGCGATTCGCGACAAGAACCCCGTCTTCGGCGGTCTCGCCGCCCAGTACCGCGAGACCGGACTCTCGCTCAGCCACGCCATCCTGCGTCCCGAGTTCCTCAAACCGCTGGCCACCGCGCCCGTCCCCACCAACTACCGCAAGGATTTCACGCACAACCACGTCACGCGCATCCGCCGCGGCAACCAGGCAGCAACGGTGTTCTACAACGGCGGCAGCCGCATCATGAACATGAACAAGGGGGAGATCGCCGTCACCGCCGTCCGCTTCATCAGCGCCTTCTTCGGCAAGGCCCAGTTCAAGCCGCAGGACTTCAAGGTCACCAAGGAAGGCATCTTCATGTCGCAGAAGCTGGAAGGCCCTTACTACCAGCCCTTCACGCCGACGCGCAAGATCGACAGCGAAATGTGGGATTCGACGCAGAAGCAGAGGCCCCGCACCGAGATCTCCACCTTTGAGCAAAGCGCCTATCTCACCGAAGCCGAAGGCGGCTACGACCTGCGCATCCGCAGCTCTGGCACGGCCAAGGTACCGATCACCATTGAGATCGCGCTCCGCGAAGGCGGCAAACTCGAAGGCGTCACGCCGGTCCCCAACGCTCCGCCCGATTCCTACCTCATCGCGGGCCAGGAAGCCACTTACCGTGTGGGCAACGATGTCCTCAAGATCAGCCCAGGAGCCACCGCGCATCATTGGACCTCGAACATCCGGTATATTGATCCCAAGATCCCGGGCCCAACCATTTACCTGACGGGTTTCTCGCCCTTTGATCACACCATTCACTTCCGCTTCGCCTAAGGCCATCGATTTATGAAAGCTCTTCGTCACACCGCCCTCGCACTGAGCCTGCTCAGTTCCGCCGCATTCTCCGCGCCTCCGGAAGGAGGCGTGCTGCTGGTGGCCAACAAGGGCGACCAGACTCTCGGCATCATCGACCCCGCCGCCGGCAAGCAAGTGGCCACCGTCGCCGAAAACGGCATCACGGGCCATGAGGTGATCGCCTCACCCGACGGTAAGTTCGCCTATGTGCCCATCTACGGCAACTCCGGCGTCGGCAAGCCTGGCACCGACGGCAAGAACATGATCGTCGTCGACATTGCCACGCGCAAGATCGTCGGCAATCTCGATTTCGGCAAGGGCCTGCGGCCGCATTGCCCGATCATCGGCCCCAAGGACGGTCTGCTCTACGTCACCACCGAGAATGAAAATACGATCTCGGTGATCGACCCTAAAACACTGAAAATCGTCGGCACCATCCCCACCGGACAGAAGGAATCGCACATGCTCGCCTTGTCCAACAACGGCAAGCGCGGCTACACGGCCAACGTCGGTCCGGGGACGGTTTCGGTACTCGACACGATCTCGCGCAAGCTGATCACGACGATTCCGATATCGACCAACACGCAGCGCATCTCGATCTCGGTCGACGACAAGTACGTCTTCACCGCAGACCAGACCACGCCGCGCCTGGCCGTGATCGATACAGCAACCAACAAGGTGACTAAATGGATCACGCTGCCCGAATCAGGCTACGGCACCGCGCCAACCCCCGATGGCAAGTTCCTGGTGGTTGCGGTACCCAAGGCAAACCAGGTCGCCATTGTCGACCTGGCGCAGATGAAGGTCACCAAGACCATTGACCTGCCCTCGATTCCGCAGATGGCGGTAGTACGTCCTGACGGTAAGTATGCCTACGTGTCCTGCGACGTCAGCGGCAAGGTCGCGGCCATCCGCACTTCCGATTGGAAAGTGGAGAAGCTGATCGACGCGGGTAAGTCCGCAGACGGGCTCGCTTGGGCCGGTCGCTAGGTCGACGCTACGTGGAAACAAAGGGGGAGGCCTTGAAGGCCTCCCCCTTTTCTATTGGTGTTTGTGTAGGGATGGATGTGTTCGGAAGCCCACTCGAACAGCGCGGAAAAGGCTCACGATTTGCCGAGTAAGTGACAGAGGGCCAGCTCTAGAACGCGGTAGCTGAGAAAACCGTAAGATTTTTTCATCGTGACTTTCCTCCGTCTAAACTAAAAACCTGTGGACGTTTCCATGTCATTCAGATCAGTTGCCGCAAAGATAAGGATGGTCGTCACAGTAGCCGCCCTCCTTACACTCGGCCTTACAAATAGTCATGCGCAGTCGACCAAGAGCCCACTGCAAACGGTGCAGCTACCCGACGAATCCGCAGGAATTGACGGGATTGCCCGGACACTGGTTGCCGCCTTCGATCAAGCCGACATTGTCGCCTTAGGCGAGGCACACCAGCGGAAACTGGATTCCGATCTGCGAATCGCTATGGTTCGCAGTCCCGCCTTCGCGAGGAAGGTGCGGTCGATCGTGATCGAGTGCGGCAGTACTTCCGAGCAGTCGACTCTGGACCGTTATATTCGGGGTGAGAACATCTCCCTGGCCCAACTGGCGCAGGTCTGGAAGACCACAACCCAGGCGGCCAACGGATTCTGCGGCTCGCCGGTTTACCTGGACTTCTTGACCGCCGTCCGCGACGTCAATTCGAAGCTGCCTGGCGATGCGCAAGTTCGCGTCTTCGGGGGGGACCCCGGCCCAGGAGATACCCGTAGCCGGGAAACCGCCGCCGTCTCCATCCTGAAGGAACAGGTGCTTCAGAAGCATGGGAAAGCCTTGGTTGTTTATGGTGCCGCGCACTTCTATCGGAACCTGACCAAGGATTACCTTTCCAGCATGGGCGACGACATCGGTATCGCGAGGATGCTGGATATCGACTATCCCGGTCGAACCTTCGTGGTGATTCCAGTGGGTGCTCTCGATCGTCCGCCGGCCGTCAAAGTGGACCTTGATCCTGACTATCAAAAGTTCGACCGTGCCTTGAAGACGCAGGTGCGTCCGGTACTTGTGCCTCTCCAACGCCTGCCCTACCGGGACTTCACCGCTGAAGAGTTTCTTGGCCGCACGGTGACCACCTGCCGCGGCCCGGGCGGCTGCAGGAGCGTATTCAAGGGCAGCACGCTTACTCTCGGCCAAATGGCCGACGCGTGCGTTTATGTTGGCGGGAGCACCGAGGTGGATACGAAAGCAAAGCCAGGTCGTTAGAGGATAACTCGCGATCAACGGCAAAACAAAAACAGCCACCCCTCACGGAGTGGCTGTCTTGCTTGGGCTGCAGACGGAACTAGAAGTTCAGCTTCAGCGCCAACTGGATCACGCGCCAGCTTTCGCCGTTCTGATTTGTCGTCGACGAACTTGCCGTCGACATCGTTACGCAGCAGGTCTGACCGAAGAGCGTCGAATTGATCGCCGGAGTTCCCGTCGAAGCATCCCGCGGATTGCGGAAGTTCGGATGGTTCAGAGCATTGAAAGCCTCTGCCCGGAAGGTCAGCTTCACGCGCTCATTGACGATGAAGCCTTTCGACAAACCAAGGTCAAGATTCCAATACTGCGGCCCCTGGAAAACATTGCGTCCGATTCCCAGTTCTCCCGGCCCCGGAACCACAAACTGCGAAGCATTGGCGAACATCACCGGACCAAGAACACCAGACTTATTCTGCAACTTGGCTTGCGGGTAAGAGGTCACCCCCGGCGCCAGAGCCGCGCGGCTCTGCGACGTGGCATTCGCCGTCAGCACACCGGAACGAACCGTGAACGGCTCACCGGACTGGTAGGTAAAGATCGCGTTCAGGCTCCATCCCCCGGCCACCAGTTGCGTCACGCGGCCCGCATTCCCAAGCAACATCTTGCCTTTGCCCAACGGCAGCTCATAGATGCCACTCATGTTGATGACGTGGCGCTGATCGAAGTCCGAGCGGCCCCGTTCGTTATCGTAGTTGCGGCTATCGGCTGGCGTACGCGCATTGGTTGAGGTCAAGCCGCCACCCGCCGATACTGCCACCGGATCAATCGAAAGGTTATCGATCGATTTCGACAGCGTGTAGGAGCCGCCCAGCAATACGCCAGCGGCATCAAAGCGCTTGCGGAAGGTCGCTTGGAAGGAGTGATAGATCGAATCGGCGCCGTTATCAAGATACAGCGCCTGCCAGAACTGCTGGTTCGGCCGCAGACGCGCCGCGTTGGTCGTCTGTTCGATGCGGTTTGCCATCGAACCGGCAGCATTCTGCGTGATCGACAACTCCGAAGCGCTCGTAGCTGAGTTGGCAAAAGCGCTCGTGATGATGCCCTGTTGGATCAGAGGAACGGCGCTTGCCCCGATGCAGGGAGACCCGCTTGCCATCGTGCCATCGGCGCGGCAACCACTGATCGACAGATTCTTCTGCATCGCAAGAAAACTCGGCAGAATCGGCTCCGCATTCACCTGGTTCGCATCATAGCTGCGATACAGGCGCGTCCCGCGACGTCCGACATAACCGATGCTTCCGACATAGCCCTTGCCGATCTCCCGCTGGATGGTCAGATTCCACATGTGGACGGTGGGTAACTTCAGATTCTGATCAAAGACACGAGCCGCCGGGGCCACGTTGTAGGTGCTGATGCTCGGAGTGAGCTGGCTGCTCGGCTTTGCCGTTGGAACACTCAGCGCGTTAGGGAAGCCATCCCCCAGACGCAGATCGGGTACCGAGCCGCAACCGGGAGTGCTCGCGCCGCCCACAGTCGCCACACAAGAGAAGGTCTGCCCAGGAACCGCTGTCGCGATCGAGGTGGCCTGGAACGTGTTAATTGGGTCGAAGGCCTGCGAGTATCCCGCACGCACCACCATCTTGTTGGAGCCGCCCGGAGCCCAGGAGATCCCAAGCCGGGGAGCGAAGGCGCCCCAGTTGAAGTTCTGATACCAGCGGTCCGCATGCACAAAGCTGACCAGCCCTTGGCTCCCGTCAATGTTCTTGTTCGGAACATACACCCGGTTGCCCGCTTCGGTCGGCGGAGCATTGATCTCCCAACGCACGCCATAGCTGATGCTCAGATTACGCGTCGCGCGCCATTCGTCTTGCGCGAAGAAGTTGTACTGCTTGGTCCGCTGGCCCTGCGCCCACAGACTCACCGATTTCGGACCAGTCTGGAAAGGCAGGAAGGTATCGCTGCGCAAGTCTCCGATAAAGACATTCGACAACTGCGCCGGAATACCGAGAAGATCATTCACCGAACCCTGCAGCCGGTTGAAGTCTACCGAAGCGATCCCGGCGGCAGAAGCACCCGATAAAGCAGGCAGTGTGATCCCTGTCGGTGGACGAATCGTACGCGAAAGAGAAATCACCGGCACCAGCGAAGTCCCGCCGACATCGCCGCGCTGATCGTTGTGCTGATAGAAGCGGACATTGCCGCCAAACTTATACACATGCGCACCGTTGATGTAAGTCAGATTATTGACATACTGAATCGTATTCACGATACGGGCACTGCGCGGATTCGACGTATAGTCCACCGACGAGTTATTGAAAGTAAAACGGGGTGTGTTCGGGAACAGCGGATTCGCTTCGCCCTGCGTAAACAGGAAGTTGAAGCGCGAAAAGCCGACAGTAAACTCGTTCACCAGCCGTGGGCTGAGCGTGCTGCGAAGGCCGATCGCGATGTTATGCGCCGGACGAAACACTTCGCCGCGCGCCGGATAGCCCGGCAACACTTGCGGGCGTCCATTGAGCGGATCGCCATTCAGCGTATTCTGCTCGGCGCCCAGCCAACGGCCAAAGAGATTGTGACGGTCATTGATCGTATGATCGATGCGCGCCAGATACTGCGGGCCGCGAATCTTGAACGGTGTGTTCCAGCTATAAATCCCCAAATTCAGGCCATCGCCGGCAGCATAGGAATTCGGAGCCGGATAGCCGCCCAGCACACGCTTAACCGCCGAATCCATTCCTCCGTTCTGGAAAATGTTGAAGCTCGCCACGCAGTTAATGTCCGTGTTTGCCGCGCAGTTGCGCACGCCGGGAGCGAGAGCGCCGCTCCTCGGATCCACCAAGAGCGGGGTGTTCTGTGTAATCGTCGTCCCGTTCAACTGAAAGGGAGACCGCGGATCCACCACAAAATAGCGATAGTTCCCGGCCAAAGCAGTCGGTGAATACAAGTTGACCGTCGAACCCAAAACCTTATCGATCGGGTCGGCAAAGTTCACCTGTTGCCCCTGCCAGGAGCCGAAGAAGAAAGTTTTGTTCTTCCGGATCGGTCCGCCGAGTTCGAAGCCGTATTGGTTCATTTTGATGATCGGCTTCTCCTGTCCCTGCGCGCGGGCAAAGAACTCGTTCGCGTTCAGCGCTGTATTGCGAAAGAACTCAAACGCGGTGCCATGGAACTGATTGGTGCCGCTGCGCGTCGCCACAGAGATGTTGGCCCCCGAGTTGCGGCCCTCTTCCGCCGAAGGATTCGAGGTTGTGACCTTAAACTCCTGGACATTATCCGGGTTAATGCGAAAGATATTATTCGTTGGATTCGGGTAAGTGGATTCGTTCGCATCAATGCCGTCGATCGTGACATTGACAGCCGTGCCGCGCGAACCATTGACATTGACTTGATTCCCCGAACGCTGTACAACTCCCGGCTCGTACATGAGTAAATTGAGAGGATTGCGGCCATTCAACGGCAGCGATTCAATCGCTTTGCGCTCGACAACGTTGCCGATCACCGCATTATTGGTCTGAATGGTCTCCGCTCCGGCAACCACGTCGATGGACTCATTGGCTCCGCCCAATTCGAGTGTCGCGTTGACCGATGCGGGAGTATTAATCTGAAGTACAACTTGACTGACCGAGTATTTTTTAAAGCCCAAAGCTTCGACATGTAATGTGTAGCTTCCGGCGGGGATGGAAGGAAAAGTATAAAGCCCCGCGGCCGTAGTCGATTGTGTATACTTGACTCCGGTCGCTTCATTGACTGCATTGACAACTGCACCTGGAACGGTTGCGCCGGAAGAGTCCGTTACAGTGCCTCCGAGTTGCGTGGTAGAAGTCTGAGCAAAGATCACTGCGCTTAATGCAAGCAGCACAAAAAGCGACTGTAATGCTCGAAAACTCATAAAAAGGTTGAGCCCCCTGAAGTGTTGGAATTCCCTTAGGATAGCGCCCTCGCCGTCTACAATGGAGCCATGAGTGCTGAAACAACGGCAAAGGCAGCGATTGTCACAGGAGCGAGTAAGGGAATCGGCAAGTGCATTGCGATTGAACTGGCACGGGCAGGCTTCGATGTGGCGGTCAACTACAATACGGATCTCGCTGGCGCCCAGGACACGGTGTTTCAGATCGAAGAACTGGGCCGCAAAGCCGTCGCCATCCAGGCCAATGTCGGCGACACCGAAAGCGCCCGCGGTCTCTTCACCGCCTTTGACAAGCACTTCAAAGACCTCCACGTCGTCGTCGCCAACGCCGCCGTACAAACCTGGAGCCCGCTGCTCGATCTGCAGATTGAGGATTGGGATCGCGTCCTGAACACAAACCTGCGCGGCACCTTCATTTGCACGCAGGAAGGCGCTCGCCGCATGGTCGATAAAGGCCACGGCGGCAGCATTGTGACCATCGGGTCGGGCTGCAACAAGCTCGCGTTCCCCCGTCTGGTCGACTACACCGCCTCCAAAGGCGGCATCGAAATGTTCACCAAGGTTGCCGCCGTCGAGCTGGGCAAATACCAGATCCGCGTCAACTGCGTCGCCCCGGGCGCCACCGAGGTCGAGCGCACCAAGCACGAGACAGGCGACTACGCCGGCACCTGGGCACCCATCACCCCGCTCGGCCGCATTGGCATGCCTCTCGACATCGCCCGCGCCGTCTTGTTCTTCGCAGGCGACCAAAGCGAATTCGTCACCGGCCAGACCCTCACGGTCGATGGCGGCGTCACCGCCAAGCCCCAGTGGCCCTACGAGTTTTAGTGATCACCTTTGAAGGCGAACCGCAGCGCCTCGACATCTACCTGCAGACCCTCTTCCCGAAGTACAGCCGCAGCCGCTTGCAAGAGTGGATCAAGAAGGGCCGCGTCAAAATCAATGGCGAAGCGAGCAAGGCCTCGCACATCCTCAAGGGCGGCGAAATCATCGACGTCGAGCCAATGGAGTTGCGCGCCCTCAAGGCCAAGCCCGAGGATCTCCCCCTCGACATCCTCTACGAAGACAACGACCTCGTCGCCATCAACAAAGAAGCGGGCATGACCGTCCACGCCGGCGCCGGCTCCACCGAAGGCACCCTCGTCAACGCGCTGCTGCACCGCTTTGCCCGCCTCTCCCAGCTCGGCGGCGACCTGCGCCCCGGCATCGTCCACCGCCTCGACAAGTTCACCAGCGGCGTCATCCTCGTCGCCAAGCACGACGAATCCCATCGCAAACTGCAAGACCAGTTTGCCGCACGCCAGATCGACAAGACCTATGTCGCCCTCGTCGAGAACCTGATCGAGCGCGACGAAGGCACCGTCAACCGCCCCATTGGCCGCGATCCCTGGAAGCCCGTCCGCATGACAGCCATCCGCAAACCCGACAGCGACGAAGGCCGCGAGGCCATCACCCACTGGAAGGTCATGAAGCGCTACGAGCGCCACACCCTCGTCGAGGTAAAAATCGATACCGGCCGCACCCACCAGATCCGCGTCCACCTCGGCAGCCTCGGCCACAAGGTTGCTGGCGACACCCTCTACGGCGCCAGACCCCACGAAAGCGGCCGCTTTTTCCTCCACGCCTGGCGCATTGGCTTCACCCAACCCAGCACCGGCGAACACATCGAAATCGAAGCGCCTCTACCCGACGAACTCAAGGACTGGTTGCGCAGCTTACAATAGCGACTAGTAATGAACCGACGATTGTTCCTGGGTGCGGCTGCCGCTCCTCTTGCCGGGTTCGCGCAGAACCCCGATCCCGACCGCATCATCCTTGACGTATTCCGCGTCAACTTCCTCCTCACGGTCTCAGACCGCAAGGGCCGCTTCGTCATCAACCTGAACAAGGAAGACTTCGAGGTGCAAGAGGAAAAGAAGATGCAGAACATCCTCGAGTTCTACGCAGAAAGCAATCTGCCGCTCCGCCTCGGCATCCTGATCGACACCAGCAACAGCATCCGCGACCGCTTCCGCTTCCAGCAGGAAGCTGCCGTCGAGTTCGTCAACAGCGTCGTGCGTCCCAAGGAAGACCGCGCCATCGTCGTCAGCTTCGACAATCAGGTGGAGCTCAAGGCCGACCTCACCGGCGACGTCGAAAAGCTCTCCAACACCATTCGCGACATGCGTCCTGGCGGCGGCACCGCTTTGTTCGATGCCATCTTCTACGCCTGCAAGGACAAGCTGATGCAAGACCAGCCGCTGTTCAAGTTCCGCCGCGCCATGGTCGTCCTCAGCGACGGCGAAGACACGCAAAGCATCCGCACCCGCGAGCAGGCCATTGAGATGGCGCTCAAGGCCGACGTCGTCGTCTACACGATCTCCACCAACATCACCCGCATCCAGAGCGAAGGCGACAAGGTGCTGAAGCACATCAGCGAGCGCACCGGCGGCCAGACCTTCTTCCCCTTCCGGGCCAGCGACCTCACCCAGAGCTTCGAGAACATCGCCAACGAACTCCGCAGCCAGTACAACCTCCTGTACCGTCCCGAGCCGATCAAAACCGACGGACAATGGCACCCCGTCCAGATCCGCGTCAAAAACCGCAAGGATCTGATCATCCGCACCCGTCCCGGCTACTTCGCACCCAAAGCCTAGTCCTAAAACGCAAAAGAGCCGCCCGTAAGGGAGGCTCTTTTGTTTGGTCTAACTGAAAGCAATTGATGACCTATTCCGGCACAATAGGAAACAAGAGCAACGATCGGGGCACCGGAGCCTGGACGAGACCAGGCAATTCCGGTTCTCTACTTTTCTGGCGAGCATACGTTGTTCCAATTGGTGAAACTTCGATAGGAGACGGCTTCAGCACCGTACCGAACTACACTTCACAAGCTCATTTTCGTCAGGAGTTGACCCGAGATCCTTCGGGACCGAGCGATCCGAACAGCACCCTGTTTCAAGGCCGCCAGGTCTATGAAAGTACTGGTGGCAGGTGGGGGTACCGACACCTGCCACACAAAAGCAGGCTCCTCATATCCGGGACCACCTTTCACTTCGGTAGCAGGCGGCGTCTGGAATGTTGGGTACGTCGGCATGTACCAAAAGAATACTTGGGGCTGGGATTCGATTGGTTGGACTGATGCAAGCATCAATTGGTTTAGAACCAACATACCTACTTTGCTTCCATGCCAAACAACTATCCACCAAGAAATGAAGATCGTTGTGAACGGTGCGTCAAACGGATCTGTAGTCTACAAGGCAAATGCAATCGTCGTTCAAGTCGGGACAACTTCCCTTGCGGTGACTCGCAATGGGGTTACTCAAAATAAATAGGAGACACTGTCTATGAAAACCTTATTACGTTGCTATGCCACAATGTCACTGGCACTACTCTCGGCGTACGCGCAGGACGCGACCGTCTCGATCAATGGTCCTCGCACTCTAATGATTGCTCTCCTGGAAATCCAGAAAACAACAGGTACTCCAATCAGCTATGAGGAGCCGCCGTATGAAAATTCGGCAGACGTCATTAGAACAACGCCCACTTCGCATCCAGGCTTACGTGAGATACTGATCGCACGCACTAGAAGCGGTCTCATAAACCACAAGCGGGCGGAATATGAGAATCTGGAAGAGCTCTGGTGAATTGCGCGGAAGTGTATGCGCGGACGATGGGATTTAAAAGACGACCAATGGGAAGTTGTGGAGCCGGTGCTGCGCCCGCAGCGTCGGGCGGATAACCGTGGCAGGCCGTGGCACGATACTCGATGCGTGTTGAACGGGGTGATGTGGGTTTTAGGGAGTGGGGCGCAGTGGCGTGAACTGCCGGAAAGATATCCGCCGTACCAGACCTGTCACCGACGTTTTCAACAGTGGGTGCGAAGCGGAAAGCTGGAAGAGACGCTGAGAGTGTTGGCCCACTACTTACATGAGCGAGGTCAGTTGAATCTGGAAGAAGCGTTCGTCGATGCCACATTCGCGAGCGCAAAAAAGGGGGCCTCGCCGTTGGTCCCACCCGCCGCGGCAAGGGCACGAAGATCATCGCTATCGCCGCTGGTAACAGTCTTCCTCTCGCCGTTGCTGTCGACAGCGCTTCGCCAGCCGAGTGCCAGCTTGTGGAAGACGTTTTGGCCGGAAGCTTCCTCAACGACCTGCCCAAGCGGCTCATCGGAGACAAAGCCTACGACTCGGACAAGCTCGACGAAAAACTTGCCGAAGAGTACGGCATCGAAATGATCGCGCCGAATCGGCGCAACCGGGGCAAGACTCAGGATGGTCGTCCGCTGCGCCGTTACCGTAGGCGCTGGCGCGTCGAACGACTATTTGCGTGGCTTCATCACTTTCGACGCTTGGTCAATCGTTGGGAATATCACGTCGAAAACTTCCTCGGCTTCGTTCGCCTCGGTTGCTTACAACTCTTACTCAGACGTTTATGAGACCGCTTCTAGTCCAATCCCGGTAGTCGTAACACTACCGGGGTTAGGTAAGACAGGCGACCCAGCAATCTTTGTCCAAACGGTTCTCAATGCGTATCATAATGCAGGCTTGCCCGGGCGGTACAAACTGATTCAGCGGAAGCATGGGCTTGAAGTGGTGCCGAGCGGGGTGTCCGACCGCAGCGGAGTTATGAAGGCAATTGATCCGATTATGAGTCGGCATATCACAATTGCATATGCGGAGCGCCCTATGCATGAAACGTTTCGGGCGATCACTGACGCGATGTCTAAAGTGGCAGGACGCGAAGTGAAGTTGTTGATGAATCCGTTCAATTCCGAGATGCCAACTCCCACTTCAGTGTCTATAAATGATTTGTCGCTCGCAGAATCATTGTCTCTTCTGGCATCGAAGGCTGGCATTCCGGCAATATCGTATTTACTCGCCTTCGAACCAAACGAGAATGCCTATTACCTCACGGTGACGATAGTATCCCCTGATCATCCGGCAGGGCCTGGTCATCGTGAGGTGAACCCAACTACCGAGCATCCCTTCTTCATCAAGTCGAAGCCCTAAATTCGACCGAATGACAACTGATATCCGGCCCGCTGATCGAGTCAGAGGGCCAAACACAAGAGAGCCTCCCCGAAGGGAGGCTCTCTTATTGGATGTCACTCACTCTAGAAAGTGTAGAGCGGCGTACCTTCGTGTTCGACGGCCACTCCGCCGCCCACCCCAACCAGAGCCTCTTCCGGCTCGTGAACCGGCCGGACAAAGAGCCCTGTGTCGCTGAGATAGACTTCGAGATCGCTCGGCCGCGGCAGCGTCCCTTGGATCAGCGCTTCGGAAAGCGGATCCTCGATGTACTTCTGCAGGGCCCGGCGCAACGGACGCGCGCCGTAGCTGCGATCCACCAGCGTCTTCTCCAGGATGTACTTGGCCGCATCGGCCGTCAGGCGAATCTTGATCTGCTTGGCCACCAGATTCAGATTGATCTGTTCCACCAGCAAATGCACGATCTGCAGCAGGTCCTCATCCACCAGCGACGTGAACAGAATCACCTCGTCCAGGCGGTTCAGGAATTCCGGATTGAAGGCGCGTTTCACTTCGCCCATCACCTGGTCTTCCACCTTCGGAGCCATGCCTTTCTCGAGCGGTGCATCGAAACCGATGCCCTTCTTCTTGTCGAGGAAGCGCGCACCCAGGTTCGACGTCATGATGATGATCGTGTTCTTGAAGTCGATCGTGTTGCCCAATCCATCGGTCAACTGGCCGTCTTCAAACACCTGCAACAGGATGTTGAACACATCCGGATGCGCTTTCTCAATTTCGTCGAGCAGGATGATCGAATACGGATTGCGCTTCACGCGCTCCGTCAACTGACCACCTTCCTCATAGCCAACATAGCCGGGAGGCGAGCCGATCAGCTTCGACACCGAATGCTTCTCCATGAACTCCGACATATCGAAGCGGATCAGCGACTTCTCACTGCCAAACAGGAACTCGGCCAAGGCTCTGGCGACTTCCGTCTTACCGACACCCGTCGGCCCCAGGAACAGGAAGCTGCCCGCCGGGCGCTTCGGCGATTTCAAGCCCGCACGCGAGCGGCGAATCGCCCGCGCCAGTGCGCTGATCGCCTTCTCCTGGCTGATCACGCGCTTGTGGAGTTCTTCCTCAATGCGAATCAGCTTCGAGACTTCTTCTTCCTTGATCGAGGTCATCGGTACGCCGGTCCAGCGGGCCACGACATCTTCGATATCGTCCTTGGTCACCACGCCGGTCGAGGTGTCGTCGAGATTGTACTTCTCGCGCAACAGCCGCAGATTCTCGCGTTCCTTGCGCTCTTCGTCGCTATAGAAACGCGCCTTCTCAAACTCATGGTTCGCAATCGCATTCTCCATGCGGTGCACGATGAACTTGATGCGCTTCTGGATATCGGCAATGTCCGGCGGCAGCGTCGTCTGGCGCAGCTTCACGCGCGCCCCCGCCTCATCGATCAAATCGATGGCCTTGTCTGGCAGAAAGCGGTCTGGAATAAAGCGGTTCGACGCATAGACAGCCGTCTCGATCGAATCGTCCGTATAGGCAACCGCGTGGAACTTCTCGTAGCGTTCCTTGACGCCCATCAGGATCTGGATCGCATCGCTCTCGCCCGGAGGCGGAACCTTCACGGCCTGGAAGCGCCGCTCCAGCGAACGGTCCTTCTCAATCGACTTCCGATACTCACCCGGCGTCGTTGCGCCAATGCACTGGATCTCGCCACGCGACAGCGCCGGCTTCAGGATATTCGCCGCATCGAGCGAACCCTCCGCCGAGCCCGCGCCCACCAGCGTGTGCAACTCATCGATGAAGATGATGGCGTTCTGATTCTCCATCAACTCCTTCATGATCGTCTTCAGGCGCTCTTCAAACTGGCCGCGATACTTCGTACCGGCCACAATCAGCGAAAGGTCAAGCGACAGAATGCGCTTATCCGCCAAGAAGCTCGGCACCTCGCCGTCGGCAATGCGCTGGGCCAGACCTTCGACAATCGCGGTCTTACCCACGCCCGGTTCGCCAATCAGCACCGGATTATTCTTCGTGCGGCGGCACAGAATCTGGATCACGCGGTCCAGCTCATGGTCGCGCCCGATCAGCGGATCGAGGCTGCCATCGAGTGCGGCCTGCGTCAGATCGCGCGAAAACTCGTTCAGCAGGCTCGATTCTTTACTGCGATTCTGGGTGACCTTCTCGCTCGAACTGCGGGCAATCTCTTCCCGCACCTGCGATAGCCGCAAGCCCCGCTCATGCAGCAGTTCGGCGGCGTAGCACTTCTCTTCCCGCAAGATCCCCAACAACAGATGTTCTGTGCCGATGTGCTTGTGATTGAGACGCTCCGCCTCTTCTGCACCGTAAGCCAGCACACGCTTGCACTCGTGGCTCAACGGTAAATCCACCGAAGTCGACACCTTCTCGCGGATCGTCGTGTGAGCTTCGATCTGCTTCCGGATAGATTCAATGGCGGCTTGTGAGCGCAGGAAGCGGTTGGCCAAAGCCTTGTCTTCCCGCAAAAGGCCCAGCAACAAATGCTCGGTTTCAATATACGGACTGCCAAATTGGCTCGCTTCGTAGCGAGCGAAGAAAATGACGCGCCGTGCCTTCTCTGTATAACGCTCAAACATGGCTATTTGCCTCCATTGTAACTGCTACTTCAACCAGGCCACCTTTGGCCAATCGCAAGGTGCGATCGCAGCGCGCAGCCAATGCCGGACTGTGCGTCACGATCACGCTCGTCAACTGATGGACTTCCTGTAGGCGTTCCAGTAAATCGAGAATCTGGCCCGCCGTCCGCTCATCCAGATTGCCGGTCGGCTCATCGGCAAGAAGATACTTCGGCTTGCCCACCAGCGCCCGGGCTAGAACCACCCGTTGCTGCTCTCCCCCAGACAACTCGCCTGCCCGGTGCTCCAGCCGGGCCGCCAGCCCAACCTCCTCTAGCATCGTCGCAGCGGCCGGACGCGCCTGCTCCGGAGTCTCACCGCGCACCAGTAGCGGCATCATGACATTCTCGATCGCCGTAAACTCGGGCAGCAGGGATTGTACCTGCCACACAAAACCCATTTCCCGATTCCGGAAGCTTGCCAGTTCCCGCGCCGTGAGTTTGGTGATGTCCGTCTCGCCAAAGTGAATCGCGCCCGTTGTTGGATGATCGAGCCCCCCCAACAGATGCAATAACGTAGATTTGCCCGCACCGGATTCGCCGATGAGCGCAACACGTTCCCCAGGGTTGACCACAAAGCTCATATCGGCAAAGATGGTCAACTCGCTAGCCCCGCGATAAGTCTTGGCAACACGATCTACGGCAATCGAAGACTTCACTGAAATGGATCCCTGCTTGTCTAGATTCTCGCAGGTCTGGAGCGGTTGCAGTTTCTAGCCATTCGTGGAGGTCGCCCGGCCTCGTAAAATGGAAATAAGCCGATGCCCTTCCCCATTCACCGCCCCCGCCGCCTGCGCCGCACCGAATCGCTCCGCCGCCTCACCCGTGAAACCCAGCTCCAGCCCGAAAACTTCATCGAGCCGCTCTTCCTCATCCCGGGCGAAGGCCAGGTCAAGCCCATCTCGAGCATGCCCGGCATCGCGCAGCTTTCCGTCGATCAGGCCGTCAAGCAATGCGAAGAGGCAAAATCGCTCGGCTTGGGCGGCGTCATCCTCTTCGGCATCCCCGAAACCAAGGACGAGTTCGCCTCCGGCGCCTATGACCCCGACGGCATCGTCCAGCAAGGCGTCCGCGCAATCAAAGCTGCCGTCCCCGACCTCCTCGTCATCACCGACGTCTGCAACTGCGAATACACCTCGCACGGCCACTGCGGTCACATTGTCGATAACGATGTCGACAACGACGTCACCCTCGACTGGCTGGCCCGCTCCGCCGTCTCGCACGCCGCCGCCGGAGCCGACATCGTCGCCCCCAGCGACATGATGGACGGCCGCGTTGCGGCCATCCGAAGCGCCCTCGACCAAGCTGGCCATCCCCTGGTCCCGATCATGTCCTACGCCGCCAAATACGCCAGTGGTTTCTACGGTCCCTTCCGCGAAGCTGCCGAAAGCACTCCCCAGTTCGGCGACCGCCGCAGCTACCAGATGGACCCGCCCAATGCCCGCGAAGCGATGCGCGAAATCGAGCTCGACCTCGAGGAAGGCGCCGACATGATCATCGTCAAACCCGCCCTCGCCTACCTCGACATCATTGCCGCAGCCCGCAACCGTTTCGACGTCCCCATCGCCGCCTACCAGGTCTCCGGTGAGTACAGCATGATCATGGCCGCCGTCCAAAACGGCTGGGTCGACTACGAACGCGTCATGTTCGAAAGCCTCACCGCCATCAAGCGCGCCGGCGCCACCATGATCATCAACTACTTTGCCAAGCCCGCGGCCCGGCTGCTCTAATAATAGGTATGCAGTCGATTTTCCTGGCCGTCGTCGCGCTGTTTCTCCTCGCCGACCCGCAACCCGCCAACGTCGTCCAGTGGCGTCAGCTCCGCGGCCTCGACATCAGCACCGGGGAGGCCACCGCCGACCTGAAGAAAATCGACAACGCCACCATCCGCATCGCTGGCTACATGGTGCCGCTCGAAAATGACGACCTCGAAGAAGCAAACGAATACCTGATCGTCCCGATTGCCGGAGGCTGCATCCACACGCCGCCTCCGCCGCCGAATCAAATCGTCTACTGCCGGATGAACAACCGCAAGAAGGCCAAAATTGATATGTACGTGCCGCAGTGGTTCGAGGGCAAGTTCAATATCGCCAAAACCAACAGCCCCTACGGCGCGGTGTCCTTCCAGATGCAAGTCGCCAATGTCCTCCCCTACAAAAGCAATTGACATCAACGGCCTCCGCTTTGCCTATGGCAAGGACCGTCCCAATGTGCTCGACATCCCCCGTTTTGAGCTGAACAACGGCGAATCCTGTTTCCTGCACGGCCCGAGCGGCTGTGGCAAAACCACCCTGCTCGGCATCATCGCCGGAGTACTCAAAGGCACAGGTGACGTTCAGGTGCTCGGCAACACCCTCAGCCAGTGCAGCGGCGCCCAGCGCGATGCCTGGCGTGGCGCAAACATTGGCTACATCTTCCAGATGTTCAACCTGATTCCCTATCTCAGCGTGCGCGACAACATCCTGCTGCCCTGTCGCCTGCACAAGGCCCGGCGCGACAAAGAGGCTCCCGAGGCCGCCTGCCGCCGTCTCGCAGCCGCGCTCGACATCGAAGGCCTCCTCGACCGCGGCGTCCTCGAACTCTCCGTCGGCCAGCAACAACGCGTTGCCGCCGCCCGCGCCCTCATCGGCACCCCCGCCCTCGTCATTGCCGACGAACCCACCTCCGCCCTCGACACCGCGCACCGCGAAAGCTTCCTCCAACTGCTCCGCTCGCAATGCAGCCTCGCCGGCTCGGCGCTGCTCTTCGTCAGCCACGACCAATCAATCGCCAACCTCTTTGACCGCCGCCAGAGTCTCCCCGAGCTGAACCTCGCCGCCCAACGGAGAGGCGCCTGATGCTGCTGCTCTCCCTCGCCTGGCAATCCCTGCGCAACCGCCGGGTCACCACCCTGCTCACCGTCTTCTCCATCGCGCTCAGCGTCGCCCTACTGCTCGGCGTGGAGGCGCTGCGCACCAGCGCCCGCGAAAGCTTCTCCTCCACCATCTCCGGCACCGATCTGATCGTCGGCGCCCGTGGCGGCTCGCTGCAACTGCTCCTCTCGACCGTCTTCCGCATCGGCTCGGTCAGCAACGGCATCAGCCAGAAGACCTATGAGGAATGGGCCCACCACCCGGGCGTCCTCTGGACCATCCCCTACTCGCTCGGCGACAGCCACAAGAGCTTCCGCGTCGTTGGCACCGATCAGAACTTCTACACCCACTACCGCTTCCGCCGCACAGGCCAAGTCGTCATGGCCGAAGGCCACCCCGCCACCGGCGAACACGAAGCCGCGCTCGGCAGCGACGTCGCCGCGCAGTTGCACTACGCCCTCGGCACCCGCATCACGCTCACCCACGGGCTCGGTGCCTCAGGCATCATGGACCACGAAGAGCAGCCCTTCACCGTCGTCGGCATTCTCGCCCGCACTGCCACGCCAATCGATCGCGCCATCTACGTCTCGCTCGGCGGCATCGAACACATCCACGAAGACACGCCGGAGTCCACTGCCCTTACCTCCTTCTTGGTGGCCGCCAAAAGCCGCCGCGACACCCTCTTCCTCCAGCGCGAGATCAACACCTACAAGCCCGAACCGCTCACCGCCATCATCCCTGGCGTCACGCTGAACGAACTCTGGTCCACCGTCCGCTTCGCCGAAATCGCGCTTGAAATTGTCGGAGGCTTCGTCGTGCTGGTTGGCCTGATGGGCATGCTCGTCGCCATCTACACAACGCTCAACGAGCGCCGCCGCGAAATGGCGATCCTCCGCGCCCTCGGCGCAGGCCCAATCAAAATCCTCAGCCTCTTTTTGCTCGAAAGCCTCCTCCTCGCCGGAGCCGGTTGCGCGCTCGGCGTCGGCATGATGATCGGGAGCATCGCCCTGCTGCAAGGCATCGTCGAGAACCGCTTCGGCCTCTACCTCCGCTGGCAGGGCTTCGAGATGCAGCACGCGATCTACCTCGCCATCGTGCTCGGCGCAGCTCTCATCGCCGGACTCATCCCCGCCTGGCGTGCTTATCGCAATACTCTGGCCGACGGGCTCTCCGTCCGCATATAGCCAGTGATACCCTGAATCTGCACGGTGCAAATGCGTGTATAGCCGACATCATCGAAAAAGCCGTGTTCTGTTTGCGCTCTCGGATGTCCTTCTTACCGCCTTGGCGTTCGAAGCGGCCTATCTCCTCCGAAGCCTCCTCCCACTCACGCGCGACTTCTATCTCAATACGCCGCTGAAGATGCTGCTCTTCGGCATCGCCGCCCTGTCGAGCGTAATTTTCTGCCTTTGGGTGCAGGTTTACGACCGTCTCGACGGCGCCAATCCCTATGTCATCTTCCGCGAAACGCTGAAGCAGGCCGCCTTCAATGCGATCACGCTCATTCTCTTTGAATACACGCTGCGCCTCGACCTCAGCCGCGGCTTCCTGCTGCTCTTCATCGCCACGCAGTTCCTCTTCCTGCTCCTGTTCCGCTGGAACGCCGGCTCTCTCGTCGGCCTCATCCGGCGTGAATTTGGCGGGCAACACTATGTGCTGGTTTTTGGAGAAGGGCCTGCCGCCGAAGAACTCGCCCGCCAACTTCGCACCAACGCCTCCAGCGGCACCAACCTGCTGGGTATCGTCAATCATCCCGACGAGGTGCGCGGCAAAATCCGCGACCACATCGTCGACGAAGTTCTCTTTGCCGTCCCCCCGGAGCGCCTGAGTGGACTCGAAGAGCTCTTTCTCGAGTGCGACGAAGAAGGCGTCCGCACCCGCCTCAGCGTCGACTTTTTCCCCCACGTCAATTCCGACGTCTTCCTCGACCGCCTGGGCCCCACCCATCTACTCACTTTCAGCGCCACCCCGCACGACGAAATCAAGCTTTTCGCCAAGCGCATCGTCGACTTCCTCGTCGCCGCCCTAGCGCTGCTGGCCGTCTCTCCCATCCTCGTCCTCTCGGCGATTGCGATTCGCCTCAGTTCCAAGGGCCCCATTCTCTTCCGGCAAACCCGCTGTGGCCTCAATGGCCGCCGTTTCCGTCTCTATAAGTTCCGCTCGATGGTCGTCAATGCCGAAGCGCTGAAGGAACAGTACGCCCACCTGAACGTCAAAAAGCTGAACTTCAAAATCCCCAACGATCCGCGCCTCACCGGTGTCGGACGCTGGCTGCGTAAGTTCTCGATCGACGAGTTGCCCCAGCTCTGGAACGTGCTCAAGGGCGACATGTCCCTCGTCGGCCCCCGCCCCGCCACGCCCGATGAGGTGGAAAACTATGAGCGCTGGCAACGGCGGCGTCTCCGCATGCGTCCTGGACTCACCTGCATCTGGGCCGTCGAAGGGCGCGACCATCTCGACGTCGACACCGTCATGCGCCTGGACATGCAATATATCGATAACTGGTCGCTGTCCCTGGACAGCCGTATCTTGATCCGAACCATCCCCCTGGTTCTACTCGGCCGAGGAGCCAATTAGAAGATGCAACTGCTACCCACTCAAGAAGAAGTCGTTGACCTGCTGCGCAAGACAGGAGCCCTGCGCCAGGGGCATTTCGTCTACCCCGACGGGAGCTACACCAACGAATACCTGCAGGTTGCGCTGGCGATGATGGACTATCACCACGCAAAAGTCCTCAGCGTGGCGCTCAGCCGCAAGATCCGGTCGAACACGGAGCTGCGGGCCATGATTCCCAACCTCTCGATCGTCGCCCCCGCCACCGGCGGCTTGCCCGTCGCCTATGGCATTGTCGAAGCGCTCGGGGCGCGCCAGATCTATTGGGCCGAAGAAGACGTCGAACGCCAACCCCAGCGCTTCCGTCAATTTGTCGAGCCCAAACCCGGCGACAAGATCCTGCTCGTCGACGACATCTTACGCACCGGCCGCAAGCTGATCGCCCTCAAAAAGCTGGTCGAAAGCTACGGCGCCGAAGTGGTGGGCCTGGCGGTGATGATCTACCAACCCTGGCCCGACACTCCGGACTTTGCTCCCCTTCCACTCTTCCATCTCGCCAAGCTCGACAGCTTCGCGGCCCGTGAGATTCCCTCCGCACTCAAAGACAACGAGACCGCGGTCACCAAGGTCTGGATCTAGGGCCGGCTCCGCGTCTTCCACCAATAGCCCTCGCCCTCGCGGGCTGGGTCGTAGTTGGGATTCGGCGTCGGCATTTTCGCTCCCACCGAATCCCGCCACTGGTGCAAGCTTGCAGTCAATTCGCGCACCGTCTCTGGCTGCGCACGGCTCAGATCCTTCGTCTCGCTCGGGTCCGAACGCAGATCATACAACTCCGCGTGGCTGTCCTCATGAAACTCGATCAGCTTCAGATGACCGCGCCGGATGGCCGAAGCAGGCCGCCCCAACTGGTTACTGTAATGCGGATAGTGCCAGAAGTGATCACGAGGCGCCGGAGAATGCCCTTTGCGTAGAAGCGCCGCAAGGCTAACGCCGTCTGTCTTTCCAGCCGTGCCTCCCGCCAGATCCACCAGCGTCGCCAGATGATCGATGCTCGACACCGGCGTGTCGATCGTTTTGCCGCGCTGGACACCGGGCCCGCGTACGATCAGCGGCACGCGAATGCCCCCTTCATACAGATGCCCCTTCCCTTCACGCATCGGAGAGTTAGAGGTCACCGGTTTCAGCTTCCACTCGGGCGCCGACAGGCCGCCGTTGTCCGAAGTGAAGATCAGGTGCGTGTTCTTCGTCAAACCCAACCGCTCCAGCGCCGCCGAAATCTGCCCAACGCTCTCATCCATATGCTGGATCATGGCCGCGTAGATCGGATCGTTCTGCAGGGCGCCCGGCTTCTTCTTCCGATACTTCTCGATCAGTTCTTGCTTGGCCTCAATCGGCACATGGACCGCATAGTGCGGCAGATAGAGGAAGAAGGGATTCTTCTGATTCGCCTCGATAAAGCGAATCGCCTCCTTGGTCAGACGCTCGGTGAGATACTCGCCCGGCTCGCCCACGATCGGCGGATTCTTGCCCCAGCCCGGATAGAAAAAGCTGGCCGGCATGCCGCTGTTGGTGCCGCCGATATTCACCGAGAAGCCCTGCTTCTCCGGGAAGAACTCAGGCCCGCCCAGATGCCACTTCCCGACATGGCCAGACGTGTAGCCAAGCGGCGCCAACGCCTCGGGAATCGTCGTCTCCTCAAGCGCCAGTTGCTGCGTGGTCGGCGCGCCGATCAGCTTGGAGTAAGGCGTCGGATGCCCGCCCGGCAAATAATTCGTCACCCCCAGGCGAGCCGGATACTTGCCCGCCATGATGCTCGCCCGGGTGGGCGAACAAACCGGCGCCGCCGCATAGGCATTGGTAAAGCGAACGCCCTCCTTGGCCAGCCGGTCCAGATGTGGCGTCTCATAATAACGGCTGCCATAGCAGCTCAGGTCGGCCCAACCCAGATCGTCCATCAGGATGAATACGAAATTGGGGCGGGACGGCGTTGCCGCCGCCCCCTGTACTGCCGCCCCGGCCAGTGTCGTGAGAAAGTTACGTCTCTGCATGCTGCCCTACCAGAGTAATTTCAACGCCAACTGCCCAATGCGGGCATCGCGCGCGGTGCGAATCTGACCGATCAAGGCGCTGTTCGCATTCAGATCGGGTTGGCCGAACTGTGCGTGGTTCAGCGCATTGAAGGCCTCGGCACGGAACTGCAAGTTGATCCGCTCAGAGAGCTTCGTATCCTTCAGCAACGAGATGTCGAGGTTGTTCGTCCCCGGAATCTCGACAATGTTGCGCCCGGAGTTCCCAAAGGTGCCGAGCGGTGTGGTCGAAAAGCAACTCGTGTTGAAGTAGCGATCGATGGTCCGGCTCGAGCGATCGAGATTGCCCGCGCAGGAAGTATTCGCCCGCTGGAAAGCATAACCACCAACATTCGCGCGGTCCCCGGCCACCGTCACCGAGAAGTAATTTCCCGTGTTGAAGCTGGCGATCGAAGCCACGGACCAGCCACTGACAACGCGCTCCGTCAAGCCGCTGGCATTGGACAGGAACTGACGTCCCTTGCCAAAGGGCAAGTTATAGATGCCACTCAGCGCCAGGCGATGGCGCATATCGAAATCGGAGTTGCCACGATCGCCACGCACGTTATAGGCACTCTGGTGCCACGATCCGCCAGACCCGCGCGAAGCGGTATCAATCGAGTGTGACCAGGTGTAGGACCCGAGGAAGCTGAAGCCACTGGCAAAGCGGCGTTCGATGCGGCTCTGCAGTGCGTTGTAGCTCGAGTTCTCCTGGAAATTTGCCGACAGAATGTCGCCAAAGCCGGCATAAGGACGGCGATCGTTGATCGGCGTGATGTTCGCAGGATCGGCAGGCAGCCGGGCCTGATTGATGTTCACGCGTTCAGCGAGCTTGGTGCCCTTGCTGCCGACATAAGCGGCTTCAAACAGCCAGTCCTTCGCCAGTTGCTGATTGATGCTGAGATTCCATTGCTGGATGTAAGGCGTGCGATCACTGGGATCGATGGCGAAGGGAGCAAGCGCACCCACCGGGAAATTCGCGGACGCAGGATCAGGAAACGCATCGCGATCCCAGCTCAGATTCGGCGTGCCCACATTGCCCGTCATCGCAGCGGCAAAGATCAGCGGCGGCGCATTGATCTTGAACTGCAGTTCGTTGCCCTGAGTCTTCGAGTAGAAGAAGCCGTAACCGCCGCGAATCGCCGTCCGGTCCGTCAATCGGTAGCCAAAGCCAAGGCGGGGAGCAAAGTTGTTGCGATCGGGAGTCCAGATGCCCGGACGGAGATTCGGGTTGTAGACCACACCCGGAATATCACGTGCAATCGGCGACTGCGCCTTCGAGATCCCCACCACAAACTGGCCCTTCGAGGTATCGAAGTAGCCTTCACGGCCATCTTTTTCGACAAAGGGCTGATCGTATTCGTAGCGCAGGCCCAAGTTCAGCGTCAGACGCGAAGTGATCTTGTAATCATCGGCGATAAACAGATTGATCGAGTTCGAGCGGAAGCGTCCCACTCCCAGTCCCAACTGCGCATTCATGGCCGAAGGATTGCCGAGCAAAAAGTCTGAAACCGGATTGCCCGTATAGCGGCCATCAAAGGTGAAGGCGCCGTTGTTACTGAGGCCCAGACGCAAATCAAAGTGGATCAGGCGCAAGTCGCCGCCAAACTTCAGGTTGTGACGCCCACGGGTGAGGTTCACCGTATCACTGAACTGGAACAGGTTGTCATGGCCACCCTGATTGATCGTCGCGCCACCGCCGGCATAGAAGCCGCTGGCGAGCGAAACATTCGGCAAGCCATACTCTTCCGGTACCTGCTTCAGGTTGATGCCGATCTGATTGGCGATGCTGTTTGAGCTACCCTCCCAACGGTTATAAACGTCCGCCTTGGTATAGCCGAACTTGAACACGTTCAACACGGTCGGCGAAAAGATATGCGTGTGCTGGACAACGAGATTGCGGCCCGCATAGGGAAACACGCTGCCCGACAGGGCGCCGGTCCCAGGACGGATCAGCGACGAGTCGTAGTCCGTGTAGCGGCCAAAGATCGTGTCGCGTTCTCCAAGCTGGTAGTCGATGCGGCCCCCGTACTGGTTGTCATCGCGATTCGTACTCTTGGTCGTGACAAAGTTTCGTCCGCCTGCATTCGCGTTCGCCACCGGCGTGTACTTCGAGAAGGCGCGCGTCACAGCAGAAATGCGGCTCGCCGGAATCTGGTTGTTCGGGAACGGCACTCCGCTCAAAGGATCGAGGATCGCGCCTTTGGTCGACACCAGACCGCTCAGATCGCCATTCAGTTGGTTCTGCGTCGGCACCAGGGCGGTCAGCGTATTGCTCCGGCGGCTGCGCAGCCCTTCCCAGCTTCCAAAGAAGAACAACTTGTTCGGCAGGATCGCGCCACCGGCCGTCGCGCCAAACTGATTCTGCCGGAACGGAGCCTTCCCGTTGCCAAAGTAGTTGTCGAAGTAATTCGCCGCATCGAGCTTATCGTTGCGCAAGAACTCATACGCCGACCCATGCAATTCATTGCCGCCCGAGCGGCTCACCAGGCTCACCAGACCACTGCCCTGCCCGTATTCCGCCGAGAACAGGTTGCGATCGATCTTGAACTCCTGCACTGCATCGACACTCAACACAACACTCGGCGAATTGAACCAGGTGCTGCGCGTCTCAACACCATCGATCAGAAAGCTGTTGCTGTCGCCACGGCCACCCGAGACGTGAACCGCCAGATCGGAGCGGCCCGACTGGTTGGTAATCGTCGCGCTGCGGCTGTTATAGGCAGGGGCGACACCGGGCGACATCGTCGCCAGTTGCAAGAAGTTGCGGCCGTTCAGCGGCAGGCCGACCACGCTCTTCTGATCCACCACCTGCCCGATCGAAGAGGTTTCGCTCGCCACCAGGCTCGCGCTTCCCGTCACTTCGATCGATTCACTCACTTCGCCAATCTGAAGGCGAATGTCGAGGCGGGCAGTCTGGTCTACCTGGAGCTGCAGGCCGCTTGAAACAAACTGTTTGAAACCGGCAGCCGAAGCCGTCACGCGAAAGCTCCCCGGCGGCAATTGCGGAATGGTGTAAAGACCAGAAGCATCGCTGGTCGTTTGGCGGGCGATTCCAGTACTCTCACTGGTCGCAAGAATTTTGACGTCGGAAACAGCGGTTCCGGAGGCGTCTACAACGCGTCCGGTCAGGTTGGAAGAAACAATCTGCGCACTGCCCGCAGGCAAAGTAGCAAGGAATAAAAATAGACCCAGGGACCCGCGAAACCGGGTTCGCGGCGAAAAGTACATCATGTCGATCAATTTTATAGGGATTGATTCGACAAGGCAAGAAAGTGTTGCAAAATCTTCACAACTTGTTTCTGCGAAGCGACGATTTTTATTTTGAATAAATAACTTAGAACGTCTAGACTTCCAGCCCTACCGCCCGCATCAGCGCAATTGCGTTGCTATGCGTCACCACGCCCTCCCGCATTTTGTAGTCGAAACGCATCACTCCGTCCACTAGTTGATCTTCAAAGTGGACATTCCCCCCCGTCCCGCCCAGCTCCTCGACAATCCGCGTCAGCGCCAGATCGTGCGTACTCGTCAACCCGATCGCCCCGCGCTGCACCAGGCCACGTAGAATCGCCTCCGCGCCAATCCGCCTGTCATGTGAATTCGTCCCGCTCAGCACTTCATCGATCAAAAACAGCACCGGCCCTTCCCCGGCCTGCTGCAAAATATCTCGCAGCCGCAGAATCTCGGCATAGAAGCGCGAGGTGTTTGCCGCGAGCGAATCATGGGTCTGGATCGAAGCGCCCACCTGCAGCGACGTCAGCCGCAGACTCGTCGCCCGCACCACGCCACCGGCCTGCGCCAGCACCACATTCACGCCCACAGTCCGCATGAGAGTACTCTTGCCGGACATATTCGACCCGCTCACCACCAGGGCCTGCAACGGCTCGCCCAGACGCAAATCATTCGCCACCGCCTGGGTCCGCGGCATCAGCGGATGCGACATCCCAACGCCCTCCAAACAAACGCCCTCTGCCACCAATTCCGGAAACACATCCGATTCATTCTCATAGCGATACCCGGCAAAGGACACCAGCGCTTCCATCTCCGCCACGGCGTCCATCCAGCGCCGGAGCGCCGGTCCAGACTTCTCGCGCCACGCCTCAAGACCAATCGCCAAATGCAGATCCCACAAGATCACCGGGCCCGCCGCCTTGAGCAACACATGGTCGCGGGAATCAGCCAGATCCATCCAGCGCCGCAACTGCGCAATCCGTACCGAAGGAGGCTCCCCCTCCACCTGCATCTCCCGCTGCAAGGCCAACAACTCCGGAGCCACAAAGTTCTCCGATTCAAAACGCCGCAACACCGCCGACAACAACGCTAGCTCATGCACCGCATGTTCCGCCCCTTCGAGCACAGCGGTACTCTGCGCCCGGTAACGCAAAAAGACACTCCCGCAAATCACAACCATCGCCAGCGCAAAGATCCGCAGCCCAGGCAATGGAACCCCCACAAGCAGCGCCACGAACGCCGCAATCGCCAGCAGGCCCAGAATCGAGAGCAGCCAGAAGAGCGGACGCAAGTGGCCCACCACGAGAATGCCCGGAGCCTCGCCCCAGGCGGCCAGGGCTTCTGAATTCACTTCCGCCGCATTGCCCCCCACAATTACGGCTAGATCCTCCCGCAGATCGAGCCGGTCACTGAGCTCCCGCACCGCCTCCTGCCGCGCGACGACAACGCCGAAAGGCGCCGGCCCCAGCAACCACTGCGCGAGCTTGCTTTGGCCCATCCGTGTCCGCGCCCGGCACAGCAGTTCAAACAAACTCCCGATGCCAAACAGATCGAGATCCCGGGCATACAGATGTTCGGCAGGCAGAAACGCCTCGCCCGTCAGTCCTTTGCCCGCCCACCGTCCCGCCAGGCGCTCGAGGCCCGTCTCGTAGAATTCGATCGTCCGCCGCCAGCGGCTCCGGGCATCTTCGAGAGCCTGCATCTTCACCCCAAGAGCGAAGAGCAATAGCACACAGAACAGAACGCCCCACCACAAGCGCCAATAGACCAGCACCAGCAGCGCCGCCAGCACAAAGAGCCGAAAGTCCCCCCAGCGCCGATGCTGCGCATCGCTCTCCGCAAAGGCCTGGCGCCGTGCTTCCAATCGCTGCCGGTATTCAATTTCCGCTGTTATGATTGCACCCAATGAGATTCATTATCCTAGCTTCGCTGCTAACTGTCCTATCGGCACAAGACGTCGAGATCGCCACTACCGTCGCTTTCACCGAAGGTCCAACAGCCGACAGCCAGGGCAACATCTATTTCAGCGAGTTGATGTCTCGCCGCATCTTGAAACTCTCCCCCAACGGCACGCTCAGCACTTACCGCGAAAACAGCAACGTCGCCAACGGTCTGCTCGTCGATCCCCAGGACCGTCTCATCGCCTGCGAAGGAGCCGACTGGTCCCTCCACGGCAATCACGTCCAAGGCACACCCCGCGTCACCCGTACCGATCTCAAAACCGGCAAGCTCGAGATCCTCGCCGACAACTTCGAAGGCAAGCCCTTCGTCAGCCCGAACGATGTCACCATCGATGGCAAGGGACGGCTCTACTTCACCGACATGGGCGGCGTCGCTGTCTATCGCATCGATGCGCCCGGCAAAGTCTCCCGCCTCCTCGCCGCGCCAGACATCCAGAAGCCAAACGGCATCCAGGTTTCTCCCGACGACAAGATTCTCTATCTCATCGAGGCGAACGGCGCCGCAGGCGGCGCCCGTCTCATCCGCGCCTACGATCTCAGTCCCGAGGGCAAGCTCTCCAACATGCGGGTCCATTACAACTTCCACCAGGGCCGCAGCGCCGACGGCATGAGCATCGATACCGCGGGCAACCTCTACGCCTCCGCCGGACTCCACCGCACCCGCGGCACCAGCGAAACCCTCGACACCCAATGCGGCGTCTACGTCATCTCCCCCAGCGGCAAGCTCCTCAAGTTCATCCCGGTCCCCGAGGACACCATCACCAACAACACCTTCGGCGGTCCCGACCGCAAGACCCTCTACGTCACCGCTGGGAAAACACTTTACAAGTTCCGCACCGACATCGCAGGCCTCCCCCGCTAGCCCGCCACCAGCACCGGTCTGGGTGCATGATGCTGCACCCAGATCTTGGTCACAATCGCCCCCAAATACAAAATCTGTGACGCATAATAAACCCAAAGCAAAAAAATCACCAACGAGCCCGCGGCTCCATAAGTCGAATCAATCCCCGCCCGCCCCAGATACAACCCGATCAGATACTTCCCAAAGGTAAATAACACCGCCGTCAAAAAGGCCCCCGGCATGGTATCGCGCCAGGACACATCCACTCCCGGAATGCCTCGGATAATCAAGGCAAACAGGATCGTCCCAAGCACCAGGGAAGACACAAAATTCCAAAGCTCCAGCACCGGAGTCAGCCCGCCCACCGCCACACTCAGATGCTTCGACAAGGCCGCCAATACCGCGCTCGCCAGCAAGGACAACAGCAGAAGAAATCCAGCGCCCAGCACCAGCGCCAGAGCATAGGTCCGCCCCAAAACAAAGCCCTTGAACGTATCCTCGCCATCCCGCCCCCAGATCTTATTGAGGCTGCTTCGCAGCTCGCTCACCACCGATCCCGCGGCCCACAACAACATCAGAAAACTCAGCGCCGAGGCAAACAATCCTTCCGTGTTCTGCCGTGCACTGCTGCTGATCAACTCCTCGATTGCCGCCGCCCCCTTGGCGCCGATCAGCTCCTGCATCTGATGCGACAACTCTCCGCGCACCGCAGATTCCCCCAGAATCGCTCCGGCCACCGCAATCGCCACCACTAGCAGGGGCGCAATGGAAAGCATGCTATAAAATGCCAGCGCCGCTCCCAGGCGTGTCGCCTCGACGCGATTCCATTCCGCTAGAATTTCCATCCCAATCTGCTTGATCATCATCCAACCGACCACGAAACGCTACTATGTGTTTCCGGAGTCTCCCAATTCGTAACACTGACCTGACAATCCGGGTCCACAATGAGAAGAACGAACGTATGTTTTCCAAAATATTACAGATTGCAATCCTCAGCAGCATCGCACTCCAGGCCGCAAGTCTCGAACGGGGACGCCAACTCCTCGAAGAACGAAACTACAAGGCAGCCGAGGCCGAGCTACGCTCGGTCGTACAGGCGGAGCCGGACAACGCGGAAGCAAATCGCGCCCTGGGAATCGCGCTCTCCCACCTTGGCAAAAATGACGAAGCCATCAACCGCTTGAAGCATGCGGTCCAGATCAACGGCGACAGTGGCGCTGCTCGCATTGCGCTTGCTTCCGCACAAATCGAAGCACGGCAAACGAATGAAGCCGAAGCCTCCATCAACGAAGCGGCCAATAAGTCCGCTGACCCGGCCGATCTCGCTTATGCCCGCGGGGCGCTGCTCGCCTCGCAGAAGAAATTTAAGGAAGCCATCCCGCCGCTCGAGGAGTCGCTACGCGCCAATAACGACAACGCGATGGCCCACTATTACCTCGGCCTCGCATACAGTAATCAAAAGCGGCCCGACAAGATGATCACTCACTTCAATGAGTTCCTACGCCTTGAGCCTGACAATCCGAACGCTGCCAAAGTCCGTTCTTTCTTGAAATCAGCTCGATAAGGATTCCACCATTTGAAACTTCGGTATTTCCGCATCGCGGCGCTCTCCCTGGGGGGATTCATCATCGCGGGAATCGCGGTGTTGCACACTCCCCCCGTCAAGCGTTTCGCTCTCGCTGAGTTGCAACGGGTCCTCGCCAAGCAAGGCATCACCTTCCATGCAACAGGCTTCGACTACAATCTGCTGAGTCTCCGTGCGCGGCTGAGGGAAGTCGTGGTCACCCCCAAGGCCGACATGCCGCCCTTGCTCAAGCTCGCAGCGATCGATCTCGACGCCTCGCTCCTCGATTTGATTCGCGGCAAAATTGTCGTCCAGAATGCAGCGCTCACCAAGCCCGAAATCTACCTGCTCATCGATACCAGCGGCCACTCCAATCTGCCGGTGCTATCGAGCGAAGGAAGCTCGTCCTCGTCCCCCTCGATCCTCATCGAGTACTTGAGCATTCGCGAAGCCTCCTTCCGCTACGAAGACCGCCGGGCTGGAACCAAGCTCTTCATCCCCCAATGGCAGATGAACGTCGATGGCCACCGCCTCACGAACCGGCATACCATCTCGGCCCAGAATCTCTCGCCTGTCGATCTCACCTATGGCGGCCAGGCCTATCAGATCGATCGCCTCCAAACCACCCTCGACCTCGGCGCAAAAGACGTGAAAATCCTGGGTCTGAATCTCGACGCCCTGGGCGCCACGTTGCGCGCCTCCGGCAGCATCGAAAACTTCAACGCACCCACGCTCCATCTGCAGGCCGATGCAGACGCAAAGCTCGACCGCTTCGCCGCCCTCCTCAAGACTCGCGTCGCAGGCGAAGCGCGGGTACAAGTCCAGGCCATGGGCCCCATCGATCAGATCGCCGTCACCGGCCAACTCAGCGGCAAGAATCTGGCCTACCAGCAGTACAAAGACTTCAACCTCAACTCGGGCTTCTCTTACGACGGCACTACGAAGATTGCCGGCATCCGCGCGCTTCGCCTCGCCTCTCCCTTTGGCAACCTCAGCGCCGATGGCAAGCTTGCCACCGAGAAGGGCCAGAGCAGTCTCAACGCGAAGCTCGATAGCATCCGGCTCGACACCCTCTCGCGGCTCGCCAAGTCCCCCATCACCCTTGCCAGCCGCGCCACGGGCGCCATCACCGCACAGTGGCCCGGCTTATCCTTCGAGCGCTCCACCACCACCGCGCAGTTCCACCTTCACCCCACGCAAGCGCCCGCCAAGAATACGCTCCCGGTCGCAGGCACTCTCGACGCCCGCCTGCGGGACGGCAATGGCGCCATCCAACTCCAGAACATCGATGCTCTGGGCACCGCCCTCGAGGGTCAGATCCAGCTCCACCAGCAACAGCTCAGCGGCAGTATCGAGATCAGCGCCCAGAATCTCTCGCAGTCTGCTGCCGCAGCAGCCACAATCTTTGCATCGAAGCTCCCGCCCATCGCAGGCCAGGCCGAAGCGAAGATCACTCTCGCCGGAACGCTGTCCAGGCCCGAAGCCCAGCTCCAGCTCGAAGCGGCTCCCGTCACCGTCGGCACTCTCGCAATCGAAGGCGCCGCGCTCGATGCCAATTACACCGCGGACCGCGTTGAGATCGTCTCTTCCTCTGTCCGCTGGAAAGGCCAGTCCCTCAATGCCACCGGCACCATCGGCCTCGACCGCGCGGCAAAACTCAACCTCAAGCTCCACCTCGACGAAGCTTCGATCTCCGACCTGCTGACTGGCATCGAACACCGCGACATCCCTGCCAGCGGCCGCATCCAGCTCGACGCCAGCATCACCGGCACCACCAAAAAGCCGGAAGCCCAAGCCCATCTCCGCGGAAAGGATCTCGTCGCCTATTCGCAACCCTTCGGAGCCCTCACCGCAGACCTCACCCTCTCCCCCGCACAACTCTTTGAAGCCCAAATCGCTCTCGCAAAAGCTCCCAGCGAAACCCTGAACGCGCAGCTCAGTTACGATCTCGATTCCGATGCAATCCGTGCGGACATCCAGTCCACACCGCTCCAGCTCACCACGCTCGACATCCCCCAGTTCGGCCGCGTCACCGGCGCAATCTCACTCAACGCAAAAAGCACCGGCAGCAGCAAAGATCCTCACATCGAAGCCAGTCTCGACACCCGCAACCTGATCGCCGCCAACAACAAAATCGGCGCCCTCAGCACAAGCTTCCAATACGCGGCAAACGACCTCGCCGCCACCCTCTCCGCGCCGCTCCAGCACCTCAACGTCCAAGGCCACATCGCCACCCAGGAGCCCTACGCCTTCCAGGCGCAGGCCAAGGCACAGGACACCGATCTCAACAGCCTGCCCCTACCGGCCGATTTCCCTGCCACCGGACAGTTCTCCTTTGCGCTCTCCGCCAAAGGCAACGCATCGGATCTGCGCTCGATCGACGCCACATTGCTCGCCTCGCGCCTCGACCTCCGCGTCAAGGACCAACCCATCTCGCTCGATTCCCCACTGGACGCCCGGCTGGCTGGCAACCTCGTCACCATCCACTCGGCGGCGCTCCGGGCTCCCGGAGCGACACTGCGGCTGGAAGGTTCCATCCCGGTCGATACAACCACCGGCATCAGTTCACTCCATGTCGATGCAAGAGCAGACCTCGCCGAGCTCTCGAAACTCCTCCACGTGACAGCCTCCGGCACCGCCTCCATCCAAGGCCTCATCACCGGCAACCTCCAGGCGATTGATCCAAAGCTCGAAGTGAAGCTCGACCAAGTCAACTACGAACAGCTCACCAACGCAAACCTCCTGGCCACGGCCGCGAACGGCGTCTTCAAGATCCAGTCCCTCAACGCAACCGCGCTCAGCGCCGCCATCACGGGCTCAGGTGATATCCCCTTTGCCCTGCTGCCGCCCGAAGTCCCACTCGTCCGCAGCACCGCCATCGCTCCCGCCGCGCTTGAGCTCTCCGTCAGGAATCTCGATCTATCCAAGCTCCCAAACGTACCGGAAGAACTCAAGGGCAGAGTCTCGGCCACACTCGATGCCAGCGCCACCCGCGCGAGCCTCGACGCTGTAGAAGCCCGCCTCACCGTCAACACCTTCAACGTCGATTACAACCAGGTCCACATCGAGCAGGACGGCCTCTCCTCCATCCGCTATGCCAACGGCGTCGCCACCGTCGAAAAGCTCGCCATCAAAGGCCCGCAAACCCAACTCGCCCTCACCGGTTCGGCCAGCGAGAAACGCATCGACGCAAAGCTCAGCGGCAGCACCGACATCTCGCTGCTCACGCTCTTCTCCTCAGACCTGCGCTCGCGCGGCGCCTCCAGCATCGAGATCACCGCAACAGGCACACCGGCCAATCCCCAAGTCTCCGGCTTCTTCGAATTGAAAGACGGCGAGATCGCATTCCCCTCTCCCCGTATCGCCGCCGAAAATCTCAACGCCCGCCTCGACCTCACCAACAACCAACTCGTCGTCTCCTCGCTCAAAGGCGACTTGAACGGCGGCACGCTCAGCGGCGGAGGCGCTCTCGGCTGGACCAACGGCCAGCTCAGCGGCGAAGGCCTCACCCTCTCCACCCGCAACGTCTATCTCGATTTCCCCGCTGACCTCAAGACCGTCTCCAATCTCGATCTCAAACTGGCCCCCGTGCGCGACCGTACCCTCGTCTCCGGCAAGGTCAGCATCAGCGAGGGCTCCTACACAGACACCCTGAATCTCGAAGGCGGCATCTTCAACGTCGTCAATCGCACGCCCGAGCTCGACCTCACCAACGAACGGAGTGCCTTCCTCTCCAAGCTCGACTACAACATCGGCGTCAAGACCGTTGAGCCCATCGTCATCGATAACAACCTCGCCAAGGTCGAGATGGAAGTCGACGCCCGCGTTGTTGGCAATTACTATAGCCCCGGCCTCACTGGCCGTCTGCAACTGGGCGAAGGCGGCGAGCTCTATCTGAACGAGCGCAAGTACCTCGTCGATCGCGGCATCATCACCTTCGTCAACGAGCAGCGCATTGAGCCGGTCTTTGATCTCTCCGCCAAGACCAGCGCCGCCGGCTACGACATCACCCTCGGCGTGCAAGGCAGCGAGCGCGAGCGCACCACCACCCTCACCTCAGATCCACCTCTCGGCGAACCCGACATCGCCTCGGTCCTCCTCACCGGCCGCACCCTCGACCGTCTCCAGGGCGACGAGACCAGCATCGCCAAGGAGCAGGTTCTCTCTTACCTCACCGGCCGCGTCGGCAACTCACTCGGGCAGGAACTCCAGCGGGCCACCGGCCTCTCGCAGGTGCGCATCGAACCGGGCCTCATCGCCAACGAATCCGATCCCAGCGCCCGCCTCACCCTCGGCCAGAATCTCACCCGCCAGTTGAGCCTCGTCTATTCGATGAACCTCATCAACAGCGGCGACCAGCTCATCGTCGGGCAGTACGATTTCGACAAACGCTTCCGCACCCGGGCCCTCAAGCAGAGCGACAACAGCTACCGCTTCGACTTCAGCCGCACCCAGGAGTTCGGTGGCATCGCCCCCCCGCCCAGAACCAGCTCTGAGCGCGAAAAGCGCACCATTGGCAAAGTCGGTCTCGATCACGACAGCCTCTTCACCGACGAACAGATCCGCAAATGGTTAAACGCCCGCGAAGGCAAGCGCTACGACTTCTTCAAAATCCGCAAAGGCCTCGACAAGATCGAAAAGAAGTATGCCGGCGAAGGCCTGCTTGAATCCCGCGTTCGTCTCAAGCGCACCATGCACGATCACATCGTCGATGTCGATGTCGAGATCACGCCCGGCCCCAAAGTCGATTTCATCTACGAAGGCTACAGCCCTTCCCGCAGCATCAAAAACAAAATCCGCGACCTCTGGCAGTCCGGCGTTTTTGACATCCAGCGAACCGCCGAGGCGAGCGAGCAAATCCGCAAGGATCTGCTGAACGATCGTTACGTCGAAGCCAGTGTCGATGTCTCCGTCGACAGCTCCGACCCGGACCACAAGCGCGTCACCTTCGATGTCCAGAAGGGAACCCGCTTTGATTCCTACAAAATCGTCTTTGCCGGCGCCACCAAGATTGAAGAGCACGAGCTCCGCCGCATCATCAAGGAGCAAAAGCTCGAGAACGACGCGATCACCGCACCCAAGCACATCATCGAGCTCGTCACCCGTTATTACCAGGAGCAAGGCTATCTCGATGCCAAGCTCGCCAAGCCCGAGCTCATTCTCAAGGACCGCACCGCGCAATCCGTCTTCCCCGTATCGGAGGGCCCGCTCTATCAGGTCCAGCACCTTGATTTCGAAGGCAATCAGGTCTACACCAAAGACGAACTTAAAAAGGTCTCCATTCTTGAGGAAGGCCATCTGTACAGCCCGGAGTTCCGCCAGCTCACCACAGACAATCTACGCGGCCTCTACGGCAGAAAAGGCTACAACGACGCCGAAATCGGCTACCAGTTGGAACGGCTCCCGCAGCAACCGGGCCAGCTCCGCGTGCTCTTCCACATCGCGGAAGGCAAGCAGACCATCGTCAACCGCATCCAAGTCACCGGCAACGACGAAACCAGCCGCAACTTTGTCCGCAAGCAGATTCTCCTCAAGCGTGGCGAGCCGCTCAACATGCAGGCGCTCACCGATTCGCGCCGCAACCTATACAAGACCGGCGCCTTCTCGCTTGTTGACATTGACCGCGCCCCGCTCTCTGGCAGCGCCAACCAGCAGCTCGTCAACCTCAATATCAACGTCCGCGAACTGCGCCCCTTCCTGCTCAGCTACGGTGGCTACTACGATACAGAACGCGGCCCAGGCGGCATCGTCGACATCGCCAACCGCAACAGCCTCGGCATGGCCCGTGTCGTCGGCATGCGCGTCCGCTACGATAGCGATCTGCAGGAAGGCCGTCTCTATTTCTCACAGCCCTTCCTCCGTCAGTTCCCGCTCCGCACCACCGTCTCCAGCTATCTGCGCCGCGAAATTCATGAGGATTTTAAGACCGATCGCATTGGCTTTTCCGTCCAGCAGGAAGCGCGCTTCCGCAAGGTCTGGGTCTTCAACTACGGCTATCGCATGGAGAACACGCACACCTACGAGAGCGGCCCTGATCCTCTCTTCGACACCCGTCTCCGTGTCGCGCCCTTCACCTCTTCGCTCAGCCGCGACACCCGTGACGACGTTCTCGACGCCACCAAGGGCCAGTTCACCTCCCACGCCGTCGACTTCGCACCCACCTGGTCCGGCAGCCAGTTGAACTTCGTAAAGTACTTCGGCCAATACTTCAAGTACATCTCCCTCGACAAACCCAAGCCCACCCCCATGCAGAACGGCGCAAAGAAATCCCGCCTGGTCTTTGCCACCGGCATCCGCATTGGTCTGGCCACCGGACTCAATGGGCAGGATCTCATCGTCGGCCGCAGTTCCACCGGGCAAGTCGGCCTCGGAGAACGCTTCTTCGCCGGAGGGGGAACGACCGTCCGCGGCTTCGCGCAGGACGGCATTGGACCCAGACTCTTTGATGGCGTCTCGCCCGCCGGTGGCGATGCCATGATCATTCTGAATAACGAAATCCGTTCGCCGCTCTATAAGATCTTCGACGGCGTCGCCTTCGTCGACATGGGCAACTTATACGATCAGGCCTCAGACTTCCGGCCCTGGCAATTGCGCAAGGCCGCCGGTCTCGGCATCCGCATCCGCACGCCGTACTTCCTGCTCCGTTTCGATTACGGCATCAAGCTCGACCGCCGCCCCGGCGAACCACTGGGCCGCCCCTTCTTCAGCATCGGCCAGGCCTTCTAGCTCTAAGCCACATGTGACACTAGAGGCGGCAGACACTGTATGTTGATCAGCGTCATCATCCCCGCGTTCAATGAGGAGTCCTATCTTCCGGCAACCTGATCCTGCCTTGGCGATGCCATCTCTGTTTGTAGTTGCACAGTGGAGCTGATCGTTGTCGACAATGCGAGCGCTGATCGCACCAGGGAGGTCGCCCTCTCCTTCGGAGCAACTGTCATCCACGAGGCCGTTCACCACATTGCAAGGGTTCGAAACGCCGGAGCAAGCGCTGCGCATGGCGATGTGTTGGCCTTCGTTGACGCCGCGTTTTCTGGATGATGTCAAGGTGGTCCCCTCGCCCCGCCGTTTCGACCTCACCCCCACATGGCGCACATTGATCTGGACGAATCCCGTGTTCATTGCGCTGTTCCGAAAGAGACATTCGACCTGGACAGCCTGGTACGTCAAAACTCCGCGTTAGCTAGCGGCTCACATACGGTCCATGAACCGCAGTCACCTTCATGCTCTCGGAGCTGTCATCGAGAATCACCACGCGGAAGCTGTCTCCGCCCGGCGCCACACGAATCAGAATATGTCCCTGCGAACTCTGCAAGCGGTCCAGCAGCGGACCAATCACTGCCCGGTTCGCAGCGGACATGTTCGTGGCAAAGACATCACGCGGCCCGGGATAAATCCGCGTCGAGTAGATCCGGTCAAGCACATCATGCCCCGGATGATCGGCAGACCAAACCGGATCGATCAGCACTTGCGGCCGCACCCCGGCCAGATAGCCTGCCGTCATCGAATCACGGTTCCCATGATGATTCAGCACCACGGCTTCGAGCGGCCCCACTGCCTTTGCCACGGCCTGCTCCATGTCTTCCCAGGCAAATCCCCCTTCGCGCACCTTCCCCGGAATATCGCCAAAGCTGCCGTAATCGAATTTTCCATAACTCAACCGGAAGCCCAGGCTGCACTGGTTCTCCACCGGATAGTCCGCGGGCTGCAAGTCTTCGAGCCGCGGGAACTGCTGCCGCGTCGTATCCGCCACGCCGGTCCAAACCTCGGTGTTCACCAGGACATTCCGGATCTCAAAATTCGGATACTTCGCCGCATTCCGCTGCAGCACCACTTGGTCCTTCCGGCCCGCCACAAAACGTTCCGCCTGCAATCCCCGGTTCGCCGCCTGCCACTTCACAAAGGCCCGGTAGTTCTCCACCATCGCGTCCCGCAACGGCGTTGGATACGCATAGTCGGGCCACCCCCGGTCCAACAGCTTGCGAATCGGAACCGCCTCGCCTACCTCCGTAATTCCGGTCAGCAGATAGCCGCCCTTCCCCACCTTCGAATTGGGGAAAGGATAGCCCATATGGTCATCGTGGAAATGGGTCAAAAGCGCGTAGTCGAGCACAGGCTCCCCGCGAAACGCCAGCACGCGTTTGACATAGCGGGCGATCCAATCCCCCGGCGTGCGGCTCGCATCTGGCCGTGCCGGGAGCACGCGGGGTGACTCCGGCCTCGACCCTGCCCCCGCATCCAGCAGCAGCGAGGTCCCATCGGGCAACACAAAGAGTGTGGAATTTCCCTTGCCCGTATTGATCTGGTGGATATCCAGAACGCCCTCGCTCCAGGGAGGAAGCACGCTCCCCACCTCCTGCGCCGGCAGCAACGAGCCACCCAACAAGCCAGTCAAGACAATCCAACGGATCATGCGCACCATGATCGCGCAAGCCGGTCACAGAAAAATGAAATTTATTTTGAGCCCCTAACCCGCTGATTCCAAAAAGCACCATCCCCAAGAGCACACAGAAAGCCCCACAAGCTCCTGCTACCGTGATCTCGAGGAAGCCAATCGCGCCTCCGACCAGCAACCCCATCGAGGAGGCCCGCATGGCCACCGAAAAGCAAGTCCTCGCCAACCAGGCGAACGCAAAGAAATCCACTGGCCCCAAATCGAACGCAGGCAAAGCAAAATCGTCCTGCAACTCCCTCGGCCACGGGCTCAGCGCCCTCCCGTCCACTCTCTTTGCCACCAACCCCGAAGCTGAGCAATCCTACAAAACCGGCACCTTAAAGCTCCGTCGCGACTGCCAACCCGATTCCGAACTCGAAGAGACGGCTTTCCAGCGCTACGCCTGGGCCACCTTCCAAGCCAAGCGAGCCCGGCAAATGGAAAGCCTCACCCAGGACCGCTGGCTCGAATCCCCCGACGACGCCCAACGCTTCTCCCAAATGGAACGAACCCAAAAGATGGCCGCAGCCTATGAACGGCGCGCCGGCAAAGCCCTGCAAGAACTGCGGCTGCTCCAGAAAGACCGTTTTGCCGCCTACGAAGTCCAGGCTGAACACTGCGCCATGGGGCGCGACGTCCCGATTCCTAAAACACTCCCCGTCGCCCAACTCCGCACGATGAATCTGCAACGAACGAACCCAAACTACCTCGCGCAATTCCTGCTCTACCAGACAGACGAGGTCAAAGACACCGCCAAACAAATGCTGGACGAAGCCAAAGTGAACCCACTGGCCAGCCTGACGCCGGAACAACTCAGAAAGCTCGCCCGCGACATCGGCCTCAGCACCTGAAACTCAGCTCGTCGCGTGTCCAAACACCGGCCGCTGCAGTTCCTCGGCAAACTCGCGTGCCTTCGCCGCGTCCGCCATCGCGACAAAAATCGTATCGTCGCCCGCGATGGTGCCCAGCACATTCGGCCACTCTTCCGTATCGAGGGCAATCGCGAGCGACATCGCATGCCCCGGTGAGGTCTTCACCACCACCAGGTTCTGCGCCGCCACGGCGGAGGTCATAAACTCGCGCGCCATCGACAAAAATCGCGGAGTCGTCCCACCGATCTCCGCGTAGCCCTGCGCTGTTTTTACCAATCCCAATTCGCGAACGTCGCGAGAGAGCGTCACTTGCGTCGTCTCGATCCCCCGCGACTTCAACAGTGACGCCAGCTGTTCCTGCGTCGAAATTTCGCCCTCGCGAATCAGCTTCAGAATCTGTTGATGGCGTTCGCTTTTATTCATAAGCTCTCGATGCGTTCGAGCGCCTCTCGCAAGGCCTTGGCCACACTCGCCGGCGCCGTGCCCCCGGGCACCGCACGCGTCTGCATGCCATGGCGCGGGTCGCGCAGTACATCGACAAAGTCCGGCGTAAACCGCGCATCAAAGGCCTGCAACTCGGCAGCCGTAAACTCCGCCGGATTCTTGCCCGTCTTGATCCCATGCAATACCAGACGGCCCGCCACCTGATGCGACTGATGGAACGGCAGTCCCGCACGCGACAGCGCCTCGGCGATATCGGTCGCCACCACCCACGATTCCGCACAAGCCTTCTCCGGAATCTCCGGCCGCAGCACCACCTGCTGCGCCACAATCGCCGCCATCTGCAGACAACCAATCGTCTGTTCGGCAACTTCGAACAGCGGCTCCTTGTCTTCCTGCATATCGCGATTGTAGGTCAGTGGCAAGCCCTTCATCGTCACAAACAAAGCCGAATAGGCGCCAAACACGCGGCCACACTTGCCGCGGATCAACTCAAGCGAATCGGGATTCTTCTTCTGCGGCATCAAACTCGAACCTGAAGTCACCCCGTCACTCAACTCGAGCCAACCGAACTCCTCGCTCGAATACAGAATCCAATCCTCGGAAAGGCGCGACAAATGCAGCATCACCAGGTTCGCTGCATGCATGTAGTCCAGTGCAAAATCGCGGTCCGCCGAAACATCCATCGAGTTCCGCGTGATGCTCGCAAACTGCAAATCCTTCGCAATCGCCTCGCGATCAAAAGGAAACGCACTGCCAGCCAGCGCGCCACTGCCCAGCGGCAGCACATTCGTGCGCGCATGCGCCTGCCGCAGACGTTCCACGTCACGGGCAAACATCTCAAAGTAGGCCAGCAGATAATGCGGCCACAACACGGCCTGCGCCCGGCGCAAATGTGTGTAGCCCGGCACCACGGCCTGCGGATACTTCTGCGCCAGTACAAGCAAGGCCCGCATCAAGCCCAGCGTCGCCTCGATCGTCGATTCAATCGAAGCCCGCAGCCAAAGCCGCGTATCGAGCGACACCTGTTCATTGCGGCTCCGGCCCGTATGAATCTTATCGGCAACCGCGCCAGCCTTTTCCTTCAGCTTGCGGATCACAAACGAGTGCACATCCTCGTCCGTGGCCCCGGCAAAATACGCCGCGTCTTGCCCCTCTTCCCGAATCGCCTCAAAACTCGCAACAATCGTTGCCCGCTCCTCGGCGCTCAGAATCCCGACACTCTCAAGCGCCCGCGCAAAGGCCTGCGAACCCGTGATGTCGACATCGAAAAGTCGCTTGTCAAAGTGCAGCGACTCACTGAATTTTTCAAAAAACTTGTCCTGGCCGCCTTCAAAGCGGCCCCCGTAAAGCTTCTCTTGCATTTGCTTCGATTACCCCTAGGCCAGCAGCATCAGCAGCAGCGCCTTCTGCGCATGCAGCCGGTTTTCTGCCTGGTCAAACACGAGCGATTGTGGCGATTCGATCACCGCATCCGTCACTTCCTGCTCCCGCTTGGCTGGCAGGCAATGCAGGAAAACCGAATCCTTCGCGGCCGCACTCATCAAGCCCGCATTCACCTGGAACGGAGCAAAAGTCTTCTTGCGATCCTCAGCTTCGCTCTCCTGGCCCATGCTCGTCCAAACGTCGGTATACACCACCTGCGAGTTCCGCACACCATCCACGGCCTCGTTCGTCACGCTCACCGCACCGCCGCTTTGCTGCGCGAATGCCGCGGCTTGCGCCAACACCTGAGCATTCGGTTCGTAGCCCTCCGGACAAGCGACACAAACATGCATTCCCAGCCGCGCGCCATTCAGCAGCAGCGAATGCGCCACATTGTTCCCATCGCCGACAAAGCAAAGCTTCACGCCGGCAAGAGCGCCAAAGTGTTCTTCAATCGTCTGCAAATCGGCAAAGCTCTGGCAGGGATGATACAGGTCGCTCAGCGCATTGATCACCGGCACGCTCGACCATTCGGCCAGCTCTTCAATCGTCTGCTGCGTAAAGGTCCGCGCGACAATCGCATTCGTCCAGCGGTCCAGATTCCGCGCAATATCCTTCACCGGTTCGCGATCCCCGATCAGTCCGATCGAGGCGACAGCGTCGCCGCCCAACTGCTTGATCGCCAATTCAAAGGTCAGCCGCGTGCGCAGCGAAGGCTTCTCAAACAGCAGGCTCAAATAGCGATAGCGCAGCGCAGTCGCATAGCGTGTCGGGTTCTGCTTCACATCAGTGGCAAGGTCAAGAAGATGACGCAATTCCGCGCCTGTGATCGACAGGTCGGAGGTCAAATCACCGGACGCAATGGTCTGCGTTTTCGGGAAAGAATCGGAAGCAAGTGCAGCGGACATGACTGTATTTTTATTCACCCAACATGAATAATCATACAACGCATCGCCCTGCGTTAGTAGCCCAGCAACCGCAATACAAAGGGCGCGACATCGACACTCCGCATCATTGCCGGACGCGAATGCACCTGTGGACCAGACACAATAAAGAGCGCCTGCAAATCGGGCCGCGTCGGCAGAGCGCCATGTTCGCCCTTCGGAACATCGAGTTTTTCAATTGCCCGCTTCGCCGTCCCGCTGGCCGCCTTATAGCCGGGCATCAGATCGAAATACAGTTCTCCGCCCCGAGGCCCGCCCGTTCCGAACTTCTCGCTCGGCCAGAACCATTCGCCAAACACCGGCTTGCCCTCATCGCGAAACGCGCTGAGCTTCGCCTTCACCTCTTCGAGCAAGGCGCGGTTGCCCGGCTTCTTCAGGATCAGAAAGTGATCCTGCGCCGCCACCCGGTCCGCATAGCCCATCTCGCGTAGCAACACATTCACCCGCAGCTCGCGCGTCACCGCCATCATTCCGTGGTCGCTCGCGACAACGAAATGATCCTCCGGCTGCAACATCTGCTGCAGTTCATGGATGCGCCAATCGACAATCTGATAGCCCCATTTGCGATAAGCGAGCGTCACCGGGTTCCCCTGCCACTGGTGCAACATATCATCGGTGGTGCTCAGATAATCCACCAGCAGGCGCGGCTCATACTCAGCCATCAGCGCCCGCGCATGCCGCATCGTCTGCCTGGCATGCAGTTCGAGCGTCTCCAGAAAACGCCGCTCCGCCAGCCCGTCCGTAAAGCGCTGGCCCAACTCGCCGCGCCCATACCAGCTCCCGCCGCCATTGCCGACAAAAGCTCCGGCCGTCGCGAGCAGCTTCTTTTTGAACTTGTCGTCCTGATGATCGCCATCGGCACAGATGCTGATCTCCTTTGCCGCAGTCTGGATCAGAAGGAAATCCTTCCCATCCGCACTCAGCGTAAAGAGCCGGAAATGAACCGCCGTCACATCGCCAACCGGCAACGCCTCACTGAAGTAACGCGCCAGCGGACGCGCCTTCTCACCATGTCCGGGAGGAGCGTTCTCTGCCTCTTTCCAAGGAGCATCGACATAGCGCTTCGCTCCATAGGCCGTCATCCGAATCGTGTCATAACGCGTCGACTTGGCAAACACAACACCCGTGAAGCGAATGCGCCCCGCCGCGTACTCAAAGTAACGCAAGGGCTGCCGCGACTGCGCCGGAGGGACAAAGCCCTCAGGCGCGGCGTCCAGCCACTTCACATCCGCGGCACGCAACAACTTGCCCGGCGCCACCTCGGGCGTCTGGTAGCCGTTATAGAGCACCACGTTCTGCCCCGAGTTGAATGCATTGCAAGGGTAGCCCTGCGTCGGGTTATGAGCCACCACCTTCAACCCCTTCTTGGCAGGCCCAATCCAGAACATCGGCGCCAACAACTGCTCGGCCCGGAATCCGCGCTTGCGCTGCTCAAAGCTGACCGGAACATCATTCGCCGTGATCCCGTTGACATTGCCATAAACCCCGGTGAACAGGGCGGCATGCCCCGGAGCGGTCAGGCTCGGAAACGCGGCCTGCATCGGGGCATAGATTCCCGTCTCCGCCATCTCCCGCAGCGTGGTCATCTCCGCAGCAGCGGGGTCTTCGGTAAAAGATTGATACCCCATGCCGTCGAGGCTGATGAGGATCACGCGCCCCTGCTTCTGTGCAAACAGAGGCAGGAGCAGCGTAACCAGAAGCAGAAGTCTCATTTAGCCTTTGACAACGATGTTCACCAGCTTGCCGGCCAGTACAATCACCTTCGCCACTTCCTTGCCAGCAATGAAGCTGCTCACCTTCTCATCCGCAAGCGCCGCCGCTTCCAGCTCTTCCTTCGAAGAGCCGGTCGGCACCACGATCTTGCCGCGCAGCTTGCCGTTCACCTGCACCGGAATCTCGATCTCATCCTCCACCAGATAGGCTTCATTCACCGCCGGCCAGGCATGCGCAAAGACCGGCCCGGTCAGGCCCAGGTCCTCCCACATCTCCTCGGCGATGAACGGTGTGAAGGGTTCCATCAGCAGGATGAGCGAACGTAGAATCTCCGGCAGCGCCGCTGCCGTCAACCCCTCTTCATTCGCATAGAGCTCATTCGTCAGTTCCATCAACGCGGCGATACAGGTGTTGAAGTGCCAGCGCTGTTCAAAGTCCTGGGTGATCTTGGCAATGGTCTGGTGCAGCTTGCGCAGCGCCTTCTTGTCCGCCGCACTCAGTTCCCCAACCGTTCCCTGGCTGCGCTCCACATTGCGCGTGACAAAGCGATAGACCCGGCCGAGGAAGCGATATTGTCCTTCGACGCCGGTCTGCTGCCAGTCCATATCGCGATCGGGCGGAGCGGCAAACAGCACATACAGCCGGCAGGTGTCCGCGCCGAAGTCGACAATCAACTCTTCCGGATCGACGATGTTGCCCAGGCTCTTGGACATCTTCGCCCCATCCTTCAACACCATGCCCTGGGTGAACAGCTTCTTGGCTGGCTCCGAGTTCTCGATCAGGCCCAGATCCTTCATCACCCGCGTCCAGAAGCGCGAGTAAATCAGATGGAGAATCGCATGCTCGACGCCGCCGATATATTGATCGATCGGAAACCACTGTGCGATCACCTTCGGGTCAAACGGCGCGTTGCTGTTCTTCGGGTCGCAGTAGCGATAGAAGTACCAGGAGGAATCAACAAAGGTATCCATCGTGTCCGTCTCGCGGCGGCCTTCGCCACCGCACTTCGGACAGGTGGTCTTCCAGAAGCTCTCAAGCCGCGCCAGCGGCGACTCGCCCGCGCCGGTGATCTCGACATCGAGCGGCAACAGTACCGGCAAGTCTTCTTCCTTCACCGGCTGCACGCCGCAGCTCTTGCAATGCACCATCGGGATCGGAGTGCCCCAATAGCGCTGCCGCGAAACGCCCCAGTCCTTCAGGCGATAGGTGATCTTCGCTTCAGCCTTGAGCGTCATCTTCGCGCGCGCCTCAGCCGTCGGCAGTCCGGAGTATTCACCAGAGTCGACACTGATGCCGTACTCAGAAAAGGGCAGCGTCGTCTCGCCCTGGACAGCCTTCACCACCGGCACAATCGGGATACCGTACTTGCCGCAGAACTCAAAGTCCCGCTCATCATGCGCGGGCACGGCCATGATCGCGCCGGTGCCATAGCCCATCAGGACAAAGTTGCCAATCCAGATCGGCGTCTTCTCGCCGCTGAAGGGGTTGATCGCAAAGCCCTCGGTGGCGAAGCCTTCCTTGTTCAGGTTGCTCGGGTCCTTGCGGCTCTGGTCATCGACCATTGCCTTCAACGCAGCCTGACCCGAGGCGCCCACCAGCTTGCTGGCCAGCGGATGCTCCGGAGCAAGGATCAAACAAGTCGCCCCGTAGATTGTATCGATGCGGGTGGTGAAGATGCGGATCTTCTCGTCGCTGCCGTCGATCGCGAAATCGACTTCGGCCCCTTCGCTCTTGCCGATCCAGTTGCGCTGCATTGTCAGCACGCGCTCCGGCCAGCCTTCCGCCAAGTCATCGAGACCAGCCAGCAACTCCTCCGCATAGGCAGTCGTTTTGAGGAACCACTGTTCGAGACTGCGCTGCTCCACCGGGTTGTCTTCATGCCGCCAGCAGCAGCCGTCCACCACCTGCTCGTTCGCCAGCACCGTCGCGCAAAGCGAACACCAGTTCACCAGCGACTGCTTGCGATAGGCCAGGCCGCGCTCGTACATCTTCAGGAAGAACCACTGGTTCCAGCGATAGTATTCCGGCTCGCAGGTCGCAATCTCGCGATCCCAGTCGAGCGAGAAGCCCAGGCGCTTGAGGCCTTTCTTCATCTGCGCGATATTCTGCAGCGTCCACTCGCGGGGCTGTCTACCGGACTTCAATGCCGCATTCTCCGCCGGAAGACCAAAGGCGTCCCATCCCATCGGATGCAGGACGTCATAGCCGCGCATGCGCATGAAGCGCGCAAGAGCGTCACCGATCGAATAGTTGCGAGCATGCCCCATATGCAGCTTGCCGCTCGGATAGGGGAGCATCTCGAGGACGTAATACTTCTTCGCCGGGTTCTCGGGCGTCTTGTAAAGCTCCGGAGTCGCCTCCCAACGGGCATGCCACTTCTCTTCGATCTCTTGGTGCAGGTATTGTTTTTCAGGCATAGTAGTTCTTCAACCAGACATGACGGCGCATCACGGCGAGTTCGCTCGGGTTCAACGGACCGAGATCGCTCACCGCGCAATTCAAATCAACAGACGAGTTCTTCCGCATTCCGGGAATCACCGTCGAGACGGCAGGGTGCGTCAGGCAGAATCGTAGCGCACGTTGCGCAAGGGTTCCGGCCATCGCCTGGGTCGCTGCTTCCAACTCGGCCACACGCGGCACCACTTCATCCAGGCGGCCATCGCGGAAGTACCAGGCGCGGAAGTCTTCCGCTTCAAACTTCGTATCGGTGCGAAGCGTTCCCGTCAACGCCCCCTCGTCGAGCGGCACACGGGCAAGAACTCCTACCCCATGCTCGATGCAAGCCGGGAACAACCAACGCTCCGGCGACTGCTCAAAGATGTTGTAGATCACCTGCACGGTGTCGACCATCTTGCTCGCTACGAGATCAAGTGCCGACTCCGGCTGGTGGTCATTGATCGAAACCCCGAAAGCGCGGATCTTACCCGAGGACTTCAACTTCTCGACCGCCCTACGCCACTCGTCCTGCAGGAACCAGATCGGGTTCCAGACATGAAGCTGCTGGAGATCGAGCTGCTCGACTCCGAGATTTTTCAGACTGGTTTCCGTCGACTCGATCACATACTCGTAAGGAAACACATCGACCACCGGCACGCCGGGCTTGGCAGGCCAGATGCGGTTCTTCGGCGGAATCTTCGTCGCGACATAGACCTTCGATTTCGTCTCCCGGATCACCTTCCCAATCAGCGTTTCGCTGTGCCCTTCGTTGTAGGCAAGGGCAGTATCGATGAAGTTGACACCGGAGTCGATGGCGCGGCGCAAGGCCCCCAGACTGGTGTCGTCATCGCCTCCCAACCACTGCTTTCCGCCAATGCCCCAGGCACCATAACCGATTTCACTGACTTCCATCCCGGTCGTTCCAAGCTTGCGATAGTTCACCCTTGGATTTTCCCATGTATGCTGATGGGCATGAGACGAATTCTCGTCGCAATCCTGATTTCGGTGCTCACTCTCCTGGCGGCCCAGAATTACCGGCTCTACCTCCAGGACGGGGGGTATCATACGGTTCGCGAGCACAAAGTGGAAGGCGATCGGGTTCGCTACTATTCCGTCGAACGCGGGGAGTGGGAAGAGATTCCAATGAGCCTGGTGGATCTGAAGAAAACCGACCAGGAACTGGCGGCTCGCACCGAATCCTTTACCGAGGAGAGGAAGCTGATGGCCGAAGAAGCAGCAGCCGAACGGGAGATCCGGCGCATCGTCGCCAGCATCCCCGAAGAACCGGGTATGTACAAGCTCGATCCGGCAGGCAAACCTGTTGCATTAAAGAATGCGGATTCCGCCCTAGTGACGGATAAGAAGAGGCAGGCGCTGAAGATGCTCTCGCCATTGCCAATCGTAGCGGGCAAATCCACGCTTGAAATCAGTGGAGATAGCGCCAGCTTGATTTACTCGGAGCGCCGCCCGGAATTCTACCTACGGCTCTCCAAGGCGCAACAATTCTCCCTGGTCCAACTGACCCCGAAGAAGGGCGCACGCATTGTCGAGGTGATCCAGGTGATTCCGGTCAGCAAGGAGCGATTTGAGGAGCGCAAGGAACTGGAAATCTTCCGCCAGCAATTGGACGAAGGGCTGTTCAAGATCTGGCCCCAGGCGGACCTCGCCGCCGGTGAATACGCTTGGATCGAATTCACCGAGGGCGAAGTGAACCCCATTATCTGGGACTTCAAAATCCAGTAATTAGCTCTCGTGGACGTCTTCGAGGTAGGTGTAGCCGTGCATGCCTTCTTCGTAGAAGCGGAGCAGGCGGCCGGATTCCTCATAGCCGATCTTGCCTTGGCGAACGGCCATCTCAACGTCGCGGCGGAACTTCTCCTGCAGCTCTTTGCTTGAGAACTGCACGTAGTCGAGCACCTCACGGACGGTATCGCCGCGGATGACCGCCTCTAAGACATTCTCGTTGTGCTCGCCCAGACTGACGTGTACAGCATGGGTGTCGCCGAGTAAGTTGTGGAGGTCGCCCAAGATCTCCTGGTAGGCGCCGACAAGGAAAGTGCCGAGATAGTACGGCGCTCCGTCAAAGGCATGCAGCGGCAGGAATTTCTTCACATCGCGGCGGTCAATGAACATGTCCACCTTGCCGTCGGAGTCGCAGGAAATATCGCCGAGCACGGCGTTTGAGGTGGGCCGCTCATCCAGGCGATGGATCGGCATCACCGGGAAGAGCTGCTTCACCGCCCAACTGTCGGGCATCGATTGGAACAGCGAGAAGTTGCAGAAGTAAGTATCAGAAAGCAGCGCATCGAGATTCTCCAGTTCTTCCGGAATCTCGTCCATGTTACTGATCAGGCGCTGGATCTTGCGGCCCGTGGCCCAGTAGATGCTCTCGCACAGCGCGCGTTGCTCAAGCGACATGTAGCCGAGGCTGAACAGATTCAGCGCGCTGTCGAGCGCCTGCTGCGCATCGTGGAAGGACTCGAGCACATTCTTCTGGGTGAGGCTCTTCAGTGTCTCGTGCAGGTCGACGAGCGGCTGCTCGGCGTCCTCCGGAAGCGTGGCGGGCACCTCTTCGGTGCCGAAGCCGCTGACCCCGAGAACATTGAAGACAAGCAGGCTGTGATAAGCGGCGATGGCGCGGCCGCTCTCGGTCATGATGACCGGATGCTCGACCTCCGCCTCGTCGCAGACATTCTGGATGTGATAGACGACGTCCGCTGCGTACTCCTGCAGCGTGTAGTTGACGCTCGACTCAAAGTCGGTCTGGGAGCCATCGTAATCGACACCGAGACCACCACCGACGTCCAGGATCTCAAGACCGGCGCCGGCCTTCTTCATGCCGGTGTAGCAACGAGCGGCTTCTGTGACCGCCGCCTTGATCTGGCGGATATTCGTGATCTGGCTTCCGAGGTGGAAGTGGAGCAGCTTCAGGCAATCGCCCATGCCAAGGCTCTTCAGGTGTTCGACCGCACGCAGGGCCTCGCTGACGGTGAGGCCGAACTTCGAGCGATAGCCTCCGGAACTCTTCCAGCGGCCACTGCCACGGCTGGCCAGCTTGATGCGGATGCCGATGGTGGGCACCACACCGATGCGCTGGGCGTACTTGATGATGAGTTCGAGTTCGGTGTACTTCTCGACAATCGGCGTGATGTTTCGGCCAATCTTGCGGGCCAGCATCACCATCTCGATGTATTCGTCATCCTTGAAGCCGTTACAGACGATCGGCGTGTCGTTCTCGGCGACGCCGAGAACTGCCAGGAGTTCGGGTTTTGAACCGGCTTCGAGACCAAAGCCGAAGGGACGGCCGTAGGTGTACACCTCTTCGACCACCTGGCGCTGCTGGTTGACCTTGATCGGGAACACGCAAACATACTTGTTCTTGTAGTTGTGTTCAGCGATGGCGTTGAGGAAGGCCTGGTGGATCTCTTCGAGACGGTGCTTGAGAATCTGGCCGAAGCGAATGAGGATGGGCGGGTGGATGCCGCGCATGACCAACTCGTCGACGAGCTTTTTCAAGTCCATCTTGCGGTCCAGCACCTTGTAGGGGTGGACCATCAAGTTTCCATTCTCACCGACGGTAAAGTAGCCTTTACCCCAACTGGCGACGTCGTAGAGTTCTGCGGCGTCAGTTGTGTTCCAACGCTCGGTCGGTTCCCGGCCGGCGGCAGGGTCAGCCATCTTCAGGTTCAACTTCCAGAATCCTCCTCAGGAATACTTTTCACTATGAGTGTCGTAATTCCTGGCCCCTCTCGCAAGATTTATTTTCAGTGACGGATCTCGGCCGTGTAGACCTGCGTCAGTCCCGTGCGATCACTGGCAAAAGCGATCTTCGTTTCGCCGTGGCTCCAGCTCGGGTGGGGGTGGGTCCATTGGGGCCCGTAGACAGTGTCGGTGCCGGATTCCATCCAACTGAGAGCGCCACCGGATTTGGCCGCACTTCTGGCCGCGGCGAAGTCTTCCGTGAGCGCATAGCGGCTGCTTTTCCATTGGGAACCGCCATTGGAGGCGCCAGACTCGCAGACGGGGGTGCGGAGGCCAGTCGAGACGTCGACAATCTGGATGCCCGTATCGGGGTGATTCGTATCAAAAAGTACCTTTGTGCCGGCTCGATTCGGCGCAATATGCCAGCAGTTGTAGTCGCAGATGGTCGTAATCTCGCGAGTTTGCCAGTTCAGGCGGCGCAGGGAATAGGGCCAGACGGTGAAGACGATGTCGCCGGTTTGTCCCAGGAAGGTTTCGTGGACGACGAACTCGTCGTTGCCGTGTTCGTAGAGGCATTCGAGGCCCGTACCGTCACGGCGGATACGGTGCATGCGCGGGGCGGGGTCGCCGGAGAACTCGATCCATTCCGGTTCGAGCGGGTGGAACTGAGGGTGAATGAGGGTGCGTGGATAGGGGAAGAAGTTCCAGCCGGTGCCATCCCAGCGACCACAGAGGATGCCGTTTTGGCCATCAATCTTTGCCGCGGCGACCAGCCAGTTGCCGTCCGCGCTGATGGAGCATTCGCCGATGGAGGCTCCGTCGCGGCGGGTGATCTCGCGCAGCGCGAGCGTGGTGTAGTTCAGACTGTAGATGCCACCCGCGCGGACGAAGCAAAGCTCGCCGCCGTTTGGGTGGAGTGCGGGAGAGAAGGGGTGGATGCCGACAGGGCCGAAGCTGAGTTGGCGGACCGGGGGACCGGAGGCGTAGAGCTGCGCCGAGCCGTCGCGGTAGCTGGTGAAAAAGAGCTCGTTGTCTCCTGGGAAAAAGCTGGATTGCAAAAAATAGGACGGGTGGCTGATCGCCGACCCGTCCGTGATTTGCGTGACAACCGCGCTCATTTGCGGCCGAGGAAGAGATCGCGCCCCTTGACCAGAGCTTCGATCTTACGATCGCTGACAGAACGCTTGAGCATCCAGAAGCCGCAATCGGGGTGGATCCAGCCGACGCGGCCGGGACCGAGGATCTTCTCGGCGCGATCGATCGATTGGGCAATCTCCTCGGGAGTTTCGACGTGATTCACCTTAATATCCACCACGCCGATGCCGATACGGATGTGGCTGGCGAGATCTTTCAGCGAGTTGAGGTCGTCGACAGGCCGATGGGCTAACTCCAGGACCAGGTGATCGACGTGCAGAGAGTTCAGGAACTCGACGAGTTGCTGCCAGTGGCCTTTCTGGATGGTCTGGCCGCCGTAGTTGCCAAAGCAAAGGTGGACGGCGCGCGTCGAGGTGACGGCGTCGAGCACGACGTTGATCGCACGGGCCGCCAGCGGCCAATCCTCGGGGTTGCCGGGGATATTCGCCTCATCGACCTGCACGCAGGCGCAGGGCAGGTTCTTCACCTGACCAGCAAGGACGTGGCCGAGGGCCATGGTGAGCTCATCAAAGCTGCCGTAGTGGTTGTCGAGCAGAGTACGAGCTAGCATGTACGGGCTAGTCACTGTGAACTTGAAGGGTCCACCCGCGACGCTCGCGGCCAGTTCGCAATCGCCGAGCAAGTTCAGCGAGCCTTCGCTGAGCGCGGACTCAACCACTCCAGCTGCTTTGCGGCGGAAGCCCATCGTTTGCTTAGCGGCAAAAGCTTCGTGATCGGAGCGCCCGACATTGGCCCGGATGCCGCCCATGGGGCGGATGAAGTATTCGATCATCCCGTTGGTGTCGGGATGATTGACGTCAAAGCGATAGAGTTCGCCATCAGTCGGCAGGTCAATGCCTGCTTGCTTCTGGATGTCGAAGACGACACGGGTGGCGTCAAGGCGGGCCTGCTCGCTGGGGAGCGCGGCCAGCCAGTCGGGAACCGGATAGGAACCGACGGTGGTGGTGAGGATTTCAGGACTATGCGACATAGGGTTTACGGTTTTCACGGGAAAGAAGCTTGTCGGCATCAGGAGCGCCTACAAATTTCAGCTTGCTGGCATCGAAGTCGAGCTTCTTGCCAGTACGGTAGCTGATGTTGGACAGGTGGCAGAGCCCGGCGGAGATGACGCCAATCTCGATTTCGGCGTTCAGGTCCTTATAATTGCGGGACTTGATGGCTTTGAGGAAGTTGGCCATGTGGGGCTGGGTGTCGGCATTCGGCTCCGGTTTGACCTCGAGGGAGGGGGTGAGTTCTTCGCCCTTGTAGACACGGAAGCCTTCGGAATCGATGGCAAGAATGCCTTCGGAACCGTAGAAGATGTTGCCGACGGTATTGGTTCCGTTCTTGCGCAGGGGCCATTCGGGGCCGCTCGGCAAGCCACGGACTTCAAACTGGATCTGCTTGTTGTTGCCGTAGTCGAGGGTGGAGAACTGGGTGTTGGGAGTTTCCTGATCGTCTGTGTAGACGAACTTGCCTCCGGTGGAAACGACACTCTTGGGCCAGGCGAGGCCCATGCCCCAGCGAGCGATGTCCATTTCATGAACGCCCTGATTGCCGATGTCGCCGTTGCCGGTGTCCCAGAACCAATGCCAGTTGTAGGCAAAGCGCAGTTCGTTGAACTTGCGATAGGGCGCCGGGCCGAGGAACTGATCCCAATCAATGCCCGCGGGGGGAGCGTCGAGGTCAGGCTTGTGCCCGATGGATTTACGCCGCTTGTAACAGAAGGCCTTGGCGAGGTAGAGCTCGCCGATGACACCGGCTTTGAGCTGTTCAATCGCCTTGATTTTGTAGCTGATGCTGCGGCTTTGCGATCCTACCTGCACCATGCGGCTGGTCTTGCGCGCGGTCTCAATCATGCGCTGGCCTTCGTGGATGTTGTAGCAGGCGGGCTTTTCGACATAGACGTCTTTGCCTGCCTGGCAGGCCCAGATCATGCCGAGAGCATGCCAATGGTTGGGAGTGGCCATGGAGACGGCGTCGACCGACTTGTCGGCGAAGACCTTCTTCATGTTGTCGTACTCGTTGGGTTTCGCGCCGCCCGCCTTGATGACCTGAGCCTGTGCACGCTCGCGGGCCGCCTGGTTGACGTCACAGACGCCAGAGATATTGCATTGGTCGTTGAGACGGGCATAGTTCGCGATATGATCACGGCCACGGCCGCCGATGCCGATGACAACAAGATTGATTCGTTCATTGGCGCCCATGACACGCTGAGCAGCTGCCGCGGTAGCGGCTCCAAGGAAAAAGCGACGTGAAGAAGGGGAATTCATTGATGAGATCCAGGGTACTCCGAAGGGGATTCTGAGAGTCATCATACAGTAAGCGTAATGAGCTTCCACGGCAAAAAGGCAATTGTGACAGGTGGCGCAAGCGGGATCGGATTGGCAACAGTGCAGTTGCTACGAGAACGCGGTGCCGAGGTGACGGTTTGGGACCAGAGCTCCACGGAGAATCCGGTGGATGTGAGCGATCCGGAGCAGATCGAAAAGGCCGTTGCGCTCTTCTCAAAGGTGGATATTCTCGTGCATAGCGCTGGAATTCAGACCTATGGAACAGCAGTGAGCACCAGCGATGCCGTTTGGGACCGGACCCTCCTGGTGAATGTGACGGCGGCTTTTTACGTTTGCCGCGCGGTGCTGCCCAAGATGGGGGCGGGCGGGTCGATCTCGCTGGTGGGGAGTGTGCAGTCCGTGGGGGCGGTGGGCAATAGCGCCGCTTATGTCACATCAAAGCATGCGCTGCTCGGATTGGCGAAGAGCATTGCGCTCGACTATGCCAAGGAAGGGATTCGCTGCAATTGCGTTTGTCCCGGAGCGATCGATACGCCGATGTTGCGCTGGAGTGCGGACCAAACCGATGACCCCGCAGGAGCGCTTGCCGCTTGTGCGCAAGTGCATCTGCTCGAGCGACTGGGCCAACCGGAAGACATCGCGCGGGTGATCGCGTTCTTGTCCAGTGAGGATGCCGGGTTTGTGACGGGCACCGCGTTTCTGGCCGACGGCGGGGCGATGGTGCCCATTGGCGGCGCCGCCTTCCAGGAGAACGGAACGGCGCGCGCGCGCGTTTAGGAAACGGGCTCGACGCTTTCGGCCTGCAGGACGGTTGCGATGGAGTGCAGCACGGCCGCAAGGCGCACACTTGCCAGGATGGTTTCTTCCCGGACACCTTTGTCGCGAAGAACTTTTTCATGCGAGGCGACGCAAGTGGCGCAATTGTTGATCGCGCTGACGGCGACGCACCAGAGTTCGAAATCGAGAGCATCGGCTCCATGACTGCGCATGATGTTCATGCGGAGCTTGGCGGGAATGGTGGCGTACTTCTCGTTGGGAGTGAGGTGGAGGAAGCGGTAGTAAACGTTATTCATCGCCATCACAGTGGCGGCAGCTTTTGCGCCAGTCATCTGTTCGGGAGTGAGATACTTCTCTGCTTCGGTGAAAATTGCTTCGGTGACTTCAGGGTTGCGGCAGGCGATGGCAGAGGCAACGAGGGTGCCCCAGGTTTGGACTGGCGTCAGATCCGGTTGGTTGATGAGGGAGCCAAGGTTGAGTTTCATGTCCTTGGCATAGGCGGGGAGAGAGTCGAGTAATTGTTGGAAGCTCATCTTATTCGTTTGTTCTTCTTCGATGTTAGCGAGGAGACAGCGGATGCGGTCTCCTCGCTAAAACTTCGTTAGGGCTTGAGGACTTCTTCGCCCGGCTTCCAGTTGCAGGGGCAGAGTTCGTCGGTCTGGAGAGCGTCGAGAACGCGCAGGACTTCCTGCGGGTTGCGGCCAACGCTCAGGTCATTGACCATGACAAAGCGGATGACGTTCTCGGGGTCTACGATGTAGGTAGCACGCTGGCAGACGCCGGCATTGGGATCGAGGATTCCAAGCGCAGTGCTGAGTTCCCGCTTGACATCGGCAAGCATGGGAAACGGCAGGTCGCCAAGGTCTTCGTGCGTGTTGCGCCATGCGAGATGGACAAACTCACTATCCGTAGAGCCGCCGAGCACCTGGGTGTCGCGATCGGCGAAATCGGAATTCACACGGCCGAAGGCGGCGATCTCCGTCGGGCAGACGAAAGTAAAATCCTTAGGCCAGAAGAAATAGACCTTCCATTTTCCGCCGTAGGAGGAATCTGTAATGGTTTCAAAGGCCTTGTTCTTGTCGGTGCTGACGACCGCGGATACCGAAAAACTGGGGAAAGCTTGTCCCACTCCGAGCATTCTGAGTTACCTCTTCTTGATTGATATTTGGATTATGATTTGGACGAACTCGAGCAGCGTTTGCACAGCCCGAGCACTTCCACACTGAAGCGATGCACGGCGAAGCCTTTTGGGATCGACTTCTTAAAGCGAATGGGCTCAAAGTTGTCTTCCGCCAAATCTTCAATGGCCTTACATCGGGTACAAACCAGATGGTGGTGCGGATTGGGATTATTTTCGAGACGGAGCGAACCATGATGGATACTCATCTCGCGAACCAACCCGTGTTCCACGAAAGTCTTGATGTTGTTGTAAACCGTGGCGAGGGAAAGCGATGGAATCTGCTTCCGGACCCGCTCGTACAGCGCCTCCGGGCTGGGATGTTCGCCCATGGCCATGAGTTCTTCATAGATGACGAGACGCTGGTGGGTGAGAGAGAGACCAGCCTCGCGGCAGCGATCGCGCAGAGCTTCGCGCGACAGCTGCCTGGCTACTGGTTTCATTTCATTATTATTTTAGAATCGTTCTAATTTGTCAACCCGGGGACGATGGTCACCTTCACCTGGCTCGCTTGCCCGGTGCTGCGATAGATGCGGTGGGTGGCCTTCTGGAAGTCCGATTCCCGGGCTTCATTGATATTCGGAACGTACTTCTGGGGGTTGCGATCGACGAGCGGGAACCAGGTGCTCTGGACCTGCACCATGATGCGATGGCCCTTACGGAAGGAATGATTCACGTCGGGGAGATTCCACTCCACTTTTTCGGCTTTTCCGGGAGTGAAGGGGATGGGGGTGGAATAACTTTCGCGGAAGCGGGCGCGGAAGACATCGCCGCGCACCATCATCTGGTAGCCCCCCATATGCACGCCGGTGGGGTTGGGATTGGGATCGGGGAAGTCGTTCGGGTAGACGTCGATGAGCTTGACGACCACATCGGCGTCGGTGCCGGTGGTGGAGAAGAAGACGCTGGGAGTGACTGGGCCGGCCAGCACGACGTCCTCGGTGAGCTCATCAGTGACATAGACGAGAACGTCGGGGCGGGTGGAGGCCTGGCGCTGGTCCATGACCATGTGCTCGCGGGTCATGCGGTTGGAGACCTGCGGGATGTAGGGGACGGGCTTGGCAGGGTCGCTTGGGTACTCGTCAAAAGAGGCGCCCGTTTCGGTGGGCGGAGTGAAGCTGAGCTTGCCGTTGGAATGGAAATAGAGCGACTTGGCTTGGGAAGAAGGAGGCGGCCAGGCATCGTAACGGCGCCAGACATTGGAGCCCGATTCAAACATGAGGGCCTTGGGGAGATTGGGGTCTGGACCGTCCTTGAGGATGTACTTGAAGTAGGGGAGCTCGACTTTTTCGCGATACCACTCGCTGGTCTTCGCGTTGAAGCTGATGTCGCCGAGCGAATCGCCGTCGCTGCGCGCCCAGCCGCCGTGGAACCAGGGCCCCATGACGATGCGGTTGCCGTTGGCGAAGCCACCCTTTTCGACATTCTTAAAGACCTGCTGCGCGCCGAACAGATTTTCCGCGTCAAAGAAGCCGCCGATGGTGAGCACGGCGGGCTGGATGTTTTTGAGATGGGGACGCAGGTTGCGTGACTGCCAGAATTCGTCGTAGTTCGGGTGCTTCATCATGTCGGTCCAGAACTGGACATTGTTTTTGAGGTAGCGCTCGTTGGCGTTGTAGTTGGGGCCGAGGTCGAGGAAGAACTTGTAGCCATCGGGAGTTTTATGGTCGAAGGGGGTACGGGCCGCGACGGTGGGCTCAGGACGGGGAACGCCGAAGGAGGAGAGGAAGTTGAAGGCGTGGGGGAGATAGAGCGCGCCGTTGTGGTGGAAGTCGTCGCCGACAAACCAGTCGGTAATGGGAGCCTGCGGGCTGGCGAGTTTGAGCGCGGGGTGGGCGTCGATCATGCCCGCGGCAGTGTAGAAACCAGGATAAGAGATGCCCCAGGTGGCGACACGGCCATTGTTATTCGGCAGATTCTTGGTGAGCCAGTCGATGGTGTCGTAGGTGTCTGTCGATTCGTCGACCGCGCCGGGCTTCTTGGCGAGGTGGGGCGTCATGTTGATGAACTCGCCTTCGCTCATGTTCTTCCCCCGGACGTCCTGGTAGACGACGATGAAGCCGTCTTTGCCAAAGAGCGGCGTGGGACCAATGTCGGCTTTGTACTGGTCTTCGCCATAGGGCGCAACACTGTAGGGGGTGCGGTTGAGCAGGATGGGATATTTCTTCGAAGTGTCTTTCGGAAGGTAGACGCTGGTGAAGAGCTTTTTGCCGTCGCGCATGGCGATGCGGTACTCGTACTTCGTGTAGTTGGCCTTCACGTACTCGAGACCTTGCGCAGCGAGTAGAAGGGCAGAGGCGAGGAGGAGACTAAAGAAACGCATTGCAGTTATTGTGATTATCGCGTCAGTTTGCAGGCGGGTGGGATGATAGAAGGGATGTTACGCCGCCTGATGGGCTGTTTTCTGCTGCCGATGCTTTTATTGGGACAAGCGTCCGGCCCCGACCGCGCGCGGCTGGCGAGCCAGGCGCAGAGCTTCGCCGAACAATTGCCGAACCTGATTGGAACGGAAGTATTGAAGCAGAAATCGATCCGCTATTCGAACCGCTTGCGCATCCGGATGGGAGATGCGGCGCTGCGTCCGGTTGCGCCGAAGATTACCGAGCGCGAGATCCGGTCGGATCTGGGCTATGCGTTGCGGGGCAAAGAAAATCCGGTGTGGTTTGAGTTGCGCAAGGTCATCGATGTCGATGGCAAAAATGTCACGACACAGAAGAAGGCCCGGGAGCGCCTCGCGTTTGGGTTAACGACCGATGACGACCGGGCTCGCTTGAAGATGATGGAAGAGTTCACGAAATACGGGCTGGACGGCGTGGCGACCGATTATGGGCTGTCGCTGTTGATTTTCCGGGCGGGAGATATCGACAAGATTCGATTCCATGAGGAGAGTTCCGAGTTTCTGGGAGCGGACCGTGTGGCGGTGTACTCGTTTGAACGGAGTGATCGGGATGTTGCGGTGACGGTCTACAGCGGGAACGATGCGCGGAAACAGCCGCTGCGGGGTGTGGTGTGGCTCCGGCAGTCCGATATGCGGCCGCTGCGGATCAAGCTGATTTCGGTGGTGGAAGAGGGCAAGGTTGCGATTGAGGATGAGGGGACGGTGGAGTATACGCCGTCGAAGTATGGATCGGTGCTGCCTGCCAGCGTCGCTTATTCGCGCAAGGTGAATGGGACGCTCGTGCAGGAGACGAATTATACGTACAGTGGATTCCAAAAATTTGGGTCCGATGCGGAGATCAAATTTACACCATGAAATTCATTTACCTACACGGGTTTGCGTCGTCGCCCGCTTCGCGGAAAGCGCAGTTTTTTGCCGCGAAGCTGCGAGAGGCCGGCGCGACGGTGCAGATTCCGGAGCTTGAAGCCGAAGGATTTCTCCATCTGACCGTCAGTGGGCAGTTGCGGGTGATTGCAGCGGCCGCGGGCGGAGAGCCGGTGCGGCTGATCGGGTCGAGCATGGGCGGGTATCTGGCGGCCTTATACGCATTGCTCCATCCGGAAGTGGAGAAGCTGGTGTTGCTGGCCCCGGCATTTGGATTTGCAGAGCGCTGGAAGCTGCGGCTGGGCGAGGCCGCGATGCGGGAGTGGGAGAGCAAGGGCTCGCTCGAGATGATGCACTATGCGACCGGGAAGCCGGAGCCGGTCGGATATGGACTGATTGCCGACGGGTTGCAGTATCCAGCGGAACCTGCTTTTTCGCAACCAGCATGGATTTTTCATGGAACCCACGACGAAGTAGTACCCCTCGCTTTTAGTGAGCAATTTGTTGCCGGACATGCAAATGCACGATTGACCGCTTTGGAATCGGGTCATGAATTGACGGATGTCATGGATCAGATTTGGGACATGAGTGCAGAGTTCTTGTTGCAGGCGGGAAACTGACCCCAGGAATGGAGTTTTGCCGGCACAGAAACAGCCCGGCGGTGGGAGAGCTCTCAAAAGTGCCAGCGTGCTACGATGAGATCAAAGTCGCTGGTACTTCCAAATTTCATAGATTGTGTGCAACCCGAAGGGAAATTGAAGCGTCCTGTTGGTGAGCGCGCAGAGTCGATGGTTTTGAACCTCGAGGAGAAATAGGGTGAGTACATCGACAGTGGAACGGGCGGATGAAATCGTGATTCACACGGACGAGCAAAAACCGGTCTCAAGCCCAGAAGACCATCTGGCAAAGACGTTGTCTGGCTATGAGGACGAAAATGTCCTTGTTTCCCTCTGGCGTGGACTGAAGGAAACCTTCAATCCCCCGAAACTTCCCCCCCTCGAAGTCACTTCTCGCCCGGTTGCGGTGAAAGATATTTGGGGACAGACGGCCGGCAACGAGTCCCGCAGTGCGATGACCTCGATGCTGATCCACGGCGGCGTGATCGCGCTGCTGATTTTCCTTTCTACCAACAAAAAAGTACAGGAAGTGGTCAAAGAGGCGATGCCCCTGGCCGCGCCCTTGTCTGACTATCTGCCGAAAATGGCTCCCAAGAAGCAGACAGCGGGCGGCGGCGGTGGTGGCGGCGCCCGGGATCTGACTCCTCCAAGCAAAGGGAAACTGCCGAAGGTGGCCCCGAAACAGTTTGTTCCTCCGCAGTTGCAGAAGGTAGAGAATCCGAAGCTGGTGATGGAACCCACCATCATTGCCCAAGCCGATGCCTTGCCTAAGGTGAATATGCCGGTATTAGGGGATCCGCTTTCGGGCCTGAGCGCTCCGTCACAGGGACCGGGTTCCGGTGGATTCGGATCTGGTAAGGGCGGTGGTGTTGGATCGGGCAATGGAGCCGGATTTGGACCGGGCAGCGGCGGTAACACGGGCGGCAGCGCTTATCGCGTCGGCGGCGGGGTTTCTGCACCTTCGGTGCTGTTCAAGGTGGAACCGGAATACTCCGAGGAAGCTCGCAAGGCGAAATTCCAGGGGACCGTGGTTCTCTCGATCATTGTCGACCCCTCCGGCAAGGCGCGGGACGTGAAAGTAGTGCGTCCGCTGGGCCTTGGCCTCGACGAGAAGGCCATCGAAGCCGTCATGAAGTGGCGCTTTAAGCCAGGCCTCAAAGACGGCGCCTCGGTGCCCGTACAAGCGACAGTGGAAGTTAACTTCCGCCTTCTGTAGCTAATCTCCTTAAAAAATCAAAACTATAGATCCCGCTGGAGTGGCCATCGCTCCAGCTGATCTTTAGCGCGTAGTTTCCGGCTGCTTCGCAGCTCAGCATCTTCAAGGCTGGCTGGTACATCTGGAAGGGGCTGGGATTGGCGTAGTTCGTCTTCTGGGGCTCTGTGCCGTGTGCGCCCGTGCAATGCGCACAGGGGCAATTGTCACGCAACTGTGCCAGGGTAAAACTGGTATGCAGCCCGTCCTTCCAATCAATGTCGATGCCTTTCGACTTGGAGACAGCAATGTGTTCGGGTTCCTGTAGGCTCATGCTTTTCGTTCGATGTCCCTCACGCCGGGGATGCGGCGGAGAGCGCTGAGAATTTTGTCGAGTTGCCGCTGGTCGCGGACTTCAATCTTCATTTCCACCACCGCCCCGTCCCCGTCGCGCTCCATGTCGCCACGCGCCTCAAGGGTGCGGATGTTCGAGTTTTCACTAAAGAGAACCTGCGTGAACTGGGCCAGCATTCCGGGGCGATCGTCGGTCATGATCGAGATCTGCACATCGAAGCTTTCAACGCCCGTTTTTGCCCACTCGACATCGATCTTGCGTTCGACTTCGTAGAGCAGATTCTGGACGTTGGTGCAGTTGATGCTGTGGACGGCGACACCCTTGCCACGGGTGATGTAGCCGACAATCGGCTCACCCGGAATGGGATTGCAGCAGGAGGCGCGGTAGAGCAGGACGTCGTTGACGCCCTTGACGCGGAGGGCGAGGTTCTTGAGCTCTTTGTCGGCCGGGTTGTAAACGGGCGCCTGGGCGGCCAGTTCCTGGACCCGCGCTTCTTCCTGCGCCGCATGCTCCGGGGAGAAGCGGATGAGGATGGGGCGGGCTTCAATCTTGCCGTAGCCGAGATTCGCGTAGAGGTCTTCAAGCTTGCCGACGCCGTAGTCTTCGAGCACCTGCTTGAGGATGTCCTCGTCGAGTTTCGAGATCGGAATCGAGAGGCGGCGCGCTTCCTTTTCAAAGTACTTTTCGCCGATCTCAATGGCCTTCGAGCGCTCGGTGGCATTGATGATCTGCTTGATCTTGTTGCGCGCCTTCGAAGTTTTAACGAAGCTGAGCCAATCCTTGCTCGGCATGTGTCCGGGCTGGGTGAGGACCTCTGCAACGTCGCCGTTGCGCAGCGCATAGCGCAGCGGGACGATGCGGTTGTTGACCTTTGCCCCGACGCAGGCGTTGCCGACGTCGCTGTGGATCGCATAGGCGAAATCGACCGGCGTTGAATCGCGCGGCAGCACGACGACCTTGCCCTTGGGCGTGAAGACGTAGACTTCGTCCGAGTAGAGATCCACCTTGAGGGTGGACATGAACTCGCCGGGGTCGCGCATTTCCTGCTGCCACTCGACCAGTTGGCGCATCCACTTGATGTATTGCTCTTCTTCGCTCTTGTGGCGCTGCCCTTCCTTGTACTTCCAGTGGGCCGCGACGCCTTCCTCAGCGAGGCGGTGCATTTCTTCGGTGCGGATCTGGACTTCGAAGGCTTGTCCCGTGTTGCCCATCACGCTCGTGTGCAGGCTCTGGTAACCGTTCTGGCGCGGCATCGCGATGAAGTCCTTGATGCGGCCGGGAATGGGAGGCCATTCATTGTGGATGACGCCGAGGGCGGCGTAGCAGTTCTTCAGCGAATCGGTGATGATGCGCAGGGCGAGCAGATCGTAGACCTGCTCAATGGGGATCTTCTGTTTCTTGAGCTTGAGGTAGACCGAGTAAGGACGCTTGAGACGGCCTTCGACACGGGCGGGAATCGATTCGCGCGCCAGTTTCTGTTCGAGAATCTTGCGGATCCCGTCGAGGAATTCCTGCGAGGCCTTGCGCTTGTTTTCGATCTGGCCAACGATGTCGGCATGGGCTTCGGGATCAATCGCGTGGAAGGCGAGATCCTCGAGCTCGGAACGCATTTTACCCATGCCAAGACGGTGAGCGATGGGGGCGTAGATGTCGAGCGTTTCCTGGCCGATACGGGTTTGCTTCTCGCGCGAGAGGCTATCGATCGTGTGGAGGTTGTGGAGGCGGTCGGCCAGCTTGACGATGATGACGCGGATGTCGCTGACCATCGCGAGCAGCATCTTGCGGACGCTCTCGGCCTGCTGCTCTTCCCGCGAATAGAGGTGGATCTTGCCGAGCTTGGTGACGCCATCGACACAGGCGGCTACTTCATTGCCGAAGAGTTTCTGGATCTCGTCGATGCCGGTACCGGTGTCCTCGACCACATCGTGGAGGAGCGCCGTCTCGACCGTGACCAGATCCATCTGCATGTCGGCCAGAATCTGAGCGACGGCGATGGGGTGCAGGATGTAGGGCTCCCCGCTCTTGCGGGTTTGGAGCCCGTGGCGATCGCGAGCGAATTCAAATGCGATGCGTAGTTTGGTGAGGTCTTCTTTGGGACGATTGGCGGCAAAGACCTTTTCTAACTGGACGAAGCGCTGCTCTACCAATGCGTCGTAACGCAGTGCATCCGGTAGCGGATTCTTTTCAGCCTCATTGCCCTTTACTTCCAAGCTCTTGCGACAGACCCCTTCCTTTGATTATTTCGTTAATAAGCCGATGCGGTCAATTCCCGCAGTGCGGGAAGCCGCGATCGCCGGGACAATCGCCTGGTACTCGAGCTCTCCGCTGCCCTTCAGGAAGAGGACTTTCTCGGCACGTGCGTTAAAGATGCCGGAGAGGCGCGACTCCAGAGAATCGAACGCAACCACCGTATGATTGAGCAAGTAATCGCCATTTGCGGCGATTTCGAGGACAACCGCGGAATCGGGCACAGTGGCGGCGGGAGGTGGAGCATCCTGTGGCAGTTCGGCAGGATAGCCCCGGGGCGTGGCAGGTGAGATCACCATGAAGATGATGATCAGAACGAGCAGTACATCAATCATCGGGGTCATATTGATCTGCCCCTGCGCGGTGGAAGTTGCTTGCATTGCCATGTGAAGTTGGACACCGCAAAGCAAAAAAAGTGGCGGACCACAGAGGGTCCGCCATCCGATATTGGAGAGAATCAGAATCTTGTCCAGTTAAGGCTTATTGACAATACCCTTGCTCTTCTTTTCGAGCTCGGCAGCCTTGATCTTCTTCGCTTCGAGAGCCTTGGCCACCCAGTTGTCGGCAGTGGCGATGTCCTGTTTATAGGTTTCGACATTGTCGGCCAGATCGGCGCGCTCACGAATCAGCAGGTTGAGATAAGCCATGGCGTCGTCATAGACCTTGTCCAATTCAACGGCCTTGCTGAGGTTCTTGATCCCTTCTTCCACCAAAGGCAGATAATCTGCCTTGAGCTGTTCCCGGATCTTCTTATCCTTGATGGGACCTGGATCTTCCTGCCGCATGCCCGCCTTCTCGCGAGCCTGCTTATAGTTGGGATACCACTTGGACCAGTTGATCACGCCGAGGCTGTAATAGGCCTTGGCATTGGTGGGATCGATCTCGACAAGCTTGGCATACCAGACTTTGGCATCATCCATCACGCGGAGCTTGTCCTCGAGATTGGGGAAGGCGTTTGCCTGGTTGTAGCGCATGGAGGCGATCGATTCCGTCGCCAACTTATTTTTGGGATCGTTCTTGAGAACGATCATGAATTCGTCTTCAGCCTTCTTGGCCAGGGCCTTATTCTCTGGAGAATCGGCACCCGGAATCCACTGGCTCATATAAGAGGTGGCCAGATAGAGGCGAGCCACTTCAAAAGTGGGATCGGCGTCGATGGCGTCCTTAAACTTGCGTGCGGCCTCTTCGTATTTTGTAGCTTTGTATGCCTGGACACCTTTATTCAAGGCGTCGCGGGCTTTCAGTTTTTCGCAGCCACTCGCGAAGGCGAGCAGACCCAGGGTCACCAGGGTTGTCGCAATCACACGGGAATGGGGCTTTAGAGCTTTGAGCATTTGTGTCGCTATCCTCCTCGCACCCGGCTATTCGCCGGCTTCCACCTTCTTGGTCATCAAACCAACCTGGTCGATGCCGACTCCCTTGGCGACGTCAATCACCTTGGCTACGTCCTGATACTCCAAATCGGGATCACCCTTGACAAAGCAGACGCGCTCGGCGCGGGTCTTGAAGATGTCTTCGAGGCGCTTGGAGAGATTCTCGAAAAGAATCGGCTCCTGGTTCACCTTCATGCTCTTGTCCTTCTCGATCGTCACCACCACCGTACGGTCCTGATCAGGAGGAGGCGGGGGAAGATTGGGAGGAGGAGGCTGCGGAACGCGCGCCTCAAGGCCCTTAGGCGTCAGGGGCGTAATCACCATGAAAATAATGATCAGAACGAGTAGAACGTCGATCATCGGGGTCATATTGATGTCGCTTGACGGACCCCCTTTGCCGCCCATTGCCATTGCCATATGCGGTGTCTCCTTATCTCGCTCTTATTTAGTTAGCCGGTGCAGCCGCGTTGGCCTGCGAATCATCTGTCAGCAAACCGAGTTGTTCGACGCCGGCGTTACGGATTTCGTCGACAACCGTGACAACGCGCTCATACTTGGCACGCTTGTCCGCACTGATAAACACAATCTTTTCTGGTTTATTGGTCAGCATGTCCTTGATTTTGGAGGGCATCTGATCGGGAGCCATTCGAGTGGTTCCGAGGTAAGTATCGCCGTTGCGTGTCACGCTCACCAGAATGGCGTCTTCCTTGTCCGCATCCTTCATTGCAATTGGATTCTTGGCCTGCACCTTATCTACGCTGACGCCCTTTTGGAGCATCGGGGTGATGACCATGAAGATAATAAGCATCACGAGCATGACGTCGACCATGGGGGTGACGTTAATGTCGGATACCGGTGGTGGGGCGTGTTTTCTCTTCGCCATGTCGCTTGCCCTTCCCTCGTTTTGTTCCCACCTTCCTGGGCCGGACGCATTGGAATACGCCGGCCACAGAGAAGGTAAACTCGCGAGGATTCTGTTTAATCTCTATCCAACTGGTGTCAACGCCTAGGCGCGACGGGCTGCCTGCGAACGCTTGATGAAGTAATCGAGCAGTTCGGAGCTCGAGTTGTTCATCTCGATGTCAAAGGCTTCCACCTTATTGGTGAAGTAGTTGAACATCATAACGGCAGGGATAGCCACGAAGAGGCCGAGAGCGGTGGTAACCAGCGCTTCCGAAATACCACCGGCGACGGCGCCGAGACCGGCAGCCTTTTCACTGGCGATACCCTTGAACGCGTTGACGATACCGACGACGGTTCCGAAGAGACCGACGAAGGGACCGGTGGAACCGATGGTGGCCAAGCTCGACACACCACGCTTGAGTTCAGCGTGAACAATGGCTTCCGCACGTTCGAGAGCACGCTTAGAGGCTTCGATGGTTTCACCGGAGATCTCGCTGCTCATCTGGTGAGCCTTGAATTCCTGGAGACCGGCAACGACGACCTTAGCAAGGTGCGACTTCTTATAACGATCCGCGATCTTGATGGCTTCATCGAGCTTGCCTTCACGCAATGCACCGGCCACTGCGGGGGCAAACTGGCGGCTCTGCGCCTTTGCCGCGTTGAAGGCGAGGAGGCGATCGATCATAACGCCGATCGACCAAGCGGACATGATGAACAGAATAATAACGACGGCCCGGGCGAGACCGCCCATCTGGTCCCACATCGTAAGGGCATCGAATCCGACTTCTTGAAAGAAAAAGAAGCCCATGGTTTGCATAGTGAGAAGCATGCAATATTCTCCTGCGAGTTGTTTGGATTTTGGGAATTACTACTATCAGGGACTTTCGTCCGTCGATCAAGACTACTGACTTAACGTGAAGTTCACGTCGATCGTCGTAATCACCTCTACGGGTTCACCGTTGAGCTGCGTGGGCTGGTAGACCCACTGCCTTACCGCCTCAGTAGCCGCCTGCACGAGCAGCGGATGGCCGGAGACGAGTGTAAGATTTTGGATGGAACCATCCTTGGCAATCACGGCGTTAAACTTCACGACGCCGGAGATACGAGCTTGGCGGGCCAGCGGCGGATAAGCCGGCTTGGGCTGGCGAACGAGCTTGGCGCTCTGGACGTTACCACCGACGCGAATGGGGGCCGCCGGCGGCTTGGGCTTCGGCGGCTCTTCCTTTTTCGGAGGAGGAGGCGGCGGGCCCGGAATGGAGCCAAGCAGACCACCAGTGACACCACCGGGAACGCCACCAGGGACGCCTCCGGGAACACCACCCGACACACCCGTAGCCACAGGAAGCTCTTCTTCCTTGATCATGGCGACTTCTTTCGGAATCGTCTTCGGAGCCGTCAGCATGTTCGCATTGAACTGCTTGGGGACAACCTTCACCTGCTTCACCTGCTGCACGGGAGCAGGAGGCGGCGGAGGAGGCGGCGGCGGAGGCGGAGCGACGAGGCTACCGGTGAGAGCAGCTGCGCTAATCGATTCATAGTAAATCAGCGGAATGACCACAATGACCGCCAGCAATACGATTTGGACGGCAAATGAGATCAGAACCGAGCTAGCTTTTCTCGTTTGATTCTTTTCATCTATCAGGCTTTGCTCAAACATTCCTGCATCCTTCCCTTACCCAGGTTCAAAGGCCCCTTGGGGATCAGTGTTATTTCGTCGCGAGCTTTTTCGCGTTTGTTACTGCCTGTGACGGCCCGCCAGGCTTTTGGCTATCACGACGCTTCTTGAGGAAGTCTTGCGTGAACACCAGCAGTGGGCTCGCCACGAAAATCGAAGAGTAAGTACCAATCAAGATTCCGACGACGAGGGCGAAGGCGAAACCATTCAACACCTGTCCGCCGAACAACCATAGCGCAACCGCAGTGAGCAAGGTAAGACCAGAGGTCATAATCGTCCGGCTCAGCGTCTCATTCACGCTGCGATTCACGATTTCGGTCATGTCCCCCTTACGTCCGCGCTGCAGGTTTTCCCGGATGCGATCGAACACGACAATCGTGTCGTTCATCGAGTAACCAACTAATGTAAGGAGCGCGGCAATCACTGTCAAGGAAATCTCCTTATGGAAGATTGAAAATAACCCGATCGTGATCACAATGTCATGGAAGACCGCAACGACGGCCGCAAAACCATACGCAAACTCAAAGCGGAGGCCGAGATAGATCAGCATTCCACCGAGCGCGTAGAGCGTCGCGAGAATCGCCTTGGTGCGCAATTCACTTCCCACACGCGGACCCACAACTTCCGTATTGCGGATCACATACTTCCCAATCGTGGACTCCTGCTTGATCACATTGAGGATCTGCGGGGTCATCCCGGGAAGGCCGCTGAGCTCATCCAAGTTAGAGAGCAAGCCGCCCTTCTGCTGGTCGCGGTACTTCAACACTTCGCCAATCAGCTTCTTCAAATCGTCATCGGAAATGAAGACGCCGCCGCGCTGCAGAGGTAAATTCAACCGTTCATAGACTCGCTGCATCGGCGCACCTGTCAGATTCAACTTGTCGGCCTCGACCTTGTAGATCGTCGCAAGTGTGTCTTCAATGGTTTGCCGAGTGGACTGCAAGTCCTTCTCGTTGCGCAACTCCGTTTGGATCATCAATTCGTTCGCATTTTGCACTGCGACAACGGAGATTTCACCCGGAATTTTCTTACTGAGTTCTGTGCGAATTTGCTCTTCACTCGGTTTTTCGGCGAACTTCACATAGAGCAGCGTGCCGCCCTTGAAGTCGATACCGTATTCCGGTCCGCCCTTTATCGCCAGACTCACCAAACCTGCCACGGTGAGAACCAAAGACAGGCCAATCAAGGGCCATTTGTGACCCATGAAATCGAAATTTGAATTACGAAAAAGCTCCATGCTGCCTAATCCGGCTAGCGTCCAAACAGTTCAGACACCAGCCATTCCTTTCTTGTTCCCGCCGGAGCGATATTTATTGGCTCAACGGCGAAGAAATTTGAATTCTGAAAGAGCTCAGCTAGATGCTGAGCTCAGTTACCTTCTTGTTGCCGCTCAATTCCCAGTCAAAGATGACTTTGGACACAAAGACCGCAGTGAACACGTTCGCCAGGAGACCGATGATCAGCGTCACGGCGAAGCCCTTCACATTGGTGGTGCCAAAGATGAACAGGAAGGCGCTGGAGACGATGGCGGTGACGTGGGTGTCAATGATGGTCAGGAAGGCGCGGCTGAAGCCGGCGTCGATAGCTGTACGCACGCTCTTGCCTTCACGAAGTTCTTCCCGGATGCGCTCAAAGATCAGCACGTTCGAGTCGACGGCCATACCGATGGTGAGGACCACACCGGCGATGCCGGGCAGCGTGAGCGTTGCCCCCACATAGGCCAGGACCGCGATGAGAATGATCGCATTGAGAATGAGTGCGACTGTTGCGTTGATGCCGGACTTCTTGTAATAAACGAGCATCACGAAGATGACCGCAAAGAGTCCGACGAGGCCACTCATGAGGCCTTCGCGAATCGAATCGGCGCCGAGCGACGGCCCAACGGTGCGTTCTTCGAGGTAGACCACGCTGGCCGGCAGAGAACCGGCGCGGAGGATGAGCGCAAGGTCGTTGGCGTCCTGCTGGTTGGCTGCGCCCGTGATCTGGCCGTTGTCAGAAATCTTGCTCTGGATGGTGGGAGCGCTGCGTACCTGGTTGTCGAGAACGATGGCCAGACGCTTGTTGATATTGGCTTCCGTAAAGCGGCCGAAGCGCTGTGCGGCGTCCTGGCTCAACACAAAGGTGGTGACCCAGCCGCTGTTCATCTGATCTTGGGCGGCGCGGGAATCGCGCAGATCGCGGCCAGTGATGACCGGAGTGCGCTTGAGCAGGAACCAGCTCTCCTGGCTGCCCATGCCACGGACGGCCTTGGTGCCAGCCGGGAGAATGCCGTTGAACTGTCCGAGCATCTGATCGCGCGAGGCAAAGGGCCCGTCCTGCACTTCATAGAGCTCAAGGAGCGCAGCTGTCTGGAGGATCTGCTTGATGCGGGCAGGATCGTCCACGCCAGGCATCTGGATGAGGATTTCCGGTTCGGTCTCCGCAGCGCCACGCTGCTGGACGCTTGCTTCAGCAAGGCCCAGGCCGTCAATACGATTCTCGATGGTGTGGATCGCGCTGCCGACGGTTTTCTTGCGCAGATCGAGAGCAGCCGTGGTCTTGTAGGTCAGCTTGTAGTCCGTGCCGCTGGTGCTGGTCATGTTCCAGTCGGTAAAGCGGTCGCTGATGATCTTGCGGAAATCGCCAGCCTTGGCGGACGGAATGCCCTTGGCCGTGATTTCAATCTTGTCCGCAGTCTCGATGCTGGTGGGTTCGTTGCGATCAAAGGAACCGTACTCGATCGAAGCCGAGCGGAGCTCGTTCTTGATGCGATCGATGACCTGGTCCGCTTCCGCTTTGAAGGCGTCCTGCACCTGGACCTGGAGCACCAACTGGCTGCCACCTTTCAGGTCGAGGCCGAGCTTGATGTTCTTTTCGAAATTCTCGGCTAACTCTTGTCGATTCTTCGGAATTCCGATGATGCCGTAGATACAAATCAAAGTCACGCCAACGATGGTCGCGATCTTGATTCCTAAACTTCTCTCCATTACGAAACCTTCCTGCTTAAATTGCCGCCCGCCGTTCTGATGCGGTGCTCGCGGTCTACTTCTGGGCTATTGTGCCTTCAGGCACGATCAAGCTGGCTACGCTCTGCCGGGCAAAGCGCAGCTTAACGTTATCCGGCTTTATGCGGAGGGTCAAACTCTGATCCTCGTCGTTCATCGCGATGATGGTGCCGATGATGCCACCGTTGGTCACCACTTCATCGCCGTTCTTGAGATTGGCCAACATCTCTTTGGTCTGCTTGCGCTGGCGTTGCGCGGGGAGCAGCACGAGGAAATACATGATGCCGAACATTGCCACGATGGGCAAGAGTCCGAGCATTGAGTTGGGCTGGGCTTGTATATAAAAGCCGGGCAGCATCAAAAATGACATTGTCGGGGTCGTCCTAAAAGATTCTACAGTCTTTTGCTAGTCTTCCTTCGCTTCGGGAGTCGCATTTGCGCGCGTCTCCGCAAGAAACTGTGGAAATCTCCCATTCAGAATACTACTCCGCATGGCGCGCATGATGTCAAGGTAGTACCGAAGGTTGTGAATTGTGGCCAAAGTCGAAAAAAGTATCTCCTGGGCCAAGAAGAGATGGCGAAGATAGGATTTTGAGAAGTTGCGGCAGCAGTAGCAGCCGCAGTTGGGGTCGAGCGGCGAGGGGTCGTCGCTGAATCGCGCGTTCTTGATGACGATGCGGCCCTGGCTGGTGAAGAGACAGCCGTTGCGGGCGTTGCGGCTGGGCATGACGCAATCCATCATGTCGACGCCACGGGCCACGTATTCCGAAAGCTCTTCGGGAAGACCGACGCCCATGACGTAGCGCGGCTTGTTGGCCGGCAGGAGCGGGGCGACCAGTTCGGTCATCGCGAGACTTTCGGGACGGGGTTCGCCGACGCTGAGGCCGCCAATCGCGTAACCGTAGGCGTCGAGCTCGAGCAGGGATTCGGCAGAGGCGCAGCGCAGATCGGCATACATGCCGCCTTGGACGATGGGGAACAAGGCGTGCTTCTCGACACAATCAGCACGCGGGCCGCGATAGTGATCAAACGCACGCCGGGCCCAGCGGCTCGTAAGCTCCATGCTTTGCCTGGCACGCTCGTACGTCGCCGGGTATTCAGTGCATTCGTCGAGCACCATCATAATGTCGCTACCGAGGGCGAGTTGGACGTCAACGGTGCTTTCGGGGGTGAAGGTGTGGCGGTCGCCGTTGAGGTGGCTGCGGAATTCGACGCCGCTTTCGCGCACCTTGCGCAACTCGCTGAGCGAGAAGACCTGGAAGCCGCCGCTATCGGTGAGGATCGGGCGATTCCAGTTCATGAAGCGATGGAGGCCGCCGAGAGCCTGCACGGTCTTGTGGCCGGGGCGCAGATAGAGGTGGTAGGTGTTCGAAAGAATGATCGGCGCATCGACTTCGGTTTCGAGATCGCGCGGCATGACGCCTTTGACGGTGGCCTGCGTGCCGACGGGCATGAAGATGGGCGTCGGGATGTCGCCGTGCGGCGTGTGGAGCGTGCCAGCTCGCGCGCCTGTTTCCGGGCACACGGCTTCCAAATCGAACTGAAAGGGGGTCAATCCTTTATTTTAGCTGGCTAGTGTTATGATTTGCCCATTCCACCCATTGGACGAGTTCCGTTTTTGGTTGCCGGGCTGCTGCTGTTTGGCCTGAAGCAGTTTCTGGATCGCTCGATCACAGCACGCTTCGGTCACATCTGGACGCCGGAGCTGTATTGGTCGCCGATTGGAGTGCCTGTTTATTCGGTGCACGGGATGGATCGCGACTTTGTGCTGGCGCTGGCTTATGTCGCGGTTCCATTTGCGCTCCTTGGGGTTTGGCTGACGACGTGCCGCTTAAAGAAGCTGGAGCTACCGTGGTGGAGCTCCCTGTTGTTCTTTGTGCCGGTATTGAACTTATTTTTCTTCGCGTTTCTTGTGATTACCAATCAGCCCTCAGCGCCTGCAGATCATTCGCTTGCCTGGGATTGGTGGCCGCGTGCAGAGGGTGGGTCCTTTGCGCTCGCCTCGACGCTATCTGCGTTGCTGGCTACGCTTACGGTTGGCATTGCTGTGAAAATGGCGTCCGCTTATGGATGGGGGCTTTTCTTTGGAGTGCCGTTTGCGATCGCGCTCCTGACCACGCTTCTGCACTCGATGCGGGAGGAGCGATCCTTTGGCAGTTGCGTTGCCGCAAGCCTGATCGCGCTGGTGATTTGCGCCGCGCTGATGCTGAGCGTTGCGATTGAGGGAGTGGTTTGCCTGGTCATGTGTCTGCCGCTTGCGATTCCGTTGCTTCTGCTGGGGGTTGCCGTTGGCCGGACCATCACGAAGCCTTCGCCGCACCTGCGCCATGGAGTGCCGGTCATCTTTCTCGCTGCTGCGATTTTTCCGGCAATTGCGGCGAACCCAGGCGGGATCGCAAAAGAAGAAAACGTATTTGCGGTGATTACCGCGGTGGAGGTGGACGCGCCGCCCGAAAAGGTTTGGGAGAACGTGATTCGCTTTCCGGAATTGCCACCGCCTCAAGAGTGGATCTTTGGGGTGGGCATCTCCTATCCGATGCGGGCGAGGATCGAAGGTGAGGGCGTGGGCGCCGTGCGCTTTTGCGAGTTTTCGACCGGTCCTTTTGTTGAACCCATTACGAAGTGGGATGCGCCGCGATTGCTCGCCTTTACTGTGAGTTCCAGTCCTTCACCGATGCGCGAATTGAGTCCTTATGAAATTCATCCGCCGCATCTCGATGGCTTTCTGCGCTCGCATCGTGGACAGTTCCGACTGGAGCCTCTCGATGGCGGCAAGCGCACGCGGCTGGAGGGGACCACCTGGTATTCGCTTCGGCTTTACCCCGCCGGGTATTGGCGCTTGTGGAGCGATTGGATTCTGCATACCATCCACCAGCGGGTGCTCGATCATATTCGGCGCGTTTCCGCAAACGCTGGTGCACCGTAAAGATGGATCGCCTTCCTTTCTTTGGCTGCTGTGTATTGCTGTTTGTGCTGAAAGAGGTGGCGGAGCGCGTACTCATTGCGCCGCTCGATCCCGGCAATTTCGATTCGCATGTGCAGGCGCCGCTGGCACTGATCCTGGATGCCATAGCTGCGCCGAATCACGGCGCAGCGCTCACCCCCTGGTTGATCTCACTTCCCTTTTTCCTTGCTGGATGCTGGCTTATCGTCCGCAGATTGAACACCTTGCGATGGTCCAGGGCGTGGCTTGCGCTCTATTTCCTTCCTGTGATCAGCAGTACCCTGCTCTGCGTTCTGGCACTCGCGCAGGCGCCTGCCCTGAACACCGAGCGGGCATCGTCCTATTGGCCATATGAGGATTCGACCTCGCTGGCCTTTTCTTCCGCACTCGCTGCTCTTGCGGGCCTGCTTGGCGCGGTGCTCCTATTTCTGCTCAATCCTCCTCATGGTTGGGTATTCGTGATTGGAATCCCCTTAGTGATTGGACTGCTGACGACGGTGCTCCATTCGATCCGAAGCAAGCGTAGTTTTCTCGATTGTGTGCGAGCCAGTATGGTCTCGCTGGTGATTTTGGGCATACTGACCTGCGCCCTTCGCCCAATGGGGACAGCTGTGCTGGTTGGAGCAGTGCTGGCCCTTCCGATCGTCCTGATTGGGGTATCGATCGGACAATTGATTGTGGGTAACTCCTTTGATGCCGCACAGCGTTCATCGTGATCTCCTGGCTGCACAGGTACACTGGAGGATTCAAGTACCCGCATGGCCCTTCGTCTCTACAACACCCTTTCCCTGCTGACCGAGGAGTTTCAACCCGCCGACGGCAAGACTGTCCGCATGTACTCCTGTGGGCCCACCGTCTACAACTTTGCCCATATCGGCAATCTGCGCACCTTCACCTTCAACGACACGTTGCGGCGCTGGCTGCAGTATCGCGGCTTTGCCTTGCACCATGTGATGAACATCACCGATGTCGAAGACAAGATCATCCGCAAGTCGATGGAGCTGGGCGTGCCGATGGGCGAGTACACCCAGAAGTACGAGAAGTTCTTTCTCGAAGATATGGCGACATTGCGGTTGCAACAGCCCGAGCAGATTGTGCGCGCGACCGAACACATTCCGGAGATGGTGGAGCTGATCGAAACGCTGACCAGCAAGGGATTCACCTACGAATCCGACGGCAGCGTGTATTACCGCATCAGCCAGTTTCCCGAGTACGGCAAGCTTTCGCATAGCGATTTTTCGGGGATCCAGGCTGGGGCCCGCGTCGATAACGACGAGTACGAGAAGGAGAGCGCCCGCGACTTTGTGCTTTGGAAATCGCGCAAGGGCGAGGAGCCGGCCTGGGAGGCTCCGTTTGGCTGCGGCCGTCCGGGCTGGCACATTGAGTGCTCGGCGATGGCGATGAAGTATCTGGGCGCGACGCTCGACATTCATACCGGTGGCGTCGATCTCGCCTTTCCGCATCATGAGAATGAGATTGCACAGTCCGAAGGGGCGACCGGCAAGCCCTTTGCACGCTTCTGGATCCATTGCGAGCACCTGAATGTTGACATGCAGAAGATGTCGAAGAGCGTTGGCAACATCTATACGCTGCGCGAGCTGATGGAGATGGGCCATACGCCCGAGGCACTGCGCTTTTTGCTGATGAGCGTGCCTTATCGCAAGAAGCTGAACTTCACCCTCGAATCGTTGAAGGGCGCGCAGACCTCGATTGAACGCTTGCGCAATTACGAGTTGCGGCTGAAGACCGATCATCTTGCCCCGGGCACAAATGAGCAGATTACGGAGCTGGCCGCCAAGGCGCTAGCGAAATTTGAGGAGTCCATGGATGACGATCTCAATACCGCCGAAGCGCTGGCCGCCGTCTATGAGTTTGTGCGCGAGACAAATAGTCTGATGGACCAGGGCGCGTTTCTTGAAGGCAATCGCGCCGCGGCGCTCGATTTACTCGCGCGCTTCGATTCGTTGTTTGATGTGTTGCAGGCAACCCGCACAGAGGACGGCCTCGATGATGCAGCTATTGAAGCGCTGATTGCCGAGCGCACGGCAGCCAAAAAGGCGAAGAACTTTGGCCGCTCCGATGAGATTCGCAGCCAGCTTCTCGAGGCGGGCGTGACGATTGAAGACACCAAGGATGGGGTTCGTTGGAAGCGGAAATAACGCTTAACGAATCGCGAGCCTGAGACTAATGCCGATGAGCACTGCCCCGAACACACCGTACCCCATCACAGCACCCCAGCCCCAGTCGCTCGAGCCGCTACGATTGGCACGGAGTCCGAGGTATGCCAGCAGGACCAGCCCCAAGCCGGCGACGAGGAGCATCGAGACATCGGTGATGCCGCGCCGGCGAAAGGCGCCATTTACCCGAAGCACCGCAACCAGTAGCGATGCGCCAGAGACCAGAACCTGTGCCCAAAGGGGCGCTCTCCAGTTGAGCAATCCACGCACGATGAAAACCTTTTGTGAGTAAGCAGCAATGAACCTCAATTCTAAAGCCGTCCATACCGGTGACCGCAAACGCGTTCCCGGACAAGCTACGCCCGTTGCGACGCCGATTTATGCGTCTGCCAGCTTCTTCTACGATTCGATGGAGTCCATCGATAAGGTGTTTGCCCACGAGATGCATGGCTATGCGTACTCGCGCTATGACAACCCCACCAATGCCGCGCTCGAAGAGTTGGTGACCGCACTCGAGGGAGCGCATGGGACGCTGGCGACCGCCTCGGGCATGAGTGCGCTGCAGATTGCGTTGACCGCTGCGCTGGTGGATCGCAAGAAGCATGTGCTTGCGGCAAACGCGATCTATGGCGCAACCGTGAAGCTGCTGCAGCAGGTGTTTGAGCCATTTGGCACGACCAATACGCTGGTGGATATCTGCGACCTTGATGCCGTTGCCGCGGCGATTGCCGCCGAGAAGCCGGGCGTGATTCTGATGGAGTCGATCTCGAATCCGCTGCTGCGCATTGGGCAGATTGACAAGATTGCCGAGATGGCGCGAGCCGTGGGCGCTTGTTTGATTGTCGACAACACCTTTGCCAGCCCGGCGCTGCTGCGGCCGCTCGAGTTGGGCGCGCATATTTCGGTGCATAGCGCGACGAAGTATCTGTCCGGCCATGGCGATGTGGTGGGCGGCTTTGTTTGCAGCGATGCAGCGCATCATGAAGCCGTGCGCGGGCTCTCGCGCATTTATGGCCCGATTTTGGGGCCGTTTGAGTGTTTTCTGAGCATGCGCGGCATCAAAACTTATCCCTTACGCATCGAGCGCCAGAATCAGAATGCAATTGGCGTCGCCCAGCACCTGAGCCGGCACCCGAAGGTGGCGAAGGTCTACTTCCCTGGCCTGCCCGATCATCCGGACCGGGCGACCACGGCGCGGCTCTTCCCAGCCGGGAAGTTTGGCGCGATGCTTTCGTTTGAGATCGCAGGCGCGGAGAAGCAGGATATCTTCCAGTTCTTTGACCGCTTGAAAATGGTGGTTCCGGCGACGAGCCTGGGCGACGTGCATACGATGGCGCTGTATCCTGATATCGCCTCGCACCGGGACATTCCGCCGAAGCAGCGGGCGCGGCTGGGCATCCATCCGAATCTGGTGCGCGTGTCAGTGGGGATTGAAGATCTTGCCGACATCCTCGCCGATTTTGATCAGGCACTCGCCTAGATTCGTTACCATAAGCCAGAATGGCTCTTTACGCCGCAACCGTCTTCCTTAGTGCATTTCTTCTTTTTCTTGTCCAACCGCTGATTGCAAAGCTCATTCTGCCGTGGTTCGGCGGGTCTGCCGTTGTTTGGAACACCTGCATGCTGTTCTTTCAGATCCTGCTGTTGCTCGGCTACGCCTATGCACACTGGACGACGAACCGGCTGAAGCCAAAATTGCAGCTTTATCTTCATGCGGGGCTGCTGCTGGCGGCTGTGCTGCTGGCTCCGGCAGTGCCGCCGGAGTGGTTGAAGCCATCAGGCAGCGATGCGCCGATCCTGCCGATTCTGACGGTGTTGGCGGTGACGATCGGGTTGCCGTATTTTTTGCTTTCGTCCACCAGCCCGCTGCTGCAGGCCTGGTATTCGCAGGTGCACCGGGCGGCGCCGCCTTATCGTCTGTTCGCCTTGTCGAATCTGGCCAGTCTGCTGGCCTTGCTCGCTTATCCTGTCGCCATCGAGCCCTATTTGCCGGTGCGGAACCAGGCCGTGGTGTGGAAATTTGCCTTTGCCTTCTTTGCGCTGGGTTGTATTTATACGGCTTGGAAGGCGTCGAATGCCAATACAACAGAACTGCGTGAGGAAGCGCAAAACGCCGAGGTTCCGCCGCCTCCCACCCGCCGGGATTATCTGACCTGGATCACGCTGGCAGCCGTTCCATCGATGTTGTTCCTCGCCTTCACCAGCCATCTGGTGCAGAATGTCGCCTCGATTCCGTTTCTTTGGGTCGTGCCGCTTTCGATGTACCTGCTGAGCTTTATTCTGGTCTTCGACTCCGAGCGGATCTACCGGCCGGCCTTCTTCCGTGTCGCGACACCGATTGTTCTGGGCGGGCTGCTCTATGGTCTTCACCAGACGGACTCCGACACCCGGCTGCACTACCAGTTGGGCGCCGCAGCCTTTTCGCTGCTGGTGTTTTGCACCTTTTGCCATGGAGAACTGGCCAAGCGCAAGCCGCATCCGCGCTATCTGACGATGTTCTTTCTAATGATGGCGGTGGGCGGGGCGATTGGCGGCTTTCTGATCTCCATCGCCGCCCCTATCTATATGCCCGGCTATTTTGAGCTGTTTATCGCCTTGTCCATCTTTGCCGTGGCCTCGCTGGTGATTCTGTACCGCCAGCATTGGACCAGCGACATTCTTTGGACCGCAGCTGCCGTTTGCGCCATTGTCTTTGCGGTGGTGGAGATTCGTACGATCGCAGAAGGATCGCGCGTGATGGTGCGCAATTTCTACGGTGCGCTCCGCGTGCAGGACTCGACCCAAGGGACCGACAAAGAGACCTGGACGCGGACACTGATCCACGGCACGATCAACCATGGCATGCAGTTTTTGAGCGATAACCGCTATCTGCTGCCAACCACCTACTACGGGCCAAATTCCGGCATCGGACTGGCGATTGCGAACACCTGGCACATGAACCATCGCGTTGGACTGATCGGCCTGGGCACAGGCACGCTCAGCTCTTATGCGCGCAAGGGCGACTACTACCGGATCTATGAGATCAACCCGTTGGTGCTCGATGTGGCGCGCAGCGAGTTTCGCTATCTGAAGGGTTGCCGGGGCACTTGCGATGTCGTACTGGGCGATGCGCGCTTGTCGCTTGAGCGGGACAAGCCACAGCAGTTTGACGTGCTGGCGGTGGATGCGTTTTCGGGCGATTCGATTCCGGTGCATTTGCTGACGAAGGAAGCCTTCGAGCTGTACTTCCGGCATTTGCAGAGCCCGAATGGAGTGCTGGCCGTCCATGTGTCGAACAAGCATCTGCGCCTGGGGCCCGTGGTGGAACGGATCGCGACCAGCCTTGGCTTGAAGACGCTTGAAATCGACAACGAGGAAATCGAAGAGGCACAGGTCTTCTCTTCCGATTGGGTACTCGTCTACCGGCCGGAGGCAAGCATCGCCAGTATGCCGCTGGTGACTTCTGCCGGGCAGCCCGTGCCCTCGCGTACGGAACTGCGGACCTGGACCGACGACTACTCGAATCTGTTCCAGATCTGGAAGCGCGAATAATCCTTTCTTGACAGCATGGTGGTTTCGCATCACAATGCTTTACATGACAAAGTACTCTTCATGGATGCATTACTTTCGGCATAACACCTGGAATCCAGCGCAGTTTCCATTTGGCGACACACCGACACTCCCGCCTGCCGAGCGCGCGTTGCTGGCCGCTCCGTTGCAGCAGTTTCAGTTGGGCGAGGGTTCGGATGGCCATGGACTACTGCGGCGGAGTCTGGACCAGCGTGTTGCGGAACTGGGCGACGCGATGCAGTGGTTCATCCGGGAGGAGCAGCGGCATGCCACGGTGTTGGGCAACTTTCTCGATCAGGAGTCGATTCCGCGCTTGCAGGTGCATTGGGTCGACCGGATCTTTCGCTGGCTGCGCAACCTGGCCGGGTTTGAGTTGATGCTGACTGTACTGGCCAGTGCTGAGTACATTGCGGTGCCCTTTTACACGGCGATTCATGAGGTGACGAGTTCGCTGCTGCTGAAGAGAATCTGCAAGCGCATTCTGGCGCAGCACATCGAGTTTCAGGCGGACAACTTCGCGCTGTGTGTGCAGCATCGCGGAGAGCTGGGATGCTTTGTGACGGCGATGGCGCAGCTTGTGGCCCTGACCGTGGCTTGCCTCTTTGTCTATCCGCTGTACCGGAAGGTATTTCGCGCCGCTTCGATGTCGCCGCTGCGCTTCTGGACGATGGCGGTGGATGCGCATCGCCCGGTAATGCGGGTGTTGTCAGCGGGCAAGAAGCGCTCCCTGCTAGCGCCGGAGCAGCGAAGCTTCGTAAGATAAAGCAATTGCTGACAGGTCTTTTGTTCAACCGCCGCTGTTCTTCCTTGCATTCTCAAACACTATTCTTCCTCTTGCTCGCCGCTGGGTGGGCTCGCGCGCAGGAAACCCCTGCGGTGAAAGCCCCACCCGTTGCCGCCGCTCCCAGCTCCGAGAAAACAGCGGATCTCAATCTGCTGGGCAAAGTGGATGCGCAAGCGGGAGAAGCCCGGCGTAACGAGAATATCTTCATCACGGCGCTCGACAACAACGCACAGAAGGAATCCAATACACGCCTGGGGACGACGGCCACGCCGCTGGTGGAAGTGCAATCCGGTGGCCGGTATTTTGGTGCGGAACTCGGACTGAGCACGTCTGGCCCGGTTCATCTGTCAGCGCAAAGGGGCGGCAAAGGCGTGCATGGCAATGTGAGCTGGACGCATTCGAATTCGCTGTTTGCGGCGCGTAGCTTCTTTCAAGCAGGTGGGATACGTCCGGCGCGGCAGAATGTGTTTGGAGCCCGGATCTCGGCCCCTTTGTGGCGCAATGGCTTCTTCTCCTTCGATGGTGGCAGCGACGCGAAGCACGGCTATGTGAATGGCAACATCCTGATTCCCCGCCCGGAGGAACGCAGCTGCCTTTCGGCCGATCCGCAGATTTGCGCGCTCATCAATCGCTTTTTCCGCGCCTGGCCAGCGGCTGTTCCGAATGTCGAAAACCGCTCGCTAAACACAAACGCAGCCCAGGCCATCGATACCTGGAACACGACCACGCGCCTCGATCAGGCACTCGGCAAGCATCGTCTTTCTGCCCGGCACACCTGGACGGATCAGAAGGTGGACGCCTTCCAACTGGTAGCGGGCCAGAATCCGGATACGACCACCAAAGCTCACGATGCGCGCCTGACCTGGAGCTATGCACCCGATGCCAAAAGTGTGTGGGATACGACAGTGGGCTTTGCGCGCAATCGTACGTTGCTGGTGCCGGAGCCGAACGCGGTGGGCCCACAGGTGCAAGTGGGGACGGCGTTTGAGAAGTTGGGACCGGGTTCGTCAATTCCAGTCGACCGCGTGCAGAACCGCTTTCGCGTTTCGAGCCGCTTCCAACACAATTTCACGAAGCATACGCTCTCGGCAGGCGTCGAGATTGCCCGCCTGCAATTCAATGGGCGCGAGGCGTCTTCGAATCGCGGCAACATCTACTTCCGCAATGATTTTGGCAACGATGCGATCACGAACTTCCGCCTGGGTCTGGTGAGCCGCTATTCGTTTGGCGTGGGCGAGCTGGCGCGCGGCTTTCGACGCAATGAGCAGAGCTTCTTCGTGCAGGATGTGTGGCGCATCTCGAAGACCTTCCAAGCCAGTGCCGGACTGCGCTACCAACCCCAGCGGGGCATCAGCGAAGTGAACCACCTCACCACGATCCCCTTTGATTGCGACTGCAATAACTTTGCACCCAGCCTCGGGATCAGTTGGCAGTTGCCGCGCAAGCTCGGCGTAGTCCGGACTGCGTACTCGCTGCAGTATGGCGAAATTCTTCCAGCTACGCTGCAGCAGCTTCGCTGGAATCCGCCGGGCTTTCAGAAGATCGAGAATCAAGCGCCACCGCTGCTCGACCTCTTACAGGGAGTCCAGTTTGAGCCCAATGGGCGGGCGATTGTCTTTCACTTTCCGCGGGATCTGCAGACGCCGTACTCGCATCAATACACCTTCCTTTGGGAAGTCCCCTTGCCCAAGAGCTGGGGGAAAGTGGAAACCGCCTATGTCGGCAGCCGTACCTGGAAGCTGTTGTACATGCAGTATCTGAATCGAGCGGCGCCTGTGGCAGGCATCGCGCAAACCACAGCGACGATCAATCAGCGGCGGCCGGACCCACACTATTACGACTATCGCGAGATCACCAACTCTTCACGCGCTTACTACGATGCGGCGAAGTTGAGCTACCGGTTGCAAACAAGGAGCGGCTTGACGGTAGATAGTGCATATTGGCTCTCGAAGGCAATCGATACGGGCGCCTCGATTCTAAACATTGCAGCGGGCGACGATGCCAATCAAGGGCAGTCGCAGAGTGCAGCCAATGTGGCATCCGATTTGAAGGGCGTGAGCAACTTCCATCAGAAGCATGCCTTCCTGGGACGCATTTCTTATCAACATGGGACACGGCAACGCTTCTGGAAAGATTGGCGGTTGTCGACCGTGTTTGTCGCGAAGTCCGGGCTGCCTTTTAACGTGATTACGGGTTCCGATGCACCGGGCTATGGCAATGTCGATGGCGTCAGCGGTGACCGCCCGAATCTGCTGGACCCCAGCGTGCTGGGCCGCACTATTTCGCATCCCGACGGAGCGACACAGTTGCTGCCGCGTACGGCTTTTGCCTTTCTGCAGCCAACCGATGTGCGTGGGAATCTGGGCAACAATGCTTTTCGCCGTGCGGGCTTCCGGAATCTGAATGCGGCAATCGAGAGGCGTTTTGCGATGCGCCAGGATCGGGCGATTCTGTTTCGTGCCGAATCGATCAACGCCCTGAATACGCCGCAGTTTGCCGAGCCGATCGGCGACCTGTCGAATCCGTCGTTTGGAAAGATCACCAATACGCTGAATGATGGCCGGGCTTTCCGATTCCTGCTCAGTTTCGAATTTTAAGAAGTTGTTTGCTAAGCTATCGCGCATGATTCGCGCGCTTCTGCTCCTTTTGGGTGGCCTGCTCAGTGCCCAGACCCAGTCGATCGATTGGAAGAAGGTGGATGAGGAAACGCTGAAGCACTTCACCACACTGGTACAGATCAACAGCACAGACCCGGGCGGGAGCGAGAAGCCGGTGGTCGATTATTTGAAATCGGTGTTGGACAAGGAAGGGATTGAGGCAAAGGTTTTTCAGACCGATCACTTGGCGAATCCGGAGATCCAACGGCCGAATCTGATTGCCCGCATCAAGGGCAATGGCAAGAAGAAGCCGATTCTGATCGTAGGCCACACGGATACCGTCAATATCGACCCCAAGAAGTGGACTCATGGACCGTTCTCCGCGCATCGCGAAGGCGGCTACATCTATGGGCGGGGCACGGTGGACGACAAGGACAATCTGGTGGCAAGTTTGATGTCGATGCTGCTGGTGAAGCGGCAGAAGCTGGCGCTCGACCGCGATGTGATTTTTCTGGCCGAGGCCGGCGAAGAGGGTGCGGTGCAGATGGGGATCGCGTTTCTAACGCGCGAACACTATCCGGAGATCGATGCGGAGTATTGCTTTGCCGAAGGAGGTTCGGTTGTACGCACCGACGGGCGGATGCGCTATGTGTCCGTACAGACGACCGAGAAGATTCCTTCCGGGGTGAAGCTGGTGGCAGAAGGTCCGGCGGGGCATGGGTCCGTTCCGCTGCGGACAAATGCGGTGGTGCATCTGGCGCAGGCCGTGGCCCGGGTGGCTGCTTGGAACCCGCCGATGCGATTGAACGATACGACGCGCGCTTACTTCGAGCGTCTGGCGACAGTATCGTCTCCTGAAGAGAAGGAACGCTACAACGGGATTCTGAATCCAGACAAGACCGATGCGATCCAGGAGTATCTGGCAATTCATGAGCCACGGAACAACTCGATGCTGCGCACTTCGGTGTCGCCGAACATCATCCGCGCCGGCTATCGCTCGAATGTGATTCCGTCGGAGGCAGAGGCGACGCTCGACATCCGCGCGCTACCCGATGAGGACCTGTCGAAATTCTACGAGACGCTAAAGAGCGTGATCAACGATCCGCAGGTGAAGATCGTGCGCGAAGCACGGGCAGGGCGTCCGGGTGCGGCGCCCTCCCGCATCGACAATGAAGCGTTCCGGACCATTGAGAGTGTCGCGAAGCAAATCTATCCCGGGGTGCCAGCGATTCCCACTATGTCGACGGGGGCGACCGATATGGCTTTTCTGCGCGCCAAAGGCATGCAGTGCTATGGGTTGGGACCGATGATCGATACCGAAGACGGGCCAAAGGGCTTTGGCGCACACAGCGACCAGGAACGGATTCTCGAATCGGAGCTATATCGTTTTGTGAAATTTCAGTACGGGATCGTGGAGCAAATGGCGAAAGCCAATTAAGCCTGAGGCGCTTTTCTTCCGTTTGACGCTGCTTTCGATAGCAGCATATGAAACCTCTCTTGTCCACCGTGCTTTGGATGTCAGCCACATCGATGGCGCTTGCCGATGGCTTTACCGTGAAGGCGCCGCCGGGATGGAAAGTGGAACAAAACAACGGCCGGATTCTTGTCTCCTCAGGCACCGGCGAGTTTGTTGCAATCGAAGCCATCGCCAATCCGCGTGGACTCAAACCAGCGCAACTTTTGCAATCGCTCGCACAGACAGGAGCCGTGGGGCTGCTCAAGCGGCCGGTCCTCGCGCTCGCCCGCGACACCGATTCGAGACTGGCCGCAGCACAGTTGTCCACCGCAGACCTGCGGGCTCGGGTCCTGCTCGCCGCCGGAGGCTCTGTGGCCACGCTGATGACGGCAGCCGCACCAAGCGCGGTCTTCGCCAAACGATTGCCCCAATTGATCGAGGTGCTGCAATCTTTCCGGTTTACGCCGGCAAGTGGGTCGAAACCGCCATCGATCGCTTTCCAGCGTGTTGCGGATGTCCGGGAGCAGGCCTTCTCCACAGAGATGCCGGTGGGCTGGCAGAACGAGGCGGGAACTTACCGGCCGACGGTCGGGGACTACCGGCATGAGGCGCGCACCCAGTCGCCGGACGGCAAGATCGCCGTATTCCAGGGAGATCGAAATATCGGCCGCTTTTTGACACCGACCCCACAGATGGCCCAGTTTGGCGTTCGCGAAGGCGGCACCTACAATCCCTCGGGAGCAACGGTTTTCTCCGTTTTGCGCTATCTGCCGGGTGCGGAGTTTGCAAAGTATTATGTCGGCCGGCGCTTCCCGGGCGCCCGGATGAGCAGTGCCCAGAACTTGCCGCAGATGACGGCAAAAACTGCAGAGCTGCGTTATCGCAATGGCAACCCAAATCGTGCGCGGGTGGACTGCGGTGAGGTGGAGTTTGAATATCAGGGGAAGCAAGGCTACGTCGTAGTGACGACCGAGATGAGTGGAGGCATGATGGGGGCGTCCTTCTGGAATGTCATCTCGCTCACAGGCTATCTCAGCCCTGCCGAAAGCACGGGGACCGCAGCCATGGTGGCCCAGCAGATGGTGAATTCCAACCGGGCCAATTCACAATGGGTGATGCGCGAGTACCGGATGCAGGCCATCGAAGCCAAGCAAGGAATGGATGCCCTCCACGCGATCCAGGATGTTTGGGCTAAGACGCTGCAGGAACGTTCGGAATCAAATGCGCGCCATTCGCGGCTGGTGGGCGACAATCTCGCAGGGCAGTACCGGATGCAGGATCCCACAACCGGGCAGCAGGTGAATGTGCAGGCGCAGTCGAACTATTTTTACCGGGTCAATGGCACGGATCAGGTGGTGGGAACGAATCACGAATTGGGCGACAACACCCCGATTGATGTCACTCGCCTGCTACGGCTCGATGTCGATATCAAGCCTTAAGCCAGGCTTGCGTTTCTCCGGTCACGGATTTTTGAGAAAAATTTTATCGATTTAACTCATTCCTTATCAAGGACTTGCCAGAAAGGAGGTAAGAAAGGGTGGTTCGAATGCAGGGGAGAGCATTCCTAAACTAACAAGCAAGTCGAGGTAGAGCTTGAATCGAAGTGGCGGTCGCTGGAATGCGGCCGCCATCTTTCTTTTTGGCCGCCTTACCGGAAGGAAGAAAAATGTATGAGTTTGGGTTTCATTCGATTTGAGCGGTTTCGAGTGGCTGTTGTGGTGCTTGCTGCATTGTTCGCGTGGTGTGGAGTGAGCCCTGCACAGCCGAGTTTGACGTCGATTCAAGACATGGTTTATCTCGCCGATGGCACACGATTCAACGGGATGGCCTATGTGGAGTGGAAAAGTTTCGATGCGCCGAATGGGTCGGTGATTGGACAGTACGACAAGGTGGTGCGGATTGTGGATGGGCTATTGCAGGTGAAGCTGGTGCCCACTTCAGCCGCCAGCCGCGCTTATTACTCAGTGAAGTACGTGAGCGGGGGCCGGGTGCTGTTTACGGAGGTTTGGAATATCCCTCCTTCCACCAGCAATCTGAAGTTGCGCGAGATTCGTGCGGTGTTGCTCCCGGGTGGCTATGTGTCCAATACCAGCACAGGTGGAGAGGGTACAGGCGGAGAAGGAAGTGTCGGGTCCGATACGGCCGGATCCTTTGTCGATGGAGAAACGCCCGCCGGAACAATCAACGGGAGTAATCAGACCTTTACACTGGCGGGAACCCCGTCGCCCGCGACGGCCCTATCGATTTACCTCAACGGAATCCTGTTAAGCCCGGGCGTGGATTATTCGCTCAGCACCTCCACCATTACCTTTCTGTCAGGGGTGGCGCCTCAGGCTGGAGATACACTGCGGGCCTACTACCGGACTGGCTCCGTGGGCACCGCACCGCACAATCTCCTGAGTGGAACGCATCCCGATACCTTCGCCGAAAGCGTACAGCGAGGTGATCTTCTGGTGGGTCAAGGAGCAACCACAAAGTGGATGCGGCTTCCATTGGGAGCGGCCAATCGCTGTCTGGTCTCGAATGGCGTCGACGCAGTTTGGAATACCTGCCTCTTCACAGGCCTGACCAGCGGTTCGATTCCGTTTGTGAATTCCGGCCAGGCGCTGTCGCAGGACAATGCCTCGTTGTTCTGGGATGCGAACAATAAGCGTCTGGGCATCGGGTCTGCCGCACCGGGTGCAAGCCTGACCATTCAGGGGAACGCCGCACAGACGTCCACTCCGTTGACGCGCTGGTTGAGCGCGGCGGGAAGCCAGGTTGCCAATATGGCATCAGATGGCACCCTGACCGTCGCCCGGCTGAAGACAGCGACAACGGCCACCACCGCCTCCTGGAACGATCCTGGGATCTCGCCCGATCCGACAGCACCGGCGAATGGAGACTTCTGGTACAACAGCTCACAGCGAGCGAGAAAGTCCTACGAAGCATTCCAGACACATGTGCTGCCACAAGTGCTTTGCAGTGTGAGCGGCGGCTCCACTACAGCGACGGCCACCGCCGAGCTGGGCTCCTATACGATTCCACCCGCATTCTTCGATTCCGGGGACCGCTTGGAGATTGCCTTCAACTTCGAGCATACCGGCACAGCGAGAGACTTTACAATTGAGGTACGCGTGGGAACGAACGTCACTCCGATCTGGACGCGGACCTTTACAGCCAGCGAAACAGCGGGACAGGTGCAGATGTTTGCGACCCTATACCCAACCGGGGTGGGTGGCGATATCACGCACGCCAAAACGTCGTGGACTGCGACTAGTTTTGGCTCTGCTTCTCCCATTAAGGGTGAGGTGATCAGTGTTCCACCCGTGCTCACTTTGGATGCGAGCACGAAGATTTCGCTGCGGGGATATCTGGCGTCGAGCCCAAGCGGCACCGATTCCGTGTCGATCCGGCATCTGACCATGCTGCGTTATCCGGCGCAATACAATCCCTAAAAAGCCGGGCGTGGCGTGGTGGAAAACTTCGCTTTTGGAGAGGGTTCCGCCACGCCGCCCCCAAATCATAGTATTCTCGATGGAGAATAGTATTTATGGAAGTTCTCTCGCCCGTCGAAGTTCAGTTTGACCAGACCGTCCAGGCTGACATCGAATTATTCCGTACCCAGGTCAACGACTATCTCGCTGGCAAATACACCGATGACGAATTTCGGGCGTTCCGACTTCGTCGCGGCGTCTATGGTCAGCGGCAGCCGAATACGCAGATGATCCGCACCAAGGTTCCCGGTGGATTGGCCACCTCAGAACAAATGGAGCGCATGGCAGACATTGCCGACAAGTATGCCGCTGGAAAAGGTCATCTCACGACGCGGCAGAATATGCAGTTCCACTTCATCCCACTGCCGGAAGTGCCGGATTTACTGAGTGAGTTGGCCGCCGTCCGCTTGACGACGCGAGAGGCCTGCTACAACACGGTGCGCAACATCACGGGCTGTTCGCTGACTGGGATCAGTGTGGACGAGGTCTTCGACATCTCGCCGTATCTGCGCCAGGCAGCCTTCGCGTTTCTGCATCAGGAATTGACCGACAACATGCCGCGCAAGTTCAAGATTGCGTTCTGCGGTTGCGGCAAGGATTGCGCAATGGGCGGAATTCATGATCTGGGCTTTACGGCGCAGATTCGCGATGGCAAGCGCGGCTTCCGCGTTGTGGCCGCTGGTGGTCTTGGCCCGCTGCCGAGCGAGGCTCAGGTTCTTGATGAATTTCTGCCGGTAGAACGCCTGGTGAATCGCTGCGAGGCGGTGCTTCGCGTGTTTGGCAAGTATGGCAATCGCAAGAACAAGCACAAGGCGCGGCTGAAGTTTATCGTTCGCGAACGGACTTGGGATTGGTTCCAGGAACAGGTGGAGAAGGAATACGCCGACATTCTCGCCAATGGTGGCATTACGCCGCCCGAGTCTGTCCCGGAAGGCTTTGGTGCGTTTTCCAGCACACCCCGCGCGCTGGGCCGCGAATCGCTGCTGACCGTGTTGCCCGACCTTCCTCCCGATTACGAGCGCTTCCTCCGCACCAATGTCATGCCCCAGCGGCAGACCGGAAATGTGGTTGTCACCGTGAAGGTGCCGCAGGGCAATATGAGCTCGGCGCAAATGCGCGCGGTGGCTCAGATTGCACGCGCTGCCGGAGATGGCGTGATTCGGATCACGATCGATCAGAATCTACAGATTGCCTGGGTACAACAGAATCGCCTTCGCGAAGTGTATGCGCTGCTCCAGCAGGCAAAACTGGCGGAAGCCGGTGCAGACGAGATCGACGACGTCGTCACCTGTCCGGGTGCCTGGAGCTGCAATCTCGGCATCACGAAGACCATGAATCTGGGCGAAGCCATTCGCCAGGCTTTCTCGAATCATCCGGATGCGCTGGTGCGCAAGCTGCACATCAAGGCCAGTGGCTGCCCGAATTCCTGTGGCCAGCATTGGCTCGGCGACATCGGATTCTTTGGGAACGTTCGCAAGATTGCCGGCCGGGAAGTGCCTTATTACCAGATGCTGCTCGGCGGCGGAAAAGATCGTGACGGCATGCTGAAGTATGGCTTTACGATCCAGAGCCTTCCGGCGAAATCCATCCCTGAGGCCATCAACCGGACGCTGAATCACTACATCGCGAATCGCGAAGCGAATGAGAGCTTCCGCGAATACGTGATTCGTCAGAAGGTGGAAACCTTCCGTGCCCTTACCGCCGATCTGGCCAAGCCGATGGAGCTCGAACCCGACATGTACCTCGACTGGGGCGACAGCGACGCGTTTAGCCTCCAGTTGGGCCGCGCCGAGTGCGCCGCCTAAGTTCGGGATCGTTGTTTTTGCATTGCGGCAGCCGAAGAGTACTTCGGCTGCTCATTTGCGACTGCGGCCGCCAGAGTCCCAAGTTGCACCGGTACGCTGGTGTCGATCATGTCGAACATCGTGCCGATCGGTAGACCTTCTGCTTCTTTGGTAAAGGTGAGTTCGCGCTCCAGAGGATCGTAGTCGATGCGCAGACAGTCGCCGTCTTCAATCTGTTGCGTGGCCAGCAGGTTCGACAAGGGTTGGACCAGCAAGCGTTCCATACTTCGCTTCAGATGCCTGGCGCCGTAACGGGGGTCCAGCCCCTGCTCCAAGAGGAAGGCCTTCGCTTCGTCAGAGACCCCGAATACGAATTTTTTCTGGTTCACCCCGGCCAGCAGGCGATGCTGGAAGATCGCCAATTCAATGTCGAGAATCCGCCGCAGGTCCTTGTCCGACAGACTCTTGAAGACCACCACCTTGTCCAGACGATTCATAAACTCCGGGGTGAATTTACGCCGGGCGGCCTCAAGTCCGGTCCGGTTTCGCTTTTCGTCCTGCACCGCCGCGTCGAGAGACTGGCCGGTAAAGGCTTGCGCAAATCCCATTTTAGGATTCCCAATCTGGTTCATTTCGTGAGCCCCCAGATTGCTGGTCATGAAGATCATGGCCCGGGAAAAGTCCACTTTCCGATTGTCCCCCAGCGTCATAACCCCCTTATCGAGAATGCCGAGCAGCAGATTCCAGAGGGAATCGCTCGCCTTCTCAATCTCATCGAAGAGAACAAAACTGAGCTTCACCTCATCGGTCCAGTACTGATTCAGCACTTCCTGGCTGAGAATGGGGTGGGTTTCGCGATGCCCAAGATAGCCAGGAGGGCTCCCGATCAACTTGGCGATCTCGTGGCTGTGCTGGAATTCCGCGCAATCAATCTTGATAATCGGGCTGGGCCGGCGAAGTAAGCACTCTGCCGCAGCCTCAACCAAACGGGTTTTGCCCGTTCCAGTGGGCCCGAGAAACAAGAAGCTGCCGATGGGCCGGCCCGGCGCATTGAGCCCGGTGGTAAACATCTGGAACATGTTTACGATCTGGCTGATGGCGTCCTCTTGCCCGGCGACCAACTGGCGTAAGCGGTATTCCAAATAAGAAGCGTCTTTGCCGGTGCGCTTGGGGTCAAGGGCGGTTCGCATGGATCGCGGCTCCATGGTCAAACCCAGGATCCGGCGGCCATAGTTGAGAGGATGCAAGGTCACTTTGTCCTCAAGTGCACGTTCGCTGCCATTTTCAATTTGAACTTCTGGTTTCATCCCTGCACTCAAAACAAGCTCCCCTCTTTCTTATTCGGCCCAGGTTCGGGAATCTTTAGGAACGGAACCTTATACTGAAGGTAATGCCGGACTTGAGCTTATTCTGGCTGCGAATCGCGGCAATTCTCTACGCCGCGGGGCTGTTCCGCACCCTCTGGCCATTCCTCCGGACTCGCCAGGCAGACGCTCCGCTCGCCCCCGGCTTGGCCGTGCTGGGCAGTTTTGCCGTCGGCACCGTTCTCCACATGGTTTCGATCGTGGAGCGGAGCATCCGTGTCGGCCATCTTCCGGTGGATAATTTCTTTGAGTCGGTGAGCATGTTCGCTTTTCTGCTCGCGCTTCTCTACCTGTTCGTCTACTGGCGGTATAGCTTTTTCTCGCTGGGAATCCTGTTGTTTCCCGTTGTTTCGCTGCTCACCGGAATCGCTTCGACGGAAAGCCCGATCACCGTTTGGGCCAACGCGCGGGTCCGCGATGCCTGGCTCATCATCCACGTGACGCTGATCCTGTTCGGAATCGCCAGTGTCTGCATTACCGCCGGAGCCTCCATTTTCTACCTCATTCAGGAGCGCAAGTTGAAACAAAAGGACCTTGCCGGGGTCTCGCGATTGCCTGCCCTGCGCACGCTGGACAGCCTGATCAACCGGGCCATGGGCCTGGGCTTCGTCTTTACGACGCTCGGCGTCATGGCGGGAGCAGGATGGGCCTATGTCGAAAGCGGAACCCGCTGGATGAGCAATGCGAATGTCCAACTGGGACTCTTCACCTGGCTGTTCTATCTGAGCATGATTTTTCTGCAAACCAGCCAAGGTTGGCGCGGGCGTAAGACGGCGTTCATGGCGCTGAGCCTGCTTGGCTTCTCGGCGGTCACCTGGGCAGCCCACATCGGTCTGAGGACGACCCTCGAACGATGAGCCGCTTTGCTATTTGTGGATTGAGCCATCGCACGGCGCCTGTCGAGGTACGGGAGAAATTCGCGCTCTCCGCCCCGGCACTGCCTGCGGCGCTCACCGACCTGAATCACCAGCAGGGGGTACAGGAAAGCCTCATTCTTTCCACCTGCAACCGCGTGGAACTGGCGCTATCGCTCGATGAATCAGCGGATCTCAATGGCGCGCTGCATCACTTTCTCGAAAAGCAGAGCAGCATGAGCCTCGAGACCGTCGACCCCTACCTCTATAAGCTGGAAGGCCGGGACGCCGTACGGCATCTGTTCCGTGTCGCGGCCAGCCTCGATTCGATGGTGGTGGGCGAGCCCCAGATTCTCGGACAACTGAAGGACGCCTATTCGCTGGCCAAAGAACTCGGCACCGTGAATAGCAATCTCGAGCAAGTGGTCACCCGCGCCTTTCATGTGGCCAAGCGGGTGCGCTCGGAGACAGAGATCGGCGAAAGCGCGGTCAGCGTCAGCTATGCCGCCGTCGAACTGGCGCGCGAGATCTTCGGCAATCTGGCCGGCAGCAAAGTGATGCTGATCGGAGCCGGCAAGATGAGCGAGCTGGCGGCCCGCCATCTGCGCAATACCGGCGCGAAGCAAATCTATGTCACGAATCGGACCTATGACCGGGCCGTCGAACTGGCTCGCCTCTTCGACGGGTGGATCATCGACTTTGCGGCGTTCAAACAAACGCTGCCGACCGTCGATATCGTGATCACTTCCACCGGTTCCCGGGACGCGATTCTCACCCACGAAGACATGCAGATTGTGATGAAGGCACGGCGCAACAAGCCGATGTTCATTGTCGATATCGCAGTCCCCCGTAACGTGGAACCGAATGTCAACGAGATCGACAACGTCTTTCTCTATGACATCGACGACCTGCAGAAGGTGGTTGACCGGAACGTCAAAGGCCGCGAGGTAGCGGCCGAACATGCCGCGCGCATCATTGAAGAAGAGATTTCCTGGCTTGAGAGCCGCATGAGAGAACGGGAAGTTTCGCCCGCCATTGTCGCACTGCAGGGACGTCTCGAAGAAGTACGCGCCGCGGAATTCGAGCGCTACCGCTCGAAGCTGGGCCCCATGAGCGGCGCCCAGGAGGAAGCCATCGAAGCCATCACGCGTGGCATTATCAACAAGGTGGCGCATGGGGCGATCACGGAACTTCGCCGCCAAGGCGCGCAAGGGGACCCGACCGCGCTGATCGAAACGCTGCGCCGCGTCTTCCGTCTGGAGACACACGAATGATTACCATCGGATCCCGGGGATCCATGCTCGCACTGTGGCAGGCACGCCACGTGCAGAGCTTATTGAAGGCGCATGGCCATGAGTCGAAGATTGAAGTGATCCAGACCACGGGCGACAAGATCACCGATGTCCCGCTGGCAAAGCTGGGCGCCGAAACCTCGACCAAGGGTTTGTTCACCAAAGAACTGGAAGACGCGCTCTTGCAGAACCGGATCGATCTTGCGGTTCATAGCCTGAAGGACATGCCGACAGTGCTGCCTCCGGGACTGGAGATTGTGGCAGTGCCAGAGCGGGAAGATCCTTTCGATGCCATCGTCGGCATGCTCTTTGATGAACTGCCCTACGGAGCGGTGCTCGGCACCAGTTCTCTGCGCAGGCAATCCCAATTGAAAGCGCTGCGGCCCGATCTGAACATCCAATCGATTCGCGGCAATCTCGACACGCGCTTGCGCAAGCTGGATGAAGGCCAATACCAGGCCATCGTGCTCGCCTGTGCCGGATTGAAGCGATTGGGCTGGTCCTCACGCATCGCAGAGCGGCTCGATGCTTCGCGCCTCTGTCCCGCCGTTGGCCAAGGTGCGCTCGCCATTGAAGCGCGCGCCGGAGACCGGCTCACCTCGATTCTGACGCACGTCCCGACCTTCACAGCCGTCAGTGCCGAACGGGCCTGCCTGCGGGAGTTTGGCGGCGGCTGCCAGATTCCATTGGGAGCCTATGCCTCCTGGCGTGGCGAGCAGTTGCATCTGGAAGCCGTAGTGGCTTCCCCCGACGGACAAGTGCTGATCCGCCATGCGGAAAGCGGCATGGAGCCCGAAAGCCTCGGCCGCTCGGTGGCCGCCGCTCTAATCGAGCGCGGTGCACGCGAGGTGCTCGGTTGAAGGTTTATCTCGTAGGGAGCGGCCCCGGAGATCCAGAGTTGCTCACTGTGAAGGCCAAACGCCTTCTGGAATCGGCCGACATCGTCCTCTATGACCATCTCTCCAGCCCAGAAGCGCTGCGCTTAGCGAGGGGTGCGGAAAAGATCTATGTCGGCAAGCGCCGCGACGATCATAGCTTTCCGCAGGATGAAATCGGGCAGATGCTGATCGAGCATTGGAAGACGGGCAAACACGTCGTCCGGCTGAAGGGCGGCGACCCTTACGTGTTTGGCCGTGGTGGCGAGGAATGCGAAGCACTAGCTGCGGCCGGAGTGCCCTTTGAAGTGGTGCCGGGGATTTCTGCGGCCATTGGCGCGGCTGCCTATGCCGGCATTCCGTTGACGCATCGCGACTATGCGAGCAGCGTCGCGTTTGTGACCGGCCATCATCCGGCAGCGATCGATTGGCCCAAGGTGGCCGGGGTCGATACGCTGGTGATCTTCATGGGTGCATTCCATTTTCCGGAACTGGCCGCCGCCTTGATTGCGGCAGGCCGCGCGGCAGACACACCCGCGGCAGCAGTGAGCTGGGCCACCCGAGGCGAGCAACGGACCGTCACTGGCACCATCGCAAGCCTGGCCGCACAGAAGATTGCATCGCCCGCCATCCTTTACATCGGCGGCGTCGCGGCCTTGAGCGAACGCTTGAATTGGTTTGAAAAGTTGCCGCTGCATGGCGTCAGCGTTGCGTTGACGCGGCCATTGGCGCAATCGCCAGACACGGCGCAGAAGTTTGCCGCACTCGGAGCGAAGGTTATCGAATACCCAACCATCGAGATTTCCGATCCGTTCTCTTTTGACCCGCTCGACCGGGCTATCGGAGAACTGGAGAAGTTCGACTGGTTGATCTTTACCAGCGCCAATGCCGTGCAGGCATTTGCCAAGCGGCTGGCGGTCTCGCCACACGATCTGCGCAGCCTGCGCGCGAAGCTCTGCGCCGTGGGCCCCATGACGCGGAAGGCGCTCACAGACATGCATCTGAAGGTGGACGTGTTGCCGGCGGAGTACGTCGCTGAAAGTATTGCCGCCGCACTCGCATCCCATCCGATGCAGGGCCAGCAAGTGCTGATTCCGCGTGCTGCGATTGCCCGCGACACGGTACCAGACGCGCTCCGCGCGATGGGAGCCATCGTCACCATTGTCGAGGCCTATCGCACGATCGTGCCCGCATCCGGACCCGCTCCCGAGGCAGATTGGATCACCTTCACCAGTTCCTCTACCGTCAAGAACTTCCTGGCGCTGAACGAGCCGGACGTGATCTCGCGATACAAAACGGCAAGCATTGGTCCGATCACAACCGAGACGATGCGCATGCACGGCATCGAGCCGACGGTAGAAGCGAATCCTCACACAACCCAAGGAGTTCTCGATGCCATCCTCCACTACCACCATCCGCAAGGCTAAAGCAGCAGACGCTCCATCCCTGGTCCAGTTCAACGTCGCGATGGCCTGGGAAACCGAGCAACTGCAGCTCGATGAGGCGAAGATCCGCGCAGGCGTCGAGGGACTCTTTGCCCAGCCCCAATATGGCTTCTATGTAATGGCCGAGCGCGCGGGAGAAGTGACTGGCGGCCTCATGATCACCTACGAGTGGAGTGACTGGCGGAACCAGGTGTTCTGGTGGATCCAGAGCGTGTATGTGCTGCCGGAGCATCGCGGGCAGGGTGTCTACCGGGCGCTCTATGAAGAGGTCAAAGAGCTAGCCCGTGCGGAGGGGAACTGCTGCGGCTTCCGCCTCTATGTCGAGAAAACAAACGCGGCGGCACAAGAGGTGTATCGCAAGCTCGGGATGGAAGAGAGCCATTACGCGATGTTTGAGGATCACCAGATATAGTCTTTTGCCGTGTCCCGCCGCTCGTAGCCGTCGAGGACATGGACCACGCGCAGCTTCCGGATCCGGGTGGGCGACATCTGACCCAGGGGGATGTAGAGAATCTGGCGTCGGAGCTGGTTGCTGATCGACCGGAAGATCGAGCGCGGAGGCTTGGGGGCAACATAGACGACGTAACGGCTGGTGGAGTAGTCGAGAGCCGCCATCAGCAGGCGTTCTGCCTTCGATTCGGTGAAGTCGTAGTCCGGGTCGTTCCAGACATCCCAAAGCCGCCGGGAGGGCAGCGTCATCATATAGCCACCATACTCGGCGCGGCCAATTCCCGGCCCCACCAGATGAGCGAAGGGTTCGGTGGAATAGAACGCCATGTCACTTTCATTCTGGTGTTCGCCGAGCCAAGTGGTGAGATAGCCGTAGCGGCCATCGGAATCCTCATCAAAGATCACCACAATGCTGTTGACGTCGCCCGCGGCACGCTCCAACTTCCGAACGTAAATCGTTTTCTGGTGCCAATTGCGCAAGGTCTCGCGCAGATCGATGCCGTCGAGCAGAGAAGACTGGAAGGGCTCGATGCGCGAGCGCTCTTCGGTCAGAATCGAATGGGCCTTCTTCTTGAGCATCCGCCCGAAGTCCTCGATGACGAGATCTTCCGGGGGATAGGAACAGATCGAATTGCCATTCAACTGCCGCGCCCATTCGCCGGGCTTGTCCTCCTTGCGATGCTCCTTGAGGCCGCGCGGCTTCAGCCGCTGCTTGGGCCGGGGTAGTCTGCGCCGCAGCTTCAACTTGCGCGTACGAAAGAACACTTCATCACCGCTCAGCCGCAGCGTTTCCGGCGTGGAGGTCTGGCGCTGGAAACCATAGCGGCTGCCCACCTGCCACAACTCCCAGGCATAGTTGTCATCGACAATCGCCCGCGCGGCAATCGTCATCTCATAGAGCGTCGCCACCAGGGCCCCCGAAACATGCGCCAGGTTCCGGGTGAACTTTGCGATCAGCTTCCGTTGATAGGGCAGCACCTTATCGCCCGTGTTCTTCTCGTAATCCACTTCGGCGGCACGGAAGGTTTCATACTGCGCCACAGGCCGGTCCACCAGCCGGACATCGGACATCTGCTTGCGCCAATACTCGTAGCGCTGCTGCAATGCAGCGTATTCGACCAGCACTTCGCCGAGCGAATCCGGATGCACGTTGACTAACTCCACAAACTCAATCGGCATCCGCTGGCGGGGTGGTTCCTGAGGAAGCTCCATCGCATCGAGTAGGGGGTCCAGCATGTTCAAGGAGACCACCACAAAGACGTCGCGAAGCGGGTCGGCGCCTTGCAGTTTCCAGGCGATGCTCGAGGCAAAGTCAGTCACTTCATCATTCCGACTTTGCGGAAAGAGCCGGTAGCTTTCGATGTAACGCTCAAGGCCGATCTTCTGGATGGCGAGAGTATCGGGATAGTCGTCCGGCAGATGAGGACGCTCTCCGACCGCCGGATCGATCAACAAGATCTCGGCGCCAATCTCATAAGCCGTACGGTAAGCCTCGACAAAGGCATCGCAAGGCTCGATAACAAAGTAGATCGCGGAACCGGAATCGTCTTTCTCGCTCAGACGGTCGGGATAGACCAGAGCACTGATCTCAGGAAGACGCGCCGCGCCTTCGTGCAGCTTCTGTGCAAAGAAAGACGGTAACTCGATGGCGACAATCGGGGGCCGTTCGCGTAGCAGCGCCCGGCGTACCTCCATGGCAAATTCCATGCGGCCGGGAGCAACAGGGAAATAGCGAAATCGCCCCCGCTGCAGGCTGCTGAAATCGAAGGGGAACTCTTCAGGCGCCGCGGACATAGCGCATGGCTTCCATGCCGAGGATGGTCTTTACCGCCAGAGGGAGCGCAATGCGCGCCTCCAACTCCGACGCACTCGCACTCCGGAGCTTCAGCGCATAGCGAATGATGTTGATGCCATCGCGAATGGAGAAGCGCTCTTCGGCACTGTGGGCCTGCTGCAGAAAGTCCGTGACGTACTCGAGAATCTGCGAGTCTGCGTAGGGGAGGTTCTCGCGGAGAATGGCCAGTTCTTCTTCGCGTTCCGGAAAATCGAGCAGGATCTGCGGCTGCAAACGGCTCTGGATGTACTCGGGTAAGTCAAAGGTGCTCGCGTCATCGTTCATTGTCGCGACAAAGCGAAACAGGGGATGCGCTTTGATTTTGATTCCGGCAATGATTGATTCGACGTAACGCCGGGTGTCGAGCAAGGGAGCAAGGCTGGCCCAACTCTTCTCGCTCATGCGATTGCCTTCGTCAAGAATCGCAACCCCGCCGCGAATCATGGCAGTGACCAGCGGAGAGGCGACATAGCGCAACTGACCCTGCCCTTCGAGCACTGGAGTTACGATCAGGTCCTCCGGCCGGGTGTCGACCGTGGCCTGCATGATATAAACATCCTGCCCCAGGCGCTCGGCCGCAGCCCAGGCGAGCGAGGTTTTGCCCACGCCCGGCTTGCCAATCAGCCGCGGGCTCATCGGGAGGTCATGCTCGTCCAGCACCAGCCAGGCCGCAAGCAATTGGCGCATGGCTTCTTCCTGGCCAACCCAGCTCACGTTGAGTTCGTCCGGCATGCCGAGGTGCAATTCCACACCGCTGATTCGTACTAAGTCCGGTTTTCGATCCATGAATGAATGAAAATCCAGCTTAACGTCTCGCGCGGCTGGTTACCATGAGAGAAAGCACTCATGGCGAACATTCTTCAATCCCTGCCGGTCGGCGAAAAAGTCGGCATCGCGTTTTCTGGTGGCCTGGACACCTCCGCGGCGATCTACTGGATGCGTGAAAAGGGCGCGATCCCTTATTGCTATACCGCGAACCTCGGCCAACCCGACGAGCCGGATTATGACGCGATCCCGAAACGGGCGCTCGAATGCGGGGCACAACTGGCACGCCTGATCGACTGCCGTGAACAACTGGTGCGCGAAGGCATTGCCGCGCTGCAGTGCGGCGCCTTCCACATCACCACCGGCGGCCTGCCTTACTTCAACACGACTCCGATCGGACGCGCCGTCACCGGCACGATGCTGGTGGGGGCGATGAAGGAAGATGACGTCAACATCTGGGGCGACGGATCCACCTACAAGGGCAACGACATCGAGCGATTCTACCGCTATGGCCTGATGGTCAACCCGAGCCTGAAGATCTATAAGCCGTGGCTCGACCAGACCTTCAACAACGAGCTCGGCGGCCGCAAGGAAATGTCGGAGCTGCTCGAAAAGGCCGGGCTCGGCTATAAGATGTCGAAGGAGAAAGCCTACTCTACCGACTCCAACATCTGGGGCGCGACGCACGAAGCGAAGGATCTCGAATCGCTCGACACCGGCATCAAGATTGTCGACCCGATCATGGGTGTTGCCTTCTGGCGCGACGATGTGGCCGTCAAGGCTGAAGAGGTTTCAGTCCGTTTTGAGGAAGGCCGTCCGGTTGCGCTCAACGGCAAGACGTTTGAGAACGATGTCGAACTGGTGCTCGAAGCCAATCGCATCGGTGGGCGTCATGGGCTGGGGATGAGCGATCAGATTGAGAATCGCATCATTGAAGCCAAGTCGCGCGGCATCTATGAAGCGCCGGCGATGTCGCTGCTGTTTCTCGCTTATGAACGCCTGATCACCGGCATTCACAATGAAGGTTCGATTGAACAGTACCGCGATATGGGCCGCCGCCTGGGACGTCTGCTGTATGAAGGCCGCTGGTTTGATCCGCAATCGATGATGCTGCGCGAGACGCTGCAGCGCTGGATCGCCAAGGCTGTGACCGGAGAAGTGACACTCGAATTACGCCGCGGCAATGATTACTCGATTCTCAATACGGAATCGCCAAATCTCACCTACGCCCCCGAGCGCTTGTCCATGGAAAAGGTGGACGGGGCCTTTACGCCGCTCGACCGCATTGGTCAACTCACGATGCGCAATCTTGATATCGCCGATTCGCGCAGTAAGCTGTTTGTCTACTCAAAGGCCGGGGTTCTCCCGCCTTCCACCGTTGCCGGGCTCAAGTTGCTTGAGACGGACGGCGACGAATAGCAAATAGTGCCTTCTCATACAAAAGACCCCATCGGAACAAGAACCGATGGGGTCTTTTGCATTAAGCCACAAAGCGGCGCAATGCCTCGGAGGCGGGCGTAGTCAATCGCTTGGCCATCCAAGCTCGCGCCATTCCCCACTCGCGCTTCACCGTACGCACTTCCACTCCAATGGACTGCGCCACTTCTTCCTGTGTCAGTCCGTCGAAGTACATCATTCCGACAATCTCTGCCTGACGGGTGTCCAGTCTCGAAAGTTGGGCGAGCACCTGCTTCACGGAGAGGATCAGATCGAGATCTCTGGCATCCACCAGATGCGATTCCTGGAGTTCGACCGGCTCAAGGCCATTCCCCCGTTTGAGTGCATTGCGGCGCCTGGCGTAGTCGATCAAAATCTGCCGCATGACGCGAGAAGCGACAGCCAGAAAATGGATCTCATCCTGCCATTTCTGACTGCGGCTGCTCAGCATCTTCTCATAGGCTTCGCTAATCAGCTCTGTCGGCTGCAAGGAGCCCGGCCGTTCGGCCCCCAAACGTTTTCGAGCAATCGATTTCAACTTGCCATTCACCACTTGAAACAAGCGGTGTTCGGGGATTGAGTTGTCTTGGCGATAAGCAGAGAGAAGCTCTGTCGACGCGGCAGAATGCAATTCACTTTCAATGCTATTTTTTATGATTACTTTCTCCGGCGACAAGAATTTCTCCTACTTCGTCGAATTGTCGCTCAAGTATCTGGAGTGCGTCAATTACTCTTTGAGATTTCTCGATGGCCGAAGTAGGTCGAATCTATTCCGGGTATCACAATAAGTGGAACCGCCCATTCTGCCTACCGCAGCCAGCATTGCCGGGTCAACTCTAAAATTATGAACCAAGCCTTCCGCGAAATGGAAACAAACAACGTCACCTAATACAAGAACACCACTAGTAGGTCGATCGCCTAAGGGGAGGATGGAGCGTACACGGCATTCCATTTTTGCAAGAGCTTCTCGCACCATTGGTGATTTTACAAGGGTTGCGAGTTCTGAGCTTACTCCAGCAAGCGGAAACTCATCCACATCTTCGGGAACTTCTTCGGAAGATCGATTCATCGCTTCGGCCAAATGCTCACTAACGATGTTCACCACAAAGTCTCTAGAGAATTCGAGATTGCGCAGGGTATCTTTTTTACTGTCGCCAATAGGGCGGCGGGATGGCGAAAAACATACAACAGGTGGATCCCCAGATAGGGCGTTAAAGAAACTAAAAGGCGCAAGATTCGGAACGCCACGTTCGCTAATTGTGGAAACCCAGGCGATGGGACGAGGAACCACCATTCCAATCATGAGCTTATAAATATCGCGCGGATTTTCCTCTTCGGGATAAATTGTCATAGCTGCCTCCAGACTACCGCTACAGTAGAGGATTGAACTATCTCGGCCATCTGATTTTGCTCCCGGACGCGGGCCTCAGTTCGCTGGGGAACCTTCTTGGAGATTTCTTCAAGGGGCGTGTGGACGCGATCGCCGCTGTGGACCTCCGTATCGGCGTGGCGCTGCATCGTCAAATTGACCGATTCACAGACACACATCCAGCCGTGCTCCGCAGCAAAGCGCGCATGAGTCCCTTGCGCCAGCGCGTCGCCGGGGTGCTAGTTGATATCTTCTACGATCATTTCCTCGCGCAAGATGTAGCCCTGGAACCCATTCGCGAGCGGCTCCTGCCCCATGCCGTTCATTTGCCCGAGCCGCTGCGGGAGTTTCCAGGGCGGATGATCTCACCCCACTGGCTGGGCAGTTATCGAGATATCAGCAGCATCGCCCATGTCCTCATTCGCATGGAAGAGCGCCGCCCCCGCATCACCGGACTGGCCGGAGCAGAAACAGAACTCCGCCAGCACTATGAAGCACTGGCGGAGGATCTTCGGGAATTCTATCCACAGGCTGCCATCTTTACCAGAGACGCATTTCTTCGTCTCCAATCGGCATCCCAGGCGGCGGCTCCTGGGGACGAGGCAGCGGCAACTGCTTCGGATCCTCCTCAAAGCGCTTGATCTGCCCGGCAAGCCAGGCGTCGTGCAATCCCGCGTTTATTTCCAGAAGCTTTGCGTAGGCAATCGACCTGGCTCGCGGAGCAGCTTGCGCATCGCTGGCCAAGGCCATCAGGTGATAGAGGAATGAGACGTTGAGAGCGTACTGGGTCTCGCGCAGCATCCCGCTGAGAGGCTTTGCTTTCCAGGTTGCAGCCGCCAACTGGTCAATCACTTCTTCGAGCGAAGGATTCTTCGGGTCCCGCGCGTTGTGCTGCACCAACCGGGAAGCCCGCTGGGGATGGAGGAGAAGGCCAAAGCTCAGGTTTGCCGCACTCTCCACCGGAGCCAGCGCGTCGAAGCTAACCCCGGTGCGGCCCCGGAAACTTTCGCGCGTGCGCGGGTAGCCAAGAGCTGGAGGCGGCATGAGGGCGAGCAGACGCTCCGGCAACGTGAGAAGCTCCGGCTTCAAGGTGTCGATCAGGCCTTGCAAGGCGCGCCGTTGTTCGTCGGGAGCCAGGATCGGTGCCACCGGCTGGTTGTCGCCACGCAGGGCATAGCGATAGTCCAGGCCGCCCACCAGTTTCGCCGCAGCCTCCACCTGATAGCGATGGCTCAGGTAGATCGGCACCAATTTATTCTCGATCTCCGACATCGGGGTTCCAATTGGAATCACCTTTTCCCCGAAGGTCTCGAGCGCCTTTGCCCTCACCTTCATCATGCGAGCCAGTTCATCAACGGCATTGGGGCCATTGTCCCAGAGATGTCCGACAGGATGAGCGCCGCCGGGAGCGCGCGAATCGGAGTCAGAGATCAAATAGAGGCCCTTCTTCTGGGCGCGCTCCATCACCTTGCGGAGCTCTGCCGCCTCGTCCGAGCCAGCAGGGTAATGCTGGTAGCCGTACTCAATTGCAACCTTGTCCCACTCCCCTGCCCCGACAGCATAGGCATCGCTCAGATCGAGCGACCCGTCGCTCTTGATCGTGATCAACGGATGCGGGTAATCCATCACACTGGCCCGGCCAAAGCTGCTGGCGGCGTAGTTATGGACAAGCCCGAGGGTGTGTCCAATCTCGTGGGTCGACAATTGCCGGATGCGCGCGACGCTCATGTCGAGCATCCGCTTGGTGGAGTTGTCTTTGCCTAGGTAGGGAGCGAGAAGCCCTTCCGCAATCATGAAGTCCTGGCGAATGCGCAGGCTGCCCAATGTCACATGTCCTTTGATGATCTCGCCGGTCCGGGGATCGGCGACACTGTTTCCATAGCTCCACCCGCGCGTCGAACGGTGCACCCACTGCACCAGGTTGTAGCGGGCATCCATCGGGTCCGCGTCCTCAGGGAGCAACTCGACACGGAAGGCATTCCGATAACCGATTGCTTCAAAGGCTTGGTTCCACCAGCGCCCGCCTTCGAGGAGCGCGCTGCGAATTGGCTCGGGCGCACCGGGATCGATGTAGTAAATAATCGGCTTGACCGGATCGCTGATTTTCGCCGCCGGGTCCTTTTTCTCTAAGCGATGGCGCAGAATGAAGCGTTTCTCGATCGATTGCTCGACCGGCGTTGCGTAATCCATGTACTTCAACTGGATGTAGCCGGAACGCGGGTCATAGAGACGCGGGGTATAGCCAGGAGGCGGCAATTCAAGGAAGCTCATGTGGACGCGCAGGGTGATCGCGTCTGCACTGGGGGTGACGCTCGAAACGAGATTTCCGGCGCCTTCTCCCGCGAAGGTGACGGTCGCTTCCACTTCGGTGTTCTTTGGAAAGGCCTTCGTACGGCTCATGAAAATCGCGCTTCGTGCCGGATCGAGACGGAAGCTGCCTTGATTCTGCTGCTTGAGGCGGCCGGCGACATTCATCGAGTCGCGCAACGCGAAGTTTGTGATGTCGATGAGGGCTTTGGCGCCGTCTTCCGCCTCCACCGCAAAACCGGCAATGGTGCTCCTCGCGAAGCTGTCAGCAACGGCCTTCCGTTCAAGCGGATCGTTTGAAACAGCGCGATAGTCCTGATTCTCTTGGACCAGCAGGACTTTCGCCCCGGCGCGTTCAAAATGAACCACTTTCTCTTGCCCGATCAGGCCACGATCGAGACCGATGTCATTGGAGCCGAGACCGGCAGGCAGACTGTCGTAGAACAGGAAGTCGGTGTCAAACTTGTCGACCAGGAGGTAGAGCTTTCCGGTCTTGCCATCGTAGAAGAGAGGAAAGTAGCCGTCGAGTTTCTGAAAATTGGCTGTTTTCGGGCCCAAAGTCCCTTGAGCGAAAACTTGCAGAGCGACAAGAAAACTGAGGATCAGCACACGCGTCATACTGGCTATTATGCGGGCCGGATTGACCCTTTTGTTTCTTGGCGTCTCTGCATGGGCTCAGAGTCCATGTGCCGACACGCCTGTCTTCCAGACTTGTGACATCACCTTTGAGTTGAGCGGCGCGGAGACCTGGCAGGGCACACAGATTACAGCGGAGGTGAAGAGTCCGCGCTTTCGCACCTTTTTGGCGGAAGCATTCTGGGCGGGCGGGAAGAAGATGGTGCTTCGCTTCACTCCCACCGACGATGGGCTCTGGGAATTGAAGCTGACCAGCAATCTTGCACGCTTCGACAAGCAGAATTTGCGGGTGACCGCGACGGCCAGCGACGCGCCAGGATTCATCCAACGTGCGAATGTGCACCATTGGCGTTATACAGGGTCGCTGAAGGCGCATCTCTGGCTTGGGATGGAGATCTGGGATCTGCCGACCGCCTCGGACGAGAGTCTTCTGACCGCCAAGAATCAGAAAGCCACTCATGTGCGTACGCTGTTTGAGCCGCAGTGGCCCCCGGACCCGGCACGCTTCGATGCGCTTGAGAAACAGATCCGCCGCCTGAATGCGGACGGCATTCTGGTGGACCTCGTGCTGGCGGGACCGGATGGCGCCCTGACCAAGGCGCTGCCTGATGGGAACCAACGCGAAAAGTATTTCCGCTATGCGGTCGCGCGCCTGGCACCCTTCAATGTCACCTGGGAATTGGTGAAGGATTGGGAAACCTATCGCGAGGCCCGTACCCTGCTCAAGGATGTGGGGACCTTGATCAAGCGCTGGGACCCTTACGATCACCCCCGGAGCGCCTATCCGGTGGGCAGCACCGGAGCCTTTGTCAAAGACGGGTGGATGACTCACATCCTGTGCAACGGAGAAGACCCGGCAGTGCCGGCGCTCGAGCACCAGAGCTATCCGCTACCTACGATCAGCATCGGCAAGCGCATGAGCACCAAGGTGCTCTGGAACGCGATCGCCTCAGGCAGCTATCTCGGCTATGGAGCCACGAGAGCGATCGGAGAGGTGATGGAGAGTACGCGGTTTTGGGAGCTGGAACCGTATTTTGACGTCTCCAATGGCAAGGCGCTGAGCCTTGAGGGCACGGATTATCTGCTGGTCGTCGACCGTCCTGGAATTGTCGAGGTGGAAGTGGAAAAGCATGGTTATGACGCAGCCTGGATCAACGCCTCGACAGGCGAACGCACTCCGCTGAAGGAATACAAGGGAGAGCACTTCATTGGAGAGCCTCCAACCAAGACCGGCGAATGGCTGCTGCAACTGTCCCGCGAAGGCCGCAAGGAAGGCATGCTGAAGAGCTACAAGTTCGAGAGCCAGCCTTTCCTGATGCAGGAAGCGGAGGTCGACCCCAAGCGCGTCCCTTTCACGATCAATCTTAAGGATGCAATGGACCTCAAGGCCGACACGCCAATTCCTTTTGAAATCAAGATTACGAAAGACTCGCGGGCCACTCGCTTTATGCAGTATTTAATTACCGCCGATGTCCCGACCGAAGCGCAGGGCATGCGTGTGATCGGAACCCAGGCCAAGGGCAGCATCACACTGCCGCGTGAGTTGGCGACCAAGTTTCCGGCGGTGCTGAATCTGCGCATCGCTGGAATGAACGCAAACGGAAAGATCTACTATATTGACCGGGTGGTCAGCCTCATCCCATGATTCTCGCGATTGACACGACACACGACGACGGCAGCATTGCACTGGTCCATAACGGCGCTGTACTGGAAGAAGTTGCGCTCCATGCCGAGGACGGGTTCTCCAGTTTCCTGTTCACCGCGGTCCAGCAGCTTCTGGACCGCCATCAGTTGAGCCTGGAGGATATTGATGCGTTTGCCGCCGCAGCGGGTCCGGGCACCTTTACCGGAATTCGGATTGGATTGACGGCAGCCAAGGGCTTTGGCGAAGCGATGGCAAAACCGGTTTTTGGCATCAGCAATCTGGAGGCAGTGGCCAGCTACGGGCCACCCGATGCGATTCCGTTCTATGACGCCCGCCGCGGCGACGTCTATGCGCTGCTCGGGGGGCAGGAAGTGGTGATTCCTTATGCCCAGCTTCCCCGCGATCAGGCCTATGTCACCTTCGACCCGGCACAGTATCCAGAGACTCCCGCCAGTTCTGCGCCACGTGCGCTGGCGGCCACGATTGCCCAACTTGCAGAACGGCAATACCAACAGGGAGCTCGTCCCGATGCGGCATCGCTCGATGCGAATTATGTGCGCCGGTCGGATGCCGAGTTGAATCTTAAGGCGAACTGACTCGCCCGGTAGCCGCCCACTCCACCCCCTGCACCAGTAACTGCTGGAATTCAGGAACCAGGAAATTGGGGTTCGCTTCGTTTTTCCAGGTGTGTCCCAGCATGGTGGTGTAGACCCGGCCGCGGCCATAGCGGCGCACCCAATCGAGAGGCTCGTTGCGTTGTGAATCTTTGCTCCAGGCATAGGTCAATACATGCAACTCACCCATCGAGCCGGGCGGGCCATGCTGCCCATGAGTCAGTTGTTCTCCCCGATGCTGCCAGAAGGCAGGCAGCGACCGCGTAATTGGATGCTTTCTATCGAGCACATTGATGCGGAAATCGTGCCGCGGGCCATGGCCCGGCTGGGGACCTTGCCCGGCCGGCACCACCATCACTTTGCGCTGGACATCGACCACCAGCCCCGGACCAAAGTTCTTGTCGCGCCAGAGTAAGCCGACGATCTCCTGATACTCCGGCCAGAGCAGAAAGGCATTATTCGCCGCGTGGTAGTTGACTAAGCCTCCGCCTTGACGGAGATAGCGCACGAGGTCTTCTTCCACTACACGCGGCCAACGGACGCCATCCTGCAGATGGCCGCCATTGAAGTTATTGATGACAACGCGATAGGCAGAGAAGTCTGGACGCCAGCCGGTGAAAGGAGGCGTCGCGGTGGAGACATCCACCCGGAACTTGCCGGTCTTCTCCAGCGTGCGGCGCAAAAAGTCCGTAGCCGCGCGCCAGTCGTGATTGTTGACTCCGTCGACGATCAGAACGGGAATGGGCTGCGCAAAGAGAGCACAGCACAGCAGGAAGCCGGCCAGCAGTCTCAATCGATCTCTCTTCCTACGCGCAGCATCCACGCGGAGTCGTGCCGGTCGAAGCCAATGTGCGGGTAATATTCGACAGCTTTGGGCGCAGCCAAAAGAATCAGATTTGCAGGCTTCGCCTCCGCCTGCGTACGGCGAATGAGTTCCTTGCCGATGCCCTGGCGCTGGTGAGATTCTCGGACGGCAAGATCAGCCAGATAGGTGGCATAGACAAAGTCGGTTAAGGCGCGGGAGATGCCCACAAGGAGTGCGCCGTCCCAGGCAGTCACGACCAGATTTGCGTTCGCCGCCATGGCTCGCATGCGCTCGCGATCGTCGACAGGCCGCCGTTCCCCTAAAGTGGAAGCCCGATACAACTCAATCAGCTGGTCCAGATCCAGCGCATTTCCGACACGGTATGAAATCGTTCCCACGTCTCTAACGATACAAAAAAAGAAATCCGCCATCCCGGAGGATGGCGGACTCTGTTGCTGCAGTCTTAACGACCCCAGTAACCGTTATAGTAGTTGCGGTTTGCGTAGTGCGGTGCGATCCAACGGGCGCCCGCATACGGAGGCCGTGCCCAATAACCGGGGTGCCAACTATAGTGGCCACCGACGAAGCCCCAAGAACCCGCAATGAACGCGAAGCCTGGACCCGGGCTAGGCGGTATGTAGGCATAGCCTAAAGGGAAGGCAGGCGGGGGCGGCGCAAGGAAGCCTACCGGGCCACGGTAGCCGTATCCGCCGCCGTAGCGGTAACCGTTTGAATAAACGCGCGGAGCCGCATAAAAATGTCCACCACCGCCACGTTGGGTAAAACCATGACCGCCGCGATAGGACTGTGACGGACCTCTGTGTCCACCACCATGACCCCCACCCGGTCCGTGTTGTGCGAAGAGGGTAGAACCAGCCAATGTCCCCATCAAAAGCGCGATTGCCAGCAATTTGGATTTCATATTCATCCTCCTTTGGATACTCTTTCTATTGCAACCACCATGCCAAAGTTAAGCTATTGATTCTACGAAGCAATGATGGCGACGGGGCCGGTGGAAGTCCACCGATTGGTGCTTTTGCACCACCGCTGATACAATCCCACCCATGACACAGGCTCTCTTTCGCCGGGAATTCCTTCGCTTTCTTGCGGCCAGCCCGCTGTTGAGTCAAAGTCTGGAATCGCCGCTGGCCGCGCTGAATGTCATGGATTTCGAAGAAAAGGCAAAACAAACCATCCCGCCCGCTCATTTTGGCTATCTCTCGACGGGAGTGGATGACGACCGGACGCTGCGGGCGAACCGCTCGGGTTTTGATCGCCTTTACTTGCGCCCTCGCCGCATGGTGGATGTTTCGCAGATCGACACCTCGATTCAGCTCTTTGGAGAGTCGTGGAAGACGCCGATTCTGCTTGCTCCAGCTGGCAGCCAGAAGGCTTATCATCCGGAAGGCGAAATCGCGGTCGCCAGGGCTGCTCATGCTGCAGGTCATTTGCAAATTCTGTCAACCATGACGTCGAGCCCGATTGAGGATGTCGCCAAGGAGCACACCCGGAAGATCTGGTATCAGCTCTACCCGACCTCGAAGTGGGAGGTGACCGAAAAGTTGGTGCGGCATGCCGAACAAGTGGGTGCCCCTGTCCTGGTGGTGACCGTGGATACGCAGGGCGGCCGGAATACGGAGACCGAAGCCCGTTATCGCTTGCACGACGCGCGGCCCTGCAATAGTTGTCATCCGATGAGCAACGGCAAATCGACCTTGCGGCCGAAGCCGATGTTCCAAGGGATTGATATGAGCGACGTGACCTTGCACAACCCGGCGCAGACCTGGTCCCAGATCGAGAGATATCGCAAGCTGACCAAGATGAAGCTGCTGATCAAAGGACTCGAGACCGGCGAGGATGCGCGGCTGGCGGTGGAGCACGGCGTGGATGGCATCATTGTGTCCAACCATGGGGCCCGGGCGGCTGAATCGGGCCGTGGCACGATTGATGCGCTTCCGGAGGTGGTGGACGCGGTGAACCGGCGAGTACCGGTTTTGATCGATGGAGGGTTTCGCCGTGGCACGGATATCTTCAAGGCGCTGGCATTAGGCGCAACGGCGGTGTGCATCGGACGGCCTTATCTGTGGGCGCTCGGAGCGTTTGGAGAGGCGGGAGTCAGCCGCTGCCTGGAGATTCTTCGGGCTGAGTTCCATCTGGCGATGCGCCAGTGCGGGACGCCCAAGATTGACGCCATCAACAAGTCGTATGTCGGACGAGTTTGAGCGCACGACGCCTCGATCCCCGGAGGTCGCGGGTCCGCGAACAAAGTCTCGATTCGACATTGCGATCTTTCGCGCCAAGGTGCTGGCCTTGCAGGGCTTGCGTTGCGTACGAGACTGGCGGCAACAGATTCCGCTCCATAAACGCCAGCCGCTCGAATGGACACATGCCGTCTGTGAGAATCGCTCTCCGCTGTGGTCCGCGGCAGACCTGGCGGAAGAACGGTTGCAACTCGGCAAGGTGCAAAACTTGCGGCTGGCAGCACGAAAGCTCGATGGCGTTTTGATTCCGGCAGGCGAGGTCTTCAGCTTCTGGCGGCAAGTGGGCCGGGCCACAGCGCAACGCGGCTTTGCCGAAGGCCGCATGCTCGAACAGGGCTGTATCGTACCGAGCGTTGGTGGCGGTTTGTGCCAGCTTTCCAACGCACTCTACCAGGTGGCGCTCGCAGCCCAGTGCGAGATTGTCGAGCGGCACACGCATTCACGGATCGTACCGGGATCGGCTGCCGAGATGGGAGAGGACGCCACCATTGCCTGGAACTATGTCGACCTCCGATTCCGGCCTCGGCGCCCATTCCAGTTGCGCGTCCGATTGAGTGAAGAGGAACTAGTGCTGACAGCTTACTCCGACCAACCGCAGAGTCTGGCAGTCCTCGTGCCACAAGCGACTGCGCTCAATCGTGCGAACAACTGCTTTGACTGTGGCCAGCAACAATGCCATCGCCACGCGCAGGCACGGCGGCTGGAGAAGACCACGGCCCGGCGGGCCTTTCTGGTGGACGAGAATTGGCCGGAGTTCCAGGACTGGCTCCGCGCGCAAGACACGGCGGCGGATGAACTCTTTCTGCCACTCAACGGTGGGAAGTGGAAAATGGATCGCTACCGTTGGCCAACAGAAAGATTTCATGCGATCCACACGGCGACACTGCCGGCATTGCAGCGATCCTGGCAGGCGCGCCGTTTGGCGCAGCAGGGAGCAGGCCGGCAGATGGCGCTGTTCGAGGGTGCCGAAGCACTCGCCAAGAGCTATGCGCGGCAGCTCCAGGCGCGGCATGCTGAGATCGTAGTGGCGCAGTCGTTGCTGCCCTTTTTGTGGCGCGACGGCGCACTCGGGGGACGCCGCTTTTCGGTCTGGATGACGCGGCTGCCGATTGCGAGACTGGAAGCACAGCTGAATGCGGCGCAGCTTCGCTATCCGGAGCAACGCACGCTATCGGACTTTCGTGCGCCAGCCTGGATTCGCGAGGCGGAGTCGGAAGCGTTGGCCGCTGCCAGCAAATGGGTCACACCACATCTTGGCATCGCGGCCCTGGCCCCGCAGCAGACGCAAATGCTGCCCTGGATCTTGCCGAAGCTGCCTGCGGCGGCGGGCTCCTCCATCGTATTTCCGGGGCCTGCGATCGCACGCCGGGGTGCGTTTCTGGTGCGGGAGGCGGCGCGCAAACTGAATCTGAAGATTCTGACGACAGGCCCGAGCCTCGAAGGCGCTGGCTATTGGCAGGGCTTGGCGGCAGCCGCTGATCCGCAGACGGCCTGGTACACACAGGCTTGCGCAGTGGTCTTGCCCGCCTTTGTCGAACACCAGCCCCGCGCCTTACTGACGGCGCGGGCGGCAGGGATTCCGGTTTATTGCACTCCAGAGTGCGGCCTACTGGCAGGCGATGGAGTCACTTTCATTCACGATGCGGCAGAGCTGGAGTTTGCTCTGCAGCAAAGGAGCCGCTGAGGACTCAATAGAGGCGGCATTGGCAATCGGAGGAGTCGCCTGTTTCCAGTTGGAGCGTGGCGTGTTCAATCCCAAAGCGATGATGGAGTTCCTGTTCCACCTGCCGTAAGAAGGCGTTATCGCAGACCGGCTCCGCCATTACGAGATGAGCGGTCAAGGCCGCTTCTGTCGTGCTCATCCCCCAGACATGAAGATCGTGGACGCCAACCACGTTCGGCAACGAGAGCAGATAGGCATCCACTGCGTGCAGGTCGATGCCTTCAGGGACACCGTCGAGAGCAAGATTGAGGGAGTCCCGGAGCAAGCCCCAGGTGCTGACAACGATGATGCCGCAGATCAATAGGCTGACCGCAGGATCGAGCCAGAACCATCCGGTCTTGAGAACCAGGTAGCCACTGACGACCACGCCTGCCGACACCGCAGCATCCGCAACCATGTGAAGAAAGGCGCCACGGATGTTCATGTCGCCACTGCTGCCGGAAAAGAAAAACATGGCGGTGACGGCATTGATCACCATTCCAATCGCCGCCACCCACATCACGGTCTGTTCCGCGACCGGCGCAGGATTTCCCAGGCGGTGGAAAGCCTCCCAAGCGATGGTTCCGAGAGCAATCAACAAGACAACTGCGTTGATCAGAGCGGCGAGGATGGAAGAGCGCCGCATGCCATACGTGCGGCTTGGGGTTGGCCGCTGGCGGGAGAGCACCGCCGCGCCCCAGGCGAGAGCAAGGCCAAAAACATCGCTCAAGTTATGGCCCGCATCGGCGATCAGGGCGAGGGAGTTCGAGAGTTGCCCGTAGAAAAACTCAGCGCCAACGAAGGCGAGATTTAAGAAGATGCCGACGCCGAAGGCCCAAGTGTAGCTCTTGGGCGCATGGCTGTGTCCGTGGCTATGACTGTGTGAGTGACTGTGTCCGTGGCTCATTCCGATCGCCCCACCCTAAGCTCAGGTTAACCTGAGCCGTAGTTGCGGGCGATTACTTGTCCTGATAGACCGTGTGGTAAGGAGAGGACAAAAATCCCAGAGCGCCCACGGCAGCACCTGCCGCAACAGAGGGACCGACAAATTTCGCGCCAGATCCTTCATTCGCGCAGCCAGGACACATCGCGATCCCCAAGCCGACGCCCACACCAGCCCCGACCGCAGTCCAGAGCAACCCACGCCGCACGCGGCGCATCGGATCCGACACTTTCAGCTTTCGAATCTCTGCCTTTGCGACAGAACGCTCACCGGCCGTCTCGCGGAACCGCAGAGAGTCCGGACCCGCGGAGAGGAAGATCGCCCGCGTGCGGACACCATCCTTTGTCGTGAGTTCTACTTTCTGATCAGTGGGAATTCTCCGTACCAGTTCCCAGTCTCCAGCGAAAACAAGATGTGCGATCAGCAGGCATACGATTTGTTTCATCCGTTCATTACGCGCCGTATGGCAGCAGATTAGCTCACAGCCCCCCAAAGGAAAAGGGGCGCTCTACGCGCCCCTTTTGTTCTCACTTACAAATGGCCTTAGCCGATGGTGAAGCCCTTGCGGAGCTTCGGCTTCAGGTATTGGTTCGCTTCGTTGTTGTTGGTGAAGCGCATCTTCGCCGCATCCCATTCCAGCTTGCCATCGACGCGCAAGGCAATGACGCCGAGCAACATCCATTCGACAAAAGGAGCGGCCACGTTGAAGTTGGAGCAGGCAGAATCGCCACCCTTGCAGGCGCGGATCCAATCCCGGTAGTGACCGGGGGAACGCGTCAGCAGCGGCTCCGGCATGTGATAGTCGGCCATCTTGTCGGTGGGCAGCAGACGGGTATTTTCGCCATAAGTGCCGGTGGTGAGCATGCCCTTATCGCCGACGAAGAGGCTTCCGTTCGGGGAGGCCTGGCGGAGGTCGGGAGTGGCTTTCAACTCTTTGTAAGCTTCGTAATTGAAAACGCGTCCCACCATTCCGTTATAGGCAGGCTCACGCTGCGGGCCCTGTGCCTGGCCTTGGGGCCGCGGCTTGTTGGGTAGATCGCCCAGCCATTCGCCACTGGGAACGCCGTCGATCTTCGGGCTCGCTTCCATGCCGTCATACCAGAAGATGCTGACCGGCCCCATGTTGCCGCGAGCGGCAAAATCAAAGCGGGTCACAGACTTCTTGGGGAACTGGAAGGAACTGGTGCCCTCTTTCTTGATGCACTCCACGCTGACCGGAGAACCGAGCTTGAGCGCCATATTGGGAGCACCGAGGATGTGGCAGGCCATGTCGCCCAGCGCGCCGCAACCAAAATCAAAGAAACCGCGCCAGTTGAAGGGCTGGTAGAACCCACCATAAGGCGATTTGAAATCTTTGCCGCCCGAGGTGTAGGGGCGCTTCTCAGCCGAGCCGAGCCAGAGATCCCATTCGAGAGTGCTGGGAACTTCATCGGGAGGCGGAATCACCGTGGTGCCCTGCGGCCACCAGGGGCGGTCCGTCCAGGCATGCACTTCTTTGACTTGACCGATCTCTCCAGACCAGACGATTTCGGCAACCTGCCGCGTGCCCTCGTTCGAATAGCCCTGGTTCCCCATCTGAGTGGCCACCTTATGCTTGTTGGCGGTTTCCATCATCTGGCGGGCTTCCCAGACCGTACGCGTGAGCGGCTTCTGGCAATAGACATGTTTGCCGCGTTCCATGGCAGCAATCGAGACCACGGCGTGCATATGGTCCGGAACAGAAACGGTGACGGCATCGATGTCTTTGCCGACCTCATCCAGCATCTTGCGGTAGTCTTTGAACTTCGGCGCCTTCTCGTATTGCTTGAACTTGACAGCAGCACGCTTCTCATCGACGTCGCACAACGCAACAATGTTTTCCGAGGCGCAGCCGTTGAGATCGCTGTTCCCCTTGCCACCAGCGCCAATGCCGGCAATATTCAGTTTTTCGTTCGGGCTCTTGTAGCCCAACATTTTCAGAGACGCCACGCTACTGTAGCCGCTGGCTGGCACAGCGCCAGCCAGGAGCGGGCCATAGAAGAAGAATCGTCGATTGATCTGCGAAGACATGGGGAGCAGATACCTCCAGTGTCATCCTAGCGCCTCCTGAGCTTTCGTGGAGGCGCTCCATGCCGGCAAGAACAGTTATTTGTGCGGACCACCACCCCGCGGACCATGATCACCGGGCGGATTGCCATGCAGGCCGGAGGCCAGGAGTTCCTGATAAATGGTGCGCTGAGTGGCCGTAAGACTCAGGTAAAAAGTGGCTTCCGCAGAAGCTTCGGCTTGTACTCTCTGCGCCGTTAGGGTACCTGTCTGGGTGGCGGCAGAAGCGATGCCGCTGCCGTTGTTGGTTTCAATGGCGGTGGTGAGTGCCGTCTTCACCGTCGCCAGATTCGTTCGAATGGCAGAGACAGTGGTTTCTTCGATGGTAAAGGTGGATGTGGCCGCTGCCGCCTGAGCGCTGGTCAGCGTGAGGAGCTTAGTTAGCCTGGCTACGCGTGCCGCGACGAGCTCAGTGATGGTGGGAGCGGTGTGTGTCGAGGAGGGCTGCTGCGCAGGAACCAGGGAGCAACTGAGTAAGGTGAGGGTAATCCAGCCGGATAAAGCCTTCATTGGGTACAACTCCTTTGTGAATCCGACCGAATGTCTGCACCCGGTCAGCAACTGCATCCACCTAGACGGCTTCCTGCCGGGAGAGGTTGACACGAGTGGGCGGGCTTAATCCTCTGTTAACGCGTGGCGCTACTCCACCAGTTCTGCGGTGAAACGGAAGTCAGCCGCCCGGTGCAGCAGCCACTCGCTCTCTGATTTCAATTCGAGCACCTGCGAGTGATACCTCACAAGACCCGGATGATGGCTCACGCTGATCAGCGTTGTCTGGATCTCGCTCAGCTTGCCGTATAAGAACGCTTCATTCTCGCGATCGAGTGCACTCGTCGCTTCGTCCAGCAAAACATAGCGCGGACGCTTCAAGAGAACACGCGCAAACGCGAGACGTTGGCGCTCCCCGACTGACAGCACCTTCTCAAAATCCAGTTCATCATCTAAGCCTCCGCAGCGTTCCACCAGGCCTGGGAGATTGACTGCCTCCAGAACGGCCCGAATCTCCTCTTCTGAAATGTCCCGTTCCAGATTCGGATAGTTGAGTTGATCGCGCAGACTTCCTAGAACCATGTACGCATGCTGGGGAAGAAACAACATATCTTCCGCCTTGGGACGGTGCAATGTTCCGTGCCCCGCGTCCCAGAGGCCGGCCATCGCACGCAGCAAAGAACTCTTGCCCAAGCCGCTGGCTCCGACAATCAGAAGGCCTTCTCCCGCCGGGATCATGACACTGAGCCCTTTGACAAGAGTGCGTTCGCGATTGGGAGTATGCAGCGTGACATTGTCAAAGCCGAGATGTTCGCCTTCTTTCGCCAGGATTCTGGTGGGCGCCGGATCGCCTTCCTTGGGAAGTGGATCGAGGGTGTGTGCGATGAGTCCCTGGGAGAAATTCTCGAGGCGTCCGACGCTGGCAGCGAAACGGCTGAGGTCTTCGAGATTATCGAGCAGAAGCGTGAGTGCACCGAGAATGGCAGAGAAAGCACCTGTCGCCTGTACAATGCTGCCGACCTCCAGCTCTCCGGCAAGAACGCGTGGCGCAATCACCAGCGTGGGCAGCACCATAGTGAGAAAGCTGTTGCCGTAATAGAAGAAGTTCAGGCGTAAAGACCATCCGATCAATTGGGTTCGATTGGCAAAGAGCTTGGCGAAGAACTTGAGGACCTGGTTCTCTTCCTGCCGTTCCCCGTGATACAGCGCAATCGCTTCGGCGTTCTCCCGGATGCGCACGAGACCGAAGCGGAAGTCGGCTTCGCGCCGCCGCTGCATGTAATAGAGCGACACCATCTTTTCGCCAAAGAGGCCGAAGGTGACCCCGGTCGCAATTGCGGCATAGAGAAAGAGGACGAGCAGCAGCAGGCTCGAAATCGACCATAACACCCAACTAAAGGCGATCAACTGGAAAAAAGCGCCTGCAAAGACCAGCAGGAAGCTAATGGACTGCGTGGTGAAGGAGCCGATATCATCGGCAATCCGCTGGTCCGGATTGTCGACTTCAGGATGGGAGACGAGATGGTAATAGCCGCGATCTGTAAAATAGCGGTTCAGAAATCGGTGCGTGAGCCAACGCCGCCAGCGCAGGGCGAGGGAATCGCGCACATAGTTGTAGTAAGCATAAACGGGCACCCCGACAACAAGAATCATGAAGAACTCACGGATGGACTTCCAGAACCGAGGTGGATCCTTCGCGGCCAGCGCCGAAGTGAACTCGCCGGACTGCTGGTTGAAGAGCACGTCCAGTTGCGTACTGGCCACCAACAAGATGAGGAGCAAGAACAGAAACCAGCCTGCTTTGCGCTTTTCGTCTGAGATCCAATAGGGCTTCGCAAGCTGAAAAGTGCGCTTCAGGAGCTTGAGATTGAGTTTGTGCATGAAGGCCGGTTGCTGCCCCTAAGTGACGAAATGCCGGGGAGCTTTGTTTCGCCGGCGATTGAATTTGGCGCGCACGCATCATCATCGACAATGAACAAAGAAGCGAAATCTATGTTGAACCTTGAAGAGCTCCGAAAGAACCTGACCCAACTCGCCGATAAGTCGCTGCTCGAGGTGGATCCGGAAGGATTGACCGATGCAGCACGTTCCGTCTATGAAGCCGAGATGCAGAGCCGTGGCATCCAATGGCCGTCCGCCGAGCCCGAAGAGCAGGCCGAGACAGCTCCGGCCGCGGAGCCCGGAGCCGATCTTGTCCTCATCGACAAGTATGAATCGCTGGACGAAGCTCGTCTTGCAGCAGCCCTGCTCCGCAATGAAGGAATTCCCGTTTGGCTGGCGGGGGCACTCAACTCCCAGAAACGGCTTGTCGACGCCAACGCCCCCCTCCAATTGGTGACGCAACCAGACTTTCTGGAGCACGCCAGACTCGTGCTCGCCTCCGAGGTATCGGAAGAAGAACTCGCCCGGCAAGCCGAAGAAGCGGGAGCCTTTGACGAGGAAGAAGACAACTAGCGAGTGAGCGAGGCTTCGTCGATAGGCTTCCCGGATCTTTAGTTGAAAAACTCCATCGCAAAGGGCAGCGCAATCAATGCGCAGCCGATGCAACCGGCAATGAGACACAGCTTCTCAAACCCACTCAGTTGGCCGTAGATCGGAAAGACGGCAAGGCCTGCATAGAGAAGACCCAGGCCAGCGGGAATGATCGCAACGAAGTCGAGCAAATGAGTCTGAGCAGGAGTCCTGCCGCGGCCGCCCTGCGGGTGATAACTCCACGCCAGAACGAAAAAAGCCCAAATGATCTGCGCGATCGCGGCAAGAAGCGGCACATAGGGTACGAGGGCCCTGGGTCCCCAACTCAGCGTCGATGCCACCGCAACAGCGGGCACAGCCAGGAATGGAGTGATGGGCCCTTGGCCTTTCTGCAGCCGTTCGATCGATTGCTTTGCAAGGTCCCGGATGTATAGCATCGGGCCATGATTATCGACCGGCCAGGCCTCGGAGGCATCGCCGAGCAGGGCCTCGAGAGCCGGGATGACACGAGGATCGCCCAGATCGCCAAGAGCCTCCACCGTATGGGCCCGCAGTTGGGGGTCCGCGAGTTGTTCCACCAGCTTCGGCGCAACCGAGGGATCTTTCGTCCGGCCGAGAGCCCGAATCAAGTTCTCCCGGACCTCACGGCCCGGGAGCCGATCCAGAGCCGCAATCATGGCCGGGACGTAAGCGGGATCGCGCAGAGCCATTGCGGCCTGCCCAACAATCTTGGGGTCTTCATGTCGCAATAGCGATAACCAGACAGGTCTTGCCTCATGAGCGCCTAGGATGGTTTCAATGCCATGGGCCGCACGAATGATCGGCCAAGCCTGCGTTTCTGTTCGCAGAGAAGACCGAAAGATTTGCAGCGCCTCCGCATGAATCAGAGGATCGTGCTTCACACGAATCGACAACGATTGCATCGCAAGTCCGCGCACATCGGAATCTGGAGATTGCAGATTCCGCTTGAGTTGCTCGATATCAAAAGTAGGTAAGGACAAAGGGCTGATCCGATCCGAGCGCGATCCAGCCACACTCTGACCTCTGAAAGTCTAGCTCGGATCAGGACTGCCGTCGGCAACATCATTTAGTCATGAAGTTGTCACCCAATTGCGATTCCGCATTCATGACCATTTGCAAGAGTCAGAAGAATGTCCCGCTTCGCATTGCTTCTCCTCAATCTGAGTCTGCTAGTCTTCGCTCAAACTGACACTGCCACTTTAAGTGGCACGGTTTTTGACACAGCCTCAGCCGTTGTTCCGAATGCCACCTTGACGGTCGTCAATCGAGCAACGCGTCTGGAACGGACGACGCAATCTGGAGCCGAAGGACGCTACCAGTTCAATCTTCTGCCTCCCGGCTCCTACGAGTTGAAAGTAAATGCAAGCGGCTTTAAGCTCTTTGCGGATTCTGAAGTCCGCCTGCAAGTGGCACAGAACGCCGTGCTGAACCCGACGCTTGCCGTCGGCGCCACCAGCGAGATGATCGAAGTCTCCGGCAGCGCTTCGCTTCTCAATACGGAGTCAGCGGCCTCCGGGACAAACATCACACAGGAAAAGATTGTCTCGCTGCCTCTGAATGGGCGGCAGTTCATTCAGCTCGCGTTGCTGGTACCGGGCGCGAACTCCGGTGGGCGCCAGGTGCAGCAGAACACGGCGCGCCTCAATCAAACCGGTGGTTTTTCTTCCTCCGGGGCCGTACCAACAACAATCTTTTTCTCTTTGACGGAGCGTCCAATACCGACCCCGATTACAATGGCCTCAGCTATTCGCCTATCATCGATTCGCTGCAGGAATTTCAGGTGCAGTCGGCTCAATATGGCGCCCAGTATGGCCGCGCTTCCGGTTCTCAGATCAATGTCGTGTCGAAGTCTGGTTCTAATGCCTTTCATGGCACCGCCTGGGAGTTTCTGAGGAATCAGAAGCTGGACGCACGTCCCTTCAACTCGGTCACCTCGACGCTGCCGAAGAATCAGCGCAATCAGTTTGGCGCAACCGTAGGCGGCCCGATCCTCAAAAACCGTTTGTTCTTTTTTGGCGCCTATGAACGGCTAACGCTGCGGCAGGCTGGGGTCGGACTGACGACGGTCCTGGTGCCAACGGCGGCACAGCGCAAGGGAGATTTCTCGAGCACACCCAATCTTGTTTTTGATCCGGATACCCTCACGAACGGAACGCGCACCCCCTTTCCGAATGACATCATTCCGACTACCCGGCTGAACGGGCTCACCCAGGCCGCGATGAACGCCCTTCCCTTGCCCAACGTCGGCACAAACCAGTACGTCAACTCCAACGGCATCGTGAAGCAGGACGGCAATAACTACTCGGGCCGCATCGATTACAACCTTTCGCAGACCTCCACTTTGTTTGGCCGCTATTCGGCATCCACAGAGGACAGCATCACCCCAGACGTCGTTCCCGGACGGGACCGCGTGGGCTATGTCCGGCCGCAGAACGTTTCCATCGGCTGGAATCGAGTCTTCACTGCCAATGCAGTGAACGAGTTGCGGCTCGGCTATAACAGGCTCCTGTTTCAGGACGGTCTCCCGGAGCCCACATTTAACGTGGGTGGCACACAGCAGTTGCTGCCACGCTTCCGCCCCACTGGCTATGCCGTCATGGGCGGGGCCGGCGCCTTCACAGGAACCACTGGTGGAGGAACTGTCCTCACGCGCAACAATACCTACCAGATCTACGACAACTTCACCTGGACCCGTGGCCGTCATACGATCCGCATCGGAGGCGAGATCATGCGCCTGGACTACAATCGCGCCGAGGCCGCCTCTCCCCTGGGAGACTTTCAGTTCTCGCAGGGCTACACCAGCCGAACCGCCGCCAATGATGGAACCGGAAATGTACTCGCTACGATGATTCTGGGCCTGCCCAACCAGGGAAATCGCCAACTCGTGCCCACACGCCTGGATGCGCGCCAGACTTCCGGTGGACTCTACGTGCAGGACGACTGGAAGATCCTTCCCAAGCTGACGCTCAATCTCGGCCTGCGCTATGAACTGGCGGAACCGCTTTGGGATCGTCGCGGGCAGATGTCCAGCGTTGACTACTCTAAGGTACCTTGGCCCACCGACATCTTCGCCACCGGCGCCATCGGTGTCTACCGTCCCACGCTCTTCACCTGCGGACTGGGCGGCTATGCGCGTGGTTGCGCCGAGATCGATCGCAATAACTTTGCACCCCGCGTTGGCCTGGCCTGGAATGTGCTGCCCAAGACGGTGATCCGCGCCGGCGGCGGCCTCTTCTATGCGAATACCGACTTCAACGGCCTGCTGCAATTGGCTCGCAGCCTACCCACCAACATCTCGCAGAATCTGAGCGCGGCATCGGCCTTTGTTCCTTCGTTCCGGAACTTCGATATCTTCGGCAACAGCGCAAGTGTCGGGGGAACAGCGCTGACTCAGGCCGGCATCGATCTGCACCAGCGGTCGAGCTACTCGCCGCAAGTCTCCTTCGCCATCCAGCGTGAGATCTCGTCGAACTCCGTGTTTGAAGTGAGCTATCTCGGTACCTTTGGCATCAAGCTGCAGCAGAATGTGCAGCCGAACAATGCGCAGCCCGGCCCAGGCAATGTGGACGCGAAGCGGCCATATGCAGGACTGGTCTTTGACCCAGGCATGGTCTTCCCCAGCTATGTCAAACCGATCTCGAACACCGTGCCGGTGACGCAGGTGAATATGTACGCGCTGTCCGCACAGTCGAACTATCATGCGCTACTCGCTCGCTTTGAGCGGCGCTACTCAAAAGGCTTCTCCTGGCTCAGCTCTTACACCTACGCAAAGGCCATCACAAACGCACCGCAGTTTCGCAATGCGGGCGGCGCCAACGGCAGTGAGAACTCGCCGCCACAGGATTCCTACAACCTACGTGCCGAACGTGGACTGGCCAGCTTTGATCTGCGCCAGCGCTGGGTCAACACGGTGGTCTACGACTTGCCGTTCAAGGGCTTGCTCTTTGGTGGCTGGCAGATCTCCGGCATCACGCAACTACAGGGCGGCTTCCCCTTCACGATCAACATCAGCGGAGATACGGCGGGGATTGGCGGCGGCACCGGTGGCATTCTGATCCGGGCCAATGCGGTTCCTGGCAAGACTTCCTATCTGGACCCCTCGCAGCGCTCCACACAGCAGTTCTTCAACACCAGCGCCTTTGCACTGACGCCCGCCTTCCAGTTTGGAAACGTTGGCCGCAACACCGTGACCGGGCCGGGACTCTTCAACGTCGATACGACAGTCGCCCGCAACTTCAAGATTCGGGAAGGCATGGGCCTGCAGTTCCGTGCGGAGTTCTTCAACCTACTCAACACCCCGAACCATTTGATTGTTGGGCGGCTCATCAATGTGCCCGATCAGTTTGGCAAGGTGCTGAATCAGCTGGACCCACGGCAGATCCAGTTTGCGCTGAAGTTGAACTTCTAGATCACGCCAGACAACCACTCCCAAACCACGAGGTGCTCCTCGGTTTCCGCATCGAAACGGAGGAGCACTCGAATGCCGAATCCATCCACGTCGGCGACTGCTCCTTTGTCGCTGTTTGCGGGTGCAATCTTGCGGGTGACAACCAGCCGTTTTCCTTGGGAGGCAAAGGTCATCGCTTTCACAATCGGCAATAGGCCTGGATTGATCACAAAGCCAAGCACCTTCTCTTCATTCGCAAAGCGGTCCATTCCACGGTAGGGCTGGGAGGTGCGCTGGAGTTTCAGACGCAGGTCGCCGAAAGTGGTTGCGGTGATGGCTCCGTCGCGGCCTGGAGTTTCGTCATAGAGATGTGGCACCTTCAGCTTCAGCAGTTCAAGCAGCCGCGGCTTCGCTTTGCGCGCAAACAGATCCACCATTTCCTGCGGCGTCAACAGTTCCGGCGCAACCGCTGGCAGGTCCGATTCGGGATCGTCAAAGTCGAATTCGAAGTCCATGGCCCAATCATGGCAGTTCGCACCGCAAAAGTAAGCACGACCGCGAGATCAGCGAAAATGACGGGAAATGCCTCACTGGACCCAGAGCTTTCTTCTCCTCGTTGTCCTCGGCAGTTCCGCCGCGGAAGTACAAGAGTCCTTCGAGGCGATGGTGATCGAGGCTCCAGCCCCCATCACCGTGGCAGGAAGAACCCAACTCTACTACGAGTTGCATCTGACAAACTTCAGTTCGAAGCCGCTACAACTCGAGACGGTTCGCGTGCACAATGCGGACAACGGCGCGGTGTTGCAAGAGATTGGGGGTGCGGCGCTCGCGGCACGGACCAGCATCCTTGGCGCAGTTGCCGGCCCTGTGGCGCCAGGGCGCAGGGCGATTCTATATCTCGAGTTAGATCTTGGCACGGCGGCGCCCCGTGCAATTGAGCATGAGATTGCCTATCTGTCCAACGGGGAGCGCAGCAGCTATCGGCTGCGCGGCGGGCGAAGTGAGGTGAGTTCCCGACAAGCGATCGTTGTCGGGATGCCGGTCAGTGGCGGGCCGTGGGTGGCCGTTCATCATCCAGACTGGGCTCGCGGCCATCGCCGTGTGGTCTATACCGTGGAGGGCCGCCCACGCATCCCCGGACGCTTTGCCATTGACTGGGTGAAGGTAGATGCACTTGGCCGGACCATCGCAAAAGATTCCGATCGGGTGGACGCTGCCTTTGGCTATGATGCAGCGGCGCTGGCGGTCGCAGATGCAGTGGTGGTGGCCATTCGCAACGACTTTGCAGAGAGCAGTCTCGTGTCGCAGAATCCGAAGCACGCACTCGGCGAAGGATCAGGCAACTATGTGGTGCTGCAGTTGACCAAGGATCGATTTGCGATCTATGAGCACTTGCGTCCGGGCAGCGCCACAGTGGCGGTAGGAGATCGAGTGCGCCTGGGGCAGAAGATTGGCGCCTTGGGTTTTACGGGAGACTCCACCGGACCGCATCTGCACTTTCATATGGCAGACGGCGCGAATGATCTGAATGCCGAAGGAGTGCCTTTCGCGTTTGACCGGTTCACGGTGCTGGGCCATTACAGGGACATCTCGAAGTTGGGATCGGCGCCTTGGGAGCCAGCGGAGAAAATAGAACGGAAGAAGGAATGGCCGGCCCCGAATGCCGTTCTACAAGTCGAGGCGGCTCATCGTTGAAGAAACTGGTTATGGCAGTTCCCCCGCGAACAGGCTGCCTGCGCGCGCATCCCGGAACAGAACATGCAGGCGCTTGACGCCAGCCCTGGGTGAAACTGGAGCGGAGAGCACGTAGTAGTCTGCGCATTCGAGCACTTCTAAGACCAGCCACAAGCCCATGCGATCTGTCGGATCGAGCACCGCAAAAAGATGATGAGAGAGGAAGAGTCCAAAGGTGGCCAGGCGCAACGCAAACACGAGAGCGCATAGCAGCACCGGCAGAACGAAGCATTGGAGGATCGTTACTGCGGCATTGGCGCCGATTGCAGAGATGTTGCCTGCTGGCCAGGGGCAGAGAGAAGAATACTAAAGCAAGCGCCATTGCCCATAGTCCCTGCGCTTGCGACGGGGCATCAGAAGCGTGGCGGCGAGCGTCATCGCAATGGCGGAGAAAACGGCAGTGAGATTTGCTGCCACCGCGAAGCCGAGCGAGGCCGGCTGCAAGTAGCCCTTGAACAAAAAGTACATCGCCCAGACCAGGAAGGCGATGCTCATGCCATAGCCGCATGCGGGCGATTGAGAAATCGAGCAGGAACGGGTGCAGCAGAATCACGTCATAAGCCAGCCAGCGGAACACAGGCGAGCCGAGTTGCTGCGCCATCCCGAGTTGCCCAGGCCCCAGGCAGACAAGCGGCAAAGCAGGCTGTAGAGGATGTGGTTGCTGGCATCGAAATCGCAGTAGAGCTGCGAGAAGGGCCCACTGACGGAGTGCAGATCAATGAACGCCTTATCGTGCACCAGCGATTGTGGGACCGCGTGGTCGCCCTTCAGATCCAACAGGAGGGAACAGCACCAAGAAGATTCATTGTAGATCGCAGGCTGGGGGCTGTGATAAACTTTGGTTTCATGGCTCTTGGGCTCCACCATCGTCGGCACCATCATCATCATTTCTCGGTGAACCGGCCGGCTCATATGCTGTGATCGTTTGCGATCTACTTCTCCTTCATAGCCCGCCGCGCTGAGACTCAGCCCGGCGGGCTTTCTGTTTTTAGGATCTCCCTTGTCAATACCAAAACTCGATTACTCAAAACTCGACGGCCTCATCACTGCCGTCATCCAGGATTGGAAATCGCAGCGCGTCCTCATGGTTGGATTCATGAATGAAGACGCCTTTGCGAAGACGCTTGAAAGCGGCAAGTGCTGTTTCTATTCGCGCAGCCGCAACAAGCTTTGGCTGAAGGGAGAATCCTCAGGTCACTTCCTCAATGTGAAAGAGATCCGTACCGACTGCGACAATGACACCTTGCTCATCTTTGCGGAAGCCGTCGGGCCCGGTGTCTGCCACGAAGGGTTCGAATCCTGCTTCGCCAAGAAGCTCAACGCAGAGAATGTCTTCGAGTACGTTGACTCCAAAACTTATAACGCCGACGAGGTCTACAAACACTAGCCATGAAGCTGAAACTTGGTATCCCAAAAGGCTCGCTCGAAAGCGCGACCATCGACATCTTCCGCCGCGCCGGATTCCAGATCACCACCAGTTCGCGCAGCTACTTTCCTTCGATTGACGACCCCGAGATCGAGTGCATGCTGATCCGCGCCCAAGAGATGGCCCGCTATGTCGAGGACGGGATTCTCGATGCCGGCCTGACGGGCCGCGACTGGGTGGAAGAGAACGATTCGCAAGTGGTTGCCGTCGCCGATCTCATCTATAGCCGCGCCAGCTTTACCAAGGTGCGCTGGGTGCTGGCGGTGCCGGAGAATTCCGACATCCAGTCGGTGAAGGACCTCGAAGGCAAGATCATCGCCACCGAACTGGTGGGGGCCACCAAGCGCTACCTCGCGCGCAATGGTGTCACCGCAAAGGTGGAGTTCTCCTGGGGCGCAACCGAAGTGAAGCCACCGATCCTGGCCGACGCGATTGTGGAAGTCACCGAGACCGGCAATTCTCTGCGCGCCAATAAGCTACGCATTGTCGAAACGATTCTCGAGTCGAACACGCAGCTCATTGCCAACCAGAAGTCGTATGAGGATCCGGAGAAGCGCCGGAAGCTGGCGGACATCAAGCTGCTGCTCGATGGCGCGATTGCGGCGCTGGGCAAAGTAGGGTTGATCCTCAATGTCGAGAAGGCCAATCTCGATCGGGTGCTCGCGGTGCTGCCGGCGTTGAAGATGCCCACCATCTCGCATCTCTCCGATGAAAAATGGGTTGCCGTGCATACGATTCTCGATGAGACCACGGTGCGCACGATCATCCCGCGCCTGAAGGAAGCAGGCGGTCAGGGCATTGTCGAATATCCGTTGAACAAAGTCATCCTCTAATGCCACTCCTCCGCATCCTCCCTCGCACAAAGGCGGCCAGCCTGCTCAAGCGGCGCCAGGTCCAACTGGACGACGCCATTGCGGTGGTTCGTCCGATTTTGGAAGCAGTCCGGAAGAACGGCGACAAGGCACTGCTGCAGTATGCGCGCAAGTTTGACAACTTTGATCGCAAGTCGCCACGGGTGACACCGCAGGAATGCGCAGAGGCGGCAAAGTCCTTGTCGCCCGCCTTTGTCAAAGCAGTGAAAGTGGCGGCGGCAAACATCCGCAACTTTGCGAAGCTGCAGATTCCGAAGCCGGCCAATATCGAGATCGCCCCGGGTCTGAACGCGGGCTACATTGTCCGTCCGCTCGATACGGTGGCGGCCTACATTCCGTCGGGCCGCTATCCCCTGCCCTCGACGCTGCTGATGACCACACAACCGGCGCAGGTTGCGGGCGTGCCCAATATCTGCGTAACCTCGCCGCGCTTTGTGCCGGAGATCTTTGGCACGGCGCACTTGCTGGGCGTCGAGCAGACTTATCTTTTGGGCGGTGCGCACGCGATTGCCGCCTTTGCGTATGGCACCAAAACGGTACCGAAGGCAGACCGCATTGTCGGCCCTGGCAACATCTATGTCGCGGCCGCAAAGAAACTGCTGGCGGGTGAAGTGGGCATCGACTTTGTCGCTGGGCCCACCGAGATTCTGATCATCGCCGCGACAGGTAACCCGAAGTGGATTGCCGCCGACATGCTGGCCCAGGCCGAGCATGATACGGATGCGGCAGCAATTCTGCTGACCACTTCGGCGAAGCTCGCCGAGGCCGTCGCAGCAGCGGTGGAACTGCAACTGAAGACGCTGCCCACGGCCGCAGTCGCTAAGCAAGCCTTGCGCCGCAACTCCGCGATTCTCATGGTAGATTCGCTCGAGGAAGCCTGTGAGCTGTCGAATCAGTTTGCGCCGGAACACCTTTCGATCCCCAGCGCGAGTCTATTGAAGCACCTGAAGCACGCGGGCGGCATCTTCATTGGCGGCAACTCCCCCGAGGCGGCTGGCGACTACGCCTCCGGCCCGAATCATGTGCTGCCCACCAGCGGCGCTGCCCGCCTGCGCGGAGGACTGTCCGCAGCCGACTATGTCAAGGTCATCACGACGCAGCAACTGACCCCCGAGGCGCTGGCCAAGCTGGCTCCCACCATCACGACGCTGGCCCGGGCCGAAGGGCTGGAGGCACACGCGCGTTCTATCGAAGCGAGGCTCGACTAATGGACTTTCCTGAACTCAAACCCCGCGCCGCCATCGATCGCATGGCCGCCTATCATCCGCCAAGTGCGGGCCGCGCCGGCAAGCTGCGGCTGGACTTCAACGAGAATACCCAAGGCGCGAGCCCGAAGGTCCTGGCGAAGATCCAGGAGGTGCTGACCGCCGACGCGCTCACGATCTATCCGGAATACACCACCGTGCTGCCCACGCTCGCCAAGTTCTTCGAGGTGGGCGAGGATGAGCTGGTCATGACGAATGGCACCGACGAGGCGATCCAGATACTGATCAATGCCTTTGTCGAGGATGACGACGATGTCGTGATCCTCACACCGAGCTATGCGATGTACCGCTTTTATGCTGAGGTGGCGGGCGCGAAAGTGCGCACGCTGCCCTATCGCAAGGACACGCTCAAGTTTCCTCTCGAGGAGTTACTCGAAACGATCCGGCCAGAGACGAAGGCGATTCTGATCTCGAATCCGAATAACCCCACCGGCACGGCAATCAAGCGGGAAGGCATGGAGCGTATTCTCGACGCCGCGCCGCAGGCCGCCGTATTGATCGATGAGGCTTACTACGAGTTCTGCGGCATCACGATGCTGCCCTATCTGAACGAGTATCCGAACCTGTTTGTCAGCCGCACCTTCTCGAAGGTTTACGGCATGGCCGCCCTGCGTGTCGGCTGTCTGTTCTCAAACTCGAAGAACATGGCGGCGATTCACAAATCGCACTCGCCGTATTCCGTCAACTACCTGGCCGCCATCGCGGCCAAGACAGCCGTCGAGGACACCAGCTTCCTGCGCAACACGGTGACCGAGGTGTTGGCCGCGCGCGAAGTATTGACGGCCGGCCTCGAGAAGATCGGCGTCCCCTATGTGCCGAGCCAGGCGAATTTCGTGCTGCTGCACATTGGCCCGAAGGCGCAGGAGGTCTGCGACCAGCTCAAGGCCGCAGGCATCCTGGTGCGCAACCGCAGTTATGAGATTCCAGGCTGCGTGCGTGTCACGGTAGGGTCGCAGGAGCAGACTCGCCGCTTTCTTACAACATTTGAACCGCTTTGGAAGGAGATCCAGAAGTGAAGCCGCTTCTTGTATTCGATATGGACGGCGTGCTCGTCGAAGTGAAGGAATCCTACCGGGAGACCATTCGCGTCACCGTGCAGCACTTCACGGAATCCGCGCCCTCGCATGAGATCATCCAGCACTACAAGAATGAGGGAGGCTGGAACAACGACTGGAAGTTGAGCCATGAGTTGATCCGCGTCGCGGGCAAGGACATTCCTTACGAGACCGTCGTGCGCGTGTTCAACCAGTTCTTCTTCGGGCACAACGGCGAGCCGGGCCTGATTCTGCGCGAGCGCTGGATCGACAACAGCCAGATCCTCAAGCGCTTGTCCGAGAAGTACGATTTCGCGATCTTCACCGGACGTCTGCATGAGGAAGCGCAGATCACCTTGCGCCGCTTTGGCAGCGATTACTCGTGGTTCGCGGTGCTGGGGGACGACAACGTTGCGCACTCGAAACCACACCCCGATGGACTGAACCAACTGAAGGCAAAGCGTGAGATCGCCTGGTATCTCGGCGACACCATCGACGATGCCCGTGCGGCGCGCGACGCTCAGGTGCCCTTTATTGCCATCACCGCGCCCGGCGGCGACTTCCAAGACCTACCAGTGGCCCTTGCGGTCCACTCCATCAACGAACTGGAGAGCATCCTCTAACATGCGCAGTGCAACGATCGAACGCATTACGAAAGAAACGCAGATTCGCGGCAGCCTCAAAATCGAGGGCAAGGGGAAGTACACCATCTCGACCGGTGTCCGCTTTCTCGATCACATGCTCGAGCTGTTCACCCGCCATGGCGGCTTTGATCTGAAGCTGGAGGTGACCGGCGATCTCGACGTCGACCAGCACCACAGCGTGGAGGACGCGGGCATTGTGCTCGGGCAGCTCTTCTCACAGGCGCTTGGAGACCGCAAGGGCATCAACCGCGCCGGCTACTTTGTGCAGACCATGGACGAGACGCTGGCCGTGTGCGCCGTCGACCTTGGCGGCCGTCCGGCGCTGGTCTACAAGGATCTGGTGAAGGTGGTGCATGTGGGCGACCTGCAGACCGAGTTGCTGATCGATTTCTTCGATGGCTTTACGCAGCATGCCAAGGCGAACTTCCACGCGAAGGTGCTCTATGGCCGCTCGAACCATCACAAGATCGAAGCCATCTTCAAGTGCTTTGCCCGCGCGATGAAGTATGCCTGCTCGAAGGATGCGCGGATGAAAGATCAGCTTCCGTCTACGAAAGAGCTTTTATGATTTCGATCATCGACTACGGGGCGGGCAATCTGCGCTCTGTACAGAACACACTTGCGGAATTGGGTGCCAGCTACAAGCTGATCGATACGCCAGAGGCCGTGCTGGCCGCCGAGAAGCTGGTGCTGCCGGGCGTGGGCCACTTTGGCCAGTTAATGGTGGCGCTCGATGTGCTGCGTCTGCGCGAGGCGATTCTCGAGAAGATCCGCGCCGGCAACCCCTTCTTTGGCATCTGCCTGGGCATGCAGGCATTGTTTTCGGGCTCCGGCGAGGCTCCCGATCAGAAGGGGCTCGCGCTCTATCCCGAACGTATCGAGCGCTTCCCCAACACGGCGCGTGTGCCGCACATGGGATGGAATTCGCTCACACCGCGCCCCGATAGCAAGCTGCTGCGCGGGCTGCCTGATCCGATCTACGTATACTTTGCCAATAGCTATTACGCGCCGCCTGTTGCCGCGACAGCGGCGACCTGCGACTACCAGTTCCCCTTCTCCGCTGTGGTGGAAGAAAACAACGTCTATGGCGTGCAGTTTCATCCGGAGAAGTCCGGCGCCACTGGCCTCAAGATCATGAGCAATTTTCTGGAGCTGGCCTAAATGCTTGCGAAACGAATCATTCCCTGCCTCGATGTCACGGCTGGCCGGGTAGTCAAAGGAATCAACTTCGTCAATCTGCGCGATGCCGGAGACCCGGTGGAATTGGCGCAACGCTATAACGAACAAGGCGCTGACGAAGTGGTCTTTCTCGATATCACCGCCAGCTCGGACGAACGCAACACGATGGTCGATGTGGTGTTCCGGACAGCGCAACGGGTGTTCATTCCGCTCACGGTGGGCGGCGGCATCCGGGAGGTGCGCGACGCGCGACGGATTCTGGTTTCCGGCGCGGACAAGGTAAGCGTGAATACCGCTGCCGTACGCCGTCCGGAGCTGATCACCGAATTGTCGAATGAGTTTGGCGCGCAAGCCGTGGTGCTGGCCATCGATGCGCGGCGCAAGGCTCCCGGCGAGTGGAGCGTCTACACCAAGGGTGGCCGGGTCGATGAACATATCGACGTTGTCGAATGGGCGCAGCAGGCCGAGGCGCTGGGCGCCGGTGAGATTCTACTCACCTCGATGGATACCGATGGCGTGCAGCAGGGCTTTGACTGTGCACTCACCCGCGCCGTCAGCAGGGCCACGCACATCCCCGTCATTGCGAGCGGCGGCGGTGGCACACCCGAACATTTTCTCGAAGTGTTGACCGACGGCGAGGCCGATGCCGCGCTTGCCGCGAGCATCTTCCACTACGGAACCTACACTGTGAACGATCTCAAATCGTTTCTCGCCAAATACAATATCCCCATCAGGAACAACGCATGATCATTCCTTGTATTGACCTCCAGGACGGCAAAGTCGTTCAGCTTGTCCAGGGCCGCGAAAAGGCTTTGGAGGGAGAAGCTCCGCTGGTGATGCTGGAGCGCTTTGCCGGCTTCCCGGAGATTCAGGTGATTGACCTGGACGCGGCCATGGGCCGGGGCGCCAACGATGCGATCGTCGAGATGCTGGCGGCGCGCGCGAAATGCCGCGTCGGCGGCGGCGTGCGCACTCCCGCGCGCGCAGAGGCGCTGGTGCGGCAAGGAGCCCATCAGGTGATTGTCGGCACGGCTGCCTTCACGCCGGCGCTGGCAGACATTGCCGCTGCCGTCGGCAAGGAGCGGATTCTGGTCGCGCTCGATTCGAAGTTCGGCAAGATCGTGGTGAAGGGTTGGCAGGAGACAACAGACCTCACCGCCGTCGATGTCATCCAGCAACTGGAGCCCTATTGCGGCGGCTTTCTCTGCACCTATGTCGACAAGGAAGGGATGCTGCAAGGCACGGACCTCGACTGGTTTGCGCAACTGCGCGCCGCCACCAGCTTGCCGATTACCGCCGCCGGCGGCATCACCACCATCGACGACATCCGGGCCCTGAGCGCCTTGCAGATCGATTCGGCGCTCGGCATGGCGATCTACACCGGACGCCTGCAGCTCGACGAATTGCGTCAAATGCTCTAAAGCCGTCCGCCCTCGCCGATAAGGTTGTTGAGCACCGAGCAGTGAGCAGAATCAGCAACCTTTTTCAATCCGGCCCCGCAGAGAAGTCCAACTCTCTTTCGGATCAATTGACCGTACTCGACAGGATCGAGCAGGCCAGAGATGCAGCGCTGCAGCTTTGGCGCAGGAGTTTGCTGGTCATGGCGGAATCCATCCCTCTGGCGCCCAAGCAGATCTGCGAACCTCACCGGCGGAGTCTGCTGCAGATCGTCGATGAAATGCCGGGCAAGCCGTCGGCAGAACACTTGGTGCAACGCACCGAGAAAACCACTGAGGTACTGAAGAGCTATGGGGCCCAGATTGGCAACTATCTGGAGTCGCAAGAGCGGGAAGCCAAAGCGGTGATTGGCGCAGTGGCACAGTTTACCGAAAAGCTTTCAGGTTATGACCAACGCTACGCCGTTCGCCTGCAGGGCATCACGAAGAAGCTCAAACTGCTGGCAGGCTGTCACGATCTGGGAGAGATGCGCGCCCGCCTGAACACAGAAGTATCGCAGTTGGAAGCCTGCATGGAAGAGCGGCAGCGGGAGAGCCAAAGTCTGGTGAGCAGCTTGCATGAGGACGTCAACGGAAGCGAACTCCGCAAGCAACGCGGTCTTCCGGGCCCGGGCTCGCAACATGCCTCCGACAGCCTCCTCACGCTGGACCGCGCGATCCGGGGCTGGGACCGCTTTTGCCTGGTCCGTTACGATTTTCGAGACCGGACCGGAAAGCTGCCCGATCTAAAATCGTGGAGAACCCTCGAAACCGGAGTCCAAGAGGCGCTTCCCGAGCGCTTGGGCCACCCCGTCCGGGTGGTTGTCGCCAAGCCCGGCATCGTCCTCGCCGCAGTGCAGTGCCAACTTCTGGAATATGCCGGTCAGGCAGAAGCGATGGAGCAAACGCTCACCCAAAGCAGCGGACTGGTCTGCACCTCGCGCGTGGTCGAACCCCTGCTCGGCGAAGCGATGCGGGAGGCGATGGCACGGCTCGAAAAAGCAGGATAGCCCTTAGTCAGGAGCGCTGAGTTCCGCGTAACCGATTTGCCCATTCAGACGCTCATCGGGCTTCGGCAAATCCCCACCGCCAAACCAGATGCGGGCTCGATTGCCTTCCACCAACACCGTCGCATCACAAACAACAGCCGCGTTCCACGGCTGGTCTCCACGTAAGACCGGCTCTTTCTGCTTCTCCCAGTGATGCCCGTCTGTGGACACCGCATAGCCCATTGCCCGCTTCTCTTTGCGATCCCGACCGGTATAGAGCATCACCCATTTCCCGTTTGCAGAAAAGACCGCGGGCTCGCCGAGTCCATTCTCGTCAAAATCTCCAGCCCCGCCGAGTTCCAACAGTGCCGCCCGCTGCTTGGTCCATTGGACTCCATCTTTGCTGCGGGCCACGCCCAGGCGCTGCCGCCGGGCCCGGTCTTCTCCGAGATAGAACAGGTAAAATTCCCCACCAGCTTCAATCAGATAAGGATCGCCGAGACTGACTTCATCCCAGCTCATCCTGGGCCCTTGGGTGAGCACCGGCCCCGCATGTTTCTTCCAATTCCGGCCATCACTTGAACGTGCGATTCCGATGACGGTCTTGCCCTTCTCACCCGCCTGGTAGGCATAGAGAAGCTCTTTACCCGCCGCCACGACACCACCGTTCGCAGCGATATAATCCCCTTCCCAAGCTTCGGTCAGACCCAACACTTTGCCTTGCGGAGCCCAGCGCAGCCCGTCCGGCGAGAGCGCCAGCGCCGTATACCAGACCTTGCCATCAAAGACCGAGTAGAGATTCCAATACTGGCCTTGCCATTGGGCCACGGAAGGATTCAGCACATCGACGGCATCGCCACGCACCAGCACTGGCGCCGCCTGCGTCTTCCAGTCGAGTTTTAGCGCAGGACCAGCCGTTGGCTTTGGGAGACCGAAGTCCGCATACGGCGCGCAGGAACTCAGCAGCACGCACAGCAGCAATACAGGCCTCATAGCGGGACGCGAACTCGCAACGTCGCTCCGTGGCCCGGCCGGCTACTCACCACCACATCCCCACCCAAACTCCTCACCCGGCGCTTGATACTGCCGGGCCCCACACGCAAAGATTCCATCTCTCCTAAATCGTAACTCCCACTGAAAGGAAAGCCGGTGCCATCGTCTTCGATCTCGATATGCAGCATCTCCCCCTGCTTGGTCAGCGAGATCGCCACCCGCGAGGCCTTGGAGTGCTTGTGCACGTTATTCAAAGATTCCCGCACAATCTGCAGCACCTCCAGAAAGCTCTCTGGCTCTCCGGTCACTTCCTGGCTCGAATAGCTGGCCGAAATCCCTGTGTCTTTTCTGAAATTCTCTACCAAACGGCGAATCGCGGTAGACAGGCTCTCGCCCTCCACTTCAATCGGCCGCATGCTGCGGACAAAGGCGCGCAGTTCGGCCACCTGCGTGCGGCAAATCGTCTGCAGATCCTGCAATTCTTTCAGTCCGTTGGCAAGGTCGCGGCTCAACATCTGTTGCACCACGTTCAGACGCATCTGGAAGCTGATGAAACTCTGGAGCGGACCGTCATGGAAGTCATCGGCGATGCGTTGCCGCTCGATCTCGCGGATCTTTTCGGCCTCACCACGCAAGAGGCCAATCTGGAACAGGGCATCGTCAAGGCGGTCGCCCAGCACACGCTTCTCGAGCGCCAAGGTGCAGGCCAGGATTCCGGCCAGCATCACCAGCGGTTGCAGCACGTCCCCATGCGGCGGACGAATCAGCAGAAAGCAACCCTGGCATAGGACGAGCACCGCAAACACCTCGCGCCAGGTATGAACAATCGCCGCCTCGAGCAGCAGATAGACGTAGAAAAGAGAGTGGAACCACAGGGACTGGTCGGCCGAGTAGTGCGCAAAGATCAGGAAGATGATGACGTCAATCCCCAGACTCAGCATCGGAGGCCAGTATTGCTCCACGTCCCTCCAGAGCAAGGCCAGCAGGCTATAGATCGTGAAAGCAGAAGCGATGGCGAGCACGAGCCAAGGCAAGGTGCGTGTCGCAGCGCTGCCCACCGCCAGAAAGGCGAGAGCCAGAATGGTCCGGATGACAGCCAGGCTCTGCCACCACAACGGCGACAGATACTTTGGTTCCGATGCACCCCTGACGTTCATGATGTCCTTTTCTATCGGCGGTAGAGAAAGAGCGTGTGACTTCGCCCCTCATTATCTTCGATGGTCTCAGTCTTTTCAGGCTTCCATTCGGTGAACTCAAAGTCGTGGCAGACCACACGAGCCCCCTTCTTCAGCTTCTTTTCGAGTACCGGAGAGAGACGAATGTTTGTCACAGGAAGGAGGTAGACCGTAATCAGGTCGGCGTCGGAATAGTCCTGCTCAAAGAGATCGCCTTCCATGATCTGCGCAGCCGGGTGGAGCTTCAGCTTCGCAATCGACGCCCGGCTTTGTTGCACCAGCCCATGATCCAACTCCACCCCCACGGCCTTTGCGCCGAATTTCGCCGCGCCCAGCATCACGATGCGGCCATCGCCGGAACCGAGATCATAAAGCTTCTCGCCCCGCCGCAATCCCCCCAGCTTGAGCATCTGCTCCACCACCACCTGAGGAGTCGGATAATAAGGCGCGGCTCGTTCCGGTGCTTTATCGTGATCCTGAAAGGAAAGAAGAAAAAGACAGAAGAGCATCCACATGGTGATTGTCTATTTGATCGGTGAGTAGGCGAGTGGGTTCAGCATGGAATTCGAAATGTTGGAAACAATCTCGGCATCGCTCAAGCCGGGGGTGGACTTCAGCCTGTCCCACTCCGGATGCGTCACGAACTTCTTCCAATTCGCTTCACGGGCCGCCAGACTGTCGTACCACAGCATATAGGTGAGATTCGGCTGATTGGCGCCGAAGATCGTTTCTCCAAAGAAGACCGGATTCAGTCCGGTCTTGCGGAAGATCGCAATCTCGCCGTTGTTGAACATCCCCGCCTTCTTGCCGAGCGTGCGGAAGTTATTCGATTCGTAAGTGCGCAACTCAAACACGCGCGGCGCGCGCCCGGCCTCCACAGCCGGCATCTCGAGCGCCGGCAGCCCGTCAAAGCTGCGCAACAGACTGGTTTCCATGCGCACATAATCGAGAGCGGCGGCAATCTCCCAACTCGCTTCCAACTGCGCCAGATTCTTGAACTCCGTCACCTGCAGGACATAGGGACTGGCAGCGCCAATCAGATTCCCGAAGAACCCCACTTGCTTGATGCCTTGCTTCTGGAGTGCGGGCAGATAACGGTTGGCCAAGTCATCGTTCAGACGCTTGGGCATCCCATCGCTGGTATTGCGCAATTTGTAGTAGCGCAACTCAATCAGACTATTTGTTTTCTTCTGCGTGGTTTCAAATGCAGATGCGGTTGCCGTAGCGCCAGCGGCCAGAAAGAGACGTCGGTTCATTCATGCCAATCGTACAACGGCTAGGCGGCACTGGGATCCAACACTTCGCCAAAGCGGCGTTCGCGGCGACGAAACTCAGCCACCGCCCCCTCCAGATCACTCTCGGTGAAATCGGGCCAGGAGACCGGCGTAAAGTGAAACTCCGCGTAGGCACATTCCCACAGAAGAAAGTCGCTCAAGCGCTTCTCGCCGCCCGTGCGAATCAGAAGATCTACATCCGGCCCCAGCTTCTGGCTGAGTTCTTCGCGGCAGATACCGGGACGCATCGAAGCCAGCAGCATGTCGCGCGAGGAATAGTCGATGGCAATACGAACCCGGACGCGCCGTCCCGTCGCCGTCTGCCGCTCCGCGGCTTCCATCGCAGGCACCAGAGTCGCCGGCAAGCGGTCGCGGCGGCCAATGAACTCGAGACGAACTCCGTTCGCACAACACTCGGGCACTTCGCGCTCGATGAAATGCGCGAGCAGCCGCATCAAGCCGGAGATCTCCTCCTGGGGCCGCTTCCAGTTGTCGCTCGAAAAGGCATAGAGCGTGAGCGTATCGATACCGGCCAACGGGGCATGGCGAATCACCCGCCGGACACTCTCCGCCCCCTGCTTGTGGCCCGCCAGGCGCGGCCAGCCAAAGCGCTTGGCCCAGCGTCCATTGCCGTCCATAATGATGGCGACGTGCAAAACTCTACTTCTCCTTCGGCTTCATCGCCCGGATCAGCGCTTCCATGTGATTGACGTACTTCTCGAAGGCCTTGCGGCCCACCGCAGTCAGTTCATAGGCCGTCTGCGGACGGCGCCCCTCAAAATACTTGCGCACCGAGACATAGCCGGCATCTTCCAGCTTCCGCGCGTGAATGCTCAGATTTCCGTCGGTCAGTTCCAGAATCTCCTTCAGTTCCCCGAAGGTTAAACTCTTGCTCGCCGCGAGCGCGCTGACGATGCCCAGACGCACCCGCTCGTGGATCAACTGATCGAGATTCATCGCGGGCTCGATCATCCGCACTGCATTCCCTCTAACCGCCATGCTTCCTCGCAATCCACAACCCAAACCCAAGATGGAACCCACCAAATCCGAGCCCCAGAATCAGATTCCTGAACTCATAGGGCAGAAAGAGCGCAATCGCACCGAGCGCCATGAAACAGAGCCCCATGATCGGCACGGCTTTGACACTGAAGGTGCCGCCAGTGCTCACACCCGCGCCGTAGAGCAAGAGCCACATCCCCGGCACCTCTCCGTAATGATTCACACGCGCAGCAGCCGCAGTGAGAGCAGCTCCCGCCAGCAGTGGCGGGGCAAAACCCAGTGCAAAGCGCCGGGCCGGTTGCGACAGCAGCGACATCCCCGATTGCCCTGCTTTGAAGATCATCGCGAGAAAGCCCAGCAGGATGGCGGCCATTCCTTCGGCAGTCCACACCGCAAGCCAGCCTTCGTCGGTTTGGGTTCTGCCACTCAGCCAGGCGGCCACCAAAGCAGAGAGACCAACCACAGCCATCCCGTAGCCCGGAAGCGCAGTGAAAGCGGTCGCGTTCTCCATCGTCGAACGGATGAATTTGATGTTGTCGAGCGCGTGCTCGTGCATATCGGCGCGTAGGCCCATAGGCAGATAATAGAGTACTTTACGCTACAAAGCAAGACTCATCTGGCTGCCTTGCTCCCAATCGGGAGGCAAGTAAGGCGTCGCTTTGCGGCTCAATCCGGTCGCGCGGCGGATCCGATCAAACTGTTCTTCGATTTGCTGGTGGTACTCCGCTGTCGGCCGGGCATTGGCGAAGTAAGTGGCCTCATAGCGACCCGCCAGCGCGGGAAACTTCCGCCGCAGGTAATCGAAAAACACTTCCCGCGTCGGGCTCCGTAAGAACAGAACGCCGCCGCCGAACCAGTGCGCGCCTGCGTCCTTTGCCTGCTCGGCCACAGCCAGCAAGGCACTCTCCTGGTCATTGATGCCAGGCAGCACAGGCGAGGCCATCGCACCGCAGCGGACGCCCAGCATCGTCAGTTCTTTCATCGCAGCCAGTCTCAAATCAGGGCGGGGCGCTTTGGGTTCCAAGCCGCGTGCGAGTTCCGCATCGAGGGTAGTGATCGTGAAGTTCACATAAAGGACATTGCGCATCGCGACACGCTGCAGTAGTTCGGCATCTCTGGCCGGAAGATCGCTCTTGGTGGTGATCCAGAGCTTGCGGCCATTCTCGTTGGCGAAAACTTCCAACATCTGCCGCATCACTTCGTAGCGCCGTTCAGCATGTTGATAAGGATCTGTCGCGGTGCCTATTGCAATGGCCTGCGACTTCGGAACCCGCGCCAACTCCCGGCGAAACTCGCTCGCATTCCAGACCTTCGCAAAGATGCGCGTCTCAAAATCTTCTGGCTCCCGTAGTTCCATAAACTCATGGGTATACCGGGCATAGCAGTACTGGCAAGCCATCTCGCAACCCCGGTAAGGATTGATCGACCACTGGAAGGGCAACCGCTCCCCGCTCACGCGATTGATCCACTTGCCGGTCGCGAGGTGGCTGTAGGTGACTGTGCGTTTGGATTCCAAAAGCGGAGCCACCGCAGCCGCCTTCGCGATACCGACGAGTTGCATAGGGAGAATTAGCCCCATTTTCGCCTTTTATTCGCCATACGTCAACTACTACAATAAGAATGGTTGAAACTATGAGAGTTAGCGTCATCTTACCGGCGGCAGGGCTCGGTACGCGTATGGGAAAAAGCGCGAAGAAACAGTTTTTGCAACTCGACGGAACGCCGATCCTGATCCATACTTTGCGCCGCTTTGCGAACATCAGCAGCATCAATGAAATCATCGTTGCTTGCCGCGCAGAAGACATGGATGACGTCCGCGCCATGATTGCAGGAGTACCACTCCCCAAGCCGGTACGGCTAGTGGAAGGCGGCGATTCGCGGCATGAGAGCGTCGAACACGCCCTGGCGACCGTGGCCGATGACGTCGATCTGGTGGCGGTGCATGATGCGGTCCGTCCCTTTGCCGACGAGGCCATGATCCAGAAAGTGATTGCCGAAGCGGCGGAATGCGGTGCGGCCATTGTTGGAATTGTGCCCGTCGACACCGTCAAGCAGGTGCACCTGAATAAGATCCAGACGACGATTTCCCGCGATCGCCTGGTGTTGGCACAAACGCCCCAGGTCTTCACGACACAGTTGCTCAAGCAGGCCTTTGCGAAAGCGAAGGAGGATGGCTTCAACGGCACCGACGAATCGAGCCTGGTGGAGCGCCTCGATCAGATCGAAGTGCGGGTTGTGCCCGGGAGCGATCGGAATATCAAGATTACGAAGCCAACCGATCTCACCCTCGCCCGGCACTTTTTAGCTGAGGAACAGCAGTGAGCTACGAGTACCGCAGCGGACTCGGTTGGGACTCCCATCGCACCGCCTCCGGGCGGGCCTTGATCCTTGGTGGAGTCACCATTCCGAGCGAGTTTGGACTCGATGGACACTCGGACGCCGACATCCTGCTGCATGCGATTACCGATGCTCTTTTGGGTGCAGCCGCCTTAGGCGATATCGGCATGCACTTCTCGGACACAGACCCGCGATGGAAAGGCGCCGAAAGCATGCAGTTTCTACTGCACGCCAAGAGTCTGCTCGCGGAAAAGGGTTTTGAGTTGGTGCATCTCGATACAACCGTGATTCTCGAGAAGCCGAAACTGAAAGACTTCCGGACCGCCATTCGCGAAAACATCGCAAAACATCTGGGGCTCAGTCTGGAGTTGGTGTCCGTGAAGTTCAAGACCGCAGAAAAAGTAGGCCCGGTAGGCGAGGGCCGGAGCGCCGAAGCGCAAGCAGTGGTCACGGTGCGGAGGAAAGTACCTGAGTATGCAGGAGTTTAAGGCGCGCGTCCTCGTCGTCGACGACGAAGAGAATCAACGGCGGGGTTTATCCTCGCTGATCGGAGCCTGGGGCTATGAAGTCCGTCAGGCGCAGCACGGGGAAGAGGCGCTGGAGATCCTCGAGGTCTGGCCCGCACAGTTGGTGGTCTCCGACATGATGATGCCGGTCATGGACGGCCCCGGTCTGCTCGCGCGATTGCGGGAACAGCCGAATCCGCCGCAATCAATTGTGGTGACCGCATTTGGGAGCCTCGAAACCGCGCTCAAAACCATTCACGAACTCGGGGCCTTCTGGTTCCTCGAAAAACCCCTCGATACCCAGGCCCTCAAACTACTGCTGGACCGCGCGCTCACCGCAAGGCGATTGAGCGAGGACAAGGAAGTTCTCGAGCGGCAGCTCAGCTACGACGGACGCCTGGGCGGCCTGGTTGGCCAGACTCCGGTGATGCAGGAGCTCTACCGCATCATCCAGCAGGTAGCCCCCACTAAGGCATCCGTGCTGATCACCGGCGAAAGCGGTACCGGTAAAGAAGTAGTAGCTCGCGCCATTCATGGCTTGAGCTCCCGCACGAAAGAACAGTTTGTGGCGTTAAACTGCGCCGCGCTCCCCGAGAGCCTGATCGAAAGTGAGCTCTTTGGGCATGAGAAGGGCGCCTTTACAGGCGCGCTTGAGCGGAGGGCCGGTTGTTTCGAACTTGCGCATCGCGGCACTTTGCTGCTGGACGAAATCGGGGAGATGCCCGTGTCGACGCAGGCCAAACTCCTGCGCGTCTTAGAAGATGGGCGAGTGAGGCGGCTCGGAGGCAAGAGCGAAATGGAAGTGGATGTCCGCATTCTCGCGGCCACCAATCGCAAGCTCGAGGACGCCATCAGCAAAGGCACCTTCCGGGAGGACCTGTTTTACCGTCTGAATGTGTTCCGCATGGAATTAGCGCCGTTGCGGGAGCGCATGGACGATTTGCCGATCCTCTGCGAGACGCTGATCCAGCAACTCAACCACAAGCATGAGGTGAGGGTTTCAGGCATCGAGGAAACAGCCATGCTGGCGTTGCGCCGCAGGCAATGGCAGGGCAACATCCGGGAGCTGCGCAATGTCATCGAGCGCGCCGTGATCCTGGCCGGGGAGGGCTTGATTCGCGTTTCCCATCTGCCCACGCCGCCCGGAACAGAAGCCCCGCCCGTTGCATCCAATGATCCTGAGACCATCGTCATGCGCGTGGGCACCACCGTCGACGATGCCGAAAAAGCATTGATTTTCAAGACGCTGGAGCATACCAAGCAGAACAAGACTCGTGCGGCCGAGATCCTGGCGATCAGTCTCAAGACGCTTCACAACAAGCTGAAGCAGTACGGAGCCGATGACACTTAAAAGCCGGTTGCGGCTGACCATCTTGCTCCCGCTCATGGCGGTTGCAGTGGGCTATTCCCTGCTCAGCCTCTTTACCGTCGCCTCTGTTCTCTTTCGCGAAGCCACCGAGCGATCGATGCTCCTCGCCAGCCAGGCGCAAACCCTGCTGGTGCAGCGCGTGACGGAATATTCCAAGCTGAGTCCGCCCTCTTCTTCTCTGGAGGAAACCGAGACCCAGTGGAGGCGGATGGCCGCAGAAGACAAAGCGCTGTCGAGCTTGTTGCGCGACACCATGGCTTCCACGCGCACCGTGGTCGAGATCGACATCAAAGGGCAGGACGGCATCATCGTCGCCAGCTCAAATCCGAATAGCGTTGGCAAAGTAGCCCGCCGGGCCATGGCCGTCACGGACTGGGAAAAGATGGGCCGCGCCCGCCAGATCTGGCATGTGGTGATGCGTCGCGATGAGTACGAAACCATCATTCCGCTGGGCCTCCAGGGAAGCGACAAGCCACTCTTCGAGGTGCGGGTACTGCTGTCGAGTGAGTTATTGAACAATACGCTCGAACCGGAAGTCGAGAATCTGTTCTTTGCCCTGGGAATCTCGCTGCTGGTGGCGTTGGGAATCGCAGTGCTCACCGGCAATCTCGCATTTCTCCCCTTGCGGCGCCTGAGTGAGGCCATTGATAAGGTGAGCCGCGGGGAAGCCTTGAGCCAGCCGCAAGTGCAGGAGTCCCAAGAAGTACAGGTGGTGGAGAGTAAGTTGAGCCTTTTGGGCGAACAGGTACGCGGAGCCCGTGAGGATCTCGCCCAGGCGCGAGGCAATGTCCGGGACCTGATCGGGCGTATGGAAGACGCGGTTCTGCTCTTCGACGCCGAGCAGAACCTGGTGAATGCTGGAAGAGCGGTGGAAAAGTTTTTGGGACGGGGCCGCTGGGAGATTGCCGGCGAGCCGCTCAGCGAACTCTTTGCGCCGGGGACCCCTGCAGGCGATCTGATCCAGAGCGCGATGACCTTAAAACAAGGCATCAATGGTGCGGAAGTGATGCTCGAAGGCAAGCGCATCCATCTCGACCTCGACGTCCTGGAGGCGAAGGGCTATTTGTTGACCATTCGCGACGCCGACGCCAAGCTCAGCATCTCCAACCAACTCGATGTTTCCCAGCGCCTGAGTGCGTTGAACCGGCTAACCGGCGGAGTAGCCCATGAAATTAAGAATCCTTTGAACTCGATTGGCCTCCATCTTGAGATTCTGAAGGAGCGCATCGGCACTCACGATGAGGAGGCAGCAGAGGAAATCCGCGTTCTGCGGGATGAGACCCGCCGGCTCGACCGGGTGGTAAAGACATTTCTCGACTTCACCAAGCCGGTAGAATTGAAGTTAGCCCCTCTCGACTTGTTTGAGCTCATCACCGGAATGACACAGTTCCTGATGCCAGAGGCGCAAAAGAATCGCGTGAATCTCGTAGTCGACTGGGACCAGGCACCGGCCAAGATCCAGGGAGACCCCGATCTGCTCAAGCAGGCGTTTTTGAACCTGCTCCGCAACGGGATGGATGCCATGCCCGAAGGGGGCGACCAGGTTGTCAAAATCCACAAAGGAGTGGATGAGATCATCGTGGAACTCTCGGATCAAGGCGTCGGCATCCCTCCAGAGAGCCGGGAGAAGATTTTTCAACTTTACTTTACGACCAAGTCGAAAGGAAGCGGAATCGGACTGGCGGTTACATATCGCGTCGTACAGTTGCACAATGGAAGTATCGATTTCCGCAGCACGCCTGGAGTCGGGACGACTTTCGAGCTGCGATTCCCAGAATTGGTGGAGGATTAATGCGTAGGTGGTGGCGGATCAAAGGCGGCTTGGCTCTGGCAGCAAGTCTGCTAGTGGAGCAGGGCTGTAGTTTTAAGCGAGAGCCGCGAAAAGCGTCAATCGTGATCCCCCCTGCGCCGCAGCCGGGCCCGCCGCAGCCCTTGCCAGCCCCGCCGCAACTGACTCCCGGCGCAGTGCGTCAGCCACCAGAAACGGCAACCCAGGAGATGCCGACGCTGCCCCCCCCAGTTGAGGCTCCCAAGCCCGCAAAACCGGCCCGGACACGTCGCCCAACGGGGAATGCCGCCCTGCCGCAAGAGCAGCCCAGCACCACGCCCAGCCCGGAAACACCTGCAGCTACCGTGCCCGCACCGGCACCTGCTCTGACCCTCCAGCCGATTTTAGGCAACCAGGAGATTGCGGAGCGCAATCGACGGATCAAGCAGTATCTCGATAAGGCGATGCTGATCGTTTCCCGCGCCGAGAAGCTGAGCCCCGATGGGGCCCAAAGAGAACTCATTGAACAAGTGAAAACCTTTGCGCAGCAGGCCGAAGAGGCCCGCAAGGTCGACTTGGTGCGTGCCGAGAATTTGGCCGAACGAGCCGAAGTCCTTTCCCGCGCCTTGATCAAATAAAAGCACGCCCAACGCATGGTTGCGTTGGGCGTGCTCACTGCGTCCAGAAGTGGAGAGGGTGGGTGTGCAGCGAGAGGAAACTAGTTCGCGGAAGCCGTCGTCTGCGTGCCGGCCTGATCGGCAGAAACGAAGACCTTCATCTCGACGCGGCGATTCTGCTTGCGGCCATCGCGTGTCTTGTTGTCGGCAACGCCATTTTCAGCTCCGTAGCCGGCCACAAAGATCCGGTGCAGCGGAATGTTGTGCTTGGTGGTCAAGTAACGGACCACGGCGTCAGCGCGCTTCTTGCTGAGTTCGATATTGGCAGCCTTATTCCCGGTGCTATCGGTAAAGCCCTGGATTTCGACCACGTAGTTCTTCTTTTCCGTGACCTTGCCGATGGAGTTGTCGATCGACGCCATTCCATCCTTATCCAGTTCGGACTGGTTGATCCGGAAGAGCACCTGATCGGTGTTGGCGAGCTTAAAGTTCTGCATGTTCTCGAAGCGCGTGTTCATGGTGGAATTCATCGCGTTCATGTCCTTGCCTAACTGATCGGCCCGTGTCAGCCCTTGCTCTGCAAGAGCACGGCCATCGGCAGCTTCTTTGCGAGCCAGAGTGGCGTCCTTTTGAGCTGCATCGGCCTTGCCTTCGGCGCCCTGAGCGCGTTCGTCAGCCCGAGCGATCCCTCGCTCTGCTTCTTCAATCGACTTCGCCTGAGCCTGGGTGGTGGCGTCGAGTTCGCCAACTTTCTGGTTGATGGGGGTGACAGTCGTCTTGACGTATTTCTTGGTGGCGCAGCCGGTGATGAAAGGCGCCAGCGCGAGAGCGGCAATTGACGTCGTACGGAAGAGAGAGTTCATGGTAATGCTCCTTGTTATTTTGTCTTTTGGCACGCTGAGATTCGTTTCGGCAGAAACCCCAGCAGAACGCGTCACAATGCCTGCCCCGGTGCCGGTGAAAGCACCCGAATTGCAACGCGTACTGCCAGAGGGTTCATTCACACTACCGCCGTTAAAGCGTCGGTTGCTGCCTCCGAGTGTGAATGAAAGCGAAATCATTGCACTCTCTTAGATTGCAAGCCGGGGGCCAAACTCTCGAACTCTCTTAAGTGATTGATATTGCTACAGAAGGACAAAATACACGTGAGGAGGAACCTTGTAAAAGCTGCGAGTCCAGGTAAGTCTTACGCTGTAGAGAATCCTCGCGAGGAGGCCCGGAGGGATCAGGAACAGGCCTCACACCGGAACGCCGGCAAGCCTGGCAATTTCGAGAGCATTCGACTCATTCGTGATACCTGACTTCAGAATGTAGTCAAACTCCATCGGATCGCCATTGCCAGCCGAGCCCATGTGGAGGTTGGCGCCATGGAGTTCCGGGGCATCGGCCAGCTCGGTCAAGGCAAGATCGTGGGTGGAGAGCGCGCCGATCGCCCCCCGCTCGATGAGAGTCCGGACCACGGCTTCGGCAGCGATGCGGCGGTCCTTTGAGTTGGTGCCGGCAAAGATCTCGTCAATGAGAAAGAGGACGGGTGGGCGCTGTGTCGTCGCGGCCAGAATTTGACTGAGCTTTTCGATCTCGGCCCGGAAGCGGGAACGTCCTTCGGCAAGCGAATCCGAGGCAGAGAGCGAAGTCGCAACCGACAACGCGGACATCCGCAATGTGCGGGCGCACACCGGAGCACCACTGCGGGCCAGGACGAGGTTCAACCCAATGGCACGCAGCAGCGTGCTTTTGCCAGACATGTTCGAACCGCTCACCAGGTGAAAGCGCGTGCCTCGATTGAGTTGCACGTCGTTGCGAACGCAAACATCGCGCGCCAGCAGTGGGTGCCCGATTGCGCTCGCTTCAAAACACAGTTCCTCCTCCGGGACCAGATCGGCCGCAGCGTGATCCGGGTTCTCAAAGGCATAATTCGCCAGTGCGTGCAATGCCTCAAACTCTGCCCAGGCATCCAACCACACTCGTAGTTCTGCCCGATGCTCATCTCGCCAAACTTCAATCTCCAGGCAAAGCTGCGTGGCAAAGAGCAGGAAGAGAGAAGGACCATAAAACCAATCTTTATCACGCTCATACAACATCCGGAGCAGACGCTCCAGACGCCCGAGCGATGCAACGCTATGCGTCACCTGCTGCTGCAGCGCTTGCAATTTTGCCGACTGAAAGGATTGCAACGCCAGGAGCCCGAGTCCTTCCCGCAAGACAGAGATTTCTGCAGCGACCGAGCGGAGTACGGCAAGCTTCTCCTGCACCTGGCTGCGGCAGAAGAGCCCAATCGCGCCGCGCAGCAGCAATACGGCGCAGAGCGACGGCAAGACCACCGACCAGGGAAGGAGTAATGCGATCCCCAAGACAAGAAACACCAGCAGCACAGCGAGCAAGGCCCAGGCCGCGATCCGGATTCTGTTCCGATGCTCCATCACTTCCGAATCGAGCCACTGTGCAAAACTTTCCCAGGTCGATTCTGAAAACGCAAAGTTGCCGAGTACGGCGATTTGTTCGCGCAGCTGCGTTTGCGGCGCCAACTCGCAGACCGCTTCGCGCCGTGCCACGGACTCAGCCAGGGATGGAGGAGAAAGCAAGTAGGCGGCAAGGCCACGCTGGCCAATCGCGGTGCGCGTGGTACAGAGCAATTGAAAGAGAGAGGAAGCGCCCAGAATGTTCAGATCACTCGCATAGGGATGGCAAGGATCTTCAAAGCCAGCCCCGCTGGGCCCGGTCCCATGCCAAGTGCCGGCCAGTCTCGCAGAGCCTCGAGCGTAGAAATCCGCCAGGCGGGAATCGCGATCTTCGCGAGCTGTCGAGCGGGTCCGTAAATGCAGTGCGCCAATGGCCACTGGAAGCGGAGCGATGGCCCAGAAGGGAGATCTGCCCTCGCGCAGGGACAGGATCGTAATCCCGCCAATCGCAACGGCCGCGGCAATCAAGACAAGACCAGATAGAGTGCGGCTTCTCCCTGCGGCGGCAAGTCTGGCTCGGAGATGCTGTTGCCGCTCCGTGTAAAACTCTCGCAGTTCTAAAACCGTCATGGCATTCAGGATAAGCGAGTGATAGGGTGTGGGCATGCGAATCATTGGACTCGTGCTGGCCTTGGGCCTGGCTTGCAGCGCTGCAGAACTGAAACGGCCCAAGATCACGGGGGTGGCGCATATCGCGCTCTATGTCTCCGATATGGAAAAGGCACGCGAGTATTACCATGGCCTACTCGGGTTTTCCGAGCCTTATTCCTTACAGAATCCCGACGGGAGCTTGTCGATGACTTTCTTCAAGGTCAATGACAGACAGTACATTGAGCTCTTCCCAGAAAAGAAAGCCAATACGGACCGGCTGAATCATATCTCGGTTGAGACCGATGACATTGAGGGGATGCGGAACTACCTCGCGTCGAAAGGGGTAGCGGTACCAGAGAAGGTGGGCATCGGAAGAATCAAGAATAAGAACTTCAACGTGAAGGATCCGGATGGAAACACGATCGAGTTTGTACAATACGAACCCGATGGTTGGAGTATGCGCGAGAAGGGCAAGCTGCAAGCCAGGGGCGTTTCATCACATATCATGCACGTTGGCGTGATTGTGACGGCGCTTGAGCCCTCGATGCGTTTCTACCGGGACCTCCTCGGCTTCCAGGAATTCTGGCGAGGGAGTAAAGACGAGAAGGTCTTGAGCTGGGTGAACCTCAGAGTGCCAGACGGCGAGGACTATATCGAGCTCATGCTTTATGCCCAGAAGCCGGAAGAGACCAAGCGCGGCAGCGCACATCACCTCTGCCTTGCCGTTCCGGATATCAAACAGGCGCTGGCGGTCCTTGAAACTTTACCTGCACGGAAGAATTACACCCGGCCGCTCGAGATCAGAACTGGAATCAATCGCCGGCGGCAGCTAAATCTCTTTGATCCCGACGGGACAAGAGCAGAACTGATGGAGACCAAAACCGTAGACGGACATGACCCTCTGTGGTCAAAAGCGCTGGCTCCTTAATGGAATCGGTAGGAAAATTACGCAGCTCTTTGCGTGGAAACAAAATCTGCGCCAGCTCTTTGGCTGGCTTTCGCGGCAAGATTCTGCTTCAAACGAGTCAGACGAACGCGAACGCCGACTGCCGATAAACCAAATGTGACCGATAACTCTTTGCTTGTGTACCCTTCCACGTAATACAGGTTGAGAAGGTTTCGTTCACTGTCGGTGCAGTTACTGACCAGCCGTTCGATGTCCATGGTACTAGGAGGCGTTGGAGCGCCAACTAACATGGACTCAGCAAGTTCAGAGGAGCTGTGCATGCGGCGATAGTACGAATGCAGCAAATTCTTCGCGATTGAGTTAATCCAAACATTCAATGCTTCTGCGTGCCGGAGTTGGGCTCGTGACTCCCAGCCGCGGGCCCAGGCCGCTTGAGCGATCTCTTCGGCCGCATCGAGCCCCGCTCCACCGGAGGCGAGAAAACGTACGGTGCGCCGGAAATTTTTTGTATAAGCGTCCGCAAACTCCTGCTCAGTGAGCGGCACGCACGAATCAGTAAGTGGATTGGGGGAGGTGGAATCAATCACAACAGCGTTCATGCTGAGAATCTGTAGCACGATTTAGGCCAATTGGAAGAAAGCGCCCAAAAGATGCGATCGGAAAAACTCTCCCACTTTTTCACCCAATCCGGAAGAGACACTACGGAAGTTTATTCTTAGTGCGACATTTTGTGGAAGTAGGGTCAGAAGAATCGAGGGAATCATGAAGCTTCACTCACTCCGGGCGAGGCGCCAGGAACCAAGGACAGCTGTGATACATATGCTTGCATCAGCCTTCAGCTCCCCACTTAAGGACAAATCGACGATGAGCAAACCCACCCCATCTCCGTGCAGAAAGGATGGCTACCCCGCAGTTGCAAAGGTTCGCAACCTCACAAAAGTTGGCTTCTTCCATTTCATGGCAGGGTATGAAAACCCTATCCAGGCATTGCGCCATCAGCTAGAAGCCAAGAAGGAAGGTCTAAGCGGTTCGCTCATTGTCCTTCCAGAAGCCTTCAACGTTGGTGATTACAGAGGCACGCCAATCCCCACACCATCCAGCACCGAAGTAGCCGATGCAATGAAGAAAATTGAAGAACTTTGCATTGAGTTCGAAACCGTATTCGTGGCAGGGATATTGATCCCTCAACCAAGCCTAGATCGGTCCAATTCAGCATTTTTGATTAATGGGTTCGCGCCCCCCATTCGACTCACAAGCAAAACTTCGCCGGATGGCTTGGAACACGGGGTCTACTCCCCGTGTACGCAGGATTGCGATCCCCAGAACCCACTGCCCTATGGCGACAACGATTGGATTGCCACACTGATTTGCATGGACGCGCGAACAAGGCCAATCGGAGATGGGCGCGGCGATCAGACGAAAATCCAGTGTCGTATGCAGAAGATCAAGACTGTGATGGAAACTCAGCCCGAGCGCACCAGAATCCTATGCGTCCCCTCCAGCATGCAGTACGGAAACAGCCAAGACCTAGCTGCAGGCCAGAGCTACGATTGGGTCATTCTCGCCAATTCGTGCAATGCTCACGAAAATGTTCCATCCACGATTCTTCAGATTCAGAAGGGAGAGTCCCTGCCCGTAAGGACCTTCGGGGACAAAACAAGCAATGCAGTCTGCGTCTGGCCCATTCGATCAAAACCAGTCTTCCGGAAATAGAAACGGCGTCCCCAATTGGACGCCGGCAATGAAAAAATCTGAAATGGTGCCCGGGGCGGGACTTGAACCCGCACTCCTCTTACGAGAAAACGGATTTTAAGTCCGTTGCGTCTGCCGATTTCGCCACCCGGGCAGAACGATCGTTCTGCATTCACCAGTTTAGCGCTGAGTGTCCCCTTTCAGAACTGCAAATCGAAGCATCCTCTCAACGCGCCAGGAATCGGGCCTGGGAATTCACCGCCGCCGGATCGTTTCGTTTTGGGCTACGCAGATAAGACCCATCCCGTTGCATGATCCTGACCTTTGCTTCATCGCGCAGGTACAACTCCAGAATGTCCTCGCGAATCTGCTTGCCCAGCTTACGGTCCGTAATCGGGACCAGAATCTCGACTCGCCGATGCAGATTGCGCGGCATCATATCGGCGCTTCCCAAGTAGCAGTCCGCCTCGCCGCCGTTGCGGAACCAGTAGATCCGCGAATGCTCCAGAAAGCGGCCGACAATGGAACGGACACTGATATTCTCACTGACCCCCGGCACTCCAGGGCGAAGCGAACAGGCCCCGCGGATGATCAACTCAATCTTCACACCTGCCTGGGAGGCTTCGTAGAGAAGCGCGATGATCTCCTGGTGCGCCAGGGAGTTCATCTTAAAAATGATGTGCCCCCCGCGACCCGCACGCTGGTGCTCGATCTCGCGATGGATCAGGGACTTCATCCGCTCCAGTAAATCGACTGGGGCCACCAGGAGCTTGCGGTAATGCTTCTTTGCCGAATAGCCCGTGAGGTGATTGAAGAGATCTGTCGCATCCGCGCCCAGTTCTTCCGAAGCCGTCATCAGACTGAGATCGGTATAGAGCCCTGCGGTGACAACATTGTAATTCCCCGTTCCAAAGTGGGTATAACGCCGGATCTTGTCCCCTTCTTTGCGCACCACCAGGGCGACCTTCGAATGGATCTTGAGCCCCAGCAGGCCATAGACGACATGAACGCCTTCCGCTTCGAGACGGCGGGCCCACTCGATATTCGACTCCTCATCGAAGCGCGCCTTCAACTCCACCAGAACCGCCACCTGCTTGCCGTTCTCGTTCGCCTCGAGCAGACAATCCACCACCGGCGAATTCGGCCCGACACGGTACAGCGTCATCTTGATAGCGAGCACCGCAGGATCACGCGCCGCCTTGCGGAGAAACTCTACCACCGGGTCAAACGAGTCAAAGGGATGGTGGAGGAGCAGGTCTCCCCGCCGGATCACGGAAAAAATGTCCGAATCCTCGTTCAGCTTCGGATCGAGCGAGGCCGGAATCCGAGGAATAAAGGAGCGCTCCCGCAAATCCCGGCGATCGATCTGGAGCAGATGCTTCAACCGCACCATGCTGATGGGGTCCTCGACGCGATACACGTCCTTCCAATCCGCTTCCAGGTTCGAGACCAGAATCTCGAGCAACTGATCGGGCATCCCCTGGTTCACCTTCACACGCACCACATCCCCAAAACGCCGCGCGCGCACCGACTCCTCAATCGTTTCGAGCAGATCGTCGGCTTCCAGTTCCTGGATCGCAATATCAGCGTCGCGGGTGACATGGAAGGGATGAGCCTCAATAATCTCCATCCCTGGAAACAATTCACCCAGGTGGGACACAATCAGGTGGTCCAGCCAAATGAACCGTTGCTCCTTCGGCTTGACGCGACGCAGCTTCCCGTAGGCTTCAATCGGAATCAGCTGCGGCAGCGTATCAGGCACCTTGAGACGTGCGAAATGCTCCTGCCCGTCGGCGCCCCGAATCAAAATCGCCAGATTGAGACTTAAGTTCGAGATATGCGGAAAGGGACGGCCGGGGTCAAAAGCCAGAGGCGTCAGCACGGGATAAACCTTTTCGAGGAAATACTCGTGAAGGCGCTCGCGGGTCAGAGCATCGAGTTGATGCAGAGAAACCAGTTGAATGCCTTCGGCAGCAAGTGCAGGAATCAGTTCTTCCCGGAAGCAACGCCGGGCATCCACCATCAACTGGGCCACCGCAGGCCGAATGGAATCAAGCTGTGCCGCAGCAGAAAGCCCGTCGGGCCCGGGGTCTTCGAGCCCCGCTTCCACTTGCTGCTTCAGGCCCGCGACACGAACCATGAAAAACTCGTCCAGATTGGAGCCCAGAATGGACAGAAACTTGACCCGATCCAGCAACGGATTCGAGGGGTCGTTTGCTTCCTCCAGGACACGGCGCTGGAAGCCGAGGAGACTGAGTTCACGATTGATAAACAGGCTGGGGTCGTCGAGAGACGGCACCTGAACAGCCTCTACAGCCTTACGTTTCGGATGAGCCATGCACTCCCTTCAGAGTAGTCAATTGGACGGCGCCGGACTGTTAAAGTTGCGTTGCACCAAAGTATACGCAGAGATCGGACTTTCGACCCCGTTCTTGCCGATAGCCCGGACTCCCAGGACAATATCGTCAATCGAAAGCCCTGGCATGAGATACTCCGTCACCTTTCCGACATAGACCTCCCGTTCCCAGAATGGCGCGGTCGTCGAACGGACAGCGATGCTATACCCCGCAATCTCGTCGGGGTCCGAAGCCGGCACCCACTTCATCGCAGCATCATAGCCCTTGCCCCGGGTGAGATTCGGGCCGGTCACAACGCCGCTCGCATTAGTTCGCATCACCTCGGGCGCTGCTGGAGCAAGCGCCAGACTGGCCACCGCCGCTCCGTTCACGCGAGTGACCCGAGCGGTATAGGACGGCGACGCATTCTCAAAGGTATCAGTGGCCGAGTGCTGGTTTGCGTAGTTCTCCACCGGCGTGGTGAAGCGGATGGCCGGATATCCCAAATCGTGGAAAGGCGTGTGATCGCCACCGCGGCTGAAGCGATCCCCACGAAAGACAGGATTCGCCTTCATCGCCGGATCATAGCGCTCGGCCACCTCTCGGACATAGCGGGCCAGGGCACGGGAGGAAGAATCCATCGGGTCGCCCGAGTAGACGTTGACCAGATCAGTGATGCGGCGGCCGTCGCCAGACAGGTCGTTACCAATGATGTCGTTGTTGAAGATCCCGGCAAGCTTGCGCCGGGCCTCGTGGGCGTCCTTGGCATAGGCCCGGCTGCCAAAGAGCCCTTGCTCCTCGCCCGCGAAGGCAACAAAAACAAGAGTCTTTGGCCATTCGTAGGCGCTCATGATGCGGGCCAGTTCCATCACCAGTGCGACGCCGCTGGCATCATCGCTCACCCCGGGAGCATGCGCCTGCTCCGCGGAGGCAACCCAGTCCACCGCATCCTGGCCCGCAGGCACATTCTGCTTGCGGACGATCTGCAGCGAGTCATAGTGTCCGCTGATGAGGATCTCATGCTCTTTCTGTGTCGTGCCCGGCAGAACCGCAACCACATTGACGAGATCGAGATCCTTGACGATGCGGCCTTGCTTGGAGATGCGATGAGTATCGAAATGGACCTGGAGCTTTGGAGAGTAGGATTGAAACTCTTTCGAGATCCAGGTACGCGCCGCGACATTGCCTCGATCGGGGGAATCGAGATCGTAATTCGTATTGCGTGAACCGAAGCTCTCCAGCTTTCTGAGAATCTTGGCAATCCGTTCCTCGGATACGGCATCAATGATTTTTTTGACTTGGGGATGGATTCCCTTGGAGGAGACCTGTCCGCAAAGTGGCAGGGAGAAGACGAGAAGCAGCAGGCAGCGATTCATACTTTGGCTTCCCGCTAGTCTAGCGAAGGCATCCAAAGAAAAACCCACCTCCCCATGCCTGAGCACGGAAAGGTGGGTCTGGGAAACGGAAACGTTTGCGGTTAGAACTGCAAACGCAAACCGAACCGCATCGAGCGCTGGTCATCGAGGGCGCTGGTGATCTGCATGAAATCACCGGCGTTGACGTTCGAGCTCGGGTTGTTGAAGTGAGGCGTGTTGGTGAGGTTGAAGGCTTCCGCACGGAACTGCAGGAGGAAGCGTTCGCTCAACTTGATGTTGCGAAACAGGCCGAGGTCGACGTTCACAACACCGGGACCACGGAGCGCATTGCGGCCCATGGAACCAAAGCGAGCGGTTGTCACACCGGCGAAAGCAGAGCGGTCATAGAACTCACCGGTGCCACCGTTCCTGACAACCTGCGACTTCACCTGCTCGGCAGTCTGGGTGTTACCCGGAGCATTCAGACCACCACCATCGGCGGTGACGGTGAAGGGGCGGCCGGAATAGGCGCCAAAGATGCTGTTCATCTGCCAGCCCTTGATCACGTTTGAGATGATCTTGCCACCAGCGCCAGACTGGCCGAAGGGCAGGTCATACACAGCGGCAAGTTGGAGATTGTGAGGCGTGTCGTAGCCAGAGAGCGCGCGGTTGCGCGGCAACTGGCTCGGCGTGTTGAAGAGGTACTGCGCCCAGCCGTCGTCGTCACTGACGTTGAAGGCTTTGGACCAGGTGTAGGCGGCCTTCAGGACAAGGCCCTTACCGGCATTGCGGGTGGCGGACATCTGGAGACCGTTGTAGTTCGTGTTCGCCTGACCATTCCAATACCAGGTGGTAGCGGTGCGGCCATAAGCAGCGTAGAACGGACGGCCGGTGTTGCCGCCGCCAGGAGCAGCCGCATTGGCGTCCCAATCGATAAAGCTACGGATGGTGTTGGTGCCAACATAGCCGATCGAGAAGAGAACCGAGGAGGGCAGCTTGCGCTCGAGGAAGAAGTTCCAGCTCTGGACATAACCGCGGGTAACAGCGTTGCCACTGATGGTGCGCATCTGAGCGGTGGGCGGCAGGGTGACAGCCGACTGGCTGAGATCGGGACCGGTGAAGGCGGGAATGCCGGCTTCCGTGGTGCCGTAGGGGATGTAAGCGTTGGGGGAGACGAACTCCTGCGCTACCGTCAGCGGATAGAAGCCGCGCAACGGACGGGCAAACGGCATCGGGTTGTAGGTGAGACCATAGCCGCTGCGGATGACCGTGTTGTCGTCGAGACGATAGGCAAAGCCAGCGCGGGGAGCAAAGAGCTTCTTGCTGGTGCTGATGCCGAGATCGGCAGGATTGCTGCCGCGGCCACCGAGCTGCACAAGATTCGTCTTCTCATCCCACTGTTCGATGCCGCCGTAACCGGAACGGGTGGCGAGCGGGTAGAGTTCGTAGCGCAGACCGAGGTTCACGGTCAGCTTCTTCGATACCTGCCAACGATCGCGGAAGAAGAAGCCGAGCTGGTAGTTAAAGCTCGTCATCTTCGACCACTGCAGCGACTTGCTGACGCTGTTCGGAAGGCCGAGATAGAACGAAGCCTGCGAATTGAACTGGCTGGTCGCACTGCCAGGGACTCCGGTGGTGGCCTGCGCGAAGTTGAAGCGTCCGCGCGGACCGGCGCCGAGTTCCGGCTGCCAATGGTTGAGCCAGTGGCGAACCCCTTCAAAACCAAAGCGCATGTCATGGTTGCCCTTGATCATGCTGAAGTTCTGGGTCATGGTGTAGGTGGTGTCGTTGTAGAAATAGGGGTTCCAGGTTTCCGGCAGTCCCAGATCGGTGTAGTTGGCAATCTGGAAGTTCGGGACACCGCTCTCGCGAGGGCTGGCGCCGTTGGTGCCAGGAATCTTCAGGACGTCAAGACCGACGTTCTTTCCATAACCGGTCGGGATCGAATCTGCACCCGTGCGGGTCCAGCCGATGGTCATGTCATAGAGGAAGGTCGGCGTGATCGTGTAGGTCTGGCCGATCGTGGCCAACTGTACGAGCTGGGAAGCATCGCCAACGCCAGAATCGCAACTGCAAGGACCACCAGCGTCACCAAAGGCCGAACGGCCGATGACGAGGGCGTCCATCGCGGCGTACTTGAAGAACATCGTGTGAGCCGCAGAGCGGTTCCAGTTCACCTTCATGTCGTAGTTGTCACGCGTGAGGTTCTGCGGGCCGGTAGCAAAGAAATTGTTCGCGATTCCGGGCAGATTTGCCGTGGGAAGCATGCCATACAATTGCTGCGTCACACGGCTCTGACGGTTGGCAGGAATGATGTTGTTCGGAAACGGTGTGCGGCCAGCTCCGGTCGCAACATTTCCAGTTGCAGGATCATAGATCACGGTCGGTGAAGCCATGAAGTTTCCAGCGCGCTGCTCCGCCGTCGGAACCGTCAGCAGCTTGCTGCGATTCAGGCGTTCGCGGGTACCTTCAAAGCTGCCAAAGAAGAACAGCTTGTTCTTGATGATCGGACCGCCAATGGTGCCGCCGCCAATGCTGACGAGGCTCTTGGGGAGCTTGGGACTCTTGAAGAATACGTTGCGGGCGCCCCAGGCGCTGTTCTCGTGGAACGCAAAGGCGCTGCCATGGAGCGAGTTGGTGCCGGACTTGGTCACCACCGTGGTGGCCGCGCCACCAGCCATGCCCTGTTCGGCATCGAAGCTGTTGGTCGAGATGTTGACGGTCTCGATCGTTTCAGCCGGAGCCACGTAGGCAGTGTGGTGGGGGAGCCAGATGTTGGTTGTAACGGCGCCGTCGAGCTTGGTGACGTTATTGTTCCGGTTGACACCATTGACGCTCGTGGTGAGCGAACGGCCAGGCGTTGAGCCGGCAGAATTCTGGAAACGGCCGGGAGTCGAGCCGGGCACCAGATTGATCAGGCTCTGGTAGTTGCGATAGCGCGGCAAAGGCATGTTGGTGACTTCTTTGGCGCCGATCTCAGAGTGGACGTCCGACTTGTCGGTCTGGAGTTGAGCCGTGGAAGCTTCTACCGTGATCTGGTCGGAAACTTCACCGATCTTCAAGCTGACATCGACACGAGCAATATTGTTAATGGAGATCACAATGCCCGAGCGAGTCAAACCTTGGAAGCCCGGCGCAACGATCTTGATGTCGTAGGTACCGGCGTTTACGTTCTGGAAGGAATAGCGGCCATTTCCTTCGCTCAGCGTGTCACGAGTGTAACCATTTTCACGGTCACTGATCGTGACTTTGGCACCGGCAATTACAGCACCGGTGGAATCTGTGATGTCGCCCAGAAGAGACCCGTATAGCGTCTGGGCGTGGGAGGGACTGGCAAGAAAAAGCGTCAAGCTGGCAAATGCCAGCAAGATGGTACTTCTAGTCATGTATTTTCCTTATGAAATTGTGTCGAGCAAACAGAGATCGACTGGCGCAGCGAGAGGCGTTCTAGGATTATTACATATCAATAGCTCATTCCCGCCAAGCACCAAAGGGCCACCCAAGACGGGTGGCCCTTCGATTTCGAGGATTGTTTTTGGATTAAAACTGGAAGCGGACCACGAGTTGCAGGATGCGCGGGTCGCGCGCGCCACTGACAGTCCCGAATCCATTTTTATCCCGTAAGGTCCCATCTGCATTAAAGGGCAGATTCGTGGGATTGGGGTTTGTAAGGCTGGCGAAGTTCAGCGTGCTGTTAATGCCATTGAACTGGGTGTGATTAAAGACATTGAAAGCATCGGCCCTGAGTTGCAGCCGGGTCCGTTCCGTAAACAGGAAAGTCTTCTGCAGCGTGAAGTCATAGTTCACAAAGCCGGGACGAATCAGGTAGCGCACCGGAGCGGTGAGGCCAATGGTACCCACCGGAGGGGTGGTGTAGGCGGCGGCGTTTAGACGCTTGTAGGGGTCCTGGCTGGTTCCGGTGAGCGGATTGCCAATCAGGTTGATGCGGGCGCCTTCGGTATAGGAACCCGTCAAGTTCTGATTGCCGACCCCGGAGATGCTCATGCCGACATCAAAAGGCTGGCCCGTCTGGGCGACGGTGATACCCGAAATCTGCCAGCCGTCGATGGCCGAGTGCAGCCAGGACTTGCTGGAGATGTAATGGCTGATCCCCGGAAGTTCGTAGACGTAGTTCACAGCGAGAGTCTGCGCCCGGTGGAAGTCAGCCAGACCATAGTTCGCCAGGCGATTGTTCGAGTCGATGCGGAAGAAGCTGCCATCCCCGCTAGCGGTGGTGAGGGCCTTGCTCCAGGTGTAAGCCAGACCAAAGAGGAATCCTTTGGAAAAGCGCTTGTTCAAACTGACCTGGAGCGAATTGTAGTTCGAGGTGCCGCCCATCTGGTGCAGATTGATGTTGCCGAAACCCTGGTAGGGCCGCAGGAAGTCCTGATTGTAGGCGTTGTTCCCCAGGATCGCGTTCGGAGTGGCCGCAACCTTAGTGGGGTCTTGGTTCTGAGGCAGGAAGGTCGCCCCATACGGAATCGCGTTGAGATTGAGGCGCTGCAACAGATGGTTCGAGATCGAACCGACATAGGAAGTATCGAGCACCATCCCAAACGGGACCCGGGCCTGGATGCCGACATTGAAGTTGTAGACCGTCGCGACTTTGCCGTCATAGCTGAAGGCATCGAGCGAAGGGGGCGCCAGCAGCGCGTTCTTCGAATCGATGTCCTTCAGGAAGCCGTTGAATAACGTCGGGGAGAAGGTCGTGGGCGGATTCTGGAGCATCGCAAACACCTCATTGCCCTGGAAGCGATCGTAGAACATGCCGCCACCACCGCGAAGCACCAGATTCTGCTTGCCCGTCAGGTCATAAGCAAAGCCAAAACGAGGAGCCCAGTGGATGCCGCGATTCTCCATGAGGTACTTGGAAACATCTTTACCTGCTTGTGCGACGCCATTGAGGATATTGCCAGAACCGGTGATGATACGGCCGACAGAGGAGACTGGATTCGTAGCTCCGGTGAGAGGATCCACGGCAATCTGCTGTCCGGCAGCATTCAGCGCCGGCTTCCACAAGCGCGAAGCTTTGGCTGGGTCGAAACGGTTGGGCAAGAAGGTGGAGGTCTGCAGTGCCGCGTCGAACTGCGGCTGGATCCAGTACAGACGAAGCCCGTAGTCGAGGGTCAGACGGCGATTGACCTTCCAGTTGTCCTGGATGTAGCCTTCGACGTTGGTATAGCGGTACATGCCGTTTGCATACTGCGAGGCTTGCTGGAAGGTCTGATAGACACCGACAGCCGCATTCGCATAGCCGTAGCCGGTGTCAAGCGGGTTGCTAGCCAGATCGCCGAAGTTATAGGTGCCATTGAAGGGCGCAAAGGAAGACTGATCCTTGCGGCTGCGCGAGAAGTAAATGCCGGTCTTGATGGTATGACCATTCCAGACCTTGCTGAGGTTGTCGATGAAGTCGATGGTGGTGTTGTAGTTGACGAAGGGCGCGTCCAACAAATTCCGGCTCGGGCTATTAGCCAGACGGCTGCCGCCAAACGCAAAGCTGGGAAGGTAGTCGCCCTGCACCGCGCTCGGATAGAGCTGAGGCAAGTCGGAGAGTCCGTTCTTCTTACGGGTCAGTCCGTCGCCGGCCCCATCAATGTTGATCTTGTTCTGGCCGACGCCGAAGGTCGCCTCATTGGTCATCGTCGGACTGATCAGCGTAGTGACGCTGAAGGCGGTGCTGCGCGCTGGACGCGCGTCAATGTGCTGGTTCGGACTCGCGTAGTTGCCATTCATCACGAAGGAGGCGTAGTTCGTGGTGATGACGTCGGTGTTGTTCACAAAGCGACCAAACATCTTCCACTTAGAACTGATGTTGTAGTCGACGCGCAGAGCATCTTCACGGCGCGGCTGCGTGTCGGAAACCTGCGACTGGAAGTTGAAGCCCTTATTTGTTGCGAGTTGGGCATTGGGCAGGGGATAGAAGTTCAGGATGGCAAGACCCGGAGCATAAAGGCGGCTCGCGGGAATCTTGCCGAGGACACCCCCATCGGCAAAGCATCCGCCAATCGAGGTGGAGTTGCAGGGCAGGCTGGAAAGCGGGTCCTTAATATACGGAAAGGGATTGCCATTGTTGTCGACGGTTTGCGAGAAGTCGCCCTTCCGCTCGAGCGCCGTAGGCATGGTGACATTGCGCGTGCTTTGGGGAACCAGTTGCTTTTGATATTCCTGGCTGAAAAAGAAGAACAGCTTGTCCTTGTTGCGGTTGAAAACCTTGGGAATAAAGACCGGACCGCCGATCGTGTATCCGGGATCGTTGTAGCGATACTTGTTGCGCTGAAGTCCATCGCGATTGTTCTTCCAGTTATTCGCATTGAGCCCTTCATGACGATGGAAGAGATAGGCACTGCCATGAAATTCGGAACTACCGCTCTTCGTCACAACGCTGATCTGTGCCCCCGAGGAGCGGCCATACTCCGCCTGGTAGTTGCTGGTCAGAATCTTGAACTCCTGTACGGAATCCAAGCTGATCGTGGCAAGTTGGCCGCCGTTGCTGCCCGTGTCCACATTGCCAATCCCGTCCAGAGTCAGATTGTTCTGACTGGTGCGGGCGCCATTCGCTGAGATCGAGCCCAGGCCGCCGCTGCCTGCCGTCTGGAGATTGACGGTGCTCACCACGCCAGGAGCAAGATTGACGAGAGCTAAGTATCCGCGGCCGTTGACCGCTACGTTTTGCAGTTGTTTTCCGACAATGGCGGAACCCCGCTCTGCGCTTTCTGTCTGCAATTCGAGAGCCTGCGCGGAGACCTCGATGGTTTGATCGATGGAACCAATCTCCGCAACGAAGGTAGGAAGCGCAAGCTTGTCATTGGCGTTGAGAGTGATGTTCTTTTGCTCAATCCGGCGGAAGCCAGGAGCCTGAACATGCAAAGTGTAGTTTCCGGGAGCAAGCTGCGGAAAGGAGAAGCGCCCGCTGGCATCCGTAGTGGCTTCGATCACAGACCGCTTGTCCTGATCTGTAATCGTGACCTTCGCATTAACTAGCGATGCGCTTTGGGCATCGGTAACGGTCCCGGAAATCGATCCGGATGCGGTCTGGGCAGAGAGTTCCGCTACACAGAGGAACGATAGGAACAACAAAATAGAGAGAGATTTCACGTGGCCCCCTTAAGGCTCAGCACACAAGAGTAGAGATTATAGATTTACTCTTTCCTGGTTATCAGGGGTAACTCTATTACTGTCGACCTCCAGAGACAAGAGCCGTGAACCGTTCCAGTGATATTAATTTGCGCTCATACTCGGGGAAAGATCGGCGAGTGACAATATTGAGGAGCATCAGAAACAGGGCTGGCTGGAGTTGGCCCGAAAGCTCGTTTGGAGGAATATCCCATCACCATGAAAATGTCGAAGGCTGCCGTCCTGCAGGAGTACCAGAAGCCACTACAAATCTGCGAATTCCCATTGAACGAAGAGTTGCAGCCCGGCGAGGCGCTGGCACGTGTCGAGATGGCTGGAATCTGTGGAACCGATGTCCACCTTTGGAAGGGGGAACTCCCCATCCCTGTCCCCGTCATTCTCGGCCATGAGAGTGCAGGCCGCATCGCAAAGCTGGGCGCAGGATTGGAACGGGATTGGACAGGGCAAGCCTTGCAGGAAGGCGATCGCGTGGTGTGGGCAAGCAGCATTGTTTGCGGAGAATGCTACTACTGCAGGATCAAGCGGACCCCCACTCGCTGCTTGAAGCGGAAGGCCTATGGAATCTCCTATTGCTCCAACGAGGCGCCTCATCTCCGCGGTGGCTATGCAGAATGGATTCTGCTACGCGCAGGAACTTCGATCTTCAAGCTTCCCGACAATTTGCCCTTTGAATCGATCGTCGGAGCTGGTTGTGCGCTGAATACGGCCCTCCATGGCGTAGAACGGATTGGATTGGAGATGGGCGACACCGTCGTCATCCAAGGAGCCGGACCCGTTGGACTGGCCGCGCTAGCGGTCGCAATCGAAAGCGGGGCAGCCAAAACGGTGGTCGTCGGGGGCCCGGCCCATCGCTTGCAGATGGCGCTGGAGTTCGGGGCGGATGCGGTAGTGAGCCTCGAAGAATTTCCAACCGCCGCCGTGCGGCTCGAGGAAGTCCGGCGGCATACCGGCGAGTTTGGCGCAGATGTTGTCCTCGAATGCGTCGGGCATCCGAGCGCGGTGCCCGAGGGGTTTGAGCTTTGCCGGGATGGCGGAAAGTATCTTGTGCTTGGGCAATATGCCAATGCGGGAAATGTCGAATTCAACCCTCACGTGATCACCAAGAAGCAGTTGACCGTGATGGGAAGTTGGGCATTTGAGCCCCGTCATGTCCTCGGTGCGATTCAATTTTTAGCACGGCCGCGCTGGAGGGAATTGTTCGCCAAGCAGGTGACCCATCGCTTTTCGCTCGACCAGGCCAGTGAAGCACTGGATACCGTACGGCGCCTCGAAGCAGGGAAAGCGGTGATTCTCCCTTAGTGTGGGTTACCATTCGGGATTGGCATTGCATTGTTCTGCGCTCGAAGGGCGCTTGTTTTTATGGACCGATGGCGAGACGGAAGAGTTCCGCGAAGCGCTGAAAAACATCGGCTTGGGGAAGGCTCACCTCGAAACCGCTTATGTGTCCATTCCGGACGCAGAGGGGCGTATTCTGCCCACGCAGAAGAGTGTTCTCCCGTTGGGGGTGGAAACTTGGCGGCGGCTGTGGGTCGACTGGCTGCAACCCCGCGAAGGGCTGGGCGAAAGCGCAGTCTACTGGGCCAACGCAACGCTTCTCGCCTGGCATTTGATGGAGAGAGGGGCGCATGTGCCAACAGTTCTCAAGAGCCGCGATGGGCTGGAGGGACGTTGGGCGGCACGCTGGATGGGCGAGGAGTACCAGAGCTTCCAAGCCATGGTCGACAGAATGCCCGATTCGGCCCGTGCCCTGTCTCTCAAAGCCGATCTCCTTCCTCGCAGCGACCGGGCCACACTACTCAATCAGGTGGTGAGCAGTGTCATCGACACGCAGGCTCGCCGGGTAGCCAGTAGCCTGGGCCAGCGTTTTCCCGCTTCCACGATCTATAGCAAATGGCAATCGGCACTCAGCCACCCCAGCGCCTTGCTGCAAGGAGATTCCGGCACTCTCGAGCGCTTCCACCAGGGGATTCTGGGCTGGCAGCAGAGTTTGGATCTCGAGAGCCGTTTTGGATACCGGCTCGCCTTTGCAGTAGAAGAACCAAAGAACGAAAGCCGCGATGGCTGGACGATCGTTCCCCTCGTGGAGGATCTGCTCGACCCCAACGTCAAAATTGAAATTGGACGCGTGGAAGAAGTAGAGATGCGCGGAGGCGAAAAGGCTGCAGAAGCTGCCTGGCGTTGCTTCGAGCAGGCCTCCGTCCTCTACCCCGCCCTGGTTAGCTTTGAGGACGGCGACGGACTCTATCTGCCCGGCGAAAGAGTCATCGATTTCCTCTCCCGTTTTGCCCCGCTGCTCGAGCAGTCGGGCTTCCACATCCTGAAGCCGGGCTGGTGGACCGAAGGCGATGGCCTGCGTGTTGCCGTCACCGGCGAATTGCATTCGGACAGCGCAGCGGTGGACAGCACCAATGCGATGAGTTCGAAGGTGCGCCTCGATTGGGCGGCACTGCTTGGCGACCAACCCGTCACGATCGAAGAACTCAACGAATTGGCCAAACACGCTGGTGAAATGCAGCAGGTGGGTGGCAAGTGGATGCGCATTGACCCGGTCAGCGTCCGCGAGGCCGTGAAGTTCCTCAAGGGAGGCGTCAAGAAGGAACTCAGTGCCCGCGACGCGCTCCGGGAAGTACTGGGCATGGGGTCCGCCGGACGTGGACTCGAGATCCGGGAAATCCGTACGGAAGGCTGGATCGGAGACTTGCTGCAGCGGCTGCGTGAGCCCGGCGAGATCAAAGAACTCGAGATGCCCGCCGGACTGAAAGGCGAACTGCGCCCTTACCAGCGGCGCGGCTTCTCCTGGCTGAACTTTGTGACCGGCTTCGGGCTGGGAGCCTGTCTGGCCGACGACATGGGCCTCGGCAAGTCGCTCCAACTGCTGGCGTTGCTGGCATTGCGGCGAGGAAGTGGCAGGCCGACGCTCCTCATCTGCCCCACTTCGGTCATCGGCAACTGGGAACGTGAAGCAGCAAAGTTCTTCCCTTCTCTGCAACTGATGGTGCATCACGGTGCGGCGCGAGCCAAAGGCCCAACCTTTGTGCGCGCCGCCAAACGGCACGATCTGGTCCTGAGTAGCTATAGCCTTGTGCATCGCGACATCGAAATTCTAAAGCAAGTGCCGTGGGATGGCGTGGTGCTGGATGAAGCGCAGAACATCAAGAATTTCGAGACCAAACAAGCCAAAGCAGCGCGTCAGATCGAGAGTTCTTACCGCGTGGCGCTGACAGGCACTCCAGTCGAGAATCATGTTGGAGACCTGTACTCGCTGATGGACTTCCTCAATCCCGGCCTGCTTGGCAGTGAACGGGACTTCCAGCAACGCTTCTTCAAGCCAATCCAGAATCATCACAATGAACGAGCGGCTAAACAGCTGAAGGGGTTGACCGCGCCCTTTGTACTCCGCCGCCTCAAAACAGATAAATCCATCATCTCGGACCTGCCCGAAAAGATGGAAATGAAGACCTACTGCAAGCTCACCAAGGAGCAAGCCAAGCTGTATGCGGACGTCGTCAGCGGCTGTTTTGGCGAAATGGATGGCAAGTCGTCCATGGAGCGCCGTGGCTTGATTCTTGCCACCATCTCGAGACTGAAGCAGGTTTGCAATCACCCCGCTCAAATCTTGAAAGAGCGTACCGACCTGGCCGGACGCAGCGGCAAGCTGAGCCGGCTCACCGAAATGCTCGAAGAGGTGCGCGAAGCCGGCGAAAAGGCGCTGATCTTCACGCAGTTCGCCGAGATGGGAGAGATTCTGGCTCTCCATTGCGAACAGGTATTTGGAAAGACGGTCTCGTTTCTGCATGGCGGCACCCGGCGTCTCGATCGGGAAAAGATGATTGCCGACTTCTCCAAGCCGGAAGGTGCAAGCCTGTTCGTGTTGTCACTCAAGGCAGGCGGTACGGGCCTGAACCTGGTGGCCGCCAATCATGTGTTTCATTTCGATCGCTGGTGGAATCCGGCCGTGGAGAATCAGGCGACCGATCGCGCTTTCCGCATCGGACAAAATAAGACGGTACAGGTACACAAGTTCGTTTGCATGGGAACGCTGGAGGAGCGGATCGATCAGATGGTGGAGGAGAAAAAGGCCTTGGTCAGCAAGGTAGTGGAAGCAGGCGAGGTCTGGCTGACCGAGCTGTCCAATCAGGAACTGCGCGAATTGTTCTCCCTCTCGCGTGAGGCGTGGGAAGACTAGTGCGGCTCCGAGGCAAAGCGGCGGCAGGCCCTGCAGTACCCGTTGGCGATCGTTGGATCGAATGGATCGAAGCGTTTCCGATGGGTCCGGAGCGCCATTCCAAAGGCAAGGCGTATGCCGAGAATGGAGCCGTTCTCAATCTCGAATCGACCCATGGCGTCGTCGAAGGTTCGGTCCTGGGCTCCCGGCCGGAGCCCTATCAGGTCAGTCTGGAATTCGCACCGGTCGATCGTGACCGCTGGGCAGAGCTGTGGAGGATTGCAGCCCCCGAAGACTTGAAGGCTTTTCAAAAAGGATTGCTCACTGCGGGCATGGAGCGCTCTTTTGAAGACGCCGGAATCAAGATCTTTCCGGAGCGCTACAAGGACGTGAAGCCGAATTGCGACTGCCCAGACTGGATGCGCCCCTGCAAGCACGCGCTGGCGGTGCTGCGCGTTCTGGGCGTGGAGATCGCCAGAAATCCGCTGGTTCTCACCAAGCTCCGTGGCGATGCCTCGGAGAGCACCGAAACCCCGGAAGTGTTGCCCGTTGAGGACGGCGAAGCATTACGCGCAGATCCTGCTGCATTTTGGGGCAGCGGCGCCGAATGGCAAACCCTACAGGACCAGTGGCTGGTGGGGGGCACAGGGTGGAGACTCCTCAAGCGATTGGGGCCGGTGGCAGTATATGGTGTGAGGATGGACCCCGATGTGATGTTCAAACCCGTCTATGACGGCGTCGCAGCCGAGGCCGCCGTATTGATGGAGCAGGTGAAAGGAAAGATGCAGAGATGATGAAGCCGTTGTTGGGATGGATTGTGGTGGGATGCTTGGGATTCGCGCAAGAGGCGCCAGATCCAGCCAAGGTACAGGCAGAATTGGCACGGGCGCAAAAGACGCTTCTCGATTGGCAGAATATCGGACGCTATAAGCAGGACAACGCAAAGCTGGGTGCGCCCAAGGCGGGCGAGAAGCGTGTTGTTTTTCTAGGAGATTCGATTACCGATGCCTGGGGCCGCCGCGGCGGGAAGTTCTGGCCCGATCTCCCTTATGTCAATCGTGGCATCAGCGGACAGACGACACCGCAAATGTTGATTCGATTCCGTCCCGACGTGATCGATCTGGGCGCCAAGATGGTGGTGATTCTGGCAGGCACCAACGACCTTGCCGGCAACACCGGGCCGATGACGCTGGAAGAGATCGAAGGCAACCTGCAATCGATGGCAGAACTGGCCGTTGCCAACAAAATCAAGGTAGTCATGTCGAGCGTGATGCCGGTCTGTGACTATCACCGCCCCCAAACCTCCCGCCGTCCCCCGGAGAAAATCATTGCGCTGAACGAATGGATCAAGGCCTATTGCGCCAAGAACAAGCACGTCTATCTCGACTACTACTCCGCAATGCTCGACGACGCGAAGATGCTGCGTAAAGAGCTCACCGCCGATGGCCTCCACCCGAATCCTGCCGGCTACGCCATCATGGAACCGCTCGCGGAAAAGGCCATTGCCGAGGCCTGGAAGAAACGCTAGCCTGCTGTAACCGGCTTCGCAGATCGGCTCTCTAAGAGTCAGCATGCGAGAATCCGGGACGAAATCTCTGTGGGTTGGGGACGGCACGCCCCGCCCCACAGCGCCGTTGCACAAGCACCTGAGCACACAGGTTTGTATTATTGGTGCGGGCATTGGAGGGTTGAGCACCGCTTATCTGCTGGCCAAAGAGGGCATTGAGGTGGTGGTGCTCGAGGCGCGTCAGGCCGGAGAGGGCGAAACCTTGCGGACGACGGCGCACCTGTCCAGCGCTCTCGATGATGGCTTTGCCGAACTGGAAAGACTCCACGGCGCAGAGGGCGTCAAGCTGGCCTACCAGAGCCATGTGGATGCAATCGATGAGATCGAGAGGATCATCAGCGCCGAAGGCATTGAGTGCGGCTTCACCAGACTGGATGGCTTCCTCTGCTTCCCTGTTCTCGATGCAGAGGGATTGTTTGACAAAGAAGTCCAGGCCGCAATGAAGGCGGGTGTCAGCTTTGAGGCCAGGAATCAAGCTCCGGAATCCTGGGGCAATATTGGTCCGGCGATGCGCTTCCCGCGCCAGGCCCAGTTCAATCCGGCAGCTTACTTGCAGGGCTTGGTCCAAGCGATTGAGAATCTGGGCGGCAAGATTTTCACGGGAACCCGGGTGACCAAGTTCAGCAGTGACAGCCGGACAGCCACCAGCGATCAAGGGTTCCAGGTGCGAGCCGCAGAGATGGTGGTGGCCACCGATTCGCCCATTGTCGATCGCCTCAAGATTCACACCAAGCAGGCCGCCTATCGCAGCTATGCGATTGCATTGGAGATTCCGGCAGGAGCCATCGAGCCGGCGCTCTACTGGGATACCGAGACTCCCTATCACTACGTTCGCCTGGATGAGAGCGGCAAGATCCTGATCGTTGGTGGAGAAGACCATAAGACCGGCCAGGACAATGACCCAGCCGCGCGTTTTGTTTCGCTCACGGCCTGGGCCCGCCGCAAGTTTCCGATGGCCGGAGCCCTCATCGCCCAGTGGTCTGGACAAGTGATGGAGCCCGTCGATGGGCTCGCCTTTCTGGGCCGCAATCCGGGCGACGACCACCTCTATGTGATTACAGGCGACTCCGGACACGGCATGACACACGGCACCCTGGGTGGCATGATCATCCGGGATCTCATGATGGGAAAGACAGACGGCTATCTGCGCCTCTATGACCCGGCCCGCACGAACCTCTCCGCTGCCGCAAAGTACCTCCAGGAGAATGCGAACGTCGCCGCACAGTTTGTAGATTGGGTTCGTTCCGGCGATTTGCAGAGCGAAGACGATCTGACACCAGGCGAAGGCGGCGTCCTGTTGGTGGGGCTGAACAAGTTGGCCCTCTATCGGGACAATCACGGCAAGATTGTGACCAGGACAGCCGTATGCCCGCACCTCGGTTGTATTGTGAACTGGAACAATGTTGAGAAGTCCTGGGATTGCCCTTGCCATGGCTCGCGATTTGATACCGATGGCCAAGTCCTGAATGGACCGTCCCTGAGCGAGCTGAAAACAGCGGACACGGATCTGCCCCCGATCGAACCCACCATGATCGGAACACCCTTATAGCGGGCGGTTGGGGTGTGCGGCGAGAAAGCGAATCATCGCCGGCCTGGTGATCTCCGGCTCTTCGAGAAAGGGGACATGAGCGGACTTCTCCAGTGCGAGAAACTCCGCTTGCGGCATCTCCTTGCGCAGTTCCACGCGATAGCGGAAAGGGACATCGCGATCAGCCTTCCCCCAAATGAGGAAGACCGGAATCTTCATCTTGCCCACTGCGGTGTAGCTCTGCACCCAATCGGCGGTTGCGTAATGCCGCAGCGTGGAGAGCAAGGCGCGACGGAAGCCGCGATAGCGCATTTGCGCTTTGTAGCGCTCGCTCCAGTCGGGAAACTTGCCAGGATCGACAAAGTCAGACAGTTGCGCGCGCGGCAAATTCGGCGTGATCTGCGTTGCAAAAAGATACTCCCCAATCACCGGAGTCCGCAGTTGCCAGGGCAGGCGGCCGCCATGCGAATAGCCGGGTCCGATCAGCGTCAGGCTGTTCACCCGGTCCGGGTGCTGCACGGCATAGTCCGCAAGGATTGGGCCGCCCATCGAGGCGCCAATCAGATCGACCTTCGATGAAATCTGCAACCTCGCAAGAAGTTCCGCGAGCTGCCGCACAAAAAGGGCGCCGTTGTAGTCGGCAAAGGGCCGGTCCGACTCCCCACGGCCATAGAGATCGTAGCGAAGCACGCGATAGCCCGCCTGCACCAGGGCCTCAAAGGTGCCATCCCAGAGGTAATAGGGCACCGAGAAGCCATGCACCAGCACGACAGTCTGCGCCGTCTCTGGCCCGGCAATCTCGTAATGCGTGACGCCGGACTGGGTCCGGAGGTACAGGCCCGGCGCCTTCAGCTTCTGGCGCTCTTCCTGATTCAATTCGGTCGTTTCGAGGTTCGTACTCTGGTAGCGATAGCTGAAATAAGCAACCGCGCAGAGCACCCCGAAAAAGAGCAGCAGAAAGAGACGCCGCAACATGGAGACTAGTCTCCCAGGAGCTTGGCGATCGCAGCAAAGTCGTTTGCGACAACGACCGGCGGGTTTGCATAGGTGCCGGTGAGCGCTTGCTCCTGCGGGTCCTTCAACTGATTGGTGTGGTAGCGGTAAATGTAGTCGGGGTCCTTCAGCACGTTGCCGGTCAGCACGGCGACGATCGACTCGTCTGCGCGGATCTTGCCAGCGGCCCGCAGCTTCTTGACCCCGGCCAGCGTCGTCGCGCTCGCCGGTTCGCAACCAATGCCGGAGCGGCCAATGACGGCCTTTGCGTCGGCAATCTCCTGCTCGGTGACACTCTCCACCACGCCCTCGGCACCGATGGTCTGCCAGGCTTTCGGCCAGGAGACCGGGTCGCCAATCTTAATGGCAGTGGCCAGCGTTTCGGGGTGCGTATTCGGCGTAAAACCATGCTCGTGAGGCGCCTTCATGAATTCATAGAAGGGGCTCGCACCCGCAGCCTGAATGACCGCGAACTTCGGCATCCGTGTGATAAAGCCTTGCTCGTACAACTCCCGCGCGCCCTTGCCGAAAGCGCTGATGTTGCCGAGATTGCCGCCGGGGACAACGATCCAATCGGGAACTTCCCAATCGAGCTGATCCAGCATTTCAATGACGATCGACTTCTGGCCTTCGATGCGGAAGGGATTCACGCTATTTAACAGATAAATCCCAAGCTTCTCCGCAAGAACACGAACCAAGGCCAGAATCTGATCGAAGTTCGCATCCACCTGCAAGGTCTTCGCACCATAATCCAGCGCCTGCCCCAGCTTGCCGAATGCGATGTTGCCGTTCGGGATCAGGATAATCGGTTCCAGCCCCGCCGACACCGCATAAGCGGCCATCGAAGCGCTGGTATTGCCCGTAGAGACGCAGGCCACACGCTTCATGCCCAGCCGGACGGCCTGTGAAGTGCCTGCCGTCATCCCGTTGTCCTTAAAACTGCCCGTCGGATTGAAGCCCTGGTGCTTGAATCGAATCCGATCGACGCTGGCATAGCTGGAGGCGAGCACGGTATCGAGAATCGGAGTGTTTCCCTCACGGAGGGTGATCACATGCCGATCCTCTTCAAGGAAAGGAAACATTTCGCGATAACGCCACACCCCGCTCTGGTCGATCGGGTGATTGCTCATTCTGCGCTCGCGCCAGACTTGCTTGAGCGTCCAGGCCTCCGGCGACGGCCCTTCATAACGAGTTTCGAGCAGCCCCCCGCACTTGGGACAGGTGTAGATCACTTCGGTGACGGGGTAAACGGCTCCGCAGACCGTGTTGAAGCAGGCTAAATACGCACGCATGTTAGATTCCCCATTATAGAAAGCATGATCGCCGTACACATTGCCTCCGGAAAATTGAGTGTGATCGACACCCCCAAGCCCAAAGTAAAAGCGGGCCACGCGCTGCTGCGCTTGCGGCTGGCTGGCATCTGCAACACAGATCTCGAACTGCTGCGGGGCTACTACGGATTCTCTGGGATTCCGGGCCATGAATTCGTTGCCGACGTCATGACCGGCCGCCTGAAGGGGAAGCGCGTCGTCGGAGAGATCAATCTGGCTTGCGGCCGCTGCGACTTCTGCCAAAGCGGCATGGGCCGGCATTGCGCCAAACGGAGCGTGCTCGGAATCGTAAGGCATCCAGGCGCTTTTGCCGAGTATCTGACGCTTCCAGAAGAAAACTTGCTCACAGTGCCAGCTGCGCTCGCCGATGAGGAAGCTGTATTCACAGAACCGCTCGCGGCAGCTTGCGAAATTCTGGAGCAGGTGAGATTTGCGAAAGGGGCAGAAGTTGCGGTGCTCGGAGATGGAAAGCTGGGATTGTTAATCGCACAAGTCTTGCAGCTCGCCGGGTTGCGGGTCGATTTGTTCGGCAGGAACCAGCCTAAGATGGACCTCCTAAGGCCTTTGGGGGTAAACGGGAAACTCGTGTCTCGAATTCACCCTAGACTTCCCCAAAGCCTCTACCAGTACGTCATAGATGCGACCGGATCCACAGCCGGGCTGGAAGCCGCCATGCAGATGGTGCGTCCCCGGGGCACGATCGTCATGAAGTCGACGGTTGCCGGCAAGCTGACCCTCGATACGGCGCCTCTGATCGTGAACGAAATTTCACTCGTAGGGTCCCGCTGCGGCCGTTTCTCCAAGGCCCTAAAACTACTGAAGACAGGGGACTTGATTCTACAAGGAATGATTACGGAAAGGAAGAAATTGAGCGAGGCGGTGGCTGGATTTCAAGCCGCGGAACAGCCTGGAGCCCTGAAGGTGCTCCTCGAACCCTAGCCCTGCCGCATCCCCTAGCCCAAAGCTAAGGTTTTCGTTTCTAAGAAAAAACCTAAAGTACCAAGGCACTTTGTACCGATTGTTCTATTGGAACCTTAGCGGCAACTCCGTAGGATAAGTCCTATAACGGCAGAATTATGAATTTCAGTGGATACGAACTCCAAATCTTCGTCAGTGTCCTGATCGTGCTGGGATGCGCCTTTGTGGCGTTGCTTGTCGACTACCTGAAGGGCAGTAATGAAAAGCTGCGGGAAAGTCACGTTGAGCTCCTGGCGCGTCAGGACATTGCGGCCAGCCAGCCAGCCGGCGAGACCTCAGCGATTCTCAAGGCGCTTTCGGATCAGACCTCGGCGCTGCGGGCGATCATCAACCGGCCGATCCAGGTGACAACAGCCGCGCCGGCACCCGCCTCTCTCTCTACTTTTCCAGTGAGTAGCATCCCCAGTCCGAAACGCCAATTCGTGGCCAATGCAGCACCGGAACGGGAAAAGGTGAAAGTCGCCAGGATCCCGGAGACGCGTGTGGCCGCCGCTGCGGAGCCTGAAGCCACGCTGCCCACGGTAGCAGCGGAACCAGAAGTGGCTCCTGCGCCCCCTGAAATTCTTGTCGCACCAGCACTGCCCCAGGCCGAAGAGGTTCTGCCCCCGAACGTGATCCGCATCCGGCTCATGCCCGATTTGAATCGCCGGGAAACAAAAGCGGCGCCAGTCGAGGCAGTGGAGCCCGTCGAGGTTGCCGAAGAAACAGTTGCGCTCGAACCGGAGATGGAGCCGGAGACTCCCTCTATTGCAGAAGAAGTTGTAGCAGTAGCCGAAAGTCCGCTGGTTGTCGCTCCCGAGCCCGCAGAGATCGTCGCCCAGAAAACTCTGGAAGCAGAACTGACAGAAGCAGAACCGGTGCTGGAAGAAGTGCAAATCGAAGCCATTCTTCCGGAAGAGGAAATGGCGCCGGTCGCGCTCGAGGCAGAGGAGTCCAGCACGAATGGGACTGCGACCGATACGCCAGTGGTCGCAGCGGTCGAGACCGAAACCCATGAGGCCGAGGCGCTTAAAACACCAGACTTTGATCAATTCCTTGAGGAGTTGGTCGCCGAATTTGCGCCCCATTCTCATTTCTACAGCGAGGCCCCAAGCGCGGAATCGCCTCGCCTGCCTTATGCCTTTGAGCCCACCCCACTGACTTCAATGTCAGCCTTGCCGATTCTGCCCCAGCTGAACCTCCACCCGGACGGTGAACTCCTGCTCAATCACGAGGCGGAATCAAATCTCGAAGAGTTCATGCCCAATCTGGTTGTGCCTTCTGGCATTCATCCCGTGGACGTCTTCTCCGGGCTCCTTGAGCGCAAGGAACTGCTCACCGGACTGGTTGTCTCAGTGGGCATCAATGAGTATGGGCAGCTTCACGAGAATCTGGGTGCGGCAGCCGATGAACTCCTGCGGAGCGTGGATGGCCTGATGACCGGGCTGGCGGGCATCGATGGATTCTGCACCCGGAAGAAGCCCGACGAGTTCGTCCTGATCTTCGCCAAGCTCTCAGGCTCCGCCGCACAGCGCCGCTTGAGCGAATTATCGGAGCAGCTCTGGGACTTCCAGTTGCGGAATCTCGGTACCTTCTCGGTGGTCTTCTCCTGGGGAGCCAAGGAAGTCCAGCGCGAAAACCTCAGCGAGGCAGTCGCCGCAGCCACCGAACGGATGAAGGAGACCCAGTCTTCCCGTAAATCCGTTTCGATGGATCGCAGCCGCCGCCGGCGGGCCACCGCCTAGAAGCTCTAGCTTCAGAAAGAGTTTGAGGGATGCGTTCGCAATCGCGGACGAGACGGCGGAACCGGGTAGCCCAACCGCAACGACGTTCCGCCACCCAGCGCCGCGGAAGCAGCACAAATCCTTTCTTGGCCCTGGTCTCCCTAGGCCAAGCGAGATTCTCTCCGGCCACCGCAGCGACATGGGCACGGTCTAGTTCCCCAGCCCACGTTACGTAGAGGACCCAACGCTGCGCCGGCTGATCCCCCAGACAGCAGTGCATTCGACACCCACCGGCAGATGCAGTTTTCCTCCGTCCATCAACGTCAGATACGCTGACTCACCCGTCTAGAGTCTGTCGCGAACTTAGCGGTGTCGCGAGGCATGCCGCTTCAGGAAGAGGCATGCGGTCAACCTCACGAACGAGGGGGGGGGCGAAAGCAGGTAGCCCAACCGAAGCTCCACTCGACAACCCAACGACTGGAAGCAGAACTCTGCTATTGTGCCGCCACTGCACCGGTATCACATTGATCCACTCAGGCCAGTTCCACATTCCCTTCGTTGATCTGCTGCACTTGTTCGGTCGCTGCCGGAGTCACAGGTAAGGCCAACAGTACCCCAACGTGTCTACAGCAAGGTGCACCGTGCTGCCTTCCTGTGTTGAGCTCTCTGGAGATTGCAACGTGCGGCTATCGATCACCACAGCCGTGGCCTTGCACCTCTCTCGTAGTCACAGCACTTCGCGCAAATCATGCACCATGGCTTCAAACACCTGTGCTCGAATCAGCGCTGGAAGGTCGTACGAAATCGGCCGCCCTTTGGCCAGAGAACGGAGTCCATGGAAGACCTCGCGCAGGGAATCCATCCCTTGAGGCGCTGACGGCTCCCCTTTCGGGATTCCAGACTCGCAGCGCTACTTCATCTCACCTTCGAGAGCTTCGAGCTCTCGAGCCGCATCGACGAATTTACCTTGTCCCATCAGTTCCCGGTAGCGACGCATCCGGGAGCGTACCTTCTCCAGCCGGGGATCGCTGCCAGCCGGTGGGTTGTTCGTTGTCACCGGCGCGGCAGCAGGGCTGCTGCTGGGAGCAGACGGTGTCCCCCGCCCGCCCAACTGCGCGAGAGCCTCCGCATAAGTGTCTCCATAACCAATGACACTTCCCAGCCCGACGGCAACCTTCTTCATCTCAGGCATGGGCGCATTGGTCGCCTTGATATAGATCGGCTCCACATAGAGAAACTGGTCGTCCATGGGAAGCACCAGCATTTGCCCCTTGATCACCTTGCTCCCCTGCTGGTTCCAAAGCGACAGGTCCTTTGAGATGTTCTGGTCTTGATTGATACGGGCGGCAATCTGCATCGGACCAAAGATCAGTTCCTGCTTCGAGAGCCGCAGGACTTCGATCTCCCCGAGACGGGTGCCATCGCAGCGGGCCGCCATCAAGCCAATCAGATTCTGTTTGTTGCGGGGCGTGAAGGTGGTGAGCAGAATAAATTCCGGCTTGGCTTCCCCGGGAAGAGTAGCCATCACATAAGTGGGGCGCACCTGTTCCGGACGTCCATCAATCCCTTCCGCCGTTTGCGCAAAATCCCAGGGATCTTCGCGATTGTAGAAAGCCTCCGGATCTTTCATGTGATAAGTACGGTACATCTCGGCCTGGACCCGGAAGAAAGTCTCCGGATAGCGAGCATGGGCACGCAGATCGGCAGGTAAAGTGCCTGCCGGCTGGAAGAGCTTCGGGAAGAGCTGCCGGTATGCGGCCAGAACAGGATCTTTCTCGTCCCAGGCATAGAGGTGGACGGAACCGTCATAGGCATCGACGGTAGCCTTGACGCTGTTACGCATGTAGTTCAAGCGGCCATATGGAGTGTTTACACTTCTCGAGTAAGGGTGCATCGAGTGCGCGGTGTAGCCATCGATCATCCAGATCAACCGCCCATCCTGGCTCACCACCAGATACGGGTCTTCATCCCAGGAGACAAAAGAAGCAAGCGTATCCACCCGCTTGATCACATTGCGCCGAATCAGCATCCGGGAATCCGCAGTGAGATAGTCCGTCAGCAGGATGTTCCAATCCCCCTCCGCCACAGAAGCGGCAAAGCGCATCAGCAGTCCATCAATCGGAATCCCGCCCTGCCCCTGGTACTTACTGTGAACGTTCTCGGTGCCAGAGGGGTAGTTGAACTCGGGCTGCGCCGTACGGACAAAGACCGGCTCATGCGTCGCCTCGCCATAGTACAACTCAGGGCGCGTCACCTTGGGAGCGGACGCAACGGCCACCAACGGCGCATCCTTGATCAGAAGCTCCGGCAGCCCATCGGGAGTGATGCCATTGGCGTCTGCCATGACCATGCCATAGCCATGCGTGTAGATGAAATGAGGATTGATCCAGCGGCTCTGGGCATCGGGAAGCTGGCGAACATCCAATTCGCGCGGGCTGAGAAGAACCTGGTTCAACTCTCCATCCGGCCCCGGATAGCGATCCACATCGGTGTCCGCAAAAACATAATAGGGCCGCAACGCCTGGATCTGGGTGATCGTGTCATGAAAGGCCTGCCAATCCCACAGACGAACATTATTGAGCAGCGCCTGGTGCTTGGCAGGCTCGAAACTGCCGCCAATGCGAGCCGGGAAGTCGCGCTCCGTCAGTTGGGAACCGAGCCCAAAAGCAGAACGGGTCGCATCAATATGCTGCTCGATATAAGGTTTTTGCAAGGAAATCTCGTTCGGACGCACGCTGAGCGCATTCACGATCTTGGGCAACACGGCTCCAGCCGCATAGACAACCAGCACCAGAAGAACGGCCATCCCCAGGCGGCGAGCCAGCACCAGCAATGCGCCGATCACACACGCACCCACCAGGGTCCAGACCAGCGGAAGCACAACCCGGATGTCAACATAATCCGCTCCCACAAGAAAGCCGTGGTCGGAGAACAACACATCATAACGGCCGAGCCAGGTCCGGGCGGCCAACAACAGGAAAAACAGCGCGATCACGACCCGTACGGATGGGCCGCGCAGGACATCGCCCAAATTGAGACCACTCAGATCGATCCCTTCTTGCGGATCCATTTGAGAGAAGCGCTCCCGCAGACTATCGAAGCGGCTAGTGAGCCAATAGATCACAAAGCCGACAATCAGAATTCCCTGGAGATAGCGAAGCAACATCTCGTAGAAGGGAAGCTGAAAGAAGTAAAAGCCAATCGGGTGGGAGAAGACCGGATCCCGCCAGGCATCGTTCGCCGAGGCCGTTGCTCCGTAAAAGCGGGCGACAGTCCAGTTATCGATCAACACCGCACCAAAGACCAGCGAAGCAATGAGCCCGGCGCCCAGTTTCCAGATGTCGCTTCCAGTCTGGAAGCGTGAGCGCGCCCGCAGATAGAGAATCCAGAAAATCGGGAAGACCAGCAGACCGGCGGCGAGATTCGGCAACCAGCCGTAGAGGATGGTCTGCCCCCAGGTCTCCGTCTGGCCCAGTTCGCGCCACCAGGCATAGTCAATCCAGGCACTGGCAATCGAACGGGCACTGGCTACAAGAATCAGGATCAGGATCACCCAACCACCCCATCCAAAACCTGGGAATCCAGGAGGTCGCGGTGGGTTCATTTCAATGACATCGGGGCGTGGCATGGCACCTCCACATTGACACATTCAGCCAGTACACTCGTGAGGTATGAATCAGAAACTTAGGATCGGGCTGGCGGTGCTGGTGGGGATACCGCTACTGGCGGGAGGGGCACTACTTTTCTTGGTGAGTCCCGAAAAGATGAAGCCCGTGGTGGAAGCGCAGTTGTCAGAAGCATTGCAGCGGCCAGCCAGCATGGAAGCCCTGAGTTTTCATCTGTTTCCTCCCAATTTTCGGGCCACAGGCCTGAGCATTGCCGATGATCCCAACTTTTCGAAGACGCCTTTTCTGCAGGCAGCTTCTGTTGAGATCATCCCGAAGTTCCTGCCGCTGCTCACAGGCAAGGTCGAGATCGAGAGCGTGATCGTGACAAAGCCAGCGATTGAGTTGATTCAGAATGCCGCTAAGCGTTGGAACTACCAGTCGATTGGAGCGAAGACAAATGACAGCAGCCCAAGCGCAGTGGTCCTGGGGCGGCTCGCCATCGAGCAGGCGCAAGTCGGGGTCACGCAGCCAGGAAAGAAGCGAGAAGAGTATTCCCAGCTCTCCGCTGAGGCCCGCGACTATGCAGAAGGCAAGCCCTTCGGACTCCGCGTGTCAGCCACCCTGCCCAAGGGAGGTGCGATTTCGATCGACGGACGCATTGCGATGGCCAAGAGCAAAACCGTGATCGACGATATGACCTTCTCACTTGCTTCGCTAAAGGGCAAGATCAACGGCGAGATGGTTGGCGAGGCGCTTCATCTGGAGATCGAGGTGCCCAAGTCTCCCATCGCCGATCTGGCCCCGTTATTCCTCCCGAAAGGAATGAGCGTCCAGGGAGACGTGGTGGCAAAGATCCAGGCCCAAGGCGGCCTCGAAAACCCGGTGCTCAATGGCCGCATCAACGTCAGCGGTTTTGAAGTCTCAGGCGGCGATATCAAGCAACCCGTGAAAACCGCAAAGCTCGTGCTCGACCTGACCCCGGAACGAATCACGCTGGAGCCTGCAAATGTCAGTAGCGGCTCAACGCAGATCCAGACCTATGGCGTGGTGACGAAGTATGCAACGGCGCCGGTCGTGGAAGCGACGCTGATTGCCCCGAACGCACAAGTGGCAGAGCTCCTCGCGATTGCCCGCGCTTACGGCGTCTCCGCTGTGGATGGAATCAGTTCTACCGGACAAGCCAAACTCCAAGTGCGCGTGCATGGGTCTGTCCGGGACTTGCAGTTTGCTGGCTCCGGCTCGCTGCGCGACGCGAATCTGCAATTGCCTCAGCTCACCAAGGCAGTGACCATCCGCAACACCGACTTCAAGTTTGAATCGAACGCAGCCGCATTGACGGGAATCGACGCCAGCATCGGCTCGACGACAGCACGTGGGGAGATGCGGATCGCGAACTTTGCGCAGCCCTCCCTCAGCTTCCAACTGAATGCCGACCAACTCCGCCTGAATGAGATGCTGAGCTTGCTCAAAGAAAGCGGCGGCAAACCGGGCACCACACCGTCAAAACTGACAGCAGATGGCTCGCTGAACATCGGCAGCTTAGAGATGTCCGACCTGAAGCTGAGCCAAGTCTCCTCCCGCATGGAATACCGGGATCGTCAGATGACTTTGAACCCTTTGAACGCAACCGTATATGGAGGCAAGCATAGCGGCAACATGACGATCGATATGAAAGCGACTCCTGCCGTCTATACCCTGGTATCGAAGCTCGACAAGATCGAATCGGGCCAACTGCTCGGAGCAACCACTGGATTGAAGAGCATTGTGAGCGGTCCGATGTCTGCAAATCTGAATCTACGCTTCACCCCAGCCGATGCGGTGCAAATGGCCCGCAGTCTCAACGGCAACCTCTCCGTGAAGTTCGATCAGGGCAAGATTGCCAGCTTCAATCTGACCAATGAACTGGCACTGATCGCCAAGTTTCTCGGCTTTCAAAAAGGGGCGGAGAGCTTCACGCAGTTCCTGGGGATCAACGGGGACTTGGCGATTGTGAACGGCGCGGCAACGACGCAGAATTTGAAGATGGATCTGGCCAATCTGACTGCAGCTCTCACCGGCTCGATGAATCTCGCCGATCAGACCCTGGACCTCAAGCTCATGAGCATCCTCGACAAACGCTTCAGCGAGACGGTAGGGGGAGCTAAGGTGGGAGGCTTTATGACGGCAGCGATGGCCAACGGAGCAGGCAATCTGATGATTCCGGCCAGCATCAAGGGCAGCTTCGCGCATCCGGTCATCACTCCGGACCCTGGGGCGATTGCGAAGATGAAGCTACAATCGTTTAGCCCCAAGGATCCGAAGCAAATGATGGAGAATGTGAACTCCATCCTCGACCTGTTCAAGAAGAAACCCTAGTTCTCCTCACGCACTCGAATCGTCTGCGCCGGCATCGTAACGCCGTGAAACGGAGTCTCATCCACCTGATAATCGCTGGGCGGCTCAAACAGGCTCTTGGACGGCTCGCCAAGGTGCAGGTTCGAGATGCGGGTGGTAGTTTCTCCCATACGGGGATCCGAGTGCTTCATCAGTACCGTTGCCTTGATCTCATTGCTATACCAGGTCTCAGTGACGACCTCGATCGCGCGCTCATTCCCCATCTCCCCGGCTGGGATGATCATCGTCACGCGCGAGCCTTTCGCCGAAACACCTTCGATATTCTGCGTCCCGAGATCCTCGTGCTTTGCATTGGACCGCACTGCCGGAACCGTATCCAGCTTCTGGATATAGGCAACCTCAGCCTGTCGCTTGGCAACATTGTCGGGCAGCACCTGCATCACCGCCGAACTCGTGGAAGCAGTGTCTCGCGCAATCACAAGCGTTTCCGCATTGGCTGGGGGCGCGGGGGCGATAGACCTGATGTTTCCGCTCAAGGCTCGTACTGCTGCCATTCCTGCTTCAGACTTCGACTTGAAGGCCACCTTGCGATTCGGGTCGAGCGTATAGCTGGTCTTGGTCACCGGGTCGTCGATAAAAATGCTGACGATCGGAGACTCTGTTTGCCCGAGCTTTCCGAGGCCAACGATGGTCGTCTCACGGCGCGTACGGCCTTCGGAATCGCGGGCAAAAGAACTCTTGTTCGTTTGCGAAATGCGATTGCCATCGCCGAGGGTCTGGACCATTTCGGTGATGGTGTCCGCAGAGTACGGAGCGCCCTTGACGGCCAACTCCGCGCGGTTTGCAAAGTAAGTGAAGGAGGCTTGCGCCGGCATTGCCGGTATCGCCTGGACACTGATGTTGGGCTCCTGGCCGGAAAGAACAAGACCTGCTCCAAGAGCAAGACTACAAAGCGTTTTCATGAGATTCTCCTATTTCAGTTATTCGGTGGATGGGATTCGGATGGCGCGGGCCATGCCGTCTTCGCCAAGCAAGACCTCGGCGGTAACGTTGGCATTGGGTTCCAACTGAGCCTGCACCAGGCCCAGCGCAGTCAAACGATCTCGGCTGATGTTGATCCGCAGCACTTGCAGCGTGACAGGCTCAGGTAACATCTCCGCCTGGGCCAGCGCGATAAAACCAGACCAGGAATTGGGTTGTTCCGTTTTCGGTGGGAGATGCGGCTTGCGCCGGCGGGGCGCTGGAGCCGCCACAGGCAAGACAACAGGCTCCACCGAAGGCGCTCCCACGGCGGCCACCGGAAGAGGCGGTGGCGTCACAATCGATACCGGAACAGGACGACGGCCGAACCAGATCGCCAGCGAAGCGGCCGCAGCCAGCAAGCCAATGCTCACGATCCGGTTCCGTCTGCGGCGCGCCTGCTCCCGCTGCAGGAGCGCCTCGAAATCGAAAGCAGGAGCGGCGGGCAAGGCGTCGCGGTATTCGTTCAAAAGCGAATCGAGCTTCATCGGATCTCTCCTTCAAATTGCCTCAGACGAAGTTTCAATTGTTGTTTAGCGCGGCTCAGCCGGGAGCGAACCGTACCAATGGCAATGTCAAGAGCAGCCGCAGCATCCTCATAACTGCACTCTTCAATTTCACAAAGCAACACGACCTCGCGATAGTGTTCCGGCAGAGACAAGATGGCATCGCGAACCGCATGGATGCGCTGTTCTCTTTCGAGATGCAGGAGCAAGTCGCCGTCAGCAGCGTTGTCGTCCTCGAGCGGCTCCTCCCGCTCATTGCGCCGCGACGACCGCAACCGATTCCGGACCACGCCGTAGAGAAAAGCCTGCGCGCTCCCCCGCGACGGATTAAAGAGCCCGGGGTTGCGAATCAGATCGAGAAAAGCCTCCTGAATTGCCTCCGCCGCGCGCGATTCCGATCCGGAAAAAGCAAGTCCGAAGCGGTACAGGCGCGGGTGCAGATGCGCGTAGAGCTGCCGTAGGTCGGGGACGGTTTCGGCTCGTTTGGGTTCCGCGATCAGCACTGCCTGTAATGGACGCGGAGCAGTCATTTAGTTCCCGAAAAAGATCAAGAGCGCAGCAGCGTCATCGATTGGTCAAAAAGCTGTTTGGCCCGCGCCGCATCTTTGCTTTCCACCGCGACACGCAGAATGGGCTCCGTATTGGAGGCGCGCAGATGAATCCAACCCTCCGGCAGATTCAGCTTCAGTCCGTCCATACGCTCGAGTTGCGCCTGTGGGTGCGCCTTCTCCATCGCCAGCATCAAGCCACCCAACTTGCCGTGTGCGAATTGCACCTTGCCGCCATAGCGATGAAAGCGCGGCAGCGCGCCGTTCATCTGGCTGAGGGTCTTGCCTTCGCCGGCCATGCGATCGAGAAGCAGGGCCATCGCCATATAGCTATCCCGGCAAAGATGCGTGCCCGAAAAGATCACGCCACCGCTCGAACCTTCACCGCCAATCAGAGCCTTGACGGCGCGCATCCGCTCCACCACATTCGCTTCGCCCACCGCCGTGCGATATACGCGCACGCCAAAGCGGGAGGCCACCTCATCGATGACACTCGAGGTGGTGAGATTCACAACCACATCGCCAGTGGCGCGCGACAGCGCCGCTTCTACCGCGAGGGCGAGCATGTCATCGTTATCGATCATTTCGGCCCGCTCATCGCAAACCGCGAGGCGGTCGCCGTCCGGGTCCTGGCCGAAGCCGATGTCGCAACCATGCTCCCGCACCAGCGCCATCAATTCGCCGAGCGTTTCCGGCTTCGGCTCGGCCTCGCGCGGGAAGGTCTTTGTCGGGTCCACATGAATCGCGTGCAGCTCGCAGCCCAGCACTTGTTCGAGAAACCAAACACTCATCCGCGAGCCTGCGCCATTGACGCCATCAATCGCCACACGGAAGCGCCGGGCACGAATGCGCTCCACATCGACATGCTTCAAAACACGATCGATGTGACGCTTCCAGGGGCTTTCTTCATCCACCGTGAGCCCCAGCATCTCCTCGTTTGTCGCCTCCGTAAAATCGCTCTGGTGGAACAGATCGAGCAACTCGGTGCGTTCGTAATGATTGAAGAACAGCCCATCGCCATTGAAGAGCTTGAGCGCATTCCACTCAGCCGGATTGTGCGAGGCGGTGATGCCGATGCCGCCCACGGCGCCCGTCTCGGCGACATAGATCTGGATGGTCGGCGTAGTCTGCACTCCGACACGAACCACTTCGCAGCCCGCGGCCAGTAACCCGCAAACTACGGCATGCTCGATCATCGGGCCAGTGAAGCGAGTATCGCGGCCCACCACCACCCGGCCATGACCGACATAGGTTCCAAAAGCTTGGGCAAAGTCTGCCGCCAGCAGCGGGGTGAGGAACTCACCCACAACGCCACGCACCCCCGAGACGCCCACCTTCAGTTTGTGCTCACGCATAGTTGCGTACCGTCTCCAAAATATTTGCCATCAAGGCATCCGCGCGGCCCTCGCGGGTCTCGGCGATCACTCGAACAATCGGTTCCGTATTGGAGACACGCACATGGAACCAGCCATTCGGAAGGTCGGCCCGGAGACCATCCTGCGTATCCAGGCGAGCCGTCTGCCACAGATCTTCGAGCTGCGTCATCATCTCCGGAATCCGCTTGGAATCGAGCTTCACTTCGGCCTTGCACATGTCATAGGCTGGCATGGTCGCAAGAATCTCCTTGAGCGTTCTGCCCTCGGACTGCAAGCGGCTCGCAAGCGCAATCAGACTGGCGATTCCGTCATAGACAAAGCGGAACTCCGGCAGCATCACCGCACCAGTGCCTTCTCCGGCAATCGCAATTCGCTCGGCAGGATACATCGCCAACGCATCCATCGCATATTGACGGCCCACCGGCACCCGCAACACAGTCGCATCGTATTTCTTTGCAATCTCTTCGAGCAGCGAAGTGGTCGACAGATTGGTGATCACCAAGCGGCCGGGCTGCTTGCGCAGTTGGTGCTCGGCCAGCAGCGGCAGAATCAGTTCCTCGCTCACCACTTCGCCATCGCCACAGCAAACCGCAATCCGGTCACTATCCATGTCGAAAAGAACACCGAGATCGGCTCCGATCGCTTGCACAACCGGCGCCAGTTGCAGCCCCACCGTCCGGGCATTGGTATTGGGGATGTGAGCAAAAGCCTTCGGCTCCATCGCCGCGTTGATCATCGTGATGTTGAGCGAATGCCGCTCCTTGAGCCGCGCCAGAATCAGACTCGACAGGCCCGAAGAGCAATCTGCGACGATGCGAAGATTCTTCAGCGCCGTGACATCAAAGACCCGTTCAAGATCTTCGATATAGAAATCAATCGCATCATCGCTATGATGCAGAAGCCCAACCTCCCGCCAATCTTTGAAATCAAAGCGGCGCAGATGGTAGATGTCGAGTAGTTCCGAGGCCTCACCAGTCGACAGATAATTTCCATTCGGCCCCAGAAACTTCAACGCATTCCATTCGGCGCTGTTGTGCGAGGCGCCGATCGAGATTCCGCCGGCGGCGTTTGTTCTCTGGATGGCGTGTTGCACGACAGGCGTCGAAGCAAGTCCCAGATCGATCACATCGCGGCCACTGGCCAACAGGGAGGCAATGATTCCTTCGCGCAACATGATGCTCGAGGCGCGCGGGTCACGCCCGATGAGAATGGGTCCGGGACGATCGAGGAGAAAACTGAAGGCAGCGGCGAATTCGAGCGCGTGGCGGGCTTGGAGCCCAGGGCCAACGATGCCGCGAACTCCAACCGTGCTAATGCGCAGGGAGTTGGCCATCGATTTCTACTTGACGAACTCAAGAATGCCGAACTTCTCGGGCGTGTGATTGCTGATCCGTCCCGTCGGGGACCAAGCCACCATCTTGCGCTCCGGCGGCCCGCCCTGGAAGCGATAAAAATTACCGCGCATCTTCGTGCCAGGCTTCACCGCTTTGTCCGTCACGCTCTTGAAGGGAATCTGAAACTCGCCGTACCAGATCTTCGCCTTCTCATCAATCCGCGCCTTGACTTTCATCTGGCTGTCCCACTTCCAGGCATTGGGAATGGGCTTCTTCGTATCGATATCGAGATCGACCCACTCGCCCTGCGGACTCACCTGATACTCCCGGTAGCGATGGATGTTGTCAAAATCGGCACCCAGAAAAATCTCTGCCACATCGTGCTCCCAAAGCAGATTCGTCTCGGTCGTAGTGGAGGGATTCGGGTTGACGTAGAGCTCGGTATAAGGGCAGCTCATCAAGACATAGAGCGAGTCTGGCGTCCAGCGGACGCGAATCTCGGTGCGATTGCCCGGAAGCTCCACGCCCAGGTTGCTGCGTGTCGCAAAAACAGGGGGGATCTGCTTCCAGAATTTACTCGCCGGATCAGCAGTCAGCGGAACATCCTTGCTGGCAAACTTTACTTTGAGAAGGTCTTCCGAGAAGGCCGAAGCGGCCAGCAAGAGGATGAGCGCGGGGAGTTTCATCTTCTCCCAATATAATTGAAGCCTATGGTCCATCGTCTTTTTCTGGTCCTTGCCCCGGCCCTGCTCTTTGCGCAATTGCAAACCCCAGACTGGGTCAGCGTCGAGTCGAACATCTCGTACTCGAAGCATCCAGAGACTGTGCTCGATGTCTATCAGTCCAAGCGCGCACCTGCGCCCCAGACAAAGCGAGCCGGAGTGCTCGTCATCCACGGAGGCGGCTGGGGAGGCGGCACCAAGGAGAACGTCTTTGAGCGGCTCTGCCTGCCTTATCTCCAGAAGGGACTGGTTGTCGTCAATGTAGAGTACCGGTTGTCCCGAGCCGCGCTTGCCCCCGCAGCCGTGGAAGACGCCCTGCTCGCGGCAGATTGGTTTCGCGCCAACGCGGCGAAGTATGGCGTCGATAAAAACAAAATCATTGTCACCGGAGATTCCGCAGGCGGCCATCTCGCGTTGATGGTCGGCATGACGCCGAAACAGGCCAAGCTCGGGCCGCCGGCGAAAGTTGCGGCCGTGATCAACTTTTACGGCATCACCGACGTGCAGGATCAACTCGAAGGGCAACACATGCGGCAGTATGCGGTCACCTGGTTGCCCGCTACGCTGCCCGACCGGCAGGAATTAGCCCGCCGCGTCTCGCCCATCACCTGGGTGCGTAAAGACTTGCCTCCAATTCTCACCATTCATGGCGACCAGGACCCCACCGTTCCTTATGCCCACGGGGTCGATCTCACCAAAGCGCTGCGTGAAGCGGGTGCTGATGCCGAACTGATCCCTGTGGCACAAGGCGCACACGGTAACTTCGGCCCGGAGAAGGACGCCGAAATTTATGGTTTGATTTTCAACTTTCTCGAAAAGCGAAAACTTCTCTAATGACACGCCGAGCTTTCTCCGCCATGCCCCTCCTCAGTAGCGCCTTCGCCGCCCCTTCCGACATCCGTCTGGGCATTGACTTGTTCAGTGTCCGCAGCCAGGGCTGGACCGCCTTTGAACATCTCGACTACGCCTCCCGGCTTGGCGCGAAAGTCGTTCATTTCTCTGAAATTCGCTTTCTCGGCTCGCTCGAGGATGAGCATGTCCAGAAGGTTGCCGCACACGCCAAGCGGCTGGGCATTGAACTGGAGATCGGGATGCGCTCCATCTGTCCCACCTCCACGCTCTTTGATCCCAAGCAAGGCACCGCGGAGGAACAGCTCCGCCGGGTGATCCGCGCGGCCAAGCTCTGTGACTCCCGTCTGGTGCGTTGCTTCCTGGGGTCGTCTCTCGATCGCGCCAGTGCCGTCCCCCTCAGCGCTCACATCGAGAACACGGCAAAGACCCTCCGGGCAGTCAAGAGCTTCGCGGTCGATCAGAACATCAAGGTCGCTGTCGAAAATCACTCCGGCGACATGCAGGCCCGCGAACTGAAGAGCCTGATCGAGTTGGCCGGCAAGGATTTTGTAGGCGCCGTCATCGATAGTGGCAATCCGGTCTGGGCGCTCGAAGATCCTCATCTCACGCTCGAAACACTCGCGCCCCACATTCTCACCAGCCATGTCCGGGACTCTTATCTTTGGAAGACGCCTCTTGGCGTCGCCGTCCAATGGACGCCCATGGGCCGGGGCAATGTCGACATCGCAGGCTGGGTAAACCGCTACCGGCAGCTTTGCCCGGGCAAGACGCTCTCGATGGAGATCATTGTCACCGGCGCCCGCAAGTTCCAGGTATTTGAGACCAAGTTCTGGGACGCCTATCGCGACACCCCTGCATGGGAATTCTCCCGCTTCCTCGCCTTAGCGGAAAAGGGGACCGAGCAACCTGACCCGCCCAAGCTCGACAAGGAAGCCGCCCTCCTCAAAGAGCGTCAGGATCTTGAGTCCAGCATGGAATTCACCCGGAAACTCATCGCATGAGAATCTTAAGCTTCGTCCTTCTGGTAGCAGCACTCCAAGCGGCAATCGTCGCCGACGTGCGCGCACTCCTGGCCCGTCAGGATTTCCCCGCAGCCGAGAAGCTGATTGAAACCCAGCGCGCCGGCGGAGCATGGACTCCGGAATTGCTCGAAGCGCAATCCTGGCTGGGCCGGGGGGCGCTGGCAGCCAAGCACTACGACAAGGCCATCGCCTATGCCAAGGGCACTCGCAAGCTGGCGCTTGACCTACTCAAAACACGCAAGCTCGACGATGAGGCGCGCTTGCCTACCGCACTGGGCGCCACCATTGAGGTGGAAGGACAGGCACTCGCAGCCAAGGGGCATTTGCATGACGCACTGTCATTCCTCAACAGCGAGTTGCAACGCTACCACGCGACGTCGATCCGGACCAGAATCCAGAAGAACATCAATCTCCTGTCCCTGGTTGGCAAGCCGGCTCCGGCGCTGGATCTCCAGGTGGCAGTCGGCAAGAATCCCACGAAAAGCATTGCGCAATTCAAAGGCAAGCCCGTGCTGCTTTTCTTCTGGGCGCACTGGTGTGCAGACTGCAAGGCACAAGCCCCGATCCTCGCCGAACTTGCGCGGACCTATGCCTCCAAGGGGCTCACCATCATTGGCCCCACACAATACTACGGCTACGCCGCAGGCGGCGAAGACGCAACAAAACCCGAGGAGAGAACGTATATTGCCTCGATCTACGATCGATACTACGCTTCCATCCCGGGCATGAGCGCCCCTCTCAGCGAGGAGAACTTTCGCGTCTACGGCGCCTCGACAACGCCGACCCTGGTGCTGATCGATCGCGCCGGAATCGTCCGCCTCTACCATCCCGGCTCGATGTCCAAAGAGGAACTCAGCGCTCAGATCGAGCGACTGCGCTAGTCGTCACAAATCCGGAGGAAGATGTCCTTCTCCGTGAGAGGGAACATGCGTGGATACCACGCCGCCAGGAAGCCGGCGTCGGCAGACCGGTCATAGAGTGGATCGCAAACCACCGCGTTCACCGACCACTTGGCAAACTCATTGAGCGGGATATCCGACGGCCGGTTCAACACGACAAAGGCGTGATTCCACCCTCCACGAAAGACACCAAAGTATTCAATGGGAGTCACCTGCTTGCGCGCCAGAAACTTAAAGGCAACGGCAGACAGTTCGCTGCAGTTCCCCGTGTTGCTGTCCTTGGCCAGAGCTGCCATCTCGTGGATGTAACGAACCGGGTCAAAGGGGCCCTTATACTTCTCCGAACGCTCATTGCCCAGGCTCTGGGACTTCAAGCGAGCCGCAAACTTCTGAGGGATATTGAGCGGGTCTCGAATCCATCCTCCGGCGGTGTTTAAGCCTCGATAGCGAACGACTGATCTCACTTCCGAAAGGGCGCCTTTAGCCATCGCCCGGTACTCGTGTAGCTGCATTTCTCTCCTTCGTTTCTCTATTTAGAAACGCGCGGAAATCGCCGCTAGAGGATCGAAGGGCTACACATAATCATCGGAACCGCCACCACCGCCATCACCCATCCCCGGTTCATCGGCGAGATTGCCGAATTTTGTGAACTTGTGCATGAAGGCAAGATCGACTTTTCCGATCGGACCGTTACGTTGCTTGGAAATGATGAGCTCGGCGCGTCCCTTAATATCTTCGCGATCAGGTTTGTACACTTCCTCACGAAACAGGAAGCACACCATGTCGGCGTCCTGCTCGATCGAACCCGATTCGCGCAAATCGCTCAACTGCGGACGGTGGTCGCCGGGACGTGTTTCCGGCGCACGGCTCAACTGACTCAGAGCCAGAATCGGAACACGCAGTTCCTTACTGAGCAACTTCATGCCGCGCGAGATCGAGCTGACTTCCTGCGTACGGCTATCGTGCGAGCCGCGAGCCTGCATGAGTTGCAGGTAGTCGATGACGACAAGCCCAAGGCCACGCTCGGCCTGCACGCGGCGTAGCTTCGCGTGGATGTCCATCATGTTGATGCCCGGCGAATCGTCGAGATAAAGCGGAGCATCCATCAAATCCGTCGCCGCCACCGCAAGCTGACGCCGCTCATCATCGCCCAGAAAGCCGGTGCGGAAGCGATGCTGGTCCACGCGCGCCGCGGCGCAAACCATACGAGTGAGCAGGCTCTCTTTTGACATTTCGAGCGAGAACACCGCCACCGCCTTGTTCACCTTCGGCCCGCAGACATGCTGCGCAATGTTCAGCGCAAAGGCGGTCTTGCCCATGGCGGGGCGCGCGGCCAGAATGATCAGTTCGCCTTCACGAAAGCCGCCTGTCATCTCGTCCAGCTTCGTAAAGCCGGTCGAGACGCCCTTAATGCGATTGCTGGGATCGAGAAATTGATCGAGACCAATCTCGTCGATGATCTCGGTTGGCGTAGCCAGCGTGTTCTTGCCACGCGCCGCGCCGACATTGAGGAAGGACTCTTCGGCCTCGGCGAGAATGTGATTCGCCTCGTCGACGCCCAAGAAAGCCTTGTCCATCACGCTCTGCGCGGTGAAGATGATCTTGCGCAGCGTCGACTTCTCGCGGACGATTTTGACGTAGCCAAAGACGTTGAGCAGTTGCGGCAGCCCTTCGTCCAGGCTCATCAGGTAGCTCAGGCCGCCTGCGCCTTCCAGCTCCGAATGGCGCATCAGCTCGTTGGCCAGCGCAATGCGATCGATGTGCTCGCCGCGCTCGGCCAATTCGCTCATGCGCTGGAAGATGCGGCGGTGTGACTCGAGACTGAAGTCTTCTGCCGTCAGTTCGCCACCCACCAGCGGAAACTGAGCGGGGTCCACCAGGACGGCGCCGAGCGTCAAGCGCTCGGCCTCAAGATTTGCGGGTAGGCCTTTCTGGAAGGCGATGTCAGCTACATTCATCGCGTACAGCCATAGTTTGGCACTCCCCCGCGTGGAGAAGCTGTGGAAAACATGTGATGATCCTGTGATTACTGCAAGGAAATCTGATGGGTCTCGAGCGTGGCTCCCAGCGCCTGTTCGAGACGGGCAATCGCCTTATTGAAATCGAGCCTTGCCACCAAGCCGCGGCGTTGCGAATCGGCATATTCGTTCTGGCGCGTCAGCACTAAGAAGTTTGTGCTTTCACCTGTTTCAAACAGCCGCTGTTCGCTGTCCAGTTTCTCCTTGGCCGCGCTGGCGCTGGCTTCGGCTGCGACAATCCGCTGTTCCGCCGTTCGCAAGAACTGCAGCGAATTGCGAACCTCCGCCTCCACCTGCTGCTCGCTGCGCGTCCGTTGCAGAACCAGTGTGCGATCCGTCAGATTGGTCTGCACCAGATTCTCCTTGGCCGCACGATTGCGCAGGGTCCAGTCCACCTGAATCCCGGCTTGCCAACTTGTATAGTTGTTGCCAAACAGATTATTGAGCGTGGTGCCGTAGCCGCCGATGAAGCTGCCCGGCACACTACTTCCGATGGCTGCAGGCAGCGGCTCGAGTCCGGCAAGCTGCGAAAGCTTGTTGATTCTGTCCAACTGTGCGGCCCCGGACGAGGTGAACGGATTGGGTGCATTGTTCACCACACCGGCAAGACCCGTGCTGAGATACCCCCCCGTCAGATTCACCGCGGGCAGCAGTTGATTGCGGGCCAGATCCTTCTGGTACTCGTTCGACTCGAGACGCAGCCGCAGATTCTTCAGTTCCGGACGGCGCTGGATGGCGTCCCGCACAGCGGTCTTCAGATCATCCACCGCCGGAGGCGCGAGACTACGCGTTTCAATCGGGATGATCTCGTCATCCCAGATCGACTGATCGCGGCCACCAGCCAGCAGGCTCTTCAGATTGTTCTCGACCTCGGTGAGAAAGCCGATGCTGGCGTAATAAGTGTCCTGGCGGCGCTCCATTTCGGCAAGCGCAGCCGAGAGTTCCACTGGCGCAAGAGTGCCCGCGTCGATCTGGCGCTTGCTTCTCTCATACTGATCTTTGGCCAGGTCGACACTCTGCTTCTGGACATTGATGTCTTCCCGCGCCGCCACCAGATCCCAATAGGCCTGCGTCACCAGCGTCACCACATTGATCACGCGCAGTTCATAATCCACATCGCTGATATCCACCTGCTTGCGGCGGACGCGAATCAGATTCCGGTCATTGTCAATCTTTCTGCCACGCAACAAGGGCTGCGTCAGGGTCAGCGAAAGGCTCGACTGCAGATAAGGATTCAAGCCCGTAAATGGGTTCGTTGTGTTGATCCGGCTATTGTTGAAGGCCGCATCAAAGCGAGTGCCATTCCAGGGGAGGCGCTGGGTGGCGCCGAAGTTATTCGTAAAGTTCCGATCGACCAGACGTCCATCGGCAGCTTGCAGCACACTCGATGTGGGCGTGACATTATAGTTGAACGCCGGTTTGTAGCCGAGCGTAAAATCCCAGACGCCGAAGGTCTGGCGATACTGGCTGCGGGCAATCACCGTGTTCGTCTTCTCGAGTTGGATCTCGAGATTGTTCTGCATGGCCATCTCGATGGCGTCCTTTAACATCAGCTTCTTCTGCCCGGCGCTCACACCCACGCGGGCCGGAGTTTCCGCAGCAAAACCAACCGATGCGAACAGCACTAAACTCAGCAGACTCGCAAAGACTTCCTTCGCCGCGCGACGCTTGAAGATTCGATTCAGGCGCGAGAACAGATGCCAGTTTGACATATCATCGAACAGCGAATAGACCACCGGCGTCACCAGCAAGCTGAGCAGCAGACACATGGTCTGCCCCCCGATGACGACGATCGCGACCGTACGGCGAGTGCCGGCGCCCGCGCCGCCGCCAAAGGCAAGCGGCAACATACCGGCAACGAGCGCGGCAGTAGTCATCAGAATCGGGCGGAGACGGTCTTCGCAACCCTTCAGAATCGCCTGGGCCCGAGGGAGCCCTTCCTCTCGCAGACGCTTGATATGGTCCACCTGTAGAATCGAATTCTTCTTCACGATTCCGAAGAGCACCAGGATTCCGACTGAGGTGTAGATGATGTTGTAGTTCTCATTGGCCAGCTTCAAGCTCAAGAGCGCGAAGGGCACGCTGAGCGGCAGGCTGAGCAGGATCGTAATCGGGTCAAGGAAGCTTTCAAACTGCGCCGCCAGAATCATGTACATGAAGATGAAGCAGAGCAGGAAGGCGCCGATGAAGCTGACCCCCGCCTTGCCAAACTCCTTACTGCGGCCCACCGTACCGGTGGCGTATTGCGGCGGCATGTTCAGATCGTTGACAATCTTCTGCGTCGCTGCCAGCGCGTCTGACAAGGACCCACCCTTGGCAATGTTCGCCTGGATCATGATCTGCCGCTGCCGGTTGTAGCGGTCAATGGCCGTGGGGCCGGTCGCGTCAATCAGACTGGCCACGTTCGACACTGGCACATTGCCCAAGGTGGTCGAAGGGACAAACAGCCGGTTCAACGCTTGCGGCGAATTGCGGAAGTTCTTATCGACGCGCAGTTGGACGTCATAGCGATCGTCCCCCTCGCGATAGGTGGTCACCTGGGAGTCCCCGGCAACCAGCGTGCGCAAAGCCGTGGCGATGCTGTTGACGCTGACGTTGAGGTCGGCAGCCTTGTCGCGATTGATGTCGACGCGCAGTTCCGGCTTGCCAGGCTCATAGGACATATCGAGATCAGCCACACCGGGCACTTCGGCCAGCTTCGTCATGATGGCGCGGGAGTAACGCTCCAACTGAGCGAGGTCCGGGCCCTGGACGTAATACTGCAGATCGCGATCGCTCGCGCCGCCCGAAATCAGGGCCGGCAACTGCACGCCCACAATCATGTCCTTCGAGAAGGGCTTCATCATCGCACGCGTCTTTTCCATCAATTGCTGCTGGCTGAACTCACGCTTCTCGGGCGGCACCAGTTGCACGATGATGCTGCCGCGATCGACGCGCTTCTGGATATCGGCGCCAATCGTGGTGAGCAGATACTTCAAGCCCGGGAGCTTCTTCAGTTCGCCTTCGACGCTATTCATTGCATTGGTGGTGCCCTCGAGCGAGGAACCCGGAGCCGTTCTCACCGTCACCTCAAAGTAGCTCTGGTCATCGACGGGCAGGAAGTCCTTACCCATGCTCATGAACAGCGGTCCGGTGGTGTAGATGACCACGGCGGAAATGACGATGATCACCCAGCGGTGCGACATGCTCCAGTCGAGCAAACCCATGTAAGGCCGGGAGACCACCTTGAAGAGCAACCCTTCCTTGGTGCTGTTGTGGCCGGTATTTGGCTTCGTTTTGAGGAATTTGGCCGACAAGGCCGGCGTCAGCGTGAAGCTCACCAGCAGGCTGACCATGATTGCAAAAGCAGCGGTAAAGCCGAAGCTCGACATGAAGCGGCCGACGATGCCCGTCATGAGCGCCACCGGCATGAAGACCACCGCAAGACTCAGCGTCGTCGCCAGCACGGCGAGACCAATCTCGCGCGTTCCTTCAATGGCTGCCTCCACCGGGCCCATGCCCTTCTCTTCCTGGAAGCGGAAGATATTCTCCAGCACGACGATCGCGTCGTCGATGACGATCCCCACCATCAACACCAGCGCCAACATCGAGATCTGGTTCAGCGTAAAGCCCATCACGTACATCAGGGTGTAAGTGGAGATGATCGAGGTGGGAATGGCGAGCGCCGCGATCAGTGTCGCGCGCCAACTGCGGATAAACAACAGCACGACGATCGCGGCAAAAAGTCCACCCTCCACAAGATGCGCCTGCACCGCTTCAAAGGCGCCCTTGATGAAGTCGCTCTGGTCGCGTGAGTAATTGATCTCGAGGTCCCGAGGAATGAGCCCCGATGTCTGTAAGCCGCCGATGCGCTCCTTAATCACGCTAATCACGTCGAGCGTGTTGGTTCCGGCTTGTTTGCGCACTTCGAGCACCACCGCAGCCACGCCGTTGAGGCGGGCCAGCGAACGGGGCTCTTCGACACCATCGACAATCCGGCCCACATCGCGCACGCGAATCGGTGCACCATTCAGCGTGCCGATGATGATGTTGGCGAATTCTTCGGGACGCAGCAGGCGTCCGAGGGTTCGCAGACTCACTTCCCGAGCGCCCTGATCGACACGGCCCCCCGGAACTTCCACATTCTGCGCCGCCAACGCAGCACGAATCTGGTCGACGTTCAGGTTGTAGCTGTACAGCTTTTCGCCATCGAGGATCACCTGGATCTGGCGGGTGCGGTCACCGACAAAGCGGACTTCGCCGACGCCGTTCAAGCTTTCGATATTCTTCTTGATCAGGTCGTCCACCAGCTTGGTGGTCTCGCGGATCTCACGCGGCGAACTCACCACCACGCTGATCACGGGCGAGGCATCGGTCGCCACCTTCTGGATCACGGGTTGCTTGGCGTCCCGGGGCAATTGGTTCAGCACCTGATTGACCTTGTCGCGCACTTCCTGGGCCGCCACTTCGCCATCTTTCTCGAGGGTGAACTGGATCGAAACCAGCGAGTTGCCTTCGCTCGAGGTCGAGCGCAGTTCATCGATGCCGGAGATGGTATTGACCGCCTCCTCAATGCGTTTGGTGACCTGGCTTTCCACTTCTTCGGGAGCCGCGCCCGGCAACTGGGTGGTCACCGTCACAAAGGGGAATTCCACCTTCGGGAAGAAGTCCACACCGAGCTTCATGTAGGAAGCAGCACCCAACACCACCAGGGCCAGAATCAGCATGGTGGCAAAGACAGGGCGTTTGATACAAATTTCAGCGAGTTTCTGCATGGCTGTTCCCTAGAGGGTCTTCACACTCACGCCGTTGACGAGGTTGAGCAGGTTGCTCACGGCGATCGAGTCCCCAGGCTGGATGGTGCCGGCAGGGGCTTCTGCCCAACCGTCGATCTCAGCAGCAGGAGGAATCTTCACTTCCACCGCCTTGCCGTTGCGCACCACGTACACCTTGCTCAGCCCGGCCACCGAGTAGATGGCTTGCTTGGGCACCATCACCACTTGCTCGGCGCGCTGGGTGACCAGCTTGACCTGCACAAAAGTGCCCGGACGCAGACGGGGGTCGCTGGCCGGAATCTTCGATTCCGCCAGCAGCGTCCGATTCTTGGAGTCAAAACTCGGGTTCAACTTTTGGATGCTGGCGTTGAACTCTTTGCCCGGCGCCGCATCGGTTGTAAAGGTCACCACGCTGCCAGGGCGAATGAGCGCCGAATAGGTCTCCGGAATCTCCACCCGCAAGCGCAGCGGACTCGTCTTCACCAGCGTGGCGACCGCCGTATTTTCCTTGATGTACTGGCCCGGACTCACCAGCTTTGCGCTGATGCCGCCGTCGAAGGGCGCGCGAATCACGTTGTCGGAGAGGCGCTTGGTGGCAATCTCCAGATCGGCCTTCTGCGCGCGGAGCTGGGCAATCATCATATTCAGCTCGTCATTAGTCGCGTCGATCATCGCCTGCCGTGCCTGCAGGGTCTTCTGCAACTCAACAGCCCGTTCCTTCGAGATGTCACCGCTTTGCACTAATTTAGCGGCCGAATCGTATTTCGACTTCGCGTCCTCCAGATTCGCCTGCGCCTGGCGGATAGCCGCCGTCGAGGTGGGATAGGGATCATCCCATTTCTTCATGCCGAGACGGGCCGCCAACTGGCTGACATTGGCCTTGGCACGCTCAAGAGCCCATTCGGAATCCCGCGGATCCAGTTCGGCGATGATGTCGCCCTTTTTCACCAGTTGTCCAAAGTCGACCCGGAAGCGGGAGACGCGCCCGGCGATTTCAAAACTGAGGTTGACGGTTTCATCCGCGTCGAGCGACCCAGTCACATCGATGGACTTATCGAGAGTGCGAGCTACGGCCTGTTGCACGCGAACCTGAACTGGTTCTGGTGCCACAGGAGCTTTAGCCTTGGGATCTTCTTTCTTTGCGCACGCCGACAGGAGTAGTAGGGCAGGAACTACAAAGTAAAACAATTTCATGAATTTTTTTCAACGATTCCGTTTAAGAAAATTTGGACAGTCAAGTTCACCATCTCTTCCCGTTCGATCGTGGAGCAGAGCGGCGACTTGAAGAGAATTGTGTTTTGGCAATACTGGCCGATCATGCCGCAGAAGGCGAGAGCCGCCCCCAGAGGCTGGACCCCGGTGAAGGCTCCCTCCTCAATGCGGCGCTGGATGTAGCCAGTAATGATGTCGAGGAAAGGCTTATGCTGCTTCTCGTTCAGTTCGTCCATGCTCTCGTGCCCTTCCAACGCCGAGAACAGCTTCAGGCGAATCAACTCCGGCTTCGTTTCGTGCCAGACAATCATTTCGCGCGCCAGATGAGTGAAGAACTCGCGATCGTCACTGCCGCTTGCTACACGTGCCAGCCCAGAGAGCGCATCCACATAACCCTGATCTTTCGAAGCTTCGAGAATCGCCGTATACAGATCTTTCTTACTTGGAAAGTGTTGATAAAGAACGGGTTCACTCACGCCGACACTGGCCGCTAGCTCCCGGGTGGTGACCCCGCGGAAGCCACGTCCGGAAAAAAGCCGGATGGCTGCATCCAGAATCGCGCAACGACGCTGTTGACTGCTGAGACGAGGAAGCAAAGACATACTAGCGAATACTAAGTTAGCAGACGCTAGGGTAATTGGGAAGGGCGCTAGAACGCGCTCAGTCGCCGCTCAAACTTGCAGTCCCGGTTGGGGCAGACAGCCCAAAGCACCTTCCGCACCGGTTTCTCGAGCAAGTAGGCGCTGGAGCAATGGGGGCAGGGCTCATTCCGAGGTTGAAACTTTGAGGTAAAGCCGCATCGAGGGAATCGATTGCAACCGTAGAAAGGCTTCCCGTCGACGGACTTTCGAGGAATGATCAACCCATCCGTACAGTTTGGGCAAAGGGGGCTGAAATCGGGCATGGTTCAATTCCGTTGTACACTCTTCGGTAGTCGGACGGGTGCGGAGATTTCAGGGTGGCCCGTGCGGCAGAATCCATCAGAACGGTCAAATTCAGTAATGGCAGCGAAGTCACTGGTCATCGTCGAGTCCCCGACGAAAGCGAAAACAATCACGAAATTCCTCGGGAAGGACTTCATCGTGCGCGCGTCGATGGGACACGTACGGGACCTGCCGGAGAACGCCTCAGAGGTTCCGGCCAAGTTGAAGAAGGAATCCTGGGCGCGATTGGGTGTCAATGTCGATCAGAACTTCGAACCAGTTTATGTAGTCCCCAAGAACAAGAAGGATCAGGTCAAGGAGTTGCAAGACCTCCTGAAGACTTCCGACCTCTTATACCTCGCAACTGACGAAGACCGCGAAGGGGAGTCGATCAGTTGGCATCTGCGCGAAGTGCTGAAGCCCAAGATCCCGACGCGGCGTCTGGTCTTTCACGAAATTACGAAGGACGCGATCCAGAATTCGCTGGAGCATGCTCGCGATATCGATGAGGATCTGGTGCGGGCTCAGGAAACACGCCGCATCATCGACCGGCTCTTCGGATACGAAGTCAGCCCGCTGCTTTGGAAGAAGATGGCTCCTGGTTTGAGCGCCGGCCGCGTGCAGAGCGTTGCCGTCCGCTTATTGGTGGAGCGGGAACGGGCACGCATCCGCTTCCGGAGTGCGGCCTATTGGGGCGTCAAGGCGAAGCTGCAAAAGCCGGGGGCCGAACCCTCTTTTGAAGCGGAATTGCTGCAGATCGCAGGTAAGCGGGTTGCCACCAGCAAGGATTTCAATCCGGACACCGGCAAACTGGACGACCCGAATGCATTGGTGTTGCTCGACCAGGCGGGTGCCGAACGAGTGGTCAAGCTTCTCGAGGCTGGGCCGGTTTCAGTCAAGAGTGTCGAACAAAAGCCCTTCATCCAGCGGCCGGCCGCTCCGTTTGTCACCAGTAGTTTGCAGATGGAGTCGAACTCGAAGCTCCGCTTCTCGGCCAAGCGCACCATGCAGGTCGCCCAGCAGTTGTACGAAAACGGCTACATCACCTATATGCGTACCGACTCGACCTCCTTGTCGGAAGAAGCCGTTCGTGCCGCGCGTTCGCTGATCACCGCCGAATACGGCAAGGAATATCTGTCGCCGTCCGTCCGTACCTACGAGACCAAGGTAAAGAACGCCCAGGAAGCACACGAAGCCATTCGCCCAGCTGGTGACAAGTTCACCTCTCCTGAGGTAGTGCAGGCCTCGCTCGGGCAGGAAGCCTTCCGGCTCTACGACCTCATCTACAAGCGCACCGTGGCCTGCCAGATGGCCGATGCGCGCGGCACCAATACGACGGTGCTGGTGGAAGCAGGCGATGCGACCTTGCGCGCCAGCGGCAAAGTAATTGAATTTGCTGGATTTCTCAAGGCCTATGCCGAGGAATCCGATGACGAGAACCAGAGCGATCAGGTTCGTGTTCTGCCCCAGATGGCGCAAGGTGACGGGCTGAAGACGTTGAAAGCCGATTCCCTCGAGCGCTCCACGCAGCCGCCAAATCGCTTTACCGAAGGTTCGCTCATCAAGGAATTGGAAAAGCTTGGCATCGGACGCCCCAGCACCTGGGCCTCCATCGTCGAACTGGTGCTCAACCGCAGCTACGCCTTCAAAAAAGGGACTGCGCTCGTGCCAACCTTTACGGCAATGGGTGTGGTGGGCCTGCTGGAACAGCATTTCGCAAATTTCATCGATTACAAGTACACCGCGAATCTCGAAGACGATCTCGACGCGATTTCGCGCGGCGAAGAGCAAAGCACGGTTTATTTGAAGGCCTTCTACTTTGGGGACGCACTGCCGGGATTGAAAGACCTGGTGCAGCACGGCGAAAAAGAAATCGACCCCCGCATCATCAACGGCCTGCCGCTGGGAGAGTGGGAAGGGAAAAAGGTCGAAGTCCGCATTGGCCGCTACGGCCCCTTCATCAGCGACGGCGAACGCCGCGCGAGTGTACAGGATGAGATGCCGCCCGACGAGTTGACGCTCGACAAGGCGCTGGAAATGCTGGAAACGGCAAGCAAAGAGCCGGAGAGCCTCGGCTTGCATCCCGATCTCGGAATGCCCATCTTCCTCAAGGTGGGCCGCTACGGTCCTTATGTCCAGATGGGCGATGGCCGCGACGGAGCCAAGCCGAAAATGGCCTCTCTGGTGCAAGGAACGGACCTGAAGGATGTCGATCTGGTCCACGCCTGTAAGCTGCTTGCTTTGCCCAAAACCCTGGGCACACACCCCGAAACCAATGAACCAGTGATTGCAGCCAACGGCCGCTTTGGCCCCTACGTACAAAGTGGGAGCGAAACGCGGAGTTTGCCCGCCAACCTGTCTCCCATCGATGTCACGTTAGAGGAAGCGATGGAACTCATCCGCCAGCCGAAGGCACGCGGACGTGGCGGCATGACCCGGCAACAGACCTCGCTCAAGGATTTTGGCATCAACCCACTGAATTCGAAGGGCGTCAAGTTGCTGAGCGGACGCTACGGCGCCTACATCACCGATGGTGAGGTGAACGCAACCGTACCTCGCGGCAGCGATCCGATGACGATGACTCCAGAGCAGGCCTTTGAGCTCCTGGCTGCGCGTGCGCAGCAGATTCTCGATCAAGGAGGGCCCGAAGCTGCAAAGAAAGCGACCAAGGCTCGACGCGCGACGAAGAAGGCAGCGACAAAGACGGCCAAGAAGACAGGCAAGACCCCGGTAGCAGTGCCCGAAGAAGTCGAAATCGAATTCTAGTGCCAGACGCGGGTATAGGTTTTACCCGCTAGTTGCCGGATCTGGCCGTCCAGTTCCAGTTCAAACAGGATGGAGATCAGGTCAGAAAAGTTCGCCATCCCGTTTGAACCGAGCTGGTTCGCCAACTCGTCGATTGAGATGGGGTTGTCATAGGGAATGGCAACAATCACCTGGGCCCGGAGCGATTGCAGCGGGTGGGTTGTCTCTTCATCGAGCAATCGCTGCGGGCCGCGCAATTGCAAGTTCCGGCGCGCCTCGAGCGGAAGATCGCACAGCACGTCGCTGGGCTCCTGCACCAAGCGAGCGCCTTGCCGGATCAACAAATTAGGCCCCCAGCTTTGCTTCGAAGTGATGTTGCCGGGGATTGCAAAGACTTCCCTGCCCTGATCGAGCGCGACCCGCGCGGTAATGGCCGAACCAGAGTACTGCGCCCCCTCCACAATCAACACGCCATAGCTAAGCCCACTGACGATCCGATTCCGGACCGGAAAGTTCTGCGGATAACCAGGAGTGCGCAGCGGATATTCACTCAGCACGAGCCCCTCACGCTGGATCTGAGCAGCCAGCTTCTTGTTTTCTGCAGGATAGGTGACATCCACTCCACATCCCAGCACCGCAATGGTGTTGCCCTGGACGGCGAGTGCTGCGGTGTGCGCCGCCGTATCGATGCCGCGCGCCAAGCCACTCACGATGGTAAGACCTGCCTTCGCCAGTTCGCGGCCAAAGCGGTCAGCAACGTTGGTGCCATAAGGGGAGGGCCTGCGGGTGCCCACCACGGCCACACAGGGTTCGGCCAGCAGTTCCAGCCTGCCACGAGTAAAGAGCAGAAGGGGCGGGTCGTAGATCTGGCGGAGGAGTGAAGGGTAGCGATCGTCATAGTAGGTGAGAATCTCCGTCCCTGTCGCGCGCATCAGCCGCTGTTGTTCGAGGGCCTCTTCAATGGCTGAACCCGCCTCGATGGAACGGGCTACGCTCGCGGAAAGACCCGCGCCCTCCAGCTCACGGGCCTCCATCTGAAAAATCGCCCCTGGCGAACCAAATCTTTCGACAAGATCGACAGAACGGCGTGTGCCGAGTTGGGGCGTCATCCGTAACGCCAACCAAAGAAGTTCTTCTTGCTCGTTCCTCACGCTACTGGTGCCGGCGGTCATCTTCTGGAGTAGTTGCGGTCTGCCGCAAATGTTCTCAGTGAAAATCGCCTATGAGATATTTGAGAAGATGGCCACGCAAGCTACACACGAAGACGCGAATCTGATTCTACGCCTGTACGAAATCCGCCGCGAAGAACGGATGCGGACCGCACGGGACTGGTATGCCCGCAGTTTTCGTCCGAAAACAATGCAAGAATTTGGCAGCATTGCCCCTCCAGGATCGTCCGAAAACACCTATATGCGGCAGGTGACAAGCTACTACGAAATGGTGGCGAGCTTTCTGACCGCAGGCCTGCTGAACAAGCAGCTCTTTTTTCAGTCTGGGGCCGAACTGTTGCTTTGCTACCTCCGCTTGCGTCCGATTCTGCCGCAATTGCGCGAATCCTTTGTCAATCCTCAGGCCTTTGCCAATCTGGAAATCATGGGCGAGGAATATCTGGCCTGGTACGACCAGAAGCAGGCCGGATCGAAAGACGCCATTCTGGCGCGGATGTCCTAGGAGTTCCGAACACCAGTGAAGCAAGACCCGGAGTTTTTTGGCGAGGCGGAACTTGACCTCGTCTATATCGCGAAGAAACTGCGCGAAGCCCTCCCGCTCGAAGAAGCCTTTACGGCACAAGGAATCGATTACGCGATTGAGCTCGACACCTATACCGGCGGCTTGATCTTTCGCACAGAACGGACCGGAGTTTTCTTCTACGTCCTGCCGGAAAAGACAGAGGCCGCGAAAGAAATCATTCGCGGCCTCCGGCTCAAACCTTACGAGATCGTTTAGCTACTGGTTGGCCGCATCCTTCTTCGCGTTCTTCACGGCAAAGGTGACGATGTTGCTCCTGTAGGCACTCTGAGCGATGTACAGTTGGGTGGTCGGGTTGGTGTCGAGATCGGTATTCAGTTCGAGATGAACTTCGTAGATGCCAATCAACCCGACTTTCAGACCGGCGAATAGGACATTCGCGGTCTTAAGGCCGGCCATTGCGTCGACAAACTCCAGGGGCTGGTTCATTTCTTCACCGGCATAAGCATAGCCCGTGTAGAAGGAGTTGTTGGCCACTTCCGGATAGATCGCACCGAGGCCAGTGGCGAGAACGACAATCGTCTCTCCTGGAACGGCAGGATTTTCTTCCGTCACCGGCGCACCCGCAACATTGGCGCAACACAACTCGCTGTTGAAGGCAGTGAGAATCACACTGGCGACCTTATCGTTTGTCGTGTCGGTGTCCAGATTCTGGACCGTCGTGCTGGTGGCCGTAATCGGCGTTCCATTTCCATCCGGGCCAAACTTCTTGGACTGCAGGCGGATGCGAGTGTAATAACCGCTAGGGAAGGCGTAAACTTCCGGATCGCCGCTTCCCGCATTGATCGCCTCAATCAACTTCTCAAAAAGAATCCGATTTGCTTTCGTGTTGTCATTCTCATCGACATCGCTCTCCTGCACCGTATAGCTGTAGCTGCGATTGTTGATGGTGATGACGCCGACGTCATCCTTAACGGCCGTACCATCGATTGAAACAGTGGCGGTGGCAGCGCTGGAGTAGTGAGTGACGACGCCGACACGGGGATCGGTGCCTTCCTCGGCAAAGATGCCTGGATTGTAAGGAACAATCGGAACGCCCACTGGAGCACTGTACTTCACCGTGCCGTCGGAAAAGACAGAACGAACCCAAACGTTGGATGCCGTAGTATCGCCCAACTCAACGGGCACCTGGGCGGTAATTCGGGTTGGGGAGACCGCTTGGATCGGCACCGAGATGCCGTCAAAGAAGACTTCGACCCCCGCCAGACCGCGCGGCCAAGCTGCAGAGTCCATCGGAATCGAGGCGGTTTGGTCGGTGAATCCGTCGCCAAGAACAAAGACGATGGTTCCTGGAGCAACCTGTGCCGCATCCCCACCACCGGCAAGATTTGCGCCTGCAGCCTGGACAGCCGTTTTGGGTGTGTCCCCTTCCTTCACGGCTGCGACTTCAGCGCTGTAGGTGATCTCGTTCCCGGCTTCTCCAGCAACACGAGCCGTGAGAGCAAGAGCAAAAAAGTCACTGCGCAACACCGCCGTGGCCACTACATTTGCGTTGCCGCCGTTCTTCGTATTGATGTCATTGGCCAACGTATTGATCGCGTCGGCCAGCGTATTGTCCTTGGCGAACTTGAAGGTGTAGCTCGTGTTGTCGGTGTCGTTCTCGTCGTAGTTGATCTTGATCGTGACCGTTTCGCCCTCGGTAGCAACGCCACCAAAAGCAACCGATCCGACGGCGAACACTTCGCGACTGGCGGCATTGCGAACACCGGTATCGCTAATCAGGCGAGGCGCCGGGGTAAAGACCAGAACGCGCCGGTTGTAGGGATCGGCAACATACAGGTTGGAACCATCCCAGGCCAGGGAGGTAGGAGTACGGATGACGTCAGCAGCTGAAACGAAGTTCGGGAAAGCGCTGTCGCTGGTCAGGTTCAAAGTATCGGAGCGCTGTCCGAGTACGGCGTCGGCCCGGGCGCCATTGGTGGTCGGAATCGTGTTGTAGACAAGAACGCGATCATTGCCACCATCGGCGACATAGAAATGTTCTCCATCACTGAGGGCAAAACGGGGAAAGCTAAGGGTCGAGGCACAGCGGCCGGGATAGGTAGGATTCCCATCTTCATCGGTCCCATTCGAATCGCACAGCACCGTGACGTTGTTGGCGACAGCACTGGTAAAGTCCGGCTGCCCGAGAACCAGATCGGCGGGCGTCTGGTTGGCAGTGGGAATGGAGTTCCACACCAACACGCGGTTGTGGCCCAGATCAGAAACCAGGAGACGGCGGCCATCACTCGATACCGATACCGGGTTCAACAGATTCTTCGCTTGCGGATCGACAGTGGCCTTGGTGAGATCGACCTGGGGAACGACCGTAAAATTGGGCTGCCCCAACACGACGTCGGCAGGCTGGTCGTTTGTCGTCGGAATCCGGTTCCAGATGAGGACGCGATGATTTTGCGTGTCGGCAACAAAGAGCTTGCCATCCTGAATCCAAACCCCCTGCGGACCGCGCAGCGACTTGTTGTCGGTAGCAACCGGGCGCAGCTTATCGAGCGCGGCTTGCCCCAGTACGAGATCGGCTGGCTGACCGTTATAAGTGGGGAGATTACGCCAGATCAACACCCGGTTAAAGTCGGTGTCGGCAACGGCAAGCACTTTGCCGTCCGAGGCGACAGCCGTGGCCAAACGCATGGTGGTGGCGGCAACCTTGGTGGGGAAAACATTCTCTGGAGCCACTTCAAAGTTCGGCTGGCCGAGGACAATGGTGCCCACGCCAACGCAAGCGGGACAACGCGGCCCTTGCGGCGGTACGACGTCCGGGTCTGGAACAAAGCTCGAGACGCCGTCGTAAACGACAACCCGATGGTTGGCTGGTGCGGCGCCGATCCGGCTGGAATCGGCAACATAGAGACGGTCGCCAGCAATGGCAACGCCCCCCGCGGCGCCCAACTGGGTAGCACTGCTACCAGGGTATTGTGCGGTGAAGTTTTTTTGCCCGATGATGAGGCGGGCGGCCTGGCCTGTATAGAAGTCTTGGGCTGAACCCAAGCACGCAAACACACAGAGGCCTACGAGAAGCTGGTAAATCAACATTTTTCCTAAGGTTGGATCAGGTGAGACTAACCCAATATTATAGCGGTTCGACGGGGGGACGCGGGAAACGGGCTGCGGGTTGCACTCAAGAGCTCCAGACGAACCCATCGGACCCAATTCCCGCCCCGGCACAAGAGCTGCCGCAGCGGGAGATGCGTTGGTGGGGATCAATCCGGCTCTCAATCTAACCTTCTAGCAAATTTGGGACCAATTCTATCGCCGAAGCGGCACCCGATCGCGAAAGCCATGACTCTATTGCGTGCGCATGCAAACAAACGGCGCCGGGAAGCCCGTGCGAAATCAGTCCGCAGTGGCCCGGAAAGCCCACCTGTGACCGGCGCACACACCACAAATCTCGAGAACTCGATCCGCGTGCAGGCCAAGTATAATCTTGAGTTGGACCTGAAGGAATCGAATCGGATCACGCGGGCTGGGGATTGGCTATTGGAGTCGGGAATCCAGGAGATCAGTGGAGGGGTGTCGCGCTACCGCCGCACCGACCTTGGCGTCAATTTACCCATCTCAACTGAAATCACTGGCTATGCTCTCAGCGGGCTCTGCCTCGCATTTGAAGAAAGTGGCGCTTCTCGTTTTCTCGAAGCAGCAAAACGCGCGGCTGATTTTCTCATCGCAGAGGCCTGGCAAGACGAATTGAAGACGATGCCCTTTGAGCTGGGGTCCACAGGCCGCTATAGCTACTTCTTCGATTGCGGGATCATCGCCCGTGGCCTACTGTGGCTTTATCGCATCACTCAGTCGGAGATTTACCTCAACTACGCGCAACAGACGGGTGTAGCGATGGAACGCGATTTCCGTGCGCTGTCCGGCTTTCATCCCATCGTGCTCCTGCCGTGTAAAAGTCCAGCTCCCTATGAGATCTGGTGGAGCCGGATGCCTGGCGCCTTCCAGTTGAAGGCGGCTTTGGCCTGGCTCGATCTCAGTCTCGAGACCGGGGACGCGGCATTCCGCGATTCCTACGAGAAGATGCTTTCATTCTCCCTGCGGCGCTATCGCGAGACGCTCGACAACGAAGTGGACGAAACCAAGAAGATGGACCGGCTGCATGCCTGGGCTTACTTCCTCGAAGGGCTTCGCCCGGTCATCGACCGCAAGGAAGTGGCGGAAACCTTCTCCAGCGCGCTGGCCGAAGCCGAATCGTTACGGGACCGGATTGCCCCTCAATTCCTGCGCAGCGATGTTTGCGCGCAGTTGCTCCGCCTGCGATTGTTGAGCGGTGGGCAGCCCGCAGCAACTGAGGTAGAGCGAATCGAGAACTTCCAATACGCCAGCAACGACAAGCACCTGGACGGTGGCTTTGCCTTTGGTTCCCGGTATGGTGAACTCACGCCTCATGTCAATCCTGTTTCCACTGTGTTCTCGATGCAGGCGCTGAGTTACGCTCGCCGCGCGACGGAAGGTAGCCTCGACCATGCCGACTGGCGCCGACTCATCTGAGATCAAGCTCGCTTTCGCCAGTGGTTCGCAAGACCTGATCGATCAGTTTGTCGAAGAAGTCGAGAAGATGGCTGGCCTCGATTTGCCGGTCTATCTGGTGTCGGAGTTCAAGCCGGAAGTTGCTTGCCATTGGATTCCCTGGCATCCCTTTGAAGCCTTTGAGACCAACCTGGCCCGCATTCGCTGGCATATCGGCCCACATCGGATCCGCTTCAACTGCATTCTGGTGCAACCCCGGCAACCGTATTGGAAGATGCGCTGGGCGGGGATCCGGATCGCTCCCACCAAGGTCTATTTCTTCAACGAGAATTACGGATACTTTCCGATGCATCTGCGGGGGCTGCCGCAAATGATTCGCCATGGTCTGTGGCGCACCCGCAATTTTCTGGTCTCCCAGACGCGCATTGAAGGTCCGCTCTTCACCTACTGGTGGCGCCTCAAAAATCCATCGAGCTTTGAGCGGCCACTCTATGCGTGGCTGGCGAGCCGCCGCAAGGCGCTCGAGACAAAGCCGTTGCGGAGTGAGAAGGCGCCGGAACTCGAGCCTGGAATCACGGTCGTGATCCCGTCCCGGCAAGGGCGGCACTTACTCGAACAACTGCTGCCACAGATCCGGGCCCAGCAAGGCGTCCAGCGTGTGATCGTGGTCGACAACGGATCGAGCGACGATACGGCATCGCTCGCCGACGACTTTGTCGATGTCATGGTCGAACGCCTGCCGATGTCGTTTGCAAGCGCCGTCAATGCCGGAATTCGCGCTACCCGCACCACGCATGTTTGCCTCTTAAACAACGACATGGTGCTCGAGGACGGCTTCTTTCCGGCCCTCCAACGAGCCTTCGATCTCTTTCCGAATCTCTTCTGCGCCACCGCCCAGATTTTCTTTCCAGAAGGTAAGCGCCGTGAGGAAACCGGCAAAGCAGCCTGGAAACCTGTTTCTCCTCGCGACTTCCCCGTACGTTGCCTGCCGCCCGCCGCGGGAGAGAACTATACGCCTGTTCTCTATGGGTCGGGCGGCTGTTCGTTGTATGACACCCGGAAATTGTTGGCGATTGGCTGCCTGAAGGAAGCCTTTCGACCTGCTTATGTTGAGGATCTGGATGTGGGTTGGCGCGGTTGGCAACAGGGTTGGCCCACTGTGTTTGTGGCCGATGCCCGTGTGATCCACCACCATCGATCCACGACGGCACGCTTTATTGCGGCGTCTTCGATTGAACTTGCGATTGAGCACAATTACCTGCGCTGGATCCAGAGCAGTGTCGCAACTCCCACGGTGTTCGACAGACTGTGGCAGGCCGCCGTCATGCGAGCGAATCTGCTGGCTGCGGTGCCGGAACCCGCGCCCATCGCGATGTACACGCTGCGCTTTGCCGCCTTTGAGAAGCCTTATTTTGCCTGGGACCGCCCTGCGCAACCCCTGTTTCCGGAAGATCGCATTCTGGCTTTAGGCGGCGGGGATCTCGCCTGCTTCCCGGGGCAAGCCGCGCACGACAAGCCGCGCATTCTGATCGCCACGTCTTATCTCCCCTACCCGCTTTCTCATGGTGGCGCAGTGCGGATGTTCAATCTGATGCGGGAGGCCGCCAAGCATTACTCGCTTGTGCTGCTGAGCTTTGTCGATGAGTTCCTGCAGCCGGAACCGGAACTTGCGGAGTTATGCGTCGAGGTGGTGGAAGTCTTGCGGCAAGGCACTCATTACCGGCTTGCCACACCACGTCCGAAGGCGGTGGAGGAGTTTGATAGTGACGCGTTTCGCGCGGCGCTGCATTGGGTGAAGGAACGTTGGCAGCCACAGATTGCGCAGTTGGAGTTTACGCAGATGGCGCAGTATGCAGGGCAATGTGCACCTGCGAAAACCATCCTGGTGGAACACGACATCACCGTCGATCTCTATGAGCAGTTGCTCGCAGAGAAAGATGAGTTTGATTTGCGGCTGGAGAAGGACCGCTGGAAAGTCTTTGAGTCTGCCGCCTGGCAAGAGGTGGATTGCGTCGCCGTGATGTCCGACCAGGATCGCAAGACAGTAAGCGGCGCAAAGCGTGTGGAAGTGATTGAGAATGGCGTCGATCTCGATCGCTTCCGGCCCACAGCACAGGCCCCGGAACCGGGCCGGATTCTCTTCATCGGCAGCTTTGCCCACCTTCCAAATGTCCTTGCGCTCGATTGGTTTGTGAGTGAAGTCTGGCCACGGCTGTACGGCTCGAAGCTCCACGTCATCGCAGGACGGCATCCCGATTACTATCTGAACTTCTACCAGGAACGCGTCTCTCTAGACCTGAATGCTGTGGGAATCGAAGTGGAAGCGTTTGTCAGCGATGTCCGGCCCGCTTATGCGTGCGCCGAGATCGTGATCGCCCCGCTGTTGGCAAGTGCAGGAACCAATATCAAAGTGCTGGAAGCGATGGCCTGTGGCAAGGCCGTTGTCGCCACCACTGGCGGGGTCAACGGCTTGCAGTTGGTGGCGGGCGAAGATTATCTGGCGGGCCAAACAGGCGAGGCCTTTGCCGAAGCCATACGCAGCCTGCAACGCGATGCGGTACTGCGCACGAAGATTGAAACACAGGCCCGCCAGAGCGTCGAAGCGCGCTACGGCTGGGAAGCCATCGGCGCCAAGCAGCGCAAGATCTACGAGAGCTTGCGCGCAAAAGCGTAGTAGTCGAGACCGCCGAAGAAGGATTCCTTCAGGCTGGCCGGCAAGGCATTCAACTCGGGCCGCTCCTCATAGGCAGGAGCGAAACGATGGACATCGATGCGTCCGAAGCCAGCCTCTTCGAGATAGAAGCAGAGCAGCGCCGGCGGGACGGGACGTGTGTGCGAGGGGTCGATGTAGAAGTGCGTTGCGAAGATCGCGAGACATTCCGGATTTGGCGTCTCAAAGACAATCACGCCGCCGGGCTTCAACGCTGTCGCGCAGGCCTTCACCAGAGCCCAGACCTTTGCAGGCGGAAGATGCTCGATCACCTGCGCACAAAAAATGCCGTCAAAAGAGCCGGGGCCCTGCTGATCGAGATACTCGAAGACGTCGCCCTGGATGGCTTCGAGCCCTTCTGCGCGGAGAATTTCGATGTTCTCCGCATAGAGATCGATGCCCGTACCGCTGACGCCTTTCTCCTTCAGGGCAGATAGAAACTCGCCACGGCCACAGCCAATGTCGAGCACCCGTTCACAAGCCTCGAAGTGAGTGACATAGGAGCGGAAATGCTCGGCGATCTTCGGCGCATCGCCACGAAACTTATTGGCAAAGTGCACCCAATCGATATCGAGCGAGGCTTCCGTGCCAGCACCGGACGGACTCAAGAGGGGAGCAGGCCGCTGCCGCACGGAACGGATCTCGGCATAGATGATGCGCTCATACTCGACACGCACTTTCTCCAGTTCGCTCCAGAAGCGTTGCTGCATTGAGAAATTCGCACGCTCGAGGGCACCTTCAAAATCCTTGTGCTGCGAGGCGGTTCGCTCTTCAAAGCGCTGCTCGAGCACCGCAGTCCGATGTGCATAGGCCGATTGCAGGTCTGCGACCGCACGTAGGAATTGCACTTCATTCCGCGCCAGCTTGTCTTCCCACTCACGGCGCCAGGCCAGCCAATTCGACTGGATATCTTTCAGTTCCCGGGCCTCGCGGCGCAGTTCCTCGATTGGGGGATCAAAGCGGGGCGGGATGGTTTTCAAGGTGCGGTTGATGCCGTTGAGGCCCTCGAGTACCGAGTCCAGCGAGCGGATCATCGCGTAGTTGAAATCCACCTGATCGCGCACAAACCAGCCCAGCGCACGGGCAATCAGTTGCTTACCGCCCTGGATGAGCGAATTGATGGGCCCACCGGCGCGCGGATTCACGCGGCCAATGGCGGCGACCTTGGCGTTGGCCTGATCGCGAGCTTCGAGCACTGGCGTGAAGTCCGGAAGCTCCAACCCGTGCCAGAGGCCACTCGGGTAGCGCGCTAACACGCGCTCGCGGATCTCGCGGATCGCATGTTCGAGTTCTTCTTCGTGCGTGAACTGCGCCCTAGGCTTTTCGTTCATAGCTGGCCGAGATCTTCGAATAGATTCCGCCGCGCGGCGTAAAGTCACCAACAACCGTCACCTTGCGAGGAGAAGCCGCCCGGACAATATCCTCAAGAAAACGATTCACTACGTTCTCCTGAAAGATGCCCAAATTGCGATAGGCGAGCATATACATCTTGTAGGACTTCAGCTCCAGGCAACTCTGGTCCGGCACATAGCGCACGGTGATGGTGCCTTGATCAGGCAAACCGGTCTTGGGACAAACGCTCGTGAACTCGGGGCTTGTGATCTCGATCTCATAGTCGCGATCGGGATACTGGTTCGGCCAGACTTCGATTTCTGGCAGCTCAAAATGAATGCCGGCAGCGGCGTGGTCGTCAGTATATTGCTTCATTAGTTTTTCAATTTGCGAATCAGAAGATCAAGGAAGAGGCCGACGTCAGTGACGACGCCAACCGTTTGGGCGCTGCCGCGATCGCTTAACTTGGTGGCAACGGCCGGGTTGATATCAACGCACACCATTTTGACCCAGCTCGGCAACATGTTACCGGTGGCGATGGAGTGCAGCATGGACGACAGGCAAATGACCAGGCCCGCGTTTTCAAGATGCGCCGAATAGAGGTTCTGCGCCTCGTTCATATCCGTGATGGTGTCCGGCAGCGGACCATCGTCGCGCAGGCTGCCTGCCAACACAAAAGGCACTTTATGCTTTACCGCCTCATACATCACACCGGACTTGAGCCGACCCTGGGCGACGGCCCCTTCAATGTTGGTGCAGTTGTAGATCGCATTGATCGCCCGCATGTGATTGCGATGACCGTGCTCCTCCTGGCGTCCGTCCTTCTGGCGAATGCCGAGGCTGGTGCCTAGCAGAGCCGCTTCAATGTCATGCACAGCGAGTGCATTGCCCGCAAGCAACGCGTCCACCCAGCCGAGACGGATCAGATCGGCCAGCGGGTTGGAGCCGCCGGTGTGCACGACGACCGGCCCGGCAACAACGACAATCTTCTTGCCTTGCTCCCGGACGGCCTTCATGATGGCAACCGTCTGCGAGACGGCCGTTTCCACCTGGCGCTCGCTCGAGACCTCATTGGACATGAAGCTGAAGCTGTTGCGATCGCGATCTTTGGTGTCTGGAATCACACGGATGCCGCGCATGCCGGTGACAATCTTGTCCCCCGCGCGCAGGTCGCGCAGCTTGCGGCATTCGGCGGCGTGGCCGACGACGACAATGGTCGCGTCCATACGCTGCTTCTGTACGTCAATCCACTCACCGCCAAGCCGGATCTGTGTGCGGTGATTTGTCGTGGAATAGAAATCTTCCGGCGCACAACGGTCGCGTGTAATCTCCTCCAGCGCGGCGTCGCCGGCATCCACCGGGACGCAGCCCAGGCCCAGCAGATGGCTCAGCAACTGGTCCATCTGTTCTTTTGTCGGTGTTTCTACGCGCATGCGCAGTTGGGACGCTTCGCTATTCGTGCGTCCGATGTGAAATTTCTCGACCTCGAAACGGCCCTGGCATTCGACAACGGTGTCGAAAATTCGTTCCATGATGTGGGAATCGATTAAATGCCCCTCGGCTTCGATGATCTCAGTGAGAGCCATATCTTCAGGATAGCCGGGGCGATAGAATCGGTGGTGATTCATGAAGCTTTTGCTGCTATTCGTCCCCCTCCTGGTCACTGCTGCGGAGTTGTCCTTTAATCGGGACATTCGGCCGATCCTCTCCGATCAGTGCTTCTATTGCCATGGGCCAGACCCGGCGAATCGGAAAGCGGGCCTGCGGCTGGATGACGAAAAGGCCGCAAAAGCGGCGCTCAAGAATGGCCATATCGCGCTGGTTCCCGGCGATGCCGCCGGGAGCACGGTGGTGAATCGGATCGAACACAGTTCGAAGGCGCTGCGCATGCCGCCCGCCTACGCCGGACGCGAAGCCTTGCCGGCAAAGGATATCGAGAAGATCCGGCGCTGGATCGAGCAGGGCGCAAAGTACGAATCGCATTGGGCCTTCATTCCTCCTGTGGCGCAAGGAGGTGCGACCATCGACTCTCTCGTACGCCAAAGACTGGAACGCGAAGGATTGCAGCCCTCACCAGAAGCAGACCGGGCCACTCTGCTGCGCCGCCTGAGCTTCGATCTCACGGGTTTACCGCCCACTCCGGCTGAACTCGATGCCTTCCTGGGCGACCGCTCGCCCAAGGCCTATGAAAAGCAAGTGGATCGCTTGCTCGCCTCCCCGCGCTACGCCGAACGGATGGCCTGGCGCTGGCTGGAAGCAGCCCGTTATGCCGACACCAATGGCTACCAGAGCGACGGAGTGCGCGACATGTATCGTTGGCGCGATTGGGTGATCGATGCCTTCGCCACCAACAAACCTTTCGATCAGTTTACGGTCGAGCAGATCGCGGGCGACCTCTTACCCAACGCCACTCTCGAACAAAAAATGGCGACGGCCTTCCATCGCAATCACCGTACCAGCGCCGAGGGTGGAATTGTGCCCGAAGAGTTCCGGACGGAGTATGTGGCCGATCGTGCTGAGACGACGGCAACCGTCTTCCTTGGCCTCACCATGGGCTGCGCGCGCTGCCATGACCATAAATATGACCCCATCACCCAACGCGACTTCTACAGCATGTTCGCGTTCTTCAACAACATCCCGGAGAAGGGCTTAGTCTACAACTGGGGCAATGACGAGCCACTCATGAAAGCGCCCACACTCGAGCAGCGCATCCAACTCGCCGAACTCGACGCCAAACTGGCAGCCGCCCGCCGCGCGGTGGCCAAGGCGGAACCCAAATGGAAGCGCCAACAGGAACAGTGGGCGAAACCAGCCAACTGGTTCCCGGACGAGGATCTGGCCTATGAGAACAAGCTGCCGGATTCGAGTTTTGATGGCAAGCGCGTCGTTACGGAAAAGCCCGGCACCGTTGTTTTCGATTACCTCACGCCCTTTACGTTCTCAACCTGGGTGAAACCCGCGGAGAAGAATGGCGCGATTCTATCGATTGCCGAAGACTTCGCTGAAGGCAATGGCCACGGGCTCTATCTGATCGATGGCAAGGTTCGTTTGCATGTGGTCTTCCGCTGGACGGATATTGGCATGCGGCTCGAAACCGAGCAGCCCATCGAACTGAATCAATGGCAACACATTGTCGCCACCTACGATGGAAGCCGCTATGCCAAAGGCGTGCAGATTTATGTCAATGGAAAGCCTCAGGCGATCAAGGTGCTCTTTGATGAACTGAATTGGCCGATGAACTTTAAGTACCCGCTGCGGATCGGCTCCGGCAATGCGATGGGCTTTCGTGGCGCGATCGAGGATGTCCGGGTCTACAAGCGGAGCTTGAGCCGCGAAGAAGTGATCACCTTGTGGGATCGTGCGCCCTTCAGCGAGCGCTCAACGCCAGAAAAGATTCAGCTAGCCTATCGAGCCCTGACAAAACCACCAGAGCTGCTCGCCGAACGGAAGATTCGCGAAGAGCGGGACGCGTATTGGAAGACACTTCCAACACTGATGGTGATGCAGGAAGGCCCCAAACAACAAGCGCATCTCCTGAAGCGCGGCGCTTATGATGCCCCAGGAGACGCCGTGGAAGCCAGCACCCCATCCGCGCTGCCACCACTGCCGCCGGACGCGCCACGGAATCGATTGGGATTGGCGAGATGGCTGGTTTCAAAAGAGAATCCACTCCTCGCACGCGTCACGGTGAATCGCTTTTGGCAGATGCTGTTCGGCGTCGGATTGGTGAAGACTGTCGAAGACTTCGGCTCACAAGGCGAGTTGCCGCCGAATCAGGAATTGCTCGATCTCCTTGCCGTCAGCTTTGTGAACAGCGGATGGGATGTGAAGCAACTCATCCGGCAAATTGTCCTCAGCGACACCTACCGGCAAAGCTCGAAGCTGACGCCAGCGCTCCTGCAGCGCGACCCGGAGAACCGCCTCTTCGCCCGCGCCCCGCGCTACCGGCTTGCGCCTGAAATGATTCGAGACAACGCGCTCGCCGTCTCCGGACTGCTCGTCGAGCGCGTGGGCGGCCCGAGCGTCAAGCCCTACCAACCCGCTGGGCTCTGGCAGGAACTGGGCGGTGGCGGAGGCTATCCACAGGATCACGGCGAAGCGCTCTACCGGCGCTCGCTCTATACATTCTGGAAGCGCACCGTCGCGCCGCCATCGATGACCAATTTCGATTCGCCGAATCGCGAGACCTGCACGGTGCGGGAGACCCGAACCAACACCCCACTTCAGGCGCTCAACCTGATGAACGACGTAACTTATCTCGAAGCCGCGCGGAAGCTGGCGGAACGCCTGATCCGCGAGAGCAAGCCGACCGTCGACGACCGCATCGCACTCGCCTACCGGATCACCTTGAGCCGGACGGCAACAGCGCGCGAGTTGCAGCTCATCCGCAGCGCCTACAGCCGCGCCCAGGCGCGCTACACGAAGTCGCCTGCCGAGGCAGACCACTTCCTCTCACAAGGCGAGTCTCCATTGCCACGCAAGATTTCACGGCCGGAACTCGCAGCATGGACCAACGTAGCCAGCATCCTCTTAAACCTCGACGAAACAATCACAAGGCAGTAAGTATGCACGAGACTTTTCAGAATCTGACGCGGCGGCATTTTTTCGGGAAGGCAGCGCTGGGCATCGGCACTGTCGCGATGTCGAATCTGCTCGCGCGCGATCGCGTGGGCGGGCTCAGCGGCATCCCGCATTTTGCGCCCAAAGCAAAGCGGGTGATCTATCTGTTCCAGAGTGGCGGCCCGTCGCAGATGGAGCTGTTCGACTACAAGCCGGAGTTGCAGAAGTACGCGAATCAGAACTTGCCGGAGAGCATTCGCAATGGGCAGCGGCTGACGGGAATGTCCGCGTCGCAGTCGAGCTTTCCTGTCGTACCCTCGCGCTTTGGCTTTCGCCAGCATGGGGCGAACGGCGCCTGGATTGGGGATCTGCTGCCGCACACGGCAAAGATCGTCGACGATATTGCGATCCTCCGCAGCGTCCACACGGAAGCGATCAATCACGATCCGGCGGTGACCTTCCTGCTGACCGGAGCCCAGATCTCCGGACGACCATCTCTCGGATCCTGGCTCTCTTATGGCCTTGGCGCCGAGACCGAGGAATTGCCAGCTTTCGTCGTGATGATCTCGCCCGGCGGGGGCGTAGGAGGACAACCGCTCTACGATCGACTGTGGGGATCGGGCTTTCTGCCATCGAAGTACCAGGGTGTGAAGTTTCGCAGTGCCGGTGATCCGGTTCTCTATTTAAGTGATCCCGATGGCATGACGCGCGAAGACCGCCGCGCTTATCTGGACACATTGAACGAACTGAATCAGGAGCAATTGCAGGATTTTGGCGATCCGGAGATTGCGACGCGGATCGCGCAGTATGAGATGGCCTTCCGCATGCAAGCGAGTGTCCCCGACCTCACCGATCTCTCGAAGGAACCGGCATCGACCTTTGCACTCTATGGCGAGGATGCACGCAAGCCCGGCACCTTCGCCGCCAATGCCCTGCTCGCGCGCCGTCTGGCCGAACGCGGCGTGCGTGCCATCCAGCTCTTCCATCGCGATTGGGATCATCATGGCGGTCTCCAGAAGAACTTACCCAAGCGATGCCTCGAAGTGGACCAGGCTTCCGCCGCACTTGTACAGGATCTGAAGCAACGCGGCATGCTCGATGAGACGCTCGTCGTTTGGGGAGGAGAGTTTGGCCGCACCGTCTACTGCCAGGGCAGGCTGACGGAGGACGATTATGGACGCGATCATCACCCGCGCTGCTTTTCCGTATGGATGGCGGGAGGCGGCATCAAGGGCGGCGTGGTCTGGGGCGAGACGGACGACTACGGCTATAACGTCGTCAAAGACCCCGTACATGTACACGACCTGCAGGCCACCCTCCTGCATACGCTCGGCGTCGATCACACGCGCCTCACCTATAAATTCCAGGGGCGAAACTTCCGGCTGACCGATGTCCACGGCAACGTGGTCAAAGCTCTGTTGCGTTAGGGGCAACCCATTCCCGGCGCGCCTTACGGCTGCTGGGGAGATCGATTGTATAGTGCGCGCGCCACAGATCGGCGGGAACCTCGAGCAATCGATTCACGCTGGCCAGGCTTGCGCCTTCGCGTTTGAGATGAGCCCGCACGGTGCGAATCCAGAACTCGGTCAGCGTCTCGTGGAAACCGGCGCTTTCGGTATTGCTACCGCCGAGACATTCATTGAGATGCCGGATGCCTGTACGAATGCGGACGCCAGCTTCAATCGGAGGATAGCGGGAGACATACCACGCAGCAACCAGTAAATGGGCGCGATGCGTCCACTGCTCGCGGGTCAGCGTACCCTGTTCAAAATGACGGACAAAGTCCGCCCACGATCCTTCGTCGATGAGCATCGCCAGAGTAGAAATCCTTTGGTCCGGATCGGAGTAGAATGACGATCCTTGGTTCAGAATACTGCGTTGTTATCCTGTACCTTCATGCATCGCGAATATCACCACTGGTGGAGTCCGCGGCTCCACAAGGATATGCAACTCCTGCAGTTTGGCCATGCAGGCCATCCGATGCTGGTGTTCCCTTCGTCGATGGGAAGTTTCCATGAGTACGAAGACCGCAGTATGGTGGAAACGCTCGCAGATCGCATCGAGAACAGCCAGTTGATGCTCTTTTGCGTGGATAGCGTCGATGCGGAGAGCTGGTACAACAAGAGCATTCCTCCCGCAGACCGGGTACGCCGTCATGAGGAGTACGAACAGTATTGTCTACATGAAGTTTTGCCACTGATCCAAGATCGCAGCCGGCGGATTGACCTCACGGTTCATGGCTGCTCTTTCGGTGGCTATCACGCGCTCAATTTTGCGCTCCGGCATCCCGATGCCGTCACCAAGTGTGTCTCTTTCAGCGGGGCCTTCGATAACCGTGGTTTCTTACGTGATTACTTCGATGAACTCGCTTACCTCCATAACCCCGTTGATTATGTCCCCGGCAACGACAGTGCCTGGTTTCATCGTCATTATCATTCCGACTGGTTCACGATCCTCGCCACTTCAAATCACGACATTTGTCTGAGCGAGAACTATCGCATGGCGGAGATTCTTGCACAGAAGAAGATTCCGCATCGTCTGGACGTCTGGAATAACAACATGCCGCACGACTGGCCGCTCTGGCGGCTGATGGCGCGGACCTATTTCGCTTAACGGAGAATCTTATGCGCAAGATCGCGATCGTTTACGGCATGGAAAGCACCTTCCCTCCGGCGTTGGTGGATTACATCAACGCGATGAAAGTGCCTGGCGTGGCGGCGGAACATCTGAGAATCGGCGGCGTCAAGATGGCGGAGCCCACAGGCTACAAGGTCATCGTTGACCGGATCAGCCACGATATTCCGTTCTACCGCGCCTACTTAAAAAATGCGGTGCTCGGAGGAACTTATGTCATCAACAACCCCTTCTGGTGGAGCGCGGACGACAAGTTCTTCAACTATGCGCTCGCCGCAAAGATGGGCATCGCCATCCCCAATACGGTGCTGCTGCCGCATCACTCGCATCCGCCCGGCACCAATGCGCAATCGATGCGCAATCTGATCTTTCCCTTGGACTGGGAAGAGATCTTCGACTATGTGGGCTTCCCTGCCTTCCTCAAGCCCTTCGATGGGGGAGGCTGGCGTGACGTCTACAAAGTCGATTCGCCCGAAGAACTCTTTGCGGCCTATCACCAGACCGGCACGCTCTGCATGACCCTGCAAGCCGCCGTCAACTTTAGCGAATACTATCGCTGCTATGTTGTCGGACGTGAGAAGGTACACATCATGCAGTACGATCCGCGCGCGCCCCATGCCGAGCGCTATGTTCGCAATCCTGCGCCGCTCGACCCGGACCTGAAGTTGCGGCTGACGCACGATTGCCTGAAAATCTGCCGCGCGCTCGGCTACGATCTCAACACCGTGGAATTCGCGGTGGAGAACGGAGTGCCGTATGCCATCGACTTTATGAACCCGGCGCCCGATGCCGGCATCGAGTCCGTAGGGCAGGTGAACTTCGATTGGATCGTCAAGCATGTCGCTGAGCTTGCAGTGAAAAAGGCTCTCAGCGACGACAAGCCACAGACCGAGTACCGTTGGAACCACTTCCTCCACGGCAATTAGAAAGGGAACTTATGAAAAAGATCCACGTCCTGATCGGCGGCCTCTCCGCCTTTGTCCTCCTTGTTGGCTTCCAGCAAGCATCCAAGTCCACCCCGGCAGATCCGTTGATGGCGGGCTTTGCCAAATCGACCGTGGCCTCGGTCGCCGATGCCGTCGATCAAGTGGTGGGCCAGCGCGGCTACATGAATCACGATATGCGGCCCAGGGTCGGCAACAAGATTGTGGGGCGTGCGGCCACCGCGTTGGTGAAACCGGCCACGCCTGAAATGTCCACGCCCGCGCTTTCCACCAAACATAGCGTCGAGATGATCGATGAATCGCAGCCCGGCGAAGTGGCAGTGATCGTGATGGACGGCGAAGTGGATGTCGCCGCAATCGGCGGGCTGATGGCAACTGCGGCCAAGAGCCGCGGGATGGCGGGCATGGTGCTGGACGGTGGAGTGCGCGACCTTGCTGAGATTCGCGCGCTCGGGCTCCCGGTCTTTGCGCGTTATATCAGCCCCGGAACCGCAGTGGGCCGCTATGCCAGTGTCGCGAAGAATATCGAAGTCACCTGTGGCGGCATCCGGGTACGCACCGGCGACGTGATTGTGGCCGGAGAAGACGGCGTCGTGGTTGTGCCGAAAGAGAAGGAGCAGGAAGTGCTCAAGCGCGCCCAGGAGATCGACGACCGGGAGACAAAGATGGTCCCCTTCATCAAGCAGTTCAAGAGCCTGGGACAGACGATTGTGAAATTCAATCGCATCTAGAACTAGCACTTCGTAACAAAACTGAAACATAATAGTTACCAAACTGTAATTTTTGGTGAGGTAGCTTTATGTCCCTGCGTCTTCTGGCAAGCCTGTGCCTGTGTGCGTTAGGTCTTATTTTTCAATCGTGTAGCGATATTGCCGCCAAAACGGATGTGCCGGAATCCGCTGCCTCGCCGCTGCAAGCAACGGCCCGGGTGGCCGCCGTCCGGGCGATTCCGGTTTCAATGGGAAGAGATCTGGAACTCACCGGCGAATTCCGGCCGTGGCAACAAGCAGAATTGCAGGCCCGGGTGCCGGGATATCTGAAGACCCTCACCGTCGATGTCGGCTCCGTAGTCCGCACCGGTCAGCTTCTTGGCGTGATCGAGACCCCAGAACTGGAAGCGGACCTCAGTGAAGCAAAGGCCGCGATTCTCAAGGCGAAAAGCGAAGAATCCCGGATGGCCGCCAACATTCAGCTGGCAGAGGCACGGCTGGAAGTCGCCCAGGCGGGCTACCGCCGTTTGGTGAGCGTCAACCAGAAGGAGCCTGGTCTGATTGCGGGCCAGGAAATTGACGAAGCGAAAGCACGCGCCCGTTCGGCGGAAGCAGATCTTGCCAGTGCAAAGGCAGATCGGGCCGCAGCGCTCCAACAGACCGCAGCGGCTGAAGCACGAGCCAAGCGAGTGGGATCGATGGTTGATTTCTCCCGGCTCACGGCGCCCTTCCCAGGTATCGTCACCAAGCGCTATGTGGACCCCGGCAATATGATCCAGGCGCTGCCGATCGTGCGCATTGGGGACATCGACAAGCTACGGCTCGCCATTGTACTTCCGGAGAACGGGGTTTCGCTAGTAAGTGTCGGCACGCCTGTCGCCATTCGCATTCCCGCGCTCGAACGCAATTTTGAGGGTCGTATCGCGCGCCTGACCCAGCAACTCTCCAGCCACTCGCGCAGCATGGAGGCAGAAGTCGACGTCCCGAATCCAGGACACAAGATTGCCCCGGGCATGATTGCTGAGATTGGGATCCACGGGCGGACCGCGCGCGAAGTGGCCGGGCTCCCCGTGCAGGCGGTCGTGCGCCGAGGTGGCCAGAGCTATGTGTTGGCCGTCAAGCGTGACAATACGCTGGAGGAACGCCGCATCGAGACGGGCCTTGAAAGCGCCACACACGTGGAACTCCTGTCCGGCTTGGCTACCGATGAGCGGGTTGTGATTGGCAATCGCAGCCTGCTCAAGTCTGGACAGAGAGTGGAAGTCCAAGACGGAGCCTCGCTGTAGATGGCCTCCTTTTCTATCCGCAATCCCTACTTCATCGTTGTCTGCGCGCTGATCCTGCTACTGGCCGGATCGGTCACCTTGCTGCGCATGCCCGTTGATATGTTCCCGGCGCTCAACCAGACCGTGGTTGCCGTTGCCACTTTCTATCCCGGCATGCCGCCGGAGCAGGTGGAAAAGAACATTACCGAACGCCAGGAACGCTTCTTCACTCTCGCTCCTGGCATCGAACACATCGAGAGCCGCTCGCTCACCGGCGCCGGGATCATCAAGATTTTCTTCCGCCCGGGCACCAATCCCGATGCAGCCATTTCCACGGTGACCAATCTGGCCGCTGCCGAACAGCGTCGCATGCCCCCGGGCACACTGCCGCCGATCGTGGTTCGCTTTGACGCCTCCAGCTTACCGGTCTGCCTCATCGCTCTCCGCGGCGATGGCCTGAGCGAAGCACAACTGCGCGACGTCGGACACTATCGCGTTCGCACCCAGGTGGCCAAGGTGCAAGGAGCCGCCGTACCGCCGCCCTTTGGCGGCCGCTATCGCCAGATCATGGTCTACGTCGATCCGCAAAAGCTCGAAGCGCACGCGATGAGCGCAATGGACGTCGTACGCGCGATCAACGAATCGAATCTGATCATGCCCGCCGGCACCGTCAAAATTGGGCCGGTTGATTATCCGATCTATACCAACAGCCAATTTACGAATCTCGATGGCATTCTCGATTTGCCGATCCGTACGAATGGATTGGCCGCAGTGCGCGTCGGCGATGTCGCGAAGGTCCATGATGCGGCGCAGGTGCAGTTCAACACGGTGCGTGTGGACGGCCAGCCCTCGGTATACCAGCCGGTGTTGCGGCAAGGCGGTGACGCGAATACGATTCGAATCGTTGATGCCGTTCGCGCCGAAGCCAAGCGGCTGCTGGACGTACCGGAGAATCTCGAAGCGCGCGTGGTGTTCGATCAGTCGAAGTTCATCAAGAACGCCATCGAGACTTTGCTCGAAGAAGGCGGCATCGGCCTCGTGCTGGTGACCATTACGATTCTGGTCTTTCTCGGAAGCGCTCGCGCCACGGTCGCCGTGTTCTTCTCGATTCCACTTTCCGCGCTGGCGGCGATTCTCTTTCTCAAGGTCACCAACGGTTCGCTGAACTCGATGACTCTTGGCGGCCTGGCGCTTGCCTTCTCGCGGCTGATCGATGACTCCGTCGTGGTGCTGGAGAACATCTTCCGGCATATGGAAATGGGCAAGACGCCGCGGGAAGCAGCGGAACAAGGCACCAAGGAGGTCGCGCTCCCCGTGCTGGCCTCCACGCTCACCACCGCAATCGTCTTTCTCCCCGTCGTGCTGCTCACCGGCGTCAGCCAGGACTTGTTTGTCGCACTCGGTTCGATGGTGGTGATGTCGCTCGCCGCCTCCTACATCGTCTCGATGACATTGGTGCCGCTCTTCTGCGCCTTTGTCCCGGGCTTGCACGGGCACTCACCGAAATGGTTCACGCTCTTCAACATGCTCTTCGTCAAGCTGATGGTGGGCTATGAGCGCACGGTCAACCGGGGCATGCGATCGCCCGGTCTGGTCGTGGTGCTTGGGCTCGCGACACTCGCCGTGACGTTGCCGCTTTGGCCGCTGCTCGGCAAGAGTTTCTTCCCGAGAACCGACGCCGGACAGTTTGTCATCAATCTGAAGGCCGCCTCGGGCACCAGCCTCGAAGAGACGGAACGCAAGGTGATCCGCGTTGAGCAGATCGTCAAGCGCATCGTTCTGCCAGAGGACCTCGACATGATGGTCGGCAACATTGGCGTGGTACCGGACTTTAGCGCGATCTACACGCCGAACTCCTCCCCGCATACCGGCTTCCTCCAGGTGAGCCTCAAAGAAAAGCACAAGCTCTCGAGCCAGGAGTACATGCGCCGCGTGCGTGCGGCGCTCCACAGCGAGATGCCGGAGGTGGTGGCTTACTTCCAATCGGGTGGCTTCGTCGATGCTGTTTTGAATTTTGGCATGCCCGCGCCGATCGATCTCCAGATCAGCGGGCCGGACCTCCCCTCCATCCATGCCGCCGCAATCGATCTCGCGCGGCAACTGAAAACCGTGCCAGGCGTCAGCGACGTTTTTATTCCGCAGGACATCGATAGCCCGGCACTGCGCATCGATGTGGACCGCACACAAGCGAGTTTGCTGGGCCTGACACAGCGGGAGATTGCGAGCAATCTGATTACCTCGGTGGCCAGCAACACAATGATCGCCCCAACGTTCTGGACCGACCCCAAGTCCAGCAACGACTACTTTCTCGCCGTCCAGATGCCCGAGAACTCGGTGAAGAATGTCAGCCAGCTTCAAAAATTGCCGCTGCGCACCAAGGGCGACGGCATTGTCAATCTCGATGCGGTCGCACACCTGACGCGCGTCGAAGGCCCCACCGAGGTGGCCCATTATGGACTGCGCAAGGTCGTGGATATCTATGTGAATCTCCACGGTGAAGATCTATCGCGCCCGGAAAAAACGATTCAGAACATCGTCGCCAAAGCAGACTTGTCCAAGGGCGTGACCGCAACTCTGCGCGGCGCCGTCGAGGGGATGCACACGAGCTTCGCTAGTTTCGGTCTCGGCCTCTGCTTCGCTCTGATCCTGCTCTATCTCGTGCTGGTGGCGCAGTTCAAGTCCTTCCTCGACCCGGCGCTCATCCTGCTGGCCATCCCTCCCGGCGCCGCAGGAGTGCTGCTCACGCTCTATCTGACTGGCACCACGGTGAATGTCCAAAGTCTGATGGGCGTGATCATGATGAGCGGCATTGTCGTCTCCAACAGCATCCTGCTGGTGGATGCGGCGCATCGCGAACGAGAGCAAGGCCTGAGTGCGGCCGAGGCCGCCTCGATGGCAGGCCAGATTCGTCTGCGTCCGATCCTGATGACCTCGCTCGCGACGATCATCGGCATGCTGCCGATGGCAATGGCGCTCGGCACCGGCAGCGAAGCTTATGCGCCGCTGGCCCGCTCCATCGTCGGCGGTCTCACCGTCTCGCTCATCACCACCATCTTTCTGGTTCCCGCCGCTTACACCCTGGTCTACCGGCGGCGTGAAAGGCTAGCCGCTTGAAGTCATTCCATGTCCTTCTGATTGCCGCATTGCCACTGGCAGCGGCAGAACATTTGTCGCTGGCCGAAGCCGTGGCGACAGCGGAGAAAAATCAACCTCGCATTCTGGCGGCGGCCCACCGGGCCGATGCCGCACAAGCACTGCCGCAACAGTTGCGGGCCCGCCTGCTCCCACAACTCGACGCCACCCTGACAGGCTCCCTGGCCGAGCATGGCACGCGCATGGGGGTGGGGGGAGCGAACGCGCCCGATCTCTTTAGCCGCGTGGGAGCGGGCATCAGCCTCACCCAGCTCTTCACCGATTTCGGACGGACCCATCTGCAGATTGAAAGCGCCCGCCTGCTCGCTGGAGCACAGAAGGATCTCACCCGCTGGACCGCGGCCGATGTCAGCCTGGCCGCCCGCACCGCCTACTACCGGGCGCTGCAGGCAAAGGCAGTGCTCGATGTCGCCAAGCAAGTGAAGGGGGTGCGCGACACCTTTGCCCGTCAGATTCGCAGCCTGGCCGAGAGCGATCTCCGCTCCACGATCGATGCCAGCTTCGCGGAACTGCGCAGCGCCGAGGCAGAGGTGGTGATCACACGCGCTGAGAACGATCTTGCCGCCAGCCTGGTGCAGTTGGCAAACGCCATGGGTCTCGATGCCCCGCAAGACTGGGAGCTCGACCCCTTGCCCCCTGCTGCCAGCAGCGAAACGCTCGATCAACTGATCGAGGAGGCAGTCGCCTCTCGTCCGGAACTGGCGATGTATCGCAAACGTCTCGAATCCGCCAAGCTCGATGCCAGGAGCGACCAGAAGCTCTCGATGCCCACCGTAAGCGGAGTGGGTGTGGCCGGCGTCATTCCGACAGGAGACCGGAGACTTCGCAATCACTACGACGCCGCCGCGATCAATGTAACGGTGCCGATTCTGAATGGCCGCAGCTTCGATGCGCGGCGTCAGGAATCTACGGCAAAGGCGCTGGCCGCCGAGCAGGACTGGAAGCAGACTCTACTGCAGGTGAAGATGACGCTCCGCCTCGCGTATCTCGATTGGATGACCGCGCGGAAGAATGTCGAAGTGAATGAGAAGCTGCGGGCGCAGGCGGAAACCACCTTGCGCATGGCTGAGACGCGCTATCGCGTGGGCCTGGGGGCCTTCATGGATTTCAATCAGGCACAACTGGATGCCGCCTCCGCTCAACTGGCTTACTCGGCCGCACTTTACGAGGTGTCGCTCCGGCAGGTTCGTCTGGAGTACGAAGCCGGGCGCTACGGAAAATAGACGCTCTCCAATCGGCGGCAGGTTTCGGGGCATAATCTGTAGCTATGAGCAAGCCGACGCTTTCGATCGGGATCGAAGAGGAATACCAAACCATTGATCCAGAAACGCGCGACCTTCGTTCGCATATCAGCGCCGAGATCATCAGTAAGGGGCAGAGAATCCTTGCCGAGCGGGTGAAGCCTGAGATGCACCAGAGCGTTGTCGAAGTCGGCACGGGCATCTGCGCAAACATCCAGGAAGCCTATCTCGATCTGAAAGAGCTGCGCTCTGGCATCATCGGACTAGCCAAGCAGAATGGGCTGCGCATCGCTGCCTCTTCGACACATCCCTTTGCCGATTGGCGCAAGCAGGATATTTATCCCGATGAGCGCTACGCCACCATCGTCGAGGACATGCAGACCGTAGCGCGCAGCAACCTGATCTTTGGACTGCATGTCCACATTGGAATTGAAGACCGCGAAGCAGCCATCCAGATCATGAATGCAGCGCGTTACTTTGTGCCTCATATCCTCGGCCTCACGGCGAACTCTCCCTTCTGGCTGGGCCTTGAGACGGGGTTGAAGAGCTATCGCTGCAAGGTCTTCGACAAGTTCCCGCGCACCAATATCCCGGATTACTTTCCGAGTTGGGGCGAGTACTCCAACTTCGTCAACCTCCTGATCAAAACGAATTGCATCGATAATGCGAAGAAGATCTGGTGGGACATCCGGCCACATCCCAACTTCCCCACCCTCGAGTTCCGCATCATGGATCTGCCGATGCGGCTCGATGAGACCATCGCGGTCGCAGCGCTGATTCAAGCCACGGTCGCCAAACTCTACAAGCTCCACACCGAGAACCAGAGCTTCCGGCTCTATCGCCGCGCGCTGATCATGGAGAATAAATGGCGAGCGGCTCGCTACGGCCTGGAAGGCAAGCTGGTCGACTTCGGCAAGCAGATCGAAGTCCCTCTCAAGGACCTGCTGTTTGAGTATCTGCACTTTGTCGACGACGTAGTCGATGAGCTCGGGAGCCGGGAACAAATTGCCTACATCTACAAGATGTTGCGTTACGGCACCGGCGCCGACCGCCAGTTAAAAGTCTGGCGCGAAACCGGTGATCTGAAGGCCGTCGTCGACTACATCGTTTCTGAAACGGAGGCTGGACTTTAGTTGCTGCCGAAAACATTCGATCCCGCACTGAGTGAGGGCGCTCGCAACGCCGTCCGAACCTGTCTGAGCATCCAGCCGGACGAGAAGGTGACTCTCATCACGGACACCGTCAGCAGCGAGATCGCCGCTGCGATTGCGCATCAGTTGACAGAGCTGGGCTGCCGGTGGAATGCGTTCTGCCTGGAGGAAATGGCCACGCGCCCGTTGGCCGGAATGCCTCTCGAAATTCTGACCGACATGGAAACCAGCCAAGTTTCGATCTTTGCCGTGGTGGCACAACAGAATGAATTGAAGAGCCGCATGGAGATGACCGATGTCGTCAATCGCCGCAAGATGCGGCACGCGCACATGGTCAACATCGAGAAGCGCATCATGCTCGAAGGCATGCGGGCAGACTTCCTCAAGGTAGACGCATTGAGCGTGGCGGTTTGGAAGATTGCTTCCCAGGCCCGCCAGATCCGGGCCACAACAGCAGCGGGCACCAACATCGTCGCCGACATGAATCCCCACTATCACTGGCTCAAGACCAGCGGCATCATCAGCCCCAACAAGTGGGGCAATCTGCCCGGCGGCGAATGCTTCACCACGCCCGGCGAAGTGAACGGAACCTTTGTCATCGACGGCGTAGTGGGCGACTATCTTTGCGCGAAATACGGCGACCTCCGCAGCAACCCGCTGACGATCCGGATCGAAAAGAACCGCCTGGTTTCTGCGGCAAGTTCGAATCAGGAATTGCGCGATGAGTTCTGGGCCTACTGCCACACCGATGAGAACTCCGATCGTGTCGGCGAGTTTGCCATTGGCACCAATCTCGCGTTGCAGGATGTCATTGGCAACATCCTCCAGGACGAAAAGATCCCTGGCATCCACATCGCCTTCGGCAATCCCTATGGTGCACATACCGGCGCAGACTGGTATTCTGCAACGCATATCGATGTCGTCGGACGGCGCTTCAACATCTGGATCGACGACCGCCAGATCATGCGCGACGGCGAGTTTCTGATTACGGGATAGACATGATTCAGCCGCTCAGAGAAGACTTCAACCGGCGCTGGACTCCAGCGAAGTACGAAGCATTCTCTCACTCGCTGGACACCGCCATCGGTGAGCACGTCGCCTTTCGCCACAGCGAGACGCCCTGCTTCTTCCCACGCGAACTCCTGCAGGAGATGTCTCGCGCGGGCCGCGAACTCGTGGGTCAACTCCTGACCGACAAGCTCTATCTCGAAGCATCCTCACGCGAGATTCCCGCCCATTACCGGGTTCCCCATGAGGCAGGCAAACCACTCTTCATCCAGGCTGATTTTGGAATCGTGCGCGAGAACGGCAACTACGCCCCGAAGCTAGTGGAGATCCAGGGTTTCCCCTCGCTTTACTGCTACCAGACCGAAATGGCACGCCAGTACATGCGGGCTTATGATCTCGATCCGAATCTCCGGCATCTCCTCAGCGATCTCGACCTCGGCACGTACCATCATCTGCTCGGCGAAGCAATTCTGAATGGCCACGATCCGAAACAGGTCATTCTGCTTGAGATCGACCCCAAGCAGCAGAAGACCAATTGCGACTTCATCTGTACCGAACGAATCTACGGCGTTCGTGCCGTCTGCATCACGAAGTTGAAGAAAGAGGGCCGCAAGCTCCTCTATCAGCGGGATGGGGTTTGGACGCCAATCCAGCGCATCTACAATCGCGTCATCTTCGACGAACTCGAGCGCAAGAAGATCGAGATTCCTTTCGCCTGGACAGACGATCTCGATGTCGAGTGGGCTGGCCATCCCAACTGGTTCTTCCGCTTAAGCAAGTTCTCGATCCCCTGGTTCAAGCACCCCACGGTGCCCAAGAGCAGTTTCTTTCACGAAGTGACGGAGCTCCCAGAGAACCCTGAAAACTTCGTACTCAAGCCGCTGTACTCCTTTGCCGGCTTTGGCGTGATCGTCGGACCGACACACGAGCAACTGGACGCCATCCCCAGGCGCGAACGGAACAACTACATTCTGCAGGAGCGCGTTCGCTTTGAACCGTTGATCGCAACGCCTCACGGCCCCACCATGGCGGAAGTCCGCATCATGTACATCTGGTTGCCGCAGATGGATTTGCCGATCGCAGCCAACATGATCGTACGCATGGGCCGCGGCAAACAGATGGGCGTCGATCACAACAAGAACCTCGAATGGGTGGGCGCCTCCGCGGGCTTCTATCTCTAGAGCAGCGTTTCAAAGGCTCGCGTCGAAGGATAGATCTCGAGCTTTGTCACCTCGAGCGGCAGCGCCTCGACGAGCTTGTCCTCCGCCAGCACTTCCGGCGGAACTTCAATCTCATACTGAATCGGGCTCGCTTCGCTGCTCTGCAACTGCTTCGCAAAGTCCTGCATCGCAGGCCCCACCGCGACAAAGTGCAGATTCCTGGTTTGCAGGTGGCGCCGGATCACCGTATTGACCTTCTCCACCGTCAACGCCGCTAAGCCTTCGGCAATATAACTTGTATACTCCGGCGTCCCATAGAAAGCGCTATCGATTGCATAACCCTGCACCAGGGAATCCGTCTTGAGCAACAGCTTCACATACTTGCTCAGGAAGTTCCGGGTGCGCTCAAAGTCCTCTTCAGCCATACCCTTTGTACGAAGCTGATCGATCTCATACAGCGCCAATCGGAAGGCGAAGAGAGCCTTCTCCGGCACAACAGGCCGCAGCCAGACTTGAAAGGTCTGCTGCTGCCGGGCCAGGTTGGGATCGGGCTCGAACTCATACATCCCGCGGGGGAAGTATTCGATATAAGCGTAGTCGCCATAATTCAACCCGCGCACTTCGCGAATCTGGTCAAAGAGCCGTCCGCCGTTGCGATGCTGCCCCAACCAGGCCTGTGCCAATAGCAGCGCAGGATAGTCTTCGTGTCCACGGCGAACAGGAATCGGATAGCCAAAGCTCATCGCAACACCGCGCGCCTCCGGCTTATCGAGAAGCGTCACTTCCAGCCCTTGCGGATTCTTCGGAGTGGGCAGCGCCGGAGCTGGCAAAGCCTCGAGAGTCAGAAGCGGAAAATAGGTTGCATGGAAGGCCCGGACATCTTCTACCGTAATCGCGGCCAGGCCGCTCGCCGTTCCACAGCAATGATGCGCATAAGGATGGCCAGCATAGAGCCGCTCGTAAAGCACTTCCTTGGCCAACTCCTCATCGTTGGTCCCCCGGAGCCCCACGCGCAGAAAGTTTAATTGATCTTCCCGCACCCGTTCAAAGTCCTCGGCGGTAAAGGCCGGCTCCTGCAACATCTCGCGCAGCAAGGTTTCATAGCGCTGCTGATGATCGACATGGACCGTGCCATAAAAGACGGTGAGTTCCTTGTCCACCTGCGCCTCAAAGCCGGTCGCCATTTCAAAGAACTCGTCGAGAATCTGCTTGTAACTGCGATGCGCTGTCGCACCACCCACCATCAAACTGGCCGTGAGATTCGCCAGTCCTTCTTTGCCCTTGGGGTCATCGACGCTCCCACAACGGACGGCAAAACGATAACTCTTCAATGGACCGCTCATGCTGAATGCCTCAACTCCACCGTCACCCGATTCGCTTCGACAAAATACTCCCGCGCCACCTGCCGCAGATCCTCCGCGCTCACCTGTGCATATTGCTCATAGAGCGCATTGATCGTCTCGGGACTTCGCCGCAGCGCGACATAGCGCGCCAAGAGTCCTGCGATGCCTTCGGTCTCATCCATCCGCATGGCGAAGGCATAGCGCAAATGCTTCTTCACCACCTCCAGACGCTTCTCCTCCACAAGCTCCGACTGCATGGCGGCAATCGTCGCCGCAACACGCTGCTTGACATCCTCAAGCTTGGTTGGGTCCTTCAGGCGCGCGGTAATCAGATAGAGATAGGGGTCGACATGGTCGGAGTTGCTTCCGAAGAACACATCGCAGCTTTGCTCCTTGAGCACCAGCGCTTCATAGAGTGCAGATGTGGAAGAGAAGTAGAGGTAAGAGAGGATATCCAGCGCGGCAGAGACACGCCCGGAATCGGTGTAAGCAGGCGTGCGATAAGCAATCTGCAACAGCGGCATCGTTTCGCTCGGCCAATCCACCCGCAACTCTTTCGGCCCGGCCAAGGGCGGTGCAGCAGGCACGGCGGGGATGCCGGCGCCTCGTTGCCAGGAGCCCCAATGCTTCTCCACCAAAGCCCGGCCGTCTTCTACCGTCAAATCGCCCGCAAGCAGGATCGTTGTATTTTCGGGGCGGTAGAAAGTCTTGTGAAAGTACCGGGAGAACTCAAATAGCTCTGGCATCTTCTCGATATCGCGCAAGAAACCCATCGTCGTGTGTTGGTAAGGATGCTTCTCGAAGGCCAGTTCGCGCAGCTTCTCCTGCAACAAGTGGAATGGCTCGGCGCTGTCCTTGTTGTACTCGGCAAGCACCGCGCGACTCTCCGTCCGGAACACGTCCTCGGAGTACTCCAGATTTTGAAAACGATCCGCCTCCATCTCGAGAATCTCTTCGAGATCCCCCCGCGTGAAGGTCGTATGATAAGCGGTTAAATCATCATCCGTATAAGCGTTCTGAGCCGCTCCAGCCTGCTTCAGCACCGCATCGTAGCGTTCTGGGGAGTATTTCTCCGTCCCGCGAAACATCATGTGCTCAAAAAGGTGCGCAAAACCGCTCTTGCCCTCTTCCACTTCGTTGCGTGAACCCACATTCACAACGATGTAAAGCGACACAATGTGCGGGAAACCCGTAGGCACGGTGATCAGGCGTAACCCATTCGGCAGGTCGTGCTGATCGTAGTCAAATGGGAAAACTTTGGTCATGGGAGGCGTTGTTTGTTACTGTTTTTAGAGTCGCACTCTTTGACTTCTATGAGCGTATTGGTTCGAATTGGCCGCAAGAAAGCAATCCTTTGCGGGGGAAAATGGAGTTCCGCCGACCCACGGGTCGAGGATCAACTCCAGAACTCTCTCGACATGTGGGTGCAAAATACAGGCGGGCCGCCCCTTGGCCACCGCGACCCGGACCAGTTCGCAGCCGATGCCATTCGAAGTGACTTAGGCTACGAGGTGCTCATCGCCTCCAAGCCCAAAGGCCGCACTGCCCAAACGGCTTACTTCTCAAAACGGCAAATGGCCTTACCGTTCTAGCAGCGGTTCCAGATACTTAAAAACATTCTTCGCCACCATAGACGCCCCTAGCGCCGTGGGATGAATCTTGTCCGCCTGCATCGCGCCGGGCTTATCCCAAACACCTTCGAGAATAAACGGCATCAACGGATAGTTGTGATTCTTGGCGAGCATCGTATACATCGTGTCGAATTCCTGGATGTATTCCAGCCCATAGTTGCGCGGCAGCGTGATACCCAAGAGGAGAATCTTTGCGCCTCGGGCTTCAAAGCGTCCCGCGATTTGCGTCAGGTTATCGCGGGTCCGTCTCGTTTCCAATCCACGCAGTCCATCGTTGCCACCCAATTCAAGAATCGCGATCTTCGGTGAAAGCTTCACCGCCTCGCCCAGACGGTCGAGTCCGCTCTGTGTCGTGTCGCCACTAATTCCAAGGTTGACCACTCGATACTTGTAACCCTTGCTGTCCAGAATTTTCTGCAGCTCGTCCGGATAGGTGCTGCCGGCATTCAAGCCGAAGCCGGCCGTGATGCTGTCACCAAAGCAGACAATGGCGGGTCTGTCATCAGCGGGCGGCGCCGCTGCCATGGGAACTGGAATCTCGGTTTTTGCCTCCGGCTCCGCCGGCTTCTTGGAACAACCTGCGAATCCTGTCATGACGACCAGGGCGAGCGAAAGAAGAGAAAACTGCCTCACTTTGCCAGAATAAAGAATACACGCACACAATGTCGAATCCAATTGCTGTTGAAGTCGACTCGGTCACCCGGGAAATCGACACTGGGACGCACGTCGTCAAGATTCTCAAAGGAATCAGCTTCACGGTCCCCCACGGCGAATTCGTCGCCATCATGGGTGCCTCCGGCAGTGGGAAAAGTACGCTGCTTGGACTTCTGGCCGGTCTCGATGCCCCCACCTCAGGCAAGATTTCGCTCGATCAGATCGACATCACGCATCTTTCCGAAGACGAGATGGCGCGTGTGCGAGGATCTAAGGTCGGCTTCGTCTTTCAGAGCTACCAACTCATCCCCACTCTCACAGCCGAAGAGAACGTCCTGCTTCCCCACGAGTTGACCGACCGCGCAGGCGACGGCATGCCGCGCGCCCGTCAATTGCTCGAACAGGTCGGGTTGCTCGACCGCGCCAGCCACTATCCGGTCCAACTAAGCGGTGGTGAACAACAACGGGTCGCCCTCGCACGGGCCTTCATGACCCAGCCACCGATCCTGCTCGCCGACGAGCCCACCGGCAATCTCGACACCGCCAACGGCCGGATCGTCCTCGACCTGCTCATCAAGCTGAATCGAGAACAGGGCACAACACTGGTGATGGTCACCCACGACCAACAACTCGCCACCTACGCGGACCGCGTCATCACACTGCGGGACGGGCTGCTCATCAGCGACGAAAAGAAAGCCGCATGAGCCAAAGCTTCACCTTCGGGGCGGCACGCAAGATTGCCTGGCGCGAGGCTCGCGCCTCGAGCTTCAAGTTTCTCTTTGTCATCCTCGCGGTTGCCGTCGGCGTCGGTGCGCTGACGGGAGTCCGCGGCTTCTCCACATCCTTCCGCCGCATGCTGAACTCTGAGGCACGCACGCTGATGGCTGGCGATGTCTCGGCGCGCATCTTTGTTCAGCCAGATCCGGCCCAGCAACAGGTGCTCGACACCATGAAGGCGAAGGGCACGCGCATGACCCAGGTCACCGAAACGGTCACCATGGCGGCCAAGCCAGGCAATCCGCTGCCGGTGCTCGTCTCGCTCAAGGCAGTAGATCCTGCGAACTATCCGTTCTACGGCGAAGTCAAATTCAATCCGCCGCAGACGATCCAACAAGCACTCTGCAACAATTGCGTGGTTGCGGCGCAAGAGTTGCTGCTCCGGCTTGGACTCGAAGTCGGCGGCACCATGCGCATCGGAGGCGAGGATTACCGCGTCTCCGCAATCGTCGAGAAAGAGCCCGACCGCATGACCGGCAGCCTGAATGTCGGGCCGCGCATGATGATGTCGCGCGACGCACTCGCCCGCACCGCCCTTTTGACCGAAGGCAGTCGCGCCGCCCAGCGTTTTTTGTTCAAGCTCCCGATCGCGTCCGGCAATGCGACGAACAACGTCACAGCCGCCCGTGAGTTACTGAAGAAGACCTTCCCCGACGCGCTGATCACCGACTATCGCGAAACCCACCCCCTCATCACCCGTGGCCTCGACCGGGCCACCAGCTTCCTCAGTCTGGTCAGCCTGGTCGCGCTGATCATCGGCGCGCTCGGAGTCGCCATGGCGATGAACTCCCATCTGAAGCAGAAGCTCGACAACATTGCGGTCATGAAATGTTTGGGCGCACGCAGCAACCAGATCATCAGCATCTACCTCATGCAAACGCTCGCCCTTGGCGGCATCGGAGGAATCCTAGGAATCCTCTTCGGCGTGATTGTACAAGTTGCCTTCCCCACCCTGATTGAGCGCTACTTCCAACTCCGTCCTGATTTCTACTTCGACTGGACCTCGGTCGTCCAAGGCCTCAGCGCCGGGCTGCTCAGCACTCTGCTCTTTACACTTCCTCCGCTCCTGAGCATTCGCGAGATCAAGCCCAACACAATCTTCCGCCGGGACATGGGCGAGACCAAAGGCACTTGGCGCGAACGCTTTCGCCGCGGCCGCATCGCGTTCGTCACCGGCATCATCATCCTGCTTGGCCTGGGCCTGCTGGCTGGTTGGCTCGCAGGCAGCAAACTTGAGGACGCCGTCCAACTGGGCGGCTGGTTTGCCATCGGCCTTGGCGTCAGCGTGGCGATTCTGGCCGCCTTTGCCTGGGGACTGCTCCGCCTCCTCCGCCGCATCTCACCACTAACCCGCGGCACGCTTCGCCACGGACTGGCCAATCTCTATCGTCCCGGCAATCAAGCGGAAGCGGTTCTGGTATCGATCGGCATCGGCGTCATGTTCACGCTGACCATCTTCCTGATCCAACACTCGATCCTGACCGAGATTGCAGACAGCGCACCACCAGGCATGCCGAACGTCTTCCTGATCGATATTACGGAACCGATGCGTGAAGGCGTCACCCAACTCGTCAACGCCCAGCCCGGCGTCGAGAAGGCCGTGGAACTGGTGCCCAGCGTCGCCGCGCGCATCACGCACATCCAGGGTGTCGAGATCAGTTCGATCGACCTCAAAGGCTTCGGCCGCCGCTTCCTCCAAACCCGCAGCATCACCTGGAATCCGGCGCAGCCCAAGGGACTCAAAATCCTCCAGGGCAAGTGGTATCAGCCCGGCGAAGTCGGCCGTGCGGCAATCTCTCAGGATGTCGCTGAGAGTCTGAAGCTCAAGCCCGGAATGGTCATCGACTGGACCTCCTCCGGCCGTGCCTTCCGCACGCAGGTTGCCGCTGTATTTCGATCGGAAAGTGTCCGCGTCGGCGCGTCTCAGGACTTCATCCTCGACCCCGAAATTCTCAAGGGCCTCCCGGTGATCTACTTTGCTGGAGTGCGTGTCAAAACGGCGAATGTGCCGCAAGTGCAAGCTGCCGTTTACAAGCAATATCCGACGGTCAGCATTGTGAACATCGCGGACGTGCTCGACATCATCCAGGAAGTGGTGGATCAGGTTGCGGTGGTCATCCGCTTCATCTCGGCCTTCGCCATTCTGGGTGGTGTGATCATCCTCGCAGCCAGCGTCGCAGGCACGCGCTTCCGCCGCATGCGTGAAGTGGTGATCCTCAAAACTTTTGGCGGCACCCGTCAGAAGATCGCTCGAATCTTCAGTATCGAGTTTCTGCTCTTGGGCGCCTGCGCGGGCATCCTCGGCAGCACGCTCGCCACTGGCTTCACCGGACTCATCCTGAAGCGCTTCTTCCAGGAAGCAGACTTCAAGTTTGAATGGACAGCCTTTTTCATCTCGGTGCTCGCCTCGGCGCTCATCGCCAATGCCGCCGGCTGGGCCGCCAGCGCGCGCATCCTGAATCAGAAACCGCTCGCCATTCTCCGCGAGGATTAAGCGACTGCTGCTAAGCCGTTCTTCTCAAACAGAGACAGCAGTTGCAACGATGCGCCGGCCGAGCGTTGCTTCCCGCCCTCCCATTTGCTCAAAAAGCTGGTGGTCACATTGAGGTAGTTCGCAAAGACAATCTGGCTCACCTGAGCGCACGGACGGGGGCAGGCAAGCATCCTCGAAATGGCGCCTCGTTTGCTTGCCGATTGCACCAAGGCTGCTCTTTATCTACAAGAAAATTCTAATTATCAGTAATTTCTGTCAAAACAGAAATTACTGATAAAATAGTTTATATGGAACTGACTCCCGCAATGAATGGCTTCATCACCCATTGGGGCGAGATGGGCGTCCGCTGGGGCATCAATCGAACGATCGCCCAGATCCATGCCCTGCTCTATCTTTCGCCCGACCCAATCAGCGCCGAAGAGATCGCAGAAACGCTGCTCGTTGCCCGCTCGAATGTGAGCAATAGCCTACGCGAACTGCAGAACTGGAACCTCGTCCGTGTCGTCCATCTCAAAGGCGACCGCCGGGATCACTTCACAACCCTGCACGATGTCTGGGAAATCTTCGTCGTCATCGGCAAGCAGCGCTTTGAGCGGGAGATCGCCCCCACAGTCAGCATGCTGGAACAACTGGCCCAGAAGGCTGCCAAAGACAAGGCCACTCCCGCTGAAACGACCAAGCGAATCGCAGCGATGGCAGACTTCACAGCCGAACTGCAAGTTTGGTACAGCAAGGCGAAAGACCTGCCCCGTAGCGCGATCTCAGGATTCTTCAAGGTAACAGCAGGACTGAGAAAGTTGAGCAACAGCGGAAAGCGAGAAACCTGATGCAAGCCCTCGATCAGATGGTGCGCTACTACGAAGAGTCGGGGCCGGACTATGCAGCCTGGAGTCCCGCCTTCAATATGCACTTCGGTTATTGGAAAGCTGGGGACAACCCTTTTGACCGTGAGGCCATGCTCGAGCAAATGAGCGATCAGGTCATCCAGGCACTCGAGGGAGCAACGGATGTTCTCGACTTAGGCTGTGGCCTCGGCGCCACGGCCAGGAACTTTGCTGCCAGCAACCCAGCCGCTCACATCACAGGCATTACGATCGTTCCCTGGCAATTGCAGCGTGCGCGGCAACTGAGCACCGCCTATCATAACCTCGATTTCTGCGGCGACGACTACACGCAAACCCATTTCGGCGACAGCCATTTTGACGGCGCCTTTGCGATCGAGAGCTTTTGCCACGGCCCGGGCCGCGATAAGGCAAGCTGCATTGAGGAAGCACATCGAGTCCTCAAAAGAGGCGGACGGCTGGTCGTGGCCGATGGATTCCTGAAACAAACGAAGCCAATGAACCGCTTTCTGACAGCCTGCCACCAACGCATTTGCGACTGCTGGACGATGGATTCGCTTCCGGTCCTGCCAGACTTCCTGAAGCGTCTCAGGCAAACAGGGTTCAACAGGATCGAGGCAAAAGAGATCTCGTGGAATGTCGCTCCTTCGGTCGCCCACGTCCCGGCGGTGACACTCCGGTTCCTGGTAACGGAATTCTTGGTCAAACGTGGCAGACTCAGCCGAGAGCGCTGGAACAACATCCTCGCGCCAGTTCTCACCGGCATCGTCGGCCTGGCTCGCGCGCACTTCGGCTATTTCCTGATCGGGGCAAGCAAGGCCTAAAGGAGGCTACTGCCCCAGCCGCACATCCATATCTGCCAGCACATAGGCGAACACAGCCAACTGCGCGACATTCTTCTTGAAGTCCTCGGGATTGATCTTGTCGAAGGTATCAGCATCCGTGTGGTGCCATTCGAAATAGCGTCCACCGCCGGTACGCACTCCGGACCCAATCACACCATCACGCATGATCGGAGCAATATCGGTGCCGCCACCGCCCGCCGTCACCAAGCCCGCGCCAATTGGCTGCAGCAGCTTCCCGATCTCCTTCATCTGCTCAAGCGCCTTCGCGCCGCCCCCAGTAATGCCCAAGCCCACCGGACGCTCCGCGCCGCCGTCCATCTCGATCGCGATCACATGATTCTTCAACTGATCCTGAAACTGATCGCGATACGCAATGCCACCGCGCGCGCCGTTCTCTTCATTCGCCCAGAACACGACGCGAATCGTCCGCTTCGGCTTCAGGCCAAGCTGCTTCAAAATCACCAGCGCCTGCAAGCTTGCGATCACGCCGCCGCCATCATCCTGCGCGCCCTGGCCCACATCCCAGCTATCGAGATGCCCACCCAGCACAATCACTTCGTCCGGCCTCTCACTGCCGCGAATCTCGCCCATCACGTTTGCACCATCCGCATCCGGCAACTGCTTTGCTTCTGAATACTGATGCACGGTCACCTTCTCCCCGCTTGCGAGCGCCCGCTCCAACAGCCTGAGGCTCTCTTCGCTCAACGCAGCAGCCGGAATCGGCGTCTGGCCTGCTTCAAAATTCGTTGAACCCGTATGCGCTGTATTCTGCTGCGGAATGCCGGCACTCCGAATCAGCACGGCCTTTGCACCCAGCTTCGCCGCGCGCGACGGACCACTGCGGCGAAACGCACCCGTCACGCCATAGTTCACCCAGCGCGGATGAAAGAGCACAATCTTGCCCTCCACCCTCGCGCGGCCAAGCGCCTCCAGTTCCTCGAAGCTCTTCACGCCCACCACTTCTGCGGTCACATCCCCGCTGCCCGACATCCCCAGCCCGAGGATCGTCAACGGCTTCTTGAAAGGCGCCACCATCTCCGCGCTTTCCTTCCCGCGCACCCAATGCACCACCTTCACCGGAGGCGTCTGGACATTGTCGAGACCGTCCTGCTTCATCTGCTGGGCGCTCCAGGCAACGGCCTTCGCAGAAGCTTCACTGCCACTCAGCCGCGCGCCGATCTGATCGCAGAGATACTGCAGTTTGGCCAAACCGCCCTCGTCTTTCATCGCCTGAGCGATGATCTGCCGCGACACATCACGATACTTTTCTTCCACGCTCTGCGAAAAAGCGAGCAAACTGGTGAAGAGAAAGAATCCAAGAATACGCATGGGAGAATCTGTGTAGTTTAGCGTATGTCCGATGCAATCCTTTTCGTGAGCTTTGGCGGTCCCGATCGCCCTGAAGACGTCATGCCCTTTCTCGAAAACGTCACCCGTGGCAGAGGCGTTCCCCGCGAACGCCTGGAGGCCGTCGCCGAGCATTACTACCATTTCGGCGGCAAAAGTCCGATCAACGAGCAGAATCTCGCCATCATCAAAGCACTGTCGACGCTGCTGGCCCAACAAGGCCCTGAGCTTCCCATCTACTTCGGCAATCGCAATTGGCACCCGCTGCTGCCCGATACGCTCCGGCAGATGAAGGAGGACGGCGTCACGCGCGCCTTCACCTTTGTCACCTCCGCCTACAGTTCCTATTCGGGCTGCCGCCAGTATCGCGAAAACATCGCCGCCGCCCAGCAGGCCACCGGGTCGGAGTCGATCAAGATCGACAAGCTCCGTGTGTACTTCAACCATCCCGGCTTCATTGCACCAATGATCGATTCCGTCCAGGCCGCGGCCCGGCAGCTCCCCCATGCCCGCCTGCTCTTCTCCGCGCATTCCATTCCGATGTCGATGGCAAACTCGTCGCGCTATGTCCCCCAACTGCTGGAAGCCTCCCGCCTGGTGGCCGAAGGCGCCGTACACTCAAACTGGGAACTTGTTTATCAATCCCGCAGCGGCGGGCCTGGGCAACCCTGGCTCGAGCCGGATATCCTCGATCGCATCCGCGCGCTCCATGCCGAAGGCGTCCGGGAATTGATCGTCTGCCCCATCGGCTTCATCAGCGACCACATGGAGGTGCTCTACGATCTCGATGAAGAGGCGCGCTTGCTCGCCGGTGAACTTGGTATGCAGATGATCCGCACCCCAACCTCGTCGACCGATCCCCGTTTCATCGCGATGATTCGCGATCTGGTGCTCGAGGTTCTCGCCCCCTCGCACAAGATCCTGGCTCTCGGCGCCTTGGGTCCCAGCCACAAGCTCTGCCCTGCAGACTGCTGCCCTGCCCCGGCAGCCCGGCCCGCCAGATGAGCCTCGCCACCGACGGCTTCGACATCATCGCCCCCGGCCTCAGCCCGGAAGAACTCGAAGTGCTCCAGCGCGAGTTCCCGGCCGAGGCGCCCAACCGCCGCAACCTCTTTGTGTTCTCTCCGGTTGTCGAAAACCTGGTGCGCAAAGGAAGCATCAGCCGCCATGCGCAAGAGGTGCTTGGAGAGAATTGCTTTGCGGTGCGTGCGATCTTCTTCAACAAGATCGCCAAGACCAACTGGCATGTCCCTTGGCATCAGGACATTGGGATTCCGCTGCGGGAACACCGCGCCGTTCCTGGCTTTTCTGCCTTCACACACAAAGACGGCATCCTCCACGCAAATGCGCCGGCCAGCGTCCTTGAGCGGATGCTCATTCTGCGCATCCACTTGGACCTCTGCACGGCCGCCAACGGCGCCATGCGGCTGATTCCAGGCTCACACGCCCAGGGGAGAATTCCAGAAACAGCCCTCCGCACTCATGTGGCCGTCCAACCGGAGCTAGCCGCGGGTGAACTGCTGCGGCTTCGTCCACTCCTCTTCCATGCCTCGGCACATTCCCGTTCGGACGCCTCCCGGCGCGTCATTCACATCGAGTATGCGGTGGACGATTTGCCCGGGGGCTTAGAATGGGCAACGCGGGTTGATCCGCAACTGAAGTAATCCTGTGAACTTAAAATTCCAACTCCTCAACCACGGCTTCGAGATCCGCGAGCAAGCCTGTCCTGCCCCACTCCTCCAAGCGCTGCAAAGCGAATTCCCTCTCGATACGCCTGTCGATTGGGATCTGCTCGATCACTCCGCAAGCGTGCGCGAACAAGCCACAAACGGAGAATTCCAAGCCCTGGCGGCGGCTATTCTCGGCCCCGATTGCTTCCCCACCCACGCCATCCTCTACAACAAGAACCTCACCGCGCAAGCCTGGCACCAGGACACGACAATCAAGGTGGAAGGCCAAGGCTTCATTGAGGCGCCCAACAAGGAAGTCTATTCCGATCTCCTGTCTCTCCGGCTCAGTCTCGATGACTGCGGCTTCTTCGATGGCGCGCTCAAGCTTTGCCCCACCTCACACAAGCATGGGCCGCTCACTCCAAATGAAGTGCGCGCCCATTCCTCACGGCCCTTTTCTTCGCCCGAAATGCGGGCCGGGGACATCCTCCTCATGCACCCCCTGACGATTCATGCCAGCGGAGCCAACGAGACCGGCAGACCGCGCCGCGTCATCCACATCGTCTATGCCGCAGCGCCGCTGCGTAGCATCCTGCGCCCGGTCAGCGCGTAGTCGACGCCACTGATCACGGTGCCAACTGCGGCGGCATAGAGCAATACGGAGAGCCAGGCATCGCCGAGCGTAAAGCAACCTGCCAGCATCGTCAGTTGGATGATCGTGCTGAGCTTGCCCCATTGGGACGGGGAGAAATCCTTCTGGCCAGTCCTGCGATGGACATACGCGCTGCCCAGCAGAATCATGAAGTCCCGTGTCAGCACCATCGCCATGAGCCAGTTCGGAATGCGCCCCATCTTCCACCAGGCGAGCGTCGCCACAATCACCCACACCTTGTCGCCGAGCGGATCGAGATACGCACCCAGTCTCGATGCAACGCCCATTTTGCGCGCCAGCCAGCCGTCGAGAGCATCGGTCCAGGAAATCCAAAAGAAAAGCGTCCAGGCCCACTCGTGGCGGTTCAGGATCATCCAACCAATGAGAGGAGCGAGAAAGACGCGGCTGAGCGATAGGGCGTTAGGTAGCCAGCGCATGCGAGACGCGTTCCACCAACTGGTCGAAGTTAATCACTTCGTACAGCGAAGGGTCGCTCATGATCTTTGATACCAGCGCCACATGCATTGCGTGGCCCGCACGTTCCGCCACCACCTGCCCGAGCATCGGACGTCCAATTAGAGCCAGATCGCCAATCAGATCAAGCACCTTATGACGAACCGGCTCATTCGCGTAACGGAGACCTTCGGGATTCAAAACGCCCTGCTTCGTAAAACAGACGGCGTTCTCGAGAGAAGCCCCGCGGATCAAGCCCATGTTCCGCATCTGGTCCAGTTCGTGCTCAAAGCCAAAGGTCCGCGCTGGAGCGATGTCCTCGGCATAGCGGTCTGGAGTCACCTGGAATTCCAGCTTTTGCCTGCCCACCATCGGATGGTCAAAGTACACATCGCAGTTCAGAACGAAGCGATCCGAGGGCAAGATCCGAATCCGTTTCCCGGTCCCTTCCACAGAGACCTCCCGGGTGATCTGGAGGTATTTCCGCTGCTTCCGCAGCTTCTTCACCCCGGCGTCCTTCAGCCGCGACACCCACGGCAGGCTCGACCCATCTAAAATTGGCACCTCGAGATTGTCAATTTCGATGATCGCGTTGTCGATCTCCATACTGTAAAGTGCACTGAGAAGGTGCTCCGTCGTGGAAATCAGAACGCCTTGCCGCATCAAACTTGTGGCATAACTGACACGGGCGACATGATGAAAACTGGCCGGGATCTCAAATCCGTTTAAATCGCTGCGGCGGAAAACAATGCCGGTTCCGGCGGGCGCAGGCAAAATACGTACGCTCGAGGCAACGCCATGGTGAAGACCAATGCCGCTTGCCTCTACAGATTGTTGGATTGTGGTTTCAAACTGCACCTACTGGCCTCCGGGGCGGGAGTGCACTGCTGAGAATTCTTCCGTCAACTCAACACTGTAGCAGTGATTATGGTTTTCTGTAAATTGTTGATTTGTAAAACTTTGTTATCCATCAAGCGACTCAAATCAGCCACACTCTGCCCTCATTCTGTGTCTGGAATACACCACTGCAGATTTGGCCCTAGCCAAGTATGATGAGATTACTCCATGGTGCCCCGCCTTTTTCTGATCGATTCCTTCGGCTTCATCTTCCGTGCTTATCATGCCCGGGCACGCATGAGCGCCGCCCCGATGCGCAACTCACGTGGTTCGGCCACCGAGGCGGTGTACATTTTTCACAACATGGTGAAGCGCCTGCTAGCCACCTACAAGCCGGAGTACGTCGCGGCAATTTATGAGAGCCTGGGCCCCACCTTCCGCGATACCGAGTTTGCCGAATACAAAGCGAATCGCACCGAGACCCCGCCCGATCTGCTCGAGCAAATTCCGCACTGCAAGACGGTGCTTGAAGCCATGCGCGTGCCCGTGCTGCAGTTCGATGGCTTTGAGGCCGACGACGTCATTGGCACTCTAGCCAAGCGCGGGGTGGCCTCGGGCGTCGATGTCGTCATTGTCTCGAGCGACAAGGACATGCTGCAGTTGGTCAACGAGAACGTCGTAATGCTCAATCCGATGAAGGATGACATGGTCTTCGACATCGAGAAGACCCGGGAGTTCATGGGGGTCGCCCCCAGCCAGGTGGCCGACCTGCTCGCCATCAAGGGCGACTCAGTGGACAACATCCCCGGTGCTCCTGGGATTGGCGACAAAGGAGCGATCGAGCTCCTGCTCCGCTTCGGCAGTGTCGAGGCAGCGCTCGACCGGGCAGACGAAGTGGAGAAGAAGAAGCAGCGCGAGAGCCTCCAGCAGTTCCGCGACCAGATTCTGCTCTCCAAGCGTCTGGCCACCATCCATTGCGATGTGCCCCTCGAATGGTCGCTCGATAGTGTCGCCGCGCAAACCCCTGACACCGGTCTGCTGCGTGCCTTCTACCAGGAGATGGAGTTCTTCAGTTTGTTGAAGCAGCTTCCGGCTGAAGAATCCGCAGCCCCGCCTGTTGCGGAGTTGGAGTATGACGCCTTTCTCCAAGGACTCGAAGGGCCTGCCGCACTCTTTGCCGAGGCAGACGCCATCGGGGTTGCTGCCGCGCACGGCAAGTCCCGTCTCAATGCCACGGGGGATCTCCCTCCTGGCCCACGCATCGTCTATGACGCGAAAGCGCTGTCTTGGGACAACATGGACGAGGATGTAAAAATATTCGGATTTCTCCATGACGCCGATCCCACTGCCGTTTCTCTCGAAACGCTTTCAGAACGCCATCTGCATTCCCGTCCCGCCGCCACGGCGGTCGACAAGGCACTTGCCGTCTGGCAGTTGCGCGAAGTGCTGAAACCGAAGCTCGAAGCGCGCGGCCTGTGGCGCGTATGGGAAGAAATCGAGAAGCCGCTCATTCCGGTGCTCCGCAAGATGGAGAAGACCGGCATCCGCATCGATAAGGAAGTGCTCGGGCAGATGTCGGTCGATTTTGAAGCCCAGCTCCAGGAGCTGACCAACAGCATCTATCAACTGAGCGGCCGCCCCTTCAATATCAATTCGCCGCAACAACTGGGCATCGTACTCTTTGAGGAACTGCGCCTCCCCACCCCCGGTAAAACCGCCAAGACGAAGAGCTACTCGACGGCGGCAGACGTTCTCGAAACACTGGCCGAAGATCACGAAATTGCCCGTAAGGTGCTGGAGTATCGCCAGCTCTCCAAGCTCAAGGGGACCTACATCGATGCGCTACCCGCCTTGATTCACGAAGGCAGCGGCCGCCTGCACACCACCTTCAATCAGACCGGGGCCGCCACCGGCCGTCTCAGTTCGAACGACCCGAACCTGCAGAACATCCCAATTCGGACAGCCCAAGGACGGGCCATCCGCGCCGCCTTTGTCCCGGAGCCTGGCTGGACGCTAGTGATCGCCGACTACTCGCAGATCGAACTGCGGCTACTGGCCCACATGTCGAAGGACAAGGTGCTGGTAGAGGCCTTCCGCAACAACGAAGACATCCACACCCGCACGGCCAGTGAGGTCTTCGGGGTACCGCCGCTGATGGTGGGTCCCGAGCAGCGCCGCAACGCCAAGGCCGTCAATTTTGGAATCGTCTATGGCCAAAGTTCTTTCGGTTTGGCCTCAAGCCTCGGCATCCCGCGCAGCGAAGCAGACCTCTATATCAAGCTCTTCTTCGAGCGCTATTCGGGCGTCCGCAAGTTCATTGATGCAACCATCGCCGAGGTGCGCAAGACCGGCATGTCGCGCACACTGTTTGGCCGCGAGCGGCCTATTCCGGATATTGATTCGAGAAACGCGAATGCACGCGGCTTTGCCGAGCGTACCGCCGTCAACACGCCCCTGCAGGGATCTGCCGCCGACCTGATTAAGCTGGCAATGATCTCGATCGACAACGAGCTCAGCAACGGCCAATGGAAGTCGCGCATGCTGCTACAGGTGCATGACGAACTGGTCTTTGAGGCCCCGCCCGAAGAGGTGGAGGCGCTCAGAAAACTGGTGAAGCGGGAAATGGAAGAAGTCTACGAACTTGCGGTTCCGCTGCTGGTTGAGACGGGAGCTGGAGCCAACTGGCGCGATGCGAAGTAAGGCTCAGCCGTCGTGAGCAAGCTTCTGGCCTGCTACATTGACACTGCCATCCCCCTTCTTTAACTCGCTAAAGATCAGTGTCGAAAAGATGGTGAGCGCCCCCATGGCAAACAACGCCAAGTGGATGCCGTGCACCATTTCTGGAGCAGTCGCATGCGACCGGTCAGGAACCAGGAGCGCCGTGGTGAGCGAGGCGATGGCAACGCCAAAGCTCATGGACATCTGCTGCATCGTACTGGCAATCGTACTGGCTGCACTGGCTTGATCGGGACCTACATCAGCATAGACCAGCGTATTCATCGCGGTGTACTGCATGGAGGTGAAGAAGCCAAACACAAAGGTTTCCGCAACCATCACCCACACCGGCGTCTGCAGGTTGATCGTCGCAAACAGGAAGATCCACAGCCCCAGGATGATGGTGTTTGAGATGAGCACGCCCCGGTATCCGACTCTTCTGAGAATGTAGGGCATGGTCAGTTTCAAGATCATTGAGGCCACCGCCTGCGGCATCATCAACAAGCCGGACTGAATCGGACTGAAACCTAGCCCCACCTGATAAAGCAGCGGAAACAGGAACGGCATGCCACCAATGCCCAACCGCGTGAAGAAGCTGCCCGCAACCGCCGCACGAAAGGTGCGGAGACGAAACAGAGCCAAATTCAGCAAAGGCATGGGGATGCGCGAGGAGCGCAGGCCGTAGGCAACCAACAATACCAGCGACGCCAGCAACATCGCCGCCATCTGCGCTTTCGTTAACGTGTGCTCTCCAAAGATCTCAAGCACATGGGAGAGCAATCCCACCCCGGAGCCAAAGAGAAGGAAGCCAATCCAGTCGAGGCGATGAGGATGCAGGTCCCGATAGTCCGGCAGATGGCGATACACCAGATAGAGCCCGATGATGCCAATCGGAATGTTGAGAAAGAAGATGACCCGCCAGTGGAAGTAGCCGACGATAAAGCCGCCGGCAAGCGGGCCGAGCATCGGGGCCACCAGACTGGGGATGGCGACAAAACTCATGGCACGCACCAGATCAAATCTGGAGAACGTCCGCACCATCGTGAGACGTCCCACCGGCACCATCATGGCGCCGCCACAACCTTGCAGAATCCGGCAAAGCACCAATACCGGAACATTGCTCGATAAGCCGCAGAAGAGAGACCCGAGAGTAAAGATGCCAATCGCTCCGGCAAAGACCAGACGCGTGCCAAAGCGATCGGCCATCCAACCACTAATCGGAATGAAGACCGCCAGGCTCAACGTATAACTGGCCAGAATCGACTTCAGACTCAGCGGAGCCACCTGCAGCGCCTCTGCAATCGCAGGCAGTGCCGTGTTCAGAATCGTCGTATCGAGCGACTCCATAAAGAACGCCACAGCGACCAGCCAGGGCAGCAGCCGTCGGCTGGATTCAGCCAGAACTGGCTCGATTGATACGGGTGGCACGGGTTGAGATGGGGTCGTAGCCTGCAACTCCTCAATTGATTGGACTCATAGAAAAGCTACCACTGCAAGGACAGGCCATGCCGCATTCTTTCGCCCCCTATAATGGCAACAACGATGCACGAAGATCTGAAGTCCGAATTGAACAGCCTTGTCCCCGACCCGGAGAATCACTCTCGTCGCGGCTTCCTCGTCACTACCTTGCCGGTCGGCTTCGCCTTAGCCGTGCAACCGGTCAGTGCGCAGACGATCACCACCAATACCGATGGCATCACTGCAGGCGAGGTGAAGGTTCCGGTCCAAGACGGCGAGATGCCCGCTTACCGTGCGTTTCCGAATAAGGGCAGCAACTTCCCGGTAGTGCTCGTGATCCAGGAGATCTTCGGGGTCCATGAACACATCAAGGACTTGTGCCGCCGTCTCGCCAAGAAGGGGTACTATGCCATTGCGCCTGCCCTTTTTGCGCGCCAAGGAGATCCTTCGACAATCGAGAATGTCCAGAATCTGATTCGCGACATTGTGTCCAAGGTTCCCGACGCCCAGGTGATGGCAGACCTCGATGCGACGCTTGCCTTTGCAGGAAAGCACGAGGGTAACGAGAAGAAAGCCGCGATTACCGGCTATTGCTGGGGTGGGCGCATCGTCTGGCTCTACGCGTCTCACAACCCGAAGATCAAGGCGGGAGCAGCCTGGTATGGCCGCATGGAAGGGCAAGGCACCCCACTCCAACCCACCCAACCGATCGAGATCGCCGTCTCTCTCAAAGTCCCGATTCTAGGGCTCTATGGAGGTAAAGACCAGGGCATTCCACAATCGAGCGTAGAGAAGATGCGCGTGGAATTGGCGAAGGGCAAGTCGAAGAGCGAAATTATTCTCTACGGAAATGCGCAGCATGGATTCAATGCGGATTACCGGCCGAGCTACGGGAAAGTGGATGCAGAGGACGCCTGGGCGCGGATGCTCGCCTGGTTCAAGAGTCACGGGGTAAAATAGGCCAGAAAACGGAGACAGGCCGCCCTGGAGGAAAGCGGCCTGCTCGGACGAGCACATGGAAAACCAGTGCACCCGCAATGGCAAGACTTCTCGGAGGAAGAAGTCCGCACGATCTAGTTTAGAACCTTACTACTACCCGATGAATGGTACTAAAGTACTGAAGTTGAAAGAATGCTACAGTTTCTCCAGTTCAGGATCGACTGGGGCTCCAGTCCCCACCCGACACCCCCTCCACCACATCCATCGAGAGCTGGATTTTCTCATGCTTCTTTTTCCGGGCCGACGGCGGATTCTGAGTGCGGTCTCACCAGACCATATCTATGGCTATCTCTGGACGGTTCTTCTGCCATCCCGTCTCCATCTGCAAGTCTTAGATCTAAGAGTCCTAGGCCCGGAAATCATCCGGCCAGGAGATCTGATTGTTGGCCATCCGGGGCTTTGGTTTCGGCTGGCTGAGTTTCGCTGGCCTACAGATGTCTGGGCGATCCATTCGGGCGGGGCCGCTACACCGGATTCCATTGCAGCAATCCAGCAGCATGGACTGGCCCGCTGGCTCGATATCTACGGCTCCACCGAAACGGCCGGAGTGGGAATGCGAGAAGATCCATCACGCCCCTACGCATTACTGCCCTACTGGCCGGACTTCCTCGAAGGGATAGAAGCGCCAGATCATATTGAGTGGAGCGACGCCCGGCACTTCCGTTTGGCCGGACGCCGGGATCGAGCGGTCCAGGTGAGTGGCGTCAATGTGTATCCGCAGAAAGTAGAAGCCATTCTGCGCCAGTGCCCGGGAGTCCGGGAGTTGCAGGTCCGCCTCATGCGCCCTGAAGAGGGCCGGCGGCTCAAGGCCTTTGTCGTGGGAGATTGCGAAGAAGCTGTGTTGCGCGAATGGGCCTCGGCTTCTCTGAGTGGCCCGGAACGTCCCGAAACCTATACCTTTGGAGCAGAACTTCCCTTGCGGCCGGACAGAAAAAGCAGGGATTGGTAGAAGCGGGGTCACTCAACCAGAAACCGCGTATCGATGTCGAGAACGAGCGCATCGGCCAGGATCTCGAGATTCCGGATCTCCAGCTTCCGGATCGTGATCTGATACACGCTCGAGGCCGAGGCGGCAGCCAGCAACTTCCGCATCTCCTCGCGAATCGGATACTGCACAGCGTCCGCAATGCTCCGCTGGAGTGCTTTCAGCACTTGGCGGGAGTAGAAACTGTCCTGGCTGAGGATCTTCACCGCCGGATTGGTCAGCAGTAGCGTACCGTTCCTGGTCGTAACGCCGGCCAGGATCTCCAGGTCGAAGGAATCACCAAAGCCGATGCACTTGCCGAAGACGTCGATGGAGCTTCTGCCGCTGAACTTCGCGCGGATCAGCAACTTGCCGTCGCGGCTGCCGAACTTCGGGTTCGCCAGGTAAGCAAAGCTGCACTTCTGACTCGGGTCTCCTTTGACATAGCGCTTGCCATCCTGCGTGAAGAGCTGCTGCGCGAGCTGCTTTTCGAGGAGCGGAAAGCGGATCTCGAGTTCAATCGCAGGCAGACAGACGGCAAAGGCAAAGCAGAACAAGAGTCGAGTCATCATGCAGGGTCCAATACGAAAAACCCCAGCAGAGATAACCCTGCTGGGGTGTCGTTTTTAATCGGGCAACGTCCTACTCTCCCACACAGTCGCCCGTGCAGTACCATCGGGGCAGTGAGGCTTAACTTCCGTGTTCGGTATGGGAACGGGTGGGACCCTCACGCTATGGTCACCCAAAAGCTTTGATGGCTTTTGATTTTTGATTCTTTGCTGAATTTTGATAGAGCAGCCACAATTTATATATCGAGCGTACTGAAGTTTCGCAACAAGCACTCATTGCTGAGTTGCTGTATTTGTTGTAAATTTTATGGCCAAGCCGAACGGGCTATTAGTAACGGTTAGCTCAACGTATTACTACGCTTCCACATCCGTCCTATCAACCAAGTCGTCTTCTTGGGCCCTTCAGGGAAATCTCATCTTGGGGAAGGTTTCGCGCTTATATGCATTCAGCGCTTATCCTGACCTAACTTCGCTACACGGCTATGCTCCTGGCGGAACAACCGTATCACAAGAGGTTAGTTCATCCCGGTCCTCTCGTACTAGGGACAAGCCCCCTCAAATTTCCTACGCCCACCACAGATAGGGACCGAACTGTCTCGCGACGTTCTGAACCCAGTTCACGTACCGCTTTAATAGGCGAACAGCCTAACCCTTGGGAGCTTCTACACCCCCGGGATGCGATGAACCGACATCGAGGTGCCAAACCGGAGCGTCGATGTGAACTCTTGACTCCGATCAGCCTGTTATCCCCGGCGTACCTTTTATCCGTTGAGCGATGGCCCTTCCATGCAGAACCACCGGATCACTTTGTCCAGCTTTCGCTCCTGCTTGACTTGTATGTCTCGCAGTCAACCTAGTTTATGCCAATGCACTCGTCGGTGGATTTCCAAACCACCTGAACTAAGCTTCGAACGCCTCCGTTACAATTTAGGAGGCGACCGCCCCAGTCAAACTACCCGCCTAACAATGTCCCTCAACCCGATGAGGGTAGTAGGTTAGATTCACAGCAGATGCAGGGTGGTATCTCACCATTGGCTCCCTCGAATCCAAGAATCCGAGTTCAAAGCCTCCCACCTATCCTGCGCAGCATGTGCCATAAATCATTGTTAGGTTATAGTAAAGGTGCACGGGGTCTTTCCGTCTAGTGGCGGGCATCCGGCGTCTTCACCGGAACCACAAGTTCGCCGGGCGGATTGTTACGACAGTCGTCAGATCGTTACGCCATTCGTGCAGGTCGGAACTTACCCGACAAGGAATTTCGCTACCTTAGGACCGTTATAGTTACGGCCGCCGTTCACTGGGGCTTCAATTCACAGCTTCGCTTGCGCTAACCGCTCCTTTTAACCTTCCAGCACCGGGCAGGCGTCAGCCCCTATACGTCGTTTTAGACTTTGCAGAGACCTGTGTTTTTGTTAAACAGTCGCCTGACGCGTTTCACTGCGGCCCACATTGCTGTGGGCACCCCTTCTCCCGAAGTTACGGGGTTAATTTGCCTAGTTCCTGAACAATCCATCACCCGAGCGCCTGAGTATATTCAACACGTCCACCTGTGTCGGTTTGTGGTACGGATTCTTTTAGCCTAGCCTTAGCGGATTTTCCCGGCTGACGAAGGGGCGGATTTGCCTATCCCCCTCTGAATCCACCCTGTTTTGGAAACCATTGCCTCACAGAGCTTCATCCAGCGTCCCCGCATCGAAACTAAAAGAAGTACTGGAATATTAACCAGTTGTCCATCAGCTACGCCTTTCGGCCTCACCTTAGGCTCCGACTAACCCTGAGCGGATTAACCTTTCTCAGGAAACCTTAGACTTACGGCGACAAGGGTTCTCACCTTGTTTTTCGCTACTTATGCTGGCAGAGTCACTTCCTAGCACTCCAGCGGTCCTCACGGTCCACCTTCGCTGCGCTAAGAACGCTCTCCTACCGCGCACATTACTGTGCACCCATGACTTCGGCATCCAGCTTTAGCCCCGTTGGATTGTCGGCACCGGGTCGCTCGACCAGTGAGCTATTACGCTTTCTTTAAAGGATGGCTGCTTCTAAGCCAACCTCCTGGCTGTCACTGCAACCCGACTTCCTTTCCCACTTAGCTGGAATTTGGGGGCCTTAGTCGATGGTCTGGGCTCTTCCCCTTTTGACGACGCAGCTTAGCCCGCGCCGTCTGACTCCCGATGAATTCATTCACGGAATTCGAAGTTTGATTGGATTCGGTAACCTGGAAAGGCCCCTAGTCCATCCATATCTCTACCGCCGTGACGGTACAATCGAGGCTAGCCCTAAAGCTATTTCGGAGAGAACGAGCTATCACGGAATTTGATTAGCCTTTCACCCCTACCCTCAGCTCATCCAAGCTGTTTTCAACCAACACTGGTTCGGACCTCCAGCCGTTGTTACACGGCCTTCATCCTGGCCAAGGGTAGATCATCCCGCTTCGCGTCTAATCCCAGCGACTCTGCGCCCTATTCAGACTCGCTTTCGCTTCGGCTCGCTTACGCTTAACCTTGCCACTGAGACTAACTAGCCAGCTCATTATTCAATAGGCACGATGTCAGACTTTAATGTCCTCCAACTGCTTGTAGGCATGCGGTTTCAGGTACTATTTCACTCCCCTCGCAGGGGTTCTTTTCGCCTTTCCCTCACGGTACTGGTTCACTATCGGTCTCAAGCGAGTATTTAGTCTTGCCGGATGGTCCCGGCGGATTCACGCAAGGTTTCTCGTGCCTCGCGCTACTTAGGAACCTCTAGAACGAAGATTGCAATTTTACATACGGGGCTGTCACCCTCTATGGCCGGCCTTTCAAGACCGTTCAGTTATTACTTTCTTATCATTCATTTACCAAGAAACTGCTCACGACAGGCTTTCGCCCACCGCAACCAGATTCTTGATATTGAGGCCCTGCAACCCCGGTCTCTCCGAAGATTGACCGGTTTAGACTCCTCCGCGTTCGCTCGCCGCTACTAGCGGAATCACTGTTGTTTTATCTTCCTATGGGTACTAAGATGGTTCACTTCCCCACGTTCGCTTTATGCAGCTATGTATTCACTGCACAATAACCAGTGTTCGCACTGGTTGGGTTCCCCCATTCGGAAATCCCCGGATCATAGAATGCTTACTTCTCCCCGAGGCTTATCGCAGTTGGCCACGTCCTTCATCGCCTGCTTGAGCCAAGGCATCCACACGCACGCCCTTAGTAGCTTGACCATAAAATTTACGTCAAACACAGCGATCCAATTGTCGGTCCACTTGATCAGCCATCCGGCATCGTCTTGTGGCAATTGAATCGTTGCTTACTCAGTTCACTCGTTGCTGTGATTTCATCCACAGCAAGATAAACTTGTGTTGCCCTATCAAAATTCAGTTTTCAAAGATCTCGATCGCGGTCTGCACTTGTCGTGCGACCTAGCCATCTAGAAGGACAACTCTTCGATCATTCATCGAGAATTGCCAAACTACATGACTGGTTGGTTTCGCTTTCTTCCTATCAGTGTTCTATGGTGGGCCTAGCTAGATTCGAACTAGCGACCTCACCCTTATCAGGGGTGCGCTCTAGCCAACTGAGCTATAGGCCCATGGTGTGAACTGTACTAGCTGTCGCTAGCCTACTGGAGTCAACTTGGTGGAGCTGGTCGGGATCGAACCGGCGACCTCCTGAATGCAAATCAGGCGCTCTCCCAGCTGAGCTACAGCCCCTTTTGAGACTTTCATCTCACTGATAGAAATTGTATCGAGGCCAGTTGGACGCAGGGCCGTCGCACAAGGCGACTTGCCATCTAAAATAGTCAAAGTATCGAGCAGAGCATAGTTGCTGTGGACCGGAAAGGCTGTCTCTTACTCCGGATCAAGCACAAGGCCCAATCCGTTTATCGCGGAATTTGCGACAGGTTCAGAAACTCCGGCCACTGTCTCTCTTAGAAAGGAGGTGATCCAGCCGCAGGTTCTCCTACGGCTACCTTGTTACGACTTCACCCCAATCATGAATCATACCTTGGGCTGGTTATACAGACTTCTAGTACAATCCACTTTCGTGATGTGACGGGCGGTGTGTACAAGGCCCGGGAACGTATTCACGGTAGCATGCTGATCTACCATTACTAGCGATTCCAGCTTCATGCAGGCGAGTTGCAGCCTGCAATCCGAACTGAGAACGGTTTTATGCGATTAGCTCCACCTCGCGGCTTCGCAGCGCTTTGTACCGTCCATTGTAGCACGTGTGTAGCCCTGGACATAAAGGCCATGATGACTTGACGTCATCCCCACCTTCCTCCAACTTATCGCTGGCGGTCTCCCGAGAGTGCATCCTTACGGATTAGCAACACGGGACAAGGGTTGCGCTCGTTGCGGGACTTAACCCAACATCTCACGACACGAGCTGACGACAGCCATGCAGCACCTCGACTCTACTCCCTTGCGGGATAATCTACTTTCATAGATCGTTGGAAAGCCGTTCGAGCCCAGGTAAGGTTCTTCGCGTTGCGTCGAATTAAACCACATGCTCCACCGCTTGTGCGGGCCCCCGTCAATTCCTTTGAGTTTCAGCCTTGCGACCGTACTCCCCAGGCGGCATACTTAACGCGTTAGCTACGGCACGAACCAAGTGAATGGCTCACACCAAGTATGCATCGTTTAGGGCGTGGACTACCAGGGTATCTAATCCTGTTTGCTACCCACGCTTTCGTTCCTCAGCGTCAGTTATAGTCCAGTAAGCCGTCTACACCACAGGTGTTCCTCCTGATATCTACGCATTTCACCGCTACACCAGGAATTCCGCTTACCTCTCCTATACTCGAGCATGCCAGTATTCAATGCAGCCTCCCAGTTGAGCCGGGAGATTTCACACCAAACTTGGCACACCGCCTACGAACTCTTTACGCCCAATAATTCCGAACAACGCTTGCTGCCTACGTATTACCGCGGCTGCTGGCACGTAGTTAGCCGCAGCTTCTTCCACCGGTACCGTCATTATCGTTCCGGTCGAAAGGACTTTACACACCGAAGTGCTTCGTCGTCCACGCGGCGTCGCTGCATCAGAGTTTCCTCCATTGTGCAAGATTCCCCACTGCTGCCTCCCGTAGGAGTCTGGCCCGTGTTTCAGTGCCAGTGTGGCCGTGTGCCCTCTCAGGCCGGCTACCGATCGTCGCCATGGTGGGCCTTTACCCCGCCATCTAGCTAATCGGCCGCGGGCTCCTCTCTCAGCGCATTGCTGCTTTCTCCTCTCGGACTTATGCGGTATTAGCTCAGGTTTCCCCGAGTTATTCCCCACTAAGAGGTGGATACCCACGTGTTACTCACCCGTACGCCGCTTTACTCAGGTATTGCTACCCTTTCTCGCTCGACTTGCATGTGTTAGGCGCGCCGCCAGCGTTGATTCTGAGCCGGGATCAAACTCTCGTTTAATCTCGGATTGTTGTTTTGGAATGACCCTCTTGCGAGGATCAAGGTCGCAACTACTTGAACTCAATACTTGACGAAAATAACTGTTTGTTACTGTTCTTATCTTTTAGACTTGCGTCCAACCAGATTGTCAAAGATCTGCCCATGCGTGCCGGACCCGAAGATCACGACTCTGCCATGGCGGCCTCGAAAGGCGTTCAGATGACTACACAAGAACTTGCGCTCTCTTTCATCCATCTAAAAATTGTAAAAAACTGTTTTGACGAGATAACTTCTTTAAGGTGCAACCACTACCAGGATTCACCCGATGGCCGTACGAACTTGTGACTTCGTTCTCGCAGCGGATCTTTTCAGACCAACAAGCTGCTTCCCGCTCTGTCGTTCGCTTATCTCTTTTGTCCGGCCATTCAGTAGTCTACTTGATTCGACTACCATTTAGCAAGTTTTATTTGCTTCGCTCTGCTTTCGTGCCGCTCTTGCGCCCACTCGCTTCGCTTTCGTTAGTCTAACATTTCAGACTTTCGTTTGCAAGAACTTTTTTTTCGCTCTTGCCAGCTCAGCTCCAGGTCGCTTTCGCTTCCACTCTTGCTTTTGCGTGCTCTTATTTACTTGTCTTAGCTGCTTTGCTTTCCGTGCCGCACTCGCGCGCACCGCATCGCATGAATAGAACTGTAACATCCGCAAGCAGGGCTGGCAAGCGCTCTCCCCTGCATTTCTAGCTAAGATGCTGATTTCAAAGGAAGATAAACTTCATACTTTTCCGTCATGGACCGCGATGCCATCCCTTCTCTTCCCGAGAGTGCGCTAAAATCGGACAGGAGCGACCCACACACCTATATATGGCGCCTCAGATCCAGCCCCCGAGCGGCAAACGAAGACAGATCCTGCACGCCATTGTCGAGGCCTACCTCGAATCTGGGGAAGCAGTCTCGTCTTCTGCGATTGCGCAGCGCAGTTTCCCTGGCGCCTCCCCTTCTCCGGCAACCGTACGGAATGCCATGGCGGAGCTGGCCGAATTGGGCCTCCTCACACAGCCACATACTTCAGCCGGCCGCATCCCAACTGCGGCGGCCATTCAGTTCTACGTCAGTTCCCTCACGCAAGTGCGGCCGAATCCCGCAGAAGTCTCTAAGCTGCAGCAGCAGTTCCAGGCGATTCATTCGGTTCCTGATCGGGTCGAAGAGGGCTCCCATATGCTCACCGGCCTGACACAGAACGTCGCCATCACAGCGGCGCTGCCCCCGGCAAGTCAGCTTCTCCACCAGGTGGAGTTGCTTGCACTGGCGGCGCGGCAGGTCCTCATGGTTGTGATTACCTCCGATCAGAACGTCCGCAATCAGGTCATCACGCTCGATCACGATCTCAGCAGCGACGAGCTCGCTGAGATTCGCAACTACATCAATTACGAATTCGCGGGCCTCTCTCTCGCAGAGGCCCGCCGCGCGCTCACCGAACGGCTCCAGGACGATCGCAATCAATATCGCGCCCTGCTGCGGCGCGTCGAGCTCTTCCATGCGCGCGGTCTCTTCGATAACGGAGTCGGGCCGCGGGTTTTCCTCGATGGAGCCGCGTATCTTGTCGGGCTCGACCTGCATCTCACCAAAGAGAGGATGCGGGAGCTTTTTCAGGCGCTGGAGCAAAAGCAACAGATTCTACGGCTGCTCGATCAGTTCCTGCAGGGCTCCTCGAAGATTCCCGCGATCCAGGTGGGCTTAGGAGAGGCGCATCCGGCGCTCCGGGATTTCACTCTGATTGGGGTCCAGGTGCCGCTGGCCGGAGGCATGTCCGCTCGCGTCGCCGTCCTCGGCCCGTTAAGATTGAATTATCAACGTACGATCGCGGCAGTGATGCAGGTGGGCCAAGCGCTCGCACAATCTGCCGACTGATCGCATGCGACAAACCGTAAGAAGAAGAAGGAAAGCACTATGACGGAGTCGACTTTCGACGCTGCCAATCCAGAACCTGTAGAAACCTCGCTCACCACCACTCTCGAGCAGGAGATTGCTCGTCTGGAGACGGAGCGACAGGATCTGATCCGGCTCGCACAGAGCCGCCAGGCGGAGTTTGAGAACTACCGCCGCCGCTCGGAACGGGAACGCCAGGAAACCATCGACGTCGCCACTAGCGATGTCGTCAACAAGCTGCTCCCCATCTTTGACGATTTCGAACGCGCCCTTTTGATCCAGACCGCCGATGCGAGCTATGCAAAAGGCATCGAACTGATCCATGGGCGTCTCAAGGAGACACTCACGAAGCTGGGCCTGGAGCCAATCGATGCGATTGGCACCATTTTCGACCCAAATCTCCACCACGGCATTGACCTTGTTGAAACAGACGAGGCCGAAGACCAGACCATTCTCGCCGAGCTCCAAAGGGGCTATCACTTCCGAGGCCGCCTCTTACGCCCTGCTATGGTGCGTGTTGCGGTGAAGAAGTAGAAAGCAGAAGTAAACAGAACGAGTGCCAGTGACGAAACGTGACTATTACGAAATCCTAGGGGTGGAGCGTACCGCGGACGACGGCGTACTGAAGTCTTCCTACCGCAAGCTTGCCATGAAGTATCACCCCGACCGCAATCCTGGGGACCAAGAAGCGGAGGAGCGATTCAAGGAAGCCGCCGAGGCCTATGGCGTATTAACCGATGCCCAGAAGCGAGCAGCATACGATCGTTACGGGCACCAGGGCGTGTCGGGGATGGGCGGTGGAACCAGTTCCGGCTTTGACCCCAACCAGTTCACCGACCTCAACGATATCTTCGGTGACTTCTTCGGAGATTTCTTTGGCGGCGCCAAGCGCGGCGGAGGCGGCTCCAGCCGCGCCCGCCGTGGCGAAGACCTCCGCTACGATCTGGAGATCGAATTTGAAGATGCCGTTCGCGGCACCTCGGTCGATATTCAGATTCCCAAGCTCGATCTTTGTACCCGTTGCGAAGGCAGCGGCGCAGAGAAGGAAGATGGACTCACCACTTGCCCCAGTTGCCGTGGGCGTGGCGAGCAGCTCTTCCAACAGGGCTTCATGACCATCCGCCGCACTTGCGGCACCTGCAATGGCCGTGGACAGATCATTCGCCGGCCCTGCAAGGAATGCAAGGGCGAAGGCCGCATCCGCAGCGAGAAGAAGCTAAAGGTCAACATCCCGGCCGGTGTCGATACCGGAACGCAGCTCCGGCTGAATTCGGAAGGCCAGGCCAGCCCCAACGGCGGCCCCAATGGCGATCTCTACGTCGTGCTCAGCGTCAAGGAGCACTCGGTGTTTGAGCGCCAGGATTACGATCTGCACTGCACCGTGCCCGTCAATATCGCACAGGCAACGCTCGGCACCGAGGTGGAGATTCCCACCTTTGAGGGCATTGAGTCGGTGAAGGTGCCCGAAGGCACGCAGCCCGGCACCCAGCTCCGGCTGAAGAATCGCGGTGTGCCGCGGGTCAACGCCTCGGGCCGCGGCGATTTGTTCATCCATGTGGAAGTTCACATTCCAACGAAGCTGAGTCGCGAACAGCGCAAGGTCTTTGAACAGTTGCGCGAAACGCTTCCCGCCCCTGGCGAAGAGGACGACAAGGGCGGATTCTTCGGCAAAGTCAAAGAACTCTTCCAGTAAGAGTTAGAGTCCCCAGAGCGCCGGTGCGCGATGAAAGGTGAACCTTGATGGGTTTGCCGTCGTTGCGCCCGGCGTATCCACCATCACAATCTGCTTCGCAATCCCCCGATAGGCCGCTACCGGCGCCACCGTTCCCTTCACTGTCAGAATCCGCATCCGTTCCGGATAAATCCCACAACTCACCAATTGATGAATCGAGTTCGGGCTCGAGCGTTCTGCCGTCAGCAAAAGCAGATTCGGCAGTTCAGGCGTGGATCCCTCCAGCGCCACAACCGCCGCATGGCCGAGGCTCCAGAACCTGGTTCCGCCATGACGCACTTCAGGCTCGACATAGCGGCCGGCGTGCAACGACACCACATGTCCCTTCACCCCGATCGGAACCCCATGCATCGTGTCTGTCTTCCCGCCCACAAACATCGCAAAAGCACCATCAATCCCGACGCGTTTCGCCTCCGCCACCGCTTCCGGATCATAGAGCGTCACCACAAAACCACTTGCCTCCTGGGCCAGCAATTGCTCGAACAGGAAGGTAGCATCTCCTGCCGCGCCGCCGCCGATGTTGTCGCCCACATCAAACAGGGCCACCGGAAACTCCGTCGCCGACAGAGCATCGCGTACAGCTTTTGCGGCATCCGGCAAATCAAAATGCAAACTCTCGTGAGCCGCCCACATCTGCTCGCTCAGCCGTTGCGCTTCCCGCGCCGCCCGCTCGCCGTCGCCATCCGCAATCACCACCACCGAAGGCCCCAGGAACGGCACATCGTTATACTGGTAGCCGCCGACAACGCTCACCGCCAGAATCCCCGGCTCGCGCTCTAAGGCGATACTCGCCTCCGTGATCGCCTGCAGTGGCGGGCGATAGGTGTTCTGGTGCACGATATTCCAAAGCATCGGCGGCTTCACCATCCGCTGTACCGGACGCACTGCGCCGCTCAGCATGTCCGCAAGGATTCGAGCGGCCCGCTCGCCCCGTTCCTTCGTATCGAGATGCGGATTCTGCTGGTACACCACAAGCGCATCGCAGAGTTCAAGGAGCCCTGGAGGCAGATTGGCGTGGAAATCATGCGTCACCACCAAGGGAACAGCAGGGCCGATTTCATGGCGCACCCGCCGCACGATCTCTTCATCCGCATGAGGAAAGCCTTCCGCAAACATTGCGCCATGCAAGGCCAGATACACGGCATCAAAGCTCGCTCCGTGCAGCGCCTGGACAATCTCCCCAGCAAGTTGCTCAAAGCTGGCCCGCTCGACAGGCCCACTCGGCGTCGCCCCGCCATGCAGCAATGGCAGGATTTCCATCCCGCGCCCCAGAGACTCTTCAATGAATCCTGCCACCTCAGTCGAAGAGTTCTTCCAACGCTCCACCTCCCGCGGTAGAAAGTGAAAGTCCTCATAGCGAGTCTTCCGGGAATGGAAGGAGTTCGACTCATGCATCAGACAGGCAACCGCGACGCGTGGCATAGGCTTTTCGACAGACTATCAAATTTCTCTACTGAAATTAATGTTTTTGATAGGAAACTCCTTTAGGCTGGAGAGAACCCTCATGCCCTACCGGCATCGTGTCCTCGCACTTCTCTTCGCGCTCGTGGTGGTCATGTATCTGGACCGCCTCGCCATTGGCGTCGCCGGACCGCGCATGCAGGACGAGTTGCAGATCAGTCCCAGTCAGTGGGGGTGGGTGATGGGCTTCTTCACCCTGGGGTATGCGGGATTCGAACTCCCGGCCGGGATTCTGGCCGATCGCAAGGGCCCGCGTGCCGTACTCTCGCGCATCGTTCTATGGTGGAGCGCCTTCACGGCTCTTACAGGTACAGTCACCAGCCTAGGGCCGCTGTTGGCCGTGCGCTTCCTCTTCGGAGCCGGTGAAGCAGGTGCCTTCCCCAGTTGCGCCAGTACCATCGCCCGCTGGATTCCGCCACAAGAACGCGCCCGCGCTACGAGTGTCTTCTGGATTGGCGCGACGGCAGGCGGCATCCTGACACCGCTTCTGGTCGTCCCCCTCCAGCAAGCTTATGGCTGGCGTGTCTCGTTCTATCTCTTCGCCATTCTGGGGATCGTCTGGGCGGCCGTCTGGCTCTGCTGGTTTCGCGATCTCCCCCGCCAGATGCCCGGCATCAGTTCCGGCGAACTTGCGCTCATCGGAGACCCCTCGCAGCAGACGCACAGCGCGCCCTGGGCCTTCATCCTGCGGCAACCCAACTTCCGCCGCATCCTGCTGATGTATCACTTCTACTGCTGGGGCGCCTATTTTTATCTCTCCTGGCTCCCCACCTATCTGCAACGGGGGCGTGGCTTTACCGAGGACGAAATGAAGATCGGAGCAAGCGTCACCGCCATTGCTGGTTTCTTGGGAGTGTTCACCGGAGGCTTCCTGAGCGATGGCTTGCGTCGCCGTTATTCGCTCTGGGCCGCACGTTCTCTGGTCGGCTCCGCCAGCCTTGCCATCTCAGGAGCGATGATGCTCATTGCCACACAGAGCACCGGAAAGATCGCCGCCATCCTCTTCCTCTCGCTTGGCCTCTTTGCGATGAACATCATGCTGCCCGTCACCTGGGCGCTGCTCGTGGATCTTGCCGGCCCTTTCTCCGGAAGCGTCTCAGGCGCGATGAATACCTTTGGCCAGATCGGCAGCTTTCTGATGGCAACCAGCTTCGGCTACATTGTCAGCGCCGTAGGCAACTACAACCTGGCGCTAATGCCGATGGCCGCCATGCTGTTCTGCGGCGCCTTCTTCTTCTGGCGGATCGAACCCGATCAGTCTCTTATGCCCTCTCAATAAAAACCTTCTCGGGAGCCCGGTAGCGAATGTCCAGGTCAGGCGTCATCACGGGTCCTTTGCTTCGCTTCGAAGCAAACGCGTATGCCAGAATGCCCGTGGTCACTAGTGTGCGTTCCGGTGGATAGGGTTCCTTGCCACTGATGAACATCTCTTCCATGCAATGCACCAGCGCATCGAAGTGCGGCAAAGTCCGCGCCACGGTTGGACTCATCATGGTGCGCAGCAACTGCGGCTGCCCCTCCACTCGAATCGCAACGCTGCGATCGTTCCCGGAAGGTTCATGCAGCAAGGCAACCGCACGAAAACCATCGCGATAGGCGATCCGGAACAGCACCGGCTGCTTTGCCGTCTCCCGCATCCCACCCTTTGCGGCCAGAAGCTGGGTCTTGTAGGCATCCTCGAGCAGAGGCTTCGCCCAAGCGCCCGCGCCCGCATCGAGCCACTGCCAGATCGCATCGCCGTCGATCCATTCGACGCTGGCAACGCCGGTCTCGCCACCTTTGCGGCGTTCCGCAAAACACTGCAGCACTTCCAGCAAATGAAAGCCATAAGCATCGGTAGGTCCCCCGCCAATGACAGCCGCCTCCCGCATCGGAGTCTCGAGTTGCGGCTGCAGGTAAGGCTCCCGTAAGCTCAGCGTCACACTCGAGCCTGCCATCAGCGGAAAGCCGAGCTTGCGACTCCGCGCGAACATCTCTTTTGCCTTCGCAAAGTCATAGGAGAAGTGCTTGTCAAAGAAAGTTGGCACTGCTCTGCCCGTCTTCTCGTAGACATCGAGAATTTGGCTGAACAATTCGTAGCGCGGATACAGATGCTGCCCCTCTGCGTTGAATGGATAGTTGCCATGCTCGCCGACAAAGACCACCGCATCCACCGCAACCCTCGATCCACCCAGCCCGAGCGCGGCGGGAATCGTCGGATAGATTTGGAAGCCTGCCCGCGAAGCCATCTCCCGGCTCATATCAGTCGCGGGAACCTGAGCCGTATACAGCGACACAAGCTGCGTCCGTGGCGCAGTCCAGATGTTATTCGCGGTATAGCCGGAGATCAGCCGGCCGCAGATCACATCGGCATGGGAGTAAAAGCGATACTCCGTCACAATCGCAGCCACCCCCTTCTTTCGATTGGCCCCCAGCGCCATCCCTGCCAAGGGCAACTGCAATAGCTTCCGTCGCTTCATCTTTTCTCTCCTACAATGCGCCCTCAATGTCGTGGGTCGCCTTCTTCAATGCCTTCAAAATCCTCTTGTCCGATGCGGGCTGAAAGCGATGGCTCAATCCGGAGATGCTCAACGCCGCCACCACCACGCCTTCACGATTGAAGATCGGGGCTCCGGCGCAGGTCGCCTGCAAAGCGTTCTCTTCGATCTCAATGGAGTACCCTTGCCGGCCAACAAGAGCAATCTCCGCACGGAGCTTTCCCTCATCGGTAATTGTTCTTGCTGTGAGAGCCACCAGCGGCCTTCCCCGCAGAGCAGCATCAATCGTTGCAGCGGAGGAATGCGCCAGGATCGCGCGTCCTAAGGACGAGGAATGGACCGGCACCGTAGCGCCGGGCCTTTCGCTAAAGCGCAATGCAGATTCACTTGGCACCACTTCGAGATAAACAATTTTGTCCTGCTCGAGCACACCGAGATTGACGGTTTCCCCCAGCAGGTCGCGCAACCGGATCATCGCGGGCAGCGCCGCTCGCCGCAAGATCTCCGTTGCCGCATGAGCGCTCCAAAGCCCAGGCACGCGCCCCACCAGCCGGTACGCCTTGTCCGCATCGCGATCCACAATCTGCAGATGCTGCAAGGTCATCAGCACTCGAAATACAGTCGACTTGGGAACTCCCGTCCGGATCGCGGCTTCATTCAGATTCAATCCGGGCTGGCGGGAAAGTTCGTCAATGATGCGGAACGCACTTTGGAGCACGGGAATGAGATAGCGCAATTCTGATTTCGAGTTTTGGGCCAAGAGAAAAACCTAGTCTTTCGATCATACTAATCTGTTCCAATAGAAAATCATGAGTTCTTCCATTGAAACTGCTGTCCGGGCAAAGACGATGGGCTCGGCAGCCCGGTATGCGCGCGCCCAGAAGAGTCTGGCCGGCGGTGTCTCGAGTGGACTGCGGCGCAATGCCCGTCCCTATCCGCTCTACTTCTCTCATGGAGAAGGCTCGCAGGTCTGGGATGTGGACGGCAATCGCTACACGGACTTCGGTCTCGCCTGGGGCCCCCTGATCCTCGGCCATGCGCCTCCTAAGGTCGTCGCCGCCGTGCAGCGGCAAGCGGCGCGCGGCATGACCTTTGGCGCGCAACACGATCTGGAGTTTGAGGTCGCCGAGCGGCTCACCCAGATCATTCCATGCGCCGGCTTGGTCACATTTGCCAACAGTGGCACAGAGATTGTACAAGTAGCCCTACGGCTGGCCCGCGCCATCACCGGCAAGCAGAAGTACTTGAAGTTTGAAGGTCACTATCACGGCTGGTCCGACGAAGTCCTCACCAGCTACAAACCAACTCTCGACCAACTCACTGCAAGCCAAGGCGCACCGATCCCGGTTGGCCTCGGGCAACTGCCCAACACCAACGCCGTCATCGCCGAATGGAACAATCGCGAAAGCGTTCTTGCCGCGCTCGACGACAACATCTCTGCCGTTCTCTGTGAACCCCTGCTTGCAAACTCCGGCTGCATTCCGCCCGCCCCGGGCTTTCTCGAATTTCTGCGCGCAGAGTGCACCCGCCGCCAGATTCTGCTGATCTTTGATGAAGTCGTCACCGGCTTCCGGCTTGCATTGGGCGGAGCGCAAGCTCATTACGGAGTGACACCCGATCTCGCCACCTTCGCAAAGGCCCTCGGAGCTGGCACCCCGCTCAGCGTTCTCGCGGGTCACAAGGAATATATGGACTGGATCGCGCGTGGAGAGGTTGTCCACGCTGGCACGCTCAACGGCAATCCCTTAGCCCTTGCCGCGGCAAATGCAGCCCTCGACGAACTCTCGCAACCAGATGTTTATCCAAGACTTCACACGCTAGCGGCTCAACTCCGGAATGGCATCGAAGAAGCCTTTCGTGACGCAAAGATTTCCGCGCATACCACTGGTACCGGGCCAGTCTTCCAACTCCATGTGCTAGGCAAAACAGTCAGCAACTATCGGGACACGCTCCAACACGACCGGCAGCGCTATAGCGATTTCGCGCTAGCCCTGTTGCACGAGGGCATTTTGATCCTGCCAGACGGCCGCTGGTATCTTTCAGCAGCGCACACCGCCCTTGATATTGCAGAAACAGTCAAGAAAGTGCGTTACGCGATTGTAACCACATCCTGTTAACCTAGTCCCGAACTATGCTTCAGAAAATAACAAAGCTATGTCTGCTTCTATCCCTAAGTGCGCTCTGCTCGCTCGCACAATTTGACACGGCGACAGTGCTCGGCACCATTCGCGACAATACCAAAACCGCAGTGGCCGGAGCCAATGTGACTCTCCGGAATACCCAAACAGGCGTCACCCAATCAGCACTCACAAACGCTGAAGGTGATTTTCAATTTGTCAACGTCCGCATCGGCGTTTATACCGTCACCGCCGAAGCGAATGGCTTCAAAACGGTGAGTGCCGCCGAATTTACAGTGATCGTCAACGCGCGTCAGCGTGTCGATCTCGATCTCCCCATTGGCGAAGTCAAGGAATTTGTCACCGTCACCGGTGCGGCCTCGCAACTGGAAACAGATTCCAGCTCCAAGGGCCAGGTTATCGGCAACCAGGAAATCGTCAACATGCCGCTCAATGGCCGCAACTATGCCGATTTGGCGCTCCTCGTTCCCGGTGTCCGCAAGTCCGACCTTGCCTATGGCGTCCCCCCGCGCGATGCCTCTTTCAATGTGAACGGTATGCGCAGTTCGCAGAACAACTTCATCATCGACGGTGTCGACAACAATTCCTACGGCACCTCCAATCAAGGCTTCTCCAATCAGGTGATCCAGCCATCTCCCGATGCGGTGCAGGAGTTTAAGGTGGAAACCAGCAGCTATAGCGCCGAGTTCGGCCGCGCTGGTGGCGCCATCATGAACGTCAGCATCAAGAGCGGTGCAAATCAGATCCACGGCTCGGTCTATGAGTTCCTTCGCAATACCCAGTTGAACGCCACTGGCTTCTTCAAGCCGGTGACCGGGCAGAAACCCACGCTGATCCAGAACCAGTACGGTGGATCCTTCGGCGGCGCCATCAAGAAGGATAAGATCTTCTACTTTGCCGACTATGAAGGCTTCCGCCGCGTTGAGAAGGCCATCACCTTTGCCGCCGTCCCCAGCATGAATCTGCGTAACGGCATCTTCTCCGGCCCCATCCAGAACCCCTTCAGCGGCACTCCTTATCCCAACAACGTCGTACCCGCCAGCGACATCACCAAGTTCGCCCGCGACGTGCTGGCAGACCTCCCCACCCCCAACATCGCTGGCGTCTCCAACGGCGGCAACAACTTCCAGTCGCTCCCCAGCCAGCCCACCAACATCGACAAGGGCGACGTGCGCTATGACCAATACTTTGGCTCGAAGCTCACTGCGTTCGGCCGCTACTCGCACCGCCTGTCCAATATCACCGTTCCGCCCAGCATCCCCGGTCCCTCGGGTGGCAACAGCAACGGCAACATCTATGTGAAAAACTGGCAGGTCGCCGGTGGCACCACCTATACGGTGAATGCACGTTCCGTCTTCGAGTTCCGCATCGGCGTCAGCAAGTCGATCAACTCCAAGCTGCCCTGGTTCGTCGGCACACCCGGCGTCGGCGAGCGCTTTGGCATCCCCAACGCGCCGCGCGATCCCCGCTACACCGGTGGCGTCAATGCGCAGTCGATCAATGGCTACACCCAGCTCGGCGTGCAGACCTCCAATCCGCAGTTCCAGAATCCGACGGTCGTCAACCCGAAGGTCAACTACTCTCTCCTGCTCGGCAAGCACAGCCTGAAGGCGGGCTACGAGTATCAGCTCATCAACACCCAGATCGACGACTTCAATCCGAAGTACGGTCAGGACAGCTACTCCGGACGCTTCAGCAAAGTCCCCGGCAGCGCCAATGACAATGAGCAGTTCGTCGCCGACTTCCTCTTTGGCGCACGTAACAACTACACTCTCAACAACGCCGCCATCGTCGACTACCGGCAACGGATGCACTTCTTCTACATCGCCGACGACTGGAAGCCCACTCGCAAGCTCACCGTCAACGTCGGCCTGCGCTATGAGTACGCCACCCCGCAGTACCTCGCCGACAACAAGATGTCCAACTTCGACCCGATCAGCAATAGCTTGATCCCCGCGAAGGATGGCAGCATTGCCGATCGTTCGCTCGTCAATCCCGATCGCAACAACTTCGCGCCGCGTCTCGGCATTGCCTACACAGCAAACTCGAAGACGGTGATCCGCTCTGCCTATGGCATCAGCTACATCCACTTCAACCGCATGGGCGGCGAGAACCTTCTGGCCTACAACCTGCCGAACATCATCGGTCCCTCGATCGATCAGGCTCCGATCACCGCAGGCGCTTCCGGCCTGGCGCTCTGCACCAGCACAGCCCAAGCTCCCGGCACCTGCTTCCGCACCACGCTCCAGGGTTATCCCGACAACTTCCTCACCCTTGCGAACGTCAAGCAGATCAATGTTCGTGCCAACTACATTCCCAAAGACTACAGAACCAGCTACGTGCAAAACTGGCACTTCACCATCCAGCGCGAACTGGCCAAGAATTTTGTTCTTGATGTGGGTTATGTCGGCGCACGTGGCAATGGCCTCATGATCCTCGGCGACTACAACCAGGCTGTGCCCAACACCGCCACCACCAACCTCCCCCTCCAGGCGCGCCGTCCGAACCAGAATTTCGGGCTCATCCAGATTGCCTACAACGGTGGCTTCCTCAGCTATCACGGCCTCCAGGCCAAGCTCGAGAAGCGCTTCAGCAAGGGCTTGTACCTGTTGAATTCGTTCACCTACTCGAAGGCCATCGACAATGCGAGCGGCCATCTCGAAACCGCCAATGGCGACAACTCCCGCGTCAACTTCCGCAATGTTGCGGGCGAGAGAGGCGTTGCCGGCTACAACCAGCCCTTCAACAACACCACCACCTTCCTCTATGAGCTTCCCTTCGGAAAGGGCAGAAGCTTTGGCTCCAGCTGGAACAAAGGTCTCGATACCGTCCTTGGCGGATGGCGCCTGACAGCGATCAACACCGCAAATTCCGGCAGCCCGGTGAACTTGAACTACAGTCCTTCCTCAGACTTCTCGGTCAGCGGTTCGCCCACCTACCGTCCGAACATCACGGGCAACCCGGTTCTCCCGGAAAGCCAGCGGACCTCGACCAACACCTACATCCAGTACCTGAATCCTGCTACGGTCTCGATTCCCACCGATCGCTCGCAGCCCTTTGGGAATGCGGGCCGCAACACGGTTCTGAACTTCGGCCTGTATCAGCTCGATCTCGGCTTGCACAAGGACTTCCTGCTGACCGAGCGCTTTAAGCTCTCCTTCCGCACCGAAGCCTTCAACGCCTTCAATCGCACCAACTTCAATGCACCCAATGCGAACCGTTCTTCGGGCAGCTTCGGGCAAATCAACAGCACCTACCCGGCACGTCAGGTGCAGTTCGCCTTGAAGCTCGTCTTCTAGAACGGCTCGTACCTCCAAACAGCTCTTGAGCTCGTCGTTTCACTAGACGAGCAGCTAAGCTGGAAGGAGTGCCTGTTAAACAAATCCTGGCGGTGGTCGACGATCTGATGTTTGCAGTCAAGATCGACTCCGCCGCCAAACAGAATTCCATTGGCGTCGTATACGCAAAGACTCTCGAGGACGCGTTGGCCAAAGCAAAGGCTCAACCCGTCCTCGTTTTAATTGACCTCAACCACAACAAGCTCGACCCCATCGAAATCGTTCGTGCTTTCAAAGCCGATGAGGAGCTCAAGAAGATCAGCATGCTCGGCTTCATCTCCCACGTCGATGGGCAGCGCAAGCAGGAAGCTGTCGAGGCAGGTTGCGATAGCGTCGTCCCACGGAGCGCCTTCTCAGTGAACCTTCCCCAGATTCTGAAGCGGCATTCCGGTACCCTCTAGTACGTGAGCAAGTTTTTCCTATTTGCGATGGCAGTCTCCGCGCTGGCAGCAGACAAAGACTACAACGGCCGTTGGAACCTGACCGTCCAGAATGAAGCGCGCGGCCGCGCCTGGTGGCTCGAGGTGAATGAGGCCGGGAGCAAGAAGATCAACGGACGCTTCGTAGGCGCCCCTGGCGGCCAACTGGATGCGATTCCACAGATCTCGATTGATCATAAGGAACTGCACTGGTCCTTTGAACGCGCGGGGAAAAAGCTCAGCTACGTTGCCACCATCCAGAAGGGCCGGCTGGTGGGAACGCAGTCGATCGATGGAAAGCCCGCCACCACCTTCTCGGGCGATCGCGCTCCGGAAATCCGCGACCGCGACGATGATCGTTGGAAACCCACCGAGCCGATCGAACTCTTCAATGGAAAAGATCTGAGCGGGTGGCAGGCCACCTTCCCTGGCCGCTCTGTCGAATGGAGTGTGACCGCCGACGGCATCACCAAGAACGCCCCCAAGGCGAGCGACATTCGCACGGCGGAAACCTTCTGGAATTTCGAGCTGCACGCCGAATATCGCTACCAGAAAGGCTCCAACTCCGGCATTGGACTTCGGGGCCGCTATGAGGTGCAGATCGAAGATACCGCAGGCCTCCCGATCGATGGACACTCTGCCGGCGGCATCTACTCCCGCATCCCGCCGAAGGAGCAGGCCGCTCGGCCCGCCGGCGAATGGCAAACTCTCGACGTCCGGCTTGTCGGCCGGATTGTCACCGTCAAGCTGAATGGCAAGATCACGGTCGACCATCAGGTGATCGAAGGACCGACAGCCATGTGCTTCGACCCGAATGAAGCGATGCCTGGTCCCATCGCGGTCCAGGGCGATCATGGCGTGGTCGAATTCCGCAAGCTCACCATCACCCCACTCTCGCGATGATCAAGTACGGTCTCATCGGTCTCGGTGCTGCCTGTGGTGGAATGGCGCGATTTGCCATTGCCACCTCCCTCCCCCTGCCCTTCCCCTGGCAGACTTTCGTCATCAATTTCACAGGTGGAGCGCTCATCGGGTTTCTTGCGAACCGGCTGCAGGGGGACAGCCGCTATTTCTGGATCACCGGCATTTGCGGCGGCTACACCACTTTTTCCACCTTCTCGATTGAAGTGGTGACACTCCTCGAACAGGGCCGCTATGCGCTCGCGGCCTCCTATATCTTCATTAGTGTCGCGCTCTGTGTTGCCGCCGCAGCAGCAACCTATCACTGGACCAAATGACCCGACGCGATGCGCTCGCCGCACCCTTCCTCCAGCTTGGCCGCAAGGCGAAAGCACCCGTCACCGGCAGCTTTGTTCTCGATGCCTTTCCAACCGGCCACAAGCTGCGGGATCATGCATCGTTCCCAGCAGCAGCGGAACAGAAGAAGATTCCGCTGGTCATCATTGGTGCGGGCATGGCCGGCCTTTCCGCCGCCTGGTGGCTGAAGAAACGTGGCTTCTCGGACTTCGTGATTCTGGAGATGGAACAACAAGCGGGGGGCAACTCGCGCTATGGCGAGAACGAGGTCTCCGCCTATCCCTGGGGTGCGCACTATGTACCGATCCCGAACCGCAATTCCCCTCTTGTACGGGAACTCTTCGAGGAGATGGGCCTCATTCAGAACGGCGAGTGGAACGAACGCCATCTCTGCCACTCTCCCCAGGAGCGGCTTTTCATTCACGGCCGCTGGCAGTTCGGCCTGGAGCCCGAGTTGGGCATGAATGCCAAAGCCCGGCGGGAATTCCAACGCTTTGAAGAGATCATCCAGAAGCTGCATGCCACCGGCCATTGGACCATTCCGCATGCCTTAGGCAAGATCGATCCGGTGCTCGAAGCCCAATCTTTTCCAAGCTGGCTCAAGGCGAATGGCTTTGAATCGCCAGAATTGTTCTGGTACCTGGACTACTCCACCCGCGACGATTATGGCTCGTCTCTCGCGGACACCAGTGCCTGGGCCGGCCTGCATTACTTTGCAGCTCGCGACCACGATGACAAGGGTCCGTTCACCTGGCCGGAAGGCAATGGCTGGGTGATGAAGTACTTGCGGTCCAAGGTGCAGGTGCGCCCCCAGGAGCCCGTTTACAAGGTGAGAAGCCTGGACCGTGCCTGGCAGGTGATGACACCGAAGGCAAGCTATCTGGCACAAGCCGTCATCTGGGCCGCTCCCAGCTTTCTGGCGAGCCACCTAGTCGAAGGCGCCCCCAAGGCAGACGGGTTCACCTATTCGCCCTGGGTGACAGCCAACCTCACCCTCGATCGCTTGCCCAAGGGTGGCGACACGGCCTGGGACAACGTGATCTATGGCTCATCAAGCCTCGGTTATGTTGTTGCAACGCACCAGGATCTGGCGGTCCATCGCGAGAGAACGGTTTGGACCTGGTACAACGCACTCGCAGAGAAGTCTCCTCGCGAGGCGCGCAAGCTGATGCTCGAAAGCACTTGGGAGTACTGGCGCGATGCAGCGCTTCACGATCTGAGCCGGCCCCACCCCGAGATCGCCGACTGTGTTGCGCGGATCGATGTCTTTCGCAATGGGCATGCCATGGTGCGGCCCACGCCAGGCTTTCTCCAGTCGGAAGCCCGTAAGGGCTTCCTCAGGAATCAGAATGGAATGTTTTATGCGCACTCGGACCTCAGCGGCATCTCGATCTTCGAGGAAGCGCAGTACCGGGGAGTCGAGGCGGCTAAGAATGCGCTACGGCGGATCGGCGGCGGAGCAAGAGCTTAGCAATCACCACCACGAGGATGGCGGCTGCAATCTGAATCGCGTAATGGGCGTATTGTCCCAGGTGGACGATCTTCAGAACTGCCGGATCCGTCAGGATCATCTCAGCGCCCACTCGACCCAGTACGGCCGAGCCCAGAATGGCGATGATCGGATAGCGGTCCATCAACTTCGACAAAAGGCCGCTCGCGCCAACAACCAACGGAATACTCAGGCCCAGGCCAAAGATCAGCAAGCCCAGGTTGCCATGGGACGCGCCTGCCACAGCCAGAACGTTATCGAGTGACATCGTGATATCGGCAACCAGGATCATCCACATGGCTTGCCAGATCCCGCCTGCCTGCTGAGTTGCACCTTCGTCGGGTTCTGAATCGACCAGAACCTTCACGGCGATCCAGAAGATACACAAGCCGCCGATCAGCTTTAGGTAAGGCAGGTTCAGCAGTTGCGCAACAAAAAAGGTCAGCACAATCCGCAAGGCAACGGCAAGGCCAGCGCCCAGAAGCGTCCCCAGCCGCCGTTCCTTTGCAGGCAACGACCGTACGGCCATCGCGATCACGACGGCGTTATCACCAGCAAGAACAATATCGCTCACGACGATATTGAACACGGCAAAAAGAAATTGGAGGTCTATTTCTGACCTTCCTTCCACTCCTCATACCAAGCCATCTGGATGGCTTCCAACTTTGCTTCGTTCGATTTCATCGGGTCATCGACGAAAGTAGGCAGTGCCACAACCAGCTTATGCAGGTCCGTAAAGCGTACCTGCAGGGGATCGGTGCCGGGGTGGGTCTCAAACAGCTCGATGCCAATATCCTCCGCCTTATCCCAGGTGAGCTGGATCATCATATCTTGGTCCCCTTCAATGCGCCACGCACGGCAGTGTTCATCATATTCTCTGCCAGTTCCAGGCTCGCTTGGTCGAGCTTCTCCATCTGAGACTGGATGAGACGATGATCGTCACCATGATATGCAAGTAGCAGCTCATTGTGAGCATGTTGGATACTTTTCTTTGTTTCCTCGGAAAGACTCGCCCAGGCATCATTTTGCTTGGCCCGTTCGAGCGCGGCCAGCATCCGATCGGCCTCGACGCGCGCTTCCCGCACCTGGCGCTCCCGTACATCCGCTTCTGCGTTGGTAATCGAACTGAGGATCATGGCTTCCACCTGCTCGTCGGTGAGTCCATAGGAAGGCTTGACCTCAACGCTTTGCTCTTTGCCGCTGCGTAGGTCCTTGGCCGAAACATTTAAGATGCCATTCGCATCAATGAGAAACTTCACTTCCAGCCGCGCCAGACCAGCCGGCATGGGTTCGATATCTTTCAATTCAAACCGGGCCAGACTCCGGCAATCTTTCACCAGTTCCCGCTCGCCCTGGAGGACATGAACCAGCACGTTGCGTTGGCCGTCTACTCCCGTTGTGAACTGCTCCACTTCGCTTGCCGGAATGGTCGAGTTGCGATGGATCAGCTTCGTCACCACGCCGCCCATCGTCTCAATGCCCAGGGAGAGCGGAGTGACATCCAGCAACAGGGTGTCTTTCACTTCACCAGACAGAATGCCCGCCTGTACGGCCGCGCCAAGCGCCACCACTTCATCAGGATTCAACTCGGTATGCGGCTTGGTGCGGAACAACTGCTCCACCATCGAGCGCACCAACGGAATCCGGGTCGATCCGCCCACCAGAACCACTTCATCAATCTGCTCCGGGCTGACATTTGCATCCCGCAGGCATTGGGTACAGGGGCCGAGGGTCCGCTCGAGCAAAGGCTCGATCAGGCGGTCAAAGACTTCCCGGGTCAGCACCCGCTGGTAACTCTTGCCGGCATAGCTGAACTCGATCGTGGTTTCGAGCGCAAAGCTCAGTTGCTCTTTGGAACGGATCACCGCCTGGCGTAGCATCTCCACCGCAGGCGTGCCAGATTCCAGACTCGCGCCCCACTCGGAAGCAAGGTCTTCCTGGGCAATCGCGAGCAGGAGCGCATCGATGTCATCGCCCCCCAGATGCGTGTCGCCATGGGTCGCCAGAACTTCAAAAATGCCGTCCTGCAGCTTGAGGATGGAGATATCGAAGGTGCCGCCGCCCAAATCGTAAACCGCAACAATACCTTGCTTCCGCTTGTCGAGCCCATAGGCCAAAGCGGCGGCAGTGGGTTCATTCACCAGACGGAGCACGTCGAGACCAGCAATTCGGCCAGCATCCTTTGTCGCCTGGCGCTGTGCATCGTTGAAGTACGCAGGAACGGTGATCACCGCCTTGCTCACCTCTTCACCAAAGAACAACTCGGCATTGTTCTTGATCTCCCGCAAGACATAGGCCGCAGCTTCAGGCGGCGTAATGGTGCGGGAGCCAATGATCAGCCCGTCCGAGGCCTGGTCCATGGACCGTTTGGTGGAGTAGAGCGTATGATCGGGATCTGTGCTCAGACGGGCTTTTGCCGCATCCCCAGCGATGTAGGTGCCGTCCGGCAGGAGCGAGATGACGCTAGGGACAATCCGTCCACCTTGCGCCGTGGGGATAATTTCGGGGCCGGTGAAATCCATGAAGGCACCCAGGCTATTGGTGGTGCCGAGATCGATGCCGATGATACGGTCTACTTTGGCGTCAGCGCCAAAGTCAATTTGAAAGGTACCCATTCACATCCCTGAGGAGATTTTGTATGTAGCGACGGCGGTTCAACAGCGCCCGGATCGGCTTCAAAGACTCTTCTCCGGGAGCGGCATCGTAGGCGGTGAACAACTTGTCCAACTCGATACTGGACTGAGCGAGCATGGCCTCAAAGTTGTCCCGGGCCGTAGTCAATTGCGGACGAGCCGATTCATCTCCCGCCTTTAACTCCTCCAGCGCCATGTTCAACTCAAAGACCTCTTCCAACAGCTCAGGAGGCACATCCTTCGTGCCTTGCAGGCTGATGTCGAAGCCGCCTTGCTTGAGGACATACTCGGCACGGGCCAGCGGATCGCGCAACGTACGATAGGCATCGTTGAGTAACGAACTCTCGAGCAGCGCCGCATCGCGGACACTCGCCTCGGCGCGCGCAAAGCGATCCGGGTGTAGTTCGCGGCTGCGCTGATAAAACAGTTGTTGCAGCTCGTTTCGATCGAGCTGCAACTTTGGGTCGAGACCCAGAACGCGATAGTAATCCATCTGACTAGGAGGAGAAAGAAGTGCCACAACCACAGCTCTTGCTGGCGTTGGGGTTGATGAACTCAAAGCCACTTTGCATGAGGCTCTCTTTGTAATCGAGAATCATGCCCTTGAGAAAGAGCATGCTCTTCGGATCGACCCAGACATGCACGTCGCCATAGTCAAAAACATGGTCCGTCGCGCGCGGCTTGGTGTCGAACTTGAACTGATAACTGAGACCAGAGCAACCGCCGCCGAGCACACCCAGGCGAAGACCGCCGCTCACACCCTGCTTGGCAAAGGCATCGCGGATCTTCGAAATCGCCTTCGGGGTGACTTCGATCAGTTTCTCTGTGGTCTGTTCAGCAGTTGGGGTCATACAAGTGCCGGTGTGGAAACAGCTTTCTTTTTGTAATCGGTGATCGCCGCCTTGATGGCGTCTTCGGCAAGCACGGAGCAATGGACCTTCACGGGTGGCAGAGCCAGCTCGTTGACGATCTCCGTGTTCTTGATTTCCATCGCCTGGTCGACAGTCTTGCCCTTCAGCCACTCGGTGGCGAGGCTCGAGCTGGCAATGGCGGAACCACAACCAAAGGTCTTGAACTTCGCGTCTTCGATGATGCCGGAGATCGGGTCCACCTTGATCTGCAACTTCATAACGTCGCCACACTCAGGGGCGCCCACCATGCCGGTGCCGACATGCGGATCGTTCTTGTCCATCGAACCGACGTTGCGCGGATTGGTGTAGTGATCTACTACTTTTTCGGAATATGCCATTTTCGTTCTCCTAGACTAAAACTTTTAGTGGGCGGTCCATTCGACCTTCGAAAGATCGATGCCTTCTTTGAACATCTCCCACAGAGGCGATAGTTCACGAAGCTTGGTCACAACTTCAATCATCTTCTTGGCCACATAATCGATCTCTTCATCGGTGTTGAAACGGCCGATGCCAAAACGGATGGAAGTATGGGCCAGATCGTCGCCCAGGCCGAGAGCCTTGAGCACATAGCTGGGTTCGAGAGTGGCCGAGGTGCAAGCAGAACCCGAGGACACCGCTACATCATTGATACCCATCAGCAAGCTTTCACCTTCGACATAGGCAAAGCTCATGTTCAGATTGTGGGGCAGGCGATGCTCCATCGTGCCATTGATGTAGGTCTCCTCAAGAGCGCCTTCGAGTGTCGCCTTCAAGCGGTCGCGCATCGCGCGGTGCTTCGGCATCTCGGTGTCCATCAACTGGTGGCACAGCTCCGCAGCCTTCCCGAAACCAACGATGCCCGGAACGTTCAGCGTGCCCGAACGCATGCCGCGCTCATGACCACCGCCATCCATCTGGGCAGAAATCTGCACCCGCGGGTTACGGCGGCGCACATAGAGAGCGCCCACGCCCTTGGGGCCATACATCTTATGAGCGGTGAGGCTCATGATGTCGATATTGTCTTTGATCACGTTCACCGGAATCTTACCGGCAGCCTGCACACCATCGGTGTGGAAGAGAACATTCTTCTCTTTGCAAATCTTGCCGATCTCGGTGACATTCTGGATGACGCCGATCTCGTTGTTGGCATACATGATGCTGACCAGAATGGTCTTGTCGGTGATCGCATCGCGCAGCATATCGAGATCGATCAGGCCGGAGCCCTGCAAAGGCAGATAGGTCACCCGGCAGCCCTGCTTCTCGAGATGCTTGCAGGTATCGAGAACGGCCTTGTGCTCGGTGGCAGCAGTGATGATGTGGTTGCCGCGCTCGGCATACATCTCGGCCACGCCCTTGATGGCAAGGTTATTCGATTCGGTCGCACCGCTGGTGAAGATGATCTCTTTGGAATTGGCGCCAATCAATTTGGCGATCTGTTCGCGCGCGAGATCGACACCTTCCTCGGCAACCCAGCCAAAGCTGTGGTTGCGACTGGCCGCATTGCCAAAGTATTCGGTGAAGAAGGGCAGCATCGCTTCGACGACGCGGGGATCGCACTGCGTAGTGGCGTGATTATCGAGATAAATCGGGAGCTTCATTATGGTTCTTGTCAGTCTCTAACTGGGCAGGATGTTGAGGATTGAGCCTGAGCCCGGAATTGGATTGCGGGCGCCGGGAGGGGGATTGCCACCGCCCTCAGGCATAGGATCATCTTTTGTCAGGGCTTCTATGGAGATGCTTTCGAGCAGCTTGAGGATGCTTTCATGCACTTTCCGGAGAGGCTCTTTGACCGTGCAACTGCCAGACTGGTCGCAGCGATCATGCGTAAAACAAGCGGTGAGGATCACAGGGCCGTCGACGGCTCGGATCACTTCGAGAACACTCATCTGATTAGCGTCCCGGGCCAGTTTGTATCCGCCATTGGTACCCTGGACACTGGTGAGAAAACCCGTCTTCCCTAACTTCTGCAGCACCTTAGACAGGATCGGAAGTGGGATGTGATAGGTTTCTGAGATTTCCTTGGCGCTTGCAGAACGATGCGCCACAGGATTTGGGTTCGCTTCGCTCAAATGCTCGCACATGGCCAGATGGCGCAGGGCAATCAGGCTGTAATCGGCTTTTTTTGTGAGCTTCAGCATAGAAATTGGACAGATTATGTCCTATTTGCATTGTACTGCCCACCGGGGGGTACGTCAAGGCCACAAAATGGCTCCAGAACGGAAAGGCCTCTTATTGCAGCTTACCCGAGAATGGAACATCATCCACGGTGATCCGGATCCGGTAGGGCATGAACGCACTCTTGTCCTGAAAAGGATAGAGTTTGCGCTGGAGCAGCCAGAGAGATGCCTGGCCAGGATCGATGACATCGCTGTCGTTCGACCCAAAATGATCGAGAAGATCATAGGAGAGAGTTCCGCGATAGCTGCCATCGGGTTGTCCAAAGAATGTAGAGATCCGGACTTCAATCCCCTGGATGCTGCCGATTCCGAAAGCAAGCGGATCGCCGGCCAATCGAGCCGGATTCTCCTGAAAGGCGAAGGTAATCCCGGTTGCAAACTTCCGGAGAGGTTCTGGTTGCCCCTCCCCTTCCTGCAATTGGCTGACGTCGATATCCGCGCCTGCCGGAGCTTTGGAGGCAAGATCCTGGAGCCCTTCCTGCAGCGCGATCACCAACCGTTCGTGATTGGCAACAAAGGCTTTATCCCCTGCCACCTGGGTTGACCAGAAGTCGCCTTTCCCCAATTGACGAATGAATCCGGGAGGAGCGTGCCGGTTGGAGAGAAAGAAAAGGCCCAGCTCTCGTGGGTTGGCCCCGCCGCCGGACAGAAAAGCCAACAGCGCCGCCTTGGCCAAAGTTTCAGTGCCAGGAGCCAGGGCCCGTGCGCGGATCTCAGCAGAAATGCGATTCACCCGGCCAAACTCCAGATCCTGTGCGGCTGGTAGAGGAGGCAATGGATCGTCCTGCTTCTTGATGACAAGCGGGGTCTGGAGCGATCGGAACGTAAACCGCCGCTTGGCGGCTGGATCGACAGGCAGCGTGCGGGGAGCACGCGGACGAGACTCCAGTTCGCCATCGAGCCTTTTCAGCGTCACAGGCCCCACCCGGCCATCCCACTCCAATGCGTTGGCTGGAAAGGCGCGCTTTTGGAACTGAATCACACCCAAACGAGTTTCTTCGCCATACACGCCATCGGGCTCACCGCCATTACCGGCCGCAAAAGATCGCCCCATAGGAATCCCGAGAAACGCCAGTGCTTTCTGAATTCTCCGGACTGCATCCACTTCATCCCGTGGCGGGGCGGGGCGAATTGGAGCGCCTCCATTCGACACAGCTTCAAGACGTAAATTACCGGAAAGAATCTCGGATCGAAGAGCCACGGCGGCAGATTAACATAATGAGAAATCTGAAAAACCGGGTTCCAATTTTGAGAAGGGCCGGACTGGAAAGCCCACCGGGAAGCGGTCCATCCGTCCCAAGAAAACGTACTTAGCTCGTAAAGCGGTACGCACCAGAACGCCGTTCGCTGGCGATGGTGAGCAGATCGGCAAAGCTACGTAGACCGCTCATCAGCGTGACCTTGCTATCGTCAGCATTGAACCAACGGACCGGAACCTCGGCAATGCCGAGTCCGTTCTCCTGGGCAATCACCAGCATTTCCACGTCGAAACTAAAGCCGTCCAGCTTCTGGACGCTATAGATCCGGCGGCCGGAGGGCCCATGCATCAACTTGAAACCGCATTGGGTGTCCTGCACATGGAGTCCGGTGATGCTGCGCATGACGAAGTTGAAGAAGCGGCCGGAAGCTTCCCGTGCAGCGGATTGGTGACGTCCGACCAGACTGCGATCCTTGGCCCGGCTGCCGATTGCTACGCGAGGATTGCGTTCATTGGCCGCAGCACGCAATTTCGCATACTCCTCGATGGGAGTTGAAAGATCGGCATCCGAGAATAAGACCCAGTTTCCTGTTGAGTGCAGCACCCCGTTGCGCACGGCAGCGCCCTTGCCCATGTTGTGCGGATTCCGGAGAAGCGCAAAGCCAGAGTCGGGGTGCGCGGCAATGAAATTTTCGACAAGCCGGACCGTTCCGTCTTTTGAACCATCGTCAACGACAAGGGTCTCAACAGAGAAATTCTGATTGCGGATCCAGACGGAAAGAGCGTCGAGAGTTTTGCCCAAACGGCGTTCTTCGTTATAGGCAGGGATGACGATAGAAAGCTCAGCCAAAGTGAATTTTTAGCTTATCGCATCATGAGCAATTCCAAGCAGTCCCTTTATCCTGGGGAGGTGCGTTGTTATTTTATCGGGCTGATTTTCCTCGCCGCATCCACGAGCCCCGGGCAGAACCCCATCCGCTTGCGGATGAACGAGATCCAGATCATCGGGAGCCACAACAGCTACCACTCGGGAATTGAACCTAGTCAGATGGCACTGATTCGGAAAGCGAACCCCCAGGCGGCGGCCGCCCTCGACTACCGGCACCCCTCGCTGACCCAACAATTGAATTCGGGAGTCCGGCAGTTGGAGTTGGATGTCTATGCCGACCCGCAGGGCGCCGCCTTCGCCGCGCCTGCAGGACTGGCACGAATCGCAAAGGCGGGTTTACCGGCAGATCCACCGTTTGACGCGGAACCGTTGATGAAGCCGGGCTTTAAGGTGCTACATGTCAAGGATGTCGACTATCGCAGCAATTGCCAGCCCTTCATCGCCTGCCTCGAGGAGGTCCGCGCCTGGTCGAAGAAACACCCCAGGCATCTGCCGATCTACATCCTGATTGAAAACAAAGATCAGAATCCCAAACCCGGGGTGTACTTCCAGCCAGACCGGCTCTCCCCGGCAACCTTCGACGACCTCGATGCCGAGATTCGTAAGGTCTTTCGCGCGGCGGAGATGGTGACACCGGATGATGTGCGAGGAGACAAACGAACTCTCGAGGAGGCTATCTTGAGCCACGGCTGGCCGTCCCTCGACAGTGCACGCGGCAAGGTAGTGTTTCTGCTGGATCAAAAGAGAGTCAGCGAACTGTACAAGGTAGCCCATCGGACTCTCAGCGGCCGGGTGATGTTTACGAATGCAGAGCCAGGCAATGTGGACGCGGCGTTTGTGGAGGTCAACGATTCGCAAGCGGATCCGGAATTGATTCCGCGCTTGATCCGGCGCGGCTACCTCGTCCGGACCATGACCGACGGCGGAACCAATCGGGAACAGCGTAGGAATGCCGCGATGGGGAGCGGGGCCCAGATTCTGAGTACGGATTATCCGTTCGGCTGGAAGGCGGCGAACGGGTATCACGTCCAGTTTCCGGCGGGAATCGCTCGCTGCAATCCGGTTCTACAGGTCAAAGGCTGCAGCGCGGCGATGCTGAAGGAATAGAACAAAGATCGAGACCGGCACCAGATGGCAACCGCCAGAAGCTCAACAGACGATTCCTCGTCGCGAGCAACTACCGCGAAAAGTAACGCCAGCACGAAGATCGCTGCGAAATGAGTACAGCGTTTTCACAGGCTGAGTGGGTGCGATTCACGAGCTTACCGGCTCCATGGACAGACACCGGCCTAGAGCCTGTAGTCAACATTTGAGAAGCTGAGGGATGGGCCTCCCCCGGCATGCGAAAGCGATACCCGACCGAATAGACATTCAGGGCATCCTATCACCGCAGCGGCTGTCCTCGTTGCGGGAGTAGGCAACGGATTGCGCGATCTGATCAAGGCCGCTGATGCCTCCCACCTTGGGAGGCGGTTCATCAGCAAACGCAGCGCTGAATCTGGGCGGAGTCGTTGATGCAATGGCTCATGATCTTCGCGAAGTGTTGCACCTGAGAGAGCGCTGGAGGCTCCCCCCAAGGCGGCCGTTCTGGCCTGTAATCGACTCCCGAGAGCAGCAGTCGTAACGGATACGTTGGGGCATCTGTTAGCTCTGCATGTAACGTCGACCGATGGACACGATCGTGCTCAGGTCGGCATCCTGGCTGAGCGGGTACCAACAGCGGCATATATTTGGCAGTCGTCAAACGATCGGAGACGAAGAAAGGCTTCGTGCTGCTGGGTGGTCGAACGAACCTTTGGCTGGACCACCCGCTTGCGCCTCCTGGTTCGCGACTTTGAGCGCATTCCGCGCTCGACCGCATGATGCGAGTCTGGGCCTGCCGCCTCTCGCCAGCAGATCTCCACCGGCCTCTTCTGCAGCTCTTGTAAGATGTCGAACATCTTTGAAGCTGCATAGAAAAAGGCCGCCCTTGAGGAAAGGGCGGCCTTCGTGCTTGCGGAACGATCCCGTTCGCGTTAGCGGACGTGGATCAGGGAGGGGTTACCCGGAGCGTAAGCGTTGTCAGAACCGATGGCGCCGATCGCATAAGGCCGATCCACGCCAGTCGTCGTTTCTTCCGGAATCTGAAATTGAACAATGTAGAGACCCACCAGGCCCGGCGCCATCGTGGCAGGACCAACAGGAACGCCTTCATTGTTCACACCGATGATGATCTGTGCAGAGACCTGGCTCGAATTGTTGTACGCACCAGGAGTGTTGGTTGTGGTGGGGATGACCGTCTGGCCAAGACCCGTAAAGAAGCCAATCATGACCTCGCCACGCAGGGCAGGGTTCTCACGGCTCATATAGGTCCCGTCCGTCTTGATCATGACGCCAATCTTCTTACCCGCCGAATCGACAGTCTCGAAGATACCCGGCTGTACCGGCAGAACTTTCACCGTCGCCGTGCTCGAACCATCATTCACGGTCAGCTTCAAGGTTGAAGTCGTACCCGTGACATCGCAAGGCGTCTGGAAAGTAACCTGTTCCTGACCGTTCAAGTTGGCCAAGGAGACAATCGGAGCCGTTCTGTCACCGACCGTAATCGAGACATTGCTCAGACGGAGCGCGTAAGGCCCAACAAAGCTGTTGCCAAGAATCACACCATTGAGACTCGGTGCGATATTCGAGCCGAAAATCGTCGCGAGTCCACAGGGCGTAACGCCTTCCTGGAAGCTGGCCGCATTGGTGACGCGGGTGATCGTCGGTCCAGGAGGCAATGCCGAAAGACTGAAGGTGACAATGCGGGAGACGGCAGAAGCCGAAACCGAAATGGCGCCAGCAGTGGCACCGGCAGTCGCCGTAACAGAAGCGATACCTTGGCTATTGGTAACAGCCGAACTGGCAGAGAGCGTTGCAACGCCATTTTGCACTGCAAACGTTACCGTCGCGCCAGAGATCCCACGGCCCGAGGCATCAAAGAGCTGGACAGCCAGCGGTGTCGGGAAGGGCTTGCCAATTCCGACCGACTGGTTATCGCCTGAAGTCTTCACAAAGTTTCCGACTGCAACGTTGTTGGTGAGTGTCCAGGTCGTGGTCGCTTCACCTGCGCTAGTACGGACCTTGACTTCGCCGGGAGAAGAACCGAAGCGGACCAGGAAGGAGAAGTCGCCGTCGGCGTTGGTCGTATTGAACAACGATTCGATGGTCGCTTCGCCCTGGATTACTTCTACGCGAACCGTAACTCCTGCAAGCTTGTTGCCGAATTTGTCGGTGACAGCGCCGCGGAGAGCAAGAGGCGTCAGGCTGCCGGGACCGCCAGACTGATTATCACCCTGTTTCTTCACAATGACGCCAGGTGCGCCAGCGGTGACGTTCACCACGAAGTTGAAAGCACGACCGGGGCTCTGGCAGTTGCCTGCGCAGACCTGGATATTCGCTTGGCCCAACTTGTTTCCACCGATGAGGTCGCAGGAAAGCTCGCCAGACGAATTGGAAAGCGATCTCGGCGAGCAGCTGGCAGTCACACCCGATTCAGAATCGTTTCCTGTGGAACCGGAAAACGCCACATTGGGAATCGGGGATCCAAAATTTTTAAGAGTACCGCTAAAGATGGTGGCTTTCACGGCGCCTATCACAGTGGATCCGGCAGGAAGATTAATGATCGTACCTTCAGCCGGGCTGATCAGTGTGATTGCTGGCGGGCTGGCAGGCAACATCAGAGGTGGAGGTCCAGACGAGGGATACGAAGTGACACTAAAGTCAACATGACCATTGGGAGAACTGGCACGGACCGTCGTACCACGAGGACCATTAAAGGAATCGTTGTAGTACAGCGTTGAGCCATACTGGGTCTGCGCGAGACCTTGTGCATCGGTGGTCGAAGTGGCCAGAGTGACGTTCCCGTCACCGCTCTCCACCGTCCAGGACACCGTGACATTGGGCTGCGGGTTGCCAGCACCGTCACGCACGCGGACCGTCAGAGGGAGAGGCGCGAGGAACTGGGCAAATAGAATCTGGCCGTTCCCGGAAACAATCTGGATTCCGGAGTTCGGGTCCGTACCGCCACCATTGTTTCCACCACCATTGTCCGGAGCCGAAACATTAATGGTGAAGGCCTGGCCTTGTGAACCACTGGTGGAGGCGGTCACTGTTGCCGTTCCCGTTGTGGCGGGAGCCGTATAATTGACCATCGCATAGCCGTCTTTGCTCGAAATGGCCGCGCTGCTATCGAGTTGGAGTCCAGAAACATTCGTCGAGAAGTTAACAGTGACACCGCTCAACGGACGCGAAGTGTTGTCCAGAACTCGAACCACAAGCGGACGTCCCTGTTGGCCGGTGATCGCACTTTGTGAGGGGTTAATCACCGTGAGGCCAAAGGGAATTCCTGTCTGTGCCTTCCCCGTGTAAAACATCGGGCCAACAAATGTTGGTTGGGTCAGAACACTATTCAGGGAATTCGTCTCAAGGTTGATCCGAGAAACAGAATTGGTAGAGTTCGCAAAAAAATAACGGTTTGTGGGCTGCTGATCTGAGGTGATCAGGTACTTGCCGCCCGTCACTGGACCGGACCCAGAGAGGTCTGCTTGCGTCGGATTGGAAAGCGGAGTGGCCAATCCACCTTTAAACACGGTGTTGCTGATGCCCATGTAGTAGAGCACCGAAGAGTTGGAGATGACTTTGAAACGCTCCGCAAGAGCACCGGGGATTGAGGCGTTTGCGACAGCTCGCGTCGTAACATCAATGACGTAAATTTGAGTGGAGCCAATCACGTTGCACGCGACAACCGCGCGGCTGCCATCCGGAGTGAATTGAGTCTTCAGGCAATTCGACCCGGTGAGAGGAATGTCAGCACCAATTTGGGTCAGCACACCCCGGCCATCGATCTCCACCAATTTGTTTTGACCTGTGACATAGATCAGACCATTTGGCGCAACCGTGAGGGAATTAGGGCCATTGGAGACCGTGAGAGTGCTGATGATCTGATTGTTCGCAGTACTAATCATGGCAATCGTGCCATTGCTATTCAAAACGTAGGCATAGTTGGAGTCGAGCGAAAACTCGATGTCGATCGGCGTACCACGGGTATTGATGCCAGTAAGTTCCTGGTCGGTACTGGTGTCATAAATGCGGAGGGACTGAGAAAGGACAAAAAGCCGGCGGCCATCTGGGGAAATCCGCGCATCACTGATATTTGCAAGCGCGCGAGATGTCGTTTCTGTGTAAGGGGAGCTCCCAGAGAAGACTGTAATGGATTTGGTGATGCTCTTCGAGAAGACGTAGAACTTTTGGCCATTAGGATGCCAGATCACCTGAAAAGCAAGGGGGTCGACAGTGAATGTCCCCAATTGGGTGAATGGTTCCGGACTATAGATGTAGCCGGTGGTAGCGCCGGAGTTTTCCTGCGGCAGAACAACGACGTTCGAAGCAAGGGCCGGAACAAGGCACAGGCATACGAGGGCCGAAAAAGACAAAAAGAACCTATACATGGGGATCCTCTTCAGAACTAAAGAGATGGAAGGACGCAGCCCTCTAATTCTAACAGATGTAACACAGTCAGTAGAAATAAAATCGGGGCGAACTTACGTTCGCCCCGAAGTGGTTTATGAAACCGACTCGAAGTTAGTTGTCGAGAGACTCGGCAGCCAGAACGCCGGTCTGGCGCTGACGCCAGATGTCGTCCTTGTTCTTCGGATCGAGGATCAGAGCCAGATACCCGTGGGCAGTCTGCAGGTTCGACGGATCGCTGATGAAGGCGAAGCCGTGAGCGTAGCGGAAGTTGCACGAGATGATGATGTAGCCCTGGAAGCCGACGACGGGCTGGATACCGTAGTCAGGACCACCATAGAGCAGGTTGAAGGTAGCAGTCTGGCCCGAAGGAACGGACTTGCTGAACGACTGCGGTGTCGGGTCAACGCCACCGCCGGCGGTCGTACCGTAGAAGAACACCTTGCAGATACCGGTTTCGTTCACCGTACCGAAGGGATCCTTCGAGGTGTTGGAAACGGCCACGCCGGTGTTGAAGCCGGTCACGCTGCTGACGAACGGATAGAGCAGGTTCGTGGCGCAGTTGGTGATCGTGAAGATCGGCTTCAGGTCTTCAGGCGAGCTGAGAACGAAGAGCGGGATGCTCGGGTAGCCATTGCCACCGGTGGTGCCGATCGGGGCATAGTTGCCCGAGACCTGAGCAGCAACGGAGGTGTTGGCGTCAGTGACGATGCTGGTGGTCGGAGCAAACGCGGCAGCAACAACGAAATCGAAACGATCGATCGTGTTGTCGTTAGCGCGAAGCACTTCCCAGAAGAATACGCCGGTACCATCGGAAGCGATAGTGACCTGATTGAAGCGCGGCGTCTTCGGCAGCGTGCCGTAAGCAGCGCCATTGGCACCAAAGCCCGGAGCGTCCGAACCCTGAACAGCATACGTCGTGTCAGTAGTTACCACCGGGACAGGAGTTGAACCGGTAAAGTAAGTGCCGCCAAAAGCGTAGCTCGTGTTTGCAGTAAAGCCAGTGCCTTCACCATTCGGGCTAGATGCATTCACTGCAAAGGCTGCGGATACAGCATCCACACCTTGGCCGTATACTGTGTCGTTGTTATAAGCACCCTTCAACAATACGCCAGTGAGCGGCTGAGCCGACACATAGAGGCGAACCGAAGCGGGGATGCCAACAAAGCGCGCACGGAGACGGGTACCCTGGGAAGCAATACCTGAGTCCCTCAGACCATTAGTTTCCGGGAAGTTGCGGTTGTAGAAACCAGACTCATTGTTGTAGTTCGCGGTCGGGTTGGCCTGACCAGCGCCTGCAATGTAGTACTGATTGTACACGGCATCATACTTGTCGAGCGCGCCATCAAAACCACGGCGCTTAAACGAAACACCGTAGGCTTCGGTAAAGCGAAGCAGGCCAGTGTGCTGCAGCGCAGTGCTAGTGTTGTGCCCAGCAAAGGAACCGGAAGAGTTCACGTTGAAGCCCAAGCACTGAGCGTAGGGGCCGCCGGCAACGGTATCAAAGAAGAGACCGCGCTGAACGAAACCAACCACACCCTGTGCATTGTTCAGAACGAGATTTGCAGGAGGATTCTGGATCCCGATGAAAGCTTGGATCTGGCCATTCACCTGGAAGGAATTTGCAACCTGAACACGGATGTTCTTGATGCGGAAAGTACGGGTGCCAGCGCCAACAAAGCTACCAGGCTGAACCACCGGAACACCAACGAAGGTGATGGTCTGCTCATTCGGAGCATAGCCGCCGCCAATACCATACTGAGCCTGGAATACGTTCAACGGATTGCCAGATGCGCCCGAGACAGGACGACCTGCACCAGTGGCGACGCCATTTTCAAAGAAATAATTCAAGCCGGTGCAGACACCAGGAGTACCAGTGTCGGTATCGCAGGGGTTCTGATTCAGACGAGTGTTACCGCTGGTCGGGGTTGTCGGATCGTCAATGAAAAGCAGAGCATCGGTGAGATTACCGCTCCCGAAGATCCGATTGGTGATGCGCGTACCGGCCACGGTCACCGAGATGTTGATCGCGGGAACAGTGGGGGTTGCCACCTCTACACCACCGACATACGGACGTGCAAACACTCCGTTGAGGACGGGGGGGGTGTTGGCCGGACCCGACGCAGCGACTCCGCCTACGCCTCCGGTTCCGATGGAATTACCACCAGAGCAGCTGATTACGATATCGCCTACGAGTTCACGCAGACCTTCGACGCGAACGACGAGGGGCGAAAAACTGGTGTTGCAGACGAAAGGATTGCTTTGCGCGTTGGCGCTGTTGCTCATTCCGAGGAATGATGCGACTGCCGCGGCAGCAAATAGCATTTTACGGAAATGCGACATTTGCTTCTCCTTGTGAAGTTTAGTCATTTGTTTTCTTGAATTGATGGAAGTTCTCTTTCAACCTGAGCCTCTTGGTACAGCGTTTTTTACTACGACTCAAAGTCGAAGCGACTTCTCTTTTTTAATTTCTTGCGTTCTGTGCTCGCGGGATTCCACGTCGCTGTGATGAAAGCCGCCTGTTACTTTTCAGACATACCACTAGTAACAGAATTCGAAAGGGTGAGTCAAGGAAATTTGTCAGCAACTCTCTGAAAGCGCGTGAGTTAAGCCTCCGGCACCCAGCGCACCGTGTCCGAGCGACACACCGGAACCCACTCCGTGCGGCCAATTGGGCACAATCCGGGAATCGAGATTAAGATTTCTTCTAAAAGCACAAAGCGCGCTGCCCGGTCCTTGGTGGGAGCGGGGGCAGCGCGCTGGGAGGCGGAAATTGCGTCCCGGCTTACCGGTCCTTCATGATCTTGTGCAGCCGCTTAAAGCCAGACCGCAGCTCTTCGCTGGCCTCAACGATCTCGGGAGTGTCATAGATCACGCGCGGCGTCATGAAAATGACCAGTTCCGTACGCTCTTTTGACTTCGAACGACTGCCGAAAGCTCCTCCAATATACGGGAGCTTATGCAAGCCAGGAACGCCAGCCGTCGAAAAGGTGTCAGACTCCGTCATGATGCCGCCAATCGCGATCGTATCCCCATCCTGGACGGTGACCTGAGTCTGGACGCTCCGTTGCGAGAAGGAGGGTGATTGAATAGCCGCGTTCGCGGCAGGAGCAACCGGGGAACTCACTTCCTGGTTGATCAGCAGCGTCACGATTCCGCTTGGCAGTACGCGAGCCGTGACACTCAGATTGACACCGGCATTGCGGCTCGAAACCTGATTCGTAAACAGGTTGCTGCCCCCCTGCTGGACACTGGAGACCGCCTGTGAGGTCAGGGTTGGCACCTGTGTTCCGACGTTGATCGAGGCAGCGATGTTGTCGGTCGCGATTAATTTGGGCGCATTGATGACACGGACGCGGCGCTCATCCTCAGAGGCGGTCAGCACCCCGAGCAATTCCCGGGACTGCCCCACCAGAAGCCCTGCCGTAAGATTCAAACCAGAGCCGCTAGATGCCCCCACCAGTCGCTTGAAGGTGTCACCAGAGGTTCCGTTCGATCCGCCGCGACGCTCTAAAAAGGCCTGAACCCCACTGGCGAATGCTCCTGTCAGATTGACCTCATAAACCCGTGCTTCGATCAGCACCTGCCGCGGCGCCACATCGAGCCGGTTGAGGAGACGGGCAATCTGTTCATACTCCTGCTGCGTGCATTGCATCAGCAAAGTGTTGTCAAAGGGATTCGGGACGATCTTTGGGACACGAATGGCAGGGCCATTCTGTCCTTGCTGCTGGCCGACAAAGGTTCCCGTCGCATCGCCAGGCTTGACGACTCCGGCAGTATTGCCGGAGAAGGCGGCATTGTTCGGTTGGATCCCGTTGGCGCCGTACATCCCCCCCATCCCCGGCATGCCATACATTCCCATGCCAGGCATTCCATACATGCCCATCCCCATGCCCATGCCCATGCCCATTCCAGGGAAAGATCCCATGCCGCCACCACCCACTCCACCGCCCATCCCCGTCACACCACCATTACCAGCCGTCGCACCGCCTCCATTATTGGACATCTGCGAGAGCTGGCTCGTCATGCCGATGAGCATCATCATCATCATCATGGTCGTCATCATGGCCTGCGGATTATCCTGCTGGCTGGCGTAGAGCATGGTCACCGCAAGCGCAAGGGAGTCGGCACGACCGTACTTGACCCGATAGACAAAATTATCGATTCCCCCAACCGCGGCTTTGACCGGAATGTCAAACTTCGCAATCCAGGTCTCGACCTCCGCAAAAATCCCCGGGTTCGGAGCCACTGCCGCCAGGATGTTCAACCGGTCAATCGGAAGAAATTGAACACCACCTGACTTGCTCGTCAAGGATAGGCCCTTAAAGATGGTGGACAGGTCATTCGCCATGTCGGAAGGCCGGGCATTCGACAGTTCAAAAAGCCGGATCCGCTGTTTGGCCAGCGTGTCGGAGTCAAAAAGACTGACAAGATCCATGGTGCGCTTCATATTGCGCGCGTTGTCGAGCAACAACAGCATGTTGGCGGGCTCGTAGATTGTGAGATTCCCGCCTTCACCTATGAAAGGCTTCAGCAAATTGACCATTTCAGAGGCAGTAGTGTACTTGAGGAAGACCAGATTGAGCACCATACGCTCTTCATTGCCAAGATCCTTGGACTCCGCATTGATTTGCGGTTCCATTGGGAGACGGGCCACTTCTGTAGTGGGAACAATCCGGAAAATATCGCCAACCTGCACCATGGCGAAGCCATTGATCCGCAGAATCGTATCGAGAAGCGAGCGCACATCGGTCGATTTGATTTCGCCATAGGTCTGGATCGTGACATTCCCTTTAACCCGCGGATCGAGGATGTAGTTGATCTTGAGCACCCGGGCCAGTTGATCGATGACTTCGGTGAGCGAGGCCCCCGGCAGATTCAGCGTCAGGTTACCGGCGGCGGGGGCTGCCGGAGCGGATTGAGGCGCGGTAGCAACGGGAGCCGGAGCAGCCGGAGTCTGGGGAGCTGGAGTTTGGGCCGCAGGAGGCTGTTGCGCTGACAGAATCAGCGAGATGAGAAAGGCGATTTGGAGCCGCATTACTTCTTAGCCGCTCCCTTGCTTTGTGCCCAGGCGGCTTTCTCAACACCGGTCAGGTCTTTCTTATCCTTCACCCATTCATACGGGCCAAAGGGCGTAATGCGCTTGAAGCGGAGCTTGTCGCCTTCCTCCGTCACCGTCATGCCGGCAGGCACCTCAAGATTCTCGTCCGGATGGCCATCAATCATTCGCTGGATCTTTCCATTTTCTTCTTCAGAAACCTTAGTGAATCCGAATGCAGTCGAACGATAGATCACTGGCTTGCCATTTTCGGTGATACGCCAGGCGCCATCGGCAATCTTCACCGCCGCCCAAGGCACTCCGAGAGGTCGGCCATCCGGATGGCGCTTCACTGGAGGTGTTTTGGGGTCGGGTTTGGAGGCTGCCACGCGAGGGGCAGCTTTAGACTCCGAGTTGACGGTTTGTGCGCCAGCGAAGCCCACGGCAAGAAGCGTGAAAGCAAGAATGCGAATCATATTGACCTCGAGAATTTAGCGCGACGATTCCCAATAGCAGATGGGACCGAATGCGTATGTATAAGAAACTTTTTTGTAGCCATCGGCGACCGTGCCGCCGGGGGAGGAATCGCCGGGAAGGCAACCCTTGCGGCCACCGCCGATATCATTTCCTGGAGCAGGGCGAACATTTTCTGGCGGCTTTTCCCGGGGCAACTCCGCCACGGAATGATTGACATTGGCATTCATGCGTTCGACCGGGGCGGCACTGGCCAAAGTCTCTTTGGCCTTCGAGCGCAACTCATCGAGCGGACGCGTCACGTCTTTGCCATCCCACTCAAAGGTGATTTCCTTCTGGTTTGCGGCACGAAGCGTGAACTCGCCAATCTTCTCGCCCAGCTTGTAGCCTTGCTGCGGTGCGTTGCCGAGCGACATAAATACTGTAGGACCCATTCCTATATCCATGACGCCGTAAACGCCAGGAAAGTCTGGCATCACTTTCGGAGGCGGCGGAGCTTTTGCTTCAATCACGACGTTCGGATTGCGATCGCGCGAAAACAAGAACTTCTCAGCGACCTCAAAATACTGCGCGGCCTGCACTTTTGCCGGCTCACCGGAAGACACAGCGACAGCCGGAGCCGGAATCGCTGGCAGCGGCTTCAAAGTCAGAACATCCAACTCATGCTGGCGAGCCTCCAGCCACCGGCGCCGCAGTTCCAGTCCTCCCGTCGCCAGAAGGGCCAGCAGTGCAAAATTTAAGAAGAGAATGGACCGGCTCATCCGCGGGGTACTCCTGTCGGTTTCGGAATTAACTTGGCTGGAGCCAAGCCAATAAAGGTCATCGAGACGCTGATGCGCTTCAGCTTCGAATCAGGGCTCGAGACGTACAGGTCGCGCCAGGATAAGAACTCGGGCTGGGAGGCGATATCCGACAACAAATTCACCAGGCCTTCAATCTGACAATCGAAGCTTACGGTCATCGCAATCTGGGCATAAGAATTCACAGGCTGTACCGATCCAAGATCCGAACCACGCATCTCAACGGTATTGCCCTGGAGGCGAGCAATCCGCCTGAAAATCTGGAGCAACTGGGCCTGAGCCTGCGCTGGGGTATCAGCTTGAATGAGCCGTTTTTCCCAACTGGCGAGCTCCCCGTCCAGCTTCTTCTGGATTGCTTCCTTTGAAGGAACCTGCGCCGCCGTGAGACGGGCCTTGGCAAGACGCGCTTGCGCGAGCTCAATGCTCGCGGCGGTATCCGCAACCAGCGGGGCCGATGGAGTGGCAGTCCCTTCGGGCCAGAAATAAACAAAAGCGCAGATGATGACGCTGGGGATCAGCATCTTCACGAGCCGTTGCTCGCGATCAGAAAGATTCATTTCGAGCCTCCGAGTCCGGCAGGAAGAGGGGGTGGCGGCGCGACATTCGGCAGGACCGGCGGTTGTGCCGGGGCTTGCCCAGGTGCAGGTGAAACCGGAACGGCAGCCGGTGCCGGCAGCTCCCGCTTCGCTCGAATGTTGAAGACCTCTTTACCGGCCTGGCTACGGCCAGGCGATGAGGTAAATTCAGCGTCTTTGAAGAGCGGCGAAGAATCAAGCAGCTTTAGCAACTCTGCAGACTGATCGATTTCCCCATTGAGCCCTAACCCTAACCGCGTCAATTCCATGCGATTTACATACGCGGAAGACGGAATGATCCGCGTCAGTTCCCGCAAGGAATCAAGATCCTGGCGCGGGTGGCTGGCCAGATCACGCAGGAAATCCAACCGCTTCTGCGTCCCGGCAATCTGCGTGTCAAGAGCCTTCACCCGGGCCAGCGCGGGAGAGTATTTGGAAATCTCCCCATCGAGGCGCGTCAGGAGCTTCCGATCTTCGTAGTCGCGCAGATACGCAATCGAGACGCCGATACACATCAACAGCACCAGGAGGATCACGGTTGGTACGTAGCGCAGCGGCGAGGTGGTCTTGCGGCGCTCTAGCGGAAGCAGATTGATGCCGAGAGCTTGGCTGGGCAAAGCGCCGGCCAGGGAGGCGGCATAAGCGAGCGGCGTGGTGAGTTGCAGCTTCTCGGTATGAGGGAGCAACGAAGCCAAACGGGTGACCGGAGCCTCCTCCGGCAAGCGGATCTGCGCCGAGGCGAGACCAATCGCACGATTGGGGTCCTGCGCAAACGGGACGCAATAGATCGGGTGTGTGGGGGTCTCGGCATAGAGCAAGACGCCCCTCTCCTCTTCGTGAATAGCGAGAAACTGCTCTGCCGGGGGCAACTGTAACACCCGTAAGGCAGAATAGATGGCCGCCGCCGGAGTGAGGAACGCACGCACTGCGATTCCGGCTTCATCGAAAATGGTCGCGTACTCCTGGATCACGGCAGTGCGGGCAATGGCGACCGAGAGCATCGACTGATGCGGCGCCTCAAGACGGCTAAAGGAGTGTTCGGCTTCGTCTTCCTGAAAAGGATGCAACCCGTCCAACTGGTAGCGCACCGCTGCAGCCAGCTCCTTCTCCGGAACGCCTGGAACCGGCAAAGACCGCGAAAGGGCGTCTGCTGGCGGAAGAACAACAGTCGCCGAGAGATGGCGGATGCGATTCTTTGTCAGAAACGCCTGAAAATCAGCGCCCCATTCCGCGGCAGGGCGCTCGCGATAACGCAGGATCTCCAGCGTATCGAGTACCCGGATTCCGTTCGGGCGTACCGCCGTGAGCGTAGCGCTTAAGTTCTCCGGTCCAATCTCAACGCCTAGACCGGTACCAAAGCTGCGCCACTTGCGCAGGAAAGGGATTTCCACGCGATGCGGAGTTTCCGCGGCGACCAGAGGAGTTTCCGTGGTCATCGGGGAAGCGCTTTCGGGAGCGGGGTATTGTTCCAGACCGCATCGGACGCGGCGATATCGCTAAAAGCACGGTCGTACCAGCGGAGCTGCGACCAGGGATTGATGAACATGAAGCGTGGGTGAACCTGAGTGAATTGCAAAACAAGCGACACAGTGCGCCGGGTTTCGGAGAGCATGCCGTTGGGCAGACGGACCCGGGCCGTGGCCCGAATCTGGAAGACCTCTCCCAGATCATTGCGAACCTGGATCGGATGCCGTTGCAGCCAAGACTGTAGCGCCGGGAGTGGCTGGAAGGCTTGACGGCGAATCTCCGCAAACTCCCGGGCCGTCTCCGGCGACACCCCGTTGGCCTCCAGCAAACTGGGGTGCACGGAGTACAGATCGAGTGGACCGGCGTCCTTAATATAAGGGGACAGGCAATCGGCGAGTCCGCCAGCGTTGACCAGACGGCCATCGGGCAGGCGGACATAGCGTCCATATACGAGTTCTGAAGTGATACCAGGCACTAGAAGCAGCTCTTCGACATTTTCCATAGACGCGATGGCGGGACGAAAAGCCGAAGCCGCCCCGGAATTTTGTCCTGTACTCGCCATCGTGGGCGGCGTTGCCGAAAAGGCTTTCTGTACAATCGCGGAGGCATCGTTTTCCGACTCCCCAAAGCTGCGCAGCAATCGTAACAAGAGTTGGGGCGACAGGCCGCGCATCGGGAGCTTCCCATGCTCCGACAGGAGTTCGATCAGAACATCGCCCGTCGGCTCTTGCAAATACATCCGGCGCCGGGCGGCAAAGCGGTCGGTAAAGGACCCGCCAGCGTCACCAACGGGATTTCGAATCTCAAAATAGGTTCGCTCAACCGCGCCGCGGGCCAGATAGTAGGCGCGCAGGCTTTCCTGGGCGGCGATCCCGCGCTCGGTTTCCGCACGCACCGTATCAGCCACCGAGAAGGCGATGGTCGACAGAGCAGCAGTCAGCCAGAGCACTGCGAGCAACGCAGTCCCCTGGGTCTTTTTCTTAGCGATTGGGATCATCGGCATTTGTATTGCGCACCAGAAGCGGTGTAATCACGGTGGTCGGCTGAATCTGATTGGGAATGATTTCGAGCGGCACCATCTCAATCCGGATCGCCGTCGGCCAATCCGGGAAAAACCAGGCTGGAGCCCAGCGCTCCATGCCGGATTCGCGTTCCGTATGGCGGAAGGCAAATTGGCAACTCGCCAACCGGTCCGCCAGAATGAACGAGGACTCGCGCACCGTAGCCGGAGCAGCGCAGACCGCTGTCAAGCTTCGCTTTCCGAGATAAGGGTACTCATTTAACAGAAGACGCACGCCGCCCTTGGGATTGGGAGCGCTAAAGAGTTCGACAATCTGCAGGCGGCCCCGGGAGCCTTCCGTCAACGAAAACGAGGATACAAAGCGCGCCGCAGTTGCACTTCCCGAAAAGCCAAAAGCCATCGGCCCACAGGGAGTCACCACGGGGACCATTCCACTCAAAATCTGGTCAATCGCCCGCTGTGACGAAATCACACGCCGCGTGAGGTCGACCTTCGAGTCGATTTTGTCCATGGAGGTAAACGCAATCCGAAGCACTACGCCAATACTGGCCGAGATCGCCGCAAAGAGCGTCACCGCGATCAGCAATTCGATCAGCGTCATCCCCGCTTGCCGGCTTCTGCGCCTCATCTAGTAACCTGCCACGCTGCGATAAGTTTCCAGAACCAGGGTGCGGCGCTTCGTCCCGACCTGGAGCCAGGATTCGAGGCGGACTCGCTCCAGATGCTCCTGCGAGGTCTGCGACGGCACGCCAAAAGGCACCAACACGGCGCGCCAGCCCCCTGCCGGTATTTTGGGATCGTTCGAAGGGAAGCTCCCCTCGATGGGGGTATTCCGTGGCAGCCCGCGCGAGGTGCTGAGTTCATCCATCTTGCGCTTTGCCAGATACGTGAGACGATCCATGTCGTTGGAACGGAAGAGATTTGCCGTTGATACCGAAAGGTTCGACAACAATGCCGACACCGCTACGGCCAGAATCACCGTCGCCACCAGAACTTCGAGGAGCGTGAACCCACGCTGCGATCTATTTCGCATGGGCCACTTCCGGCGCGGTTTGCGCAAAGACCTGGGCGATCCCGGTAATCGGATCCAGCTTGATCTGGCGGATGGAGCCACGAGGATTCTCCAGTTCGACAATCAACTGCGGCGGAGCTCCATTTGGGTAGACCAGGAGATAGCGGTCTTTTTTTTCTTCATCGAGAAAAAGGGCCGGGAGAATGCGGCGGATGCGAATTCCGGCCGGGATCTCAAAAATCTGATCGCGTTTGGAATCGGCAACCCGCAGCACAATGCGATTCTGCGCGGGCTGGATCGCCAGTTGCACGGGCAACTGGCGGCGATCGGCAGTCGTAATTGCAATATTCAGCGCGGAAGCAACAGTCGACGAGGCGCTCCGGAGGCGCAAACCATCCAGCCCAGCGGTGAAAGATGGAAAAGCCATCCCGGCCATGACAGCGATGATCGCCACCACAACCATGGTCTCGATGAGCGTCATTCCAGACTGGGCACTACGCGGCTTCATTAGTGCGAGCGTACGGAACTGATGTCGGCATTGATGCCCGTGCCGCCGGGAACCCCATCCGCACCGAGCGAAATGATCTCAGGCTCATCAGGCAGCTCACCCGGCATCTTATAAATGAATTCCCTGCCCCAGGGGTCGAGCGGTACATCGGCGTTGAGATAGGGGCCGTCCCAATTGGCCACGTCGGCCGGCTTGGTGCGGAGAGCCTTCAGGCCTTGCTCGGAACTCGGAAAGTTTCCGGTGGAGTTCTTATAGAGCAGCAGCGCCTGATTGAAGCTGATGATCTGTGTCCGGGCGGCGGTGACCTTCGAACTGTCAGCAGCTTTGAACAGCCGGGGACCGACGATGGAGGCGAAGAGCGCAATGATCGTCACGACGACGAGCATTTCGATGAGAGTCACACCGGCTTGACGGGACAGGCGGCGGCGAGTGGGTTTGATCATAATCTTAAATTGCAACCTCGTTGATGCTGGTGATAGCGAGAAGCATGCTGAGGATCAGCGCTCCTACAATGATGCCCATCGTGAGGATGAGCAAGGGTTCGAACAGGGAGGTGAAACGCTTCACCGCGTCCCGGGTGTCCGCTTCATAGATGTCGGCCATGCGGGTGAACATCTCGTCCAACTTGCCGGTCTCTTCCCCAACGCTGAGCAGATGCGACGCGAGCGGCGGAAACTGACCGGAGCGGCGCAACGGTACAGAAATCCCTTCGCCGCGCTTGACGCCTTGCGCCACGGTTTCCAGCGAACGGGCCATGCGCAGATTGGCGAGAGTCCCGCCGGCAATCTGCAGCGATTGCACCAGCGGAACGGTATTTGAAACAAGAGTGGACATCGCCCGCGCAAAACGGGCCGTCTCGGCCTTACGCAATGCATCGCCAAGCAGAGGAATCCGGAGGCGGAAATCATCCCACCACCAGCGGCCGTCCTTCGTACCGATATAGCTCAGAAAGCTGACCAGCGCCGCCGCCACGACAATCCCCAACAGCCAGCCCCAGGCCTGGAGAAACTCGCTGGTGCGCAGCATGATCAGGGTGGGAAGCGGAATCTGCATCCGGCCCCCTTCAAAGATCGTGGCAAAGCGCGGCACGACAAAGTACATCAGCACGACAATCGCACCGAGGCCCGTCAGTCCAAGCAATAACGGATACATCATCGAGCTGATGATGTATCCGCGGAGTTCGTCGCGATTGCGCTCAAAGTGAGACAGGCGCTGAAACACGGTGGCCAGAGAGCCAGAGGCTTCGCCCGCTCGCACCATGTTGATATAGAGTTCAGAAAAATAACTGGGATGCGTGGCAATGGAATCGGCGAGCGATTTACCGCCCTTCAGCATTCGCAAAATGTCGAGAACGACGGAGCGAAACTCCTGCCGTTCCGTCAATTCACTGACGATAGAGAGCGCCCGGTCCACAGGGACGCTCGAGGAGAGCAAGGTTGCCAGCTCCTGCGTAAAGAAGAGGACATCCCGGCGCTTCTTGCCACCGAATTCCGGGAGCTTCAGCTCAAAGCCGCTTGGCTTCTCCAGACCGATGTAGGTGGGAGTGAGCCCTTGGCGGCGCAGCTCGATCGCAACCAGTTTTTCACTCGCAGCCGTATAGCTGCCACTGCGAGCCTTACCATCACTGGTCACCGCACGGAATTGGAATGTCGTCATTAGAATTCCTGCGTGACGCGGATGACTTCATCCGGCGTTGTCATGCCGATTGCAATTTTGTGCCATCCGTCTTCGCGGAGATTCCTCATTCCATTGCGACGGGCCGCTTCCGTGAGGATGCTCGCGTCTTCGTTCTTCATGATCAGACGGCGGATCTCTTCGTTGAGCTGCATCAGCTCGAAAATCGCGATTCGACCGCGATAGCCAGTATTCAAGCAGTTCTCACAGCCGGAGCCCTTGAACACCGGAACCGTTGTGCCGTCAAACGAAGTGGTGGTTCCCACCTGTTGTTTGCATTGCGGGCAGATGCGGCGCACCAGCCGTTGGGCAAGGATCGCCACAATCGACGAGGTGAGCAGGTAGTTCTCGACGCCCATGTCCGTCAGACGGGTGATCGCACTCGGCGCGTCGTTGGTGTGGAGCGTCGAGTACACAAAGTGGCCCGTCAAGGCAGCGCGAATGGCGATGTCCGCCGTCTCACGATCGCGAATTTCGCCAATCATGATGACATCGGGATCCTGCCGGACAATGTGCCGCAGACCGGCGGCAAAAGTGAGACCGATGGCCGGATTCACATGAATCTGGTTGATGCCGTCCATCTGGTATTCCACCGGGTCTTCAATCGTGATGATCTTGCGGCTGGTCTTGTTCGCACGCTTGAGGGCGGAATAGAGCGTGGTCGACTTGCCGCTACCGGTGGGTCCGGTGACGAGGAAGATGCCGTGCGGCATCTCGGTGAACTGCTCCATCAGATTCAGCATCTGCGTATCGAAGCCGAGGCTGGTGAGATCGTAAAAGCCGGTCGCCGAGCGGTCCAGAATACGCATGACGACGCTTTCGCCATAGAGGGTCGGCAGGGTCGAGACGCGCAAATCGACTTCACGGCCGAGAGTCTTGATCTTGATACGGCCGTCCTGCGGCAGGCGGCGTTCGGCGATGTTCAACTTTGCCATCAGCTTCAGGCGGGAGATGATCGCCGCCTTCATTTCTTTTGGCGGCGGCTCCTGGTTCAGCAAGACCCCATCAATGCGGAAGCGGATGCGGAAATCCTTCTCAAACGGTTCGATGTGGATGTCGCTCGCCCGGCCTTCGACGGCAGTGGCGATCATCGCGTTCACCAGACGGATGACCGGCGCCTCGGACGCCATGTCACGCAGGTGCTCGAGATCTTCGGCAGCATCGGGATTGCCAAAATCGTCCGTATTCTCGGCGCGCCGGCCTTCGCTGTAATGGCGCTCGATCGCATCGACAATCTCGGACTCATTGGCCAGTACCGGAAGGATGGTCAGCCCGGTGAAGTTCGAGACGGCGGAGATCACTTCAAAGTCGAGCGGATCCGCCATTGCGAGAGTCAGCGACGAGCCCTCAAAGGCGTAGGGGAAGATCTTCGACTGCCGCAGGAAACGCGGCGATAAGCTTTCCAGCTCCGGCGCGGTCGCTGGCGGCGCGTCCACGGCCACCAGCGCAACGCCGAGTTGCGCACTCAGCTCCGCCAGAACATCGCGTTGGGCAATAAAGCCGAGGTCGACCAGAATCTTGCCGAGCTTCTCGTTGCGTTCTTTCTGGAGTTCCAGAGCCTGTTCCAGTTCGTCACTGGAGATGAGTTGGCGGGCGACCAGGCGCTCGCCGAGCTTTGCAGGGGCATGCATGGGGGCTTAAAATTCCTGAACGCGGATCGCGGCATCAATGGCCGGAGCCGTGCGGGCGGCAAGCAGGTCTTTGCGGACCGCCTGCATCACAATCTGCGCCGGCAAACCGTTGGAGTCTTCCCACGAGCGGCGGAAGATCGAAACGCCGAAAACAACACGTTCGTCGGCGGGCAACTTGTCGAGGGCCAGCGCGGCAGAAGCCAGTTGCGTCTTCATCGCATCCTTCAACAAAGGCAGCCGGGCGAGTTTCTTCGTCCGCGTGGAGACAATCATGTCCCGCGTGGGTGCCGTAAAACCAAAGGTGCCAACACCGGGAGTCGCAATCAACTGCAATTCCGCGCTGAACACCGCGCCAAACTTGTCGAGATATAGCCCCCGCGTCAAACCAAGCAACAGGAAGGGCTCGTCAAACAGTGTTTCGAGACGCTGGTCGATTCTCTTTTCAATCGGGCTCAGCATGGCCCGGCTCACCACCGGCTCCGTTGCGGCAGCGAAAAGGAGAACTGCAGAGATGAGGAGAGAGAAAAATGGCTTCATAGACTACTCGCTTCCACCAACAGTGAGCTTTGCGCTCGAAACATACATCATGTTCATTTGCTTTCTGACCAGATCCAAATTCTCGCGGAAGCCGATCGACATCATCTGGAGTTCCGTAGCGTGGCGCTTTTCCGTCTCGGCAAGGGCCATCTGGAACTGCTTCTGTTGTCTGCCTTCCACCTCTTTCACCGCTTTGGCAACGGCGGCGTCGATGTCGGTCTGAGAAAGGGCAGCCACCACCGGAGCCGGCGCCTGCACAACGGTCGGGACCGGACGCATGAGAAAACCGTGCGCCGTAATCGCAGCGGCCAGGAGCCCGGCGCCCGCAAATCCAAGGCGGGGGCCGGATTGCAAGAGACGCTGCCACCAACTGGCAGCAAAAACAGGATCGGAAACAAAGGCAATCCGGCGCGGAATCTCTTCTTCGCGCACACCGTGGAGAGCTGTCAACGTGTACTGGAGCCGCTCGAACTCATCGCGCAACTCGGGCGAGGCGGCCAGTGCCGCCAAGGCAGCTTCAGTCTCGGCCGGAGTCGCATCGCCGAGCGCGTAAGCAGTGAGATCGAGATCAGGATTTGCCATATTCATCCTTTTACAGGTGCCAAAACACCCTTCAGCAGGTCGAGCGCGGAATAGAGCCGCGACTTGATGGTTGAGAGCGGAAGATCGAGGATCTCCGCCATTTCTTCAAACTTAAATCCTTGAAAAATCTTCAAAACAACGGCTTCCCGCTGGTCGGCAGAGAGTCGAGCCATGGCACGCTCTACCGCAATCGAGGATTCGATGGGGAACATACCGTCTCGCGCATTGGCCGTTGGCGGGTCATAAATGAGCTCCGCCGTATCGGGTCGATTGCGGCGGAGCAAAGAGTACGCTTCGTTGTGAGCGATGCGAAACAGCCAAGGAGAAAACCGCTCCACATCGCTCAGCTTGGTCAGATTCTGGTAGGCCTTCAGGAAGACATCCTGGGTGATGTCCAAGGCATCTTCGCGACTGCCCACAATCCTCAAGAGGTAATTGAACACACGTTTCTCGTGCCGGGAGACAAGAAGGTTGAATGCGTCCACATTCCCTTTTGCCGCCTTTTGAACAAGATCCCGGTCCTCCACTTCTCGGAAGATCAAATACTGACTCCGCTCTTGAAGACGGGCTCAACCGGCAGAAAGTTGAAGCCCTCTGTATTTTTTTTCCAGCCTGCGCCTGGCAGGGGCAGATCCCACGCGTATATCATTGCGATGATTATGACCGATGAATTGACACAAATGACAGGCGGCGGGGTACAACCCCCTGTGCCCCAGCAAATTTTGATGCAGTTGGCGACCGGAGCCTGGGTTTCGAAGTGCATCGGCATCGTTGCCGAACTCGGCGTCGCCGACCAGATCGGCGAAGAACCTCGCCCGGTTTCTGAACTCGCCGCAGCCTGCGGCGCCCGTCAATCCGAACTCTACCGGGTGCTCCGCATGCTGGCCTCCGTTGGCCTGTTTGTCGAATGGCCCGAGCAACGCTTTAGTCTGACTGCAACCAGTAATCTGCTCCGCGAGAATGCACCCGGCAGCATGCGGTCCATGCTCCGGATGACGCTGTTTGGCGAGCATTGGCGCGCCTGGGACAAGATGCTGGACGTTGTCCAGCACGGCGGCATCGCCACCAACCTTGCCGAGGGCATGGATATCTGGGAGTTCTACCAGAAAAATCCCACCCGGGCAGCGATTTTCAATCGGGCAATGACGAATTTCAGCGAACAGTCCGGTCCGCTAGTTGCCGAAGCCTTCGAGTTTGAACAGTATGGCTGCGTTTGCGATGTCGGCGGAGGACATGGCGCACAAATCGAAGCCATTCTCAAGCACCATCCGAGGCTGAAAGGCTTTGTCTTTGACCTGGACTCCGTCGTCACAGGGGCGAACGAGCGCTTTGCCGCCAGCGGCCTGAGCGACCGGGCGCATGCCGTGGGAGGCAATTTCTTTGAATCCGTCGCACCCGGGGCCGACATTTACATTGCGAAGAACATCATCCATGACTGGGACGACGAGAGAAGCATCCGGATTCTGAAAAACATTCGCCGTGCAATGCCCGCCAGCGGACGCGTGTTGCTGCTGGAGTTTACGGCAGGCGCAGCGAATGTACCAGACCTGGGTAAGTTGATGGATATCAATATGATGGCCATGACGGGCGGCAAGGAGAGAACAGCCGAAGAGTTTGCCAGCCTGTTTGCGGCAAGCGGTTTCAAACTCGGCCGCATCCTGCCCACTCCCAGCCCAGTCCATGTCGTCGAAGGACTGCCTGTCTAGCAAAAGGGCATACAATAAACGGTGCATGAAGCGCCTCTCTCTTAGCACCCTCTTCCTGTCGCTGCTCGCCGTCGCTTGGTTTTCTCAGAACACGACCGCGCAGTCGTCGGCATCCACCGGGAACGGCAAGCTCCGTTTCCGCACGATCATGACCTCGGCGCAGTTGCCTCCCGAGGCGCAGCAGGTGTTGAAGACGGCTCATGGAGGCTTTGCCGTCGACCTGCGTCCTGGCAAGGGAGAGACCTATTTCGCCCTCAAGGGCGCGGGCATCATCCAGATCAGCAACGATATGAAGTCGACGCGCATGTTGCCCACTCCTCCAGAGATGAAGGACACCAACATGCACAACGCGAATATCTGGCACGCGCCCGATGGGAATAGCTATCTGCTCTTCCCGGGCAACGAGGCCGGGAAGATCTTCGTCACCACCATCGACGGCAAGTTTGTCGCCTCGCTCGGCGCACCCGCCTATGGGACAGACATGGGCCATCCCGCCGCCAACGACTACTTCAACGGTCGTGGCGGGCTGATCCCCACCGACATCGAACAGCTGGAAGGCCTTCTGTACATCACCACCGGCTATTCAAATCTCGACTATGTGCTTACCGCAAAAGCAACGCTGAATCCGTTCAAGCTGTCCTGGAATGATCTGGCCTTCGGCGGCAAAGGCACGGGACCCGGACAACTGATGACCGGTCACGGCATCACGAATCCTCCCGGAACCAAGCGTCTGGATGTCGCCGATCGGCCGAATTCCGAGATCGATCGCTATACCCGTTTCGGGCAATACATTTCGACCTTAAAACTGCCGCTCGGCTCCCTTCCCTGCGACATCTATTACCTCAACAACTATGCCGTCGTTGGCGCGCTGGATGGACCGGATCGCAGCAAAGGCGCTCCGATCTATCTCCTTGAGAACGACAAGCTCGTTTCGACCCTGATGCCGAAGGAAGACCTCGGGTTGCCGCTCTTCAGCCATGTTCATAACGCCGTGATGCGCGAATACAACGGCAAGCTCTACGTGATTGCCCAAGCCTGGAATCCGGGCGACTTCGCGATCTTCGAGCAAGTCAGCAACTAGTCGAGTTGCCATCGCAATCAAAAGCCCAGCAAGTCCAAAGGACGATGCTGGGCTTTTTGATTCCGGCCGGTGGTCGTCATGCCATGCTAGGCGCCGGGCCAGGCAATGGTCAGCAGGAATGAGGAGTCGTCGATCGCTTGCACCGAATGCGGGATCGATCGGCTTAGCGCGAGGATCTGCCCGGCTTGCAAAACCTTCTCTTCTCCCTGCGCGCGAAAGCGAATCTGGCCGCTCCAGACCTGCACGGTAATCGATCCGTTGGCATGGTGCTCTTCGAGCGCCGCGCCAGCTTCCATCGTGAAGAGGATGACACGAAGATCATCCTTCTTGACCAATAATTTCGATCGCCTGCCGGACGGCCAGGGCTTTTGCGCCTCCGCCTCTCGGATCTCAGCCTGTAAATCGAAATGTAAGAAGTCTTCGTTCATCGGAACGATATTATCCTTTTGACTGAAATGCTGCTCGGGTGGAACGTTCTCAGAATCAAAGAGGTCGTCGACAGAATACCCGCCGTCTGAGGTCAAACGTAAAGTTCCAGATAGAGGGGTGAATGCTCTAACGGATACGGTTATATGATCCCGTGTACGGAAATGGGGGGGGGAAGGTCAAGCAAGTTCCGGTGGAAGCAGGCGCGATGCAGGTTGGGAGATGCGCTATCAAACGAGGTAATCGGCGTGGAGCCCGTCGATGATGGAGTCCAACGAGTGTGGTTCGGACCGGTCTTGCTGGGCTTACTCGATGAACGCAAAGGCTACACAAAGACGGCCAGCAAGGGCGACAGCAGTTGGCTGCCTCTCCAGTCGCCCTCCGGGCTCCTTTTCACAGACTTTACGCGCTGCCCATCTCCGTTATAGAGATAGCTCCCGTAAATCTTCTCCGTCCCAGGCGTCACAGCAGAGTCACCCTTTGCCTCCGTCATCTGCCCCTCAGGATCATACACCGCAACCGAACTCGCATCCCCGACCTTCCACTGGATCTGCCGGCCGCTATAGTCATATGCAACGTCCTTCAAGCGGTTGTTCACCACCCCGCTGCTCTGCAAGTACCAATTCGAACTCGCCTGCGCCAACCCAAGCGCCAACCCAGACTTCGACGGCGTCCAGCCATTGCCAAACTGATCGTAGGCATACTGCACGCACCACCGGCCACCCACCGTCGCACAACTTGCCGTACCCAGAGGGTCTTCATTGCTGCTGTCTTCCGCGGCGCCAATCAACCGATACAACTCAATTCATCAGCTAACTAATTTGCTAACTCCATAGCCGAGATTACTGCTCCGAAGTATCCGACGGTACGCTTTTGTCCCACGCCTCCAGAATTTCATCACATTGGCTCTTCACTTCCGGCCAGCGCAGCGAGATCTTATTGAATGCTTCAGCCATCATCGCGCGACGGTCGAAGAGGAATGCCTCTTCGAGCCCAAGGACGACCTGGACCCGATAGAGATCATCGGAATCGAGCCATGCCGTCAGGACTGATCGGATGCCATGGCCATTGTCTGCCAGCAGCCAAGTCAGACGTTCAAACAGGTCAGAGAATGAGCGCGGGTCAACGCCAGCAGCTCGTTGGTCAATCAAAGACTCCATCATCTGTTTGATCTCAAACATATTTATTCCATTCTTTACTTCTTTCTGAACATTTCCGTGATAGAATGCATCGTCGACAACAGCCTTCCATCAGAAAATCTATGTACCCCAAATTAATGCGCCGGGATCATAGGACCCGAGGACAAAGTTGCAAAGGGGCGCGATGAACCTTGAGCACCAGGGAAGAAAATATTCCTGGGAGTACCTCTTACAAACAGCGATCCCCCCGGTTGAAGCACCCGAGCAGTCTCCGCAGTCGACACGTTAAACTGAGGATTGATTGCATGAACCTTACTGAACGCCCCTGACCTGAAAGGTAGCTGCTCTGCGTTGGCAATTACGTTGACACCCAAACCAGCCATCTTATCGACGTTAACCGCTCCTTGCATGGCATTCGAACCGGAACCAAGATTTAGTGATCTCCTCCACTTCTACCATTCCCATGCCGCCTACCCCAAGCCCACAACAGCAGAACCGACAAGAGAAGTATCTCAACTCCAAATCCTACGATTAGCACGACATCATAGATACCCGATTGAACTGCCGTTGGCGTCAACTTTTCACCGCGGAATACCATGAAATTCAGGGCATCAGCGAGCCAGATTGAAACCGGATCAAAGGTGAGACCCCAAAGCGCCCACCGACTCTGATCTAACTGGAAGAAGCCCCAACAAATGAATCTGATCCCTGTGGCCAATAATGAGAACGCGACGGCAGGCCTCAACACCGACTTCTTCATGGATGATTCCGACGACGTGCATTCTTGGGCCCAAGCGGCCCATATGTTCTCTCACGCGCTGAGTTTTCCCAACCGGAAGCCTCAAGGTTAGATCTTGAACCGGTCCTTCCATTCATGCTTCCCCAAGCATGACCAAACTCGTGCCAGGTGGCTATGCCGAGCGTCATTGGTCGAATCTCCCAACCTTCCTTGTTTCCTTCGAATTGCATCACTCCAAAGACTGTCTTGCGCAGACGGCTATCGGCTATCGACATTTGATTCGGATTAACAAGAATCCTGGTATTTTCTGAATTGGTCCAATTCCCAGCGAGAGCTTCCCCTGGAAATGCCGTCACTCCGCCCCCATAAGAGGAAAGATCTTTGTCAGTGAGCGCAAACTCCGTCACCTTTGCATCGTTTACCATATTACAAAACTTGTTTTCCAAACTGTCTTTCCCTCCTATATTCATAAATTCTCCAAGGTCCCCGCCTATTTTCACAAAATAGCGAGTAACACCATTTTTATCCTTCTCTGAGCCAATGGAGACTCGTGACTTCGCCTCTTTCCGAAGATTACTCGTAAGTGCTTCCAGCCCTTTCTGACGCTCTTCTTCAGTATCACCATGTATTTGGATGCGCTGTCCGGTTGGATCAACAAACAGTTGTGGATTGTTACGAGCGTACGAATAAAGGTTCCAGCTTTGCGGGTCTTCGACATGCTGATCCACCAGCGGCACATCCGGACTCCCAAACCGCCCCTGTCCAGCCATCAAGTACCTGGCCCCAAAGTAATCGAGCCCCGTCTCCGCATCCCGTTCCTTGGCGGTAAACTTCTGCGCCGGATCGCCCACTCCCGAGTACCCGGCAACTCCAGTCCGCTGGATCTCTCCCCCAAAAGGCTCATAATCCACACGCTGCGTCACCGTCCCCGTCTGGTCGAACCACGCCCGCGTACTCCCCAGATGATCCGTCACCGGATACAGCGTCTTGCCAGCATTCACATTCGTGTAGCCAGTCGCAAACTCCGCAGCCACCCCTCCATCGAGCCCATACACATACCAAACCGTCTTCCCATCCGCCACAGACTTCACACGCTGCCCATCTCCGTTATAGAGATAGCTCCCGTAGATCTTCTCCGTCCCTGGCGTCACAACAGAATCTCCCTTCGCCTCCGTCATATGTCCCTCAGGATCATAGACCGCAACCGAACTCGTATCTCCAACGTTCCACTGCTTCTGCCGGCCGCTTGCATCATAAGCAACATCCTTCAAGCGATTGTTCACCACTCCGCCGCTCTGCAAATACCAATTCGAAGTCGCCTGCGCCAACCCAAGCGCCAAGCCGGACTTTGAAGGCGTCCAGCCATTGCCAAACTGATCGTAGGCATATTGCACACACCACCGGCCACCCACCGTCGAACAACTCGCCGTACCCAGCGGGTCTTCATTGCTGCTGTCTTCCGCCGCGCCAATCAACCGATACAACCCGTCATACGCATAGCGTACGCCAAAGGTATCGATCCCCGTCTCCACATACTGCTTCGTCAGATTCCCAACATTCTTTGTCTCCGGGAACTGGTTCGTCATCTTCCAGAAGCGACCCGCTTCCTGCGCGTTCTTCCGGAAATCGGCCGTCAGCATCTGCCCCAGCGGATTGTAGCTCCGCTTCTCCTCCACACGCTCCGCGCCACTCCCATTCCAGGTCTCGGTTACCAGCGCTCCGTTCGCTCCGTAGCTCATGCCGCTCAGGTAGGTCCGGGCTGCACTGCTCACCTGCGATGGCCGTCCCGCGCCCGTATAGGCAACATTCACCTGACGGCCACTCGGATACACAATGCTCTTCACCGCGCCACTGGCGGAGTACTCATAGCTCAGCGACTGCTCGGCAAGTCCAGCCACGGTCTGCTTCAGAGAGCTCACACGTCCCAGCGCATCCACCGCCGCATAGTTCGTCGAACCCCACGCGCCGCCGCTCCCGGTCTTCATCCCCTTGACCGCATCCGTTCGTCCCGCAGGCATCGTACACGCCGATCCGTTCCAGAGCTTGCCGTCGTAACAATACGTCGTGTTCAGCGTGCCGCTATCGAGTGGCCCCGCGGTTCGACACGACACCGGCACTGGAACTGACGGTCACCCATCCCTCTCTCGGATCGAAGTAGAGCGATGGGGTGTGCTACTCAGTTGATTTTCTCTACCATTAACCCGGAGGGCAAGCTCGGTTAACAGGAAAACCCCAGTAAATACAACTCCGACGAGTGAGATGACTCCAATCACTCCGATCGGAATCCTTTGCGCCCTAGTAGTCCTTATAATCGGCGTCTTTCCCCAGGTAATTGCCATTAGGAGCAATACACCAACTAATACACCCGATGAACAGTAAAGCCAACGTCGCAACCCAAGCCGCAGTTTCTCAAAGCGAGGATCGCGATCAGGACTTATCACTGCAATACCTCACAACTGCCCCCGGCATAACACACCCGTCCCATTGGTTTCTTTTCCGGCTCCTTCTGTGGATCAATCCACCACGCCCACATCCACTTGCTTATCTCGGCAGGAACGCCACCAGCGATACTTCCAGCAGCTGAGTTGCCGGCAACCTTCCATTGGGCATAGATCTTGGCCGCCTGTATCCTAGCTGCTCTCATTGACCGCCGATGAGCGAACCGAAGCAAGGCAATTTCTCTCTGCACATTTGGGATCGGAACCAGTTTGTCCACAAGCTTGCCTCCAGGCAACGAGAGGAACCCACCGGTGAAGGCGTCGGCCCCCATACTCTTAAGTTCCGTCACATTATCGGCTGGCTGCTCATATCCTAATGCCTCGTCCAAGCGTCGCCGAGCGAAGCCGCCAATGACACTTGTCGACGTATTTACGGCCACTACTTCAGCGGTGACAGCAGCAGTTCCAGTCGCGGCCCCAATACCCAAGGTAACCCCTGCCAAGCCGCCGGCAAGCGCACCTCCTCCCGCCGCAGTAGCTACTTTTCCCCAACTCGTTATATTCCCATCACGTATATACTGCTTCACCGCCTCCGTCCCCCCTCCTACGAGCGCGCTGCCTGCGGCGCCGAAGGCACCAGTAATTAGAGGGATTGGAACATTTCCATCTGGATCCACATGGTTCAACGGCCTACTATTTACATACGTATAGACGTTCCAACTCTGAGAATCGAACAACGAGGCTCCGGCGCTTTGGGCATCCGGACTCCCAAACCGCCCCAGCCCCGCCATCAAATATCTGGCCCCAAAGTAATCCAGCCCCGTCTCGGCATCCCGTTCCTTGCCGGAACAACAAGGTCTGGTGCCGGAATCGTACAAGCAAACGTGGAACCCGGTCGCAGTGTTGGAGATAGCCAGCGTCGGGCCTGGGCGGGAGGTTGGGCGTAGAGCTTGAAGGCCAAGATGCGGTTTTTCGGCTACGAGTGGCGTGGGTGGGATGTTCGCAAAGGCGGGAAGACAGACGGCGGCTAAAAGAAGAACGTGCGCCGTTGCGTTAGCCGCCTGGATCACCGCGGCCCATTTTATCGTGTGGATGAGTCAGGAAGCAGCTTCCGGGTCTTCGTCGTCTTCGGCGTCGAGCGCAGCGAACACGTCGGCGGCATCCTGGCTGGCCGGATTCGTTGGTCGCCGATCCTTCGACCGTTGCGCCGGATGCGTGGCCCGATCGATTTCCTGAAGCTGGCGGATCGCCACATGCGTGTAAATCCGCGTCGTCTTCAGATCAGCATGACCGAGCATCGCCTGGATGAAGCGTGTGTCTGCGCCGCCTTCGAGCATCAACGTCGCCATCGTGTGCCGGAGCATGTGGCACGATCCCTGCTTCTTGATCTGCGCCGCCTTCACGTACATGCTGACGAGTGTTCGGTGAGGTAGTCCACGGCGACGCATCCTCAGCACCGCCCAAAGAATGACTGCTTCTACATATCAACGTGGACTTCGGTTCATGTCCTCCACGGCCGGGAGCAATCGACGGCAGCGTGGGCAAAGGACGGCTCTACTGTGGGACGCAAACGAAGAGCCAGGGCGCTGCTCAATCGGGATGCCCAAGTCTGCCGCTGGCTGAGACCACCAGCGTTAAGTAGCCGAGACCTCTGACCACTCAGACGATCAGAGGAGAGCGATGGGCCAGTACGCATGTCCTTTCGAGTCTCTATGCCGAGTTCCTTGAGGACTCGTGCCAGCATAGAGACTCTAAACCAACCGCATGACACCTAACATAAGAATCCCGAAGGGTCGTGAGCGAAGCGAACGACTTCTCAAGCCAACATCTTTTGCGTACCTGGAATGGTAAATAGCAGCAGGAACCAACATGGACTCATTGCTCACCAACCTCGCCAACGAACTCCTCGTCCAGGACATCGCCGAACCAAGCGCCGTTCTCGGCCCTCTTTCCGATGATGAACTTCAAACTTTTGATGACGCCGTGCGCGAACAGTTCGCCCTGGCGCTCCTCAGCGGCGCTCACGAAAATTCCGAGTGGTCCAACGGCAAACTCGTGATCGCTGGCAGCCGAGGCAACATCCATCTCCTGCAAGCCGCCTTCTACGCTGTCATGCTCGAAGTCCAGAGACGTGGTGCTGTGGCGTGATCTCAGAGAGCCAATCACCCTCACTTGGCTATATACCACCGATCATCGGTAAACTCCAATGGGATTTCATCGCCATAAGGGTCTATGCCGAGTCGTTCCAAACTGTCGAACCAATCATCACGCAAGCTATCAGGCAACTTCTGTCAGCACCAAGGGCAGAAGGCGATTCTAAGATGGCTGCTTCCCCCATCGAGTACTCGGACTCCGTATTCTCGAAATTTCTGGATCAAATCCACTGGAATGGTCGGATCAGCAATGGCGTTCTCCATCGCCAAGCAGCACAGACTAGTCCCGCTCATATGGTGATACTCCTGCCCGGGACTGCGGGTTTTGTCATCGTCCCTGTATTCGGATCGGCGCTCACGAAAATTTGGACTGGTTCAACGGCAAGCTCGTCATCGACGCCAACCACGGCCCCATCCATCTCCTGCAAGCCGCCTTCTATGCGGTGAAGCTCGAAGTGCAGCGACGGGATGCTGTGGTCAGCCTAATAGCTGTCGCCCATGCAACGCAAACGTTCAGTTCTCCCGACCCTCCGGACTTGACTCGCCGGAACTCTCTTCGGCGCTAAGGTCCAGTAGATCAAGGGCGTAGAGCTTCGCTGAGGGGTGCAGCCGATCAAGCAAGCACTTGGTGTGGCAATACAACTCCTGATCATGCTGCATATCCGGTGTTCCGTCGATACACGTTGTATAGAGAATCGACCCCACGTCGGGGGCTTTCGATTCGACAGTAAGGCCGCAAAAGCAGCACTGATATCGATGCAGCGCCATGGCTTAGTGCCACCCGTAATTCTGACCCAGTCGCCGAATTTCGCCAGCGGTCTTGTTTTTCATCACGGTAACAATTCCACCCTCACCCTCAACCACGACGTTGTACCGACCGGACGCCAGTTTCTTCACATAGGCAGTTGCCCCATCAGATTGCGTGTAGGCTTGGCCTGTTTTGGCTTCGGCGATCTCAGCCGGAGACATGTTCCGCCCCGAGATGCGCTCCTCGCCGTGCTGAGTATTTCCACCGTTTCCTTGGCCCGAACCTGTCGAACACAGAATCAACCCACCGAACCCACCGATCGCTCCGCCGAGAACGGTCCCACCAGCAGCACCACCCGGAATGGTGGTAGTGACGGCAAGTCCACCCGCCAAGCCCAAGGTTCCCAATCCGCCACCTGCCCAGAAGCCAATGGAGGCTCCTAGTCCCGTATAGCCAGCGGTACAGATCGGATTCTTTGGTCTGCTGAACCAGTCGGCAACTGGCTGGACCAACTCCTGCATCTTTTGAGCAATCTGAACAGTAGTAGTCAGCAGCGGAAGAATCAACGGGCCAATCGGCGATGAGTTGGTTCCAACCTTCGGTGCCGTGGCAGTCGCAACGGCACAGATGTTTCCATTCTCCGGATTTACCCCATTCACACACGGTTCATGCCCATCGGGATCGACGTAGAGTAGCGGGTTGTTAAAACCGTAGCTGTAGAGATTCCAACTCTGCGGGTTGCCGAAGTCGGCGAAGACCAGTGGTTCATCAGGACTTGTGAAGCGTCCTTGCGCCCCACTGAAGTAACGAGCCTCCATGAAGTCCAACCCGGTTTCGGCATCCCGCTCCTTGCCGGTACTACGGGATCTTCTGGCTTCGTCACACAAGCATCTGGCTATCCCCGGTGCGATCAACGCGTTAGCTACGGACTCGGCCCGGTGCGATGCCAGCGCAAAGCTGACGGACCCCAGATGCGGTTTTTCGACTACGAACGCCGTGCGTGGGATGTTCGCAAAGACGGGAATGCAGACGGCGGCTAAAAGAAGAAGTTTCGCCGTTGCTTTAGCCGCCTGGATCACTGCGGCCCATTTTATCGTGTGGATGAGTCAGGAAGCAGCTTCCGGGTCTTCGTCGTCTTCGGCGTCGAGCGCAGCGAACACGTCGGCGGCATCCTGGCTGGCCGGATTCGTTGGTCGCCGATCCTTCGACCGTTGCCCCGGATGCGTGGCCCGATGGATTTCCTGAAGCTGACGGATCGCCACATGCGTGTAAATCTGCGTCGTCTTCAGATCAGCACGGCCGAGCATCGCCTGGATGAAGGTATCCGTCAGACGAGCCCATCTTTCTTCCTGCTTCGCGTCGTGATTGTCTGGAGCAATGAAGAGTGGGCAGGTAGGATATGCGGGCTTGGGTGTGGCGCGGAAGTACCGAGACAGTGGCCAGTCCCGAGCGGAGTTTTGCCGAGAACATGAGATCCCGCTGACGACTCTCGATTATTATCTGCGGCGCGATCGCGCCAAGCCAAAGCAAGAACTGGTCGCGGTGGAAGTGGTCTCCGAGGACAAGGCAGCCGCAAGCGACTTCGTCCTGGTGTTGGCGACGGGCCGCCGATTGGAGATCGCCGCGAACTTCGACGAAGCTGGTCTCGAACGTCTGCTGACGCTCCTGGAACGGTGTTGATCCGTGTTCGGCTTGGGGCCTGCTACGAAGGTCTTTGTCGCGACCGGCGCCACCGACATGCGCAAAGGCTTCGAGGGGCTCCATGGTCTGGTGCGGGACGAGTTGGATCGTGATCCGTTGAGCGGACATGTATTTCTATTTGCCAACAAGATGCGAACCCGGCTCAAGATTCTGTTCTGGGATGGGAGCGGACTGTGGGTGTGCGCCAAGCGCCTGGAGAAGGGACGTTTCCACTGGCCAGAGGCCTCCGCAGGAGCCAGTGTCACGATGCGCCAGGAGCAACTGACGATGTTGCTGAACGGTATCGACCTCACCCGATCCAGGACTCGCCGAGGCTGGTTGTCCAAGCCATTTGTCGCTTAAAAAGACACGATAAAAGGAAGACAAGAAGGAGCGCTCCGCAGTATTCTGTTACTTACAGACGCACACATGTCTCAGTTAGTCACAGCAGGGCTCGACGCCATCGATCTCGGCCATTTAAGGCGAGAGTTAAAGCGCTTGACGATCGAGAACGAGCTGCTGCGAGAGAAGCTGCGACTGGCGCGGATCCTCAAGTATGGCCCCTCCAGCGAGAAGCTGAACGATGCGCAGTTGCTGCTGCTCGAAGGCGAGCCCGGGGTGAGCCAGGAGGAGGTCCTCGCCGAGTCCACACGAGAGGCCATGCCCTCCGAGATGCCGGTGGAGAAGCCACGACCTGCGGGGACGCATCCCGGTCGCCAGAGCCTGCCCGCCAGTCTGCCGCGAGTCGAACGGATCCTGAGCGCCAAGCCTGAGGAATGTGCCTGCAAGGACTGTGGGGCCGAGACGAAAGTGATTGGCTACGACGAAAGCGAACAGCTGGATCTTGAGCCTGCACGATACTTTGTGCTGGTCACCAAGCGCGAGAAGCGAGCCTGCGGACGCTGCGCGGGGAGTGTACAGACGTCCTCTCTTCCCGCTCGCATTCTGGACAAGAGCCTGGTGAGTGATCGGGTGATCCTCGATACAGTCGTCTCGAAGTACAGTGATCATTTGCCGCTGTATCGGCAAAGCGCGATCCTGTTGCGCGAAGCCGGGATTGAGATCAGCCGGGCGACGATGGATGGCTGGGTGATGCGGGTCGGAGAGATGCTGCTGCCCGTTGTCGAAAGGATGCGGATCGACTTACTCAGTGGAACTTATATTCAGGCGGATGAAACGCCAGTCGATGTACAAGTCAGCAATGGAACGGGATCAAATCATCAGGCTTATTTATGGCAATATGGCAAGCCGGGAGAAGAGACCGTATTCGACTTCCGGATGGGGCGAGGGCGCGAGGGTCGAAGAAGTTTCTAAGTCAGTTTGAGGGGATTTTGCAGACCGATGGTTATGCGGCTTATGAGCGCGTGGGCGGGGTCAAGATGGTGCGTGCGGCTTGCTGGGCGCATGCGCGACGGAAGTTTGTGGAAGCTTTGAAGTTGAGTCCGAAGGATGCTGTTGCGGCACGCCTGGTGGCGGCGATGAATGAGCTGTTCGCGATTGATGCACAAGCGCGGGAGCTGAGTTGTGAGGAGCGGCATCGCTTGCGGCAGCAGAGGTCAGCGCCGTTGTTGGGGAGTCTGCGCGAGGAGTTGAAGAGGCTGCAGCGCGAACTGTTGCCTGCCAGTGCGTTGGGCAAAGCGGTGTCTTATACGTTGACGCTTTGGGCGAAGTTAGTCTGCTTCCTCGATCACCCGGAGTTAGAGTTGTCCAACAACATCGCGGAGAACTCGATGCGGGGCATTGCGCTGGGGCGTAAGAACTGGATCCATGTCGGCAGTGAAAAGGCTGGACCGAAGGTGGCCGCGATCTTATCGGTCATCGAGTCTTGCCGCAGGATGGGCGTGCCCGCCCGTGCTTATCTGGCCGAAATTCTGCCAGGGTTGAATGATCTCAAAGTCAAAGAGGTCGCTGAGAGAACGCCTGCCGCCTGGGTCAAACGCAACCGTCCAGATTGAGGGTGGGTTGCTCGGACGGATACGATGTACCGGGACCGGGCGGGAGCCGAGAACCTATTGGACGAACTCAAGAACCAGTGGGGCTGGACGGGCTTCTCAACCCAGGACTTGAAGCGAAGCCAGTTGATGGCTCGGATCGTGGCGCTGGTTTACAACTGGTGGAGCATCTTCACCCGGATGGGCACGGGCGCGAGTCATGTCGAGGCGATCACGACAAGGCCGTTGTTCCAACGGCCGTGGTGCGGCGATCGAGGCATGCCAACCAGACAAAGCTCAGTATCGCCAGCATCCATGCCAAAGCACGGCAAGCAGCGAAGTTACTCGACCGAATCAGCCAGTGGCTGCGTCAATTTACCAGACCTGCGGAGCAGTTGCCACAGGGACTCCGGTGGGGTGAAATGCTCACCCGCATCTTTGCTGAGCTCGGGCAGTTTCCCATTGGTGAGAAGGCACAAACACTGCGCTCGTGTCTGTCAACTGCCGGATTTAGGTTCATCGCTCCGCCACGACAGCCATCCGACATAGTTCATCAGCGCGAATGCGATAATTAGGCTAACGATAGACTGGCGGTCAAACGTCAGGCGTCCCGTCCACCATAGGCCAACCACGCTCATTACATTAAAAAGAAGAAACCGTAGCCACAGAGGATAGGATTTCGTGAACCACGTCATGGGCAGCTATCTCCGATCGGTTGGCATGGCGGTTTTTAGGGACGGGTCAGGCTGTCCCCATCCCCGCACCGTCGCGCAACTGGCCGTTCCCAGCGGGTCTTCATTGCTCCTGTTTTCCGCGGCGCCAATCAACCGATGCAACCCGTCATACGCATAGCGGACGCCAAAGGTATCAATGCCTGTCTCCACATACTGCTTCGTCATCTTCCAGAAACGGCCGGCTTCCTGCGCATTCACTTCCCCTTACGCACAAACCGGATTTCAACAGGTTCACCACAACTGCGCGGGAGTACGCCGTCGTGGTCCCGAAACTTCTCCAGCAGTTGGGGACTCAGCATCACTGTATGCCGACAGTTCCGTCCCCATTCCACCACGAACTCAACTTGATGAAATCGTGGCTTGGACCACGGCAACAATGTATATGTACCTTGGTACCATCCCCTCGGCTGAACTGCTCTTGCAGGGACCTCCAGTCGCAGACTAGGTTCCCGGCATTCCACCGTTTCCCCAGAAGTGAGCCAGGCCCCGAATGCATGATCAGGGTAGGGATAATCGATCCACTGCCATTGGTATCGCACTTCCACCAATTTAGGAGGCACATCACCAACGAAACGCCATGTGAGTGAAGGCACCGGGAAGGGCTTACCGTGGATAATAGGTACGCCCATTCGTTTATTTATACTATCGTCTGCCTTCGAAACAAACTCGCAACGCTGGCCGAGACAATTGGCGACAATAATAATTGTCATTAAGAATACAAACCCTGGTATCTTATTATCCATCACGGTTACTTCCGATTGAATTTCCCATCTGGACTCGGCGTAATACCTACTTTAGGATCAGCGATCAGAATCTTCCGAACTATATTCTGATCGGTCGTCGTGCCGGATATCAGATTCCACACGACTTCACCCGTATGCACGACCCCACCAATAAGCGCCGCCGCAGGATTCCGAGCCTTGAGATTCCCGATGTCAATGTCGATATCAGCGTACTGCCCTTGGAAGGACAACTGAATATTGCCGAACGGACCATCAGGACTCTTGTAGCTACTACTGAAAGGTCCGTGGCCGGCTGCAGATGCGAAGCCGCCTCCTGCCTTGATTCCACTTTCCAAGCCACCTGAAACTTGAGCAAAAAGACGGTCATCAGCGAATTGCCCACTCTTTCCAGCCCTAGAAGCGGTCTCATAAACGTCTGAGTAAGATTTGTAAGCAGCCGAGGCGAACAAATCCGATGAAGTTTTCGACGTGGTACTCCCAACGAGTGACCAGGCGACGAAAGTGATGAAGCCATGCGAAGAGCCGTTCGACGCGCCAGCGGCGGCGGTAACGGCGCAATGGCCGTCCATCCTGAGTCTTGCTCCGGTTGCGCCGATTCGGCTCGATCATTTCGATGTCGTACTCCTGGGCAAGCTTTTCTTCAAGCTTGTCTGAGTCGTAGGCGTTGTCTCCGATGAGTCGCTTGGGTATTTCATCGAGGAAGCTTCCGGCCAGAACGTCTTCCACAAGCTGACACTCGGCCGGCGAAGCGCTGTCGACAGCAACGGCGAGAGGAAGACTGTCACCAGTGGCGAGAGCGATGATCTTCGTGCCCTTGCCGCGACGGGTGGGACCAATGGCGAGGCCCCCTTTTTTGCGCTCGCGAATGTGGCATCAACGAACGCTTCTTCCAGATTCAACTGGCCTCGCTCATGTAAGTAGCGGGCCAACACTCTCAGCGTCTCTTCCAGCTTTCCGCTGCGCACCCACTGTTGAAAACGTCGGTGACAGGTCTGGTATGGCGGATATCTTTCTGGTAGTTCACGCCACTGCGGCCCACTCCCTAAAACCCACAGCACCCCGTTCAATACGCATCGAGTATCGTGCCACGGCCTGCCACGCTGATCCGCTCGGCGCTGCGGACGCAACACCGGCTCCACGACTTCCCATTGGTCGTCCTTTAAGTCCCATCGTCCACGCATACACTTCCGCGCAATTCACCAGAGCTCTTCCAGATTCCCATATTCCGCTCTCTATGGGTTTATGAGACCCTTCTATTGATAATCACATAATATAGCGGAACACATTGACTTCTGTCGGGTTCTAATCTGTCTATGGGAAACCCGCGTGGAGTGGCTCGCGATTTCGATGCCTTGGAAGTGCGGAGGATGAGAGCACTGGCATTGATGCGAGAGGGTTTCAACAACAGTCAGATCGGCCATGAGTTAATGGTCGCCAACCAGACGGTGAGCCGCTGGCGCAAGGAATATAGCGAAGGTGGCAGGAAGGCTCTCGAGCAGGCTGGACGCGCTGGCCGGAAGCCTTTGCTGGCGGACAAACAGGCAAAGCTTCTGACGAACAAGTTGCTGGCGGGGCCGGAAAAACTCGGCTATGAAACGCCGTTGTGGACCTGCCAGCGGGTAGCCGATTTGATCGAGCAGGAATTTCAGATTCGCTACCATCCGGGCCACGTCTGGCGCATTCTGCGCGCCTTGGGCTGGAGTCCTCAACGGCCAGTGGGACGTGCGCTCGAACGCGATGAGAAGGCCATTCGCGAGTGGAAACAGGTGACTTGGCCCAACGCTAAAAAAAAGCCCAGGAAGAAGGCCGCACCATTGTCTTCATTGACGAAAGCGGACTAACGCAGAAGCCTCATCGATGCCGCACCTGGGCTCCGCGCGGCCAGACACCTATTCTGTTCCATCACTTCAACTGGAAGAACCTCTCGCTCATCGCAGGACTGAGCCGCTGGAATCTTCACTTTGAAATGTTCAGCGAAACGATCAAGAGTCCGCACATTGTGATCTTCCTCGGAAAACTACTTCGGGTCATCCCAGGCAAGATCCTGATCGTATGGGACGGACTGGCTGCTCATCGCAGCAAGTTCGTTCAGGATTTCATCGCAAGTTGTGATGGCCGCATCCAGACTCTTCGGCTTCCAGCTTACGCTCCCGAACTGAATCCCGTCGAATATATCTGGGCTCATCTCAAGCAGCACGAACTCCCGAATATCTGCGCCAAAGATCTCTGGCAACTCGGTGAAATGGCCAGAACTAAACTCAAGCGCATGCGCCGAAGAAAGCATCTACTCGTTGCTTGCTGGAAGCAGTCTTCTCTATGCTTCTGAATCCGCTATATTCCGCGAGACTCAATAGAGCCGCCTGGAAAACATCAACCCCACATTGGCGACGAGTAACAGCGTTACACCGCTGACAGGCAATATCATAGGAGGAATTTCATTGAAGTAACAGAAGACTAATCCCCCTAATATTGACGTGTTGATTAAAATGGCCTTCTTCTGAAAATTCATTGCGTACCGTTCTTTTTTAAGCTCTTCAACGACAGCCACGCGACAACGTTCATGACCCCGAGGACAACACTTGAGCTAAAGATAGAATGGAAGTTACATGTCAATTGCCCCCTCCACCATAGACAAAACAAGCTCACTACATTAAAAATTATAAACCTTAGCCACGGTGGATAATCAACCCAAGTAAACCACCTCATGGGCAGCTATCTCCGATCGGCAGGCATGGCGGTTTTTGGGGAATCGCTGGCGCAGGTGCTGGCTTCGTGTATGCGGTAGGTTTATTCACTAGCTCCGCCCCGGACAACACAGTTCTAGCCGCGTCGCCGGCCGTTGCTGCATTGGCAAGGGCCGCCTGTGGCTTCACGGCGAGTTGAGCTGCATTGGCCAGTGTCGCAACTGCCGATCCTGCATCAGCATTTCCGGTCACAGCCGTCTTAACAAGAGCAGGAATATTACTGACACTATCGAGATTCTGGGAAAGGGGACGGCCTGAACCGTCACAGCGCACTTTTTCGCAAGTTTCCATCGTCACAACCTTCCACAAACGCTTCCTTGAATAGCCCTAGTGATTTCTATCCGCCACGTCCACCTCTTCCTGAACTCGGAGCGGGCTCAATTTAGCTCGCCAACGGTCCTCCGGAATGCTCAGAAACCCATCTTGAGAGTCTCGACGGCTTCGCCTCGCAACTTTCACAAATCTCCTAAGGAACGGGTCAGGCTGTCCCCATTCCCCGGCATACACCGTGTGCTTGCTCACGCCCATCTCCCGGCCTACTTCTTCTGCCTTGCGTCCCGCCTCTACTTGCTTTACCGCGCCAATGATCTGCGCTTCCGTATACTTCGATACGCTCATCCGCTTTCTCCTTGTCTTCGTCCGATCTTCGGATTCTAAAGTGCGCTGGGAACGGGGGGAAGGTCAATGGCAAGTTGGTGATCGACGCCAACCACGGCAACATCCATCTCACCCAAGCCGCCTTCTACGCCGTGAAGCTCGAAGTGCGGCGACGTAGCTCTCTGGTGGCCGCTGCTGCGTAGAAAGCTCTCTTTCAATGCGACTGTATGCTGATGATTGATTCACCCGCACAGTTCGCCTTGAACACAGCGAAACGACTCTTAAGCTTGGCTGCTTCTTTGGGCGTGATCGTCGCACGTGTTGTACATCCCCCAAGTTGGATCACAACACCGATTCCTGTGAACGTCGGTTTTTTCGTGAACGGAAACCGATTGTACTTCCCGTCATACCATCCCCGGGGCCGCACCTCAAACTCAGGGATTTCCAACTCAGCGGACGGCGGCTCACACTCGACAAGATCACTCGCTTCGGACCATGTTCCCCAAGAGTGCTCTGGATAGGGATACTCAAGCCAACGCCAACCGTAGGCAACGGACACTTTTGTCGGCGTCAGTTGTTGTCCTGATTTGGAATCAACAAAACGAAGGTGGAAAGCAGGGATTGCCACGGAAGCGGCGAAGATCACCGCCGCTCCCGGAGGATTGCCACCCTTCCCGAAGATGCCGTTTTCTTCTGCCCTGACCGTCACACGGCAGATTGCCATTGCATTGGCTCCACATACGGACCCAGCCAACAACAGACCTATCAACCGAATGGCTAGTTGCATGACCGCCTACTTCCGGTTCCACTTTGGATCGGGGCTGGGCGTTATCATCACGCTGGGGTTCGCCATCAGAATCTTTCTAACGGCGTCCTGACTGGTGGTCGTGTTGGTGATCTTGTTTTGAAGCACCTCTCCGATGTGGATCAGCGGCCCCATAGGGTTCTTCGACGCCATGTTCCCAAGGTCGATATCAATATCCGCACCTCTCCTACTTTCATTGAAGGAGAACTGGATATTGCCCCGCACATCCGCCACGTTCTTGTAGCTGATGGCGTTGTATGGCTCATGATCGCCAGCACTCACCGAAGTAAAGGCGGACGATCCAGCCAAGGCCCCGGCCAACCCTTGACCCACGTTGGCATACAGGCGGTCGGCCTTCACTTCCGTAAGCCCGGAAACTTGACTGAGAGCCGTTCCCCCACCTTCAAGCGTGATGGAGCCGAGCTTGTCGGTGATGTTTATGAAAGCGTTCTGGAGGGCTTCGCCATTCTTTTGCTGCCCGAGCGCACTCCATAACTTCTCACCGGAAAGAGTCTCCTTGCCGACCTTCACCGACGAGTTTTCCAGAATCCTGCGCTGGTCATCGTTCAAACATGTGCGCTCAATGGCATCGCAGGAGTATGGAGCCGCAGGAAATAGTCCCAGCGGATCGATGTACTTCAAGGGGTTGTTCCCCACGTATGAATATCGATTCCAGCTTTGCGGATCAGCCGCTGAAGCACTGGCCATCAACGGATCCGGACTCCCAAACCGCCCCTGTCCAGCCATCAAGTACCTGGCTCCAAAGTAATCGAGCCCCGTCTCCTGATCCCGTTCCTTGCCCGTAAACTTCTGCGCCGGATCGCCCACTCCCGAGTACCCGGCAACTCCAGTCCGCTGGATCTCTCCTCCAAAAGGCTCATAATCCACACGCTGTGTCACCGTCCCCGTCTGGTCGAACCACGCCCGCGTACTCCCCAGATGATCCGTCACCGGATACAAAGTCTTGCCAGCATTCCCATTCGTAGAGCCAGTCGCAAACTCCGCTGCCACCCCTCCATCGAGCCCATACACATACCAAACCGTCTTCCCATCCGCCACAGACTTCACACGCTGCCCATCTCCGTTATAGAGATAGCTCCCGTAGATCTTCTCCGTCCCTGGCGTCACAACAGAGTCACCCTTCGCCTCCGTCATATGCCCCTCAGGATCATAGACCGCAACCGAACTCGTATCCCCGACCTTCCACTGGATCTGCCGACCGCTATAGTCATATGCAACATCCTTCAAGCGGTTGTTCACCACCCCGCTGCTCTGCAGGTACCAATTCGAGCTCGCCTGCGCCAACCCAAGCGCCAACCCGGACTTTGAAGGCGTCCAGCCATTGCCGAACTGATCGTAGGCATACTGCACACACCAGCGCCCACCCACCGTCGCGCAACTCGCCGTCCCCAGTAGGGTTTCGTTGCTGCTATCTTCCGCAGCACCAATCAGACGATACAACCCGTCATACGCATAGCGTACGCCAAAAGTGTCGATCCCCGTCTCCACATACTGCTTCGTCAGATTCCCAACATTCTTCGTCTCCGGATACTGGTTCGTCATCTTCCAGAAGCGACCCGCTTCCTGCGCGTTTTTCCGGAAATCGGCCGTCAGCATCTGCCCCAGCGGATTGTAGGTACGCTTCTCTTCCACACGCTCCGCGCCACTTCCATTCCAGGTCTCGGTTACCAGCGCTCCGTTCGCTCCATAGCTCATGCCGCTCAGGTAGGTCCGGGCTGCACTGCTCACCTGCGATGGCCGCCCCGCGCCCGTATAGGCAACATTCACCTGACGGCCACTCGGATACACAATGCTCTTCACCGCGCCACTGGCGGAGTACTCATAGCTCAGCGACTGCTCGGCAAGTCCAGCCACGGTCTGCTTCAGAGAGCTCACACGTCCCAGCGCATCCACCGCCGCATAGTTCGTCGAACCCCACGCGCCGCCGCTCCCGGTCTTCATCCCCTTGACCGCATCCGTTCGTCCCGCAGGCATCGTACACGCCGATCCGTTCCAGAGCTTGCCGTCGTAACAATACGTCGTGTTCAGCGTGCCGCTATAGCTCTTTGTCGCCAGGCGTCGCGCCGCATCGTAGGCATAGTTCACCACCTGCCCCGATGCGTTGGTCTTCGTCTTCATCTGGCCATCCACCCAGTAGGTGTAACTCTCCGTTCCGCTTTCCGGATTCGTGACACTGCCCAGCCGGCCGAGAGAATCATAAGCAAATAGACGGTTCTGAGTCTTCGTGCCGCTGTAGCTTGTCGAGTCCTGCTGCTCCACCTCCACCAGATGGTCGCGACCGTCATACCAATAAAGATGTGAAAATATGGCGTTCACGCCTTGGGAATCAAAGTAAGTCTTTAAACAACTCTTACTCAAAAACCAAATCGCCACCACCTAGGGTTCCGATCTTCCCTCACAGCAACGGCGCTGGGGCCATCCTCGGGCCAATTGAACACCATCGGCGTAAACGCGATATTTCTAAACGCCGATCCCTTCTCTATCAATTGAGAAGCAGCACGATACTCTGCCCCGTACTGAGCAATAGCCCGTATATCAGTCTCCGCCTTTCCGTTTTCTACTTCTCTGCGGGCGAACTCCGTGATTTCGGTCCAAACCAGATCGCTGCTCAGTTCGTGCTCCCTCAGCTTGCCATCTGCCAAGAGTCGATGATACACGCTCGGAAACGTCGCCCCACTACCGCCGAAAAGAATCCGACAATACACCATCGGAATAAACTCAACAAGGCGAGCAGCTAACCTCTTCTCTATTCCTTGCTGAACAAGTATTTCTAATAAGTTTTCATCATTGAGAGAGGGGAACTCACGCAACAACCTTACAGCCTCGCCGATTTGATAATTCATCTAACTATTGCTCCGGGAACATGGATTGACCGTTGGTGCACTTGTCAAATGGTTGCTTATTGCGAGGTCGGATGCCTTGAGTGTGGCGTACATTCTTCAAGTCCGACCCTTGATTTGCCAACTGATTCGCGGTAGAACATTCAAAACAGTTCCCAACTCTCCCCTTTACACCAGCGACCGAAGAACCTATGCCACCCAAAGGAGCCGCTCTTTCAGCAACCATAATTCACTTCATCAAGCTGTACCCATTCCTACATCGCATAAGTCAACCAAAGCACAATCAACCATAGAGCAGCGATATATGCACCTGCAATCAGATACCACCCAGAAGCTTTTTTCCGAATCGAAATAACACCGACTGTCAGATTTATAAGCATATTCAGCGATTCAATGAACAATCTCGACTGAGAGTAGTGTTCTCCAAGAAATATGCTCGGATTCATGAGCGCAGCCAGAAACCAGCAATAGCTTAGCGAAAGGATGAATGATAATAGCGTCTCAGTCCCACTTTTCCTCCGAATCCAAGTGCGCACCAACAAGACTGCGGGGCCTAATCCGATAACCGCCATTACTCCTGCGAGAAAGCTCATCTTGGCGAAACTCTCGGGATCGACTGATTGCGGCAACAAAGATCAGCAGGATTTCCAGATTCCTTTTGCTGGAGCAGAGTGGTCGGCTTTCCACTTTGGTCATAGCGGTAGATTTCTATTGAGGGGTACGCAGTGCGTGTGCCTCCGGGATCGAGTCCAACTTTTCCGTCGGGAGTAAAGACAAACTTGACGTCCGTTTTGATCGTGTCTGAGATTGCAACCTTACTGATGTACGGAAGGCTCGCGATGCCATTTAATGCTTCGTTGTAGATAGCGAAGTGATGGTTTCCTTGTTTATCCGTCGTTGTAGGAGAAACGGATGTACTTGATGTTCCCTTAGCAGCCAACGTCGGTGATAGCTTCCCAAGCTCGTCAGGAACAACCAAGACTTCGCTCACTCCTGGATCATCCTTTACGACACGAACCCCACCCGTTTTCGGGTTTAACGCCAGCTGAAGTTCCTGGCGGTAGGTTGCCTTGGGATCGTTGGGAGCTGGGCCGCGGTTGTCACCTTCACCAATGACCCCAATCTTCGGGGCAGCAATGTATAGGTCGATACAAACTCCCATTTCTCCGGCTTGGAGCGGTGGCCCGCTACACATTCCATTCGGGTCCACAAATCGTAGTGGATTGTTGTACGTGTAGGCATATCGATTCCAACTTTGACCATTCTGGGGATTGCCAGATTCCATCAACGGATCCGCACTCCCAAACCGCCCCAGCCCCGCCATCAAGTACCTGGCTCCAAAGTAATCGAGCCCCGTCTCCTGATCCCGTTCCTTGCCCGAACAACAAGGTCTGGTGCCGGAATCGTACAAGCATCCTGCGATCCCCGGTGCGTTCATGGGGTTAGCAGCGGACTCGGCCCGGTGCGAGACCAGCGCAAAGCTGGCGACCCCCAGATGCGGTTTTTCGGCTACGAGTGGCGTGCGTGGGATGTTCGCAAGAGCGGGAAGGCAGACGGCGGCTAAAACAAAAAGCTGCGCCGTTGCTTTAGCCGCCTGGATCACTGCGGCCCATTTTACCGTGCGGGGTTGGGTGGATGTGTTTACAGTTCGGGTTCTTCGTCGTTCTCAGCATCGAGCGCAGCGAACACGTCGGCGGCATCCGGGCTGGCCGGATTGGTCGGTGGCCGATCCTTCGACAGTTGCGCCGGATGCGTGGCCCGGTGGATTTCCTGAAGCTGCCGGATCGCCACATGCGTGTAAATCTGCGTCGTCTTCAGATCAGCGTGGCCGAGCATCGCCTGGATGAAGCGTGTGTCTGCGCCGCCTTCGAGCATCAGCGTTGCCATCGTGTGCCGGAACATATGGCACGATCCCTGCTTGTCGATCTGCGCCGCCTTGACGTACATGCTCACGAGTTCGGTGAGATAGTCCAGCGCAAACGGTTCGCCGACATTCGACAGGAAGACGAAGTGTTCATCCGGTTCGCTCACCAGTTGCGTGCGGGATTCATCCAGGTATTTGCGTACCCAAGCCGCTGCACGATCACCCAACGGGATCATGCGATCCTTCTTGCCCTTGCCCTGGCGGATCGTCAGCGTCGAGCGTTCGAGATCAAGGTCCCACAGCTTCAGTTGCGCCAGTTCCAGACGCCGTATTCCAGTCGAGTAAAACGTCTCCAGGATGGCTCGATCACGCAGCCCAAGAGGATCGTGGATGTCCGTCTGCAACATGATCTGCTCGACTTCCGCCGCCGACAGCACGGCCTTGGGCAAGCGTTGCGCCAGCCTGGGCAGTTCCAGTTCGCTGGCCGGATTGTGCAGGATGTGATGATTCCTTGCCATCCACCGGAACCACACTCGCAACGGCACCAGACGGTCATGCTGTGCGTTGAAGCCGAGCGGCTGGCCGTTCTTTTTTCGATAGTGGAACACGTAGCGCTGATAGGCTTCGAGCACCGTGCGGGTCACTTCCACAGGCTCGGTGATGCCACGGTCGGCCACCCATTCGAGGAAGAAGCCGATATGCACACGCCGCCCTTTGATCGTGTACTCGGAGTAATTTTTCGTGAGCAGGTCTTCGAGATGTTTTTCCATCAGCAGCGCCAACGGTGTGGTGGGCCGCTCGGCAGGTTTGCGAGGCTTGCGGACACGAGCCATCAGCGGACCCCTGCATGGTTATGGCGATGTGCGGCTACGACCGGATTTTCATCGATCTCCACAGAAGTGCTGTTTTCGTGATTTGGTGCAAAAACACCATTTGAGCCAGTATCCATGCGGGTTTCAGCGCTCCGCCACCCCTCCGTCACCCCACCGTTTTGGCCCCGTTTTGACCCCGCTAACTGGCCTTCCGGGTCCGTCAGGTTGGAATCGTACACATCGATCAGGCCGGGAATGTGCGGCTTCGATGTGTTGTCGCCACGCTCGAAGACAAGCTCATAAACAAAGCTCTGGCCCCGGCCACCACGATGCGCCAGCAGGTATTCCATCTCCTGCAAGCGGTCCATGTGGATGCGGACCTGCGTGGCGCTCCAGCCTGTGTGATGGCGCACGTCACGGCGGCTAAAACGAAAATCATTTCGCTCGATCTTTAGCTGCTGGCATTGCGCCGTCACCATCTCGTCGATCAGCAGTAGCATCCGCCGTGTCTCCGGTCGCAGTTCATCGAGCGAACGGCCCATCGCCTCCGACACCAAACGATTGGCGATAGCGATGTCACCCGGCGTGACTTCGATGTATTCGAGCGTCTTGCCACGCCACGTTGTTGTCCTTACAGACCGTTGGTGTTGATGCAGAAGCGCCACCGCACGAATGAGCGTGAGGTACTTCATGTGATCCCGCCGAGTGCGTGTCAGGCTGTCGGGGAAGGTGAGTTCTTTGGCGTAAGGATTCACGACGGCGATGGGCTTCAGCAGCCGTTGGGCGTTCTGGTGCAGCCGGATCAGTTCCCGCCGCTCCTGCCGCTTCATCAAGCCTTCGAGCGTCTGGGCTTCTCTTTGCAAACGATGGATCGCTTGCGTCTGCTCCCGATCCGCATTCACCGAAAGCACCAGACAACGGTTCAACAGTTCCTCGTCGATGTCGATGGCTGTGGTCGTGAGGAACATCATCACCGGACCTTCGACCCGATATTGCTGCGTGACGAGTTTGCCTGTCGCCGGGTCTTTTCCTGTCGATGCAATGGTGAGCACGCCTTCACTTTGCAGCAGCTTCAGTGCATACGATGCTCTCGATGCGCCTTCCTCTTCCACGATGGCGAGGACCTTGTGTTTCAGGTCCATCTCGCCCATGTAGTAGAGTGATTGCCCCGTCATGGCCGAGTATTGGATGCGCTCTTCTTCCGGCACGAACGCCAGCACCATGTCCATCAGCGACGATTTGCCAGCAGCCGATGAAGACTGCACCACCACGGCCAGCGGCGATTCCAGGTGCCGGGAGATGACGGCCAGATAGCCGATGAGCTTGTTCGATTCCTCACCCACCAAACCGCACTTGGCGAAGTCGTCGAGGATGCGGTCGAGCAGCTTCGGATCACGCAACAGCGCCAGCGCCTCGGTGCGGTCTTCTTCGCTCATCTGGGCTTCCTGCGGAGCGGCTTCGAGGGTTTTGCGTATCTGCTCGTCTCGCAGTTCTTCGAGCTTCAGAAACACCCGGCCCAGGTCTTTGCGGAGGATGTCTTCTTTCAGTCCAAGCTCTTCGGCGGCACGCTTGAGGAACGCAGCACGTTGACGGTCGGCGTAAAGATCGAGCGTATCGACATGGAACTCATCCTGCCTCGACACCAGCACGTTGACCTTCATCAGATCGTGGCTGAGGTTCTTGCCCAGGCCACGGATGCGGAAACGGCGGTCACCATGCCGCATCACGATTTCATCGTTGGCCGCAGAGACCGAGACCACTTCGATATCGACTTCCGCCGCCATTGAGATCACTGGCGCTGGCGCTTCGTTGACGATGGGAGCGGCTAATGGTATTGGCTCCACTGGCGCTTCCGGCGTGGGTTCCGGCGCACTCGTTTTTTCCTTAGCCGCTGGCTTCTTCTTCACCGCTCCCCACCATTCAGCCTTGTTCAACAACACGGCAAGACTCTGCTCGGCTGGCGTCACCTTCCTGGCGTATTCATTGGCGTCCATGCCTTTCGGGAACAGCACCCGGTGCGACGTGATGCCGAGTTTGTCGAGTTCTTCTTTTAGCCGCTCTGCCGCTGCATCTCCAGCTTCATCCCGGTCGTAGGCGATCCATACGCTACGAGTGCCATGCTTCTGGAATGCGGCCCGGTGATCGTCGGTGAAGCCGTTGACGCCATACGAGCACGTCACGTTGCGGAACCCGGCGCACCAGAACGTCAAGGTGTCGATGATCGATTCGCACAGGATGATTTCCTTCGAGACCACCAGCGCCTCTTCGTTGAACACACCACGATGCGGCCCCGGCAGATACAGGTGCAGCGGCGTTCCCTCACGCAGACCTGGCGTGATCTTGCGCCCATACATGCCGAGCACTTCACCAGCCAGCGAGAAGACCGGAAACACCACCGATCCGTTCATGTGCTCGTGGCCGCTCTCGGCACGCAGGATGCCCAACCGCTGCAAGCGCCCACGCAGATCGGCCCCGGCCTTGCGGTTCTTGTCGGGCAGCGTCAGGCCGAGCTTGCGGTTGGCAAAGCCCAGTTTGAAGTGGCCGACCATCTCCGCATTTGTCAGGCCACGAGATTCCAGATACCGCAACGCTTCCGGCGATTCCTTCAGCGTCTTGTGATAAAACTCGACCACGCTCAACAACGTCTGCTGCTCGTCGGCATCAGTCGTGACCGGAGATTCTAGCTTCGCCGTCGTACCTTTCTTCACCACATGAACTTCGCCAGCAGCTAAAGAAGGATGATCGGCCTTGAGCAGTTCCACGGCGTGCCGGAAGCTCACGCCCTGCGTCCGCATGACCCAATCGATGGCCGAGCCGCCGATGTTGCATTTGCCCAGGCAGTGCCACAGATTCGTCTTCGGCGAGACCACCAGCGATGGCGTCTTGTCGTCGTGAAACGGACACCGCCCGATCAGTTCCGCCCCATGCCGCTTCAGTTCCACGCCAAAGCTCGTGACCAAGCGCTCCACGCTGATCTCGTTCTTCAACCGCTGGATTTCATCATCGGGGATACGTGCCATCGAAAACGGCCTCCTTCCAAAAACCTGTCAAGAGGGGGAAGCAAAATAGTTACGCTTCACAGAATAGCGTATGATACCGTAGGATACAAGAAGCCACGTTTTTCGCCTTTACACTGGCTCTGGTATGCCTCGTGCTTCGAGATTGAAACTTGATCCCATCGACCTGGGCGGCGAGACCATCGGCCAGCGCCTCGCTCGTCTCCGCAAGGAGCGTGGCTTTACTCAGGTGGAGTTGGCCGAGAAGACTGGACTCGTGCAAACACTCGTCACTGACTACGAGTGCGACCGCTTGCGCCTTTCGGCAGAGATGGCGATCCGCTTCGCTCAGGGCTTGGGCGTGACGATGGACGATCTGCTGCAACCTGCTGGCTCCAAGGTTGCCCGGAAGCCTTCCCGCAAGGTTCTACGCCGTCTGGAGTTGATTGAGAGCCTTCCTGATCGGCAACAGGAAACACTCTTACGGACGATTGATACTTTTCTGGAAGCTGCGGCTCTGAAGTCGGCCAGGAGGTAGCGCCGCATTTTCCCGACCGAGCAACAGGCCCGGTCGATCTATAGACGCTTCGGGATGGGTACCCTTTTTCGGGATTTACTGTGGTTTCTTCAACCAGTCCCGCAACAGCGACTCGACCAGGGCGCTGAACTCGCCGCCTTGCTCGAACAACCGGGCCTTTACCTTGTTCCGCACGTCCTGATGAACGTACACGCTCATCTGCTTGTACGCCGGGTCGCTGTGCTTGGCTCGTGGTCTGCCGACTGTCTTCTTCACCGGGACAGCGGCTTTCTTTACAGCCTTGACTGGTGCTTTCGCCATCCCTCCGAGCTTATCAGGAATCCGCCATTCTGCGTACCTGGAATGTAGCCACGACCATGCCTACACGAGTTCTATTGACTTAGCTTATGTTAAACCGCTATTCTGGGTACGCAGAATGGCGAAACGATTCCAAGGCAACCGGGCGCTCTGCTACGTGAGGGTTTCCACCGTCGAGCAATCGAAGTTCGGCTTCTCGCTCGACGCCCAGGAAGATCGCCTTCGTGCCTACTGCCAGATGGCCGGATTGGAAGTGATGGAGTTGGTGCGTGAGGAAGGCGTCTCGGCCAGCATCCCTTTGGCGAAGCGTCCTGCCGGGGCGAAGCTACTTGAGTGGATGAACAACGGTGTCGGCCATGTCGTCTGCCTGAAGCTCGACCGATTGTTCAGAGACGCCGAAGACGCCCTGCGCCAAACGAAAGCCTGGGACAAAGCGGGAGTCTCGCTGCACTTGGTGGACATGGGCGGTCAGTCGTTGAGTACGGGTTCAGCGATGGGCCGCATGTTTCTCACGCTGATGGCGGGATGCGCCGAACTCGAACGCAACCTCGTGGCCGAACGCACCGCCTCAGTCCTGGCGCACAAGAAGCAGCAGGGCAAGGTCTACAACCACACGCCCTTCGGCTTCGAGCGTGCCGGGGATCGCCTCGTGGTCGCCGCCGCTGAGATGGCGATGGTACGCCTGATGCACGAGCGCCGGGAAGACGGCTGGAGTCTCGCCATGATCGCCGACGCCTTCAACGCCGATCACATCCCCGGCAAGAACGGCGGCAAGTGGTATGGCCGCACCGTGAAGAACATTCTGGAAAATTCGCTGTTTCAGATGGTCGCCGGGAACGAAGCGTCGTGACCCTGCTGCTGGTGGAAGGTCCGCCAGTTTGCAATGGCCTCTTCCGCTTCCTCACCGTGCAGGTAAAGCGGGAGTTGGTCTTCGTCGGTGAAGACGATGGTCATGGCCGCACGCCTGTCGTCGGTCTTTGGCTGGCAGTGAAGGCGGCAAACCGCTTCCGGGTTGATGTAGTCGTTCTCGGTCAGTCGGATCGGGATCATGTTTGTTTCCTCTTCTGCATTTAGCCGCAGGAAACTTTCGGCCCTGGCGGATCGCCGTTTCGCATCCGCCGCTCTCTCCCGATCCGTACACCCCCAACCCGGCTTTCGCCGCTTTCCGCCACCTGCCGCCGATCCCGTCTATCCCCGCCCCAAAATATTTTCACTTTCCCGGCCACAAAATATTGTGTCTATCCCTGATATGCACAATCTGTTGTGGTCGGAGACGCATCTTCAGCACCGCCCAAAGAATCGCTGCTTCTACATATCAACGTGGACTTCGGTTCATGTCCTCCACGGTCGGGAGTAATTGACGGCAGCGTGGAATCAGGACGGCTCTACTGTGGGACGTAGACGAAGAGCCTGGGCGCAGCTAAATCGGGATGCCCAAGTCTGCCGCTGGCTGAGTTCACCAGCGTTAAGTTGCCGAGACCTCTGACGACTCAGACGATCAGAGGAGAGCGATGGGCCAGTACGCATGACCTTTCGAGTCTCTATGCCGAGTTCCTTGAGGACTCGTGCCAGCATAGAGACTCTAAACCAACCGCATGATGATGACAATGAGACTGCCGAAGGCGTCGTGAACGAAGTGAACGACTACTTCAAGAACGACGTTGCTGAAGCAACGTCCATGCTTCGCATGGTTCCTCTTTTGCGTACCTGCAATGGTAAATACCAACAGGAACCATCATGGACTCTTTGCTCACCAACCTCGCCGACGAACTCCTCGTCCAAGACATCACCGAACCAAGCGCCGTTCTTGGCTCTCTTTCAGACGACGATCTCCAAGCCGCCTGCGATCACATCCTCGAACAGTTCGCCCTGGAACTGCTGATCGGCGCTCACGAAAATTCGGACTGGTTAGATGGCAAGCTCGTCATCGACGCCAACCACGGCCCCATCCATCTCCTGCAAGCCGCCTTCTACGCCGTCAAGCTCGAAGTGCGGCGACGAGGTTTTCTCGGCGGCTGCTTACGCAATAGCGTTTCCTGCTGACCACGCTCACTTACTCTTTATCAGCGGCGACGCCGCTTCCGCAGAAGCCACAAGATCGGCGAGACATCCCCCGCAGTCAGAGATTTCCGTAAGAGCCTTCCAAAACTCGGTCTCGTTCAAATCATCGTTTCCGCTGATACGCTTGAACATCCGTTTTGTGAGCCGATGCATCACTTCATTCAGCGCACGAAGTCTGTTCGGCTCTGATACCCCAGAAGTTCCAGGCTCGTATGTGTCACGCCCTCGAATCGTCAACTCAAACGCCACTTTCGCAAGGAATGCATTCTTTGCTTCCGGCGCTGCGTCTTCAAGCTCACCTACGAATGCCAACCCGTTAGGTTTGTCGTCCAGAGTCACTTCAGGACCTCTCTGGGCAGTGAGTTCACGTCCACTCCACGTTCCATCAGAACCTTGATGCGATGATTTCCGTCCATGACTCGCCCATCAGGCTTCACTTTGAGACCTTCTTCCAAGCCTGGCTTCAAAGTGTCAATGATCTCCTGGGTTGACTTCTTGCGAAGACCATCTAGGATCGTCTTGCTTAACGTTGCCTCGGAGTGGATAAGTCTCAAAGGGGCTTGTGCGCCACCACTTGGACCAATCATCATCGTTCCCACAAGGACTGTTGCAGCGGCAGCTTGGCCGACGAACTCTTTAGTAGTAGGCGTGTTCTCCAACAGCTTTGGACGCTCTTTAAACATCCAGGCGAAGTAGTTGTTGGCGGTGCTGTCTAGCGCAAAGAGCGCATTCAGGACGAATGCCCCAACAGCATTGCCCTTCTTTCCGGTAACTGTCACCGAATTCGTGTTGTTGTTACTGTCGCCAATGGTCCCGCCCGAACAGGGACCAGGAAACAGCCCACTCCCCTCATCCGTGTAGCCACCCGCAGCTTGACTGCATCTGCCAGTGGGGTCGACAAACCGCAGTGGGTTGTTCCGAGCGTAGCTGTACAAATTCCAGCTTTGTGGATTCTTCTCCCACTGGTCCGCAAAAGGAACGTCAGGACTTGTGAAACGTCCTTGGGCGGCACTCATGTAGCGTGCCGAGAAAAAGTCCAGCCCCGTCTCTGCATCCCGTTCCTTGCCGGAACAACAAGGTCTGGCGCTTGAATCGTACAAGCATCCCGGCAACCCAGGTGCGATCAGTACGTTAGCGGCGGAATCAGCCCGGTGCGAGACCAGCGCAAAGTTGGCGACCCCCAGATGCGGTTTTTCGGCTACGAGCGATGATCTTGGGATGTTCGCAAAGACGGGAAGACAGACGGCGGCTAAAACAAAAAGCTGCGCCGTTGCTTTAGCCGCCTGGATCACTGCGGCCATTTTACCGTGTGGGTGGGGTGGATGTGTTTACACTTCCGGGTCTTCGTCGTTCTCATCATCGAGCGCAGCGAACACGTCGGCGGCATCCGGGCTGGCGCTCTTCGTCGTCGGTCGATCCTTCGTGAGCTTCGCCGGGTGCGTGGCCCGGTGGATTTCCTGAAGCTGGCGGATCGCCACATGCGTGTAAATTTGCGTCGTCTTCAGATCGGCGTGGCCGAGCATCGCCTGGATGAAGCGTGTGTCTGCGCCGCCTTCGAGCATCAACGTCGCCATCGTGTGCCGGAACATATGGCACGATCCCTGCTTGTTGATTTGCGCCGCCTTCACGTACATGCTCACCAGTTCGGTCAGGTAGTCCAGCGCAAACGGTTCGCCGACATTCGACAGGAAGACGAAGTGTTCATCCGGTTCGCTCACCAGTTGCGTGCGGGACTCGTCCAAGTATTTGCGTACCCAGGCGGCGGCACGGTCGCCCAACGGAATCATGCGATCCTTCTTGCCCTTGCCCTGGCGGATGGTGAGCGTCGAGCGCTCCAGGTCAAGGTCCCACAGCTTCAGTTGCGCCAGTTCCAGCCGCCGTATCCCGGTCGAGTAGAACGTCTCCAGGATGGCTCTGTCACGCAAGCCAAGAGGATCGTGGATGTCGGTCTGCAACATGATCTGCTCCACTTCCGAGGCCGACAGCACGGCCTTAGGCAAGCGGAACGCCAACCGGGGCAGTTCCAGTTCCGACGCCGGATTGTGCAGGATGTGATGATTCCTCGCCATCCAACGGAACCACACCCGCAGCGGCACCAGACGATCATGTTGGGCGTTGAAGCCGAGCGGCTGGCCGTCCTTCTTGCGGTAATGGAACACGTAGCGCTGATAGGCTTCAAGCACCGTGCGAGTCACTTCCACTGGCTCGGTGATGCCACGATCCGCCACCCATGCGAGGAAGAAGCGGATATGCACACGCCGCCCCTTGATAGTGTACTCGGAGTAGTTTTTCGTGAGCAGGTCTTCGAGATGTTTTTCCATCAGCAGCGCCAACGGTGTGGTGGGCCGCTCGGCAGGTTTGCGAGGCTTGCGGACACGAGCCATCAGCGGACCCCTGCATGGTTATGGCGATGTGCGGCTACGACCGGATTTTCATCGATCTCCACAGAAGTGCTGTTTTCGTGATTTGGTGCAAAAACACCATTTGAGCCAGTATCCATGCGGGTTTCAGCGCTCCGCCACCCCTCCGTCACCCCACCGTTTTGGCCCCGTTTTGACCCCGCTAACTGGCCTTCCGGGTCCGTCAGGTTGGAATCGTACACATCGATCAGGCCGGGTATTTGTGGCTTCGATGTGTTGTCGCCACGCTCGAAGACAAGCTCATAAACAAAGCTCTGGCCCCGGCCACCACGATGCGCCAGCAGGTATTCCATCTCCTGCAAGCGGTCCATGTGGATGCGGACCTGCGTGGCGCTCCAGCCTGTATGATGGCGCACGTCACGGCGGCTAAAACGATAATCACTTCGATCCACCTTGAGTTGCTGGCATTGCGCCGTGGCCATTTCGTCGATCAGCAAGAGCAGCCGCCGTGTCTCTGGCCGCAGTTCGTCGAGCGAACGGCCCATCGCTTCCGACACCAGACGATTGGCGATGGTGATGTCACCTGGCGTGGCCTCGATGTATTCGAGCGTCTTCCCGCGCCACGTGGCCGTGCGGGTCGGACGCTGATGCTGATGCAGCAGGGCAATCGAACGGATCAGCGTCAGGTACTTCATGTGGTCGCGACGGGCGCGGGTGAGGCTGTCGGGGAAGGTCAGTTCACGGGCATATGGATTGACGACGGCGATGGGCTTGATCAGCCGTTGGGCGTTCTGGTGCAGCCGGATAATCTCCCGCCGCTCCTGGCGCTTCATCAAGCCTTCGAGCGTCTGCGCCTCACGCTGCAAGCGGTGGATCGCCTGCGTCTGTTCGCGATCCGCATTCACCGACAGCACCAGACAGCGGTTCAGTAACTCCTCGTCGATGTCGATGGCCGTGGTGGTCAGGAACATCATCACCGGACCTTCCACACGATATTGCTGCGTGACGAGTTTGCCCGTCGCCGGGTCCTTGCCCGTCGATGCGATGGTAAGCACGCCTTCACTTTGCAGCAGCTTCAACGCATAAGAAGCGCGGCTGGCCCCCTCCTCTTCGACGATGGCCAGGACCTTGTGCTTCAGGTTCATCTCGCCCATGTAGAAGAGCGATTGCCCCGTCATCGCCGAGTATTGGATGCGCTCTTCTTCCGGCACGAAGGCCAGCACCATGTCCATCAACGACGACTTGCCAGCCGCCGATGAAGACTGCACCACCACCGCCAGCGGCGACTCCAGATGACGGGAGATGACGGCCATATAGCCGATGAGCTTGTTCGATTCTTCACCCACCAGTCCGCACTGGTTGAAGTCGTCGAGGATGCGGTCGAGCAGTTTCGGGTCACGCAACAACGCCAGCGCTTCGTTGCGGTCTTCCTCGCTCATCTGGACTTCCTGCGGCGCGGCTTCGAGCGTTTTGCGTATCTGCTCGTCCCGTAGTTCTTCGAGCTTCAGAAACACCCGGCCCAGGTCCTTGCGCAGGATGTCTTCTTTCAAGCCAAGCTCTTCGGCGGCACGCTTGAGGAACGCAGCACGCTGGCGGTCGGCGTAGAGATCGAGCGTATCGACGTGGAACTCATCCTGCCTGGACACGAGTACGTTGACCTTCATCAGATCGTGCGAGAGATTCTTGCCCAGGCCACGGATGCGGAAGCGGCGGTCGCCATGCCGCATCACGATTTCATCGTTGGCCGCAGAGACCGAGACCACTTCGATATCGAGTTCCGCCGCCATCGGGATCACTGGCGCTGGCGCTTCGTTGACGATAGGTACGGCCACTGGCTGAGGCGCTTGCGGCGTGGGTTCCGGCGCACTCGCTTTTTCCTTAGCCGCTGGCCGCTTCTTCACCGCTCCCCACCACTCGGCCTTGTTCAACAACACCGCAAGACTCTGCTCGGCTGGCACGACCTTCCGGGCGTATTCATTGGCGTCCATGCCTTTCGGGAACAGCACCCGGTGCGACGTGATGCCGAGCTTGTCGAGTTCTTCTTTTAGCCGCTCTGCCGCCGCATCTCCAGCTTCATCCCGGTCGTAGGCGATCCACACGCTGCGAGTGCCGTGCTTCTGGAATGCGGCCCGGTGATCGTCAGTGAAGCCGTTGACGCCATACGAGCAGGTCACGTTGCGGAACCCGGCGCACCAGAATGTCAAGGCGTCGATGATCGATTCGCACAGGATGATTTCCTTCGAGACCACCAGCGCCTCTTCGTTGAACACGCCTCGATGCGGCCCCGGCAGATACAGGTGCAGCGGCGTTCCCTCACGCAGCCCTAGCGTGATCTTGCGCCCATACATGCCGAGCACTTCACCAGCCAGCGAGAAGAACGGGAACACCACCGATCCGTTCATGTGCTCGTGGCCGCTCTCGGCACGCAGGATGCCCAAGCGCTGCAAGCGTCCACGCAGATCGGCCCCGGCCTTGCGGTTCTTATCCGGCAGCGTCAGGCCGAGCTTGCGGTTGGCGAAGCCCAGTTTGAAGTGGCCGACCATCTCAGCATTCGTCAGGCCCCGGCTCTCCAGATACCGCAGCGCTTCCGGCGATTCCTTCAGTGTCTTGTGATAAAACTCGACCACGCTCAACAACGTCTGCGGATCGTCGGCGTCCGCACCAACCGGAGATTCGAGCTTCGCCGTCGTACCCTTCTTCACCACATGAGCTTCGCCAGCGGCTAAAGAAGGATGATCGGCTTTGAGTAATTCAACAGCGTGCCGGAAGCTCACGCCTTGCGTTCGCATGACCCAATCAATCGCAGAGCCACCGATGTTGCACTTACCCAGGCAGTGCCACAGATTCGTTTTCGGCGACACCACCAGCGATGGCGTCTTGTCGTCATGGAACGGACACCGCCCGATCAGTTCCGCCCCATGCCGCTTCAGTTCCACGCCGAAGCTCGTGACCAAGCGTTCCACGCTGATCTCGCTCTTTAGCCGCTGGATTTCGTCGTCCGGGATACGTGCCATCGAAAACGGCCTCCTTCCAAAAACCTGTCAAGTGGGGGAAGCAAAATAGATACGCTCACAAGAATAGCGTATGATACCGTAAGATACAAGAAGCCACGTTTTTCGCCTTTACACTGGCTCTGGTATGCCTCGTGCTTCGAGATTGAAACTTGATCCCATCGACCTGGGTGGCGAGACCATCGGCCAGCGCCTCGCCCGTCTCCGCAAGGAGCGGGGATTCACCCAGGTGGAGTTGGCCGAGAAGACTGGACTGGTGCAAACGCTCGTCACTGACTACGAGTGCGACCGCTTGCGCCTTTCAGCGGAGATGGCGATCCGCTTCGCTCAGGGCTTGGGCGTGACGATGGACGAGTTGCTGCAACCGGAAGGACCCAAGACTACCCGCAAGCCTTCCCGCAAGGTCCTACGCCGTCTGGAGTTGATTGAGAGCCTTCCTGATCGGCAACAGGAAACACTCTTACGGACGATTGATACTTTTCTGGAAGCTGCGGCTCTGAAGTCGGCCAGGAGGTAGCGCCGCATTTTCCCGACCGAGCAGAAGGTCCGGTCGATCTATAGACGCTTTGGGATGGATACCTTACTTTGAGTTTTACTGTGGTTTCTTGAGCCAGTCCCGCAACAGTGATTCCACCAGGGCGCTGAACTCGCCGCCCTGCTCGAACAACCGGGCCTTCACTTTGTTCCGCACGTCCTGGTGAACATACACGCTCATCTGCTTGTACGCCGGGTCGCTGTGTTTGGCTCGTGGTCTGCCGACTGTCTTCTTCGCCGGGACAGCGGCTTTCTTTACGGCCTTTGCTGGTGGCTTTGCCATCTTTCCAAGGTTATCAGGAAACCGCCATTCTGCGTACCCGGAATGTAGCCACGACCATGCCTACACGAGTTCTATTGACTTAGCTTCTCTTTAGCCGCTATTCTGGGTACGCAGAATGGCGAAACGATTCCAAGGCAACCGGGCGCTCTGCTACGTGAGGGTTTCCACCGTCGAGCAATCGAAGTTCGGCTTCTCGCTCGACGCCCAGGAAGATCGCCTTCGTGCCTATTGCCAGATGGCCGGGTTGGAAGTGATGGAGTTGGTGCGTGAGGAAGGCGTCTCGGCCAGCATCCCTTTGGCGAAGCGTCCTGCCGGGGCGAAGCTACTTGAGTGGATGAACAACGGTGTCGGCCATGTCGTCTGCCTGAAGCTCGACCGATTGTTCAGAGACGCCGAAGACGCCCTGCGCCAAACGAAAGCCTGGGACAAGGCGGGAGTCTCGCTGCACTTGGTGGACATGGGCGGTCAGTCGTTGAGTACGGGTTCAGCGATGGGCCGGATGTTTCTCACGCTGATGGCCGGATGCGCCGAACTGGAACGCAACCTCGTGGCCGAGCGCACCGCCTCCGTGCTGGCCCACAAGAAGCAGCAGGGCAAGGTCTACAACCACACGCCCTTCGGCTTCGAGCGTGTCGGTGATCGCTTGGTGGCCGCTGTCGATGAGATGGCGATGGTGCGCCTGATGCACGAGCGCCGGGAAGACGGCTGGAGTCTCGCCATGATCGCCGACGCCTTCAACGCCGATCACATCCCCGGCAAGAACGGCGGCAAGTGGTATGGCCGCACCGTCAAGAACATTCTCGAAAATTCCGTGTATCAGTCGGTCGCCGGAAAAGAAGCGGCGTGAACCTGTCGCTGATGGAAGCTGCGCCAGTTCGCAATGGCTTCTTCCGCCTCCTCGCCGTGCAGGTAAAGCGGGAGTTGGTCTTCGTCGGTGAAGACGATGGTGATGGCCGCACGCCTGTCGTCGGTCTTTGGCTGGCAGTGAAGGCGGCAAACCGCTTCCGGGTTGATGTAGTCGTTCTCGGTCAGTTGGATCGGGATCATGGTTGTTTCCTCGTCTGCATTTAGCCGCAGGAAACTTTCGGCCCTGGCGCACCGCCGTTTCGGATCGCCGCCTCCCTCCCGAACCGTACATCCCCAACCCGGTTTTCGCCGCCTTCGGCCACCTGCCGCCGATCCCGTCTATCCCGGCCCCAAAATATTCTCACTTTTCTGACCACAAAATACTGTGTCTATCTCTGATATACACAAGCTGTTGTGGTTGCGGACACCTCTTCGCCGCCGCTCAAGCAACGGCAGTTTCTACATATCAACGTGGACTTCGGTTCATGTCCTCCACGGTCGGGAGCAATCGACGGCAGCGTGGATCAAGGACGGCTCTACTGTGGGACGTAGACGAAGAGCCAGGGCGCAGCTAAATCGGGATGCCCAGGTCTGCCGCTGGCTGAGACCACCAGCGTTAAGTAGCCGAGACCTCTGACGACTCAGACGATCAGAGGAGAGCGATGGGCCAGTACGCATGTCCTTTCGAGTCTCTATGCCGAGTTCCCAGAGGACTCGTGCCAGCATAGAGACTCTAAACCAACCGCATGATGATGACAATGAGACTGCCGAAGGCGTCGTGAACGAAGTGAACGACTACTTCAAGAACGACGTTGCTGAAGCAACGTCCATGCTTCGCATGATTCCTCTTTTGCGTACCCAGAATGGTAAATACCAGCAGGAACCAACATGGACTCTTTGCTCACCAACCTCGCCGACGAACTCCTCGTCCAAGACATCACCGAACCAAGCGCCGTTCTCGGTTCTATTTCCGGTGACGATCTCCAAGCCGCCTACGATCACATCCTCGAACAGTTCGCCCTGGAGCTTCTGATCGGCGCTCACGAGAACTCGGATTGGTCCAACGGCAAGCTCGTCATCGACGCCAACCACGGCCCCATCCATCTCCTGCAAGCCGCCTTCTATGCGGTGCGGCTCGAAGTGCAGCGACGTGGTGGGCTGATCCGAAAGGTGTGAAGGCATCTTCTCCAAACATCAAGGCCAGAGCAAAACAATAGGCATCGCCACGGTAAAGACTGCAAACGCAACGAATGCTGAGAACTCTGCGTTACTAATCCGCCGTGCAAGCTCAAAAAGCAGGAACACGACGACAAGAACGCTCACCGTCCAGAAGATTGGCCCAAGCGATGGAATCCCAACTAAGCGTGCTCCGATTCCCGCTGCCACTGATGTGCCCACCAATACTACCAGTGGCGTAATGCGTGGCTGCACATTTACTGGAACAGCTTGCATCCGGGGAAGAACCCTGGCGTGCCATATTCCGAGTACGACGATTGGCACCACCGCCACCAGGAAGACGCCGACTTGTTCGAGGCGTTGCAGGAAGAACTCCTGACGGAATGAGCCTCGAACTAAGGCAGAGTCATCAAGAGCAAGCCAGGGGCGGTCCTGGAACCATGCGAAATAAGCAAGACAGCCCACTATCAAAAGCCGGAAGGTCACGAGCGCTGGTTGCGTCAAAGGGCTACGCCAACGACACAGCAGCCCAACGGAGCAGATTCCCGCAATCCCTCCCAAAAGAGTGATCGCAATATCGCCGACAGCAAAAGTTCCGGCTCGAAGACCTGTCAGTCCCAACCACAGGAAAAGCGTCCCGGCAACCATCATGAGCCATGTATCAAGAATCACCAACAGCCGAATCATGACCACTCCTATTTCTTCGGAGTCATATCCCCGATTCGATTCAACTGTTCAATGGCCCGTTGGGTCCTCTCGTTAGTTCCGGGCTTGAAGTAGAGCGGTTGCGTAGGCACACCCATGCTTCCAGTCATGAGGTCTGGACGAGTTTCTGTGCCCCCGAGCAAGCCCGGTCGTTGACGCCATCTGTCAGCCATCTCCTCCATGAATCCCAAGTGAGGAATGCCGATGGTGTGCCCAAGTTCATGCGCCGCTACGTCACCTGCAATACATGCTTGATCGCAGCCAGATGGCGAAACCTTTGGGAAGGTGTCGAGGAACACACCAGCAATGCGCTTTCCATCGGGATGGGCGTACCCGAGAACTCCCATCGCTGGCGCTTGGCCCAAGCCAGGATAGTCCTTCCCTACGAACGTCAGTCGGGAGACCCCCAAGGGGCTACCGTTGTCGAGTTCACCAAGTTGCTTCTTGCTCAGCGTGGCCTGATCTCGGAAGCTGACATTCTTGACGCCAGCCTTTTCAAACTTGGCCTGAATCCCGGCAAGAATCGACGCTTTGTTTTTGTTGAACCATTCACGGTCAGCATCGCTCACATCGCTACCGAGCGAGTAGTACACAACCAAATCCTCACCGTTTGGGTCGATGTACTTCAGCGGATTGTTCCGAACGTAGGCGTAGCGGTTCCATCGTTGCGGATCAACCAGCCACTCTGGTTTACCCATCATCACGTCCGGGCTTGTGAAGCGACCTTGGGCCGAACTAAAGTAGCGGCTCTCGAAGTAATCCAGCCCCGTCTCGGCATCCCGTTCCTTGCCGCTAAACTTCTGCGCCGGATCGCCCAATCCCGAGTACCCGGCAACTCCAGTCCGCTGGATCTCTCCTCCAAAAGGCTCATAATCCACCCGTTGCGTCACTGTACCCGTCTGATCAAACCACGCCCGCGTACTCCCCAGATGATCCGTCACCGGATACAGCGTCTTGCCCGCATTCACATTCGTGTAGCCAGTCGCAAACTCCGCAGCCACCCCTCCATCCAGACCATACACATACCAAACCGTCTTCCCATCAGCCACAGACTTCACGCGCTGCCCATCTCCGTTATAGAGATAGCTCCCGTAAATCTTCTCGGTCCCAGGCGTCACAGCAGAGTCGCCCTTCGCCTCCGTCATATGTCCCTCAGGATCATAGACCGCAACCGAACTCGTATCCCCAACCTTCCACTGCCTCTGCCGGCCGCTCGCATCGTAAGCCACATCCTTCAAGCGATTGTTCACCACTCCGCTGCTCTGCAAGTACCAATTCGAACTCGCCTGCGCCAACCCAAGCGCCAACCCAGACTTCGACGGCGTCCAGCCATTGCCAAACTGATCGTAGGCATATTGCACACACCAACGCCCACCCACCGTCGCACAACTCGCCGTACCCAGAGGGTCTTCATTGCTACTGTCTTCCGCGGCGCCAATCAACCGATACAACCCGTCATACGCATAGCGCACGCCAAAGGTATCGATCCCCGTCTCCACATACTGCTTCGTCAGATTCCCAACATTCTTCGTCTCCGGAAACTGGTTCGTCATCTTCCAGAAACGGCCGCTATCCTGCGCATTCTTCCGGAAATCCGCCGTCAGCATCTGCCCCAGCGGATTGTAGCTGCGCTTCTCTTCTACACGATCCGCGCCACTCCCATTCCAGGTCTCAGCCAGTAGCGCTCCGTTCGCTCCGTAGCTCATGCCGCTCAAGTAGGTCCGGGCAGCACTGCTCAACTGCGAAGGCCGTCCCGCGCCCGTATAGGCAACATTCACCTGACGGCCGCTCGGATAGCCAATGCTCTTCACCGCGCCGCTCGCGGAGTACTCGTAGCTCAGCGACTGCTCCGCAAGTCCAGCCACCGTCTGCTTCAAAGAGCTCACACGTCCCAGCGCATCCACCGCCGCATAGTTCGTCGAACCCCACGCGCCGCCGCTGCCGGTCTTCATCCCCTTGGCCGCATCCGTACGTCCCGCAGGCATCGTACACGCCGATCCGTTCCAGAGCTTGCCGTCGTAACAATACGTCGTGTTCAGTGCGCCGCTAAAGCTCTTTGTCGCCAGGCGTCGCGCCGCGTCGTAGGCATAGTTCACCACCTGAGACGAGGCGTTAGTCTTCGTCTTCATCTGACCATCCACCCAGTAGGTGTAGCTCTCCGCTCCGCTTTCCGGATTCGTGACACTGCCCAGCCGGCCGAGAGAATCGTAAGCAAACAGACGGTTCTGAGTCTTCGTGCCGCTGTAGCTTGTCGAGTCCTGCTGCTCCACCTCCACCAGATGGTCGCGACCGTCATACCAATACTTCACCGGCGACAGAGTTCCCTGCGTCACCTCAATCAAACGGCTAAATCAGTGCCGGGCGGATGCTGACTGTTTCTCTGAGAAGATCCCTACTCACTTATTCCGATCATTAGAGTTTAGCCGGAGCAAAAGCTCCGACAGTAGAAGCCCCCCAGTAAATACCACTCCGACTAACGACACAAAGCACGTAATGACAACCGGAAGTCTCTGCATCTGGCTGGTCTTATAAAGACGCGTATCGCCCGTAATCAGTAAAATTACGATTATGGAACATACTAATACAAATGAGAAACGGAGTAGCCAACGTCGCAGCGCCGGCCTCAGTTGCTCAAAACGTACACTTCTATTAGGACTGCTCACTGCAGTATCTCGCAACCACCGCCCTCGTAACACACCTTTCCCATTGATTTCTTTTCCGGCTCCGTCTGTGGATCAATCCACCACTCCCATATCCATTTACTTATCTCGGCTGGAACACCACCAGCGATACCCCCAACGAGTGAGTTACCGGCCGCCTTCAATTTGGCATCGATCTTAGCCGCCTGTATCCTAGCTGCTCTCATTGAGCGGCGATGAGCGAACCGAAGCAAGGCAATTCCTCTCTGCACATTTGGGATTGGAACCAGTTTGTCCACAAGCTTGCCGCCAGGCAATGAGAGGAGCCCACCAGTAAAGGCGTCGCCCCCGATACTCTTAAGTTCCGTCACATTATCGACTGGCTGCTCATATCCTAACGCCTCGTCCAAGCGTCGCTGAGTGAAGCCGCCAATGATACTTGTCGACGTATTTACGGCCACTACTTTAGCGGTGACAGCATCAGCTCCCGTCGCGGCCCCAACACCCGGGAGGGGGAGGGGGAAGGGGACAGCCTGACGTGCCACAATCTCTTCTTCGGAAATTCCCATCGGCCCCCATATCGCGCAAAACTTCCTTGAGCAGCCTCAATAATTTCTGGTCTCCACGTCCACCTATCCTGAAGGGTTTTATCTCCCAAAAGAATCCCAGTGTAGGTCTCGCTGAAAAGACTTTGTGGATTTATCTCGCAAATTTCACAAAGCCTCCTAAGCGACGTGTCAGGCCGACCCCGAACGGAAAGTTAGGCCGCATAGCTCAACAATAAAGCGATAAACCAACAGAAAGCAATATACATCGCGGCCATCCCTACAGGCCCCGAGGATCGCAATCGAAGCGCCGCGACTCCGGCTGCTAGGCACCCCAGACAATTAGATAGCTCAATCAAGAGGCGAGTGGAAGAGTAGAAGCGGTCTCATAAACCACAAGCGGGCGGAATATGAGAATCTGGAAGAGCTCTGGTGAATTGCGCGGAAGTGTATGCGCGGACGATGGGATTTAAAAGACGACCAATGGGAAGTTGTGGAGCCGGTGCTGCGCCCGCAGCGTCGGGCGGATAACCGTGGCAGGCCGTGGCACGATACTCGATGCGTGTTGAACGGGGTGATGTGGGTTTTAGGGAGTGGGGCGCAGTGGCGTGAACTGCCGGAAAGATATCCGCCGTACCAGACCTGTCACCGACGTTTTCAACAGTGGGTGCGAAGCGGAAAGCTGGAAGAGACGCTGAGAGTGTTGGCCCACTACTTACATGAGCGAGGTCAGTTGAATCTGGAAGAAGCGTTCGTCGATGCCACATTCGCGAGCGCAAAAAAGGGGGCCTCGCCGTTGGTCCCACCCGCCGCGGCAAGGGCACGAAGATCATCGCTATCGCCGCTGGTAACAGTCTTCCTCTCGCCGTTGCTGTCGACAGCGCTTCGCCAGCCGAGTGCCAGCTTGTGGAAGACGTTTTGGCCGGAAGCTTCCTCAACGACCTGCCCAAGCGGCTCATCGGAGACAAAGCCTACGACTCGGACAAGCTCGACGAAAAACTTGCCGAAGAGTACGGCATCGAAATGATCGCGCCGAATCGGCGCAACCGGGGCAAGACTCAGGATGGTCGTCCGCTGCGCCGTTACCGTAGGCGCTGGCGCGTCGAACGACTATTTGCGTGGCTTCATCACTTTCGACGCTTGGTCAATCGTTGGGAATATCACGTCGAAAACTTCCTCGGCTTCGTTCGCCTCGGTTGCTTACAACTCTTACTCAGACGTTTATGAGACCGCTTCTAGTCCGGGCCCAAGAAAGTCTTGGGCGTATTTAGCGCGAACAGGAACCAGCCATAGCTGAGAGAAAGGAGTAGCAGTATAAGTCTTGCCGCTTGATGCGTTGACCGTCTCCATGACAAGACCAGCAGGAGCGCCGGCCCTAGGACAAACGCCAACAGCACAATCGATACGACCGTCATCGAGGTGATACCCTCGGAATGACTTGGTTGCGACAACAAAGATCAGCGGGTTTTCCAGATTCCTTTTGCTGAAGCAAGGTAGTCGGCTTTCCCCCACGGTCATATCGATAGATCTCAATCGAAGGATATGCAGTTCTTGTGCCTCCCGGATCGAGTCCAACCTTCCCGTCGGGCGTGAAAACAAATTTTACGTCTGTCTTTATCGTTTCCTGCGGAGCGGCCCTCCCAAGGATAGGAATGCTGGCAATTCCATTTAACGCTTCATTGTAAATAGCGAAGTGATGGTTTCCTTGTTTATCTGTCGTTGTAGGAGAAACGGATGTACTTGATGTTCCCTTAGCAGCCAACGTCGGTGATAGCTTCCCAAGCTCGTCAGGAACAACCAAGACTTCACTAACTCCCGGATCATCTTTGACGACACGGACGCCACCAGTTTTTGGATTTAAGGCCAGTTGAAGCTCCTGACGGTAGGTTGCCTTGGGATCGTTGGGAGCTGGGCCGCGGTTGTCACCTTCACCAATGACACCAATCTTCGGGGCAGCAATGTATAGGTCGATACAAACTCCCATTTCTCCGGCTTGTAGCGGTGGCCCGCTACACATTCCATTCGGGTCCACAAATCGTAGTGGATTGTTGTACGTGTAGGCATATCGATTCCAACTTTGACCATTCTGGGGATTGCCAGATTCCATCAACGGATCCGGACTCCCAAACCGCCCCTGTCCAGCCATCAAGTACCTGGCTCCAAAGTAATCGAGCCCCGTCTCCGCATCCCGTTCCTTACCCGTAAACTTCTGCGCCGGATCTCCCACTCCCGAGTAGCCAGCAACTCCAGCCCGCTGGATCTCTCCTCCAAACGGCTCATAATCCACCCGTTGCGTCACTGTACCCGTCTGATCAAACCACGCCCGCGTACTCCCCAGATGATCCGTCACCGGATACAGCGTCTTGCCCGCATTCACATTCGTGTAGCCAGTCGCAAACTCCGCAGCCACCCCTCCATCGAGCCCATACACATACCAAACCGTCTTCCCATCGGCCACAGACTTCACGCGCTGCCCATCTCCGTTATAGAGATAGCTCCCGTAAATCTTCTCCGTCCCTGGCGTCACAACAGAATCGCCCTTCGCCTCCGTCATATGCCCCTCAGGATCATAGACCGCAACCGAACTCGTATCCCCAACCTTCCACTGCCTCTGCCGGCCGCTCGCATCGTAAGCCACATCCTTCAAGCGATTGTTCACCGCTCCGCTGCTCTGCAAGTACCAATTCGAACTCGCCTGCGCCAACCCAAGCGCCAACCCGGACTTCGAAGGCGTCCAGCCATTGCCAAACTGATCGTAGGCATACTGCACACACCACCGGCCACCCACCGTCGCACAACTCGCCGTACCAATTGCTGCTGTCTTCCGCCGCTTCAATCAGGCGATACAACCCGATTCATCGGCTGCCTCACTGGCTAACTCCATAGCCGAGATTATCGCTCCGAAGTATCCGACGGTACGCTTTTGTCCCACGCCTCAAGAATTTCATCACACCGATCCTTCACTTCGGGCCAGCGTTTTTCGAGCCGCCTGAAGGCGTCTACCATAGCCACTCGGTTATCGAAAAAAAAATGCATCTTCCATCCCCAGCGCGATCTTAACCCCGTAATAGTCGTCGGATTCGAGCCAGATGCTCATAACTTGTAGGAGATCTGTTCCATTGTCAGCCTGCAACCAGATCAGTCGATCAAACAAATCAGAGAAAAAGCGTGGTTCAACCGCCGGAGCTAGTTGGTCCACAAGGTACTCCAGCACCTCTTTGATATTTGTGGAGTGTAAGTCCATCACTTTTTCCTGAAGATCTCCGTGATTGAACAGAGCGTCGACGGAATTGGTTTTCCACTCGACAAAGCCTGAGTACCAAACTGGTGCGCTCCGATCATAGGTCCAGATCCGATTATCTCCAATACACCAGAGACACCTGCGGAGAACCAGTCATGATAGGACAGTCAAGCAATACCCTCGAGCAAATCGAACGAACTTAAACAGCTCACGTTCCTCGTATAACACTAAAGTCAACTCTCGGCAGGCTATGGCATAATTTCTAATATATAGTCATCGGACGCCCATTCACGCTCTAAGCGTTCACTATTTGTGATATTCAGGTTAACAGCGTTGAAAAATTTGAAGCGAAACCCACCTGAATGAAAATTGATTGAAAACAACGGCCCCCCGATAAAGGCATCCGTCATCTGCTCATACCGAGTTGGAGAACTAGATATTATAAATCCCAAATCTGTAAGTATTTTCGGCAATAACTTGGTAGCCAGAGTGACATTGTCAATTGGAAACTTATGCAAGAACACATAGCGATAGCCTGCCTCAAATTTTATCGGCAACGGCCGAACTAACGTCGGCTCAAAAGCTGGCACGAAGGTAGTTGATAGCGGCTGGCGCCCCACATAATGAAATCCATCAACGACTTTCTTTAACCGTTGATCCAGAGTCCTGCTCTCGCCAGCAACACATCCCGCAAGGAGAACTGTCAGCACAAGGGTCAGCAATCCGCGCAATGTATAATAGCTCAATGTTTGGTCCTTGTAGCTGCTTTTGGATCACGAAGTACTCGAACTTTATTCTCCAACCTTAATGCAGCGGCATTTGAATCCTCTTTGCTCAAGAATAACCCTCCCGTCATGCGGGCTCTGGCATGACCCAGCTCGTGAGCAGCAACTATTCCGATATCCAATTCATCCGACTTCACACTGTTACTCATGTGACTGCCGTTAATAACAATCTTGGCATCGGCTAAACCACGACTATCCAACACATAAATTCTAAGATTTCCGCCAAGCTTCGATCCATCCATAAACCCAGGCGGTCCTGATTCGCCGAATGTTTTTCCATCTGGCATTTTTTCGTTCATATTCATAACTTCCAATGAAACACTTTTTTTGTCATTAATAATCGCAGAAATTTCACCGGCAACCGCATTGCTGCGAGCAAATGCTTTTTGATCAGTTATGCTAACGATAAATCGACTAGTTCCCTCAACCTTAACTTCTTTGAGATAATCACCGGCTTTACCTCCAAGGGCGGCTCTTAGTGCGTCAAGTGCTTTCTTACGTTTTGCTTCGTCTCCTGGCAACTCTATTTCTTGACCGGTTGGGTCCAAATAGCGGAGAGGGTTGTTCCGTACATAGGCATATAGGTTCCATCTCTGGGGGTCTCCCATCATTTCCGATTGAAATGACAACGGATCCGGACTCCCAAACCGCCCCTGCCCCGCCATCAGATACCTGGCCCCAAAGTAATCGAGCCCCGTCTCCGCATCCCGTTCCTTACCCGTAAACTTCTGCGCCGGATCTCCCACTCCCGAGTAGCCAGCAACTCCAGCCCGCTGGATCTCTCCTCCAAACGGCTCATAATCCACCCGTTGCGTCACTGTACCCGTCTGATCAAACCACGCCCGCGTACTCCCCAGATGATCCGTCACCGGATACAGCGTCTTGCCCGCATTCACATTCGTGTAGCCAGTCGCAAACTCCGCAGCCACCCCTCCATCGAGCCCATACACATACCAAACCGTCTTCCCATCGGCCACAGACTTCACGCGCTGCCCATCTCCGTTATAGAGATAGCTCCCGTAAATCTTCTCCGTCCCTGGCGTCACAGCAGAATCGCCCTTCGCCTCCGTCATATGCCCCTCAGGATCATAGACCGCAACCGAACTCGTATCCCCAACCTTCCACTGCCTCTGCCGGCCGCTCGCATCGTAAGCCACATCCTTCAAGCGGTTGTTCACCGCTCCGCTGCTCTGCAAGTACCAATTCGAACTCGCCTGCGCCAACCCAAGCGCCAACCCAGACTTCGAAGGCGTCCAGCCATTTCCAAACTGATTGTGGCCACTGCACCCTTACTCTCTAGAGACGGGTTCACGCGCCTTAGGGTCTTGAATTCTCCTCTGCCTCCACCGCCGCAATAGTCTGTTGCTACCCATGGCGCAAGCAAATACGATGCATGCTCCGCCGGCTAAGAACGGCAACTCCATGGAGCGCGCCTCACCCGTCAACTCAGCCCTCGATCTTTCGATCGCGAAATACATATGAGCGACAAAGATGCTTGCGGCAATCGATGGGTACCAATAGGATCCATCAAGGCGGATCATCAAGCCCCAGATTGCGCGACTTAGGTAGTACCAATGCAAGGTCAACACCAAAGCAACGGCAATTGTCGCCATCAATACACCCAAAACCTTGTCGGCGAAACCAGGATACACTAACATACTTAAGAGACCGCCAAGTAGGATCATCTCAGCTAGCATTTCCATTGCCCACACGGCTATCCGCCTCAGGATCATGGACATGCGTTGATTCCCTCGCCAAATAGTGTGCATCCGCTTGCTTTCTTAATGTAATCAACGAGCGAAAGTCCTATTTCTTCACGGTCTTCCTGGCTCCCAAAGTCGATATCACGCCCGATTCGCTTCCTGATGCTCTTAAGCAGCCTCGCGTAGCTTCTGTCTGTACTTAAGATGGCGCGTCCCATCCCAGTTGCTAGCTCTTGAAAAACTCCACCTTTAGAATTAAGAAGAGCATTTAACTCTTTCACTGCCGTTTGATACGCAGCCGGGTCCTTTCTTTTGAATTCATCAAGCGCCTTCTGTACGGCGGTCTGTTCCATATGGACCAGCGAGGCATCCAGCACCGAACCACTGCCACTCATTTGACCGGAAATGACCCGTCCCACCGCCTCCGTGTTGATACCTTCCAGCAGTGCGTTGATCGAGGCAAGAAGTTCACGTGTTTTCACCGAGGTCCCAATGGTACCTGCAAACGGAATTGCAACATCGGCGATTTGTGAAGTAGCCACATGCGCCGCGGCAAAGAATCGAGTCTTACTACTTACCAGATTATCAAAATTTGCGTATAAGTCTGCTCGCTGACAGTAGCCACTTTTGGTGTTCCCGATCAGGGTCGAACATGCCTGCCCTGTTGGGTCTACGTGAGAAAGCGGATTATTTCTCACATAGCCATAGAGGTTCCAGCTTTGCGGGTCTTCGACATGTTGATCCACCAGCGGCGCATCCGGACTCCCAAACCGCCCCTGCCCCGCCATCAGATACCTGGCCCCAAAGTAATCGAGCCCCGTCTCCGCATCCCGTTCCTTACCCGTAAACTTCTGCGCCGGATCTCCCACTCCCGAGTAGCCAGCAACTCCAGCCCGCTGGATCTCTCCTCCAAACGGCTCATAATCCACCCGTTGCGTCACTGTACCCGTCTGATCAAACCACGCCCGCGTACTCCCCAGATGATCCGTCACCGGATACAGCGTCTTGCCCGCATTCACATTCGTGTAGCCAGTCGCAAACTCCGCAGCCACCCCTCCATCCAGACCATACACATACCAAACCGTCTTCCCATCAGCCACAGACTTCACGCGCTGCCCATCTCCGTTATAGAGATAGCTCCCGTAAATCTTCTCGGTCCCAGGCGTCACAGCAGAGTCGCCCTTCGCCTCCGTCATATGTCCCTCAGGATCATAGACCGCAACCGAACTCGTATCCCCAACCTTCCACTGCCTCTGCCGGCCGCTCGCATCGTAAGCCACATCCTTCAAGCGATTGTTCACCACTCCGCTGCTCTGCAAGTACCAATTCGAACTCGCCTGCGCCAACCCAAGCGCCAACCCAGACTTCGACGGCGTCCAGCCATTGCCAAACTGATCGTAGGCATATTGCACACACCAACGCCCACCCACCGTCGCACAACTCGCCGTACCCAGAGGGTCTTCATTGCTACTGTCTTCCGCGGCGCCAATCAACCGATACAACCCGTCATACGCATAGCGCACGCCAAAGGTATCGATCCCCGTCTCCACATACTGCTTCGTCAGATTCCCAACATTCTTCGTCTCCGGAAACTGGTTCGTCATCTTCCAGAAACGGCCGCTATCCTGCGCATTCTTCCGGAAATCCGCCGTCAGCATCTGCCCCAGCGGATTGTAGCTGCGCTTCTCTTCTACACGATCCGCGCCACTCCCATTCCAGGTCTCAGCCAGTAGCGCTCCGTTCGCTCCGTAGCTCATGCCGCTCAAGTAGGTCCGGGCAGCACTGCTCAACTGCGAAGGCCGTCCCGCGCCCGTATAGGCAACATTCACCTGACGGCCGCTCGGATAGCCAATGCTCTTCACCGCGCCGCTCGCGGAGTACTCGTAGCTCAGCGACTGCTCCGCAAGTCCAGCCACGGTCTGCTTCAAAGAGGTCACACGTCCCAGCGCATCTACCGCCGCATAGTTCGTCGAACCCCACGCGCCGCCGCTGCCGGTCTTCATCCCCTTGACCGCATCCGTACGTCCGGCAGGCATCGCACACGCCGATCCGTTCCAGAGCTTGCCGTCGTAACAATACGTCGTGTTCAGTGCGCCGCTAAAGCTCTTTGTCGCCAGGCGTCGCGCCGCATCGTAGGCATAGTTCACCACCTGAGACGAGGCGTTAGTCTTCGTCTTCATCTGACCATCCACCCAGTAGGTGTAGCTCTCCGCTCCGCTTTCCGGATTCGTGACACTGCCCAGCCGGCCGAGAGAATCGTAAGCAAACAGACGGTTCTGAGTCTTCGTGCCGCTGTAGCTTGTCGAATCCTGCTGCTCCACCTCCACCAGATGGTCGCGACCGTCATACCAATACTTCACCGGCGACAGGGTCCCCTGCGTCACCTCAATCAAACGGCCGAGAGCATCTCGCTTCTCCGTTCGGGAGTTGCTGAGAGAGTCCGTCTCCGTGGTCAATGCGCCGGAATAGCTATAGCTTGTGCTGGAAATCAGATCGTTTCCGGTTTTGGTTGGCGCAGTAGACGCGGTACCAGTGGTCACTGCAACCTGCGTCGGGCGTCCGCTCTTGTCAAAGCGCTTCACCGTCCAAGTCTGTCCAGCTTCACCAGTCAGCGGACTGGAGCGCCAGGGACTCGATTCCACATGGACGGTGCCACTTGAGTTGTATCGAGTGGCTCCGCGGTTCGACACGACACCGGCGCCAGAACTGACGGTCACCGCGCCGCTGCTATCATCGGTTCCTCGCGTCTGCCACAATTGTCCATCGCCGTCAAACTGATAGACCGTTGCCAGCAACTGATCGTTGGCAAGATGAAGATCACTTGCCACGCGAATCCATCGATCGTTGTCGTGGAATGAAGTGCTCCCTTTACGGAGCACAGTCGTGCCATCTCGCTCCTCCATGCTGGTGTTTCGCCCGTAGCGATCGTAGCTAGCGCGTGTACTCAGAATCTTGCCAGAACTCCCAAGAGGCGCCGCATCGCGCTGCGAGCTGACAAGCAACCCAGTGGCACAGTCAAAACGGAAATGGACGGTATCGGCCAGGCTTCCCGCCTGAGCGTGCGTCGTCACAGAAGTCGGATACAAACCTGTATAAGCGGACGGACAATATTGCGCAGCCCCGGAATCTTCACCGAAACTCACCGGACCATAAGTGAAGGTCGTCTCGTCTGAGACCACATTCTCAGAGCTCCGCCGAGGCCCCTGCTTGGAAGTCAAGTTCCCCTGGCTCCAGGTGTAGCGCGTCACGGCAGCCTTCTCATCGTCACCAATCAGGCCGCCGAGAGAGGGGGCGGATCCTTTCGTGCTATCCCATAATGCTTCAACCGTAATATTTGCCGTAGTGGCAGCGTCGTCATAGGCCCACTCGGTGATCGATTCGATCGTCAGCCAGTTAGTACGTCCGAGCTTTCCCAGAACGGTGCTTCTCTTCTTTGCGCCCTTCACCAGAAGATCAAAGTTCTTCCAGTACACATTCTGCTGGCTTCCGTTGTAGCTCCCCGGCATTAGGGCGGCTGCGGCATCCGTCTCGTAGTGGTAGTCGTGTGTTGTCTGCCGAAGGATCGTTCCACCGCTCGGAACTCCTGTGGGAACTCCAGCACTATCTACGCTCGGCTCCAGGCCGTAATCGTATTCAGTAACACTCTTCACGTTGCCATTCTTCGACAACGCAGTCACCGTGGCCGCATAATTCGCGCCGCCCGCAGGCTTGCGATACTCGGCGCGCACATAGATATTCTTAGGATCCGAATAAAAATTACTCCCCCATGCCTCATTCTTCTCCCAGTACTTGAGGGAGATCTCGCCTTCAGGTCCAACAGTTTTCCCAAGAAGATATCGCCCCTCACCCTGGGGAGTAATGTAGGTATGTGTCGTGACCCCGCCGTCTGGAGCTGTGGTCGTACCGATCTTGTTCGTGCTGGTAGGCCTGGTATAAAGCCAGGTATCCAGGCCAAGGGGCGGCCCCGTTAACGCGTCCCATCGTTGTATATCCTTCCGTACCACCGGATTCTTTGTCTCGTAACTTGCATTCCGATACCCCATCTGGTCTTGATACGTATAGGTCACGTTTGGCGTCGTTGGATCCTGCGAATTTGGTAAAAACACATGCCGCAGTTCTCCCCAGCCCCGAAGGCTCCGATCTTCTGTTCCCACCGCATACTGAAACCGGTACTTATGTTGGCTTCCCAGGGTGGGAAGTTGAATTTCCGAAACACCGGAAACTCTCGCAGACAGCGACATTCTGCAATTAAACTGCCCCCCGCCCGGCGCGTTACAGTCGTAACTTCGATAATCTGGGTTTGGCTCACTGTAGGGATCGTTGAGTGGATTGTTTTCCGGGTCATATGCGGGCTTAATGAAAGACAGCCGAGGGGATGTCCATGTCACCTCCCACTCCAGATTGTCCATCACCACACCATTCGACCCGATGCTCCCATAAGCTGGCTGTGTGACTTTTTCATGAACACCGGCACAGTCTGGAATGCAAGCAGCATTTGCCGTAAAATATTTCACACGCAGCGTCCGGCCCAATTCATCTGTCAAATTTGTAATCGGAAGGCTGTCGCTATCGACCGTATGTCCAACAACAACACAATTGGCATTCCGGTCACAAATGCGGTCTGCCTGTCCCCCACCCGTATTTAAGCCGCTTACTTTCCTCCCGTCGGGAAAGATCGCCTCCCATCCCAGGAGAGTTTGCGTCACCTGAATGAAGCTTCCGTCGGTAGTATAATAACGGAGCGGATAACTAAGATCGGACCCATTCCATTCCGGGCAAACCTTAGCCCCAGTGGTCCCATGTCGGTAAAATCCACTTCCATTCCAGTCTTCGGACCCGACGAGGCGCAGGAGATGGCTACTTCCGTCCGGCAATACCAGGCTTCGCTTACTCAGGTAGTCACTGGCTGGATTATTCACACTGCACGGCGCATCAAAGTGACGCCATTCGCTATCCAGTTTGTATTGGAAAGAGTATCGCCATCCTCCTTCCTGAGAGTTGGAAAGCACATTGACGTAAGAAGGACAATCCCCCGGCAGCCCAGGGTTACAGGGAACAAGTCCCGGCGTATACGGAGACGATTTTAAATCATAGATCGCCGAGTTATAAGTGAGAGAAATCGAATGCTTCATCCCGCCTCGCCCCGGAGGCAGAGATGCCAAGGGGATTTGGAGAATGACATTTCCACTCGCGTTGTCGATTGTTTCAATATCGCCAAGAGAGTAGCTTCCATAGCTCTGAAAGCCGCGCTCAGGCTTTGTGGTTCCAAACTCCGGCGTCTGCCCAAGCAGTATCGTTGCCCCGAGCCACATCATCAAGCTTGCAAATCCAATCTTCATACACTTCCTCGTGCTCAATCTCAACTCCGCTCCACCACTACTTCGCCAAAGCAAACAGGTTGTCGTTCGCCGTCGCTCTCAGCGCGCTGGTTTGAATCTTGACTTCAAACTTCTTAGCGCCGTTCTGTCTTCGGGTGATTTGCTTGGGAGTCCAATTCGTACCGTCTGTTTTCTCATACCCATTCCATTCAGTCACCACCTTGCTGGCGGCGCCGCTGAGCACTTTCTGATAAGCCACCCGGAACAACAGTCCGGTTTGGTTGTCAAACATGTAGTGCTTCGCAACGGTCCCGGCAACCTTTCGTGCCGTGACAGGAACAACCACCTGAAAGATATCCACCGTCGCCCCAAACCCCTTCACACCCTCAACCTGGAAGTTGGCGCCCAGCATTCGGGGGAAGCTTCCCTTCTGCATTTGGTCAAAGAACGCGTCCGGTGTATCCGCACTCAGAACTTCAAGCAGTTCATCATCGAGCTCATCAAGACTTTGACGAGCAGATTTGCCGAGATCAAAGACTAAGCTTTTCCCAAGTCCGTCAATCTTGAGCTTTCCCGGAAACTCATTTGTCCACTGAATCGCAGTTCCTGCAGCATCGCCAACCGCAATCGTGCCCGAGAAGGAGCTCCGCTCCTTCCCAGGTTGGATCAACCGGTCCCCAACGGATTTCAGATACTTCTGCGTCACATTCGGAACGCTCCCGAACGAAACCAAAGTCGAGGGAGTCGCCGTTGCCACTTCCTTGGATTGAGCCCAGCCGAAAGAGCTCCCTCCACACATTCCTAGAAATACTCTCCGATTCATCGAAGCTCCTCTTCCCCTCTTGTCATCCTGTTGGAACAATGAATTGATTGCACTGGACCCGCATAGAGTTTTCCCCTTCCATCAGGTCCACGCACCAGCCACACACTGGAATTTTTCTCATCCCGCCACACTGCGTCGGAAGTCAAAATGATTGCCTGCAGAAAAACGGCGGACAATGCGCCTTAGATCTCCGCTCTCCATGAGCGATGCAGCAGATTCCAAGCAGTATCCCTCACTGCGCCACCACCTGAGCCTTCAAGCCCTTCACCCGCACCAGGATTTCCTTGTCCTTCTCCGTTGCCTTCACCTTCTGGTCCAATTCCATCAACACTGCCAGCGGTTGCGCGCCTTCATTCGGCGCCTCAAACGTAAAGAAGGGGCTATCCGCTCGCACCCGCCACTTCGCATCCACCGGCACCAGCACCCGGTAGGCCTTCGATCCCTTCACCTGCTGCCCCAACGGCTCCGCCGTGATGATCATCCGCTCTTCTGTATACACTCCGATACTGACGATCGCCCCAATGGTTTTGCCGTCGTGCCGCTCCAGGTAACCCTCAGGGTCATCCAGCCTCAGCCGCACTTCTTTCCCTAAGGTAAGATTCACGTTGCTCGTCGTCCTTGCGCCCGCCCCAACGCTCACAACAGCCACAGGCTTCCCCCACTGGCAGACATTTACATATTCATTGCCAGGAACATAGAGACACAGCTCAAAGCGTCCCGATGGAGCATTCGCAACTTCGTAACTGCCATCTTTTCCGCTAACAGCGTACCCTTGCCACGGCGTATACTTCTCCGTCTGGTCTGCAAGCAAGGTTGCCATCACCCGGGCGCCTTCAAAAGGATTGCCCTTTTCGTCAAGAACAGTGCCCCCGATGCTTCCGTTCCGGGCAACTTGCGCCCAACCCATTCCCGTCGCCAGAACCAACCAAGCCGCGTATTTGAATGCCTGTATTTTCATCACTCTTCTCTCCCAATTTCTTCCTAGTTCAAGTTCAAAGAGCCAGGATGGCCCCAGCCGCTCCAGTCCCCGCCCAATCGCTGCCCCAGGATGTAGATCTCCCGTTTTCCCTGAAATCCGGTCTTAAAGGTGAATTGCATCCCCAATCCCAAGATGCTGACGTCATTCCCAGCGGCCATTGCGTAGGCTCCAATCGAGGAATTTACGGTAATGGTGCACTGGCTATTATTGAGCGTGAAGTTGCCGCCCGACTGGGGATAGAAGAAGGTGCCCCCATAGTTCATCCCTGCATCGTCCATGAGGAGCACATAATAGCTAGGCGTACCGCCCCACTGATTGCCTGGATACACTTGCACCAGGACCCTGCATCCATTCGCGCGGATTTGCGACAAGTTGGACTCACCTGCAGATCGATTGATATTGAGCTGGACTTCTTGAATGTTGTAGCAGCCTGTCGGAGTACAGTAGCTCGAGTGGTAAGGAGTGTTCTTCACCCCCCAATTGATCCAATGCGGAGTGCTGCCATTCGCGGCAAGCGTCTGATTCACCACAGAAGGATTCTTATCACTCAAGGTAAAGGGATTATAAAACTCCACCGTGGGCGGCGAGGAAGCGGTCGACAACACATTGATCGAGATCTCTGCCTTTTCCGATTCCACTCCAGTATTCGACAAGACACGGGCGATCGCCTTGATCACGCGATTACTTCCTGAGTTATGTGCGGTGTAATTCGCCGCCCCTTGATACCCGATGTCCGGAGTGGTCGAGGCAATGCTTCCATCTGGCACATCCAGTGACCACACCACAGACCCCCCGGTCGGCATATTCGTCACTTGCGCGCGAAGCAGAACCGTCTGCCCCGAATACACCGAAGGAGTGCTGCCCAGCGAGCTGCTCAAGGTCATCGTGATTGGTGTGCTGGGGGTCCAGGTGCCGATATTTTGTGGCGCCATGGGAGTCGATCCGTTCTGCGGCAAAGCCGTCCAGAGATAGGCATATCGTGCCCCTGACATCCCCCGGTTCTGCAAGCGGATCGTCAAGGTTAAGATGCTGCCGCTCGTGGAGACAGAACTCTGGCTCGCCACGATGGCACAGGCAGCATTCGAAGGCAGGTCATTGGTTCCGAAACGAGCCTCCTGCCAACCACTCCCCGCCCCAGCAGCGTCATCGAGCTGAATGCGGTCCGGCAGTATGGAACGGCTGTAGCGGAATCGGCAAGCCCTCGGAGAAGCCACCACATTCTGCGTGCTGGAACTACTCAGATTGAACCAAACCTCACCAATATTGTTGATGCTGCTCCCCCCATTCACGGTCACTTGAAGCGTTGTCTCCACTGTGCCGCTTGCGGGAGTAAATGCCCCGCTACCGCTTTGCGCCGGGTTCGTCAGCGTGAAGCTCCAACTGTCAGATACATTTGAATTTTCCTGGCTTGTCGCCCGCAGCGTAACGCTCCCTGTTCCTCCTGCCGGGTTGTAGATCACGCTATTGCCGGTCACAGACGCGAGCTGTCCTGGGCCGCCGCCCACAATGCTCCAGTTCACTTGGGTGTTGCTCGTCGCGCCGCTTACGGTTGCGGTAAAGGCCTTGGTGCTTGTGTTCTCCAGCGTCGAGAAATCCTTCGGCGCAAGACTGACTTGTACCGTAGTTCCCGTAGAAAGATTGACTTGGACCTCACTCTTCCACGAAGAGTTATAGCAACTCTCGGCCTGAATCCGTACAGGCTGTGAATTGTTCGTAATTGTCGACGGAGCCGTATAGGTGGTCGAAGCGGCACAATTGGTGCCAGTGGACAGGGTCCCCCCTGCTGGCGAATTGCCCGGCGGATAGCTGAGGATGCTCCAGCGCGCAGTCGTCGCCTCGCCGCTCGGCACATTCGTTACGCTTGCACTCAAACTTCGTGTCGTCGAGGCGCCCATTGCGGTACCGCTGTTCCCCGAGATCGTGACCACACCCGCCGCGCCTCCCGCATTGAACCAGAGTGGCTGATAAGAAACCACGCCCGTTCCGTTTGTCGCCTTCACAATTGCGACCGAGAGATCCGCAAAGAAACTGGGCGCGACATAAGTGGCCGCTGTCCCATTTGGCGTCAGCGTTCCGCCTGCACTCCCTTCCAGCGTCCACGTCACAGCCTCTGAACCACTGCTCAGGCCAACACTTGCGCCGCCCGTCAGATTCGCACCAGCCGGACTCCGCGTGACCTCAAACTTCGCACCACTCGCACTTGTGGCCGCCGTCGCGATGGCGCTGGTAATCTGCACCCTCATTCCACTGGTGGTTGGGCTCGTACCTGCATTCCGCACCACAAAATCCACAACATTCCAGCCCTGCACAAATATTCCGCCACCGCTCCCGGAAATCGAGAAAGGATTCACCGTATGATAGGGCCCCAAACTTGCAGTTCTGGCAACTCCATTGACGAAGATCTGCACAGAATCATCCGCAATAACATCGCCGGCGATCATCGTTGTGGCTGGATCGTGGCAACTGAGGTCTACCATCTGCCGGAACACATAGTAGCCGGGCACCACAGCCCCTGCCCCGGCAACCGGACTGATGTATTTTGCGGCACTCGTACTTCCACCCGTCAGCGACGAGGTGACAATTGCCTCGGTACCGGAACTGCCTCCATGGCTTCCCGAATGAGACACCATCTTCCAGTTGGGGTCGACAGAACCATCAGCCAATAGCGTATTGCTGCCGCTTGCGTCTCGACCGGTGCTCAAAAACCGGATTGCGTTGGTCGCGCCTAAACACGCGCCCTGGGCAGTATTTTCGATCGCGACTAATCTGCCATTTAGCCGGATGTATTCTTTCGTCTGTCCAAGCAAACCAACCGCACAAAGTGACAACAGCGAAAGAATCCGTACCCAAGTTTCAACCTGCATAGATGATAAAAGATGACTTTCTATGAATCCGCACCCCAGAGCTCAATACCAGGAGCAACATCAAACATGAAGAGAATTTCTTTTATACCATCCAGTACTTATAAAAAGTACAGCTGCTTAAGTATTTTTCCAATACAGCTCGACCTAATTTCATCCTTCAACTATTTGTTCTAAAAACAGAACGCTCTGAATAAATTACCCACGGCGAAACCGCTGGGAAAAGCCCTTCATTTTCAGTTTTTTAGGAACCAGAATGCCTTCTAGAAGCCCAAAAACCTCCTGCAGCCGTGAGAAAAACTCTTGCCTCTTAAGTACTGACTGTTCGACTTTCAGAACAAGTAGCAACGTTGGCCCGTCGGCGATGGAATGAGACAAAGCTCTTGGCAGGACGTTCATCTTGTGTTTCTCCTCGGAAGGATGAGCCGAGACGCATCTCATGAATAAAAAAGCCTCGATGAGGTCCGCTGGTGTAATACGGGATGTGCAGAAGCTCTCACCCAAGACCTCCCCATCAAAATGCGATACCGGGGATCCTTGCGGAAGCGTAACTCCCACCGGAACAGAGCAGAATCGAGCGCTGCCCTCTTGCGTGTTCGTGATCCATCATGTTCGGGTGATGGCCTGACCGTCGATCCAGGGCTGAAGGAGCAGGAAACGCCTCAAGTGAAACAGTGCGGCAATAGAGCCGTGATCGCGAGATAGCCTTTCCGCGGCCCAGACTCACCGCGAGCCTCGCCCGGACTTTCGCGATTCGATCATTCCGATCCCGCAAAAAATTTCTCCCCAACGATCAATACGTTAGGCGACATTCGCATATCCCACTCTCAAGCTCCTGCTACTATATTTCCGAAGGCGCAGTAGCGTCCTTCGAGCAAGCCCGAGACTCCAAGTCTCGGGCTTTTTCAGTTGCACCAAAGGTTTTCGCGATGCCAACCAAAGCCGCCAGATCAGGCCCAGAGGGAGCAAGGGGAAGTTCCACGCCTCTCAACACATCCGCCATGGAGCCAACTTCTGCGACTACGTCATCCGCAACTTTGCCCACAACCTCATCGCCCGGCATCCAGCCGAGAAACCGCACATCGCGCACCACATCCAATCTGCTGTCGAAGCCCAAATAGCGCATAAACAGCAAAAGCGAAGGAACGAACCTACGGAGGACTTAACTCCATTGCTGCGAGGAACTTAGAAAGCTAAAAATGACGCCAAAACGACAACTTTGTAACAAAGCGCAGAATCGATTCAAACACGCATGGAGCCACCATAGAAACACACCTGGCTGCCCCCTGGAATTAGACCAACGCCGGTTATAGACTAAAGGCACCTCATGACAAGCTTTGTCCCTACCCGCATCGTCTGGATTGCGCTTGCGGCTCTCTCTCTCCATGCAGCCGATCCGCCCAAAGAGACCGTAGCAGAGCAGTTCGCCAAGCGGGCCGCTCGGCTGTGGTCGCTACAACCTGTCGTAAAGCCAGTCGTGCCAGTTGGCGTGAGTTCATCAAACAATCCGATTGATGCGTTGATCGGAGCGGTATATCAGGAGAAGGGGCTACAGCCGGTCGGCAAAGCAGACAAGCTCACCATCTTGCGGCGCGTCTATTTCGACCTGATCGGTCTCCCTCCAACGCCTGCCGAGCAGGATGCCTTCCTCAGCGACGAATCTCCCGAGGCCTACGCGAAAGTGGTGGATCGCTTACTCGAGGACAAACAGCATGGGGTGCGCTGGGCCCGGCATTGGCTGGACGTCCTGCGCTATGCCGACCTCGATGGACTCGACGGCTCCGTGATGCCCGCGGCAGGCAGCGTCTATCTCTGGCGCGACTGGATGATCAGCGCCTTGAACCGGGACATGCCCTATGACGGATTTGTGCGCGCCCAGATCCTGGGCAACCGCTATCAGCCGGAGATCGCGACTTCAAACGGCGGCCGGCGCACCCGCGTAGAGGGCCCTGTCTCCGATACCTTTGCACTCGGCTTTCTCGCTCGCGCGGCGCTGAACCGCGGCGACAAGGATCGCGACGTCCCCTTTGCTGCCGTCGAGACGATCTCCACCGCATTCATGGGCGTGACGGTCGCTTGCGCCAAATGCCACGATCATAAATTCGACCCAATCACGCAGCGGGACTTTTATGCGATGAAGGCGATCTTCGATCCGCTGGTATTGAAGAATACGATGCTGGCCACCCCGTCCGAGATCTTTGAACACGCAGAAAAACTGGACGAATATAAGAGAAAGAAGGCGCCCGTCGATGCAGCCATCGAAGCGCTAGTGGGCTCTTACCGCACCAAGCTTTTCGATGAGCGGGTGGCCCAACTCACACCAGACGTGCAGGCGATTGTGCGCAAGGCCGAACGCGACAGGACCGAGGCGGAACAGAAGATCTTTGACGATTACTTTCCGGTGATTCGGATTGATGCCTCGAAGATCAAGGAGATCATGCCAAAGGAGGAAGTGGCCAAGTACAACGCACTGTTGAAGGAACAAGGCGCGATCCGAAACCCAGCGGCGCTGCCATCCTATTGGACTGTCGAAGAAGATAAGGAACTGCTCAAGGCCCAGAGCTACATCCTCAACACCGGCGACCCGAACCGTCCAGAAAAGGATCATCCGGTCGAGCCGGGTTTTCCGTTCCAACCAAAGGATCTCGACTTCCGCGATGGACGCCGCGAGGCCTTCACTGGCTGGCTAACGGACGCGAAAAATCCGCTCTTTGCCCGTGTCGCGGTGAACCGCATCTGGGCTTGGCACTTTGGCGAAGGGCTACACCGCGTCACCAGCGATTTCGGTGTACTCGGGGGGCGGCCCACCAATCAGAAACTACTCGATTATCTGGCCGCCGAGTTTGTCGCACACAACTACAGCATGAAGTGGCTGCATCGTTTGATTGTCAGCTCCGACACCTATCAACTCTCCTCCAAGGCAGATGCGAAATCCCTGGCGGCAAACACGAAAGCCGATGCGCGGAACTCCTATCTCTGGAGATTCCGCTTGCAGCGGCTGGAGGCAGAGCCGATCTGGGATGCCCTTCACTATGTCTCCAATGATCTCGATTTGAGCATCGGTGGCAAGTCCTTCCAGTTGCGTACTGCGGACCAGAAGCAGGCGATCTTCCTGCGCGGCGCGGGCAATACGGATAACCGCACGAATCGGCGCGGCATCTATTTGACCCGCGGCTACATCCCAAGCACCGACGTGATGAGCAACTTTCTCACCTCCTTCGACGTGGATGATGGACGAACCCCCTGCCCCATCCGCACCCAGACCGTCACCGCTCCACAAGCCCTCTTCACGATGAACAACGACTTGATCGAGCAGGAATCCCGCAAGCTGGCCGAGCGTGTGCTGCAGGAAAGTAAGGGCGATCTCCGGGCAGCCGTGACGCTAGCTTACCGGCTGAGCTTGGGCCGCCCCCCATCGGGTGTAGAAAGCGATCAGGCGCTGACCTATGTGGCCAATGACGCCGCCCGGCTGCCAGGCCTTGCCTGGCTACTGTTCAATCTGGATGAATTCATTTACGTGAGATAAATATGATCGACCCAAGTAAACTCTATCCCTGTGGTCGCATCGCGCGGCGGCGTTTTCTAGTTCGTTCTGCCGGTGGCTTTCTCGGCTCGGCCTTGGGTTCCCTCTGGGCCAATGCAGGGCAGCTCCCTGACGCACGCCTGCCGGGCCAGGCTCCGGCGAAGTCTGTGATCTATCTGTTTCTGTGTGGAGGCTTGAGCCACATCGATACCTTCGATCCCAAGGACAACAAGCACGCCGGAAAGATCATGGATGCGATCGGCTTCGGCGACAACAATGCACCGATGAAGCGGCCGGTGATTCCGATTCTGCGGACCTACAAGCAATATGGACAATCGGGCATTCCGGTATCGGACTGGTTCCCGAATGTCGGCGGCGTGATCGATGAGATGGCCGTGGTGCGCTCGATGTACTGCCACCAGACGAATCATTTTCCGGCTGTGCTTGAGGGCGCGACCGGCAAGCCCTTGCGCCAGTTTGAGCATCCCACCCTGGGCAGTTGGGTGTCTTATGCGTTAGGCACCGCAAACAAGAATCTGCCCACCTTTGTGAACATCGGACGTCCGTCCTCGCCCGTGCAACTGACCGGCGGCTACTTGGGCGCAAGCTACTCGGCAACCCCGTTTCAGCCGGGAGATACGCCAATTCCGGATCTGGTTCCCCCAAAAGGAGCGAGCGCGAAGGAACGCGACCGGCAGGCCGAGTCGCTCCACGAGTTGAACAAACAGTTCCGCGAAGATTATGCGATGGAGAGCGAGATCGCTGCGCGCACAAGAGCCTTCGAATTGGCTGGGAACATGATGTTGACCGCCCCGAAGATTGTCGATTTCTCCACCGAAGCGCAACATGTCAAGGAACTCTATGGCATTGGCACAAAGGAGACCGATGACTTTGGACGGCAACTGTTGCTGGCCCGGAGACTCGTGGAGAATGACGTGCGCTTCATTCAGATCTGCCACTCCGGCGGCGGCAATGGCGGGTGGGACGCGCATGACGACATCCGCACCCACGGCCCTCTTTGCCGAGCCGTCGATCGACCGATCGCAGGACTGATTCAGGATCTGAAGCAGCGCGGATTGTTAGACAACACGCTGGTGGTGTTGACCAGTGAGTTTGGACGGACGCCATGGTCCCAGAACACGACAGGCCGGGATCACAATGGCAAGGGCTTCACCACACTGCTCGCAGGCGGCGGAGTGAAGGGTGGAGTGATTGAAGGCGCAACCGATGAGGTGGGCTATCAGGCAGTAGAGAAGCCGCACTACATTAGCGACTTGCAGTCCACGATCTTGAAGCAGGTAGGCCTCAATCACAAGAAGATGGACTTCGTACTGAACGGCAGGCCCTTCCACTTGATTGAAGAAGGCCTTGGCCCGATCAACGCGATTTTGAAGTAAAGCGCAACACCACCGGGAGACCCGCAGGAGAGTTCGCAAATCGCAGACGGGTGAGGCCGTCTTGAAAGTCGAAGCGCACAGGCTGGCCATCAATCGTCACTTCTGTAGGTGGCGCAGCAGAGGAGATCGCCAGGATTCCCTGCGTATCGCCAATGCCATCAGCCTGGAAGCGGAGCACCTGGTCTTTGAAATTCTCGTTCCGGACACGGCATCCGGCAGCGACAACCTTGGGAATCTTCGATGGACGGTATGCCAGATCGAAAAGAAGCGCTCGACTTCCCGCGCTGACTTCGACCCTGCGAAGTAGCGAGAGCTCCGGATCAAAAAGATTGACATAGCGGCCGCTCAAGACAAATGGCTTTGCATTGGGAACCGATTCTGACAGGCCAGCCGCGATGAGATAGGGTCCACGGCGAAGGACGAGAGCGTTGCTTTCCGCCCAGGGCACCTTCCCGGCCGTAGCCGCTTGCTGGGTCAAGTGCCGGATCCGTTCCGCACCGTTGGCTTCGTAGGTGAGTGCCGCAGGGGATGCCGCCTCACGCAGTACCACGCCTTTGCCGATCGGGTGCAGCCCCGTCGCATCCAGCGGCATCCCCAGAGTTTGAAAGAGGTGTTGCCGAGGAGTCTTGAACTGGTAGGGCGCCGTATTCCACCACTCCTTGACCCCATGATAAGGATCCTTGTCATCATCAACCACCACCAAGGCGCCGCCCTTCCGAACCCACTGAGAAAGCGCGTCGTGGAACTTCGGATCAGGAGGCTTCTGCCCCTCATAAGTGAGGAAGAGTAACTTGTATCGATCAAGAAAACCGGAAGAGTTCGCGCTCTCAATCTGAACGGCTTCGACAGGGATGCCGCGCTTGAGAAGTGGGAGCGCAAGACCGTAGAAGCTCCCGAGGTTGGCGTCGGAAGGCTCGGGTTCCGCGCGTTGGAACATCATCGTATCGGCAACAAGGACACCAGTCTGGGCAGTGCCCGCACGGAGCCAGCGAACGTCGGATTGCTTCATGTCGCCAAGCGCAGTGATGACCGTTTGCAGCTCGGTTTCATAGGGCTTGGGGATCGTGACTTTGTTTGTGATGTCGCTACTCTTGAGCGGGTGGCGACTGTTGAAGACGCGGTCCGGCCAGGGCATGATTTCGTAATGCCAGACCTCGGGTTGCAACAGCGAGGCAACGAGAGTGCTTTCCCAATTCGTTCTGTAGTCTTCCCAGTCATGGTTCGGGTTGTCTTCGATTGGATCGTTCAGATACCAGACGCGGCGGCCGGAAGCCCGCACCAGATTTTGCATCGCACCATACTCAAGAAAGGCAGTTTCAAAGGTGCGCTCCTGCCGGCGGCCTTCATAGACATTGGGCGTCCGGGCTGTGCCCGTCCACACTTGGGCGATGTAGCCATCAGCGCCAACCTCCAACAGCGAGGACTCCGGACTGACGATTTTCCAGTGGGCGTAGTTAAGGAGGGAATGCGTTGGAACGTAGCACCGAATGTTGCGATGGTTCTCTTTGCCGTATTGCCTGACGAAATCAAAGACTTGCGACAAGGCGCGGCGATAGAGATAGTACTTCAACTTTGAGGCGCGGTATTGAGCATCTGGTGAGGAGTTGGGAGCTTGCCAATCCTGCTGGTAATACGCTTTCCATTCGCGCTTGAAATTCTCTTCCCAGCCACCACGTGCCCAAAACTCCGGCTCCTCCAGGTGAATGGATTCGGCGCCGGCATCCAGCGCGCGCTTGACGCCGAGCGTCAGATACTTGCCGTAGTTTTCGCCGGGCGAGATGTATGGGACATTGGCGTTCCCACCATGGAGGATCCGCTTACCATTCGCTTCAGTCTGCGCCTGATCCCAATGGTCGACGCCATCGAAGCTTCCATTGAGATAGTCCTGGTACTGGCCCCAGGCGACACCCGTCATGACATGGATCTGATAGCGATGCTCCTTCCAGCTTGCGATATTAGCAGGCATCCGCGGACCAATGCCGTAGACCATCGCGACATCGGCGTTGAGGTTCGTACGCGGCGACCAGGGCCCACTCGTCTGAAAACTCAGACGCTCGTCGTCAGCAACGGCGCTGGCGACGAGCAAGAGTGAAAGCAGCCGGAACATCAGAAAGAGACGCGAGCGCCCATTTGGATGTTGCGCGGGCTATTGCCTTGAGCGGTGAAGAGTCCGAACTGCGCGCTGCTCTGCGTCGTATTCGGGCTAGCGAAGGTCACGCGGTTCAAAGCGTTTGAAGCCGATGCGCGGATCTCAAGTCTCGCCTTCTCGCCCAATGCGAAGTTCTTGATCACTGCAAGATCTTCTTGCACCGTCCAGGGAGTACGCAGAAAAGAGAGCCGGCGGCCAGTATCGCCATAGGTCATGTTCGCAGGAAGAATAAACGCATCCTTGTTGAGATAAGGAACCGTGGAAGCGGTCTCTTTGGTCCAGGCAGGATTCAGCAACGGGATGGCGCCTGTGGTGGCGCCGGGAGCAAAGCTACAGCGAGCGTTCGCACCAGCCCCAAAGAAGTTCTGGCCACAAGTGATCATGAGCGGTGTGCCGCTGACGTAAGTGTGGATCGCAGAGACTTTCCAATTGCCCAGAACAGCATTCACCGCCGGGTGGGCGTTGCCGAGGAAGTGCTTCCCCTTCCCAAAGGGTAGTTCATAGACATAGCTGATCCGCAGGTTGTGCGGCGTGTCCTGGCTCGCAACGGCTTTGTCCGCGCGACGGTTGTACTGGTTCTGCACGTTGCCGTCACTGGTGCGATTGGCGTCTTCGCCGTTGGAGCCAGAGATCACTTTTGCAAAGGTGTAGGAGACCAGCATGAAGAGACCGTGATCGAATCGATGCTCGACGCTCGCCTCTAAGGCATGAAAGGTCATGTGGCCATCATTCTGCCCACCCGCATCGCTCCCAATGCCGGAGTACTGCGGATAAGGCCGCAGAGCCTGCTGCAGTTGGAGGTTCTGCGGGAAGTTCGGATAGGGCAGCTTGAAGCCAGCCGCAACCACGACGGGGTTGTTGATCACAGAGCTGACCGGCTGACTCAGGAGCGTCCCATAGATGCCCCAGTACTTGGGATCAAGCTGATTCTGGTTCTGCTGCCGTGAGAGCAACTTATTGCCGATGGTCGCGTGGTAGCTGCCGCGCAGGACGGTGCTCTGGGTAAGAGTGTGGTCGACGGTGAAGTTCCAATCGCCGAAGTAGGGTGCCCGGCCAGCCGTAGGGTTGTAATAGAACGGGGTCTGATTCAGCAGATTCGCGCTGAGCACAGCAGGGCTCGAGATCGGAGGCCGCAGCGCGGCAATCTGAGTTGCAAACGAGGTGTATCCATCTTTCACCAGATAGGAAACGCCATTGGAGAGGTTGCTGCCAATCGAGCTGAAGGTGCCACCAAAGCCCTGGATGCCGTTGTCGGCATTGCCATCTTCACGCGAGGGTTGGTAATAGATCGAGCCACCGGCGCGGAGCACCGTCTTGGACCCGACACGGTAAGCCATGCCAAGACGAGGGCCAAAGGCATTCATGCGAGTCTGGCCAAAGCGGTTGGGAGCGCCATCGACTCCCGCAAATTGCATGGCGCCAAGCAAGCCACCCGCAGCAGGATTCGGACAAGTGGGGCAGAAGTTCGAGTTGTGGAGATGGCGCTCTTCTTTCGGCACCGGAATCTCATAACGCAACCCGATGTTAAGCGTGAAGCGATTGTTGACCTTGAAATCATCCTGTACATACCAGGCGTAGTAAGGCCAGAAGAAAGCGGTGTCACTTGGATAACGGAAGCCGCCGCCGCTCGCAGTTCCCAGTAGAAAAGATGCAAAGTCAAAACCGCTATTGGCGATGTTCGGATTGCCTGTTCCGGCAGCGCTGAAGCTGACGGTTCCGTAGGCGCCGTTGAAGTCGAGACGGCGATAGATGCCGGTCAGATACTCCATGCCGAACTTGATCGTCTGGCGGCCCTTGATCCAGGACAGCTGCTCCTTGATGTTGGTGGTGCGTTGGCGGGAATCGGTAAAGACGCTGTTGCCCCAGGTGGCCAGACTGGTGCTGTAAGTGGTGGAGGTGCCAGGCGCCAGAGGAGTGACCGTGCCAGGAGCGTAGGTAGCGCGCGCCAGATCGGCCGGGAAGGTACTGACATAGCCAGGAGCTTCGAGTACCGTACGGCGATTGAAGCCGATGGTGATGTGATTGAGCAGATTGGGAGCGAGCGTGTAATCGTCGTTCAGGCGATGGTAATCGGTCATCACTTCAGAGGGAAATCCGGTGCCAGGAAGACCTTCGAGATTGTTAATGCTGGGAGTGGCCGGGCTGAAGAAGTGGCTGTAGAGATAGCTGATGCGGTGCTTGTCGTTGAAGACGTAATCGAGCTTGATGGAAGGCAAGGAAGACCGGGAAGTGGAGTAGCTTCGCGAGCGGTAGTTGTTGACGATCTTGGTTGGGTCATCGGGATGGGGCAACAGCGCAATGAGCTTGGCAACCGTCGGATCAATTCGAGAAGGACAAAGGACGTCGAGCACACCGTTGCACTGGAGCCGGGGGCGATCGGCCGCATTGGCAATGATCTTCCCGCTCGCATCGAAGGGATCGTAAAGCGGAAAAGTCTTGCCGGTAGAATCGACATTGCGGCGGAAGTCCCCCTGGAGATACTCGTCGATCGGCGCATTCACTAAGGCGGTCGATTGGCCGTTGCGCGTCGTGGCCTTCTCGTAGGCGAAGAAGAAAAACGCCTTATTGCGCCCATCGAATACTTTGGGGATGAAGATAGGACCACCGAAGCTGCCACCGGGATTCCACTGACGCACGATCGGACGCTTCGAGGGGGCAAAGGTGAAGCCGCGTGCGTTAAAGACTTCGTTGCGATTGAAGAGGAAACCGCTGCCATGCGGCTGGTTGGTTCCGGACTTGGTCACCCAGTTGATGACGCCGTTGGAGGTACGGCCATACTCGGCGGAGTAGCCGGAGCTCTGCACTTTGAACTCCTCCATTCCTTCGACGCTGACGCCGTTCATGGCCGGATCGTTGCGCCGCTCGCTATTCGCTTCGGCGCCATCGAGTTGTTCGCTTTGACCATCTAAGAGGCCGCCGCCAATGCGTGGATTGTTGGCTGGCCCAATGACGCCGGGAGTGAGGATGACAAAGGCGAGATTGCTTCGGACACTGCCGCCACTGATGAAGAGGGGAAGATCCGTGATCGCTTTGGTCGCAACAACTTTGCCCAGATTGCTGCCAGTTGTTTCGAGAATGGGAGTGGCAGCGGTGACCTCGACAGTCTGATCCACACCGCCGACGGTCAATCGGAAATCGACATCCACAACGCTGGCCACATCGACACGGACGCCGGTGGTCTCGGCTCGGCGGAAGCCCGCTCGTTCAGTACCGACGCGGTAGTCACCCACCGGCAAATAAAGGATGCTGTAGCTGCCATCGGTACCCGTGTTGACCGACTGCTTGAGCCCTGTATTGACATTGAGGGCAGTCACACTAACGCCAGGGACGGCAGCCCCGGAGGGGTCCGTAATGGTGCCGCGAATACTTCCGAGATTCTGTGTCCAAGCAGGGACGCAAAGTGCAAGCAGCACGGCCAGGTACTTCGTTCGGAACGACATGTGATTTCCCTCAGCGTTTGAAATTCGCTTGACTATATATCATTCGTCGAGCGCTGGGAAGATCAGATTGATAATTATAGATTTTGATGACTGCTGCGGAATCGGCCGCCAAGTCTCTAAGCGATACGCTCTACTGCCAAGCCGGATCTTTGATAAACGCGGCGTGATCGCTGAGCGGCTCCGCCGTCCGGAAATACTTGCGATAAGCAGCCACCCAATCGCTCGCCAGTTCCTGCTGGGCAGTTGTCAGGTCCAGTTTGCCAGCGCAGACCAGCGCATGCAGGCGATCTTCGAGGGCATCCTTAACGCGCGAATTCCACGTGCCCTCAGCATAAGGCTGGGGCCAGAGATTGCGACGGTCCGTTGCACCACCGAGGTCGGGCGGAATCAGATAGTCGATCTCGTAAGTACGAGGTTTGGGATTGCGAATCCCGTAGTCCTCAAACACCGCATGAGCGGCACTTGCTGCAATCGCCGGCACTTCCGCTTCGTCCAGTGCGGCACAGAGTTCAGCTCTGGTCGCGGCAGTGACGGCGCCGGGAGTGATCGAAGGGCTAGGAGCGTATGTAGGTCGATGGCCAAAGGGTAAAAAACTGAAGATCGCGATCGCCGCGGCAGCGGCAAGCAATGGCATCTGCTTCCGGTGCAACCGCAGTTGGCTCACAGGCGTTGGCTGCTGCTCATAAAGCGTTACAACAGCTTCACTGGTAGATTCAAACGACGCTTTTCGCGCCCGACAGACCGCACAAGCCGACAAATGGGCCTCGACAGCAGCAATGCGGCTGCCAGGAACTTCCCCGTCCAAAGCCAGAATCAGCTCGGCATCACTCAGGTGGCTCATGATTCATCCGCCCGGTTCAGGCGCTCCAAAGAACGCTGGATCGATTGCGCAACCGCGCCAAGGGAAACATCGAGAATCTCAGAGATCTCGCGATAACGAAAACCTTCCGCACGCAAGGAAAGACAGGCGCGGTCCCGTTCGTCCAGGGCACGCACCACAGCGGCCAGACGGCGATGCCGTTGGTTGCGCACCGCCAGTTGCTCCGGATTTAGATTGGGATCGGCCGTATCCAGCAACTCGGGCAAGGATTCGCGCTGGCGCGTCTTTAACGCCAGATTATGAGCCACCCGGAACAGCCAACCGCGCAGATTGTCTTGTGGCTTTTCTGCGCGCAAGTGCCGAAACAAAGCCAGGAACACTTCCTGGATCACTTCTTCACTGTCGTGCTCTCCGAGTCCCAGGGAACGAAGATAGCGGAACAGCGGTCCGTGGAACTGCTGGAAGAGCGCCACCAGATGCTGCTCGAGCTGCCCGGGAGGGGCGCTCGAGTGCAGCAACTCGATCTCAGGATAGGTGACGATCTTCAATCCTCTACTGTAACGTTTGCCTAGAAGCGAACCCGCATCCCGCCCACAATCGAGCGAGGAGCGCCAGGTGCGTAGAAGGTGCCGTGCTGGATCGGATACTCTCCGTTCACCGCCGGGAAGGGCCGAGCTTGAAAAGCGCCCGCGCTGGTGAAGCCAATGGGCCCCAGTTGCGCCGCACTGTAGTAGCGCCGGTTCAGCAGATTGTTAATCTGGCCGAACAGCTCGAAGTGCCGGTTGATCCGATAGCGGGATCCCAGGTTCACCACCGCATAACCAGGCGACTTGCCAGAGCCCAGATAGTAGGTACCATCGGCCATATGCTTGTTGTCCTCATTCCCGCGCGCGTAAGAACTGGAGAACGCCGTCATCCCGAGGTCAATCGACAACTTCTCAATCGGACGAATGTCCGCATAAGCCTTAAAGGAATGAGCCGGAACCAGCGGAATGCTATCGCCTGGCTTAACGGGAATGCTGCCCGCGAGCCCTTTCACGCCTGCCCGGGCCGTCGAGTTTGAACTGTTGCTCGAACCATCTACCAACTCATGGCTCTGGTAGGTGGCATCGAGCCAGTTGTAGTTCCCGCCAAGCAGCACTTTCCAGAACCGCGTACTGGCGCCCACGTCAACACCCTGCCGAAGAGTCTTGCCAAAATTGCGGAAGTATCCAAAGCCACTGACGCCAGAAGCGACAAAGAGAATATCGTCCCGGTTGCCGGCACGGTACCAGCCGAGATTCCAGTTCAGACGGGCTTCTGCGCTGCTGCGAAGTCCTGCCTCAAAGGTGCGGGTCACAACCTGCTTGAGTGGCGGGTCGCCCGCCATGGAGTTTGGTAGTTTACAGGGCTGGCTCGGATCGGCACAACCCAGTTCAATCGAGGTAGGAGCGCGTGACGCTTCACTAAAGCTGAAGTAAGTATTGATCCCGGAGACCGGAGTATAGGTGAGGCCCACGCTCGGATTGAAGCGTTCAAACACATGCCGGCCTGTCAACGAACCCGGACCAGCGAGTGGAATCAGCCGATCGAGATTCTCGATCACCGTCCGATTGTAGCGGCCTGAGGTCGTCAAGTGCATCCGGCGGGTGATCGTAAAATTATTCGTGGCAAAGACGCTGACATTGTTGCCATGGCCCTGCAGGCGAACCTGCGTGTTGAACGGAACGCCATCCTCATCCCCCCCGCGCACACCGTCTGCATAAGCCGGAACGCCAGTGACACTGCGGTCTGGGTTGAGATAGCCCAGTTGCGCCAATTGATGGAAACGAACTCGTGTGCCATCCCAGGCCGCTCCTGCTGTGAACTGGTTCCGGCTGCTGATCTTCGTCCACTGTCCGGAGACGCCAAAGTTATGTTGCAGTGACGTGCTGCGAGTGATTAACCCATTGCACTTTTCAGCAGGCTCATCGAGAAGAAGAGCCTGCCCGATGCAGCGCCATTTCGGAAACGGAGTGTTGGCCGCTGTCGCACCGGAAGTGGGAAAACCACTATACCCAGCGGCAGTAAGAGCCGCCCGTTCCGCCGCGCTCGGTTGGTAAACCGACTGATTCAGAGAGTCGTCATTCAGATCGCCATTCAGCGAGCGAGTTCGGATGTAACGGTAATAAACGTTCCCCGCAAAAACACTGCCCGCCTTGGGCGAATGCGTGAAATGAGCATTCAGCAGAGGAGAGCGGTTCGCTGTGATATCCGGCTTGGTATAGACACTCGTATAGTCCTGCTGCAGGAACCGCTCGTCTTGCAGGCCATTGCCAGTGAGGTTGTTGTTCGCATAGGAAAGCGAAAGGGCAATGCGTGTCTTGTCGTTTTTCCAACCGGGCTTGGCAAAGAACTGCCTGACATTCGAGGGGGAACTTTGGCGCCAACCGTCTTCAAAGAAGAGCGTCGAAGCCAGGTACCAATCGAAATGGCCGCGCACACCACCATGCTCCATGTCGGCAACACGGCGGCCAAAGCTGCCCCCACTCACTTGAATAGAGGTGCCGGGCGTGCTCAAACCCGACTTCGATTCGATCGCAATCGCACCTCCCAGTGTGTTCAGGCCGAAGAGCGGATTGGAGCCCGGAATCAGCGTCGTCTCAGCGATCGCGAGCCGGGGGATGAGATCCCAACTCACAACATCGCCAAAGGGTTGATTGAGGCGCATTCCGTCCATGTACACCGCAAGCCCCTGCGGCGTCCCTAATAGGGGAGAAGCCGTATAGCCACGGAAATTGACATCGGCCTGAAAAGGATTCCCTTGTATCTCGTTGAGATAAACTCCACCCATCCGTTTCGCCATGAAATCGGAAAGATCGGTTGCCCCGCTGTTCTCGATGGTGAGAGCATTGGCCGTCTGGATCGGTGCAGGAATTTCATCGCGCGACAGATTCAGTCCCGGCAGAGGAAGAGAAGCGATGACATTAACGCTCGAACCGGCGTCATTCCGCAATAGCAGCGTCACATTCGCCGGAACAGGCGCCTCGGAATCCACCTTCAAGTCTAAGGATTGGGAACGAAAGCCCTCTCGCTGGATCTCCAGGCTGTGACTCCCCAGACTGAGGTTGGGGAAGGTATATTGTCCCAACGCATCGGTCTCAAAAGGCTTCCCATCGAACTTGCCCGAGGCTCGCATAGCGGCGCCACTTGTATCTTTTACCTGCAGGCGAATCTCGCCTGCCCAAAGCGAGGCCACCAGGCACATCGCAATTCCGAAAATTCTCACAACTGAATATTCCGGCAGCCGCCGCGTTGTTCAAGGTTTAATTTCAAAATTGTAGTTTCAATGCAATCTGCACCGATCGGGGACCGCCAAGCTGGAACAGCGAGTTCAAGCCGCCGAGCCCAGTGCCCAACATTGAGGTCGCACGCCCAAAGCTCGCATTCGTCAGCAAGCCGCTTGGATTCGAGAAGTTTGCATGATTCAAGAGGTTGAACGCATCGGCGCGCACTTGTAGTCCGGTGCGCTCCGTGAGCTGGAAAGTGCGGCGCAGCGAAAGGTCGAATTGGGCCACGGGAAAGCCTCGCAACACATTGCGGCCTAAAGTTCCTTGGCGGCCTTGCGCCACCGGCGTGGCGGCATCAAAGGCAGCCGGATTCAGACGCTTCCCGCCCGGCAGTGCTTCGCTATACAGATATAAGGGCTGGCCAACGACTAGATCGGGACGAGAAACCGTTGTAAAGCCCAGCCCGAAGGGATCCCGCGCTGTGGTGATGTTGATCGGCTGCGCGCTTTGCGAACGGACGATGCCGTCGATGCCAAAGTTGCGCAGCAGAACATGCTTGGCCGCGACATGATAGCTGAGCGCCGCATTGAAGGCATGGCGAATGTCAAAAGATGAGGGCCCGCGATCGCCATTCGGGTTCAACTTGCTCGAGGGAGCCTGGAAGTTGTTGATCGACTCCTCAGACACCGTGTCGAGGGACTTCGCAAAGGTATAAGAGGCCAGCACCTGCAAGCCTGCCGAAAGGCGGCGGCGATACTGCGCCTGCAGCGAGTTGTAGGAAGAACTACCGTCGTTCGTGACCAGATCGATGCGGGTGAAGTCAGGCGTTGGGTTGCGCAAGCTGCTCACACGACCCAGACGGCGGCCGATCGACCCGACATAGCTGACAGAAATCGCGTTTGCTGTCCCAATGGGTTGCTCCAGCGCCAGGCTGTACTGGACGGTGTAAGGCAACCGGTAATCCGGCTGGTACTGGAACACACGAGGGTAAGGAGGATTCAAACTCACCGCCGCGGGCTGCACCGCAAAGGCCGGATCGGTGTAGGCAATCTGTGAGAAGGTCTTGGATCTCGAATTGGGGAAGAGGCTCGTACTAAACGCGTTGCCGAGGAACGAAGTCCCCAGGTCGTAGAACAGTCCAACTCCGCCGCGCAGCACGGTACGTTTCTGCGCGAAGGGCTGCGCGCTGATTCCCAAACGAGGCGCAAAACCCTTGTAGTCTGTGTTATAAAACTTGTCCCCAAGAGGCAAGAGCTTGAGGTCGCGAACCGTATAGGGCAGATGTCCATTCGCCTCGCTGGGCGCCGGATTGACGTCCCAGCGCAAGCCCGCCGTCAGGGTCAAGCGGGGATGCAGCCGCCAAGTGTCTTGTGCAAAGGCCGAGAGGTTGGTGTAGCGTGGCGCCAGCGCATACTGGGGCGCAACAATGCTCGCGTCCGAAGACAGGCCTTGGGTCAGAAGCTGGATGCTATTCGGGTTGAACTGGCGGCGATAAGAGCCGGCATCCGAAATCGGAGCGAGATAGCGCGCATCGAAGCCGAATTTCAGCGAATGAGCGCCGAGTGTCCAAGACAAGGTGTCGACAAAATTGAGTTGCCGCTGGCGGTTGTTCACAAAGAGCCCATCGCTGATGGTGTTGTCGCCCACCCCATCCACCTGGATGTAAGCGTAGCCCTTGCTGCCATCGGTAAAGCCTGGATAGAGCGCGGAAGCAGGCGGGACCACCGCGCCGCCAAAGGTATCGATGAAGTAGGAGAGCACCGTTCGGGAGCGGCTGAAGTTCAAACGGAGATCGTTGGTGAGCCGCGGCGTGAACACCGCCGTAAGACCAAGTGTCGTCGTCTCCGTCAGGGCAGAGGTGTCCGAGACGCAACTGGCGGCGCAGTACTTTGCCCGCTCCTGATTGGAAGAAGGAGCGTAGTTGTAGCGGCCAAAGACGCTGTAGCGATTGTTGAACTGATGATCGATGCGGAAACTGGTGGCGTTCAGCGCCGATGGATTCGAGAAGCTGGCCTGATAAGGAACCGTCGTCGGGTCGCTAGCCAACGGCGCATTCACCGGCAGCGGAAAGGCATTCAGGATGTCGCGAATCGGCCCTGTCGCCGCGGCACGGGCCGTCAGGCTCGGCACTTGCAGCGGCACCGTCACAAAGGGTTGGCGCAAACGAAGCCCTTCATAGGAAGCAAAGAAGAAAGTGCGCTTGGCGATGGGGCCACCGAGGGTGCCGCCAAAGTCATTCAGCTTGATGGCTGGCTTTGGCAGTCCTGCCGCATTTGCAAAGAAGTTACTCGCATCGAAGACCGAATTCCGAAAGTACTCAAACAGCGTGCCATGGAAGTTGCTGGATCCCGAACGCGTCACAATCGCGATCTGCCCGCCAGGCTGCCTGCCGTACTCCGCCGCATAGGTAGAGGTTTGGATTGTGAACTCCTGCACCGCATCCACCGAGGCAAGGCTGTTTGTACTGCCCAGCGCGGAGAAAGCAGGAACACCGCCACCATTCTCGTAAGGCGTGACCGAAGCGGAAGTCGCAAAGTTCGCGCTGACCCCATCAACCGTGAAGTAATTCGCATTCGTGCGCTGGCCATTGATGCTGAACTGGCCGGGAGTGACAAGATTCGCGGCCGCCGGGGTGACGCCAGGCGCCAAGGCAATCAGCGATTGGAAACTGCGGCCATTCATCGGTTGGTTCTCAAAGAAGTGCCGGTCGACACTCGTTGCGACCACCGCGGAATCGCTCACCAGCGGCGCCTCCGAGCTAACAGTCACCGACTCGCCCACTTGTGCCGGCGCCAGTGCGATCCGCAAACTGCGCTGGTCCCCTGCATGGAGAACAACCGCAGCATATTCGACAGGCCCAAAGCCCGGGTGCTCAATCCGTAAGAGATAAGTGCTGGCTGGCAACTGCGTCAGCACGAAAGCGCCGGCCTCATCGGTCTCGATCTCGCGCTGGGTGGATTTCGATTTCTCCGTCACCGTCACCCGGGCGCCGGAGACAGCCCGCTGTTGCGTATCAACGACATTGCCACTCAGCGTTGCGGTATTAGCTTGGCCGAAAGCCAATGCGCTTAGTATTACGAATATCAAAAAACGTATCACGATACTCATTCTACGCGGAAGCCTGTGCCCTGACCACCCTTCTCGAAAATTTTGCAAAATGTGACACTAAATAAGACGTTCACCGGCAAAGCAGGAGTAGTTATGTTCAATTCATTGCGTAAAGTCGCCCGCAGATATTTCGGGCAGGAGTTGTTAGGACGGGTGGGGGCGATGTCGTTGCCCACTCTGTTCGGGGCCTCAAGCGTTGCGATGGCGCAGAGTAACAGCGGGTTGCGCCTCGGAACGGACATCTATCGCTCGATTGGCATCACCCCCTTGATCAACTGCCGGGGCACCCTGACCATTGTCGGCGGGTCCTTGATGCTGCAGGAAGTCCGCGAAGCCTACGATGCCGCGTCGCGCCAATACGTCCATATCGACGAGATGATGGACAGCATCGGCAAGCGGCTGGCGACTCTGACAGGCGCAGAGTATGGCATGGTGAGCTCGGGCTGCTCGGCAGCCATCGCCCACGCCACCGCTGCTTGCGTCGCCGGCTCCAACCCGGACTTGCATGTCCGCATCCCGAATCTTGAAGGCTTCGCAAAAGACGAAGTCATCATCCCCAAGCGCTCGCGCAACGTGTACGATGCAGCGGTGCGTTCGATCGGCGTCCGCATCATTGAAGTGAGCACGCCCGAAGAGTTGGAAGCGGCCATCGGACCTCGTACGGCGATGATCTACATCTACGCAGGGCCGCAAGCCGAAGCAGAACCGCTGCCCTTCCCCACCGTCACCCGCATTGCCAATCAAAAGAAGGTTCCCGTGATGGTGGACGCAGCGGCAGAACTGCTCACGGTGCCGAATGTCCATCTCGAACGTGGCGCGACGCTCGTCGGCTATAGCGGTGGCAAGGTGCTGCGCGGCCCGCAGGCCTGCGGCATCCTGATTGGCCGTAAAGATCTGATCCAGGCGGCCTGGATGCACAGCGCGCCACATCATGGCTATGGCCGCTCGATGAAGATTGGCAAAGAAGAAGCAATGGCGATGCTGATGGCTGTCGAAATGTGGTTTAAGCGCGACCACAAGGCGGAGATGAGGCAGTATCTGAGTTGGCTTGATGACCTGTCCGCTCGCGTGAAGAAAGTAGACGGAGTCAACACCACCATCCGCGAGGCGAGCGGCCTCTCCAATCACACCCCGAACTTGTACATCCGCTGGGATGCGAACAAACTCGGCATCACGGGTGAGGAATTGACCAAGATTCTCTACACGACGGAGCCGCGCGTCGCACTGGCTGGTGGCGGAGGCAATCGCAATGCCCCCTCCGGAGAGACAGGAATCCAGATCGCTGCGTTTATGATGCAGCCCGGCGACTCAAAGATTGTCGGCGATCGCGTCGCACAAATCCTCGGAGAGAAGCGCCCCACGCGCAGCGTTCCTGCCTTGGCTCCCCCAGTCACCAATCTCAGCGGCAAGTGGGAAGTCAAGATCCAATTCACCTGCGGCAGCACGACGCACTATCTGCATCTCAAACAGGATCAGAATCGCATTGAGGGGACTCACCAAGGTGACTTCGTTTCCCGCGATCTCATCGGCACGATCGATGGTAAACAAGTGCGCTTTGCCAGTTCCTACAATGAGTCGCATGGCGACAATCTCTCCTTCCGCTTCACCGGAAACGCCGACGGAGACAGCATGTCTGGCGATCTCGACATGGGCGAATACATGAATGCGAAATGGACGGCGACGCGCTACGCGTTTCGAGGCTAGATGAAGCGCTTTGCCCTCTTGCTACTGCCTCTGGCATGTCTGGCCCAAACGCCCTCTGGAAAACGTCTCTTTGAAGCCCGCTGTGCGATGTGCCATGGCGCGGACGCCGCAGGCGGCGAACGAGGCCCAAGCCTGATAGCCCACCCCGTGTCGCGCGAGATCATTCGCAACGGCAAGCCCGCCAGCGGCATGCCCGCCTTTGCGTTTTCAGACGACGAGATGAACGCCGTGGTGGGCTATATCGAATCGAGAGCTCCCCGCCAGCAGAAGGCGGTCGAGAAGACGGTCACCGTTGGGGGCCGCAGCATCGAAGGCCTGGTGCAAAACGAGAGCAACTTCGATCAGCAGTTGCTCGGCCGCGACGGGCGTCTCTATCTGATCGATCGCGCCGCGTCTCGCATCGAAAGCCCGGAGCCGCTGAGCTTCGCCTCCATCGCCCAGCCGCAAGAAGGCGAATGGCCCACCTACAACGGCAATCTGAACGGCAACCGGCACAGCAGCCTGCGCGAGATCCACCGTGGCAATGTCAGCAAGCTTGCGCCGCGCTGGATCTTCACCCTCCCGAACGCAAAGCGCCTCGAAGGCACGCCGCTTGTCGCAAACGGCGTGATGTACATGAGTGCGGCGAATGAAGTGTTTGCGCTTGATGCCCGTAGTGGGCGGCAGATCTGGCACTTCCAGATGCCGCTCACCAAGGGCGTCATCGGCGATGCGGCCAGCGCCATCAATCGTGGTGTCGCGCTGCTGGGAGACCGCGTCTTTTTGGTGACCGATCATGCCCATCTGCTCGCGCTCGACCGGCTGAGCGGCAAACTGATCTGGGACACGAAGATGGCCGACTTCAAGGAGCACTACGGCACTACCTCGGCGCCGTTGATTGTGAAAGATCTGGTGATCACCGGCAGTTCTGGCGGCGATGAGGGCGCACGCGGTTTTATCGCCGCCTATCGCGCCTCGACAGGCGAGGAAGTCTGGAGGCATTGGACGATGCCTGCGCCGGGCGACCCCGAAGCGGCCACATGGAAAGGCCGCGCGATCGAGCATGGCTGTGGCGCTCCTTGGCTCACTGGGTCCTACGATCCGCAACTCTCCCTGTTGTATTGGACCACCGGCAATCCCTGCCCCGACTATAACGGCGACGAGCGGATTGGCGACAACCTCTATACCAGCTCTGTGCTGGCGCTCGAACCAGAAACCGGCAAGCGCCGCTGGTACTTCCAGTTCACCCCGCACGATCTGCACGATTGGGACGCCGCACAACCGGTGTTGCTGGTGGATGCCCCCTTCCAAGGCAAGCCGAGAAAACTTTTGTTGCAGGCCAACCGCAACGGCTTCTTCTATGTGCTGGACCGGGTAAGCGGCGAATTTCTGCTCGGCGAAAAGTACGTCAAGAAGATGGATTGGGCGAGTGGACTCACCCAAACAGGCCGGCCGATCCTGGTGCCGGGCAAAGAGCCAAGCGAAGCAGGCACGCAGGCCTGTCCTGCCGTCGAAGGCGCGTCCAATTGGATGTCCAGCAGCTACAGCGCGGCCACTGGCCTCTTCTATGTGATGACGCTCGAGCGTTGCAGCATCTATCTGAAGTCGGCGGCGTGGTGGGAGCCCGGAAAGAGTTTCTACGGAGGCGGCACCAACCGCGTGCCGGGTGAGAATGGCGAAAAAATCCTGCGCGCGATCCACGTCGCAACCGGCAAGATCGCCTGGGAATACCCGCAGATTGGCAGCGCGAATTCCTGGGGCGGTGTGCTGTCTACCGACGGCGGGCTGGTCTTCTTTGGCGAGGATAGCGGCGCCTTTGCCGCCGTCGACGCCAAGACCGGAGCACCGCTCTGGCACTTCCAAACCAGCCAGTTGTGGAAGGCTTCTCCAATGAGCTATCGCGCCGGCGGCAGGCAGTTCATTGCCATTGCCGCGGGTGGCGCCATTCTTGCCTTTGGCCTCCCAGAGTAGGGGCGTATAAACTGTTACAAGCAGCTAGAATTTCATGCCCCAAAATCCACGCAATCAAGACACGTATGATGCCGTAGTTGTCGGCTCCGGCGCGGGTGGCGGCACAGCCGTTCAGGTATTGATCGAGAAGGGCCTGAAAGTGGCCCTGCTCGAAGCAGGCCCGATGCTGGACCCGCGCACCGAGTTCAAAGAACACAAATGGCCCTCTGACTACGACCATCGTGGCGCGGAAGAAGGCGGCGCCCAGTATTTTGGCAAAGGAAAGCCCTTTGGCTTCTTTTCGACCACCAGTGGCGGTTGGCAGCTCGAAGGCGAGCCCTACACCGTCGGCGAAGGCAGCCAGTTCCAGTGGTTCCGCTCCCGGATTCTCGGTGGACGCACCAACCACTACGGCCGCATGTCCTTCCGCTTTGCCGAATATGACTTCAAGCCGCACGACAAGGACGGTCTGGGTACCAACTGGCCCATCAGCTACCAGGACATCGCACCCTATTACGACAAGGCCGAAGAGTTCATCGGCGTCTGCGGCACCCAAGAGAATGTAGCGTCCTGCCCCGATGGCAAGTTCCACACCGCGCCGCCGCCGAAGGTGCACGAAGCGCTGATCAAGAAGGCTTGCGACAAGCTCGGCATCATCTGCATTGCGAATCGCCGGGCGATCATCACCAAGGCCTTGAATGGCCGCGCGCCTTGCCACTATTGCGGCCAGTGCGGCCGCGGTTGCCAGACCGCATCGGCTTACTCCTCGGCGCAGGTACAGGTGTTCCCGGCCATGAAGTCCGGCCGGCTGAAGATCTTTGACCTCGCGATGGTGCGCGAGGTGTTGATGGACGGCAACGGCAAGGCCACCGGCATCCTGTTCATCGACAAGAAGACACGCACAGAGCAGATTATCCGTGCGAAAACCGTGATTCTGGCCGCCAGCGCCTGTGAATCGACGCGCATCCTGTTGAACTCAAAGACCAAGGAATTCCCCAACGGCATCGGCAATGGTTCGGGCCTGCTTGGACGCTTCCTGATGGACACGGTGGGCTTTGGATTGTCCGGTTATGTTCCGGCCATGGAAGGCATGCCGCACTATGACACCGACGGTTACGGCGGGGCGCACTTGTTCATGCCCTGGTGGCTATGGGATCAGCACAAGAAGCTCGATTTCCCGCGCGGCTATCACATCGAAATTGGCGGCGGCTATGGCATGCCCGGTGTCGGCTCCTATCATGGAGCGGCCCGGCGCTATGGCTATGGCGCGGACATGAAGAAGCAGATTCGCGACGGCTACGGGGCGGCGATTGCCTTTGCCGGCCGTGGCGAAATGATCCCGAACGATCATTCCTACTGCGAGATCGATCCCAATGTGGTCGATCGCTGGGGCATCCCCGTGTTGAAGTTCCATTTCAAGTGGAGCGACCACGAATGGCGGCAAGCCCGGCACATGGAAAAGACCTTTGCCGACATCATCACGACGATGGGCGGCCGCGTCTCTGGCCTGAGCGCCGCACAGCGCGAAGCCGACGGCATCTCGGTTCCCGGCACGATCATCCACGAGGTGGGTGGCGCGCGCATGGGCACCTCAGCAAAGAATTCCGTGCTGAATGGCTATTGCCAATCGCATGAAGTGAAAAATCTATTCGTCATGGATGGGGCGAGCTTCGTCTCCAATCCGGACAAGAATCCCACTCTCACCATCAACGCTCTCGCCTGGCGCGCTTGCGACTACATGGCCGAAGAATTGAGGAAGGGCAATGTCTAACTTCGTTTCCGTCGAAACATTTGACCGCCGCGCGCTGATTCGCGGCTTAGCCATCGCGCTGACAGCCGTGGGCTCGATGGATCTCGATGCCGCACAGCAAGTTCATACCGAGACCGCAGCCGAGAAGGCGCGCGGCAACTACAAGGTGAAAGCCTTTGAGCCGAACGAGTTCAAGACGCTCGAGCGCTTGGCCGAGTTGATCGTGCCCAAGGACGAGAAATCGGGCAGTGCGCGCGATGCCGGCGCGCCCGAGTTCATCGATACGCTTTCGAGCCAGAACGAGAAGCTGGCCGACATCTTCCACGGTGGGCTTGCCTGGCTCGATTCTGAGATGCGCAAGCGCTACCAGACGACTTTCGTCGGCGCAAAGCCCGCGCAACAGACGGAGATGCTCGACGTCCTGGTGGCTGCCGAACGCGCAGAAGCCGCCCGGCGCGGCGAAGAACTGGTCTACCAGAAGTCCTCGCTGTACAAGGATTTCAGTGGCTACACCGTCCAACGGGCCAATGAACTGGGCCCCGGAATCGTGTTCTTCGACTGGGTGCGCAAGATGACCGTCGATGCGTTCTACACCAGCCCGATCGGCGTCAAGGACCTGAACTATCTGGGCAACCGTGCCTACAGCAAGTACACCGTGCCGCAGGAATCCATGGACTACGCCATGAAGCGAAGCCCGTTTGCCTGAGCCGATGGTGAATTTAGACGCAGAAAAGCTCGTCGCCGCGCGACGAGCAGTTGAATTTGTCGAGGACGGCCAGGTGGTCGGCCTCGGCACAGGCAGTACAGCCGCTCATGCGATTCGCGAAATCGGAAGGCGAGTGCGGGAGGGGCTGCAGATTGTCGCAATCCCCACCTCGCTCGCCACCGAAGCACTCGCGCGCAGCCTGGGCATCCCACTCACCAACTTTGACGAACACCAGAAGATCGACATCGCCATTGACGGCGCCGACGAGATCGATTCGAATCTGGTAGCGATCAAGGGCGGCGGCGGCGCCTTCCTGCGCGAGAAGATTGTCGCCCAAGCGGCCACGCGGATGATCTGCATCATCGATTCGAGCAAGCTGGTGCCGCAGATTGGCGCCGCCAAGCTGCCCATTGAAGTGCTGCCCTTTGCCGCGGGCTTTGTCCAAGCCGCAGTCGCTGCAATGGGTGCGCAAGTGAGCCTGCGCCGCAAGGCCGATGGCAGCTTGTTTGCCACCGACCAGGGCAATGCCGTGCTCGACGCCCGCTTCGGTTTGCTCTCCAACCCCGAGGCGCTGGCCAGGAAGCTGACTTCGATTCCTGGCCTCTTAGCGCACGGTCTCTTTCTCTCTGAGATCGATGAGCTGATCACCGGCCGCGGCGATCAGGCCGAGTGTTTGCGGCGCTCAGCGTAGCTTCACCAGCCACACCTCAGACACCTGGCACCCACGGCCAGGTCCACCACCACCCGGCGTGCGATTCCACTGGAGCGTTAGGCTTCCGTTCTGAATCGCACCGCTGGGGAGGTCGTATTCGAGCACTTCAAAAGGCTTCTCGACATAGCCATGGATCTCGACGCCGGTGCCAGTCTGGAGCCGTAGGGGCCCCGCGCCATAGACTACCCGGACGCGATACTTCGCATTCGAATCGAGGTCGTTGTAGCGCAAGCGCAGCGTGTTCTCATAGAGCGCCATCATCTGGTCCCACCAGGAGCTGCGGCCTTGCCCGGTGGTAATGAAGAAGGCAACCGGGGTCTGGAAGAACTGCGGATCGTCCTTAAAGCCAACACCCGGCACCAGATGCGGTTGCGCGCCTTCACGGCCCAGGTCGTCATAGTAGCCGCCAGGGCCAGGATCAGTCCAGTTCACGATCTTCGAGAGCTGTGCGACACGATCCTTCTCGGCGGGCAGCTTGCGGATCTCATTAAATTGCGAACGAAGCCAATTGCGGCTATTGAGCGGCGCATCCACCGTGTCGAGCGTGTTGCCACGGCCGCTTTCGCCACGATAGAGAGGTACGCTCAGTTGCATGCGGATGCTCTGGTAGAGCGCCTCGGCCAACTGGAACACGCGGGTGCGCAAGGCGTTGTCGCCTGTGGTCGAGAACAGAGTCGTCTCCGCATTCTGCATCGCGTCATTCGACGGAATCGACCCGCTGATCGCGCGCTCCAGCATGCTCATCGCCGTCTGTTCTGCCGCCGTCTCGGTCAGCAGACGCCGCCGCACATAGGCGTCATAGTAGGCACGGTACAGCGCCTGCTGAAAGCGCCAGTTCAGCATCTGCGACGGAAGCGCCCGGCGCTCCATCTCTTGAAACTGCCGCAGCGTCGTCTCGATTCCCGGATTGCTGCTGACCAGGCCGCGCCAGTTCTGCTCCAGCGACAAGAGGCCATGGGCAAAGTCGTCGGTAAAGTCCGGGCCAATGTAGTAGCGCGCGTAGTCACGCAGAATCTCGATGAGCGGCGTCTTCTGGTTCCAGCCCAGGCCGCTCCAGATCGCTTTGTTCACGTCGTCATTGCAGCCTTCGGAATAAGTAATGAAGCCCATCGCGTACTTCTGCTGCGTGTGGAAGATCGAAGCCTGATCGACCGGCCGCGGATTGATCGGTTCCCGAGAGGAGGTGACGGCAATCGCATAGTCCCAATCTGGCACCGGGTATTGCGCCTGACGGCTATGGGCGATATCGGGATAGTGGCGAATCGGAATATCGGCGGGAAGGCGCTTGCGCAATTCGGGCAGGCTAATGCGCGTTTGCGGCCCGTAGGTGATGCCGGTCAGCCAGGCAGGATGCTTGGCCATGGTCTCAAAGAAGAACTCGATGCTGTCGCTTTGAAAGCCCTGCGGAGCAAGCCACATCTGAGCCTTCGGGTGGTACTTGCGCAGGTTGGCTGTCTGCTTCTCGAGGAAAGGCATCAGGATGGGGGCCGGGGTATGGCCAGGGTCGCCCGCCGGAACCAGAACGGCATCGACACGCGGCAGCTTCCGGAACACTTCGCCCCACTCGCGCAAGGCAAACTCGACGGTCTTTGGATCGGAGTAGTCGTCATCCATGGCCGGGTACCAGACCCAGACATCGAGGCCGTAATCGTCGAGGATCTTTGAGACGGCGATCATTGTCTCCATCGGGGGCGCGGGAAAGTGCGGGCTGTCGGGGTCGTCATCGGAACGCGGCGGAATCAGTTCGACCGCATTGATGCCGAACACGATCAGGTCGCGGATGTACTGCTCCCACATGGGGACGCTCCAGCCGTCGTAGGAATTCGTCTTCGGACGGTAGCCAAGCTGGTGGCCCCGCAGCTTCGATTCCGGGGCCGTTGCCGCCTTGTAGGAGGTAGATAGGGTGACTGAGCCACGCCGCATTTCGAGATGCCGCAGCAGATGGCCGACGCCGAAAAGGATGCCACGGGAATCGTTGCCCGCGACATACACCTGCGAGTTTCCGGGCCGGATTCCGTTATTGAAGCCTTCCGCCCTCGACTCGGTAAAGGTAGAACCGGCAGGGGGCTGGATGGCCGTCCGCTGACCGATCTGAATGGAGGGAGCCGTTGTGGCGTTTGCCGTCTCGCGGCGCCAGCGCACTCCGCTGCGGCGTTCCACCTCTTCGATGAGCATCGTCACCGCCCGTTCCTCGCGGCTAGAGAGTGTGCCTGCCGTCCGGATGACGGCCTTTGTGAGATCAAGAGACTGGGCTTGTCCGACGGGGACAAGCGCGAGTAGTGCGCCCAGGGCGACTAGAAAATGGCGATAAAGCATGAACCGGGATTATACGGTTAAAGCAGGGGCGCCATCAACTGCGCGGCCTATAGTGCCTTGCACCCCTGTGAACATTGGAGGCCCCGCATCGCCAAACGCGGGCGGTCTTCGCCGGATGAGTTTCGATTTTACGATCGCGTACTGGGCGCGGCTTGATCCGCGATTCGCTCGCAGGCGTGTTTCTCTAAATTAAGAGACCCGTGGCCTATTCATAGCGGCGAAAGTAGTGAGTAGCACGCACTCAGTGCGAGCCCTAAATTCTTACCGCGATTGATGTAGCATGCCGTTTAAAGTGTGAATCGCGAATTGGCACAGCACTCCCAATCGGTCGAAGCCCGATAGCGCTGGAATTGAACACGTCCATGAACAAAACGACAAAGAGACTCATCAAGCAGCCCGAGCAACAGGAGAGTCCTGCAAGATGGATGCACAAGCTCGGCAAGAAGAATCTAAAGTTGGCGGAGAAGCTTTACGGACGGAAGTTCACAAACGACGCCGATCTGGTCGCGACACTTCAGAACGAACGGTTCGAGCAACAAGATATCTTCATGACGAAGGCCACCCAGCTATTTGGGTTTGAATTCACAACTGCGCTCGAAGTCTTTCAAACCATGGCGGGTGAGCACCTGACTGATTTTGGGCCGCTTGCACCACAAGTCGATTCACCGAATATATTTCAGGTTGCGGAGAAGACATTTAATAGGTCCTTCCAAACACCGAAAGACCTGTTCGACTTTCTCGCCAAAGATGCCAAACAGGACAGGACGTTGAACCGAGCGCTGATCTCTGCGGGTTGGAGGTCGAAGAAGAAACAGTCTACCCAAAGGCTAACCCTTAAAAAAGCGGATGAGTTGTTCTCGGCTTTTGGAGTACGCATCGCAAAAGCGAACTCGAACCGTAAATTCGCGTTCTTCGTGCAAGAAGCCATTGTTTACGGCAGCTATATGCGACGCGAAGACAATACGGTCGGCGATATCGATATCGCCATCAGTTTCGCGATGAAAACCGAAACGAAATTGGATAGTCGAATCGAGTTTCACATGCGCCGGGATAAGGTGGACTTGAAAGGTGGATACAACCGGGCGATCAGCGAAGTGTCGGACTCAATTGTCAGATCGAAACACTTCCACCAAGCTGATGTTGAATTCGTGAAGCGTTCGTTCCCTTATCGTGTCATTCACGAAATGCCGGAACAGGAACAGTATATTCGGCTCGTCGCACATACACAGTCCTGGAATTCAGTCGAGCACCTACATCAGTTTTTGGAAGACAAGTGAATCGTTCAACAACGAAACGTTAGGTCCACCTACAGAATGAGACGATACCGACTGAGTTATATCGCACGCACGAGGTAAAGGATGCACACAATCAAAAAAGTCGCCGCGAGCGAAACCCTCTGGCGGCTGAACCTATAAATCTTTGTATTAAGGAAAATGGTCGGGGCGAGAGGATTCGAACCTCCGGCCTCCTGGTCCCGAACCAGGCGCTCTACCAGGCTGAGCCACGCCCCGACGGCGGTGGGTAGACTTCTGAAGTATAACAGGTAAGGCACTCCTATGACGTATTTCCGTCGATTCTGCTGCATTCTCTTCACAATCTCCGCCTTCGCCGCCGACTACCAGCTCTGCTTCCTCAAAGACGGCCCCAATTCCGGCAAACTCAGCCCTGAACGCAGCAAGCAACTCCAGACCTCTCACCTGCAACACATCCGGGAAATGTGGAAGTCCGGGGCGCTCGAGAGCGCCGGCCCTGTGTCCGGATTGCCCGGCGTACGCGGCATCCTGCTTTTCAATCGCCCTGCACAGGCAGCCACCAAACTCGCCGCTGCAGACCCGAAGGTGGTCGCTGGCGATCTGCGCGCCGAATGTACCTCCTGGACGGCCCCCGCCGGGATCGGCAAGGCCTATCGCGAAGCTGCCGCGCGGCCCGGCTTCGCCGAAAAGGCGGCAAACAAGGTCGGCCTTCTGATGAAGATCGCCACGCCCATCCGGGGACTCGGCAGCGTCTCCGTCGCCGGAGTGCTCGGCTCCGGCGAATACCGCTACTTTGCCGTTCTCGATAACGATCAGATCGAGGCGGTCCAGCGAAAATTTTCCGGCGAAACAGTCTTTCTCTGGTTCCATGACGACAGAGTTTGGGACGGCCTCACGCCTTAAGGCTTAAGCTGAAAAGTTGGTAACCGACTACATCGTAGTGGGCGGAGGCGCAGCAGGCTGCGTCGTGGCCGCCCGCTTGAGTGAATTGCGCCAGTTGAATGTCCTGCTTCTCGAAGCAGGCGTCGCCGATCCAGGACCGGAAGCGCGGGTCCCCCTCTCGTGGCGAAAGGCCCTCGGCGGCCCTCTCGATTGGAATCTGCAAACCGAAGAAGAACCCTATCTCGAACGCAAGCGGCTCGCCTACCCGCGCGGCAAGGCGCTGGGTGGCTCCACCGCTCTCTATGCCGGCATCTATGCCAAAGGCGATCGCTACGACTACGACGCGTGGCGGGAACTGGGCAATGCCGGTTGGGGCTGGGATTATGTCTCGCCTTATTTTGAGAAGAGCTTGAAGCAAGGCCTGCCCGTCGAGACCTTGCGCAAGCTACACCCCTTCACCACCGAGTTCCTGAAACAGGGCACGAGCGAAGGGGCGGAAGCCTGCGAGGTGATGCAGCGCAACGGCAAGAAGCCTACCGCGGCCGACATCTTTCTCGAACGCCCGATGAAGGATCGCCCGAACCTGACGGTGGTCAGCGGAGCGAATGTCGTCCGGGTGCTCCTTGAAGAGGGACGTGCCCGCGGCGTCGAGGTGTTGCGCGACGGCAAGATCGAACGATTCAATGCCCGCTATGAAGTGGTGCTGTGCGCCGGAGCCATCCAGACGCCCACCATTCTTTTGCGCAGCGGCATCGGACCAGCTTCTCATCTCGAGGACAGCGGCGTACAGGTGCTGGTGGATCTGCCGGGTGTCGGCGAGAATCTGCAGGATCATGTCCGCGCCGGACAGGAATTCTTTGCCGCTGCCCCGCCCCAGTTGGCCAGCAACCCTGGCCTGATGGATCAGATTCGCTATTGGATCTCCGGCATCGGCCCACTGAGTTCACCCGTCGTCGAAGCGCTGGCCTATTTGAAGAGTTATCCAGAAGCCCCGGCGCCCGACCTGCAACTCAACTTTGTCCCGCGCACCTCGCGAGCCAATGGTTTTACCCTCTGGACCGTGCTTTTGCGTCCTTTCAGCCGGGGCTATCTCCGGCTCCGCAGCGCCGACCCGAACGACGGTCCGCTCATCCGCCTGAACGTCCTTGAAGAACCGGAAGACCGCCGCACTCTTGAGCGCGGCATGGCCCGGGCTCGCGCCATCGGCGAACGCATGGGCAGCGCGCAACCCGAGATCACCTACGATGTCATGTGGCATGCCTGCGGCACCTGCCGGATGGGTTCCGACCGGATGGCCGTCGTCGACAGCGATCTCAAGGTGCATGAAGTGCCGGGTTTGCGCATCATCGACGCGAGCATCATGCCGATTATTCCCAGTGGAAATACATTGGCCCCCACGCTCATGGTTGCAGAGCGGGGGGCCGACTTCATTCGTTGCTAAACAGCTATTCGCCGACGACGGGATTGTGCAACTGGCCGAGACCTTCCACCTCGACGATGCAATGATCGCCGGGCTTGAGGAAGACCGGGTTCGGCTTCTTGGCCATGCCCACGCCGGGAGGCGTGCCGGTGGAGACAATGTCGCCCGGCTCAAGCGTAAACACACTCGATAGATATTCGAGCAACTGCGGGATGTTGAAGATCAGCTCTTTGGTGGAGCTGTTCTGCATTACTTCGCCATTCAGGGTGAGCTTGACATTCAGATTGTGCGGATCGGGCACCTCGTCAGCGGTGACCAGATAGGGCCCCATCGGGGCGAAGGTGTCAAAGGTCTTGCCCATCAGCCACTGCGTCGTGCCCTTCAATTGGATGTCACGCGCACTGACATCGTTCACATTGGTGTAGCCGAACACATAGTCGCGCCAGTCTTCGCCCTTGATATTCTTGCCGGTCTTGCCGATGACGAAGGCAAATTCGGCTTCGTAGTCCGGTTTCTCCGACATTTTCGGCAGGACGATGTTGTCGCCGGGGCCAATGACCACACTCGGAAACTTATTGAACACCGTAGGGATCTCAGGGATGGCCATGTTCGACTCAATTGCGTGATCGCGGTAGTTGAGTCCGATGCAGATGAATTTCGGAGGACGATGAATGGGCGCAAGAATGCGGACACTCTCGAGCGGGACACGAGCACTGGCGCTGCCCGCGAAGTCTTTCACCTTGGCCAGAGCAGTCGCCCCACCCTGAACAATCGAATAAACGCAGGAAAAGCCAGCTCCGGCCAGAGGAACGATCTCCGAGCCATTGGCTGCGAGAACGCCCGCTTCCGGCGGACCGCCGGGGCGCTCGAACATGAGAAGTTTCATATTCGAGAGGCTATCACGACCTGCACGTGGTTCCAGCGCTATCGTTTGCAGAAAAAAATCCGATGGGAAATGAGAGCCCCGGGCTTAATTTTCCGAACTGAAGTGTTTAGAATACGTGCTAAGTCATTCCGGCGTCCGCTAGAGCGCCCAGCAGTCAAAATCTTAATTTATTTCGCTTAAATACTCTGAGGGAGTCGTTCGATGTTGTACTTCTCGTCGAACCTGATCAATTTCGGCTTGGTGGCAGGCCTCATGATTCCAGTCCCCCTCGCGGGACAGAATTTCCTGGCAGGAGGAAAGTCGCCGCGCATGTTCGGGACGGACATGGCTGTTCTCGAAGCGGGGGAAGCTCGCCAAGACCTTCCGTGTAAAGTGGACGACGCCAAGGCCCTGCTTGGCTTCGATCTGAAATTCCATGCCGGATTTGAGGTGACAGTCCCGATGCGCGAGTTGGCCGGATCGGACAATTTGCTTACCATCATCTTCCGCGTGCGTCCAGAAGGCAATCCAGAAGGCGACCGTTACTTCATCCAGCGGGTGCGTGTGCCGCAGCTCGACGACGACGCCAAGGGCGAGGCCTATCTTCAGGGCGGCTTTGACATTGGCGAAGGCAAGTATCAGATCGATTGGTTGATGCGCGATCGCTCCGAGCGGGTCTGTTCGAATAGCTGGAAGGTGGAGGCGGTGCTCCCCCCCAAAGACAAGACGATTGAGATGAGCGCCCTGGCCGAATCCGTGCAGCCATCTGAGTCCGAACAGTTCTACGAAGAGCCGCCCGTAGCCCGCGCGGTAGGGGAAATTCCGCTCAACATCAAAGTTCTCATCAATTTCGCACCCCAAAAATCACGTTCCGCAACCTTACAGCCTGTAGACACGTCGGCACTAGTGAGCATTTTGCGCACGATCAGCCGCGATCCCCGGATCGGGAAGTTTTCACTGGTCGCGTTCAATATGCAGGACCAAAAGGTGTTGTACAAGCAAGAAAAAGCGGATCGCATCGATTTCCCGAAAATCGGGGAAGCCTTGCGCGATCTGAAGCTGGGAACGATCGACATCAAAAAGTTGGGCACGAAGAATTCCGAGACCGAGTTTCTGAGCGATCTGCTCCAGCGGGAAGTCGTGGGCAACGAGCAATTCGATGCCGTCATCTTTGCCGGACCGAAGGTGCTGCTCGATCAGAATGTGCCTCAGGATGCGTTGAAAAGTGTAGGTACACTGGACTACCCGGTGTTCTATCTGAACTACAATCTCTATCCGCAACAGATTCCGTGGCGCGATTCGATCGGCCATGCCGTCAAGCACTTCCGGGGTGTTGAGTACACGATTTCCCGTCCCCGCGACCTTTGGTTCGCAGTCAGCGAGATGGTGGGGAAAATCGGCAAGGCGAAGCAAAATAGGAAAGTGGGAGTAGCGGTAGCACAATGAAAATCCTGATGGCGACGATACTGACGGCCGGTGCGATCTTTGCGCAAAAGCCCGAGATCCATCCGAATCAGCTGGCGCCGTATGTGCCGAGCCCTTATCTTATCGTCGACCGGATGCTCGAATTGGCCAAGATCAAGCCCGGCGAAAAAGTGTATGACCTCGGAAGTGGCGATGGCAGGGTGGTGATTGCGGCCGCACAGAAGTACGATGCCAAGGCGGTGGGGATTGAGCTGTCTTCCCGGCTGGTCAAATCGAGTCAGGAGGAAGTCAAGCGCCTCGGACTGAGTGACCGGGTGCACCTGATCCATGGGGACGTCTTTGATGCTGACCTCTCGGAAGCCGATGTCGTGATTCTCTATCTGTTGCGCGACAGCAACAACACGCTGAAGCCCAAACTGGAGAAGAGTCTCAAGCCCGGGGCGCGGGTCATCTCGCACGATTATGAGATTGAGGGCTGGAAGGCAAATCAGGAAGAAAAGGTGGATGCTTTCCGCCGCGGCCACAAAATTTACGTCTACAAGATGCCTCCCCAGAAATAGCGGCGGGCGCTTCACTGTACTCTGGATAAATGTCCGAGTTTGACGTCGTTGGCATCGGCTTGAATGCCACCGATACCCTGATCATCGTTCCCCACTTCCCTTCTTACGCCGGCAAGGGGCCTTTTACCCATGAAATTCTGAGTCCGGGAGGGCAGGTGGCAAGCGCAATGGTGACCTGCGCGAAGCTCGGATTGCGGACCAAGTACATTGGAACCGTCGGCGACGACGAGCGTGGCCGCATCCAGATCGAGAGCCTGCAGGGATCGGGGATCAACCTCGATCATGTCCAGCAACGCAAAGGCTGCCAGAACCAGAGCGCCTACATCATCATCGACCAGTCCACCGGCGAGCGCACCGTTTTCTGGCAACGGCCGGACTGTCTCCGGCTCGATCCCAGTGAGATCGACGAGTCGATGATCAAGTCCTCACGCCTCCTCCACATTGATGGCCACGATACCCCGGCCATGGAGAAGGCCGCACGGATTGCGCGGGAGCATGGAATTCCGGTCACCGTCGATGTCGACACCATTTACAAGGGCTTTGAGCGCGTCCTGCCCTATGTCGACTACCTGATTGCCTCAAGCGAGTTCCCGATCCAATGGACCCACCAGAGCGACCCGTTAAAAGCGCTCGAGCTGATCCAGGAAGAGTACGGGATCCACTGCGCCGCCATGACCTTAGGGGCGCATGGCACTCTCGCGCGCGTGGCCGGAAAGTTTCACTATTCGCCTGCCTTTGTCGTCAATTGCGTCGACACCACCGGTGCTGGCGATGTCTTCCACGGGGGCTTCTGCTACGGTGTGTTGGCGGGCTGGGAGATCCAGCAGGTTCTCGACTTCTCGAATGCGATGGCAGCATTAAACTGCACAGCGATTGGCGCCCGCGGCGGCATTGCCGATAAGGAAAAGGCGCTAGCCTTGATGGCACGGGCAGACAGGCGCGTGATGGACGAGATTCAAAGGAGACTCTAGAACGTGTTCCCGCTCCGGGATTCACTGCGTAGCGAAACGATGCCGCTGGTTACAGTGGCGTTGATCCTTGCCAATCTGCTTGCGTTCTTCTATGAGCTCACGCTCGATGACTATACGCTCCACTACTTTCTGTCGCATTGGGGAACCGTCCCCAGCCATTTCCAGTTCCTTGATATTTTCACCTCCATGTTTCTGCACGGCGGCTGGATGCACGTGCTGGGGAACATGTGGTTTTTGTGGATCTTTGGCGACAACATTGAGGACATCCTGGGCCACGGGCAGTACCTGGTCTTCTACTTGTTGTGCGGGGTTGCAGGCGGACTGCTGCACGTCTACTTCAATCCCGAATCGAGTGTACCGGCGATTGGCGCCAGCGGAGCGATCTCCGGCGTCATGGGAGCTTATCTGGTGAGCTTTCCCCATGCCCGGGTGCATACGCTGGTGATCTTCATCTTTTTCATCACGACGATTGATGTGCCGGCCTTCTTGATGATCGGCTATTGGTTTGTCGTGCAGCTCTTCAGCGGGGTGGGCCAACTCGCGAATGCATCCGCCAACGGTGGCGGCACGGCCTGGTTTGCACATGTCGGCGGCTTTCTCGCCGGCGTAATTTTGATCCGGTTGATGCCAACGCGACGCCGTTCGGCTCTCCGGTTGGAGGATCGATGGTAAGACGGATGGCGAGTCAGTATCTGGATAATCTGCCGGAAGTGGATGTGGCAGCGATGCTGGCACACCCGGGTACAGCAGAGTTCTATTGCGGAGGCACCATCGCCAAGCTGAGTCGCGCAGGAAAGCGGGTGGCGATTCTCGACCTCACCTCCGGGGAAGCGGGTTCGTTTTCACAATCAGACCTGAAGCTCGATGAGGCCGACCGCGCCGCAGCGACATTAGGCGTCGTGTGGCGCGGTTCCGCCGGGTTCCCGGATGGCCGGCTCGAAGACACCATCATGTCGCGCATGAGCGTCACCGGAGAAGTGAAACGGCTCAAGCCCAAGGTGCTGATTGCCACCCATTGGGAAGACCGCCATCCGGATTCGCTCGCCGCGAGCCTGTTGGTAGAGAATGCCGCCTATCTGGCGGGCTTGTCCAAACTCGATGACTATTTAGCCCCGCATCGCACGGAGCGAGTGGTCTTTGCCGGAGGCGCCTCGTCTGCCCCCTCTTTTGTGGTTGATGTGACGGAATTCTGGGACAAAAAGATAGCGGCGCTCCGGTGTTATACGACACTTTTTGCCGAGATTGAGGAGGCAATCGAGCGCGCAGACCGTGAGGGCCGGCGCTTGGGAGAAATGATCGGCGTCCGCTATGGGGAGGCCTTTGCACAGCGGCAACCGCTGCGCGGCGATCTGTTGTGAGACCCAGCGACGAGCATTGGATGCAGCGGGCGATTGCCCTCGCCAGACACGGCGAAGCCAGCGGCGAGGTGCCAGTCGGCGCGGTGCTGGTTGGCACAAAGGGAGAGTTGCTGGCAGAAGCGTGGAATACCCCCATTGCGGCCTCCGACCCCACCGCCCATGCCGAAATTCTGGCCATTCGGCAGGCTGGAAAGAAAATCGGCAACTACCGCCTGGATGGGGCAACGCTGTATTGCACGCTCGAACCCTGCCCGATGTGCGCCGGAGCCTTGATCAACGCCCGCATCGAACGCCTTGTTTTCGGCGCTCGCGATCTCCGTTTCGGGGGAGTACGCAGTAAATTCCAGATCGCCGACTCGGAATTGCTCAATCATGCCGTTTCTGTGGAGGAAGGCATTTTAGGAGCGGAATGCACTGCATTGCTACTGGAGTTTTTCAAATCGCGCCGGTAGGTGTATACTTTGATAGAGAGTTCTTTTACCTATGAGTGGGCGCAAGCCCACTTTTTTATTGGTCCCTTTATCGAACTTGGCTTCATGAAATCAATCAGTTCAGACCGCATCCAAGAAATCGCCGAGCAGGTGGCACAAGCAGCTGGCCTCGAGTTAGTCGAAGCCCGTTTGCTGGGCGGCGGCAAGCACCGGGTTGTTCGCCTTTTCATCGACAAGCCGGAAGGCGTCACGCATGACGATTGCCAGGCAGTCTCGCACCAAATGGGCGATCTGCTCGATGCCGAAGAGGTGCTTGGCGACGGTGCTTACACTCTCGAAGTGAGTAGCCCGGGCGTTGACCGGCCACTCTTGAAGCCCAAAGATTATGAACGTTTCTTAGGCAAGAAGGCTAAGATCCAGTTGCGTGAAGCAATTGAGAAGCGTAAGACTTTCGATGGGAAACTTACTGCTTTCGACGGGGAGCGTGTAACGCTCGAAGTGGCGCCGGACCAGACGATGGTGATCGCGTTGGCTGACATCGACAAAGCCAACCTGAAGTACGAGTGGTAACACGGAATTCTGACAGAGGTTAATCACATTGGCTACGATCTATCAATCCATTGAAATGCTTGCTAAGGAAAAAGGCATCGACGCGCAGATCATCTTTGACGCCGTCAAAGATGCTGTCATCCTGGCAGCCCGCAAGCAGTTCAAGAGCACGGGCGAAATGGCCGCTGAAGTTGACCCGAAGCTGGGTATCCAGGTCTTTGCCCTGAAGAAAATTGTGGAGACGGTGGAAGACCCGATCAACGAGTGGACCATCGATGAGGCAAAGAAGAATAAGATTCCTGCCCCACAGATCGGCGATGAGATTCGCCAGCAACTGTCCATGGATGCCCTGGGCCGTATTTCTGCGCAGATTGCCAAGCAGGTAATTCTGCAGAAGGTACGCGAGGCCGAGCGCGAGAATGTATACGGCGAATTTGCCGGCCGTGTCGGCGAATTGGCGAACTGTGTCATTAAGCGCATCGAGACCCGGGATCTGGTGGTGGATCTGGGCAAGACAGAAGCGCGCCTGCCTGCCAAGGAACAGTCGAAGCTGGAAAGCTATAGCATTGGCGACCGGGTTCGCGTCGTCATCAAGGCGGTAGAGAAGACCGGCAAGAATGCGGGCGTCATTGTCTCGCGCGCGGCAGCCGAACTCGTCATGCGCCTGTTTGAACAGGAAGTGCCAGAGATCTACGACAACACCGTCGTCATTAAGAGCTGTGCCCGGGAAGCCGGCGAGCGCACCAAGATCGCGGTCTCCAGCCGCGACCGTGACGTCGACAGCGTCGGCGCCTGCGTCGGCATGAAGGGCATGCGCGTGCAGAGCATCATTCGTGAGCTGCGCGGCGAAAAAATTGACATCATCCAGTACAGCGAGAATGCGGTGGAGTTTGCCACGCATGCACTGAGCCCGGCCAAGATCTCGCGGGTCTCGATCATCGATCCCGAAGAGAAGCACATGGAAGTGATTGTCGACGACACCCAGTTATCGCTCGCCATTGGCAAGCGTGGGCAGAATGTGCGCCTTGCCGCGAAACTGCTCGGCTGGAAGATCGACATCAAGAGCGAAGAAGAGAAGCGGCAAGAAGTCGAGAGCCAGATGGCCGAACTCCTGCCGACTGGCACTCCCATTTCCGTACTGGCTGAATATGGGCTCGCTGAAAACCTGATTGAAGCACTGCTCGGCGCCGACGTCGGCACTGTCGAGAAACTGGGCTCTTTGACACCGGAACAGCTCGAGCAGCTTCCGGGTGTGGGCGAGGAATCGATCCAATCGCTCTACACCGCGATCAATGGATTCTACGCCCAGTTTGAAACTCAGACGGAAGAGACAACTGAGAACGAAGTGGAGGCTGAAACTCCGATTGAGGAAGCAGCATCCTCAGAAGAGCCAGTAATTTCTGCAGAAATCCAGGAAGTGTCAGCGCCTGCGGAAGCCAATGCAGAGGCGCAGACCGAAGCTTTGCCAGCTCCGGAAACTGCGCATTCGGATAAAGCATAGGGATTTGTTACGATAATAGGGTTCTGCTTCTTCCTTAGGACTCTTTGACCGTGCGCACGACTGACAACCGTATTACGGCTGAACGCAATCATTTCGATTGAAAGCGAAAAGCCATGGAGTAAGAAGAACAACCGAGGAGAGGGATTCGACCTAGCGTCACCATATGATTCGTATTAATGAGCTGGCCAGGGAGCTTGAAGTAAAGCCGAAGACGATCCTGGACCTGCTGCCGGATTTGGGAGTTTCGGAAAAGAAGACACATTCGAGTTCGATCGAAACGGATGTCGCTCTCGTCATTCGCGAAAAGCTTCTCAAGGACTTTTCGACGGGCGACGCGAAGCCCGATCGCGCTTACTACGCGTCGAAGTCATCGGATTCATCGGAGCAGGATCTTCAGGATCACGGTGATTCGGATGAGAGTGGCGAAGAGGTAGCTCCAGCGCCTGCTGTTGCTGCTCCCGAACCTGTCGCGCCACCGACGGCTCCCGCTCCCGCCGCTAGCAGCGCGGCTCCACCGGCCGTATCCGTTCCGGCGCCGGCCCCGGAACCCGTGTCCGTAGAGCCTGTACGGCCACAGCCGATTGCAGCTCCGCTCCGCGCTCCTCTCATGCCGCCTTTGGCATCTGCCGGAGCCGGACCGAAACCATCTCCGTCCCTGCCGTTGCGTCCGCCCGTGGGGCAAACACAGGCAGCGCAGACACCGGCGCCTCCCGCTCCAGCGGCACAGATCGCCCCAGGACCACCGCCAGCGCCCGCTGCGCCAGCCTCACCCGCACCCGCGGCGGTAGTGCAGCCGACTCCTGCGATGCCCGCAGCCCCCCAACCGGCTGCGCCGAGAACTCCGAGTCCGTCCGCGCCGTTAGCGCCGGCCCCTGCGGCGCCACGTCCGGCTCCGCCAGCAGCGCAGATTGCACCTGGCACTCCGTTGCGTCCGGCGCCGCAACAAGCCCGGCCGACCGCCGGGATGCCGCTGGCCCCACGCCCAGGACAAATCATTCCTCCGCAGCAGCGCCCGCCGCTGGCCACACTGGGAACACCGGGAGCTCCCGAGCCCAGGCCGTCCGGCGCGCCTGGAATGCCGATGCCACGCCCGCAGGCAAACCAGCCTCTGGCTGGCAATCGCGCTGGCTTTACGCCAGGCGCTCCGGCACCGCGTCCACAACCGAACCGCCCCCCCCTGCAAAACCCTGGCCCGGGTGCGGTGCAACCGAAGCCACAGGCCAATCGCCCGATCGTTCCGCCCGATCCGAAGCTCGCCGAACGCATTGCCCAATCGCAAGCGCGGCAGCAGCAGGGTCCGCCTCCCGGAGCACGTCCTGGTGCACCGCTTCGTCCTCCCGGCCCGGCCATGCCTGGCCGTCCGCAGCCCCCGCGCGCCATGCCCGGCATGGCCCAGCCGCTTGGCCCCCGTCCCGGTGGCTATGGTGGAGGCTACGGCGGTGGTGGCGGCTACCAAGGCCGTCCGCCGATGCGTACGGGCAAACACCCGACATCTCCCACCCCGCTGCGGCCTGAATCCGCAGTGGTGCCTTCGAGCGATCCCGGCCGCCGCCATGCGGTGAAGCCGACCAAGTCGAAGGAACAGATCAAGCGCGAGAAAGAGCTCGAGCAAGAGGGTAAGCTTCTCCAGACGCTGCGCAAGCGTGAGGAAGAAGTGACCCTGGCCGCCAACAAGGAGATCACGGTCTCTGAAGGCATCACGGTCAAGGAACTCTCTGAGAAGCTCGGCATCCGGACCAACCTCGTTATCAAGAAGCTGGTGGAGAAGAAGATCTTCGCCACGATCAATCAGCCTCTCGATGTGAAGATGGCCGAAGAGCTCGCCGCCAACTTTGGTGCTTCCACAACGCAGATGAGCTTTGAGGAAGAAAACACCTGGGATATCGAAATGGCCGAAGACACGGGTGATCTGGTGCGCCGCGCACCGGTCGTCACGGTCATGGGTCACGTCGACCACGGTAAGACTTCGCTGCTCGATGCGATTCGCCGCGCCGACGTCGTTTCTGGCGAAGCCGGCGGCATCACCCAGCACATCGGTGCTTATGCCGTCACACACAACAACCGCAAGATCGTGTTCATCGATACTCCGGGTCACGAAGCGTTCACCCGCATGCGTGCCCGCGGAGCGAAGGTCACCGACATCGTGATCCTCTGCGTTGCGGCCGACGACGGCGTCATGCCGCAGACCATCGAGGCCATCGATCACGCTAGAGCAGCCGGGGTTCCGATCATCGTGGCCATCAACAAGATCGACAAGCCCGACTCCAACCTCGATCGCATCAAGCAACAGCTCAATGATCGCGGCTTGCTCGCCGAGGACTGGGGCGGTGATACCGTCATGGTTCCGGTATCGGCCAAGCAAAAGCTGAACATCGATCTGCTGCTTGAAATGATTCTCTTGACGGCAGACGTCAACGAAGCGAAGCTCCGCTCGAACCCGGCCCGTCCGGCTCTGGCCTCAGTGCTGGAAGCGCAACTCGATCGTGGCCGCGGCCCGGTCGCAACCGTCCTCGTTCGCAACGGCACACTGCGTGTCGGCGACTTCTTCATCTGCGGTTCGGTCTTTGGCAAGGTTCGCGCCTTGTTTGACGATCGCGGCCATCCGGTGAAGGAAGCCGAACCGGCAACCCCCGTCGAAGTGCTGGGTCTCGAGCAATTGCCCGAGGTTGGCGACACCTTCCAGGTGATCACCGATACGGCCAAGGCCAAGCAGATCGTGTTGTACCGCGAATCCAAGGCCCGCGACATCGCGATGGCCCGGACGCGCATCAGCCTCGACCAGCTCCATCAGCAACTGAAAGAAGGCGAGATCAAGGATCTGAACCTGATCCTGAAGGCAGACGTGGGCGGCTCGGCAGAAGTGCTGGCCGAGACGCTGCTCAAGCTCTCGAACGAGAAGGTCCGCATCCGCGTCCTGCACACAGGCGTTGGCGCGATCACCGAATCGGACGTGCTGCTGGCCTCCGCCTCAAACGCCATCATCATCGGCTTCAATGTCCGCCCCGAACGCAATGCCACCCAAACGGCAGAAGCGGAAAAGGTCGACATCCGGCTGCACTCGATCATTTACGAAGTTGTCGATCAGATCAAGAAGGCCATGGCTGGCATGCTCGATCCGGTCTACAAGGAAGTCTTCCGCGGACGCGCCGAAGTGCGCGACGTCTTCCGCATCACCAAGGTGGGGATCGTCGCCGGTTGCTATGTCACCGAAGGCACCATCTTGCGCAACAGCAACGCTCGCGTGATCCGCGACGGAGTGGAGATTCACACAGGCAAGATCGACACCTTGAAGCGATTCAAGGACGATGTGTCCGAAGTGAAGACGAACTTCGAATGCGGCATTGCACTCGCCAACTACTCGGACCTGAAGCCCGGCGACATCATCGAGGCCTTCATCAATGAGCGGGTGGCAGCCGATCTGTTGATGTAGTTTTATGGCGTCCATCGGTGTCATTACGATGGAGCTGCACATGCCCGAGGCGCAATCCCTCAAGGACAAGCGCCACTGGGTTCTCGGCCTGAAAGAAAGACTCCGCAACCGCCATCATGTGGCGGTTGCGGAGATTGATTTTCAGGATGTATTAACGCGAGGTGTGGTGGCCGCGGTCACGGTTTCCAATCACCGCGCGCATTGTGAACAGCAACTGCTCGCCGTCGAGAGGAGCGCCGCTGATTTTCTCGGTCCCCTCCTCACCGACGTGCACTTTGAGTATTTCTAGAATTCCTCAAAGCTATCCGTCATCGGGAAGGGATCCTCGCGGTCGAGCACAGCCAGATTCGATTTTCCGGCCGGAGTGCTCCCAGCATTCGACTTCTGAGCCAGTCGCTTCTGCTCGAGGCGGCCGCTGTACCCCGCGTTGGTGCCCAGGCTCTGCATCGCAGCTTCTGCATTGGGGTGGTTGCTCTTGCCGCGCAAGTCGGCCAGCCGTGGCAAGCGGGGGAATCCGCTGGTTGTGGTTTCCCCGCCCACCAAGGCCTGCAGCGAGTGTACCGAGCTTTCCATTCGGGAGGAATGATTGCGCAGTTCTTCTCCGGCCGCCGCGCCTTCTTCCGCATTCGCCGCCACCTGCTGCGTCACCCGCTCCATCTGGCTCACCGCCTTGGCGATCTGCTCGATGCCCCGCTCCTGCTCCTCGCTCCCCAGACGCACTTCCTGCACGAGGCTCGCAACCGCCTTCACCAACCCGTTTAAGCTCTCACTGGCCTTGGCCACCTGATCGAGCTTGTTCTTGCCGCTCGTGGCGCTGCGGATCGACTCTTCAATCAACTCAGTGGTGTCTTTGGCCGCCTGCGCCGAACGTTGTGCAAGATTGCGGACCTCATCAGCTACCACTGCAAAGCCCATGCCCGCCTCGCCGGCCCGCGCCGCTTCCACGGCAGCGTTCAGTGCAAGGATGTTCGTCTGGAAGGCAATTTCATCGATCACCTTGATGATCTTCGAGATCTTGCTCGACGAGCTGTTGATCTCATTCATGCTGTTGACCATCTCGGCGAGAGCGCGATTGGTTTCCTCCACCTTGCTGGCAGCTTCCAGCATCCGCGACGCCGCTTGCTTGGAGTTGTCCGCATTGCTGCGCGTCATCGAGTGGATCTCCTCGGTCGAGGCCGAAGTCTCCTCAAGAGAGGCCGCCTGTTCGCTCGCCGACTTGGAAAGCGACATGCTGTAGCTGCCGACTTCCTGCGAGGTGACGCCCAACTGTTGCGCGCTTTCACTCAACTCCGCCACCGTGCTCCGCAGGCTCGCCGTCAGACGGCGCACCATCAGAAACACTCCGCCGCCCACCACCAGCGCCACCAGATTCAGCGCGAGAATCATCCAGAAGCCGGCGCTGCGCGTGGTCTCGGCCGTCTCCCGGAGCACTTCCAGCTCGCGGCTCTGGATTTCGCCGAGCTTCTTTGAGGACTCATTGAGCCCCACCAGTTGCGGCAACAGCTTCTCATTCAAAACCGCCATCGCCTGGTCCATTTTCTGCTGCTCCATCATCGAGCGCAGCTCATTGTGCAACTGCCGCGAGGATTCAAATGCGGCCATCAGGCTGGCGACCTCGGCGTTGCCCAACCCTGTCTTGACGCTGGCAGAGTATTCCTGGGCAAGCCGGAGAAACTGATCCTGGGAACGCGTGACGCGATTCCGCATCGTATCAGCCTGTTGGAGCTGCTGCAGCATCATCGCCAGGGCCAGGCCCCGCTCGGAGGCGACCATTTCGGAAGCCTCCGCCCCAATCTGGTGCGCCACCAGGCGGAGCCGGGCCTTCTCGTTCACCGCCTCCTGTAAAAGATTCCCGAGGCGATAGTTCACGATCAGCGCGCCACCGCCGACAACCAGAGCAAGCGCGATCAGCAGGCCAACGCTGCCAGTCAGTTTTTTACTTGCACTCGATTGCATTCCTACGTTTCCAACTCCCATGTTGTGGATCCTTTTCGTCTCTTGTTTCGATCGATTCCGTACTGCGATTGGCACTGCTATTGGCGGAAGGTGAAGCGCAAATTCGCAACGGCCGGCGAGGCCTTGCCGCCTTCGGTAAAGGGAGTGAATCTCCAGTCCTTGATCGCCCGGACAACGGTCGTAGACAACATCGGATTCCCGGTCACCACCTTCACATCGGCCACCTCGCCACTCTCGGCGATTTTGACCTCCACTTCCACATCTCCCTGGATCCGCATCTGTTTCGCCATCGGGCTGTATTCCGGGGCCGGGTGCTTCAAGGCATTCTTCACGGCGTCTGCGTGGCTCACGCGGACCTCCGCAATCAGGGGCAAGCCCAGCAGGCAGATTCCAAGGATGGCTCGTATTGCTTTCATGTCAGTGTGCTCTCTCTTCCTCCCAAATTTGGGTTCATAGAGGCGTATCGGACAAGGCCAAGCAACCTTGAGCCATTTCCATGCGGACTCTAGCTCGACTTGAGGAGGGGCGCGCGCAGCAGCGCTTCTTCAATCGCAGCCGGAATCTGACTCAGGCTCCGCGACTCCTCCACCGCCTCGGCCTTCACCGCCTCGCCCGGCATCCCATACACCACGCAACTGGCCTGATCCTGCGCAATCGTCCAGCCGCCTTTTTCACGGATGCGCTTCATCCCTTGCGCCCCATCGCTGCCCATCCCGGTCAGGATCACCGCCACCGCATCCGCCCCCGCATGCTGGGCAACCGAGTCAAACAGAACATCGACACTCGGCCGCTGGTAACAGACCAGCGGCCCATCCTGCACCGTCACGCGATAGCCCTCCGCCCCCTTCACCAATCGCATGTGAAAATTGCCCGGAGCAATCAGCACCCGCCCGCGCGACACCGGATCGCCGTCTTCTGCCTGCTTGACCTCCATCGCCAGGCATTGGTTCAGCCGCTCGGCAAAGGAGCGGCTGAAGCCCGCCGGGATGTGTTGTGCAATCACAATCGGCGGACAGTCCGCCGGGAAGGCTTCTAAGACCTTCTCGATCGCCTGGGTGCCCCCGGTGGAAGAACCAATCGCCACCAGATGCCGCAAACTGGGGCGTGGCGCCGCCCCGGTAGCCACTCCCGGAGCCACCCCCAGCCGCACACTGGCCGCACGGCGGATCTTGCTCGCCAGATTTGCCGACAAGTCTCCCAAAGAATAAGATCCCGATGGCTTGCTCAGCACATCCACCGCCCCCAGACGCAGCGCCTCCAGCGTCGCCTCGCGGCCCGAACGCCCCAGCGAACTGAGGATGATCACAGGCATAGGCTGGTAATGCATCAGACGCCGGAGAAAACTCAGCCCATCCATCCGGGGCATTTCAATATCCAGCGTCAGCACGTCGGGGGCGAGGGCCAGAATCTGATCGCGCGCCACAAAGGGGTCGGGAGCACTCCCCACGACCTCAATGCCCGCTTCCTGCTGCAGGGCCTCGGTGAGCAGGCGGCGTACGACCGCGGAATCGTCGACGATCAGCACACGAATCGGGCGCGGCGCCTCCGCATGGGACCCCATTTATCCCGAAACCGCCGTGTGGTCAAACGAGAAGGCAAGACGAAGCAAGCCTTCGTCCAAAAGCAGTTCTTTCTCGATCCACCCGCGCCCCACGGCTGGCGAGGCCAGCAGGACCGGGCGATCCAGGCGAAAGATGGCCTTCCTTGCGAGGCGGCTCAGCAGCGCACCACACACCATATTGGCCAGCTCTGCCATCACCGCGCCAGACTCCTCCTGCTGCGGCTCCTGCTCTTCCCCCAAGAAGCCCGCAGCCAGGCTCTGCACCGCTTGCGCTTCGAGTGAGAGCGATAAGCAACCACAGCAAGCCCCTTGAAAGGCGATCTGCACCCCGATGCGTTCGTCTCCTACGCCGCGGGCGGCCGTGCCGTCTGCCTCGTCCACTGAAGCAAAGAACATCGTCTCGAGCACCTCGGTTGCCGCCGCGCTCAAGGCGCGCTCCACCTGCTCTTTTTCAAAAACCAAGATCATCACTCCCCCCAGATCCAGCAAACACGCCCAGCACCCGCTCCAGTTCTCCCCGCAAGCGCTCCGGGGCAAAAGGCTTTGTCACATAACCCTGGGCGCCCAACTCCATCAACCGCTCGATGCGCGCATCGGTGGCATCCGTAGAAACCACGATCACAGGCAAGCTTTGCCACTCGTGGTGCCGCCGCATTTCGCCCACCAGGGCCTCACCATCCATCTCGGGCATATTGATATCGGTCAGCACCACATCGACTGGATAACGCGCCAACTCGGCCAGCGCGTGCACGCCGTGGCTCGCCTCCAAGAAGCGGTCCACAGGAAAACCGGAGATCGCAATCACCCGGCGGATGAAACGCCGCATCGCCGGAGAATCGTCCACCACCATCACATTGAAAAGCATTCCCTGCCTCCTCTCCGAGAACATCCCCTCACAGGCCACCTCGCAAACCCAGTTCCCGCAGTTCCTGGCCCGCCTCCTGCAACAGCAACTTGCCGCTGCCGACTTCCAAACGGAGCGTCCGGGAAACCGATCCCCCCACTTCCTCGGCATGGATCATCACCCCGGCCTTCCAGAAGATTTTCTTCAACGCCAGATAATTCCGCTTTCCAATGTTGAACAGACTGTCCCCCTCGAGCACCTGCGCGCCCCCCGCCACCCGCACCACCAACCGCTTCTTCTCCGCCCCCAGTTCGTAGGCCCGCCGGAACAGCAACGGAATCCCGGTGTCGGCATACAAGGCAGGATTCTGCTGGGCCTTGGCCGGATCCCGTTGCGACTCGGGCAACATATAATGCAGCATCCCGGCCACCCGGGAAACCGGGTCCCAGATCGCCACACCAATGCACGAGCCGAGCCCATAGGTCACCAGCGTTGCCCCGGGCTCCCCCGACAGCTTCAGGTCTCCCACCCCCACGGCCAACATCGCGCCTCCATGCTTCAGCCCATCGGACATGAGATTTTACGCTCCCCACTCGCCCGGCTTGCGATAGATGGCAACCTGAATATGATCCAACTGGTGGGAGATGCCATTCAAACTCTCCGAATGCCCCAGAAACAAATAGCCCCCGGGCTCCAGTTTCTCCGTCAGCGCCGCAATCACACGCGCCTGCGTCGGCCGGTCAAAGTAGATCATGATGTTGCGCAGAAAGATCAGGGGAAAGCGGTCCTCGAGCGGGAGGCTTTCCATCAGGTTGATGCGCTGGAACTGGATCAGATTCCGGACTTCCGGGCGAAAGCGGTAGTTCCCCGCCTGCTCTCCCGTCCCTCGCAACAGATAGCGCCGCCGCCAGTCCGGCGGCAGGGACCGGAAGCGCTCCTCCGGATAGATGCCCGCAGACGCCCGGTCCAGCACCTTGGTCGAGATATCGCTCGCCAGGACTCTGGCCCGGCGCCCTGCATCCGCCCCCAGTTCCTCCAGCAAAGTGACCGCAATCGAATACGGCTCTTCTCCTGTCGAACTGGCGGCGGTCCAGATCGGAAACGAAGACCGCAACCGGAGCTGCGGCAGAATCCTCGCCCGCAGGAACTCAAAGTGGGCGGGTTCCCGGAAGAAGCTCGTAAAGTTTGTGGTCAGGGCATCGATCAGGTCGATTTCAAGTGCCCCCCCTGGATCCCGCTGCACGGCCGCAAAGTAATCGTCCGCCGTGGGGAAGCCATGTGCCCTGGCCCGCTTCCAAAGGCGCGCGGCCACCATCAGCTGCTTGCCTTCCTGCAAGTCGATTCCTGCAGCCCGATAGGCAAAATTGCGCACCGCCGCAAAGAGACTGGGACGCAGACGCGTCGCAGCCGAAGCGGGTTCCGGCGCATGTTTCAACATGCCAACAGCACGCTTTCCCGCAGGGTCTGGGCCCGCTGTTGCCGCCTGTTGTAGATCGCCTCCAGATCGAGAATCAGACCCACCCGGCCGTCCCCCAGAATGGCGCCACCCGCGATCCCAGGCGTGTTCCTCAGACTCTCGCCCAGGCTCTTGATGACAACCTCCTGTTTACCCAGGAATTCATCCACCATCAGTACGAATCCCCGGCCTTCGGTCTCAGCCACGATCAGCAGACTCTCGCCCGGCTCCTGTTGCCGCGCCTTGACACCCAGCGAACGGTCCAGACGAATCAGCGGCAGCAGATGGTTGCGCACCATCACCATCTCGTCGCGCCCTTGCACGGTGAAAACCTGGTCCGCAGCCGGCCGGAACATTTCCTGGACCGAAAAGATCGGCAGAATCAAGCGCTCCCGCCCCACCCCCACCACCAGCCCATCGACGATGGCCAGCGTCAGAGGAAGCTTCAAATAGAAGGTCGTCCCCGCACCAGCTGTCGATTGGATCTCGATCTTTCCCCGCAGCTTTTGGATCTGCTTTTTGACAACATCCATGCCCACGCCGCGGCCGGAGATATCCGTCACCTGGTCTGCCGTCGAGAAGCCTGGCTCGAAGATCAACTGGAAGATCTCCGGGTCGCTCAGTGGGGTGCCGGCGACCAGGAGCCCGCGCTCCTGCGCCTTGGCCAGAATCTTATCCCGGTTCAGGCCCCGGCCGTCGTCGGCAATCTCAATCTGGATGTGATCGGCCTGGCGATAGGCGCGCAATTGGATGCGTCCCGTCTCGGGCTTGTCCGCCGCACGGCGGTCTGCCGGAGCCTCCAGCCCATGATCGATCGAGTTGCGCACCATGTGCATGATCGGATCAGTCAACTCTTCCACAATCGTTTTGTCGAGTTGCGTGTCCTCGCCAAAGAGTTCGACCTCCGCCATCTTCCCCGCTTTGCGGGAGGTGTCGCGTACCAGACGGTTCACCCGCTGGAACAAAGTGCCCACGGGCACCAGGCGAGTGGCCATCGCAATCTTCTGCACCTCTTCGGTCACCCGCCGCAATTGGTTCAGGTTCCGTTGCAGCTTCGGATTCTTGATCGCAGCCAGCTCCGGATCCAGCCGCACCATCGCCTCTGCAATCACCATCTCCCCAACCATATCGAGAAGAGAATCCAGCTTGGCCGTCTCCACCCGGATCGAGTGCGCGTCCTGCGCCGGAGCCCGTTGCTTGGCCTTGGCCTCCTGCACTTCCGGCTCGCTCGGCAACGCGTGCGGATCTTTTGCCACCACAACGGCTGCGGGCGCCGGAGTGCTTCCTCCCGCAATGGCCGTGCGCACCCGCTGCAGCAAAGCAGAAGCGTCCAGCGGCGGGCCGGGCTCGTTCCCTTGCAGCTGCACCTCGATCCGCTGGATCTCTGTTCCGACAAAGTCCGCACTCTCCAGAGTCAGATCGATCAGACTCGGCGACATCAGAATCAGCCCGGTACGCGCCTGGTCGAGGATGGTTTCCACTTCATGCGCGATCTCCTGGATCGCGCCAAACTCGAGAAAGCCGGCCAGCCCCTTGATCGTATGGAAGCTCCGGAACACGGCGTTGAGCGTCTCGGGATTAGAGGGCTCCTTCTCCAGAACCAGCAAGCCCTTCTCCACCGTTTGCAAATGCTCCCGCGACTCGTTGATGAAGTCGCCCACTAGTTCCGGGTCCTGATTCAAGGCACTGGACGAAGCAGGGGGTGCGGCCAACGCCTCCGCCAGAACCTGCCCCAGCCGGTCCAGATCCTGCCCCCCCGAAGCGAGCGGAGGGACCTGGTCCAGGACAACCTCTTCTCCACCACAGTTCATCGTGTGACTCTCTTTCTCCATCCCCGTTCTCTACTTCAGAAACTTCCCAAGTTCGTTCAGATCTTCCTGGGACAGGATGCACTCGATATTCAGCAGGATCTTCACTTTTCCTTTCACCTTTGCCATCCCCAGCAATCCGTTGGTCCCCACCTCGCCCCCAAAATCCGGCGTGTCTTCAATCTCCGCCGCACTCAGGTTCAACACCTCGCTGACGCCGTCGACGATCGCGCCAATGAGCACATTCCCGCACTCCCCGGCCACCTCGGTGACGATGATGCAGGTGCGCTGGGTATACGCCGCCTCCGGCATATTGAATCGCAGCCGGAGGTCCAGCACGGGAATCACCTTCCCGCGCAGGTTGATGACGCCTTTGGTATAGATCGGAGTGTGCGGCACCGCCGTAATTTCCTGGATGCCCATGATTTCGCGTACCTTCAAAACGGGAATGCCGAATTCCTCGGCTCCCAGGTGGAAAGCAAGATATTTCCCCGCGCGTTCTTCTTTGGAAGCAATGGGGGCAGTGAGCGTGGCTGGAGGCAAGTGGGTTCTTTCTTCAAGTCCGGCAGAATGAGGAACACAGGAGAGTTCTGCGTTCCTAACGCTTATCGTGGCTTTTCAGAAAAGTCTTAGGCGGTGCGAGTGGGGAATTGGAGGGAAGCAGAGAGGAAGAACAGAGGAAGAAAAAATCAAAGCGGAAGCCTGGCGTTAATAGAAGCCGATCACCCGGCCGGCAAATCCAATCCCGGTCCAAAGCACGAGCGAAGCCACCGCGCCCCAGCGGGCGCACGCCGACCCCGACCCCTGCTGCACCAGCCGGCCAAGCCAGGGTTGGACCAGCAACCCGATCCCGAGCAGCACCATTTTCCAGCGAAACGCAGGGTGCTCATAGCACTTCATCGGCTCGGCCAGCAGCAATAGAAAGCCCGTCGCAAGAGTCGCCCCGACCCCGATCCGGTAAGGTGCCACCAGGCGCTCGCCGCTGCCCAGTGACGGCCACAAGGCGTTGCCATTGTTGAGCAGCAAGACCCCGCCAAGGAAGGCAAGGCTGATCAGATGCCCCATCTCAATCAGCGCAAAAGCCCATTGTGAGGATTGCAGCGCCTGGCTCCAGGCCGTAGCGTCCAGACTTTTGAAAACCCAGAGCAGATCCACGTCCCTGCTCCTTTCTATAGATACGCAATCGCGCGGCCAGCGATGATAACCCCGCTCCAGACAGCCAGCGAAGTCCAGGCGGCGCGGCGTGCCGCCGGTGGGGCAATTGCATCGAGATCCCAATCGGCAATGCGGCGATAGACACCAAAGTGGAAGAGCAACGGGTTCACTCCAGCAATCACCAGAAGCAGCAGCTTCACCCGGAAGGCCGGGTTCGCATAGAGCTTTTCCGCCCCGGCCCAGAACAGGAGCGCACCGCTCCCCAGAAGAACCACCGCGCCCGCCCAAGCCAGCGGCATCACACGCCTCTGTACGGAGCGTACAGACTCCCCCTGCAGCAGAAGCCCGAGCAGGCGCAGATCAAAGATCGCCGCCGTCCCGCACAACAGGGCGATCGCCAGCACATGAATGGTTTCAAGAATCGGAAACACCCACAGCGACTCCCGCAGCGCCGTGCCCGTCGCCGTGTTCCCGAGCCAGTGACAGAACTGCTCCAACCCCATGCGCGGCTACTGTGCGCCGCCCGGTCCGCCGTCGCCCTGCGAGCCGCCAAAGATCACGCGGCCCCCTGGCAGCGTGATGCGCCGGGCGTCGATGAACTTCGAACCATCCTTCGCCACATAGCCGTCGATGATGATCAGGTCGCCAATCTTGATATCGCCCTTCTTGAACCCACGGCGGGAGAGCGCCGACGGATTGGCGCCTTCCGCCCCCCAGTTCACTACCTTCCCGTCGGCGCCCTTCACGTTCAGATAGAAGTAGGAATGCGGATTGGTCCACTCAACTTTTGTTAATTCTCCCTTGAGACGCACCACCTTCGTCCCGTCATACATCGCCGCAAAGGAATGATGGGCTTGCACCACTCCAGCGAGCGCAAGCATCATCCCAATTCCTATTTTTACTTGCTTCCATGACATACCAACCATCCTCTCGCGAGCCTGATTCGCCGCTCAGTTCAAATTTCGGTTGCCGGCCGAAACTCAATCATCTTATAGTTGAATGACATAGTCAACTAATAAAAATGAGCACTCTCCGACCATGAACAACACACTTTCCCGTCTTTCGCTTTTTGCCACCGCCCTGCTCGGTTGCGCCGCCTTGTTACCTGGCCAAGGCTTATCGGCCGATGAGCCCCAGGGGCCGCCGAAGCTCACTCCGCGAACCGCGGACGGCAAACCGGATTTCACTGGCTACTGGAAAGGCTCCCGGGCAACGAAACCGGGAGGGAATTTGGGCAAGGATCTGCCCAATTTCGAGCTGCCCTTCACCGAGGCGGGCCGGGCGGCCTTGCAGTACAACCTGACCAAGACGGTTGATCCGGAAAGTCTGTGTAATCTGGGCGGCATCCCGCGCCACAACGCGAGTGCCCTGCCCTTCATGGTGCTGCAAACGAAACAGACAACGGCTTTTCTCTACTTCTACACCTACTACCGCCTGATCCGGACCGGCGGCAGTCATCCGGAGGACCCCGATCCCAGCTACTTTGGCGATGCGGTCGGCAAATGGGAGGGAGACACTTACGTGATCGACTCGGTCTCCTTCAAGGGCACTCAAGTGTGGGCAGATGAGAACGCCAATCCGCATAGCGACGATCTGCACGTCATCGAGCGCTGGACCCGGCCCGACTACGACCACCTGAACGTCGAAATGGTGGTGGACGACAAGAAGTTCTACACAAAGCCCTTCCGCTACACCCGCACCTTCCTTGCCGGCGAGCCTGGCCAGACCCTCAAGGAATACGCCTGCGCTGAAAACCCGGTGCACAGCAAGCATCTTGGTTTTGGCCCTGGGCCAATTCGCCCCGACGGCACTCGTGGCTATCTCAACGCAGCACCGCTGCCGCCGCCTCCGACCGCTGCAGATTTCGCGGACACCCCGCCAGTCAAAAAGAAAGTAGCAAAGGCGAAGTAGCCGCTCAGATGTAGTACATCAGCTCATCGGGCGTCGCGGCGCCCGGTGCGCTCTTCTGTGAGTCCATGTACTTGCAGACTTGCTCGAGCGTCGTGTTGTCGAGGATCTTTGCAGTGGCATCGCGCACCTGGCGCATGACAAAACGGGTGCCACAAGTGCGCACGTCTTCACATTCGTCGCACTTCCGAAATGCAGTATCGCTCGCGCAAGGCAGCGGAGCCAGGGGACCTTCCGCAATCCGGATCACCGAACCAATCGTGACTTCATTGGGGGGGCGAACCAACGAATAGCCTCCCCCTTTGCCTTTCTTGCTCTCAATCAGCCCGCTCCGCTTCAGATGGAGCAGAATTTGTTCAAGAAACTGCAGAGGAATCGACTCCTCATTCGACAACTTGGAGATCAGCGTTGGGCCTTTGCCATAATGCCGTGTCAGCGCATACATCGCCCGCAGACAGTACTGCGTTTTCTTCGAAATCGTTCGCATGAGGTCGTTGATTCGAGTCTGGCACAAAAGCCGCCGCCATAGCCTTTCGCAGGCGCAATTAGAAGCCGGGGCCACGCTCGACAGGCGCGCCCACCAGATTGCCCCACTCCGTCCACGAACCGTCATAGTTTTTCACGGCCAGATAGCCCAACAGATAACGCAGGACAAACCACGTGTGGCTCGATCGCTCGCCAATCCGGCAATAGGTAATCACGGGCCGTGATCCGTCTACCCCTGCATCGGCAAAGAGCTTTCGCAATTCCAGAAAACTCTTGAACATGCCGTCCTTGCGCGTCGTCGCGCTCCAAGGAATGTTCTTCGCCCCGGGAATGTGCCCGCCCCGCTGGCAACTCTCGATCGAACCGGGAGGCGCCAGAATCTCGCCTGAAAACTCCTGCACACTGCGCACATCCACAAAATCGGCAGATCCTGCCACCTGGCGTTCCCGCACCTCCGGCAACAGTGCGCGCAGAGACGGGTCTGGATCGGCCGCAAAGTAGATCGTGGACGGATAGACCGGCTCCTCCAGCGAAAGCGCACGGCCCTCGCGGATCCATTTGCTTCTCCCGCCATTGAGGAGCCGGACATCCTGGTGCCCAAAGATCTTCAGCTGCCAAAAAGCCCAGGCAGCAAACCAGTTGTTGTGGTCCCCGTACAGCACAACGGTGGTGGACGGATCAATGCCCGCATCACTCAACAGGAGCTCGAACTGGTTCTTGGACAGGATGTCGCGTGTGAGCGGATCGCTCAACTGCGTACTCCAGGACCAGGAAAGCGCTCCAGGGATGTGGCCTTGCCAATAGGCCTTGGGATCAAGATCAACTTCGACAATCCGCAGCGACGGATCATCCAGGCGCCGGGAGAGCCAGGCAGGGCTCACAAGGACTTCAGGATAAGCGTAAGAGGACGGCATGGGCGTTGCGAAAGAGAATCACCATAATCTCTATATGTGTGATCTAGATTATAGTACCCGATGCCCGATCGAGGCAAGCGCCACTCTCTAAACAAATAGTATAGTAAATTGATCAACTATAAGGCATACTGTCTAAAGTGAGTTTCAGGATGAAGAAGTTCTTCTTCGCGGCATTCGTTTCATTAGGAGATTGAATTCATCGACTGAATGGAGCGTGAGGAAAAACTTCTCTCATCCCGGTTTCCACTCCAACCTGAAAGGAAGTGACTTCACATGCAGGTCTCCGTACAATCTTTAGCCGTCCTGACCACTCTGGCTTGGGGGCTCAGCGTCTCTGCCGCAGAAAATTTGGATGGACGATGGGCAGCATCGCTCAAGGCCGCCAACGGGGTTGAGATTCCGTTCCGGCTCGACATCTCCCGCAAGGGGGAGCAAGTGACCGGCACGCTCTACAACGGCCGCGATCCCAAAACCACCTCCAGCGCCCGAATCGAGAACGGCAAGCTCGAGCTGAATTTCGAACACTACCTCACCTCGATTCGGGCCGAAGTCCAGAATGGCGAACTTGTCGGTCAAATCGTCTCGCTGAAGAAGGCCACCGTCACCCAGGGTCCGCTGGGCAACCAGCAGTATGCGGGCACGGAGAGACAGGCAGCGGCCTACCGCAGCAGCACTGGCACGCCCTTCCATGCCAAACGCTATGTCGCCCCCACGGCTCAGGCTGCCGCACAAGCGCCACAGATCGGGGGCGTCTGGGAAGTGGCCCAGGAAACACCCAAAGGAGAAAAAGCCTGGCGCCTGATTGTCGAACAGAAGGGCTCTGAGATCCTCGCCACTATCCTGCGCATCGATGGCGACACCGGCGCGCTGACCGGCGAGTTCAAGGACGGGAGCTTTGTCGCCAGCCACTACGACGGCGCCCGGCCCGGCCTGGTGGTCCTGACGCCCCAGGCGGATGGCAGCTTGAACGTGAAGCTCAATGCCACACCGCGCATTGTCGAAGTCACCGCCTTCCGCCCAGAGGTGGCTCGTGCAAAGGGTTTGCCCGAACCGACGAACTTTCTCACCCACACCACCGTGCGCGACCCGAATGAGGTCTTTACCTACAGCTTCCCCGACGTAAACGGCAAGACGATCTCGAACGAAGATCCGCTGGTCAAGGGCAAGGTGGTGGTGGCCGTGGTGACGGGCACCTGGTGTCCCAACTGCCATGACGAGGCGCAGTATCTTGTCCAGCTCCAGAAGAAGTACGGCGCCCAGGGTTTGCAGGTGATCGCCCTCGACTTTGAGGAAGAGGATCAGTTGCAGTCACTCACCCGCGTCCACGCCTTCATCAAGAAGTACGGCGTTCCCTACCCCTATCTCATCGCAGGCACGCCAGCCGAGATGTGGGATAAGGTACCCCAGGCCGTCAATCTGAACACCTGGCCCGCCACCTTCTTTGTCGGCCGCGATGGCAAGGTGAAGGCGGTGCACTCCGGCTTTGCCGCTCCGGCGAGTGGTCCTTATCATGTGGCCCTCAAGGAAGAGTTCACCTCCATCATCGAAGGGCTGCTCAAAGAGAAGCCCGCCGAAACCAACTCCACTCTGAGCGCGGCTGCTGCCGGCTTGCATTAAACACCAAGGCAGGCGCCCCTCAGCGCCTGCCTTCCTTCACAGCAGGGCTCCTTGCAGCAGTCCTCAGCTTTCTGAATCAGTCGCCAGGCCGCGATTCCAGACTCCCAAGGAGAACTCTCGTGAAGTTCCTGACTGCATTTCTCATTCTCTCTACTCTCGCCTTTGGACAAAGCTTCCAGGGCTCTCTCCGCGGACGTGTCACCGACCCGAATGCGGCCCCCGTTGGGAGTGTCAAGATTACGCTGCTTGACGAGGCCACCTCGCTGCCTCGCACCACACTCACCAACGACCAAGGGGAATATGTATTTAGTGCCGTCAACCCCGCCGTCTATTCGCTCATTGCCGAGAGCGCTGGTTTTAAGAGGACAGAGCGCCGCGGCATCCAGGTCGCCACTCAGGCCGCGCTCAGCATCGACCTCCGTCTCGACATCGGCCAGATTTCAGAACAGATCACCGTCAGTGCCGAGACTCCGGCGCTTGAGGCCAGCGATGCCTCTACCGGCCAGGTGATCGATACCCAGAAGATCACCGATCTGCCAATTCTGGGCCGCAACCCCTTCTATATGGGCAAGCTCGCACAGACAGTTGTGTTTGCCGGCAACCCGCGCTTCGCCCGCATGCAGGATCAGAACGGCAACGCCCAGGTCTCGATCGCCGGGGGGCCCTTACGCACCAACAACTATCTGGTGGACGGCATCTCGATTGCCGACTCCACCAATCGCGCCGTGATCATCCCCTCCCCTGAAGCCGTGCAGGAGCTGAAGCTCCAGGCCAGCACCTACGATGGCGAAGTGGGGCGCACCGGCGGCGGCACCTTCAACACCCTATTGAAATCGGGCTCAAACGACCTGCACGGCAGCGCCGTCGGCCACATCCGCCAAACCGAGTGGCAGGCCAATGGCTTTTTTGCAAACCGTGCCGGACAGGCGATCAGCGATCAGCCCTTCCGCGATTGGGCAGGCTCTCTTGGCGGCCCCGTCCGCATTCCGCGCCTCTACGATGGCCGCAACCGCACCTTCTTCTTTGCGGCAACGGAAGCCTACCGCCAGCGCGACGGCTCCACCACGCAACTTGCCGTTCCCACCGCCTTGGAACGCCGTGGCGACTTCTCGCAAAGCTTCAATCGCAACGGCACCCTGCAAACCATCTACGACCCGCTCACCACCACTGCCGACGGCACGCGCACCGCATTCCCGAATAACACGATTCCCAGCAATCGCATCAGCCCGATTGCCGCCGCTCTGGTCTCCTACTACCCGCTCCCCAATGCAGCAACAACCCCCTATCATGGCGCCAATAATCTGACCATCACCGGCAGCTACCCGAATCGCGGCAATCAATTCATCGGCAAAGCCGATCATCAGTTTGCCTCCTGGCTGCGCGTCTCGGCGTCCTATATCTACCAACGCACCTTTGAGACCTCGGCGCCCAATCTCTTCGGCAACGCCGGTTCCCCCAGCCAGGGCTACTGCTGCGATCGCAAGATCAACGCGACCCAGGCCAACGCCACCCTCACGCCGACACCGACAACCGTAATCGCCCTGCGCTGGGGCTTCAACCGCTTCTACTCGCGCAGCACACAGGCGAGCCAAGGCTTCGACCTCGCGCAACTGGGTCTCCCCTCATCGCTTGTCGGTGTCACCACCAACCCTGCCTTCCCATCCATTACGATGGGCGAAGTTAGCAGCTTTGGCGGAGGCGGCGCCTCGCAGGACGTCTTCTATTCCCGCACCTTCAGCATCACGGCATCCAAGTTCTTAGGCAAGCACAGCATCAAATCGGGCTTCGAACGCAGACTCATTGGCGATGCCGGCACGCCGACAGCAGGCCCCAGCAGCTTTGGCTTCTCTGACGTCTTCACACGTCCCAATCCACGAGCCACCACCACCGGCCAAGGCAGCAGTCTCGCGACGCTGTTCCTCGGCAATCCGGTCAGCGGATCAATGAATGTGGTCACGAACTTCGACAACTCTCTGCGCTATTACGGCGGCTTCCTTCACGACGACTATCGTGTCAGCCCGAAACTGACGTTGAACTTCGGCCTTCGCTTTGAACACGAATCCGGCATCGAGGATCGTAACAACCGGCTGCTCGTCGGCTTTGACACCCAGGCGGCCAACCCGCTGGGCCTCAATCTGAAGGGCATTGTGCAATACGCCGGGGTCGGCTCCAATCCCACGCAAACCTTCCATCCCAAAGCCGTCAAGCTGAGCCCGCGCTTTGGCTTTGCCTATTCGCTCAACCCGAAGACCATACTGCGCGGCGGCTATGGCATCTTCTGGGCCCCCACCTTCTTCACCTTCCAGAATGCGATCGGCTACTCGCAGACGACCAACATTGTCGCCAGCACCGACGGCAACTTCACACCGGCTGCGAGCTTGGCCAATCCTTATCCGAGCGGCATCCTCCAGCCTTCGGGCAATAGCCTGGGCGGACTCTCGGGCATCGGCCAGCCGCTCACCATCACCGATCCGCAAACCCGTTCAGCAGGCTATGTCCAGCAGACTTCCTTTGAGGTGCAGCGGCAACTACCGGCCGGCTTTGTCGTCACCGCCGGTCTGCTTGGCTCACGTTCGCTCGGTCTGTTGCGTTCCGGCCAGAACATCAACCAGCTCGACCCATCCCAGTTCTCCCTCGGCAGCGCCGCACTCAGCGCGAGTGTCGCCAATCCCTTCTACAACAACGGCGGGGTCGGCACGATCGGCACCGCAACTGTCCAGCGCAACCAACTGCTGCGGCCTTTCCCGCAGTTCACCTCGGTGACGCTCAACAGTTCGGGCAACGCCGCCAGCCGCTATTACTCTTACTACTTCCGTGGCGAGCGCCGCTTTGCCAAAGGCCTGAGTATTCTTGCTTCGTACTCCCACTCGCGGAGCACGGACGATCTGACGGCAGTGAACCTGGCAGGCACCAACCAGATTGCAACGGTAGCTGGTCCGCAGAATGCCTACAATCTGGCGGCCGAGCGCAGCCTGTCGACACAAGACGTGCCGCATCGTTTCAGCACCGCGGTCACCTATGAACTGCCCTTCGGCGCCGGACGGCGCTACCTCCATGGCCACAAGCTAGCGGACCTGGCCATCGGGGGCTGGTCGATCAATGCCGTGAGTGTGTTGCAATCCGGATTTCCCCTCGCCATCACGCAGCCCAACAACAACAGCGTGATCGGGGCCACCTACCAGCGGCCTAACGCAACCGGAGTCTCAGCCGCCACCAATGGCTCCACCTCCGAGCGCATCGATGGCTGGCTGAACCCCGCCGCATTCTCGCAGGCCGCAGTGCTGAGCTTTGGCAACACCGGCCGCTTCCTCAATGTCCGTGGCCCGGGAACCAAGAACCTCGACCTCTCGATCTTCAAGACCTTCTCGATTCACGAGCGCATTCGGGCGCAGTTCCGGGCAGAGGCGCTCAATGCAACCAACACCCCGATCTTTGGTAACCCGAACACGACCTTCACCAACTCGCAGTTTGGCGTGATCACGGCCCAGGTCAACAATCCCCGGCTGCTCCAGCTTGGCGTGCGTGTTAGCTTTTAAGGCACCATGAACGACTCCATCGCCCGCCGGCAACTGCTGCTGAGCAGCGTTGCGCTGGCCCAATCGAACGCAAAGGCAAAGAAATTTGCTGTGGTCGGCGCAGGCGTCTTTGGCGCCTGGACGGCCTACCATCTGCGCCGCCTCGGTCATGAAGTGACCTTGATCGACCAATACGGACCGTCCAATAGCCGGGCCAGTTCGGGAGGGGAATCGCGCATCATCCGCGCCCGCTACGGCACGGACAAGCTCTATACCCAGTCCGTCCTCCGCTCCTTAAAACTTTGGACGGAGTTCTTTACCCGCATCGAGCGTCCCAGCCTGTTCCACCGCACCGGGGTGCTTTGGATGACACGCCAGGGAGACCACCGGCTCGGCGACCACACCCGCACCTTGCAGGAGTTTGGCGTGAGCGTTGAGAATCTCGCCGCCCGGGACTTGCGCCGTCGCTATCCGCAGATTGCGGTAGAAGACGATACCGTGGCCCTCTTCGAACCAAATGCAGGCGCACTCATGGCCCGGCAAGCGGTGCAGGCGGTGATCGCGCAGTTTCTCAAGGATGGCGGCATCTATCGTCAGGACAAGATCCTAACGCCTGCCGGCACTGGCGCGATCAAAGAAATTCGCACAGCTGCTGGCGAAAGAATTGCGGCAGACGCTTTTCTTTTTGCTTGTGGACCGTGGCTGCAGCAAGTGCTTCCCGATCTACTGGGCAACCGCATCTTTCCGACCCGGCAGGTGATTTACTTCTTCGGCACTCCAGCCGGAGATCGCAGATTCCGGCCGCCGCTCATGCCCACCTGGGGAGATTCGTCGAGCGATTCGCCCTGGTATGGCCTACCCGATCTCGAGAACCGTGGCTTCAAAGTCGCCTACGGCTGGCTCGGCGCCAGCTTCGATCCGGACACCGGCATCCGCCAGGTGACGACTGATGAAATCGCCGAAGTCCGCGCCTTTGTCACCCGGCGCTTTCCAGCCTTAGCGCAGGCACCGCTTGTCGAGACGCGTGTCTGCCAATATGAGAACACCGCCAACGCCGACTTCGTCATCGATCGTCATCCGGCGCATGAGAATATCTGGTTTGCGGGCGGTGGTTCGGGCCACGGCTTTAAGCATGGCCCGGCAGTCGGAGAATACACCGCCGCCCGCCTCATCGGTCTTGAACAACCCGCCATCGAAGCGCGCTTCTCGCTGGCCTCAAAGGCGACCGAGCTGAAGCGCCGCATCATGGAAGGCCGCAAGTAAAAGCTTACTTGTGCAGGCCTTTGGAACGAAGATAGGCCACCAGTTCGGCAGGCTTGTCGGTCTGGATGCCGGTAGCTCCTCGATCAATCGCATCCTGCCAGGAGATGGCTTGGTCGTCGGCACCCAAACGATCGACATAAATGCCCGCGCCGGCTGCCTTTGCCAAGGCAATGATCTCGTCTGTGAAGTCACGAGCGCCAAAGGCGATCACCTTCGGGTGCAGTTCTTCGATCATCCGCTTGCAGACGTCGGCACTGACCGACTCCGGCATCACTTTGATCTTCGGCCGCAGCGTGGAGATCTCCTTCAAATAGGAAGGCCCTCCGTACACCACAACGTGATCCTGCATGTCGTGCCGCTCCAGCGCCGCGATGACGTCGGCCGCCGAAATGGCCTTACTGTCGACATAAACGCCAACCTTGCCCCGGGCAAAGGCCAGCACTTCATCAAAGGTGGGCACCTGCGCCTGGCCGCCCACACGCAGCGCGCGGATCTGGTCAAAGCTCATGTCTTTCACCGCACCGCTGCCGTTGGTCTGCGCATCGACCGTCGCATTATGGACGATCACCAACTTGCCATCCTTTGTTGTGCGGACGTCCACCTCGATGAAGTCAGCGCCCGCCTCGACAGCAGCCCGATAGGCTTCGATCGTATTTTCCGGGTGATGCAAATGTTCTCCGCGATGGGAAATCACGGCGATGGATTCGGCTGCCGAAAGGCAGCCGAATGTAAGTAAGAGAAGTAGAAATGTGCGTGTCATGAGATTTAGAAAAAGAGGCGAAGCGCGAATTCAGTCACTCGCGAATCCTGTGCTCCTGTGATCTTTCCAAAGGTCTGCGGACTGGACAGGTTGGTGCCCGGGTTCCGGAAGTTTGGATGATTGAAGGCGTTATAGAACTCCCCCCGGAACTGCAGCATCGCCCGTTCCCGGAAGTGGAAGTTCCGCATCAGGGAGAGATCGGTGTTGTTAATCCCGGGTCCGTGCAAGGGGAAGCGGGAGGCGTTTCCGAGTTGATAGGGCTGCGCCGTCGTGAAGGCAGCGGTATTGAACCAGCGGTCCAGTGTGCGATCTCCGCGATCGAGAGAAGCTCCGGCAATCTGATTCGGACGTTGCACTGCCGTGAAGCCACCGAGCGTATTGTTCTGAGTAATCGACATCGGCAGACCAACCTGAAGCTCTGTGAGACCCGCAAACTGCCAGCCACCCACAAGATCCTTCAGCACAGGAGTGGAGGAGAGATACTTTCCGCCGCGGCCAAAAGGCAACTGGTACACGTAGTTCACCACAAAGCGCTGCGGCACGTCGTAGCCACCGACGCCACGCTCGGCCTTGAGATTGTAAACGTCCTGCACGCCGACGCCATTCGAGCGGGAAGGACCATCGACATCGTTGAGCAGCTTGCTGAAGGTATAGGCCGCCGATACGAGCAGGCCGTTCTTCCAACGGTGCTCCAGCTTTGCCTGCAGAGAATGATAGGAGGAGTTGCCGTCGTTGGCCAGGATCGACGCACCGGAGTACTGCGGAAAGGGCCGCAGGGATTGCAGATTCCCTGCTCCGAACTGGTTCGACCGCAACTGGTTCATGTTCAGAGCGATCGGGAGCTTGGTGCCCTTTGTCGCAACATAATCGGTCTCGAGGAACCAACCGCCGGGTAGCTCCCGCTGGATGCCCATCTGCCAGGTCTGGTTGTACGGAGTACGATTCCGGGAGTCGAGTGCGGTGACCGAAGAGGTGGGCGCCGTGAGGCTGGCCGGGATGTAAGGCAAGCCGCTGGGGTCCACGTTGTAAGAGTAGGCAGGCACGCCGTCCTTGAGATAGTAACGCGGGGTGATGTTGTTATCGAGACTAGTAAAGGTCGCCCGCACCGAGTACTGCGACACCGGCCCGACACTCGCATAGCCGATGCTCGGCAAGCGGTAGACGCCGTAGCCACCGCGCAGGACCGTCTTCGGCGCGAAGTTCCAGGCAAAACCAACGCGGGGCAGAAAGTTGTAGTAGATGTTCGGAACAAAGTGCCGCGGCGCTCCATTGCGTCCCGCAAACTCCACTTCGCCCAGCTTGGCGACGGTCCGGTTTTGCAGATTCGGATTGAAGCTCGCAAACTGATTGTTCGCCTCGGAGTAGGGCCCGTTGAATTCCCAGCGCAGGCCCAGGTTCAAGGTCAAGCGTGAACTGAGCTTGAAGTCATCCTGCAGATAGATCCCAGCGCTGTTGATGTTCAGCCGGTAGGTGTAGTCTTCCATCTGGATCTGTGTCGACTGCGGAGCGCCAATCAAGAGATCGGCCAACCCGAAGCCGCTGTTGCTCACACCCTGAGAGGAGGTGAAGATGTTGCCGAAGCTGTAGGTGCCGGACATCTTTCCAGGATTGTAGAAGTTGTACATCTGCCGCCGGTAATCGCCGCCCATCTTCAGGGTGTGACGGCCATTCTGGAAAGTCAGTGCTTCTGAGAAGACCCAACTGCGGTTGCGATCGTTGTTGCTCGGCGAGGAGCCCAGCTGCACAAGCGAATCCACTTTGACAATCGGGAAGCTGGTGAGCGGCACGCCCTTCAGCCCGAGTTCGCCGGCAGGACCGCCGCTCGCAAAGGTGTAGTTCACTTCCTGAACAAATCCAGCACGCAGTTCATTGACGACATGCGGGCCAAAGACGTGGGTTTCACTGACAGCAACCTGCGTGTCGCGAAAACCGCTGGCCGTATCATTATTTGCGTTGTTGAGCAGGCGCGGCTGCGCGTCGCCGTTGGGATTGTAACGGCCAAAGCGGACGAAGCCTTTATCGTTTGAGCTGAAGTTGTGATCGACGCGAGTCAGCGTCTGCCAAACCTGCCGCCCTTGCGGCGGGTTCACCGAATAGTTATTGCTCCCGCCGAAGGAGCCGTTCGGATTCGGGTAGTACTTCACGATCGCCGCAGCAACCGGATCGATGCGGCTCGCAGGAATGCGGTTGCCAGGAAAGGGCGCGCGGGTTTGCGGGTCGTAAATTGCGATCGGTTTGCCACCAGCCATTGTCTGGGAGAAGTCGCCAGAGCGTTCGGCAGCGGTAGGCACCTGGGCGTTATACACGTTCCCGGTGGAGGATAAGGTGACGTTGAAGTCGGTGAAGAAGAAAGTTTTGTCACGGCCGTTGTAGAGCTTTGGAATCAGGACAGGGCCGCTCAAGGTGGCTCCAGGATTGTTCTGGACGTACTTCTGGAGATTGTTCGGCGCAAAATAGTTGCGGGCATTCAGCACGCGATTGCGGAAGAAGTTGAACGCACTGCCGTGGAGTTCGTTTGTGCCTGTCTTGGAAGTCAACAACATGACACCTCCACCCGTGTGTCCCCATTCCGCTGAGAACGGCGTGGTAATCACCTTAAATTCCTGCACGGAGTCAGGGCTGGGTGTCAGCGTATAGGTCTGGTCGCTTGGATTCGTTGTGGGCAAGCCATCGACAAGAATCTCATTCGTAACAGGACGCCCGCCGCCGAAGCTGAAATTATTGATATTGCTGTTGTTGGCGCTGGTCGAGGTGACCCCTGGCACCATCTTTGCCAGCAGAAGCGGAGAGCGCCCCCGCGAGTTGGTGCCCAGCAGAGGGATGTTCATCAATTGCTGTTCTCCCACCACGTGTCCGATTTCTGGCGATACGAAATCCAGTTGCACCGAGGAGGCGGAGACTTCTACTTTCTCCGAGACCTCGCCAATCTGAAGCTGTGCATTGATTCGCACCTGTTGATTCAATTGCACGGGCACATTGGTGCTGCGGTGCTCTTTGAACCCCTGTACGGAGATGACGACGTTGTATTCGCCCGGCTTCAGAAACGACACGAGGTAGTCACCGGTCGAGTTGCTTTCCGTTTTCCAGATGGCGTTGGTCGCGATTTCCGTAATCGTGATCCTGGCGTTCGGGACCGCGGCCGCAGCATCATCGGTGACGCGCCCTCCGATCGCACCGGTAAAAGTTTGCGCCCATAGCGGCAACACTAAGAGCGAGAGAGGAATGAGTTTGGCAAACATGAACAAACCTTTGATTGCGTGTTAATATTTCACACAAGCAACAAGGAGGCGCGATTGCGAACAACGTCACAAACAGGATTCTTGCAGAGTGTGTATCAAAAGGATAGCCAGCCACCTGTTAATTTTTCGTGAATCAATGTTATGTTTTAACAAGTAGACATGGACTCCGCTCTTACGCCCAATCGCCAGGAAGACATCCTGCAGCTACTGCGGCAACGCACCTCTGCCTCCTTCGAGGAGATCGCAAGACACTTTGGCGTCTCGGAGATGACCGTGCGGCGCGACCTTCAGAAGTTAATGGAGACCGGCGAGGTGATCCGAATCCCCGGGGGCGCGCGCACCACCCGTTCCGTCACCTTTGAGAAAACCTTCACCGAACGCATGCAGCGGATGGCCTTGGCCAAGGAGAAAATCGGCCGAGCCGCGGCCAATCTGATCCAGGAACACGAATCGATCGTGCTCGACTCCGGCACCACCACGCTGTACATCGCCCGCCATCTGCGCACGAGAAGCAATATCGTGGTGCTCACCTTCTCGCTGGCCGTGATCGATGAGCTGGCAGGCAACGATTCCGTCCGCGTCGAGCTCACCGGAGGAACCTATCGCCGGGGGAGTCAGGACCTCATCGGGCATGCGGTTGCTGAGAGCCTTTCCACCGTCTGCGCCGACAAGGTCTTCTTCGGTGCCGCCGCGCTTTCCTTGCAACGAGGCGCCATGGTCTTCGATCCCGATGCGCAGCGCAGCTTATTGCGTGCAGGCATCCAACGCATCCTGGTGATCGACAGCAGCAAGATTGGCACCGAAGCCCTCTACAACTTCACGCGCACCGACAATTGCGACATGATCATCACCGACGATGGCATCCATCCCGAACACTTGGAACAGCTGACCAAGCAGACTCGAGTGCTGGTCGCCGAGTAACCGTTCCCCCCAGGCTTCGCGGAGAATCAAGGTGTGGGCTTTCGACACTCTGATTCTCCGGGCGACCGCTATCTAGCACGTGCGCCAGGCAGACTCGACCTGATGGGCGGCAATGTGGACTATACCGGCGGGCTCGTCTTCCAAGCCACCATCCGCGAAGCCACTTGGGCCACCGCGCGCCTGCGCCAAGACCGTCAGATCCACTTCTTCAACCCACAGGTCGAGCAGCTCGGCTGGAACCCTTCGCCCACATTCCATCTCGATGATCTGGCCAGTATCGAAAGCGTTCGCGCCGCGGTCCATCGCGATCCGGGTACGCGATGGACCGCCTACATTCTCGGCCTCTTTTTCCTGCTTGCCAAGCGATACCCGGAACAGATCGTGAGCGGCGCCGAGGTCCAGATCCGTTCTGAAGTGCCACTGAACAAGGGCGTCAGCTCTTCCGCTTCTCTGGAAGTGGCAGTGATGAAGGCCACGGCTGCGGCCTATTCAATTGCACTGGCCGGTGTGGAGCTGGCGGAAGCTTGCCAGTGGACGGAGAATGTCATCGCCGAATCCGCTTGTGGCGTCATGGACCAGATGGCCGTTGTCTTGGGCGAGGAAAATGCCGTTCTCCCCATCCTCTGCCAGCCCGCGCTCCCCCGCCCTCCTGTCCGCCTTCCCGCAGGGCTCGCCTGCTGGGGCATCGATTCCGGAGTCGCCCGCACCGTGGCCGGCATCGCCTATGAAACCGCACGCGCCGCATCCTTTCTCGGCTACAAACTGATTTGCGATCGCGCGGGAATTCCGGTCTCATTGGAAGCCCATCGCCCCGCGCCCCGCTGGACAGATCCCTACTGGCATGGCTATTTGAGCAATCTGAGTCCCGCGGAATTCCACTCCCGCTTTGAAGCGCATTTACCTGAACAGATGACCGGAGCAGAGTATCTAGCCACGGCCCATGTGCACGTTGATCCCTACACACGTCTGGACCCGCGGCAGAGCTACCGCGTCCGTGCCTGCACACGCTATTCGGTGGAAGACCATGCCCGGGTGCAACGCTTTGTCACACTCGCCGAGCAAGGCATAGGCGCAGAGCAGATGGGAGATCTGATGTACCAGTCGCACGCTGCCTATACGGAATGCGGACTGGGCCATGAGGCCACCGATCTACTGGTAGATCTTGTACAGAAAGCAGGAGAGGCGGCCGGACTATTTGGGGCCAGGGTGAGTGGAGGAGGAGCAGGAGGAACGGTTGTGGTACTGGGCCGAAGCGACGCCCGCGCCGCCATCGATCGCATTGCCCACCAATACGCGGCCCTGCGCGGTTATGTGCCCTATGTCTTTGAAGGAAGCTCGATGGGAGCGGACGCATTCGGCGTGCAGCGTCTCGCGCCATAGCCTCAAATGCGAAGAGACCGGACTTTCGTCCGGTCTCTTGATTCGCTTTTAAATTTTGGTGCGGAGAACAGGACTTGAACCTGCACGATGTTACTCGCTAGCACCTCAAGCTAGTGCGTCTGCCAATTCCGCCATCTCCGCAAGGTGACAATTCTGAGTTTACTACGACGGCCTGAGGTTCGACCATCTTCTCAGAAAAAGTAGTTTATTTCTTTGGTTCCGTTTTGATTTCGTTGCCGTTCGCATCGACCGGAATCTTCTTGCCCAGCTTCACAGGAACCGGCTCACCCTTGGCGGCCTTCTTCTCTGCGTCCTTCGGCAATTCCACTTCCTGCTTCGATACCACGCGGCCCTGTTCGTCCACCATCTCAACAGCAGGTGTCTGCGACGGAGCCTTCTGCTCTACCTGGGGAGCGGGCGCCGGAACATTGGTGCGGTCAAAGACCGTACCGCTTCCGCCACCGGCCGCACCACCACGAGTCGCCAGAACGGCCAGAGTCAGGCTGGTCACCATGAACAGAGCAGCTGCAGTCGTGGTCACTCGGGACAACACTGTAGCCGCGCTGCGCGGGCCAAAAGTTGTCTGTGAGCCCATACCGCCAAAAGCTCCCGCAAGATCGGCCGCCTTGCCGCTTTGCAGCAGCACAACGCCAATCAGAATCAGGCAAACCAGAACATGAACGATGGTTACAAGGATGACAATCATAAAAAAATCCGCCTGCGAAATGCGCGAGCGGCACCTCCCCGAGTATACGACAAAATCGCGGCCCAAGGCCCGATTCACCCGCTTCGCCCATTACAATAGTGGTTTCAATCCTTCAATCCTGAATTAGGAGTATCCATGAGCAAACGGCGTATTGGCATCCTCACCGGCGGTGGAGATGTCCCCGGTCTGAACTCTGTCATTAAAAGCGTGACCTATCGCGGTTATGAATTGGGCGCGGAAGTAGTTGGCATCCGTCGCGGTTGGGAAGGGCTCACCCATCTCAACCTCGACGATCCGATGAGCCGCAGCCGCTACGTTATTGACCTTTCGCGCGAAAACACACGTACGATCGACCGCACCGGTGGCACCTTCCTGCATTCGAGCCGCACGAATCCCGCCAAGATGAAGAAGGTTCCCGAGTTCCTGGCGGGCAGCACCTTCCCCTCCGATACGGTCACCAAGGATGGCGTCACCAACACGGTATACGACATGAGTCCGCAAGTGCTCAAGAATCTCGAAGCACTCGGCCTTGATTATCTCGTCGCCATCGGTGGCGATGACACGCTCAGCTATGCAGCGCGTCTCGACAAGCTCGGCTTCAAAGTGGTGGCCATCCCCAAAACGATGGACAACGACGTTCGCAATACGGAATATTGCATCGGCTTCTCCACCGCCATCAGCCGCGCGATGGATGCCATCCAGCGCCAGCGCACCACGGTCGGCTCCCACGAGCGTATCGGTGTGTTCCGCATCTTCGGACGCGATGCTGGCTACACAGCGCTCTACACCGCCTATGTCACCAGCGTCCGCTGCGGCATCCCTGAGTACAAATTCGACCTCGAAAAGATGGTCCAGTTGCTGATGGACGACAAGCGCAAGAACCCCAGCAACTACTCACTCGTGCTGCTCTCAGAAGGCGCACAGTGGGCCGGCTACCAGGTGGTCGAGTACGGCGAAGCCGATGCCTACGGCCATCGCAAGAAGTTGAATGTCGGTGAGATCTTTGCCGACGAAATCAAGAAGCGCACCAAGGAAGAAACGATCGTCAGCGACCTCACTTACGATCTCCGCTCCGGCGCTCCGGACTTTGTCGACAAGCTTGTCGCCACCACCTTCGGCAACATGGCGCTCGACACCATCATCGAAGGCAAGAGCGGCCTGATGACCTCTATCGTCAACGGTTCCTACGCAATGAGTCCCATCCCCGATCCGAAGCTCGGGCCGCGCAAGGTGGAACTCGACCTGATGTACAACACCGAACGCTATCGCCCGAACTACGCCAACAAGTTGGGTCTTCCGATTTTCTTGACTCACGCCTAGGAAAAATTTGTTCTCCTGGTTCCAAGAACTTCTCAAACGGGGGCAGACTGCCAAGTCTGCCCCCGTTGTTGATTTAGCGGAAATCCGCCGTAGCTTTGAAGACGCGGCGAGCGATGAGGAACACTTCCCCTCCACCATCGATCCGCGTATTTACCATGTCCAATTGATTGCCCGCTATTTTGGCGATCTCAATGGCAAACGGGTTCTCGATGCCGGTTGCGGCAAAGGCCGCTTTGGCCGAGTCCTCCACGAGCAGAACCCGCAGGCCAAGATCGTTTCGCTCGACCTCGCGCTTGCCATGCTGCGCCATGCCGGCCCGCCGCTCTTGCCCTGCTGCGGCACCCTCACCCAATACCCCTTTCGCGACGCCAGCTTCGACTGTGTTTACGCCACCGAAAGTCTCGAACATGCTGTCGACATCGAGAGCGCCATCGCCGAGTTGTGCCGGGTGCTGAAGCCGGGCGGCAAGCTCGTCATCATCGACAAGAATGCCGACCACTGGGGCCGCTTTGACACCCCCCATTGGGAACGCTGGTTTCGCCCCGCTGAACTCGAACAACTCCTGCGCCGCCATTGCAAAGAGGCCTCCAGCGAATTCATCTCCTACTGGGAAGATGTCCCGCCAGATGGCCTCTTTGTTGCCTGGAAAGCGATCCGTTAAAGCTTAGGCTGCGGTCCAACCGCCGTCGATCGTGATCACACTACCCGTCACAAAGGATGCCTCCTGCGACGACAGGTACAACGCCATGTGCGCGATTTCATCCGGCTTGCCCAGACGCCCAATCGGCTGGCGCTGATTCAATTCGCCGCGCACCTTGTCCTTCTCATGCTTGTGATACTTCTCGAGATAGCCCTCAACAAAGGGCGTGTCCACGGTGCCGGGGCAAATGCAATTCGCACGGAATTCCGTCGGGTAATCCACCGCAAGTTGCCGCGTCATCGCCACCACCGCGCCCTTACTGGCGCAATAGCCGAAGCGCTTCTTCACGCCGATCAACCCGGCGACACTGCCGATATTCACCATCGATCCGTGGCTTTCCACCAGGAGCGGCACAGCGTGCTTGGTGACCAGAAACATTCCCGTCACGTTCACTTTGAAAATCTTTTCAAAGTCGGAAACTTCGGTCTCCGTCACACCGCCCACCAGCCCGATGCCGGCATTGTTAATCAAAATGTCCAGACGCGGAATCTGCTGGAACAGGTGCTTGACCGATTGCTCGCTCGTGATGTCGCATTGCATCGCCCGGCTCCCAGGTAATTGAGCCGAAAGGGCTTCTGCTTTCTTGGTGTCGATGTCTGCCACAATCACAATCGCGCCCGCCTTGGCAAAAGCGCGGGAGGTGCATTCTCCAATGCCACTTGCACCGCCGGTAATCAACGCGACTTTTCCGTCTAAACGAAAAGGGGTATTTGCTTCCATAAGATCAGTTGGTTCTTAGTCCTCATTGATTATCTGCCATCTGTTCCGATACGGAAGCGAAAGCCTCATCTCATTCGCTGAGCCTCCCCTGGAAGTAGATTCAGGCGTTTCCCCTATGCGTCCGATCTGCGACAGAGCCGATCACACTTGTACACACGATGCATGCACAGGTGGAGCTAGACGGGGGTAACCCCATTCCTCGAACCGGGGCAACCCGCGATCTCACGATCGATTTTGTTCGTGGATTCTGCCTGCTGTTGATGATGGTGAATCACCTGGCAGACCGCTGGCTGACAAACTACACCTACCGCCCGGTCGGTTTCTTCTGCTCCGCCACCGTCTTTGTTTACCTTTCGGGATATATAACGGGCAACGTCTATTCCCGTTATCTCTCCAGCCCCAGCAGCTTTCAGCTCTTCAGGAAACTATGGCACCGTGCAGCGCTGATCTATCTCGTACACGTGGCAGTATCCGCAACTACGGTTTTATTGACGGTTGCGTCCCCTGAGATTGTGTCCGGCCTGGGAAGCGACGGAAGGCTGGTGGCCGCCCAACCGTTTCACGCCCTGTTGGCAGACGCCCTGCTTATACCCAGTGCCCCCCTGCTGGACATCCTGTCGATGTACGTCTTTCTGATCTTTCTCGCGCCTCTTCTCCTGCGTCTCTTTCATACCGGCTGGTCGGTTATCGCCTTAGGCACCAGCTTTACGGTATGGGCTTATGCACAGTTTGGCTATTCGCTCCTGCTCCCGCCCTTTACCGGAATCTTCGATCTGGCGTCCTGGCAGTTTCTATTTGTCATTGCGCTGTACGTGGGCTTCCGGCAGGCGACCCATCCATTCCGCCGGCCAGAGCATCCCAAACGGCTGAATCTCATTCTGTTCGGATGCCTGATTGCTTGCTTTCTGCTGCGGCATGCGAGCTTCTTCTCCATCCAGGGGCTCGCGGCAACCATCCCAGCCTGGTGGGTGGACAAAACAAAAGTAGGCCCGCTGGTGATCGCGAACCTGCTGCTTTGGGTTAGCTTCCTGTGGCTGGTGCCTGAGCCACTCCAGCGCTTAGCAAAGCAGGGCCGGGTTTTTGTCGCGATGGGGCAGAACTCGCTTCTCGTTTTTGCCTGGCACATCCTGCTCTTCTATCTGTTTTTATCGATGTTCCCGAATCTCGGTCAATTCTCGACACAAAGCCAGGCGATTGTCGTTTGCTTCGCCGCCGTGTGCCTCGTATTCCCCTTCTCACTCACCGTGAATTACTGGTTTCCACTGCATCAGCGTTCCAAGCGCAATGGAACCCAGCTTCCATCCTTTTTCTTCACCGCAAGCTGAGTGGGGCGAGGCGCCCCTGCTTTCGGAACGACCACTTCCGCCCACAGTTCGTCGCCGTCTTGCTGGCGGCTCGGATCGGGAATATTTTCGGGGATGTGGAAGCGCACAGGCTCAATGATGCGAACGAACCCATTGAGCGTGCGGGCGCCTCGCGGCGTGAACCGAACGCAGCAATCCGCCGTTCGGATGTGCAGACGCCCTCCTTCGACAAAGAGCTCGCCCTGAGGGTCAGCGTTCTGCACGGCTCGCGTCGCCTCATCGGCTTCGGGCGTCAGCGTCAAGGACACATAGCGGCCACGCATCAGGTCATAGGGATCGTAGGGCGCAGTCCTCACCCAGGCTCGCGGCAGAGTCCGCTGCTGCCAGGCATAGTTAACCCAAACAGAAAGTACGATGCCTGCCTGGATCAGGCCCACCAGAAAACTCTTTCTCATTGCTGCCCCCGGATCGCTTCCACCACCAGACGCCGCCGGACTTTCTCCAGCAGAAAACCGCCCCCAGTCAACAGAATCCCCAACAGGATCAGGCCGGCGGCGCCTCCCAAGAGAGACAGTGCATGAGCTGTATAGAACCCGAACACCGTCATCGCAAAACCAATCATGCCGTTGTTGACCAGTTCCACGCGATGCTCCGCGACACCCCACGAAATCAAGGCCCCGAAGGCAATCGCAAGCGTCAGGTACATCATCCAGCCGCCCACTTCGGCAGCACCAAAACTCACCAGCGCTACCGCGGCAATCGCCGTGAAACCCTTGATGTTGAAGCCGTCAAAGATCTTCCAGCCCAGCAAGGCAAGCAGCCCGATCGCCCCCAGATCAGCCCAATACGCAGGCAAGGGAGTTTGCTGGAGCAGACCAACCGACGGTTCGCTGCACGCCATGACGATGATGGTTGCGGCCATCAGCCCGAAGCTCCCGAGCCAGATCAGCGGCCGGTAGCGGCTCAACAGATACAACACGCTCAATCCGAGCCAGAAGCACAGCTCCGGAAGATAATGATTCCCCGGAGGGCGGCGAACATACCACTCCGAGGTGATCCAGAGCGGCACCAGCAGCGCCACAATCGTCAACTGAAACCCATCGCGAATCAGCCAATAGCCTACTGCGGCTCCGGCAGCCCACAACAACATCCAGCCATTCCATTTCCCGTCCAACTGGAATACCTGACCGGCCAGCGCAATGCCTGCGCCCAGACAGGCGGTGCCCACTCCATGCAGCGCCATCCGCAAGGCAGGTGTCTTTTCGGCAAGACCTGCCGCAAAATGGAAGCCCATCGTCAGCGCGACAATGAGCAGCATCTTGACGAAGGACGACATCTGATCCCAGTTCGCGGCGACAAAGGAGATCACACCCGTCCCAATCAGCAGAGCGCCCAATCCCCAACTGATCGCCGCCCCCCAACGGAATCGTCCCACAGGGGACTGCTGCGTCTCCCATTCCCGAATCTTCTCAGCCGCTAACGGATTGACGAATCCAGCAGCAAGCCAACGCGAGAGGTACTGCTCGGCTTCTTTTGTCATCTATATCCTTTGAAGAATAGCGCTGTGCTAGGTTTGTGAAAAGTGCTCTATGACCATCCGCAACAACCGGCCCTCCCCGAGGGTTGGTTTATTCGTAGTCTTCTGGCCGTAGCAGCAATCATGCGGAGCTTTGGCGCCCTGCTGTCCATGGGCACCAGCACCATCCTTCTCACCTTCGCCTTCGAGCCGCTTCTACCTTATCTTCCGATGCCCCGCCGCTTGGGCGAAAACATGGTGCAAGGCATCCCGGGCCTGATCATGGCCTTGCTGGTTTCCTGGCTCCTCTTGCATTACGCGCACAAGTTGCGTCTTTCGGATCTCGGTCTCTCGCTCGATCTAGCCAACTTGCGCGAACTGGCGATCTGGACTTTGGGAGGCGCGTTTGTACTTTCACTGACCGTGCTTCCACTGCTCTGGAGCGGCGCCGGACAATTCACTCCCAGTGAAGCAAAGATTGCTGGTCCTGGCTCACTGACCATATTCCTCATCCTGCTCTTGATCTCCGCCATGGAAGAAGAACTCATCATGCGTGGGTATCCCTTCCAGACGCTTGTCGAGCCGCTCCACCTTCTCGGTGCGCTGATCCTTACCAGTGGCGCCTTTGCCGCACTCCACTGGGCCAATCCGGGCGCGAATGAATTCACCATCGCCAATACCTTTCTGGCCGGTTGCGCACTGGGTTTGCTGCTCGTCATCCGGCGCAGCATGTGGGCAGCCATTGGCGCCCATTTCGGCTGGAATCTCGCGACCATCCTCTTTGGCCTCAATCTCAGCGGACTCGCGATGCCCATCGTCCCCTTCACCCTGAACTGGACCATCGACCCCATCTGGACCGGCGGTCGTTATGGGCCGGAAGGCGGCCTGCTCTGCACGATCATCCTGAGCCTGTTGATTCTGATTGAAGTCTTGATCTACCATCGCCAACTTCTCGACACCCCAAGCATCCTGGCGGACGAGTCCGAATGAATATTGCCTGGATCCTGCTTCCCGCAATCTTGTTGGAAGCACTCTTTTACTTTCTTCCCAGTTCCACCGGTTTCCGGTCTCGCTTTGGGAAGCTTTCGCCTTATCTCCAGGCGCCACTGATCTGGCTCAGCGGCTTTGCGCCTGTATTTCTGCTGAATCAGTTACAGGGTTCGCACCCTGAGGAATTCACGTTGTTTGCGGGCGCACTCGGCATCACCTGTGTCTGGTTTCTCATTCTCCCCAAGCGGCCCGCCGCAGACATTCTCCTGCTGGTCTTGCTCAGTTCGTTCATCCTCTTGCCTTGGTTCAAGCCGCTGTTCCCTTCCCCCGCCGGAACTGCAAAACTCGACTCGCTGAACAAGCTGCTGTGGGTGCGCGTGGGCATCTGGGTGTTTCTCTTTCCCCGCCGCTTCTCCGTACCTGGCATCGGCTTTCTGCCCAACCGGCAGGAATGGTTTGTGGGGACCCGCTACTTCGTCTACTTCCTGGCAATCATCTTGCCGGTCGGACTCTACTTCCATATCTTTCGCGTCCAGTTCCCGAAAGTGGATCTCTGGGCAATCCCCTTTCTGACTCTCGGGACCTTCCTCGGTATGATGCTATTCGTCACCTGGGGAGAGGAATTTCTTGTGCGCGGCGTGCTACAAAGCGTCCTCATTAAAGAACTCGGCCGCTGGCCCGGCATCCTGATTGCCAGTCTTTGCTTTGGCCTCGTCCACCTCTCGTTTCGCAACTACCCGAACTGGCGCTTCGCGGCCTTCTCGGCACTAGCTGCGGTCTTTTATGGACTCGCCTTTGAGCGCGGCCATTCGCTCCGGGCAGCGATGGTGACGCACTCGCTGGTGAACACAGTCTGGACGATCGTCTTCTCCCGCTCGCTCTAGCGAGACGACGCGGGCGCAACCAGTCCATCGCTCTCCGCACGGCGCGCAAGCCCTTCCACCGCATCGAGCCACAATGACACGTTGGGCACGGGGCTCGAGAAGGGGAATTCCAGCGTCGCAAACGCCTGCTGGCTACCGCCAATTGCCGATCCGAGCCAGCCTGTATCCTGCAACAGACTCTCCATGCGAGAGCCGGGCACAGCCTTCCCGGATAGATTCGCCCATTGCCATGGCTTTCCGAGTTCTCCGGAGACACCGACCACCTGCATCCCGAGAAACTGCTCTGTCAGCTTTTGCCAAACCGTGGTTTGATGCTCCCGGACTTCTCCTAGTTTTGCCGCAATGGCAAACTGGGCCGGAACACCGCTGCGATCAAACATCGGCCACCAGAACTGACCCGCCAGGCTGGCATTGAAAACAACCACGCGAGGCGTCGGAGAATAGTCCAGCTCTTCTTTTTGCAGGGTCTGGAGCAGAGCCAGATAGTTCTTGCGGCGCACGTCGGCCAAGCGCTGGGCTTCCTTCGTGTTCTGGTGGAAATATGATTCGAGCGGTTCCACCACGCGGTAGTTCCCACGCAGATCGGTCAGCACCTCCCGCGCCACAGCCGGAGACAGAACGGTGTTCTCTCCGATCAAGATGGCCTCCAGAAGATTCTCCCGATCACTCATCGCATACACGGTGGAGCCCGGCTTGCCGGATTCCAGTTCTGCCGTCGAGAAGCTGAGCGCAGGAGACACGCGCTGTTGCTGCCAACTGAGCCGATGGCTCGTCCGCCAGCGAGGCAAAGGCGAGAAGCGTGCCGCACTCTCATACTGCAACTGCGCATGCGAGAGACTCTGCGCGTCCGCCACCCGGCTGACCACGAGGAAGGCGGGCGCCGAGACTTCTCCTAAAGCATTCTTTTGTTCTCGAAAGGCAAAGGCATGCGTCACGGCCCAAAAATTCTGATCGAGGGCAACACCCGCCACATCCCCAAGAAACGGAGACTGCGTGGGAGGCCGCTCACCCGGCGCCGGATTCTGGATCCGCTGGAACTGATCCGGCAGTCGAAGACGGACTTGCCCCAATTCCACATCCTGATAGCCCCCCGCCCGCACCTCTTTTGTCGAACAGGATGGCAGCAGCAGGACTATCCCAACCGCTCCAACAACACACAAGAAACGACCTGATTTCTGCAACATCCCCGTACTTCTCATCCTACGCCATGCACCGATGCTAAACTAATCTCTGGTATTTCTGTTCGGGCGCGTAGCTCAGTTGGTTAGAGCACCTCGTTTACACCGAGGGGGTCCGGGGTTCGAGTCCCTGCGCGCCCACCATTCCATCTCTCTTCCGGAATCCCTTTGCAAGTCTTCGCCGTCATCGAAGCGAACTCCGTCACCGGACCCGCAAAGAATCTCATCCAGTTCGCTGCCATCGCACGCGACTTTCCCAACCCGATTCACTTCACCTTTTTTACCTTCCGGCGGCCGGGAGACCCGAGCGACGACCCCTTCCTCCGCGCCTGCCGAGCCGCATCGATTCCGGTCGAACTGATCCTCGAGAACGGGCCCTATGATTGGCGGACCATTCGCCGGCTGCAGCAGTGGGTCAGAGAACGCCGGCCCGCCCTGGTCCAGACCCATAGCATCAAGAGTCACTTCCTCTACCGGCTTTCCGGCTTGTGGCGGGAGCGCCCCTGGCTGGCTTACCATCACGGTTACACCAAGCCAACCCGGAAGGCACAGATCTACAACCATCTTGGCGCCTGGGGAATTGGCAAGTGCCGCATGGCCATTACCGTCACGCCGGCCTTCCGGGCCGAACTCCTCGGGGTGGGGATTCCTGCCGATCGCATTGAGATCATCCCCAATGCGATCGATCCGAATTGGTTTCCCCCTGCGCTGCGCCGTCCGATGCCAGCAAAGCCCCACTTGGTCTCCATCGGACGCCTCTCCCGGGAGAAGGCGCACGCCGATCTCATTGCCGCCCTGCCCGCTGGCTGCAAGCTCACCATCGCCGGGGAGGGTCCGGAGCGCGAAGCCCTCCTCTCCTTGGCCGCCTCTCGGCAGGCCGATGTCCAGTTGATCGGACAAATTGAGGACGTACGTCCCTGCTTTCGAGAAGCCGATCTCTTTGTGTTGCCCTCGCACAGCGAAGGATCTCCGAATATTCTTATCGAAGCGATGGCCGCGGCCATTCCGATTGTGGCCACCACCGCGGGCGGGATCCCCGACACCGTAACCGATGGGGTTCACGCCTTGCTCGTCCCCCCAGCCCAACCAGCAAGACTTACCGCGGCAATCGAGCGGCTGATTGCCGACCCGCCACTGGCCGCGCAACTGGCCGCGCAGGCCCGGGCCCGGGTGGTTGAGCACTTCTCTCCAATGGCGCGCGCCGAGCGCATGGCCGCGCTCTATCGCAGTCTGGTCTGATCAGATGTATTGCGGCCGCTTTGCTCCCTCCCCGACCGGACCGTTGCACTTCGGCTCACTGGTTGCTGCAACGGCCAGTTATCTTGATGCCCGCGCCCAGCGTGGCCAGTGGCTGCTGCGCATGGAGGACACAGACCACACACGCTGCCGTCCTCACTACGCCGACGAAATCCTGTCCACCCTCAGCGCCTTTGGCTTCGTTTGGGATGAACCAGTCATCGTACAAAGCGAACGCAGCGCGCTTTACGATGCCGCCATCGCCCAGCTTGGCCCGCGCGTCTATCATTGCACCTGTAGCCGCCGCGAAATCGCAACCCTGGCCGCCCAGAACGAATCCCGCTATCCCGGAATCTGCCGCAACGGCTGCGACCCGGCAAAGCCGGTCCGCGCCTTACGCCTGGCAGTCGAAGATCCGGCAATCTCCGACGATTTCATTCTGTTCAGCACCACCGGTAAGATCTATTCCTACCAACTCGCGGTCGTTGTCGACGACGAGGCCCAGGGCATCACCCACGTTGTGCGCGGCGCAGATCTGCTGTCCTCCACCCCACGGCAACAGTATCTGCAACGCCTGCTCGGCTATCGGACGCTGCAGTATCTGCATCTTCCCCTTGCGACTGGTCCGGATGGCACAAAACTCTCAAAACAAAATCTCGCCCCGGCTCTCGACACGGCAAGCAGCACAACACTACTCGTACAAGCCCTTGAATTCCTCCAGCAGCAGCCAGAAGAGAACCTCGCGCGCCAATCCCTTGCCAACATCTGGGCCTGGGCTATTGCGAACTGGCGACCGGAACGCTTGCGGCGCTACTCTTGACGCCCAGTGCGCCGAGTTGGTTCTCCACCCGCGCGAGATCTTCGCGCATTGCAGCATTGGACCGGTCCGCACTGATGATGGTCTGCAACAAGGTTTGCGCCATCTGGAATTCCTTCAGCGCCTTCTGCCGTTGCCGGAGCGCCGCATAGACTTGTCCGAGTGCCTCGTGCGCCTCGGCGACTTCTCCCTGCGCTCCCGCATTCGAACGATTCATCGCCGCGAGCCGCTCCCGCATCGCCAGAGCCGACTCCACCATCGGCAGCGCTTCCCGCGACCGTCCGATGCTCAACAAAGCCTTCGCAGTACTCACCCGGTTGGTCTGGAGGAGGGTTCTGCTTCGGACCTCGCGGATATCCGCCCTCGCAACCTCCTCATAAATCATACGGCCCACCTCGAAATGATCAAGCGCTTCCTTCGTACGCCCCAGACTTTGCAAAATCGTTCCGAAGTTGGTGTGAGAAAGCCCGGCGCTCACTTGGAACTGCACATTCCCCCGGTCCCGCTCATAGAGGCGCAGGTCGATCTCGAGCGCCCGCTGATAATGAGCCAGACTTGCCGGCAGCGCATTCTCGTGCCTCTCAATGGAACCCATCCTCGAAAGAGCAAGCGACAGCGCCCTGAGATCGGCAACCTGATTCGGATTCTGAGCGACAACTTCTTCGAGCATCTGCAAGGCCTCGCGGCGGGTTTCGAGCACTCCCTGCCAATCTCCCATCTGGGACAAACTCCCGCTCAAGGAGGTCAGGTTGCTAGCCAGCGCACGCTTGCGAAGCAGATTCGTAGGATCGCCTTCAAACAGAGCCTGGCGGATGCCAAGCGCCTTCCGCTCATAAGAGAGCGCCGTATTGGCATCGCCCATCACACGCAACGCAGCACTCAACCGGGAGTAACTCGAAGCCAATTGCTCGCTGGCTTTCTGAAACTCGGGTGCCTTCTTTGCATTCTTGCGAATCTCCATCCGCAGCATCTCGCTCTTGCGATAGCTCTGGAGCGCCTCAGCGATCTGCCCGAGATTCATCGTTCCAGGACGGCCCTGGATATCGCCAATTCTCTCGTAGGTCGCGGCAAGCTCTTCGCGTAATACGATGTCGGTGGTATCCTGCTTCGCCAACTCATCCAGGTAGCCCAGGGCGCTCTTCACCAACTTGGCGCGCACCGGAGTGGCGCCCTGCAATGTAGACAGGGCTTCATCGGCGTCAAACACCAAGGTGTTCGCCAGATTCCGCAACTGGTCAAAACGCTGCTGCGCTTTCTCGTAATTCTTTTGCGCCAGGCGCTCCTGATAGAAGGCAGCACCCACCGCGAGAATGAGCGCGATACTCGCAAGAGTCGAGACCGCAACAAAGGCCCGGTTTCTGCGGATAAACTTTTGCAGCCGGTAGCCGTAGGTCTGCGGCCGCGCCGACACCGGGCGCAAGTGCAGATAGCGTTCAATATCCTCGCCCAGCGCATCGGCGCCGCGATAGCGATGAGAACGTTCAAACTCAAGCGCCTTTAGGCTGATATTGTCGAGATCCCCCGACAAGCGGCCATCACCGCTCACCTGGCTCGGCTTCGGCGGAGCTTCTTTACGCAGGTGTTCGAGAATCTCCTGCGTCGTCATGCCCGTAAAGTCGAAGGGCAGCTTGCCGCAGAGTAGAAAGAACAGAATACGCCCGAGCGCATAGCAATCGCTCTCGATGCTCAGTGGCTCGCCGCGCAACTGTTCCGGACTGGCCCACCAGGGAGTCAGGGCCGGAGCCATCGTGATCGTATTCTGTACCGCTGGATCGGTGGTGTCTTTGCCCTGAATCAAGCGGGCAATGCCGAAATCCACCAGCTTGGCCCCCCCATCCCGGGTGACCAGAATATTGCTCGGCTTCAGATCGCCGTGGACGATCAGATTGCGGTGCGCGTAAGCAACGCCATCGCAAATGCGAGTGAAGAGCTCCAGACGGGCCGCGAGGCTTGGCTTCGTCTCCACCAGCCATTCCTCAAGATTCTGCGCATCGAGGTACTCGGTGACGAGATAAGGGACACCTTCACTGGTAACGCCGCCGTCCAGCAGACGCAGAATGTTCTCATGCGTGAGACGGGCCAGAATCTGGCGCTCCATGCGAAAGCGGCGAGAGAGATACTCGTGGTTACCGGCAAAGCGGATGACTTTGAGCGCCACCTGCATCGGGACGCCGTCCATCTCTTTGCTGGCCAGATAAACGCTGCCCATGCCGCCCTTGGCAATGAGCTTTTCTACTCGATAGTCGCCGACCCGGCGGCCTTCGAGAGTTTCGAGAAAGCCGCCCAGTTGCACTGGAGCGTCTTCCAGAAACTCGTCGGCTGCTTCAAAGCTTTCGAGCAGACTTTTGACTTCGGCGATCAATTCCGCGTCGCCGCCGCTGGCCTCCTCAACGAAGGCGTCACGCCGCGACGCAGGCATCTCAGCCGCGTCATGGAGGATCTGTTTCACCTGCTGCCAGCGGGTGTGCACACATCCATATTAAGACTCGTTGGATCCACCTCGGGTCAATTCGCGAAACAGCCATGCTTTCGCGCAAACCCAGTCGCGCTTGACCGTCGCGGGAGAGACGCCGACAATCGCCGCCGTCTCCTCAATCGACAGTCCGGCAAAGAATCGCAATTCTACAATTCTTGCCTGTTGGGGGTCGACCTTGGCGAGCGTTTTCAGGCCATCGTCCAGTGCCAGAATCTCCCAGTTCCGCTTCTCAGGAACTCCAATCGCCTCATCCAGCGACAGAGCGGCAAAGCCGGAACCGCGTTTCTGGGCGCGCGTGGCGCGAATGTGATCGACAAGAATACGGCGGATCATCTGCGCCGCAATTCCAAAAAAGTGGGCTCGGCTCTTCCAACTGACATCGCGCTGCTGGATCAGCTTCATGTACGCTTCGTGCACCAGAGCCGTCGCTTGCAGCGTATGGCCCGGATTTTCAAAGCGCATGTAACTGGCGGCCAAACGGCGCAGTTCGTCATAAACAAGCGGCAACAGATCGGCGAGCGCCTGGCGATTGCCATGCGACCAGCTCTGTAGCAATTGGGTGACGTCGTGGCCCGGTTCGTTCTGCTGGCCAGGGGTCCGGACGGGGGTTGCTTCCAAAATATCGGCCTCGAGAACCATGTGATGCGTTTCCTCTCAAATTAGGTACGCGTTGAAAGAGAAAACGTTCGGCTCAAGATCTCTCATTTTATGAGAAATGTTTCGATGAGAAAATAGAGACTCCACCTGAAGTGATCTCGACTCTCCATGGCACGCTGCACAAACGCAACGATTTTGACTCCCACATCCTTACCGGAGAGCGGGAACTGGTCATCTATCTGCCTCCAGGCTATGAGCAGCGCCCATCCCAACGCTATCCGGTCATGTACTTCCATGACTCCCAGAACGTCTTTGAGCCCCATACGGCGTTCATCCCTGGGCAGTACTGGCAAGTCCCCGAAACAGCAGACCGCCTCATCACCGAGCAGCGCGTCGAGCCACTGATTCTGGTTGGCATCCCTCACGGCGGCACCCGGCGCATTGACGAGTTCACGCCCAGCCCGAATCCTCAGGAGCACTACGGCGGCCAGGCTGCGTCCTATGGACGCATGCTCGTAGAAGAGGTGATTCCCTTCATCGATCGGGACTACCGCACGCTTCCCGGCCCCAAACACACCGGCCTCGGCGGCAGTTCGCTCGGCGGCCTGGTGACCATCTATTTAGGCATCCGGTATCCCGAGGTGTTTGGCCGTCTTGCCGTCATGTCCCCATCGGTGTGGTGGGATTACCGGATGATCCTCAGAAAGATCGTCTCGATCACCCACAAGCACCGGGCCAAGCTCTGGCTCGACGTCGGCCTGCGCGAAGGAAATAATCCAAAGGCAGTTTTGCGCGACGTGCGCCTGCTCCGCGACGTGCTGATGCACAAAGGATGGAAGGCCGGAAGCAATCTGTTCTATTACGAAGATCACGAAGGCGGCCACGACGAGCGCGCCTGGGCCGCCCGCGTGCCGTCCATGCTGCAGTTCCTGTTCCCCGGGGCCCGGCCGCGCATTGAGCTGCCAGACTCAGCTAGTTTCCGTTGATCGTGGCGACAGGTCCAGGAAGCACCACCTCATAGACGTGGCGATCGAGATATCCAGTTTGCTCCGCTTCCATCCGCAGGGAAATCGTGGCCCCATCATCCTTCAACTTCGGGAGCAACCAGTTTTCATGATCCGAAGGCATCGCAAAGACCAGGAATCGACGGTGTGTCGCTAAGAATTGCTCATAGGAAACGACTTGGCCTCGAATCGGGAAGAGTCGCTGGACATGTACGAGGCCCTCGAACATATTCGATTTGATGTAGTGCAAGGCGGCCTCGTTGTTGGTCAGATAGAAAAGTCTCGCCGCAAGTTGCGTGGGTTCCCGCCGATCCATTTCGAGAAAGGTCATGCCGTTTGCCGTAATAAAGGGCAAGTTGGGCTCGATCTCACGATATTGCAGCGAAACATTCCTGTACCTGCCCATCTGCATTCCAGTCAGCCCCTTGCTCCAGACAAACAAACCCACCAAAAGAACCGTGATGAGAAGTACCGTACCTGGATTCCGAAGCAGGCGTGCCAAAATGGCGACCACCAGCAAGGTCACGCCCAGCATCGCGCCAATTCCATAGCGGCCAACAAACTGAATGCCCGAAATCATGCAATAGACGCCGACCAGCGCCGGCATGGCCAGCGTCGTCAGACAGAAGGCAAGCTCATGAGATCGAATGATCTTGCACCACGGCTTCCCCGAGTCCCGCACGGCATATCCGAGAACCACGACGATCCCCACCACCGGCAACAGAATCATCACCAGGGAGTAGTAAAAGGTCGAGAGCAAGGCCATCGTGGACTCCAGGGCCGGGGAAAAACGCATGGAATGCGCCGTTCGTAATAAGGGAAAATATAGCGGCAGAATCAGCAGAGGCAAGAGGATCGCCAGCCAGATCCTGCGGTCCAGACGGCGGCGTTCTACGCTCCGAACCAGTTCCCCCACTCCGATTGCGGAGCCAAAAAGAGGAGCGAAACAATGGGTGAGAAATAGGGCCGCCAAGGAGACCGTCAGCCCGGTGTGCCATCGGCTCCAGCGCGGCCTCTCGATCGCCGCCAACCAGCAATACAATCCGCAGCAGAGCAACGCCAGCATCAGCGCATAGGGCCGCGCCTCGACAGCAAAATAAACCAACCAGACGCACCAGAAGACCGCCATCCCCATCAGTCCAAACAGCCCACCCAGTCTGTGCCGCACCAACTGAAAGACCACCAAACTCGCCGCCACAAATGCCAGCAAGGATGGCACGCGCGCACTGAAATCAGAATCGCCCAGCAGCAGGATGCTGATCCTCACCAGGAGAAAGTTAAGGGGAGGCTGCAGATCCACCGTCTGTACACTCTCGAGAAATCGATCCCAGCTCGGCGACATCGCGATGTAATAGGTCACCAACTCGTCGTACCAGAGAGGCCGCAGAGCGGCTGGAATCATCACCATCGCGAATACGGCGAGACAGAACAGCAGTGCCCATCGTGGATTGCGGTCGAGCGTAGCCACGAATTCCAGAAATCGGTTCATCGTTTGCTCCATCGGCCCCTCAACGATCCGTCATTAGGCAATCCGCCAAAGATCTAAGACTTTTCCCTTACGGAATTCACAGCTAGAACCTAACGTGCGGGCAGACAGCAGCCGATTATTCCTCCAGCATCATGAAAGTCGTGATCCTTTGTGGCGGAATGGGAACCCGGTTGCGAGAAGAGACAGAGTATCGGCCCAAACCGATGGTCGAAATCGGCGGCCGGCCGATCCTGTGGCACATCATGAAGTACTATTCGCACTTCGGCTTCCGGGATTTTGTGCTGTGTCTTGGCTATCGCGGCCAAGTGATCAAAGAATACTTCCTCAACTACGAGGCGATGAATAACGATTTCACCATCTGCCTGGGACAAACCAATCAGATTCACTTCCACGAGCGACATCGGGAGCAAGGCTTCCACGTTACCCTAGCCGACACGGGGCTTGAGACCATGACTGGCGGCCGCATCCGCCGCGCAGCGAAGTATCTGGACGGCGACACCTTCATGATGACCTACGGCGACGGCCTCTCCAATATCGATCTCGGGGCGCTGCTCGCCTTCCATCAGTCCCATGGCCGCATCGCGACGGTCACCAGCGTCAACCCGCCGGTTCGCTATGGAATCCTCAGCACGACAGCAAGTGGCGAGGTCTCGAGCTTTCTTGAAAAACCAGTTTCGCGCGATTGCGCCAGTGCAGGCTTCTTCATCTTCGATCGAAAGATCCTCGACTATATTGACTCCGACGAAACCGTGTTTGAGAACGGTCCTCTCGAGCAACTGACTGCCGACAAGCAACTGATGGCGTTTCGCCACGATGGCTTCTTCTTCGCGATGGACACCTATCGCGAATACTTGCAACTCAATGAACTCTGGCGCTCGGGCGAAGCACCCTGGAAGGTGTGGCAGTGATGCGAGGATTCTGGGACGCCCGGCCCGTCTTCGTCACCGGGGCGACCGGCCTGGTCGGCAGTTGGCTCGTCAAGGCACTGTTACGCCAGGGAGCTGAAGTTGTTTGCCTGGTTCGCGACAGCGTTCCCCAATCGGAATTGAACCAATCGGGGGACGCAGCCCGGGTTCGCCTCGTGCATGGCGACATCTGCAACCAGGCGCTCCTCGAACGCATTCTCGGCGAGTACGAAATCGATACCGTTTTTCACCTTGCCGCACAGACCATCGTCGGCGTGGCGAACCGGAATCCGGTCTCGACCTTTTCGTCCAACATCGAAGGCACCTGGGCGCTGCTCGAGGCGGCCCGCCGTGCGCCCTCAGTCCGCCAGATTGTTGTCGCGTCATCCGATAAAGCCTACGGTGACCAGGAAAAGCTTCCCTACGAAGAATCCACGCCGCTGGAAGGCCGCCATCCTTACGATGTCAGCAAGTCCTGTGCCGATCTGATCGCGCAATCCTACGCCCACACCTATCAGCTTCCAGTTGTCGTCACGCGTTGCGGCAACTTCTACGGCGGGGGCGATCTCAACTGGAACCGCATCATCCCTGGCACCATTCGTTCGCTCCTCCGCAATGAGCCGCCCCTCATCCGCTCCGACGGTCAGTTCATCCGGGATTATTTCTTCGTTGAGGATGGGGCTGCTGCTTATCTCCTCCTTGCCGAACGTCTCGCCGGCAACCGCTTGCTCATCGGCCACGCTTTTAACTTCTCCAATGAGTCCCAGGTGACGGTCACGGATCTGGTTCGGCGCATCAGCCGTCTCATGGGTTCGCGTCTTGAGCCGCGCATCCTGAATCAGGCCTCCCATGAGATTCGAAATCAGCAGCTCAGCGCCGCCAAGGCCAGAGAGATGCTGTCCTGGTCACCGCTCTTTAGCTTGGACCAGGGTCTCGAGCTGACGATCGCTTGGTACCGCCAATGGAATGAGCAGCGTAACCAATCCAGTCATGCCGCCGACGTCCATACGCTCGCAACGGTGCTCCGATGACAAACGCCAGCCTCCTTGTAAAGCCCCCCGTCTCCAAGCACCGCGAGGAGGAACTCCGCGGTCAAATTCGTGAACTCGTGCGGGAGTACCACGCCACCGCCTTCGCGCCCCAACCCTTCTCTCCAGGGACAAGCCAGATCCCGTTTGCTGGACGCGTCTTTGATGCAGAAGAGATCGAAACGCTGGTAGAGTCCTCTCTCGATTTCTGGCTTACCACCGGACGCTTTGCCCGCGAATTTGAGCGCGAGTTTGCTCGCTTTTACGGCCTCCGCAATGCCCTGCTCGTCAACAGCGGCTCCTCGGCCAACCTGCTGGCTCTGACTGCGCTCACCTCCCCGCGCCTCGGCGACCGCGCGCTCCTACCAGGCGACGAAGTCATCACGGTTGCTGCCGGCTTCCCTACCACGGTCAATCCCATCTTCCAGAATGGCTTGGTCCCCGTCTTTGTGGACGTCGAGATCCCCACCTATAACCTCGACACCAGTCTGCTGGACGCCGCACTCTCCAGCCGCACCCGGGCCGTCATGATCGCCCACACGCTGGGCAATCCCTTCGACGCAGCAGCCGTCAGCGCCTTCTGCCGCAAGCACGATCTCTGGCTGATCGAGGATTGCTGCGATGCCGTCGGGTCCACCCTCAATGGGAAGCTCACCGGAACCTTTGGAGACCTTGCCACCGTCAGCTTCTACCCGGCACACCACATGACGATGGGCGAAGGCGGCTGCGTCCTCACAAACACTCCGCTGCTCAAAACTCTCGCCGAATCCTTCCGCGATTGGGGACGGGATTGCTGGTGTGAACCCGGCCGGGACAACACCTGTGGCAAACGTTTCGATTGGCAGCAAGGCGAACTCCCCTGCGGCTACGATCACAAGTACACCTATTCGCACATCGGCTACAACCTGAAGGTCACCGACATGCAGGCCGCCATCGGCGTGGCGCAGTTGAAGAAACTCCCCGGCTTTATCGAGGCGCGCCGTGCCAACTTCAACTCTCTCTACGCCTCCCTCAAGGACCTTGCAGATTTCCTCATCCTGCCTGAGGCCACTACTGGCTCCAACCCAAGCTGGTTCGGCTTCCCCATCGCGGTCCGGCCCAGCTCACCGGTGTCGCGCAATGAGATCGTCCGTTTTCTCGAGAGCCGCAAGATCCAAACCCGTCTGCTCTTTGCAGGCAATCTCACTCGCCAGCCGGCCTATCTCGGAAAGCCCTTCCGCGTCGCGGGCCATCTCCATCGCACCGATACGATCATGAATCACGTCTTCTGGATTGGCGTCTATCCCGGACTCAGCACAGCCCAGCTCGACTACATGCAAGCTTCCCTCCACGAGGTCTTTGCAGCGTGAGCCCAAAGAAGATCAGCATCGTCACTCCCTGCTTCAACGAGGAACTGAATGTCGGCGAACTGCACGCTCGCGTCCGCGCGGTGATGGCGCAGTTGCCGCACTACAACTGGGAACATCTGTTCATTGACAATGCTTCTACCGATGGCACCGTCGAAATCCTGCGCGAGCTTGCCGCCAACGAGCCGCGCATCAAGGTCATCGTCAACACCCGCAACTTTGGTCCTTTGCGCTCCCCCGTCTACGGACTCCTCCAGGCCAGCGGCGACGCCATCATCCTCCTCTTCGCAGACCTGCAAGACCCACCGGAGTTACTCCTCGAGATGATCGCCGAGTGGGCCAGAGGCACTCCCGTCGTACTGCCCATCAAGGAAAGCAGCGATGAGAATCGCCTGATGTTCTGGGTACGCGGACTCTACTACCGCACCGTGCGCAAACTCGCACAGATGGAGACCTACGATAACTTCACTGGCTTCGGACTCTTCGACCGCAAAGTCATCGACCTCGTCCGCAGCTTCAATGATCCCGACCCCTTCTTTCGCGGCATCATCTCCGAAATCGGCCTGCCGCATAAGAAGATCGCTTACAACCAGAAGCGCCGGCTACGCGGCTTCAGCAAGAATAATCTCTATGTGCTCTATGACACCGCGATGCTCGGCATCACGAATGTCTCAAAGGTCCCACTTCGGCTCTTTACCTTCTTTGGATTTGCTTGCGCCGGTCTTAGCATCCTCAGTTCTCTCGGCTACCTCATCTACAAATTGATCTACTGGGATCGTTTCAGTGTCGGCATGGCGCCCGTAGTCATCGGCTTCTTCTTTCTCACTTCGGTGCAACTGATCTTTGTTGGCATACTCTCGGAGTACATTTCGGCCATCCACGCCCAAGTCCTCCGCCGCCCGCTGACGGTGGAGAAAGAGCGGATCAACTTCGAAACGTCCGACCATCCCGGGTTCCTCACCCAGGATCTCCAAGCAATCTCACAGGCAACGATCACGCCGGCCAATCCCGAAGTGTCCGTGCGGACCGAAACCGCTCTCTAGTGCTAGGCTGCCCAGGCAACTTGACGTTGAGCTGCCTCGGTTGCCACTTGTCCGGGATCACCCTCATCCTCTCCCGTCAACAGCTGGATTTGAGCGGCCAGTGCACTCACTTGAGCTCGATCCTGCTCATCGGCCGGAGTGACATGGAGAGCCAACAGATGGACCAGGGTATCTAGGCGATATGCACCTGAGTGCCTTTTTTCCTCTTGGCTCCGTCGTAGCCACCGCGCGCCCCGAGTTCCGGTGTCGACTGCAAGGTGCGGCTATCGAGAATTGCCGCGCTCGAATCCAACGCTGCGTCTGCTGATCAACCACCTCCCAAGGTGGCAGATCATTCGGCATCCAACGCCAAGGGGCTCCCGTTTTGATGATGTAGCGCAGCCCGTTGAAGACCTCTCGTAGATCATGGTTGTGCTGTGGTGCGGCTTCATCCAGCAAGGCCAGTTCGGGCGCCGCCCCCCATTCTTCGTCACTGAGCTCGGCCCGGCATCGCTTGCGGAGCCGGGGAAGCCATCCCTTCACCTTCTCAACAGTGAACAGCCGCCTCTAGAGTTTTTGGCTCTTCGGATGCATCCCCACCAGCATCATCTCTTCCCGTAGCGGCTCGCGTCCCAGCAGCGGACTCAAATCCTCAAGCGGCGGTGACACCATCTGCCCTTCCGCCGTAATGGCGAGCGCGAGCTTCGGCACCAGTAACTGCATCGGATGCATTGGCACTTCGCAAAGCACTGGCTCCGGCCCCGATAACACATCTTCGAGAATGGCATCGGCATTCTCCCAGTCACACAAAGTCGCCGTCCTGAAGCCAAACGCGGCAGCCACCTTGCCAAAGTCTGGACAAGTCACTCCCGACTCCGGATCCGCCCCGGCAAGCCGTCCAAAAATCGCCTTCTGCGTATGCTTGATCGACAGATACGACCCATTGGTAAACAGAAAGATCTTCAACGGCAGCCGATGATGGATCGCAGTCTGCATCTCCTGCAGATTCATCAGGAAAGACCCGTCACCACTGATCAGGATGACGCGTCCTTTGCCACGGGCGAAACTTGCGCCAATCGCTCCCGGCAACCCGAATCCCATCTCGCCCAGTCCCGTCGAATACACAACCCGCTGGCCCAGCTTCAGCCGCAGCGCCTGAAAACTGCAAGTGCACGCAGTTCCGGCATCCAGCACCACCGTCTCGTCAGCAGAGAAATGGTCCGACAACTTGTCGATGAAGCGATAGGAGTTGATATAACCCGGCTCATGGTCATGCGTCCCCGCCTCGATGATCGGATACTTCTTGCGCCAGGCATTGCACTGCTTGAGCCAGGCCGTCGGTTCGGCCAGCGCCCCGGCCAGATGGGACAAGGACGATGCAGGCTCGCGCGGCTCGTCGAGCAAGGCGCGCAGAAAATCACCTGCATCGGCTTCAATTCCTAGATGCAAAAGCGAAGCCAGCTTCGCGATCTCAGTTGGATCAATATCGACCATAATCCGAGTTGCGCCGCGAGCAAACTCAGACGCCTCATACCCCACCTGCGGGATAGCCAGCCTGGTCCCGATTGCGAGCAACAGATCGCAGTTCTGCAGAACAAAATTCGCGCAGCGCTGCCCGTACACCCCGGCATGTCCAAAGTGCAGAGGCTCATCGGTTGCGAGGAGGTCGGCACCGTTCCAGGCCGTCAAGTAGGCGGCAGGGTATCTCTGCAGCAGCGGCGCCACCAAAGCGCTCGCCCCCGCAATTCGAATCCCATTGCCGAGCCAGATCACCGGCCTCTGGGCCTGCGCCAGATACGCACGTACTTGAGCAACTGCGGCCTCCAGCGCTGATGGCTCTTTCGCCGGCGGCGTGTATCCTTCCAGCAAGTCTGGATCGATCCTCGCCGACTGCACATCGACCGGAAGATCCAGCCACACCGGCCCCGGCCGCCCTGCGGACGCCAGGTACAGCGCCTTCTCCAGGTGATAGCGAATGGACTCGGGCCGGTCGACCAGCGCCGCATACTTCGTCATTCCGGATACCGTCTTTACGACATCGAAACCCTGCACGCCCCACATCCGCAACGGGTTCGCCGCTGTGGCGTGTATCGACTTCTCTTGTCCCGACAGGATCAGACAAGGGACTGAATCGGCCCAGGCATTTAAGACGCCGATGATCGCATTCGCCGCTCCCGGCCCTGCCGTCACCAGCATCACGCCGGGCCGATCCGTCAAGCGAGCGTAGGCAACCGCAGCCATCAATCCGGCCTGTTCATGATGCGGGCAGACGTACTTGAGCTCCGGATGATAGGCGATCGAATCCAACAGATGCGCATTTCCCGCACCCGAGACCACAAAGACATGTTTGGCACGATATGCAGCCAACCGATTGGCCACATACTCACTTAGCTTCATCAACATCCTGACTGCTCCTCAAACGACAAGATCGTCCGTCCAAACCCCTCCGCAATTCCCACCCGCGGCTCCCAGCCCAGCGCTCGCATCTTCCCGATATCCGGGCAACTCCGCGAGATCGTACTATTCACATAACTGCTTGCCGCATCACGGTTCTGATACTCCACGCACAGGTTCCGCTCCGGGTATAGGCGGCACAGTGTCTCCGCAAGATTCCGAATCGAAGATTCCTCGGCACTCCCGACGTTGTAAGCCTGCCCGGAAGTTCCCTCGATCAGCACGCGGAAAAACGCAAGTGTGGCGTCCGCCAGATAGCAGAAAGCCCGCGTCGCCAACCCATCGCTCCGAAGAACCAGATTCCGGCGGGCCACTACGTCGGCTACCAGATCGGCAAAGACCCGGCCATCCTCCAAAGCCATCCCGGGACCATAAGTATGAAAGGGACGGACAATCTTCACCGGCACTCCAAACTGCGTCTGCCAACAGACGCAAAGAGCCTCGCCTGCCCGCTTCGCTTCTCCGTAGCTGCAGCGAAGCTTCAACGGGTCGAGCAGTCCATACTGATCCTCGCGCGTTGGAATCATGCTCCCATCGATCGCCCCATAAACCTCACCACTACTAAAGAACAGGACGCTCTCGCTCTTCCGATCGCGCGCCAACTCGAGCATCCGCCGCGTCCCAAATACATTCGCCTCAAAGGTCCCCACTGGGTCGCTGCCCAAGTACAGCGGACTCGCCTGGCTTGCCGCATGGACAATGAAATCGACCGGTCCCTCCGGCCCACGATAGGCATCGCAAACATCCTGGACGACAAACTCCACCGCGCCTCGCCCAGCAAATCGCTTCCGGGCTTTCTCCAAATTCCGAACCAGCCCAAGCACCCGAATTCCAGCCCCACGCGAAGCATTCAGATGTAAGAGCGTCTCCACCATGTAGGCCGGCAAAAAACCATTGGCCCCAGTAACGAGGATGGTCTTCCCAAACATCCGCTCCCACGGCAGAGCCGAGGCCACAATTTGTTCCAGATCCGAATCCATCACGCGTATCGGCACAAGTTCTCCACCAAGCAAGAATCGGCAAACTAAGGGAAAGGCTTTAGCCATCGAGCCGCTCATTGCGCTACCCTCAATCCGTGCGCACCACGCTCCTCTATAGCCTTGTTGCTCTGGGAGCACTTCTCCTGTGGATCTTCGCCGCCCGTTCTGTCAGCCTGTTTCTGGACACGCTCCAAACGAAGCCAATCGGGGCAACTCCGGTTTCCAAGCTTCGCTTCGACAACGGCACGCTGGAATTTGCCGGCATCCGCCTGGACTCCTTTACCCCCGCAACCGTCCTTACGGATCTCAAAGTCATGCTCAGTCCCAGGGGACGTGCCACGCTCTCTTTTGGCGCGGCACAGTTCCCCTGCGGCCCGGGCCACTCCAACTTTCCGCCGAGCGGACTGCCCGACATCGATTTCACCCCCGACCCCGGGGACACTGTCACCTACACGACGGAACGAAGCCATTTGAGTTGGCCTACTCCCTTCCAAATGAACTTCATGACCGGCGTCAGCCCTTCCTGGAAGCGCCACCTCTACTCGCGCCTGCAATGGACCAAACGAAGCCACGCCCGGCTTGAGATCCTCTGGCGCTATGAACAGGGCTACTTCAGCGATGGGGGCTGGCGCCCGGAGAAGATCGAATTCGGAACAGGCGGCCTCCTGCATGTCCGCATCACGGAAACGAAAGATCTTTACGAAGCCGCCGTACGCTACCTGGCCACAACAAAACAGTGGGCGCCCGCCACCTACCATCTTGAGGACCGCGGCCCCAGTGCAGACGGCGCCCACGAGATCCTCGCCGCCCTCCATCACGCTGATGCCACAGCGCAGCAGCCCGGTTCCGGACGTTCCGTGCAACTACTGCTCGATTCCAGGACCCGTCAGGTCACAGGCGAATTCGGATTCCAATAAATGCGCCTTACTGCAATTCTTCTCCTCGCCTCGGCTGCAGCGCTGGGGGTCTTCTCTTACTGGGGGCTGTTCACCACCTCCGGCCGCCAGCGTTTCGACGAGATGAGTGGCATGATTCCCTTCTTCGCCGGGTGTCTGGCTGCGCTTGCTGCCGTCTCAAGCGGGATCGCGTACCTGATCGCCTGGAGGCGAGGATAGTCACACCGCGTCCTGGACACAACGGAACCCGATCACGCGGCTGCCGCGCACCGGTGTAAAATCCCAGCGCCGCAACGCACAACGGGCCATTTCGGCCGGCATGATCCAGGAGCCGCCTCGCAAGATCTTCAACGGCAAGTCATCCACCCGAAGCCCATTGCGCAAACGAAACACATTGCCCGTGCCGGAGTCGCTGGCAGTCCACTCCAGTACATTGCCTGCCATGTCGCGGCATCCATACGGCGAGGCGCCCGCCTGTCCATAGTGATCCACGGCAGTGGTTCCAGCACCATCCGTATTGCAGCGGACCGCATCGAACACATCGCCCCACGGATAGACACGGCCATCGGTCCCACGCGCGGCGAGTTCCCATTCCACCTCAAGCGGGAGCCGGGCCGCTCTCCAGGCACAATACGCGCAAGCGCCTCGCCAGGTCACACCCGTGGCAGGATGTTGCGCAAACTGAGGCTTTGCAAAGGAATTCTCACATTCAAACCACTTTGCCTCGCCCAACAGATCGGCACACGGAGGGATCGCATGGGCAGGAAGCGACGCTAGAAACGCCGCATACTGCGCATTCGTGACCGGATCACGATCGATCCAGAAGCCATGCGCCACGCTCTCGATCCGTTGTGTCTCCGCTTCTCCATAGAGGAAAGATCCTCCGGGAACCCAGACCATCTCCTCCACCGCTATCTCATCTTGTCCACGCCATCGACATCGATTGTGACCGGCTTGCCAAGGGACACATAGTCCACATCCACCACCCGCGAACCCAGCACCGCCCCATCGCGAAATACCAGCAGCAAGTTCCGGCCTTCCGGAGGCTTGGAAAACTGAAAACTGCGATCGCGCCCGACGGGAACATCTTCTGCCGATTCCGTTCCAAACAGCGGCTGGATCCGCACCCACAAGGTTGCCCCAACCGTGTCTCCGCCCACCACCTTCCCGGACAAAGCTCTCGGTGTCCCACTCGTCCGCCCCATCGTAAACGCCTGTCCCGCCATCACCACGACATTGCTCGTATCCACCGCCAGCACCAGAGACTCCTCCTGCTTCACGACATAACGAACATTCCAATCTGCCGCCGCAGGGCCATTCTGATAACGCAGAACCGCTGTGTAGCTGCCATACGGAATGCCCGTCGCCAGCAGTCCTTTGAATCGGGCAGCAAACTCCGGCCCCGCATCGCTGGTGAAACGGAATACCCGAACATCCAATGATTTTCCATCCCGGTCTACCGGAACAATGCGCACCGTGGACACTTGCGCCAAGAGGCACTGCGCCAGCAATAGAAAAAGAGCGATCCTCACCAAGTTGGCCGCCTCCTATTCACCATCCTAGGGCACACCAACCGGAAGGATCGCTCTCACAGCGATCTAGAAATAGAACTTCAGGCCCAGCACCAGCCGTCTGGCCAGCGCCGCGGCATTGAAGTAGCCGAGATTCGAGTTGATCTGCGCACCACTCTGGTCAAAGCGCGCGCCGGTATCCACACCAGTGAACTGCGTGTGATTGAAAGCGTTATAGGCCTCGGCCCGGAACTGAATTCTCCGCTGCTCACTCGAACCCAGCTTGAAGTTCTTGAACATCGAGAGATCCCAGTTGGCCAGTCCCGGCTGTGTAAACAGGACTTTTGCGGCATTCCCGGTTCCATTCACGCTGTTGCCCACTGTTGGAGGCTTGATGGCATTGACATTGAACCATTGCCCCTGCGGCCCCGGTTGATCCACCTTAGCCACAACGACACTGCGGCTATCGAGGCCATTGCCCGTGCCACCCGTCAGATCTGCCGAGTAGCTCAAGCTGTAGCCAACACCTGAAGGCGCACCGGTGACAAAGGCAGTGACACCCGAGACTTCCCAACCATCGAGCGCAATCCTCGTCGCCCTGTTGTTCCAGTGCTTGCTGAAGTCGGGCAGGTTGTAAGTGTAGTTCATCTGGAAGTTCTGCGTCCGGTCAAAGCCGCTGCGTCCGTAGTTCCGCATGCGATAGTTCAACACCGGACTCACCGTGCCGCCGATCCCGTCCACCAGATCCATCGCCTTGGACCACGTATAGCTCAGGTTGTAAGTGAGCTTCCGCGCAAAGCGCTTGGTCAACTGCGCCTGGAAAGCATTGTAGTTTCCAATCCCGGCAAACTCGAGATAGTTGATATCGAGAAAGCCCGGACGCGGCCGCAGCAGGTTGGAGTTGAGCGGCCGGTTGCCGGTCACCGTTGGATCAATGTTCTGTGGCAGGAAGTTGGTGCCATAGGGCACCGCATTCAAGTTGCGAGTCTGCAACAGATTCTTCTGTGAGTTGCCGACATAGGCCACGTCCACAACGGTGCCGAACCAGGCACGCTGCTGGACCCCGAAGCTCCAGTTGTAGACCGAAGGCGGCTTGAAATCCCGCTGCACGGAGGTGACACTCGCCGGGCTCTTGCTCAGCGGTGTCGCCAACAGATTGTTGATGGTCGTGAAGTTTGCCGTCGAGGTGAGCACAAGCGGCGGGGTTTGCACAAGTTGCAGAATCTGGTCGTCGCTGAAGCGGTCATAGAAGATACCGAAGCCCGTCCGGATCGCGGTCTGTCCATTGCCGAAGACGTCCCAGGCGAGGCCAATGCGCGGAGCCACCTTGATGGGCGGCGTATACAGGATGCCTTCGTTGTAGATCTTCACACCCTGAAACGGCGTGCCCGCAGCGCTCGAGAAAGAACCGATTTTGACCGCAGGCGAGGTGAGCCCTGTGGCGGGATCCCGTCCGACGCGAGTTCCGGTGGAATCGATGAAAGGTTGAATCAGCGGAGGCTGCAGAGTCCGGTCATAGGTTGCGATATCGAAGGCTCCCAGCTTGTCGCCTGCACTGATCGTTGGCCTGATCAGATAGAAACGGACGCCCGCATCAATGGTCAGACGCTTGGTGACACGCCAGGTGTCCTGTGCAAACCACTCCACATTGAGATAGCGGGCATGGGCGCCCGGGTGCGCATTCGCTTCTGTATAACCATCCACCACGCCCAGCAAAGCATTGGAATAGGCATAGCCCGTATCAAGCGGATTCGTCGCATCGCGATCGAAGTTAAAGGTTCCATTGAAAGGGGTGCTGCGAGCAGCATTGCGAGTGCCACGTTCGAGAAAGATTCCGAACTTCATGCTGTGCTTGCCGCTCACCCAGGAGAGATTGTCCGACCAGTTCCAGATGTTGTTTGTGCCAAAGAAGGGGAAGCGCTGTTCGATATTCAAAGATCCAGCATTCGGAACCCCGCCAAAGGTCGCATTCGGGATCAGCCCGAGGGGATTGGCCTGCGGGAAAAACTGAGGAATGTTCAAGCCGACCTTCGTACGGCTGTTGGCATCGAGCGCCGCCTGAGTCAGTGCTTCCACACTCTGCTTCGCCCGGTTCACACCGAAGGTAAACTCGTTCACCTTGTTGGTACTGAAGGTATGGATCAAAGTAGAGACGAGGCCGGCACTCCGGATCTCATAGGCGATCGGCAACTGCGGCCAGTTGTTGCTGCCTCCTAAACCCGCCAGGAGCTGGAAGCCGCCTTTCGAGGCCTGATAATCCTGAATCAGACGAATGTAGGCCTGGGTCTTGGGAGAAATGTTATAGTCCAGCCGCAGAATGGAATCCCGCCGCGGTTGCTTGTTCACGCTCAGCCCGGCCCAGTTGTATTGACCACCCGGACCCGCCGTGTTGGGCGCAGGAAACAGGTTCAACAGCTTCTGCCCATTCGCATCGATCCGGTTGGCGGGGATGATGTTCCCCGGGAAGGGGGTGTTGCTATTAAAAGGGTCGGTGACGGTGACACCGGATTTCGAGAAATCTCCTCCTCGCTCAGCCAGCGTCGGGAAAGTCTGGTTCTGGACGCCCGACGGAATCGTCAACGGCAAAAAGTCCTGCGACCAGAAGAAAAACAGTTTATCCCGGTTGTGATTGAACTTCGTACCGGGGATGAGGACTGGGCCTCCAATGAAATAACCGGGATTGTTGAACTTATAGTTGGGGCGGCGCAGACCGTTCTTATTGTTGAAGAACTCATTCGCGTTCATCGCCTCATTCCGGAAGAAGTAATAGGCGCCACCGTGGAAGTCCTTGGTGCCGCTCTTAATCACGGTGTTGATCGTTCCGCCGGAGCTACGTCCATACTCCGCCTGGTAATTGCTGGTGAGCACCTTCACCTCGGCAACAGCATCCAGATTCGGCGCCAAGTAGGGTCCCGTCATCGAACCGGTATCAAGGCTCGTCACGCCATCGAGGGTCAGATTGATCGACCCGGCGCGAGTTCCGTTGATGTTGATGCCTACCAGATCGTTCCAGCCGGGCGACTCGCGGTTGGCCGTGTCCGTCACACCGGGAAGCAGTTTCGCTGTTCCAATGTAGCTGCGGCCCTTCAGCGGCAACTCTTGCATCTGGCGAGTGGTAATTAGACCAGAACGCTCGGAGCTCTCCGTTTGCAGTCGAACCACTTCGGCAGTCACAGAGATTGTTTCATTGACTGCGCCCACTTCCAAAGCAATTTTCGGGAGGCTGACACGCTCGGTCGCAGTGAGGGAGATCGATCGTTGCTCGTAGCGCTTGAAACCCGCTGCCGTAACGCTGAGCCGGTATTCTCCAGGCAGCAGCTCATTGAATACAAAGTATCCCTCATCGTCCGTCTTTGCAATTCGCGACTGCGAGGTTTGTAAATTGGTGACACTCACTTCGGCTCCGGACACAACGGAACCAGAACCATCAAGCACCGTGCCGCTCAGTTTTCCAGTAAGCCCTTGGGCGCTTAACTGAGAGCCAGTACTTTGCAACAACACCAGAAGATACAACAACAGAGAGATCGCCCGCATCGTGGCACGAACAAGATTGGTGAACCGTATTCGACTTAGACTCAGATTCCGCATGGCACAGATACTATCGCTTTCTATCAATAATGGAAATGCTTTTCTGGATTAAGCCATTTCAATGCAAGCGGAGATCTCAGATTCTTACCCCAGATCCACATCGTCTGCAAGCCAGTAACTGCGACGGGAAGCCTCGCCACTCCAAGAGCACACTAGCGGAGAATGGAAGCATGAAATACCGTGTTCTCGGCAATTCAGGATTGAAGGTATCAGAGCTGTGCCTCGGCACCGGTACCTTCGGCGGCGGCAACGAGTTCTTCAAAGCGTGGGGTTCCACTGGCGTCGAGGAAGCCAGAAAGTTGATCGGGCTGTGCCTGGACGCAGGAATGAATCTTTTCGACACCGCCGACATTTATTCTGACGGTTTGGCAGAAGAAGTCTTTGGCGAAGCCATTGAAGGCAAGCGAAACGACCTGCTGATTTCCACTAAAGCCACTTTCCGCACCGGTAAGGGTCCGAACGATGTCGGCTCTTCGCGCTACCACTTGATCCAGGCTTGCGAAAACAGCCTGCGCCGCCTGCGGACCGACCATATCGACATTTACCACCTGCACGGCTTCGACGCGCTGACGCCTGTAGAAGAAGCACTCTCGGCCCTCGACACCCTGGTGCGCAGTGGCAAGGTCCGCTACATTGCCTGCTCCAACTTCTCCGGCTGGCACCTCATGAAGTCGCTCTCCGTTTCTGAACGCTATGGATGGTCTAAATATGTCGCGCACCAGGTCTACTATTCGCTCATTGGCCGCGACTACGAGACAGAATTGATGCCGCTCGCAGTCGATCAGAAGATTGGAGCGCTCATCTGGAGTCCGCTGGGCTGGGGAAGACTCACCGGCAAGATCCGGCGCGGCCAACCGCCACCCGACAGCGCCCGGTTGAAGGTGACGGCCGAAAAGAGTCCGCCAGTGGCCGACGAACACATCTATCGGGTCGTCGATGCGATCGACGAGGTGGCCAAGGAGAACGGGAAAACAGTATCGCAGATCGCCTTGAATTGGCTCCTGCGCAAGCCGACCGTTTCCTCTGTCATCATTGGCGCACGCAATGAAGAGCAACTCCGGCAGAATCTCGCTGCTGCCGAGTTCGAACTGACACCGGAACAGGTGCAGAAGCTCGATGCGGCCAGCGAACAGGCCATCCCTTATCCGTATTGGCACCAGCGGCAGTTCCAGGAACGGAATCCGCTGCCGCCCAGCTACGTGCCAGAGGGAGACTGATCTTCCGATGATTCCCCGGACGGATGTGGAGCCAATGCGCGACGGCAACTTGCAGTTGGAATTGCTCGACGTTGCTCCGCATCCCGTCCATCATGTCCCCACCTACCACTTCCGAATGACAGACGCGATCACAGGCGAGGAGTTCGGCAGTATCCGGTTGCGCGTGGGCTCCACCCGTCATATCGAGATGTTTGCCGGGCACATTGGCTATGCCGTGCACGAAGCACATCGCGGTCATCGCTATGCGAGCAGGGCGGTGCGGCTATTGTTGCCGCTGGCACGTAGACTTGGACTCCAACCGCTTTGGATCACCTGCGACCCGGAGAATCTCGCTTCGCGGCGCAGTCTCGAACTGGCCGGCGCCGAGTTTGTCGAGATCGTCGATGTGCCGGAAGACTGCGTGATCTTCCAGTCCGGGCATCCGCGCAAGTGCCGCTACCGCCTTGCTTGAGTCAGAGTTTTTTGCCGCTGACGAGTGTGAACAGCCAGGCAAGGACGGCCCAGACACCGGGAAGCGCAGTCAGCAGGATGGAGAATCGATACCCCTCCTCAAAGCGCTTTTCGCGCGGCCTGCTGCACTTGTCCTTGAGGTCGAGAAATGGGCCTGCCGAGTAGCAGAGGTTCGCAAAAAAGCCATACACCAATGGGCCGGCGATCAGCACGAACGGCTCGATAAAGTCTTCGCCAGGCTTGACTGCGGCGGAGCCTGCCACAACAACCAGAAACAGCGACACCATCCCGACAGCGAACAGGTCACGATTGTAGCGGAAGCGCCTCGCCTCCCACCACCGCCCAGACCTCGAGCTCGCTTATGGGGGCAGTTCCCAGGACTACTGCCTCAACCTCTTCCTGTTTTCCCACTTCCCAATTTTGCCATTCACGCCCACAACAAAGGGGAAGGACAAAGCGTTCCAGCCCTTGTCCTCACTCGATTCCGACCCCACGGCGCGCCAGTTTCGCCCCTCGTCCTGAGATCGATCCGTTCCCGTCGGTCCGACGGCGAGCCAGGCCTGGATCTCCGGAACATAGGCAACGGCGCTGCGATAACCACCCGGAGAGACGCCGCTTGCGGTCCAATGGCCGTCGGTCCAGGTCGCGGCCGTGCCGTCGCGCGCCTCCGGCACTTTGTAATCGCCGCCTACCGCCACGAGAATCAAGCGCTTCCCCTCTCGTCGCATCGCGAGCGAAAAGCCACCCGCGGTTTCTCCGGTCGCCAGTGGCGGATGCGTCGCCGCAATCGGCTGGCACCCTGTGCAACGGGCGTCCAACACTACGGCGAAGAGCGCCGTCGCGCCGCCTCCGGTCACAAAATACAAGCGCCCCGCATCGATCAGAAGCGCCGAGTTGCTGGCAGCAAAAATCGACTGCTTGCTGCTGGTCACTCTGACGCCAGCCTCCCGGAATCGCTTCCAGGTCCTTCCGCCATCTGTTGTCCAAAAGATCGTAAAGAAATCCCCGACCGGATCACCAATCAGCACACCCGTTCTGCGGTTTTCAAAGCGAATCGCATCCCAGAATCCCTCTGGATCGGGGTTGGTGAACAATAGACTCCAAGTCTGGCAGCCATCCGTGGTCTGGTAGACCCGGGACAGATCGCCTTTCCCGGACGACATCACGATCGCCGTCTTGGCATCAAAGGCTTGGACGCTCCGAAAGTCCAGTTGCTCTGCCCCGGGAGGAATCGCGCAGGCCTTCCAGCTTTCGCCATCATCCCTGGTATTAAGGACAGTTCCATTCGTGCCGCTCGCCCAAGCCACGCCCTTCCCCACATTGTGGATGCCACGCAGACTCGCCACCGCCGGAGACTTCTGCATCGTCCACTGTGCGTGCAGAAGATCAGGGAGAAAGACAGTCAGGAGCAGAGCACCGCGTCGCATGCGCGCAGGATAACAGTTAAGCAAAACCTGGCGGGCGTCGCAGGTGCCAATCCGTTGCCATTTGAAAGGCATGCGCTAATGCCAGCACCTGCGGCTCGCCAAACAGCGGCCCGGCAATCTGCAGCCCAATCGGCAACCCGGCACGCGAGAAGCCGCAGGGGATTGAAATGGCAGGCACGCCAAAACGGTTGAAAGCCGAGGTATTACTCGGAGGACGCTGGTAGCTCTCGTCGATTGTCGATTGGATGGTGGGCGCGGTATCGCGCTTGGTGGGAAGAAGCAAAAGATCCACCTGCGTAAAGACGCGGCGAATGTCGCGCCGGCACTCGCGCAAACGCTTCAGCGTCTCGACATAATTCACTGCCGTCACCTGTTTAAGCCCGGTCAACTGCCGCCGCGACCAGGGATGGTACAGTTCCGGTGATCTTTCCAAGAGGGGCGCGTGGAAGTGCAGCAATTCCACATCGTAGCTGCCATCCTTCACAAACTCGAATGCCGGCAGAACGATATCGCGCACCTCACGGACCTTGGGACGAAGCAGCCGAATCGCGGCCTCGACGGCTTCTGCGACCTCCGGGTTCAGTTTTTCAAAGAACGGATCTCTGGGAATCCCGAGGCGCAGATGACCCAAGGGCGCCCGGAGCGCCGCACTGTAGTTTGGAACGGGGGCATCGATTGTGATAGAGTCGTCACGATCGATTCCCGCAATCGCTTGCAATACCAATGCAGCGTCTTCGGCGGATCGTGCCATCGGGCCAATTGTGTCGAGAGAGTAAGCCGAAGGAATCACTCCGCGCGTACTCACCCGGCCCAAACTCGTTTTGAGCCCTGTAATCCCAGAGAAACTAGCGGGGATGCGGATCGAACCGCCGTCATCGCTACCCACGGAGGCGTAACAGAATCTAGCAGTAAGTGCAGTTGCTGAACCAGCAGAAGAACCACCGGCAATATGGTCCAGGTTCCACGGATTGTGGACCACGCCAAAATTGCTCGTGGTACCGGTGCCTTCCAAGGCAAACTCGTCCAGATTTAGCTTCCCCAAACATACAGTGCCTGCGGTGCGAAGACGCGCCGCAACCTCGGCGTCTTGTGACGGAATCCGATCGCGAAAGACTTTGCTCGCAGCAGTCGTAAGAACTCCTGCTGTGTCGATGTTGTCCTTCAGCGCAATTGGAATGCCGTGCAACATTCCCGCAGGTCGCACTGCATCGCACGCGCGTGCCCTCATTAAGGCATCCTCCTCCGTTAAGGTGATGAAGCTGTTCAGCTTTGGGTCCAGCCTCTTCACGCGTGCAATGCAGAGTTTGGTGAGCTCTTCAGACGAGATTTTCCGCCGCCGCAATGCGATCGCGGCTTGCGCCAGACTCCAGAACTCTGGTGGCGCATCGGCCGCGTTGGCAGAGCTCGCACTCATTGTCAGAAGGAATCCCCGCCTGCTTGTTTCCATCGTCATCCCGCCAGTATAGGGTCTTGAAGTAATAAAAAATACCCGGGAAGGCGAACAAATAGAGAACGGAATATGAATTGAACTATGGTTAAAACATTAAAACAGTTGCATGACAGATCAAGAGGTGATGGAATCGGACCTGTCTTTATGAAGAAACATTTAGCACTGACTGCCTTATGCGTGTTCGGCCTACTCTCGGCTGCTCCCGCATTTTCCCAGTCCTTTACCGCAACCATCCGCGGCATCGTCAAAGACGGATCGGATGCTGGCGTAGCGGGAGCGAAGGTTGTCGCACGCGAAGCCGCCCGCAACATTGACCATCCCACCACGAGTGATAGCGAAGGTCGCTATGTCGTAACCGCCCTGCCACCGGGCCGTTATACCCTGAGCGTCGAACTCGCCGGATTTAAGAAATTCCAGCAGAAGGAATTTGAATTGCAGGTCTCGCAGCAGGCCACAATTGATGTGACCTTGAGCGTCGGTGACGTCTCCACGTCGATCGAAATTTCCTCTTCTGCTCCGCTGATCAACACCACCAGTTCGTCGCTCGGCCAAGTGGTTGAGAACCGCTACATCCAGGCCTTGCCGCTAGCTGGCCGTTCGCCTCTGGCCCTGGTCTCCCTCGCTCCTGGCATCACCCCGGTGAACCAGAACCCCAATGGACAGACCAACACGAACTTCGTTGCCAGCGGTACGCGCAACTCCACTGCGGACGTGCTTCTGGACGGTATGTCGGTAACGACGATCGAACAGAACTCGGGCGTGACGGACCTCAAGTATCAGCCCTCTGTGGACGTCGTACAAGAGTTCAAAGTCGCCACCAACTCGTTGGCGGCTGAATACGGCAACACGGGCGCTGCGATCATCAACATGGTGACCAAGTCCGGTACGAATCAGTTCCATGGCAACGCCTATGAATTCCATCGCAACTCGGCGCTCAATGCAAACGAATGGTTTGCCAACCGCAACGGTCGTGCGATCCCCGATTTCACCCGTAACGTCTTCGGTGGCACCCTCGGCGGACCGGTTCACATTCCGAAAGTCTATGACGGCCGGAACAAGACCTTCTTCTTTGTCGACTATGAAGGCACTCGTCAAACCAGCGCGACCTCCGCGACTGCGACGATGCCGACCATCGCCGAGCGCACCGGCGACTTCTCCAACACGCGCAACTCCAACGGCACGCTGAGCGTCATCTACAATCCCTTCGACACCTATAAGCTGGCCAATGGCGACACGCGCCGCAACCCCTTCCCAGGGAACATTGTTCCTCTGTCGATGCAGAACCCGATCGCTCGCAAGGTCATGAGCTATTACCTCGATCCGACCACGGCCGGCAATCAATACACCCAGACGAACAACTTCTTCAACCAGAGCACGAACAAGAGCAGCGCCAACCAGATGGACTTCAAGATCGATCACACCTTGAACGATAAGAACCGTCTGTCGGGCCGTTACTCGCGGAACCGCAGCCAATCCATTGCTGCCAACCTCTGGGGCAGTGCAGCAAACCGTTTCTCTGACGGTGATGGCTACACCCATACCCAGAATGGTGTGCTCGATTTCACGCGCGTACAGAGCGCTTCGACGATCTACACCTTCCGCTTGGGCGTCACCCGCTCGGACTACTCGCGCATTCCCCAGTCCTTCGGATTCAACCCCACCTCGCTGGGACTGCCTGCCATCTACAACACTTCGGGCGTGAACCTCTTCCCGAGCTTTGCTCCTGAAAATTACCAGGCTATCGGCACCAACGGTTATGCCCTCATGGGCCGTGGCGAAGACGTTTCGAGCATCACCGGCAGCGTCGTCAAGAACCTTTCCGGTCACACGATCAAGGCTGGCGGCGAAGGCCGCTTCATGCGCCTGAACTATCTGCAGCCTGGCTATCCGCAGGGCAACTTCAACTTCGGTCGCGGTACCACCGGCGAGAACCCGCTGACGGCTTCCAACACCCAGGGCAACGCGATTGCATCGATGCTGCTCGGTTGGGGTACTGGCGGTGACTACCACATCGATCCGTGGTCGGCCTCTGCTTCGCAGTACTTCGGCTTCTACGTTCAGGACGACTGGAAGGTCACCCGCAAGCTGACCCTCAACATCGGTCTGCGCTATGACTTTGACGTGCCCCGCACGGAACGCTACAACCGCTTGAGCTGGTTCGACTTCGGCGCTCCTTCGCCGATCGCCGGTAAGGTTCCTGGCTACGAAAACCTCAAGGGCCAGTTCCGCTTCACCGACAGCGAAACCCGTTCGCCGCTCAATAGCGACATGAACAACTTCCAGCCCCGCGCCGGATTTGCTTATGCGCTCGACAGCAAGACTGCCATCCGTGGCGGCTTCGGCGTCCAGTACGCCACCTCGCGTGGAACCGTGAAGGGCCACACGGGTTCTGGCTTCACCACCAACTCTTCGCCGCAGTTCTCACGCGATAGCGGCCTCACGCCCTACGCCACCTTGTCGAATCCTTACCCGAACGGTCTGACCCTGCCTCCTGGCAACACGCTCGGCACCTCGACCTTCCTCGGTCTCGGTATCGGCACCGAACAGCGCGACAACGAGAATCCCCAGATCCTCGCCTGGAACCTCTCGGTACAGCGTGAACTCGGCTGGAACAGCGTGTTCGAAATCAACTACGCTGCCACCAAGGGCAACCACCTCTATTACGGTGGCCTCGAGAATCAGAACCTTCTCGATCCTCGCTACTGGAGCCTGGGCCGTACCGCGTTGAACGAATCCGTTGCGAACCCCTTCGCTTCGGTCATCACCAACTCGCAATCGCGCCTGAGCCAGACCACCATCCCGCGTAGCGTACTGCTCCGCCCCTTCCCGCAGTATGATGGCGGCGTCAGCGGCAACTCACCCAGCCGTGCAAACTCCATCTATCATTCGATGCAGCTCCGCTTCGAGAAGCGTTTCTCGAAGGGCTTCTCGGCTCTTGCTCACTACACCTGGGCGAAGAGCATTGACGACACCGCTCTGACCAACGGAAACGTTTCCTGGTTGGGTGGCGGCACGAACGTGCAGAACCGCTACGATCTCCGCCAGGAGCGCTCGCTCTCCGCGAACGATCTGACGCACCGCGCCACGATCACCTTCTCCTACCAGTTGCCCTTCGGCCGTGGCCGTCAGTTCGGCTCCGGGATGAACCAGGTTGCCAACCTGTTGGTTGGTGGCTGGGAACTCTCCGGTCTCACCACACTGGCAGTCGGCTTCCCGATCATCCCGACCCTGGCCAATGGCCAGCTCTGGGATGCTTCGCAGCGTCCGAACCTCGTTGGCAACCCCGGCACCTCCGGCCGCATCCAGGACCGCCTGAATGCCTACCTGAATCCGGCTGCCTTCACCCGTCCCGCGTCTGACACCTACGGCAGCTCTGCCCGTACACTCAACACGCGTACCCCGGGTGTTCGCTCCTTCGACACCGCGTTGATGAAGAACTTCAATCTGGGTGAAAAGCGGTACTTCCAGTTCCGCGCAGAATCCTTCAACTTCTTCAACCATCCGATCTTCAGCGGCCCCAACTCGAACTTCGGCGACAGCAACTTTGGCGTCATCACTGGCACCTCAGTAGGCTCGCGTCAGATGCAGTTGGCTCTGAAGTTCTACTTCTAAGCCTCGGCATAACCCGAGTTGCAAAGAGCCTCCCTTCGGGGAGGCTCTTTGCTTTTGGCCACCTTCAGAAATCGGCGACAATCGAAAGAGACACGAATGACCGCCGCTGAACCCAACTCCCCGTGCACATGAGTGCCGTCCTGATCTGGTTGATTGCAACCGGCGTCATCCTGGGGGTCTTGTTCCGGCCCAGACAATGGCCTGAAGCAATCTGGGCTTCTCTCGGAGCGATTTTGCTTATTGCCGCAGGACTGCTTCCCGTGGAAGACGCCATCGCCGCAATCGGCAGGGGAAGCGACGTCTATCTCTTCCTGATTGGCATGATGCTGCTGGCAGAACTGGCACGCCTGGAAGGCGTATTCGATTGGCTCGCCGGCCTGGCCGTCCGCGCCGCCCAAGGCTCACAAACCCGGCTCTTCACGCTGATCTACGCCGTGGGAATCGCAGTGACCGTCTTTCTCTCGAATGACGCGACGGCCGTGGTCCTGACCCCGGCGGTCTATGCAGCAGTGAAGAAGGCTCGCACCAGTGCCCTGCCCTACCTGTTCATCTGCGCCTTCATTGCCAATGCTGCAAGCTTTGTCCTCCCCATTTCCAATCCAGCGAATCTGGTGGTTTATGGAAAGACACTACCGCCCTTGTTCCCGTGGCTCCGCACCTTTCTGCTTCCCTCACTGTGCTCCATCGGAGCCACGTATCTGGTGTTACGGTGGCTGGCGCGCAAGGAACTGGAGGTGCCTTTGGCAGGCGATGCCGCAGCCGTCCGGCTCAGCCGCGACGGCTGGCTGGCCCTGTGGGGCGTCGTGCTCACAGGTTTTGTCCTGATCGCCGCTTCCGCTTTAGGCCTGGAACTCGGCTTGCCTACCCTCGTGACAGCATTGTTGTCCGTGCTCCTTGCAACCCGCGCCAGAATCATGGCCCTCACGGCAGTGGCCAAAGGAGTTTCCTGGGCGGTGCTACCGCTCGTTGGGGGCCTCTTTATTTTGGTCGAAGCATTGAACCACACCGGCGCCCGGGATGGAATCGGAAATCTGCTGAGCCACTGTTCAAGAATGCCTACGCTCATTGGCTCACTGGCCGCTTCATTCGGCGTGGCCGGGCTCTCGAACCTGATGAATAACCTGCCCTCCGGGCTGCTGACCGGAAGCGTGCTGCAGGAGTTGCCAGTGCCCGGCTACCTCCGGGATTCCGTGCTGATCGGAATCGACCTGGGGCCGAACCTCTCGGTGACAGGATCGTTGGCGACCGTCTTGTGGCTGATCGCCTTGCGCCGGGAAGGAATTGAGATCAGCGGCTGGCACTTTCTCAAAATGGGCTTCATTGTGATGCCGCCCGCTTTGCTGCTGGCAACGATTGCAGTCTGGTGGATGGCGGCCTAGCGCACCCTACGGTTTCTTGGGTTCGTCCTTCTTCGCCGGCTCCGTCACCATGTCGCCGTGTGAGGAGAATTGGCGCTGCGGCACATTCAGCTTCACCTGAATCGTCCGCTCTTCCTCATTCACTTCAAAGGTCTGGCCGAAAGTCTGGTAGCTGCGGGCAATGACCTGCACCAGGATGTCACCTTGCGGGATCGGCGGAATCTTCACCCAGCCCTCGCTGTTGGTCCGCATTTCCCAATTCGTGATCATCTTCTTGCCCAGCTTGGTGACGCTGCGGCCCTTCACAAAGCGGACAATCACACTCGCCCGGTCGATCGGGTTGCCGATGTCATTGGTCACTTCAACGCGCAGTGTGGTCATCGGAGTCGCGGCATAGGCCGGCGCCACCAGGAGAGTTGCAAAGGATGCGCCCGCGGCTAAGGCTTCCCGGCGAGTTTTCATAAGCTTATTTTAGGCCACATCGGGCAGCAGGAAGCGACTCCCTTTTCCAAGATATGCGCTCGCCGCCTCCGCGGCCAGATAACCGCTGCGCACAGCGCCTTCCATCGTTGCCGGCCAGCCGTTACGCGTCCAATCTCCGGCCAGGAAAAAGTTGGGAATCGCCGTGCGTGCCCTCGGCCGCTTCGGTTCGAGACCAGGCTTCGCCCGGAAGGTGGCCGCAAATTCTTTCACCACATGGGCCTTCACCAACTTGGCGCCCGCCAGCTCTGGAAGGAACTCGCCCAGTTCCTTCACCGTCATGTCGATAATCTCTTGCCGCTGCATCCGTAGCATCAATTCCGAGGCGCTCACCACAACCATCAGATAGCTGCCGCCACCCTTGTTGAAGAACCACTGGATGTGCCGGTCGAGCAGAGTTCCATGTGGCAGTGTGGTGACAGAACGGTCGAACCAGAGATGGATCCCCGTAATCGGCGAAGGCTCAAAGGCTCCATAGGCCAGCGGCAACTCCTCCGTAATCTGCTTCAACTTCTCGGGAGGGAGCGCACTGATATAGGTCTTGGCAGTTCTCCACTCGTCGCCCACCAGGACGCCGCGGGAAACGTCGAAGGCCTTCACCGCGGCCCGCTCGTGCACCGCAACATTCGGCATCTCCAGACGATACAAATCGCCCAGACGCACCTTCGGAATGCCCATCTCGTAGGTGTCGGCTCCAGCCAGAAACCCGAGCCACACGACCTGAAAACCATGCGCCGCCGCCATTTGATCGAGCTCGACGTTGATCGCGCTCACCAGCACCTGCCGCCAGAATCGCTCGATCACACGGGTGGACTGCTTTTTTTCCTGCAACCACTCGAGCATCGAGATATCGTCCAGATCGGTACGGGTCTTGCGCTCGCGCCGCAGCGCCAGCATTGCCCGGCCCAGTTGGATTTTCTCTCCAATACTCAACCAGCTCGCGCGCAGAAAGCTCCCCAGGAAGTGCATCGGCGCGGGCAGATTTCCTTTGTGCAGAACAGAAGTGCGGCCGCCAGGCTCGATGAAATAGAAGTCACGATGGAATTCGATTCCATCGCGCACGCCCATACGTTCGTAGAAATCAAGAAGATTGACGCAGCACTTCAGCAGGACGTGCTGGCAATTGTCGATTTCTTCGGTTTCGCCGTCAGCGCCGGCAATCGGATAGGAGGTCGCCCGGCCACCCAGAAAGGGTTTGGCCTCCAGGAGCTCCACTTGAAAACCAAGACTCCCCAGTGCGGTGGCTGTCGCGAGCCCAGCCAAACCGCCGCCAATCACGATGGCGTCTTTCACCAGGCACCTATGCCGGTGTCAAGACGCGCTTCCGCTTGCCTCCGCCACCCGAGTCGTTGAGCAAGTAATACGCGATCAAGCCGCATACGGCGTAAAAGACGATATCTTGCAAAAACGATTCCATAGTACGGCTTGGCCTCCAGTATGCTCTGTTTTACAAATGCGAGCAATGCTCGGGCAGCTTCAATCCGATCCATATCGATCTAGTACTCTTATTCTTTACTTAAGCGCGGACAGGCCGCTGGGCCAGGATGCGGATGGCATTCCGGATCAATCGCAGGCCGCCCTCATCCTCCAAGGTCAGCATACTTTCCGGGTGAAACTGGACTGCCTCGATCGGAAGCTCCTTATGCCGGACCCCCATGATGATGCCGTCCGCCGTTTCCGCCGTGATCTCCAGAGAGGCTGGCAAGACGCTGCGCCGCGCGTAAAGCGAATGATAGCGGCCCACCTTCAACGGGTTCGGCAAGCCTTCAAACACACCCTGATTCTGATGCGACACATCAGATTGCTTCCCATGCATCGGATAATCCAATACATCTAAGACGCCGCCAAAGGCTTCCACGATTCCTTGCAATCCGAGGCAGACGCCAAAAACCGGGATGCCCCGCTGCGCACAGTACTGTACCGTCTGCGGCACTCCAAAATCCCCCGGCCTGCCCGGCCCTGGAGACATCAGAACCAAGGTCGGATTCACTTGCTCGATCAGCGACAGGTCAAAACCAGAGCGATAAGTCACCACCTCGGCGCCAGCCTGCCGCGCATAATTTGCGAGCGTATGGATGAAGCAATCATCGTTGTCGATCAGCATCAGCTTCACCGGCACTTCGAGCTTGTCCTCGGCGTTAGCTACCTTCTCGATTTTCGCCACTGGCTGTAAAGCGCGGAAGAAGCTGGTGGCTTTGAGCCGCGTCTCGTTTTCCTCAGACGCCGGGTCGGAGTCATAGAGCAGCGTCGCGCCAGCAGGATACTTCGCGTAGCCGTCCTTCAGGTGCACGGTGCGGATCAGGATGCCGGTATTGATGTCTCCGGACAGGCTGATCATGCCGATTGCGCCACCATACCAGCCACGAGCCGTCTTTTCGAGATCTTCCACCGCCTGAGCGGCCGCTTTCTTCGGCGCGCCAATTACCGTCACCGCCCACATGTGGGTGAGGAAAGCATCGAGCGAATCGAATTTTGGATCGAGGGTTCCCACCACATGGTCGACGGTATGAAACACACCGGCATAGCTTTCGATCAAGCGCCGTCCAATCACTTCGACGGTTCCCGGCAGGCATACACGCGACTTGTCGTTACGATCGACATCGGTGCACATCGTGAGCTCAGACTCTTCTTTTGCCGAGTTCAGCAGCTGCTTGATGTTCTCCGCATCCTTCAGCGGATCGCCGGTGCGCTTGGCGGTGCCGGAGATAGGACAAGTCTCCACCCGGTCGCCGTCGACGCGGACAAACATTTCCGGCGAGGCGCCAATCAGTTGCTCTTCGCCAAACTGAATCAGAAACTCGTAGGGACTCGGGCTGGCCACCTGGATCCGCTCAAATAATTCCGAAGGCTTGCCTGAGAACGGCGCAGAAAAGGTCTGGCGCAGCACCACTTCGTAGTAGTCGCCCACCTTCATGCCGTCGCGGCACTTCTCCACCTTCGCCATGTATTCGGCAGGCTCATGATCGGCCGTAATCGGGCCGGCCTTGCGCTTGACTGGCTTCGTTACCGGACCCGCCTTGCGCGGCATGCCGGCTGTCGCCAGCTCCCCTTGGCGGAACTCGAAACTCACCCGCTCGATCGCCTCTTTTTTGCGATCCATCAGATAGATTTCGTCGCAAAGGAAGAGTTGCAGGTCCTTGACACCATCGCGCGGCAGCTTCAACTCGATCGGATCAAACTGGAAGAGCAGGTCATAGCCAAAGGCCCCGATCAACATCAGGTCTTTTACTTCCGGGTTGCCGAATTCCTGCATCAGACTGCGCAGAATCGAGAAGGCGGAAGGCTGCTTGGAGCGTTCTTCTTCGCTAAACAAGGCAGGCAGAGGCTTCAGCAGGCCGCGCAGAATCGCCGGCTCGCTGGTGAAGGCTTCCCAGTGCGGATGATCCTTCAGCACGCCCTCGAGCATGCGCAGAATCACTTCGCCCCGCTCATTCAGCGCGTGGAACTCCATCTCACGCCCGCGAGCCACAATTTCCAAAGGCGGCGCTACGCTTGCGAAATCCCAACGGGAATACCGTCCCGGATATTCGTAACCGGAAGACAGAAAAACGCCGCGCTTTTTGTCGAGTTCGCGAAGCCACTTCACCAAACCCTTGGAGTAAGGAAGCTTGGAAGTGCTGCGCGAAACGGCAATGCCGCTGCGGCTGAGGTATTCAATTTGAGACATCGCTATTCTTTGATGATACGCTCTCGTCTGAAACCGTAGCTTATGCACAGACGTGACTTCTTGGCCTCCGCTCTCGCAGCCGCTGCTCCCACCTGGGGCAACGATGTCTTCGATATCCACCTGCACCCCCGGCGCGACACCCACTCGGCGATGGAACACCTGCAAGGCTCCGGCATGACCCGCGCCGCCTTGCTCACTCATTTGCGCGACGAAGCCCGTGCCCAATCAGAGATTGCCGCCCATCCGAAGGCCTTTGTCTGGTTTGCGGCAACCGACCCCAAACAACCGAACGCCATCGAGTTGCTGCGCAAGGCAATCGAAAGCGGCGCCAAAGGGGTCGGCGAAATGAAGGACCATCTGGCCGCAGACTCGCCTGAGATGCGCAAAGTTTATGACCTCTGCGCCGAAATGAAAGTGCCCATCACCCTGCACTTCGGAGAACTCCCCGACTCGAAAGGCGCGGGCGACTTCAATACCGGCTTCCGTACTTTCGACAAAGTGCTCAAGGCCCACCCACGCACGAAATTCTTTGGCCACGCTGATTTCTTCTGGGCCAACATCAGCGCCGACTACGCTCTCGGCACCACCTACCCAGGCGGCAAGATCCAGAAGGGCGGCCTCACAGACCGCTTTCTCGCCGACTATCCGAATCTCTATGGCGACATGTCCGCCAACTCCGGCAATAACGCCCTCACCCGCGACCCCGAGTTTGCCAAAGACTTCCTCATCCGCCACCAGGACAAGCTGATGTTTGGCAGTGACTGTGGCTGCTACGACGGCAATGGAGCAGGCGGCAGCCCTCTGCTGCCGCGCCTGAAGGGCAAATGCACCGGGCACGACACGCTCGAGGTGCTCAAGAGCCTGACCACGCCGGCGGTCTTCCGCAAAGTCACCTGGACCAATGCAAACCGCATCATCCTCGGATAATCACAGGAATCGTTAACACTCCCAGCCTTTTTCCGTCTTCTCAAGCGAAATTCCCGGAAGGAGTTTCGGAAACAGGAGATGCAAATGAAACATGCTTGGAAATGGTTCGTGATGGCGCTCGCCCTCCCGGCCGCGCTGGTCTGGGCGGGAGGGCTCTATCTTGAGGTGGGCAACCCCTCGGCGAACGCTGAAGCGAAGGCAATGCGTGCCGTCCTTGTGGCACGAGTGACGTCTTGCCACGAGCCAGGAAAGTCTGTCGTCACCGCGGCGATGGTCGAGTCAAAGACAGGCACGCTGCACCGCACGGAGTTGAAGGTGGTGCCGCTCAAAACCGTTGGCACTTACGCCATTCTGGGCGAGGTGCCCAAGGGCGTCACGATCGATCTTGGCGTCACCAACCCGGAATTCGATCACTACAATCCGCACGTCCTGATCCGCACCGACGAGAAGGGCATCCAATGGAACAGCTTCAAGCACTTCGGAGGCAAGCCCCCGGAGGCGAGAGACTTCCAGATTTCAGAAAACTAGAATAGGTCCCGTGGCTGTTCCCCTCGTCCGATCGCCGGAAGCCTCCGACACCGAACTGGTGCAAGCCGCCAGAGCCGGGAATCGTGTGGCTTTCGGCACGCTTTACGAGCGCTACCGGGCGATGGTGCACGGGATTCTGCTGTCCCATGTCCGTTATGGAGAGGCCGAAGATCTGATGCAGACAGTGTTTGTCCAAGCGATGCAGCGCATGGAGGCGCTCCGCGAGACAGCAGCCTTCGGGGGCTGGTTGTCGATGATCGCACGCAACCTTGCCAAGGATCACCATCGGGGCCGCAGGAATCTGGTGGAAGTGGAGAAGGCCGACGAAGTATGCCGAAATGCCACCCCAACCTATGAAGCCGAGGAGGCGATCGCGGCCATCCGCCGCTTGCCGGAAGCCTATCGGGAAACCTTAATCCTACGCCTGGTAGAGGGAATGACCGGGCCAGAAATTGCGGCGCGTACCGGACTGACACCCGAAAGCGTGCGCGTGAACTTATGCCGGGGGATGAAGCTGCTGCGAGAGGAATTGAAAGGCAAAAGCAACCATGAGTGAGGAGTATCTGTGGGATCGATCCGGTGAGCCGGACCCGGAAATCGCGCGGCTGGAATCGCTGCTCCAGCCCTACCGTTATCAAACTCCCAAGAAGCGGAATCATTGGGCGCCGCTCGCCATCGCCGCAAGCGTAGCGCTGCTGGCCGCGCTCGGCTACTGGAGCAGCCAGGCTTCCCCCTCGGACTGGAAAATTGCGGGTCAGAATGTCCAGACCGGCAAGAGAATCGAGACCGGACAAGAACCCGTGAAGCTCGAAGCCGATGGCTTCGGCGAAGTGAATCTCGACCCGCACTCGAGCCTGCGCGTATTAGCAGCGAAAGATGGCAAGCAACAGCTCGCCCTGCAACGGGGCCGCTTGCATGCCTTCATCTGGGCGCCGCCCGGCAACTTCAGCATCGATACTCCTTCGGCAAAATCGATCGACCTCGGCTGCGCGTACACGTTGAGCGTGTTGCCGGACGAGTCCGGCTTTTTGACGGTGCAAAGTGGCTGGGTCGCCTTCCAGGCGGGCAAGATCGAATCCTTTCTGCCTGCAGGTGCAGCCTGCCGGACCAAAGCGCGGCGAGGCCCCGGCCTGCCTTATCTCGAAGATGCAAGCCCGGCCTTCCAGGCAGCGGTTGTGCAGTTTGAAGACAGCGATGGGGCACAAGGAGTGCCAGCGATCCTTGCCCACGCGCGCAAAGAGGACGCACTCACGCTCTGGCACTTGATGTTGCGGCAATCCGGGGAGCAGCGCGATCGAGTCATCGAACGATTTGTCGCGCTGGTCCCCGGCGGGAACGAAAGCGGACTCAAGTCGCAAAGCGCGGCCGCGATTGACGCCGCGTGGAATGAGCTGGGCTACGGTGCTACCGATTGGTGGAGAAGCTGGAAACACCCCTGGCAAACTGGCGCGCCCTAAAGCGGCATCTCTTCCGGCGGCCCACTCAGCACCTGCCGGACTTCAATGGGAATCTGCCCCGGAATCCCTCCCGGGCCCGGCGCCGAGGAAGCCCGCGCCGCAATCTGCAGAGCCTGCGCTTCATTCTCCACTTCGACGATCCCATATCCGGCGAGGAACTCCTTCGATTCCGGAAAGACACCATCCGTCACCGGCTCTCCACGGCTCCCGGCCCGCACGATCTTGGCATGTTGAGGGAATGCCAGCCCTTCTGTCGAAACAAAGACTCCGGCGTCCTTCAATTCCTTGCTGAACGCGCGCATGAAGTTGATATTGGCCTGAAGATCCTGCTTCGACCACTTCGCATACCAGTCGAAATCGGCTTTGGGCGCCGACATCATCAGCATGTATTTCATTGCACTGACTCCTTTCGATTTTGGCGCCGGCGGAGCGCCGGTTCCTGAGGAGGTCGAAGCCATTCGGAGGGCCTTCGACATTTCGCAATTATTTTCGCGACGAATCCACTCAAACGCGAAACTTGGCAGCACACCACAAACAGGCCGCCATCCCGACGAAGCTGGGCGACAACACAATCAGCGCATTGATCACGTTATAGCGGTCTTGCTGCGCCGCCGCGTAGAGACAAAATAAGGCGCAACTGGCTCCCACCACAGCGAGCCCGTAGAAGGCTGGAATCCGCAGCGGCGCAATGGCGCCAGCGCCCAGCACAAAGCCAAGAACAGCGAAGAAAGCAAGAATCCGCCAGCCATAACGGAGCGGATCCTCAATGCCTGCCCCAAAAAAGGCGAGGACCTGGATGAGGACAGACCAGCCATCGCGCGGGCCTGCGGCAAAAAGCAAAAGCGCGCTGACAAAGAGTGTCAGGCCGAAGGCTGGCAGCATGAGGACAAGGCAGACTAAGTAGGCTAGATAGGCCAAGAGAAAAGCTCCTCCCATCGTTGTGGGCCTGCTTATTATGGCATTTGCTTAGTCGGCGCCGTTGTCTCGATCCAGAATCTGCTTCGCCGCTCGCTCCCCCGTCTCGATCGCTCCATGAACCGTCCCCCCATGTCCGTTTGTGCTCGTCGCCTCACCGGCAAAGAAGAGCGTATCCTCAACGGGCGTGCTCAGCGTCCGGCGTGCATTCCGGCCCCGCACCGGCACATAGCTGTAAGCGCCGCGAAAGAAAGGATCGGAATACCAATCATGAAAGTAGGCCGCCGCCGGTTCCGGAACCTTTCGATTCAGAATGCGCGAGAGCGATTCTAGCGCCTGCTCGATCACATTCGCCTGACTCGTGCCGATCAGCCTGTCGCTGGAGGGGCCCGAGCTCCACCCGGTCAACAACGGCGTGATCACTGGCTTGGTCGTCCACCAGGTGGGGAAACAGTCTTCCTGCGACAGTAGAAAAGTGGCGTCTGCCAGCCGCTCATCCTCTTCCCAAAACGCATTCTCAAAGCGCAGCCCCAGCCGGTAAACCTGCCCAAACTCCAGCTTTCCCACCGCATCAAGAATCGCTTCCGGCCGCGGCTCGAAGCGAATGGTTTCCTCCGCCTGCAGCACGCCCAACGGGACAGTGACGATCAGGTGGCGGCAGCGCAAGGACGACTCGTTCCCGGTCAAGGTAGAGCGCATCTGCAAACGCGCCTCGCCCTTCTTCCATTGCACCGTCGAGACCCACTGGTGCAGCCGCACGACGGATGGCGCATCGGGAATCGAGTGATAAATCGCGAGCGGCAACTGGTCATAGCCACTGAGGATGCGAAAGGAGCGGTCGCCCTCAATCGCATCGGCTGCTTCCGCATCCTGCTGCAGAGAAGCGACACTGATGCGGTCTTTCCGGGCGGCGTTGAAACCTTCTACTTTTGCCGTGGCCCACTGTTGTACTTGCGGCGGATAGCGGGAACCTTGGAGCGCATCGGCAAAACTGCGGTCTGGCGTGGCCGCCAGATTCGACACCAGTTCGTCGGCAGCCTCGGCGACTTTCTCGTCCCCTCGGATCTCGCCGCGATGGAGATGGAGGAACTGCGAACCGAGTTCATAAAAAGGAAGCGCGGCAGCCTGAATGAGATCCCAGGAAGCCGCAGGACGGCCATGAAGAAACTCCGCGCCCAACTCCATAGGGAGTGGAGAGAGCGGATCGTGAATGGTGAGAATCCGGCCCCCAATCCGGCCGCTCGCCTCGAGGCAGATCACTTGCTTGCCGTGCCGGGTTAGCCGGGAGGCCGCCGCCAAACCCGAAACTCCGGCTCCAATAATGGCGACGTCGCAGTCCACTGTTCACCTCACGCCTATTCCGTGATGATGTGGGAGTGAAGGATGTTACTGGAAAGAAGTTCGGGTGCTGGCCAGATCAACACAGATGCCTCTTGAGCTGGACTCGCGCATGCGGGCTGCCCCAAATTTACGTTGCTCTGTTTGAAAAAGTGGGGGTACAGCACGCTACCGGGCAGTCTGGGACACCATTCCACCACGCCAAACTTTTGCAGCAATCGGCAAGAGTGGCTTGGTATTGGTGAGCCCGCCTTTCGGCGCGTGGACGACGGGAATGGGGGAACGCACCGCTGTACAAGCCATAGCAAAGACGGTCGTCAATTTGAGTTCCCGCTTTGGCGAAGCGCAGGGAGACACCGCACCGAGAGTTGTCGAATCCATCACTCACACACTGCTTTACTTACTTCAGCGAGAGCGGTGAATTCGGGAACGGAAACCGAAGCTGAAAAGAAACGCTGTGACCGAGCTCCCCTCAAACGGTGGCTTCCGAACGGCGATGCACTCAAAAAATAAAAGCGACCTGAAGGGCCGCTTTTGCGTTCTCGTATCTGCAGATACGGTCAAGATTTTCTGGAGCCGCCCGCCGGAGTTGAACCGGCGACCTACTGATTACGAATCAGTCGCTCTACCAACTGAGCTAGGGCGGCCCGCTTTTTCTACTTTATCATCGCTACCCCTTCTGCGGCTAGTGGATTCCCTTTTCGGTGGGATGGCTCCAACATTTCTGTCTCTTCATACTGAGGGAGGTCATGGAACTATCCCTTCGCACACTGGTGGGCGTCGTTTTGCTCCTGGGCGGTGGCTTTGCCATTCTGCTCTCCACCAGTGTGCTTACTTTTTTCCAAGTGATCTCCCTGACCTCCACTGTTGATTGCGCCCTTATCGCCGTCTTCCTGATGCTCGCAGGCGTCGCGCTTGCCTTCTGGCTGTCCTTCCAGAAACGCCAGCACCCCACAATCCAATCCCGGAGAAACGCACTATGAGTTCCCCTAGCAGCCCTACTGTGACTGCACCCCTTGGCCCCCCTCCCACCGGTAGCTTCGCCGGTCTCGGCGAGTACTGGAAAGATGATCTACTCAGCGGTTTCCTTGTCTTCCTCATTGCCCTTCCCCTTTGCCTCGGGATCTCCCTCGCCAGCGGCTACCCTCCCATGGCCGGTATCTTCACTGCCATCCTCGGCGGCATGCTCACCCCCTTCTTTTCCAATTCCGAACTCACCATCAAAGGCCCCGCTGCCGGTCTGATCGTCATTGCACTCGGTTGCATCACCGAACTCGGCGGTGGCAATCCCGCGCTCGGCTATAAAAAAGCACTCGCCGTCGGCGTCGTCGCCGGACTCGTACAAGTCGGATTCGGGCTGCTGAAAATGGGAACCCTCAGTGAATTCTTCCCCGTCGCCGCCGTACACGGAATGCTCGCAGCCATCGGCGTCATTATCGTCTCCAAACAGGCCCATGTGGCCTTGGGCGTCTCCCCCCATGCGAAAGAACCCCTCTCACTCCTCGCCGAAGTCCCCAACAGCATCCTGCACCTGAATCCAGAAATCGCAGCGATCGGAGCGCTCAGCCTGTTGATCCTGTTCCTCAAACCGCTCGTCAAATCGAGCCTGATCCAGAAGATCCCCGGACCACTCGTCGTTCTGATCGTAGCCACCCCGCTCGGCATCCTCTTCGACATCAACCACGATCACCTCTATACCTGGGCCGACCACACCTATAAGCTGGGGCCGAAATTCCTGGTCCAATTGCCAATGTCGATGATCAACGCGATCACCTTCCCCGACTTCAGTGAGATCACCTCCGCTGTGAGCATCAAGTACATCGTGATGTTTTCGCTCGTCGGCAGCCTCGAGTCACTGCTGAGCGCAAAAGCCGTCGACCTGCTCGACCCCTACCAACGCCGCACCAACTACAACAAAGACCTGCTCGCAGTCGGCGCCGCCAATACCCTCGCGGCCTGCATCGGAGGCCTGCCGATGATCTCCGAAATCGTGCGCAGTTCCGCGAATCGCAATAACGGAGCCAAAACGCGTTGGGCCAACTTCTTTCATGGCGCCCTGCTGCTGGCCATGGTGGCCAGCGTGCCGTTTCTGCTGAATCAGATTCCGCTCGCCGCACTGGCCGCGATGCTTTGCTTTACCGGCTACAATCTCGCCTCCCCCAAAGAGTTTCATCACATGTACGAAATTGGGAAAGAACAGTTCGTCGTGTTCTGTTCGACACTGATTGCCACCTTGGCCACGGATCTTCTGATCGGAATCGCGGTTGGCATTCTGGTCAAGCTGATTTTCCACATCGTACGCGGCGCCCAGCCCACCAAACTCTTTGTCGCCCACACCAGGCTCCATTACGACAGCGGGAGCCCCCGGCTGCAGGTCGCCGGCCCTGCCATCTTCTCCAACTGGCTTTCCCTGAAGAAGAAAATCGAAACCGCCACGGCAAACAAATCGGTCGTAGTAGATGTGTCACAATGCCCGCTGATCGACCATACCGTGATGAAAAAATTGTCGGAGCTCGATACCGACTACGCCCTCGCCGGCAAGAAGCTGGAACTTGTTGGCGTCGAAAGACACAAACCGCTGAGCACGCATCCTTTCGCTGCGCGCGTTTTATAATTCCGGAGTCACCAAATTGAAGTACATCTTAGCCACTCTGGCGGCAGCCTCGCTGTTCGCACAGGCCCCTTCTGCCCCAACGACGGGTCCCTCGGCAGAGAAAAAAGAGGAAAAGAAGATCGAATCGCCCTCGGGGCTGATCAATGATCAGCTCCCCGAGTGGATCCGGATCGGATTTGAGCATCGCTTCCGGGTGGAGAACTACACGGCGCTTCGCTATAACGACAACAACGATGACCATTGGCTCCTCAACCGGCTGCGCGTCAACCTGACCCTGCTGCCAACCTCCTGGTGGAGTTTCACCTTCCAGGGGCAGGACGCCCGCGTCTTTTTCAAGGAGAATCCAGCCGGGGCAGCCCCCTTCACCAATCGAACCGATCTCCGGCTCGCCTTTACAGACCTCGGCAATATCAGCAAGGGCAGAATCGCCCTGCGTGTCGGCCGGCAGGAATTGATCTATGGCGATGAGCGGGTCTTGGGCGCGGGAAACTGGGGCGCCACCGCACGCAGCTTCGATGCAGCCAAGCTTGTGCTGCGGCAGGGTCCGCTGCAACTCGATCTGTTCTCGGCGTCTGTCGTCATGCCCTTGCAACGTGGCATCAGCCATCATACACAGGGCGATAACATCCACGGCGCCTATCTGAAATGGACCAATCCACTACCCAACACGTCCGTCGAGCCCTATTTCTTCTGGCGCGTGGGCAAGGGGAAGGGGGATGTTCCCGGAGGCATCGGCCATCAGGATCGCCGCGTCACCGGACTCCGCGTGGCCGGTAAGCTGCCCGCCCGTTTCGATTACGTCGTCGAAGGCATCTACCAGGCGGGCCATATCGGGGCCTCCAGCATCGGAGCCTCGGCCTTCCATGGCAATCTCCGCTACCAGTTTTCACAAGGCAAGTGGAACCCGCGCTGGCTGATCGAATACAACTACGCCTCGGGCGATAAAAATCCTGGCGACGGCAAGAGTGGCACTTTTGACCAGCTCTATCCCACGCCGCACGACAAAACCGGCCTCGCCGATCAGGTGGGCTGGGAGAACGTGCAGCATGTCGGCACCGGTTTTGACATCACTCCCTTCCGGCGCTTTGTGATCAAGGCAGAAGTCCATGACTGGCACCTCGCCCAGGCCAAGGATGGCGTCTATCTCACCAACGGCAATGTCGTCTATCGCGATCCAACCGGATCCTCCGGCACCCACATCGGCCAGGAAGCCGATATTGTCGGCACCTACACCTATGGTCCGCACTACGCCAGCATTGGTTATGGGCACATCTTTCCCGGCGAGTTCCTCAAACGGATGAGCAATGGCACCGGGTTGAACTACCTGTATCTGAACGTCGGCTATCGGTTCTAGACCTCTTCCGCAAGTTCGGGAGCCTCCATTCCCGAGCTTGCGCGGCAGATCCTCTTCCAGCCTGGATCCGCCGCGCAAGCAGTCAAAACGCGCCTTACAGGCGCGTTTTCGCATGTTAGGCTCGTCCTTATGGCAGTAGTTGCAGTCGCCCAGGTCGACGACATCCCGGAAGGCACCAGCACGGAAGCAGTCATCGGAATCGAGACCTATGTCATCTGCAATCACCAGGGCCAGATTCATGTCCTCGAGGGCATCTGTCCCCACCGCAATGGCCCGCTGGGCGCCGGGAATTTTGCCGATGGCCGGGTGATCTGTCCGTATCATGGCTGGGAGTTCGATTGCGTCAGCGGCGAATACGACCGCAATCCGCTCGTCCGGCTGAAAACCTTCCCGGTCCGCATCGAAGGCGGCCAGGTTCTGATTGAGATCGAAGCACTTGCCTGAACTGCCAGAAGTCGAAACCGTAGTCCGGGGCCTGCGGGACCTGCTGCCCGGCCGGTGTGTCCAGAGCGTCGAAGGCATTGTTCCAGAGAAGATTGTCGGACTGACAATTGCCGCGGTGCGCCGCTACGGGAAGTTCATCGTGCTCGATTTTGCCGGCGGGATGCTCTTTGTGCATCTCGGGATGACCGGGCAACTCACCACCTCCCGGGAGGCCGGAAAGTTCACGCGTGGGCGCATCCTGCTCGATCAGGGTGTTCTCCGCTACGACGACATCCGCAAGTTCGGGAAAATCTTCTGGGCCACCAGCTATCCGGAGCGCGGTCCGGACCCGCTCGAAATCAGTGCGGCAGACTTCGTCGCCCTGGCCCGCTCCAAGCGGGGACAAGTGAAGGCCCTGCTATTGAACCAAAGCTTTCTGCGTGGCATGGGCAACATCTACACCGACGAGGCACTCTTTCGAGCCCGCATCCATCCTCTTGCGGCGGCCGCGGACTTGTCCCAAAAGAAACTCATTTCACTCCATACGGCAATCAGAGAAGTGCTGGAGGCGGCAATTGCCGCAGGTGGGTCTTCGATCTCCGACTATGTCGACGCCCGGGGAGAAAAGGGAAGCTTCCAAAAGCAGCATCTTGTCTATGGCCGTGCCGGCCAGAGCTGCGCCCACTGTGGCGCCATTCTCCTGCGCATCCTGGTGGCCCAACGTGGCACTACCTATTGCACTCGCTGTCAGCCCCTGTAAGCTTCTCCCCCTTCAGCTCGGTGTAGAGCCAACTCCGGATGAAGCGGAGTTCCCGGTCGATTGTCGATTTTGAGACCGATTGTAGATCCGCAATCTCTTCGGTCGTGAAGGCGAGAAAGAAGCGGAGCTCGACAATGCGTACTTTCTGCTGATCGAGCCGCCCCAACTTGTCGAGAACCCGGTTGAGATCGAGCCAATTGTCCGGTTCGTTGCCAAACCAAGGGAGATCCGGCGTAAGAGGCACCTTCACGACAGACTCACCGCCCCGCCGTTGCGCTTTCGTCTGGCGGGCATGATCCACCAGGATCAGGCGCATCACCTTTGCGGCAAAGGTATAGAAGTGATTGCGGTCGTTCCAGTTCATTTGGCGCTGGCGCGCCAGGCGGAAGTAGAACTCATGCAGGAGCGCCGTCGCCTGCAGCGTATGATCGGATCGCTCGCGGCGCATCAGGCCACCCGCAATCCTGTGCAGTTGCTCGTAGACAGCAGGGACGAGTTCCTCAAAGGCGTTCTTGTCGCCTTGCGCCCAATCCTGCAACAGTTGTGTGATCTCGCCGTCAGCCATGTCCTGCATCCATTCTCGAGCCGGAAAATGGCCCACGTCTCTCCCGTCTTCCGCTGTCTCCCTTAGATGAAACCAGCACGCTAAAGATTGCGGCAACAACCCACAAAAGGGGTCATCTGCCGGCGCAAGCAAGCGCAGGATTCCGCAATGAGGGGCAAAGGCCAACCGGCGAAGATAGCAATTTGGTACTATAGCGAACAAGAAAGTACTAGCAGGTTGGCGAGTTTGAACACTTTCCACTCAAGCGAAGAAACAAATCCCCTAGGGTCTTTACTCATAGCATTCTAAGGGAAATCCTGATCGCTACCTAGTGATTACTGGAATTGAAAAAGTACTAGTTCACTCTTAGCATTGAGGACAGAAGTAGAAATTGGAGGGGAACCTGGCCATGACCGAGCTCAGCCATACCATCGAAACGGAGTTGCCGCCCATGATGGAGGAAACAGCGAAGCGCAAAATTAGGATCGTGCTGGCAGACGACCATCCGATCGTGCGGGATGGCTTGAAGAAAATGTTGTCCCTCGAGAGCGATCTTGAAGTGGTAGGCGAGGCGTCTGACGGCCGGGAAGCACTCGAGCAAATTCAGATGCACGAGCCCGACATTCTGCTTTTAGACCTTCGCATGCCGAATCTGGATGGATTGAGCGCCTTGCAGACTCTGCAACACATCAATCGCAAGACAAAAGTCATCATCCTGACGGCAAGTGAGGACAAGAATGAGTTTGTCCAAGCCATGAAGCTGGGTTGCAGCGGCATTGTGCTGAAACAGACGGCGCCGGAACTGATCGTCAAGAGCATTCGCAAAGTGAATGACGGCGAAATCTGGCTCGATTCGCACACCACGGCAGCCGTGATGCGCCAGTTTGCAACGGTAGGCCCCGATGGACACTCCACCAGCGGCTCTTCGAGCGGCTCCAATGGCACCAAAATGCGGGAGCGCAGCCCGTTGAGCGCCCGCGAACGCGAAATCGTCGGGCTAGTCGCGCAGGGCTATAAGAACAAGGAAATGGCCGAAAAGATGTTTATCAGCGAGCAGACCGTCAAAAACCATCTGCACAACATCTTTGACAAACTTGGCGTCAGCGATCGTCTGGAATTGGCTCTCTACGCGATTCACAAGGGTCTGCACCTCGGCGGCGAAAAGTAATTTTGCAATAAAGGGCTAGTCCGCCACAGCGTTACGATAGAAGCGCCGTGAATCCACTACCCTTGTTATTGCTGATGAGTATTCAATTTGGGGATCTGAAGAAGGATGCAGCCGTCGCTGGATTTCGCGCGGAAGCAGTCTATAAGAATGGAACAGAACAGGCGATGGGCGGCCGTTTTGTTCACAACAAGAGTGGGTTCACACTCGATCTGATCGAGATCCAAAGCGTCCCGCAAAGTTTTGTTTGCGTCCATACCTTCCCCACCTCCAACATGGGGGAACCCCACACCCAGGAACATCTTTTGCTCGGCAAGGGCAATGTCGGCCGCGCCGTTGCGGCGCGCGAGACGATGTCGATGGTGGAATCCACTGCCTTCACACAGCAGTTGAAAACTTGCTATCCCTTTGCAGCCAATGCGGGACTCGCCGCCTATTTCGAACATTTTGAGCGTTCGATGTATGCGCTCCTGAACCCGGACTACACCGACGAGGAAATCCGCCGTGAAGTTCGGAATTTTGGCGTCAAGACCGGGGCAGACGGCCGGTTAGAGCTGGAGGAAAAGGGCACCATCTACGCCGAGATGGTGAGCGCCACCTCACAACCCGGTTATCGAGTCTATCGCGCGATGGGACGGCTTCAGCTTGGACCCGAGCACCCGATGAGCTTTGATTCGGGTGGCGACCCGGCCTATATCCGGCAGATGCAGCCCGAGGCGATTCGCCGCTTCCACGCGGCCAATTACCACCTGGCGAATATCGAGATGGTGGCGAGCCTGCCGAAGGGCCTCACCCTCGAGGAGACGCTCGGCCGCTTCGATCGCATCCTCAGCAAGCTGCAGGGCGACCAGCCGGTCCGTCAGGGAGCGCAGGTGAGTGACTTGCCTGCCCCCGCGCCTGCCCCCGCAGGAACCATCCAAGTGGTCAGCTTCCCCTCCCGCAATGCGCAACAACCGGGACCGGCACAACTGGCTTGGCCGGTGATGCCGCGCCTGAATCAGCGGGATGAAAGCCTCGCCGGACTCTTTGCCCAGGCAATTGGGGGCGACCCGGCCACCAATTTTTACAAGCTGTTCATCGACTCCAAGACCCGGAAGATGGACATCGGGGCTCGCTCGGTCGGCATGGGCTTCGACAATGAGGCCTACGCCGAGTTCACCATTTATATCCCCGATCTCGCGGCCTCACAGGTGCAGACCAAGCGGCTCGAGGAGATTCGCCATGCGGTACAAGCCGAGTTGAAGCGGGTCGCCTCATGGCCCGACAACAGCCCGGAACTGCTCGAATTCCATGAGCGAATGCAGGCCAGCCTGCTGCGGATCCGGCGGAGCGCCGATAAGCTCACCAGTTCCCCGCCCGGCTTTGGCGCACGCATGGGACAGAGCTCCTGGCCCAGCCTGCTCCGTGAACTCGCCGAGGAGCCTGGCTTTGAGAAGTCGCTGGTGCAGCCGGAACTCTTTGGCTATCTCGAAAGCGTAGTCCATAGCGGAAAGAACATCTGGCGCGACAAGATTCGCGAGTGGAAGCTGGTAGAGCTTGTTCCTTATGTAGTCGCCTCCAAACCGGAGGCGGAATTGATCGAAGCCGAGGAAGCGGCGCTCAAGCAGCGCCTGGCCGCCGAGGTGGAGCGCCTGCAGGCGAAGTATCAGGTGAGCGACGAGCAAGAAGCGATCCGGCGTTATCAGAAGGAATACCAGGAAGCGAGTGCGGAGCTCGAGCGGGTACAGAGCCTGGACGCTCCGGCGAAATTTATCGACAACCCGCCGATGACGCTCGATGAACAGCTCGACTATACGGTCACCCAGGTCAATGGAATCCCCTTGGTGACGGGCCGCTTTGCGGGCATGAGTAGCGCGACTGTCGGGCTTGCCTTGAACGCCAAGGAGTGGAAAGGGCGGCAGTTGCTTTATGCCTCGATCCTGCCGCAATTGCTCAGCGGCGCCGGAGCGACAAAGGATGGCAAGACCCTCAGCTTTGAGGACGCGATGCAGCAGATGCGCCGCGAGATTCTGGGGGTGGGCGCCAGCCACGTCACCAACGCCACCACCGGCCGCATCGAGGTGGTGCTCAGCGGAGCGGGCAATACGCTCGAAGAATCCCAAACCGCCATCGATTGGATGCAGGCGCTGCTCTATGCCCCGAACTGGGGAATCGCAAACATCGCCCGCCTGAAGGATGTCGTCGATCAAACCATCAATACCCTGCGCACTTCCATGCAGCGCAGCGAGGAAAACTGGGTCAACGGCCCTGCCGACGCCTGGACTTATCAAGATGATCCGCTCCTGCTGAGCCTGAGCAGCTTCCACACACGCCTCCATCATCTCCACCGCCTGCGCTGGCTGCTGACCGAGGCCCCGACGGAGGCCGATCGGGACGCAGTGGCAGCCTTCCTCTTGGAGATCGAATCGCAGAGCCCCGATCGTGTGGCCTCTTTCCTTGAGAAGCTGCCGGCCAGCGCGCAAGCCCTGGCGCAGGAAGCGGTGAAGGATCTCGTCTTCATTGCAGCCGACTTCCCCGCCAATTCCGCAGAAGCGGATTGGAAGTATCTGGTGCGCATCACGCGCCAAGACCTGCTCGCGCCCGCCAGCCAAGCCTTGGAGGAACTGGAGGGGGTGCGCAAGACGCTGCTGAAGAAGTCAAATGCCCGGCTCTTCCTGACCGCTTCTCCTGAGAATGCGCTGGCCTTGCAACCGAAGCTGGCTGAGTTGGTGAAGGGGCTGAGCGATGCCCCGCGCGGCGCCTCCACGCCACTGGCGCCAAGACAGGTGGCCCAGCGGGTGATGGCCCGTGAGAAGTTAGAGACCGAGCCACGCTTTGTCGGCTTAGTTGCTCCTGGCATGCAGGGGGGCGTGCATCTGCATTCAGCGCCCTTTGTTGGCATTCGGGATCTTGATGAGGAATCCGCTTTACGCTTCCTGGCCGTGAAACTCTACGGAGGCGGCGGGCCGCATGGCGTCTTCATGAAAACCTGGGGCGCCGGGCTGGCTTACTCGAACGGACTGCGATCGAGCGCCTCCGACGGCCGCATCAACTACTACGCGGAACGTACTCCCGAGTTGCCGCAGACTCTTGAGTTTGTCATTCAGACCTTAAAGAAAGCGCCGCGCGACAAGCCGCTCGCCGATTACGCACTCGCCCAAGTCTTCGCCGGTACCCGCGCCGGTGGCAGCTTTGAATCTCGCACCAGCGCCATGGCCGGCGATCTTGCCGATGGCTTCACCCCCGAAGTGGTGAAAGCCTTCCGCCAGAACATCCTGAATCTGCGCAAGAAGAAGGATCTCGATGCCGCGCTTTACGCGCGCATGGATGCGGCAGTTGCGAGAGTCTTGCCGGGCTATGACCCCAAACAGAAGGGCGTTGCCGGGGCCACCTATTACGTCATTGGGCCGGAGAAACAGTTGAACGCCTGGGAGAAGTATCTCGGCACCAAGCTCTATCGTCTCTATGGCCGTGATTACTGGGTGATCGTCGACTGACCTGGAGTGATATTCTCAACGCATGCGAGAGTCTTTGCCCCATCGAATGAGCCGTCGTAGTCTGATTGCCAGTGGCATCACTCTTGCGGCGGCTCAGGCCGGAAGTGCCCAGAATCAGGAACCGCTGCGGATTGTCGTCCTCCAGGAGTTCGATCCCAAAGAGCTCGAGATTCTGCGGCGTGCGGCGGGTTCCCGCAAAGTGGAAATCACCTACGCCAAGAATCGGCAGGAGTTGAAAAGCCTGCTGCCGAATACCGAGATTCTTTATGGCGACTTGCAGGCCAGCGAACTGGATTTTGCTCCACGCCTGAAGTGGATCCAGGCCGGTGGCGCCGGCATGGAAGGCTTTGACAAGAAAGTGCTGGCCTCGCCGATTCCGGTGACAAATATGCAGCGCATCTTCGCGCCTGGCATTGCTGACACCGCCATGGGACTACTGCTGTGCATCTCGCGCGGCATCAGCACCTATTACATGCCACAGTTCTACAAACGCGAGTGGAAGCCGGTGGGTACGGTACGCAGCCCGGACCACATCGAACTGGCTGGCCGCACGATGGGCATCGTCGGCATGGGCGGCATTGGTACGGAAATCGCGAAACGGGCCCACTATGGCTTCGGGATGCGGATTGTCGCCACCGATGCAAAACCAATGGCGAAACCCGATTCGGTGGAGATCTTGCGAGAACCGTCCTGGTTCCCCGAGATGGCCAAACAGGTGGACGTTCTGGTGAGCGCGGCCCCGCATACGCCGAAGACCGAGCGGATGTTTAATGAGGCGATCTTCCGTTCGATGAAGAAAGGTTCGATCTTTCTCGCCATGTCGCGCGGCAAGCTCTATGACGACATGGCGCTGGTCAAGGTCTTAAAAGAAGGCCACTTGCGTGGAGCAGGTCTCGATGTGTTTCCGATCGAACCTGTTCCGGCGAATCACCCGATTTTCGATTGCCCCAACGTAGTCATGACACCGCACACCTCCGGCTGGGGCGAGGAGCGGCAGGTCCGGCTGGTGGCTCATTTTGCTGAGAATATTCGACGCTACACCCTGGGTGAGCCGCTGCTTGCCGTTGTCGATAAAGCGGCGGGCTACTAGCGGATGGCGCGCTTTGCAGCTGTCGATATTGGCAGCAATTCGATGCGGCTCCTGGTAGCCGAAACCACAGAAGACGGCAAGCTCCTGCGCCTGGCAGAAGACCGGCAAGTGACCCGGCTCGGCGAAAGCGTATTCTCGCGCGGCCTGATCAGCGAAGAAGCGATTCGCCTGACGGAAGAGGTCCTGACCCGATTCCGGCTGACCATCGGGGGATTCGGAGCGGCGGCTGTGCGCGCCGTAGCCACCAGCGCCACCCGCGATGCCGGCAATCAGGAAGAGTTTCTCACCCGGGCCAAGCAGGCGCTGGGCGCGCCGATCGAGATCATCAGCGGCATTGAAGAAGCACGGCTGATCGGCTTGGGCGTCCATGCGATCTGGCCGCAGGAGCCGGAGCCGCTGATCATCGTCGATGTCGGCGGCGGCAGCGCCGAGTTTATTCTGATGGACCAGGGCACGATGGTGGAAGGCTATTCGCGGCCACTTGGTGCGGTGCGGCTGAAGGAAGTGTTTCTCGATAAGGATCCGCCAAAACGCGAGCAGGTGCATCGCTTGCAGGAGTTTATCGACGAGAAGCTGGAACTGGTGGTGCGCCGTCTGGGGGGGCGGCCCTTTGCGCGCGCGATTGCCACATCGGCATCGGCGGCAGCGATTGTCTGCGCGGTGAATGGCATTCCGCGGAGTGCGCGCGTCGAGGCGGAGGGACGGCACGCAACACTTGAACAGGTGCGAACGCTGTATCGCGAGCTGATGCAATCGCCGATCGAGAAGCGGCGCAAGATGGTCGGCATCGGACCCAAGCGCGCAGAGATTCTGGTGGCTGGAGTCGCGGTGTTTCTGCGGGCGATGGAACGGCTCGATCTGCCGCGGCTCGATTACTGCGGAGCGGGCGTGCGAGAAGGGATCATCGCCGATTTGGCCACGCGAGGCGCGGTCACGGATTCCGTTGCGATGCGCGAGGGGCAACGGCGCGTTGTCGAGGTGTTTGCCAAGCGCTTTGGGGTGGATCTGCAACACGCAAGACAAACGGCGGCCCATGCCGCAAAGTTGTTTGAGCGCCTGCGGCCCCTGCATAAGCTCGATCGCAGCTATGTGCGTCTACTGGAGGCGGCCTGCTACCTGCTCGATGTCGGGCACTATGTCAGCGATACCGGGCACCACAAACATTCCCACTACCTGGTGGCGCATGCCGATCTGCCCGGCTTCACGGCAACCGAGAAGCAGTTGGTAGCCCTGCTGTGCCGCTTCCATCGCAAGAGCATGCCCGCAAGCCGCCATGTCGAGTTGCTGCACCTGTCTACGGCGCAGCGGCGGGCGCTTGAGTTGCTGGCGGCGATTGTTCGCGTCGCCGATGCGCTTGATCGCAGCCGCGACCAGCATGTCACACTACGGCGCTGCGAGGTGTGGGGCGATGCGGTGGTCCTGACTCTGGAGGCCGGAGAGGGCAAGGACTATGCGCTGGAAGAATGGGCGGTAGAACGCTGCAGCACTGCGTTTCGGAGCGTCTATGACAAGGCTCTTTTGGTGGCTCGGCCCTGATTTTTGAGAGAAGGGATTTCCTTCTCTCCGGGAGCTTTGGTAGACTGAAGAAGTTCGCGTTGCTGGGAGATCGTCTAATGGTAGGACTGCAGATTCTGACTCTGCCTATCGGGGTTCGAGTCCCTGTCTCCCAGCCAAATTCTCCCGCTGAGCCGGTAGCGCGTTCTCCTCTCCTCCCCTGTTGATCGTCGTGTGTGGTCCTGAACTCCCTCCATTGTTTTTTCTCACGCTGCAGGTGGCTGCGCCCCGCCTCGTGACCAATCCTCAAGCGATTCCCGAACTGCGAATCTCCGCCGTATTGCATCAGCCCAGCGTATAGCTGGTACTGCGGCCACCTTCGGGATTGCGCAAAAGGGCTCCCCGAGCAACCAGGAAGAGGATGTCGCGCAGAGCGGAATCCTGTGAGCACTTCGCCAGAATTGCGTACTTCGACGTCGTGAGCTTCCCTTCAAAACCGTCAAGCAGACGATTCAGAACCAGACGCTGACGCTCGTTGAGCGTGGTTCCCGCGAGCCGTTCCCAGAAACGGGCTTTTCTCAAGATGGAGCCCAGGCTACCTTGCGCTCCATCGATTGCGCGGCCCAGGCAGCCGAGAAACCATTCCATCCAGGGGCTGATGTCGAGGGAGCCCTTTTGGGTTCGTTCGAGCATTTCGTAATAAGCACTCCGCTCCAGGCGAATCTGCGCCGACATGCTGTAGAAGCGTTGCGGGCTGCTCTCGGAGCGAGTCAGAACCATGTCGGCGATGACACGCGCAATGCGGCCATTGCCGTCGTCAAAGGGATGCACCGTGACAAACCAGAGGTGGGCGAGCGCCGCCTTCCAAACCGGATCCATCACCGGACCAGAGTTGAACCAGTCGAGAAACTGCTCCATTTCTTTTTCGAGACGTTCAGCGGCAGGGGCATCGAAGTGCACGCGCTCGCGCCCAATCGGCCCGGAAACCACCTGCATCGGGCCAAGACGCCAGGCACCAACCGTGATCTTACTCAAGCCACTCCGACCAGCCGGAAAGAGCGCCGCATGCCAGGAGAAGAGCCTTTCAGCCGTGAGCGCCTGATCGAAATGGCGTGTTGCATCGAGCGTCATCTCGACAATGCCTTCTACGTTGCGATCCACCGCCTGCAGGGCTCCAATGTCCATGCCAAGACGTCGAGCAATCGAGGAGCGGACCTGCTCTTGATCGAGACCTTCGCCTTCGATCTCACTGCTCTTGAGGACGTCATTGGTGAGGGTCTTGAGAACTGCCTCCTGGCGGCTGTCGAAGCCTAAAGCCTCCATGTGCCCGAGAAGCCTGCCTTGGCGATGCCGCACGGAAGCCAGCTCTTCAGCGATCTGCTCCTGGCTCCAATGGAAGTTGGGCCAGTCCGCACGCTCGTGGATGTATCGTTGCGACATGCCTTGCGGTGATTGTAACAGCTATTCACCGCAGAATATGCGGCGAATAACGCACTGATTCACCGCAGCTGGCTTGCCGGGGTGAATCACGCGTTCTGCTGGCGTCGATTTATTTCGTCTTTTCTTCGCTTTTCTGAGAGTATGACTGCCGCTGTTCGCGTTGTCAATGAGGAGTTTGGGCTGCTCAGCGAATGCTGCCGGCGCCGTGTGATGATGGGCGAGTGTCCTTTGCTGTTGAGCTGAGTAGCCTTTTGCCGGATGATCTGCCGCATCGCCAGAATGTGATGGCGCAGGCAGCGGCGCATCTCGATCTGATCGTCGAAGCGAATCAATACCTGAATCTGACCCGCATTGTCGGAGAGCGCGAGGCCGCGATCAAGCATGTCGTCGACTCGGTGATTCCCTGGAAATCCTTTGCCTCGGCGAAGGTGGTGGCCGATGCCGGGACCGGCGCGGGCTTCCCTGGGATTCCGCTGGCGCTGGTGTTGCCGGAGACACGCTTCGTGTTGCTCGAGTCGATCCAGAAGAAGGCTCGCTTTGTCCAGAGCGTGGTCGAAAAGCTAGGGTTGACGAATGTCGAAGTGCATCCGGTGCGGGCCGAAGAATGGCTGCAGCAGCACAAAGCCGATCTGTTGACGGCGCGTGCCGTGGCTCCGTTGACGCGGGCGATTCCGCTATTTGCGCCAGCGCTGCGCAATGGGATGCGGGCATTGCTCTATAAAGGACCGGACGCCGAGCAGGAAATTGAAGAAGCGGTGGCGGAAGCCCAGAGGCGGCGGGTGAAGGCAAAGGTGGCGCTGCGCTATGAATTGCCCGACGCGGCAGGGATTCGGACGCTGATTTCTCTGGCGGGGTGGTAAAAGGAAGTATATGGCTACTTTTACCGTTCGCACTGCGACGCAGCAGTACGATGCGATTGTCGAGCGCAATGCGATTGCGCGTCTGTCCGAATTTCTGCCGGCGAAAGTAAGCCAGATCTTCGTTGTGACCACGCGCGATGTGTGGGAATACCATGGCGAGACCTTCCAGAAGGCGTTGGGCGCGCGCGTGCATCATGTTCTCTATTTTCCCGGTGGGGAATCGAACAAGCGGCTGCGTGAAGTCGAAGCGCTCGCCGAACAGATGATGGCGCAGGGCGCCGATCGCGCGAGCCTGGTGATTGGCTTTGGCGGTGGCATTGTGACGGACGTTGCGGGCTTTCTTGCGGCGATCTTCCTGCGTGGCGTGCCGGTGATTCAGGTCCCGACGACACTGCTGGGCCAAGTGGACGCGGCGGTGGGCGGCAAGACCGGGGTGAACCTGGTGAGCGGCAAGAATCTGATCGGAAGTTTCCATCAGCCGCTGGCCGTGTTGATTGATCCCGATGTGTTACGTACGCTGCCCGAGCGCGAGTATCGCGCGGGCCTGTATGAAGTGTTGAAGTGCGGCGTGATCCGCAGCAAGGAATTGTTTGACCTGATGGCGTTCCGCTCGGCGGATGTGCTGGGCCAGCATCCGGACGTGGTGCAGAAGATCATCGAAGAGAGCGTGCGGATTAAATGCGAAGTGGTGACGGCGGATGAGAAGGAAGGCGACCTACGGCGCATCCTGAATTTTGGCCACACGGTGGGTCATGCGCTCGAGGCAGAAACGGAATATACGCGCTTTTTGCATGGCGAAGCGGTGGCGTTTGGGATGAATGCGGCGACGCATCTGGCGCACCTGACGGGCAGCCTGCCACTTGCCGAATGCAACACGATTCTGAATGGCATTGAGCTGTACGGACCCATTCCGAAACTCGATGGCATTGGCGCCGATGCTCTGCTGGCGCGCCTGGGCTCGGACAAGAAGACGCTGCATGGCAAGGTGCATTTTGTGTTGCCGGTGCGCATTGGCGAAGTGAAGGTGATGAGCGGTGTCGAGACCGGGCTGGTGCGGCAAGCCATTGACGCGGCATTGGCGATCCGGTGATGGCGGCCACGGGCACCAAGCCGCGGCCGGAGTTGAGCGAGGCGGAAGCGTCGGTCTGGGTTCGGGATATGTTCGGGCGGGTGGCTCCGCGCTATGACCTGTTGAATCGCCTGCTGAGTTTTCAGGTGGATCGGGTGTGGCGCTGGAGGACGGCGCGGGCGATGGCTCCGTTTTTGAAGCCGGACGCGGTGGTACTCGATTTGTGTTGTGGGACCGGGGACTTGCTACAGGCGCTCGAGCGGACCGGGAAGGCGCGCTACATCGCAGCGGATTTCTGCCATCCGATGTTGGTGCAGACGCGGAGCAAGTCTGAAGCGCCGCTGGTAGAAGCCGATGGTCTGCGCTTACCGATTGCCGATGGGAGTCTCGATCTGATCACGATTGGCTTTGGGTTTCGCAATTTTGTAAATTACCGGGCTGGCGTGGTGGAGTTGCTGCGGGTATTGAAGCCTGGGGGGCGGGTGGCGATTCTGGAGTTTACGACACCGCCGTATGGGGTGGTGCGTGGGTTCATGCAGGTGTGGAACCGCTGGGTGATGGACCCAATTGGGCGGCTGGTTTCGGGCCAGGGCGATGCGTATCAGTATTTGCCAGAGAGCGTGAGCCGCTTTCCGGGGGCTGCAGAATTTGCGGCGCTGATGCGCGAGGGTGGCTTTGCCGAAGTGAGCTATCGCTATTTCGATCTCGGAATTGCAGCGCTGCATGTTGGAATGAAGAAATCGACGATTTCTGTTGCAAAACAGGCCTGAAGATGGCGGCCCCTCTGGTTGAAAGCAATGGGATGCGAATATTCCGAGTTTCTAGCTTGGGTACACTACTCAAAACGGAGTGCCGTGATCGCATCTGTTCCGGCTGCGCGATTAGCGGGGATCAGGCAGGCCGACGCGGCGACAATCATTAGCACTACAACGCCCCCTGCAATGGTAAGAGGGTCAGTCGGCTCAACTGCGAAGAGAAGGCCCCGAATAGCCCGGCCGACAATCAGCGCGACGCTAATACCAACTGCCAACCCTACAGCGACCGGCGCCATTCCCTTCCCAACAATCATCCACAGCACCTGCGACCGCTGAGCGCCCAACGCCATCCGGATACCGATTTCACTCCGGCGGCGAATCACGGAATAAGAGACTACCCCATAGATGCCCAGGCAAGCCACCAAAAGCGCGCACGTGGCAAAGGCAGCCATGAGTGTCAACTGGAATCTGCGTTGAGCGACTGAGCGATCGACAACATCCTCCAGTGTCCGAATTGCTTTGATCGGCAATTGTGCATCTTCGCTACGGATTGCGGCCTGAATGGCTCCGACAATCGCACGCGGGTCCCCTCGGGTCCGAATTACCAAGGAAAGACCGTCGGGCACACGTTGCCAGTAGGGATAATAGGCCGTAGGTGGTGGGTCGCTTTGGAGCTCGGCACGCACGTCGGCAACGATACCAACCAGTGTCTTGACCTTGTCGTCCTCGCCCATGAAAGTCCGGCCTACCGGGTTGAGCTCCGCCGGCCAGAGGAGCTTTGCCGCTTTGACCGATAGAACAGCCACACCGCGCCCGCGATCACTCTCCTCGAACATCCGGCCGGCACGGATGGGAATGTTCATCGCAGAGAAATATCCCGGGCTGGAGTATCGGTTATCCACTGGGTGCTGTTGTTCGCGGGGCGTACCTTCGAGGTAGATCGGGTCATTCCAGGTATGGCCGAGCGTGGGCAAGTGAGTAATGGCTCCAGAGACTTCAACTCCAGAGATCGCCCTGACTTTTGTTAGAAGCCGTTCAAACAATTTCTCCCGTACACCGTCGTTTGCATACAAGTTACTAGTAGGTTGAACGTCGACTGTGAGCACACGTTCCATGTCGAATCCCTTATCAACTTGGAGGAGTCGTGTAAGGCTGCCAGTGAGGAGTCCGGCGACAATCAGCAGCGCCGCGCTGAGTGCCACTTCGATGCTGATGAGGCCTTCGCGAAGACGTAGGCCGTGGCGTCCTTCGGTTGCTGAGCGGCCGCCAGCCCGCAATGCTTCCTGCGGATCCGCACGCGTCAACCGCCACGCGGGAAGGGCGCCGAACACAACCACGGCCAGAAGGGTCAGGCAGAGAGCAAAGAAGAGAACTGTGGAATCGACGCGGATCTCATCCAGGCGGGGAATGTCAAGCGTAGTAGTTGCCACGAGTATTCGAAGGCTCCATCTTGCCAGGAGAATTCCGAGAGCTCCGCCCGAGACGGCGAGCACCAGACTCTCAGTCATCACCATGCGGAATTGGCGTCCTCGACTGGCGCCGAGGGCGGTCCGGATTGCTGTTTCTCGACTGCGTGACGCGTTCCGGGCGAGAAGCAGATTTGCGAGATTGACGCACACGATGAACAGGACCGCGCCGACAGATGCAGCCAACAGCCACAAGCCGAGCCGCGCGCTGCCGGTGAAGAGCTCGTGTGCGGGAATCAGCCTCGCCGTAAGGCCTTCTTTACGTCCGAGCTGTGCAGGAAAACGTGCCTGAACGACATTAATCTCAGCAAGTGCCTGCTCGGGTGTTCCGCCGCGCCTGACTCGAACGACAGCCGAATAATTAAAGTTGCCCATGATCCGCGAGAGTTCTGGCTGGGCGAGAACCAAGGGCCGGAAGATCTCGAAGCGAACGTTTGTTCTTCCATGGTACGGGAGCCACAACGGAGCAGGAACAATGCCGACCACCTCGTGATTTTGGCCGTCGACCACAATCATCTTGCCAATGAGGGAGCGATCGGCATGAAAGCGAGAGCGCCAAAGGGATTCAGATAGAATCGCCACGTTATTCTTACCTTCCAGCTCTTCCTCTGCGAGGAAAGCCCGGCCCAGGATCGGTTCGATGCCGAAAAGCGCAAAAAGATTGTGGGGCACGTCGACGCCCGGGATAGACACAGAATCTTCGCCGGTGACGACATTGCTCGTGGTCGCATGCATCAGCGCAACCTGTTCCAGCGACGGGCATCGCTTCGCCCATTCGCGAGCGTGGAGCGGATTGATTGGACTCGCTGAACCTTGCCCGGGCGAATTGAAGACTACTTCGCGAACCGCGAAGACATTCTCCGGATCTTTGTAGGCAAGAGGCCGGAGGATCACCGTGTTGACAACGGAAAAGATGGCGGTGTTGGCGCCGATGCCGATAGCGAGCGAAAGAATTGCGGTTGCTGCGAAACCGGGATTGTTGCGGATCCACCGGAAAGCATAGCGAAGATCTTGGCCGATCGCATCCAGGACCGGCAGACCGCGCTGTTCCCTGTAGGTCTCCTTGGCCGATTCCACGCTGCCGAACTGGAGTTTTGCTCTTCGATGAGCTTCATCGGGCGGGAGGCCGCTACGCATGTTTTCGTCCGCGAGCATCTGGATATGGGACTCGAGTTCCTCGGCTAGGTCGATTTCCCGGCCATGCCCATTCAGGCTGCCGAGAAAACGGTGACAGAATCCGCGCAGTCTACGGATCATGCCTTGAATCCTTTCAACGCCAGAAAGCGCGCAACGATTTCGGTAGCCTGAGCCCACTGCTTAACCTCTGCATCGAGTTGGCTCTGACCAGCCCGGGTGATTCGGTAAAACTTGGCGCGCCGCTTATTCTCGGAAACGCCCCATTCAGACACGATGGCACCTTCCTGTTCGAGTTTGAGGAGGACGGGGTAGAGCGTGCCGTGATTGATGGCGAGCAGGTCGTGGCTGGTCTGTTCGACGCGGCGCGCAATGCCATATCCGTGCTGGGGCCCCATAGCATGGAGCGTTTTGAGAACCATAATAGCCAGCGTGCCCTGCCAGACGTCTGCTTTCTTTTTCATATTGGTTTCCCACATGAGTGTGCCATGCTTCATATTGGAAAGCAATAGGTGCGCGCACACTCTCCTCCCAGATACTCTCCCGACTACCTATCGTGGAGGGAGCAAGATTACATCCAGTTGGATTCCGTGTTGGCTGCCGATCTGGTATAGCCTGGTTCGACCCAAGCCCATGCAACACTGTCTCCGGTGCCTTCTTGCACCTGTTCCGCCAGAATAGTATCGCTTTCGGAGCCGGGGGAGGCCATCCCCTTCAGAATCTCAACAGTTAATGACAGCTCTAAGTGGAATGTTCACCGAACTGGCGAAGAAGACGGAGCGAACCAATGCTTTGGTCGAATTGCAGATACGCTTGATTCTGGCTGCCCCCAATCGTGAATCGTTCAGTTCGTCGAGAGTGAGAATCCGCAAAACCTCCCGGAAAAGCGGCACTCGCTTGATAGCATGGAGGCCATAGTGATTCGCCCGCTGCCCCTGATTCCCCTGCTGCTCCTGTCTTTATCTGGTTGTAAGCAAGCACCCGTTCTCGAACCCGTTCCGGAGTGGGCCTATCCCACCAATCCAGCTCCGGCGCCTGGCCCGAAGCCTCCCGTGCCGCAAGGCCCCTTCCAGATCAAAAGCAGCCAACTCTCCTTTACACGGGCCCAACTCTCCAATCTTTTTGCTGCCCCGGACTGGAGCCCCGAGGGGCATCCCACGATGCCATCCGTTGTCTCTCATGGACGAGAACCCGAGGTGCGGGCCTGCGCCTATTGCCACCTGCCAACTGGGAGCGGACGGCCGGAGAACTCTCGACTGGCTGGCTTGCCCATCCCATACTTCGTCGATCAGATGAAGGCGTTCCGCGATGGCTCCCGAACACCGTTCCTTGTCGACAGAGCGCCAACCATCAATATGACCAAGACGGCCAAGGCGATGACCGATGCCGAGATCGAGACTGCTGCCCGATATTTTGCAAGCCTGAAACCACTGTCTTTCGTCCGCGTGGTGGAGACAACGATGGTTCCCAAATCCCGCATCGCCGGGTGGTTGTTCCACTTTCAGCCGGAGAAGGGGGAAGAGGCCCTCGGCCAACGGATTCTCGAAGGGCCTGAGGACTTTGAGCAGTTTGAGTTGCGCGATCCGGAGACCCGCTACATTGCCTATGCACCGGTCGGGAGCCTCGCGTTGGGGAAACGCCTCGCGGAGACCTGGGGGAACAATAAGGAGCTGGAATGCTCCAGCTGTCACGGTCCGGGCTACCGGGGTAAGGAGGCTGTTCCAGGCATTGCAGGCCGTTCGCCAAGCGCCATTGTTCGTCAGCTGTATGACATGAAGGCTGGCGTTCGACGTGGTGGCAAGACGTCGGAGATGGAAAAGGTGGTCAAGGAGATGACGAACAGCGATATGGTGGCCTTGGCGGCGTATATTGGGTCGCTGAGACCATAGGTTTCGGCTAATTTCACTTTATCTCGATGCAGAATATGATATATTTTGGCCACGTCTTATGGTCGAGTCAGTGTTCGGGCGGCTATACATCGAAATGAGAGATAAAGATGACATTATTGTTAAGTAAAATGGCGACGATTTGCGCCGTTGTTATTGCACTGGCGGCAACGCCGGTTCATGCAAGTATCACAGGTCCAAGCAAACTCGAAGTTAATCTTGGCCCACTACCAATCGACAAATATTCCTCCACTAATTACGATTCAACGCTTTCCACTACCTATATTAAGAATTGTTCCTCTTCCTTAAGAACTTGTTGAAAAACTCGCCGCTGGATGTGACGCTGAAATATTTTAGAGCATCTATGTTTTATGCGCGGAACCGACCAGCAACAAAGAACCCTGATCAGCTACGTGAACCTTGAAGATCGGATCGCAGAGGACCATCCACTGAGGAAAGTACGGCAACTGGTAGACGGGTTGCTCAAGAGCATGGATGGAGAGTTTGAGCAGATGTATTCGCGAGTGGGGCGTCCTTCGATTCCGCCCGAGCGTCAGCTCAGAGCGTTGTTGTTGCAAATCTTCTACTCGGTGCGCAGCGAGCGCTTGCTAATGGAGCAGTTGGACTACAACCTGTTGTTCCGTTGGTTCATTGGGCTTGAGATCGATGAGCCGGTTTGGAACCACGCCGTATTCAGCAAGAACCGGGAGCGGCTGTTGAATGAAGAGGTCGCGCAGAAGTTCTTTAGCCGGGTCAATGAGTTGGCCTCTGGATTCATGTCCGATGAGCACTTCACGGTGGATGGAACGCTGATCGAAGCCTGGGCAGGACAGAAGAGATTTCAACGAAAAGATGGCGAAGGCCCCAAAGATGGCAAGCAGTTCCACGGCGAGAAGCGCAGCAATGAAACGCACGAGTCCAAGACAGATCCAGATGCCCGCTTGTACAAGAAGGGGAATGGGCAGGAAGCCAAGCTCAGCTACCTCGGCCACATTGTGATCGAGAACCGCAATGGTTTGATCCGTGAGGTGATGAGCACGCAAGCCGATGGTCATGGCGAAGCCGATGCCGCCTTATTGATGGCGGCCAAAATAGCGCGGCCCGGCAAACGCATAACGCTGGGGGCCGACAAAGCTTATGACCGCAAGGACTTTGTCAAAACAGTGCGCGAGTTGGGAGTGACCCCACATGTGGCGCAGAACAACAAGAATCGCAGAAGCGCCATTGATCAGCGTACGACAAGGCATGAAGGGTATCGCATGAGCCTCAGCAAGAGGTGGCTTGTAGAGAAGGCCTTCGGATGGATGAAGCAAACGGGCGGACTGAAAAAGATCAAGCTGCGGGGAATCGATAAGGTCGGATGGCTGGTCACTTATACAGCCGCAGCTTACAATCTGCTTCGAGTCAAAACCCTGCAGGAGCAGTGTGCCTAAATGACGGAAAATGGCCCAAAATCAATGGTTTTCGGCCTATCGCGGGAGCGCGGGCAGGTTCAATTTTGAGCAATGATTCAATACATCCTCATCCAGATACCATCATATTCGCGGTAGAGGGGTATTTTTCAACAAGTTCTTAACCGTCCGCGCTTGCGTGCAGGGCTTGCTCTCTAACTACGCAAGTCAGAAGGTTACTGCGGTTCGATTCATGTTTGGTATGTGTGGCGGCGGGTTCAGCACCCCGCTCTCAAATTGTGGGACGACGAGTCCCATAATTTATAACTCTCCCTGGCGCAGTCAGCTCTTGCTATTTCTTACTGATGTGAAAAATGCGGGGATCAATAGCGTCATTCCTTCTCCGATGCACTGGACATTTTACAATCAGTACGATTCGTATTGCAATAATCCTCTGAACCCAAATGACCTAAAGTGCGGCGATTCCAATGGGAACTATAATTTCCTTGTTAATGCAAGAGTGCCGTCCCTGAATGATGGACTGAAATGGCAACTGACGTACGATCCCTGCACGTCAAGCAACGTTCCACTCTTCTTCTGGCCCACGGCGCCTTTTCCAGTCCGAGGCGCAAACAATATGGGGCAGGAAGAGGGACCTTGGATGAAATGAAATTAGCGGAAGATCAGCGGACACAATGATGGGAAACGGCGCTTAGGGGAAGAGGCGAAGGGAGGGCGTAGCCCGACAGGAGCCGAAGCCCCTAAGCGCCCCGAGCGGGTCCTTACGGTGATAGATTTGGAATCTTCCAAAACACCAAAATCACCCCGAAAGGACACACTCATGAGCGACAACCAGAAGCTTATCAAAGCGCGCATTGGACTGCTCCAACTCGCCCAGGAATTGGGCAACATCAAGGCCGCCTGCCAGCGAGCCGGCATCAGCCGCAGCCACTTCTACGAGATCAAGGAAGCCTACGAGAAGCACGGAGCCGACGGGCTTGAGCCGAGGCAACGCCGGACGCCTCGGATGCCGAATCAGACTCCGCCCGAGCTTGAAAAGCAGATCCTCGAGATGACGGCGCAGTATCCGACCTACAGTTACATCCGCATTGCCGACCAGCTTCGTTTGGTCGGCATCGGTGTCTCTGCCCCCGCCGTCCGAGGGGTCTGGGTACGGCACGGCATCACTCTCCGGCTCCAGCGCCTGCTCTGGCTGGACAAGAAGACCGCCACCGAAGGCGGCGTGCTGACGGAGCAAGCCAAGCGGCTCCTGCAGAAGCATCAGGGCCGAAACGTTGACCCGGAACAACATATCGCTGCACCGCATTCTGGCTATCTGCTTTGCCAGGACACTTACTTTGTAGGCACGATCAAAGGCGTCGGCAAGGTCTACATGCAGACGGTCATTGACGCACACTGCTCGCAAGCCTTCGCCAAGGTCTATCTCAGCAAGATGCCGATCACTGCGGCAGACACACTGAATGATCGAGTCATCCCCTTCTATGACGATGAGAAGGTGGGGATCGAGCGGTTGCTCACCGACAATGGCCGCGAGTACTGTGGACTCGAAGCTCGTCATCCCTTCGAGATCTATCTGGCGATTAACCAGATCCGCCACAAGAGAACGCAGATCGCTTCCCCTCAATCCAACGGCTTCTGTGAGCGCTTCCATCGCACGATCAAGGAGGAGTTTTACAGCATCAAGTTCCGGCAAAAGATCTATCAGTCTGTGGCTGAATTACAAGATGATCTGGACGCCTATCTGAGCTTCTACAATCGCCAGCGACCCCATCATGGATATCGGACTCAAGGCCGAACGCCATACCAGGCTTTCCTCGATGGGAAAATCGCCCAGGCGCAACCTATGGCAGCATGAAGTAACCGAATCTCAACCGAGGCCCGTAAGCCCTCGTGTCCGGAGATCTTCAGCTAAATACAGATGAAAGCGAACGATAACAGCTACAATTGTGCGCCGGCAAATCCATACTTCGTGGGTTGGAACAATATCTATACTGTCTACGATGCAGCCATGTCAGCCGTTCAGTCCGCCGGACTGATTGCGAGTGAATTTGACATCACCAACGAAATCGATCCGGCATTTCATACAGTCATGGGACGCATGATTGTGGATAACAAGCACACCGGGCCAGGCATCAATCCCAGGCCCCTTGAGGCGGTCCGTTATTATCTCAATACCTATGGGTCTGATTATCTGCACGCTAGCTATTCAACCGGCGACGTCGGCACAGTTCTCTCGTACGACTGCAGTTCTCTGTACGGGGACTCAGCGCGCTTAACCCGCACATCTGCTCTGGTGTCGGCTATCGCGGGCGGTCTATTTGGATTGGGATCAATCAGTCCAGTAAACGGTCTCCCTTGCGCCACAATCCCCGTCACATCGAGCTCGACTGTTGGTATGCCCTCTACGTCTTACCCATTCACTCCCCCTACCATCATTGATTTCCATACATATATCGGGGGGGGAGCGTCGGAGGTCACGCTGCTCTTTAATAACGTTTGGTCATTCTACAATAGCTTCTCTCCCATCGGATGGCGGGGATACAACCACGACGTATATACAAGCATCTTTATCGTCGGGGAGACCCATTCAAATGTGAACGCGTGCGGCCAGACCAAGACCGATGCGTCCAATGTTGTTACTGGGTACAATGCTAGCTCCATGGCAGGCAGGTCGCCGACCGTTATCTTTCGGCCCTGGAATAATGTGCAGGAAGGCTCCGCCTGTTATCCTTATCCACATACAATCAACCCTCCATACACCCCAGTCCCGTAAGGAAATCGACATGAAAGCTATCCTGATTCTAATTGCATGTTCTGCGGCCACACTCTGCGGTTCCGATATGGTTCTTCGGGTCGTTGACTCTAATAATCAGCCTGTGGCGGGCGCGCAAGTCACCGCGATTTTTGGAGGTCCTCGCCAATCTGACGGGCAAGCCAACTCTCCATGGAGTCTAAGCCGCTCGTCCGATATAGCAAGGAGATTGAGGTCAGACTTCATCACTGATGCCACAGGGCTGGCTATGATTCCAGTCAAAGACGGTCAGAGTGTGCTGATCTGCGGATCGATGTTAGCAAAACTCCTTGTAAGTAACTGCATCACTAATAAGCCACTTTATTTTGCTGCGGGAGAGATTCCTGCAACGACGAGTCTGCAGTTGTCGGAAGGCGTTCAACTGACATTTCGGTTGTCTACTGCCTTGGCAGAAAAATACGCAAAAAAACATTTCTCGAGTCCAGGTGTAGTGGTGGGGGTAATAAACGAAAGAGGCGAGTTCCAGCCCGCCACGCCGACCGAAAACTCACTCTGGACGCTGGTCGCTCCTGTTGACACGAGCCTTAAAGCCAGTGCTGCGGGTGCAGGCATTCGAGTAGGGCTTGGGGGTTCAACTGCTTCACGTCCGGGTGATCGTGCACTGCTTGATCTGCCAGCTTATGAAAGGGGCACCAAGCACGAGCTGCTTGTGGAGGAGGCATCAGATGGTAAGCTCTAAAGTCAGTCGGAAGGCTCCTCCGGCAATATTTGTTTTTTCATCTTGATACGGCACTGGCTATTCAGATTGGTGGTGGGCCTGCTCCTCATAGGATTAGGTGCCACCGCTTTTTTTCTTTACGATGCTGCGTTCATTGTATTGGGCCCGCAGCAGGACGAGATACTCTGGTTACAATTCATTTCTCACCCGGGAAGTGCGCCCGCAGCTATATCTTCGCTGTTAGGTAGCCTTCCTCTTCTCGAGATGCCCTACCTGGGCAACATCAAGTACTTTCTATACCGATATGGGTGGCCAGATGTTTACGGTAATCTCGGAGCGTTACGAGGGCTGCCACTCTGCCTAACCTTAATCTCCCTCGTTGTTTGGGTCGATTTGGTCAAACGCTGGCTCGGAGCGCCTGGGGCCTTGTATTTTATGCTTCTGGTGGCTTTCAACCACGTGTTTTGGCTCACGCACATCTGTGACTGGGGGCCGATGGCGTTATCTAATCTTGCATTTGCCGTGGCAATGAACGTGTCGCTTGGCCGTAAATCTCCGAGCAACTGGGCCGCTTATTGCTGCGGAATTTCAATTGGGCTAGGTCTCTGGGACAAGCTCACATTTATCTGGCCTATCTGTCTAGTCTTAAGCAGCTATATTCTGATCCATCGTTGGACAACGAGTACTGCCCAACCTTCGTTGTACTTCTATTTTCGAGTAGCCGCTGGCCTGGCGCTTGGCAGTCTTCCGCTAGTCTTGGCTAACTTGATTGTGCCGGCAATCTCCTTACAAACGGAGACTCACTGGGACCTGGCTGTCATTCCTTACAAGTTGTCCGTATTATGGGCAGCTCTAGATGGAACAGTTTTGTACGGGTATATGACAAGTATTGAGTCCCCCACCCAATATGTTGAACGTCTGCGTAGAGGCTTTGCTTCTCCTCTACCCTTGATCCTTCTGGTATTGCTTGTGATGGGAATCGTCAAGTATCTTCGCAGATGGGAGAACTCCTCAAGGTCTGAGCTGGATAATCTCTTACGTGCTTTCGCGCTGAGCTTATCTTTCATCCTTGCGTGGATGATCATGGCTGTGCGATCGAATTCTGGGTACAGCGTCCATCACATCGGACTTCTGTGGCCCGTGCCAGAAATCGTGCTGGCACTTCTGATCGAGAGTCTCCTTCGCACTTCGCCCCTTCTCAAAATTACTATTCTCTTGAGCTTAACGATTGCCCCAGTCAGCTTCTGGCTTACATTACGAGATGGTGGCCCGGGACTGTACTGGCATCCTGAGGTTCGTGAGCTAGCCACCATATTGCAAAGAAAAAGGATCAAGACCGTTGAGTCCGCAGACTGGGGAATAGCGCTGCCTTTACTTTTTTACGCCCCCAGAAGCTTTGAGATCCGTGAAATCAACACCCCAATACTTCGTGCGTCTGTAGGCTGCAGAAACTCCGAGTGCGCTGCCGTGGCATTAGCCAGACACGAATCAACCAAGATTGATTACCCTCCGGATTGGATTATCCGAGACTCCGAGCAAAGGCCTGTTTATTGGGTGTGGTTCGGTCAAACTCAATAGCCAGACGCCAAAGCTCCACCGCCTCCGCTTCCACTGAAAAGACGGTATGCGTGAGAGCAACTCACTCCTCAAGCTGGAACTTAGTATTGGATCCAGACGGCAGGCGTTCTATCTGCGGCTTCTTTGACTTTGAGATCGTTCAACTGGGAGAGGATCTCAAAGACCTGTTCCGTGAACTACCGCCTCCTAGCTCGACCGCAACACCTCCGATGGATCGCTCCGGGAGGCCAGAACGGCGGGCAGCGCGGCTGCGGCCAGGGCCGTCGAGGCCAGCAAGCCCCCAGCTAGAATCCAGGTGGACGGGTCGGCGCCAGTGATTCCGTAAAGTAAGGATTCCGACAGGCGCATCGCTGCAACACAGAGGATCGAACCCGCAACGAAGCCGACCAGCGATACGGCAGCCACCGGCCGCAACATCGCCTGCACCACCTCAAAGCTCGAAGAGCCGAGCGCCAGGCGAATGCCGATCTCGCCTCTGCGCTGCGCCACCGAATAGGCGACCGTTCCATAGAGCCCGATCAGCGAGAGGATCAGTGCGATCGAGGCAAGTGCGCCCAGGCACCAAGCGGCCAGGCGCTCCTGGGCAAGCACAACTGAGGCATAGGCGGCGAGTGTTTGCGGAGCATCGAGAACCGCATCGGGCGCCAGTTGCGCCAGCGCTTGCTGCAAGGACGGCAACGCCTGCAGGGAGTTGTCCCGGGCCAGGACGATCACCGACAACGATGCGCGCGTGCCGGGAGTAATCGGGAAGTAGATGCGCGGCGGAACCGCATCGCGATAGGAACGGCGCACCTGATCTTTCACCAAGCCCACAATCGCAATGTCCTGGCCGCGCACTTGCACGCGCTTGCCAATCGCGTCCCCGCCCCAATACTGGTCTGCCAATTCCTGATTGACGATGGCGACTTTCGATTGGCCTTGCAGGTCGAGCGCCGTGAAATCGCGGCCGCGTAGCAAGGAGGACCCAGTGAGATCGAAGAAGCCCGGGCTGATCTCATTGCTATCCATGCTGTTCCGGATCGGTTCCTGCTGCGTCGATGGCGCAAGGATCTGCACTTCGGTTGCAGAACGGACGCCACTCGACGGCAATACATTGGCGAAGACAACGCGCTGCACGGCGGGGAACTGTTGCATGCGTGAGGGGAGCTCGCGTGCGATCTTGGCCTGGACTTCGAGAGAGTTCTCCGACTGGGGCAATTGCAACTTGGCGAGGAAGAGATTGCCGGCACGCAGGAAGGAGTCCGATTCGGCGGCACTCTGGAAGGTGCGTAAGAAGAGGCCAGCCTGCACCAGCAGCACCAGCGAGATGGCGATCTGCGCAGCGCTCAGTACGTAACGAGTGTTCCACCGCCGCCAGCCGAGGCGCGAGGTTGCTCCCCGTAGATTCAAGGCCGTGGTCAAGTCCGTTCGTAAGAAGTGCCGTACCGGAGCCAGGCTGACTCCAATGCAGATCAGGATTCCAATCGCGGCGCAGAAGCTGAGGGAGCGCCAGTCGACGGAAAGGTCGAGAGTGAGAGGCACGGAAAGAATTTTGGGGAAGCTGGAAAGTCCCTTGGTGAGAGCCACACCCAGGAGCAACCCGAGGCCGCAGCCACCTAGCGCGAGGATCAGGCTTTCCGCGAGGAGAAGTTTGAGCACCGCCCGAGGCTTAGCGCCGAGCGCAATGCGGACACTGATTTCCCGTTCCCGATGTGCCGCGCGCGTGAGCAGGAGCATCGCGACATTGGCGCAAGCAATGACGAGAACACTTGCCGCAACGAGAATCAATACGAGAAGCACGGTCACTACGTTTGCTCGGGCTCCGGGCCAGAAGCGTGCCTGTCCAAGTGGCATCGCAGTGGCGATCCAAGTCTTTTGCGGGTTCCGATCGCGTTCGGGATGATCGAGGTTGATTCGCCTAGCTAGCGCTTCCACCTCGGCTTGAGCTTGATCGAGGCTGACCTGGTCTCCCAGACGGGCAGTGACGACCATCGAGCGCATGCCCCACTCGCGGAGTATCTCGACCTGCGCCAGAGCGGGCACCGCCTCCCGATAGAAGCGCATCGGAATCCAGACCTGCGGCCGCTCGCCCCAATCCATCACGATGCCGCGGAAGGCTGCCGGCAGCACGCCGATGATCGCGAAGGAGCTTGCGCCCACCTGCATTGTCCGGCCCAGAAGATTCGGATCGCTTTGGAAGCGATCCCGCCAGAGTTGCTCGCTGATCAGCACGGCGGGCTCGCGATCGGCGGCATTGAAGTCGCGGCCGAGGCGGGGCGCGACGCCAAGTACCTGCAGATAGTTGTCACTCACAAGCTCAGCGGAAAGATTTTCTCTGCGCTCTGCGAGGCGGACTGAGAGCGGGAGCCGCAAATAGGCGAGCATCCCGGAAAAGGAGCGTGCGCTGCTTTGGTAGTAGTTGAAATCGAGCCAGGAAAGAGCGTTGAAGGTCTTCGGGTCCTGAGTATTGTTGTGGTAGATGGAGACCAGACGATCAGGCTGGGTAATGGCGGGCAAGGGGCGAAAGAGGACCGCATCAATCACGGCAAAGATCGCAGCGTTGGGGCCGATGGCCAGAGCGAGGGAGAGGATTGCGATGGAAGTAAATACTGGTGTCCGATAAAGAGCCCTGGCAGCGACAATCAGATCTTTCATGGGCAGATCATATCCGTTGCCTCTTGCCGAGACAAGGCTTGTGAGAACGGCGTCCTCGTGTTTACTGGTGCTGCGTTTCCAGGATCTCTTGGAATCAGTTCTCGTAAAGAGAGACGACTTTGTCGAGTGAGTAGTGATCAACGATGCGTTGGCGCGCCGCCTGGCCGAGCCCGTTGCACAAATCCACTGAAGCGAGTAGCCTTTGGAGCGCGGCCGCAATCGCGCTGATCTCCGCAGTAGGCACCAGGAGGCCGTTCTCCTCATTGAGAATGAGCTGTCTATTTGCAGGAATGTCGCTCACCACAGAAGGCAATCCAGAAGCCATGCCTTCGGCCAGAGCACAAGAAAATCCCTCACTCGGGGAGGTGAGGGCAAAGAAATCCGCCGCGCGACACCAGAGAGCAACCTCAGCAACTGGCCTCAAGCCGGCAAAGATAATCTGCTGCTGTGGAATGCCGAGTGAGTTTGCTTGCGTAGTGAGAGCGGTGCGCTGGGGGCCATCGCCACAAAGAACCAGCAGAGCCTGGGGCATTTGACGCCAGACGACGGCGAACGATTCAAGCAACCACGGAAGGCCTTTTTCGGGAGATAGCCGGCCAACATAGAGCACAATGCGAGCATCCACGGGCAAGCTCAACTGTTGGCGCAACTGGTTCTTCTCTGCTCCATCCGCAGCCGGATGGAACTGGTTGGTATCGGTTGGGTTCGGCATCCCAAAGAGCTGCTCTTGAAGAAAGCCGTCAGAGATCACCTCATCGACCATCCCCTGATTCAGGACCATCAGCCGGGAGGCCCAGCGGTTGAGCCAATCCAGTTCAAAACGTCCAGCCCGGCTCCCTCTCATCAAGGGAATCACACCACTGGCCCCAAACTTCATGATGATTGGCTTACCGAGCAAGCGAGCCACAGGCAAGCCAGCGGCCAAATGGAGGCCCTGCATCAGGAAGTAGACAATCTGGTAGTTTTTCCGTTCCCGCCAGAGGGACCAAGCAACACGCAAGGCAAAGGTTATGTCCTTCATTCTCCCGCGGCTGCCGGGTGAGAATGCGGGTTGGAACACCAGCAGGATCAATCCAGTCGCGCAGTTCCGGCATAGGGAGTCCTCCCGCACACAGCACCTGTACCTTGTGGCCCCGCCGCATCATGCCAGCGCTAACGCGCTGGGCTTCTACTTCACTGCCGCCGATGTGCGGAGGATAAGTGTCAGAGATCAGGAGGAAGGAAAGCGGTTTCATGCGCGAACCGGAGGCATCGAGAGAGCAAGTCCTTCGATCTCGGAGCCATCATGCAAACGCTCGATTAAGTGCCAGCCTTGAGGACGAAGCTCAAAGATACTGGTGTGATTGATGAAGTTGTCTTCCGTTGTGCGTCCGACGATCCAGATTCCCCCTGGAACCAGACTCGCTTGCTTCAGAAGTTCCTCTGAGAAGTACGAGCGGTTCAGGATGTTCATCGTCCGGATGACCTGGCAAGGCTTTTCAGCTCGATCAAAAATCGATTGAGACCGGAACGAGAGAGTGTTGCTCGACTGCGCCAACGCGAAAGCGGGCACTTCTGTACTTGCATGCAACCCGGGCTCTGACGATGGCCCCCTTGTATCGTGTCGAGACTTGACCTTTAAAAAACCGTGTACAGCGCGAGCAATGTGCCCCTGCTCGAGGGCAAGACATTGCTGGTTTGGCGCTGGCAACTATTGGGAGGAACCACAGGTTGGAGTTACGAAGACGTCTGGTGCGATGAGGCATGGCTCAAAGTCCAGGAAGCAGTTCCGCCCTTTGGTTGCGTCCAGTCTCTAGATACCGTTTGAGGGCTCCCATAGAATGGAGCAGATGCCGCTTGCAAAGGTGGTTGGCTATCAGAAAGACGCAGAGGACGAGTGGGTGGCAGTGCTGGCCTGCGGCCATACGCGGCACCTCCGCCATCGCCCCCCGTGGGAGCTCCGCCCATGGGTTTTGACGGAAGAAGGCCGCGCGGCTTTTCTGGGTACAGACCTCAATTGCACGAAGTGCGAAGACAGTCCATCACCACTTACGATCCCGCCGACACCGGTGTGAGGGGGCGGGTGCGACCGGTTTCGAGCAGTGTCTTGAGATTCGAAAGGACCTTGGGCCAGCCGTTCGAAATCCCGCCCAGCATCTTGGGGTCGCCCTGCAGGTCTTCGTGCGTGACGGTCAGGCGAACCGTCCCATCGCTCTGCGCTGCAATGTCGAAGCTGACACGCGAATGTTTGGAATCGTCATCGGCCTCCTGCGGCCTCGCCCATGTGATCACCAAACGATGCGGAGGATTGCTCTCGAGGACCTTGCCGGTGATGTGAACCGTGCGCCCCTCGTCGAGGAGTTGGTGCTCCCAGGAAGAACCGGGCTTCCAATCCGATACATTCACATGCGCAGGACCATAGTCATTCGGACCCGTCCAATACTGGCTTGCCACATCCGTATCGACCAATGCTTGCCACACCTTCTCCGGCGTTGTCGTGATGTAGGTTACGTACACAAAGTCAGGTTTAGTCATTGTCATCCCCTTCCAATTTCTGTTTGAGATTGCGCAGCGCATCGAGGCGGCTGCGCTCGAACTTTCCAATCCAGCGCTTATGAATCTCGTGCAGAGGCACCGGATTCAAGTAGTGGAGTTTCTCCCGGCCTTGGCGCAACATCGAGACGAGGTTTGCATCTTCGAGCTGTTGCAAGTGCTGGGTTACACCTTGGCGAGTCATGTCCATGTGTTCACACAGTGAGGTGAGAGTCTGGCCATTCTCCTGATGCAGCAGGTCCAGCAAGCGCCTGCGGTTCGGGTCCGCAAGTGCTTTGAAGACTTTGTCCATATCGAGAGAATGTGTGGCCAATCGATCACTCCGTACCAGGATTCCCGAGGCGAGGGCCAGGAAGGGTTCCCAGCGTCCCGCACGCTCAAGCCCTTCATTGTCGGTGCTTTAGTTCCAGTTGTCGATCTTGACGTCGTTCGGGTCAGGAGTTCCTTGGCCGGTTTCCAGCAGGGATTTTAGGCTCATCAGAAAGATGGCCCACTTGGTGCTGCAATGGTGCATGAACTCCACCGGTTCCTTCCAACCCTGGTGATAAAACAGGATGATGGCGTAGTCGCCCTCTTGTTTGAGCTCCCAACGGACCGTTGTGCCAATCCATTCCGCAGGGCCGTCCACCACTTCCCACAGCACAGACTTGGCGGGTTGAAGCTCTAAAACTTTCATGTCAAAGCCGCCGCGTCCTTGTAGAAAGCGAAACCGGAGCGCGCTGCCAATCTGACTTTCGCCTGTCGTGTCCTGCGTCCACCAGGCAGCCAGGCCGTCGCGAGTACTGAGCGCCTCATAGACTTGATCGAGCGACGCTTTGATGCCGATTCTATGTAGAATGTCCACCATTTTCAAACTCTCCTTGCTGACAATAATAGGCAAGCATTTACTTGCATGTCAAGACAGAGTGCACGCCCTGCATGCGGCGCAGGGGCGCAAAAAAATAGTGGGAATTGGATTGCTGCAGGGGAGGCGGCGCCATCCCAGGTGGTCCAAGGATGAGAGAAACGGTCACGCCACTCAGTGGCCAGGCGCGAAGCTAGTCCACAAAACCACGCCAGGTGTTGCCTTTTTCGTCGCGGAGTACGATTCCGTTCCCAGAGTCGGAGATGCCGGAAACATGATTCCCGTCCTCGTCACGGAAGCGGAAACGCACCATCGTCTCGTAAACTTCCGCGATTCCTCGCCACTCCCGTCCATGTTCGTCTCGCAGACGGATGAAATCTCCGTCGCCAAAGCCATGTAGAACCTGGTTGCCGCTGCCCTGGAAGCGGTAATATCCGGACGGCACGGAACTGCCACGTCGCCGACGATTGTGTAACATCTGTGCGCCAGCTATCGACTGGAGCGGCGCAGAACTTTAGTGGCTGACGCGGTCCGCAAACCCGACATACTGCACCTCTTCCTCCAATTGGAGGTCAAAGGCCGCCAGCACCCGGGCCTTGAGTTCATCGATCAACTCACAGACTTCGGCAGCCGTCCCCGATCCGGTGTTGTAGATCAGATTCGCGTGGTAGCTGGCCACCTCAATGCCGCCGCGCTTCATACCCTTGGAACTGACCTGTTCCAAAAACCAGGCCGAAGGAACTTTTCCTGCCCGCATGACGCCTTGGGGGACACTGTTCAGCGCCTTCTCAGGCAAGCCGGCGACCAGTAAGTTTTTGAAGATGCTCCCAGCACACTTCATCGTCGGCGGAAACTTCTCGTTGCGGGTCGCCAGGATTTCGGCTGCGGTCTGCCGGATCTCGAGACGATCGCCCTCCACCAATCGAAGCTGCGCATCGAGCAGAATCCAGTCTTTGTGCGATTTGAAGCCACTGGTGCGGTAGGCAAAGCGGCAATCCGGATTCGACACTTCGCGGACGGAGAGGCCATCGAAAACGCGCACGTTCTCGACAAAATCCATGATCGTCTGGCCGTAAGCGCCGGCGTTGCCGTAGATCGCACCGCCCAGCCAGCCCGGAATCCCGGTCATCCGCTCCATACCCGTCAGGCCCAAATCACTATGAAAATCAACGACGTCCTGCCAGACGGCGCCGGTCTCGGCTGTCGTGATGCCGCCTTTGCGCGCAATCCGCTTGCCCACAAAACGCAGCACCGCTCCGTCAAAGCCGGCATCGGAGACGATCAAATTGGAACCACCGCCCAAGGTGAGGAGAGGCAGCTTCTGTTCTCGCAATGTGTTCACCACGTGCGGCAACGCGGCCGCATCTTGCACGTCCACCAGGTATGCGGCCGGTCCGCCGAGTCCAAATCGGGTGAACCCGCTCATTGCCACGTTTTCCCGAACTATGACATTCGGCCCAAATCCTTGCATCATTGATTAGTATGCCCCGCAGCACTGTCGGCTTCCCTGGTTTCCCGAAAGAAGCCTTGCAATTCTTCCAGGGCCTTGAGAAAAACAATAATCGCGAGTGGTTTGAAAAGAAGAAGCCGGTCTATGAGGAGAAGGTGAAGGCTCCGATGATCGAGTTGGTGGCCGCCCTCAATCAGGAGTTACTGGCCTTTGCACCGGAACATATTGTCGAGCCGAAGAAAGCCATTTTGCGGATCTACCGCGACATTCGCTTCTCAAAAGACAAGACGCCCTACAAAACCAATATTGCAGCCGACTTCCATCGCCACAATCTGGGCAAGGGGGAAGGCGCGAGTTTCTATATTCACCTGACCACAAAGGAGTTCATGATTGCGGCGGGTGTCTACAATCCGCTCCCGGAGCACTTGAAACTCTATCGGGCTTGGATCGCAGACCATCATGCGGAGTTCCGGAAGATCGTCGAGAACCAAAAGCTGAAGAACCTGATGGGCGAGTTGCAAGGGGAAGTGATGAAGCGCACCCCGAAAGGCTATCTGCCCGGACATCCGGCAGAGGATTTGCTGAAGCGGAAGATGTATATCTTCTGGACTTCCCTCCCCCCGGAACTCGCAGAAACCTCAGCACTACTCGGAGAAATCTCCAAACGGATGAAGGCCCTGACGCCTTTCATCGAATTCCTCAACCGTCCTCTGCTCCAAAATCGCAAACCCATCCACTTCAACATGCCAAAATAGAGGCTATGTCCTCTGCTGTCGCTGCGCTTCCGACGCCTGAACAGGTTGCTAAATACGAGCCTGTGATTGGTCTGGAGGTGCACGTTCAACTTGCCACCAACACCAAGATCTTCTGTGGTTGCCCCACGAGCTTTGGAGACGAGCCGAATTCCAACACTTGTCCCGTCTGCCTCGGGCTCCCCGGCGCACTGCCTGTTTTGAGCCGCGAAGCCGTCGAGCTTGGTGTGCAAGGATCCCTCGCCCTCCACTGTGAGATCAACCCGTCTTCGGTGTTTGCACGAAAGAACTACTTTTACCCCGACCTCCCCAAGGGCTATCAGATTTCGCAGTATGACAAGCCACTGGCCGAGCACGGCTGGCTCGATATCAATGTCGAAGGCGTCACCAAGCGCATTGGCGTCACCCGCGTCCATATGGAAGATGACGCCGGCAAGAGTTCGCATGATGGCTTCCGCGACTCCGAACAGTACAGCTATGTCGACCTCAATCGCGCCGGTACCCCGCTCTGTGAAATTGTGAGCGAACCCGATATGCGCAGTTCCGACGAAGCCTACGCCTATCTCACCGAAGTGAAGCAGTCCATGCAATTCACCGGAGTTTCGCAGTGCGATATGGAAAAGGGCCAGCTCCGCTGCGACGCAAACGTAAGTGTCCGGCTGAAGGGCACAGAGAAGTTTGGCACCAAGGTCGAGATCAAAAATCTCAACAGCTTCCGCCATGTGAAGATGGGCATCGAATATGAGATTCTCCGTCAGATCGGCCTGATCGAAGCTGGAGACCGGGTGCGCCAACAGAGTCGCCTGTTCAACACCGAAACCGGCGAAACGATGCTCATGCGCGACAAAGAAGTTGCGGAAGAGTATCGCTACTTCCCCGAGCCGGATCTGTTGCCGCTCGTCGTACCGGAAGACTGGAAGGCCGAATTGAAGGCCCGCATGCCAGAGTTGCCGAGTGAGCGCCGCGCGCGTTTTGTCCATGAGTATGGTCTGCGCGAATACGATGCCCAGGTCCTGACTCTCACACGTGCGATGGCCGACTACTATGAACGTGCCGCCAAGGCCTCGCCCGATCCGAAGCTCGCCGCCAACTGGGTGATGGGCGAACTGGTGGGTCTGCTCAATGCAGAAGGCAAAGACATCGAATCTTCTCCAATCTCGCCGGAAAACATTGGCGAACTCGTTGGACTGATCCAGAGTGGCGAACTCTCGGGCAAGCTGGCGAAGGAGATCTTTCCCAAGATGTTCGCTGAGGGCCTGTCGCCCAAGGCGATCATGGAGCGCGACGGCCTCAAGCAGATCTCCGATACCGGCGCCCTCGACAAGATCATTGACGAGGTTCTGGCCAACAATCCGAAACAAGTGGAACAGTACAAGGGCGGCAAGACAGCGGTCATTGGGTTCCTCGTCGGTCAAGTGATGAAGGCATCCAAAGGCCAGGCGAACCCCGGCGTCTGCAACGAACTGCTGAAAGCTAAGCTCGACTCGTGATCCGTATTCTCCTCCTTCTCGCATCGGCGCTCACACTCGGCGCACAAACCGACGTGATGCCGATGCGTTTCGCCAACCTGCCAGCCTGTCCGGCAGCGCAAGCAACAGACAGCACCCTGCTCCTGCGGCTGAAGGACCCAAGTGGCCTGGGCATCGAGATCTGGTGCGCCAAGGAAGCAGCCAGCTTCAATTACCAATACCGGCTCACCAGTGCGGACGGCAAATCGAAGTATCTCGATCGCTGCCAGCTTCTCGACGGCCTGAGTTCCGCTTCGGTGGATCATACCGGCCCCATCGCCGAGTCCAAGTTGGAGAGCGGCGGCCAGTTTCTTCGCACTCCAGGCCGGCTGATCCGTTTTTTCCACAACAACTGGGACAGCCAGGCTGGACACCACAGCGTTTACAACTTTGCCAGCCAACAACTGACGGTATATGACACGATGGCCCTCCAGAATGGCATTGGCCGCTGGATTCGCGTGCTCACAGGAGCGCGGAGTTATCCGCTCTCGGCGATTCCCCAGGCGGAGAACCTCGCAGCACTCGGTAAAATTCTGCCGGAGCGCCGCTTTGAGGCGAATCACGTCAACTGCATCACTGCGCCTACAGAGGAAGACTTCAGCATCCACGAGGAAGAAGTCGCGGCGTTCATCGAGCCAGGCAAAGCCGGACGCCTCACCGTCGCCTGGCCGCAAGCCTCCGCGATCGAAAAGATTGAATTTGATGCCGCTCGCCGCCAGCTCCGCATCAAATTTCCACCCACCGCACGCAAGACCGTGGTCAGCCTTGCCTTCCCGCGCACGATGCTCGGCCTGGGCAAGGAACTGGCCCATGTGAAGCTCGACGGCCGTTTTATCGATTCGGATGAGACCACCACCGCCACCCACAAGGTGATCCGTTTCGCGTTGGAAGAACCGGGCCGCGAGGCGACGATGGTGGAATCAGGCGGTTTCCCATTCTTTCTGGTGAGTGGCATCTCCCTGGTGGGAGCCATCCTCATCGGCGGAGTGATCGGACTGCTGTTCCGGCGGCAACTGCCCGCCGTACCGCAAGAGATTGACCCGCGCGACCGCGAAGCAGTCGATTAAGGGATTCTTCCTAGCGCTGCTCCCCTTAGATTTGCGATGCTCTACAGGTGGTCTCCCTCTCCCAGTCGAAGCGGCTCAAGCTCGGCGTCATTACATCAGAGTTCTTCGATCCAGCCTTCGGTGGCATGGGAGGGTTTGGATGGGCAGCACGCCAGCTTGCACTGACCTTTCAACGGAACCGCGAGTTCGGTGTCGACCTCACCTTTGTTGCCACGGAAAATTTTGAAGATGGAGCCCGGACCGAAGCGGAATCTCATGGAGCCCGCGTGCTGCTCCGCGCCCACAACCGCCTTGACAACTTCCGGAAGATGCAGCGCGAGCACTTTGATTTACTGCTGACAGTGGACTATACGCTGGCACATAGCGTGTACCTGCGCTCCCTGCCGCGGACACCGGCGATTGTCTGGACCCGAGACCCCAGGACGCCGCAGGATGCCAAGAAAATTTACACCTGCCGCATTCCTGGCCAAGCAACAGAAGAAGAACCCCAGGGCTTGTTTTGTTATGACGCAAGTTCCATGCGCCAGATTGTCAGGGAAGCATGGTTCTTCCGGCGAAAACTTCTGGTGGCGACTCCGGCGCCTTCCTTGATCGCAAAGCTCCAATCCGCTTACGGAGAGGAACCGCGCAACTGCTACTTCCTGCCCAATCCCATCGAACTGCATCCCGTACAAGTCGTGAAGAGTGCCAAACCCAATGTGGTCTTCCTCGGCCGTCTCGATCCGATCAAGCGCCCCTGGCTCTTTGTCGAACTCGCCCGTCGCTTTCCAGAAGTCGAGTTCTTGTTTCTGGGGCAACCTCACTTTCATGGCAACGGCGGCTATGCGCCGGTCGATCTTCCCGCCAATGTACGCACACTCGGCCATGTCGGCGAGGCGGAGAAACTGAAGCTGCTCACCGCAGCCTGGGCCGCGGTAAATTGCTCCATCCACGAAGGGCTTGCCGTTAGCTTCCTCGAGGCTTTCGCCTGCGAGACGGTGTTGCTCAGCGGCCAGGACCCGGACTTGCTCACCTCACGCTTCGGCCACTATTACGGTCACTTTGACGGCAATGGCATGGCTGGCCTCGATGCAATGGAAACAGGGTTGCGCCAGCTTCTTGCGAATGAAGAACGCCGCCGTCATTTGGGCCGCGCTGCGCGCCAGTGGGTGAATCAGCATCACAGCGAGAAAAACTTTCTCAACAGATTTGCACGTCTCTGCAGTTTGGCGGGCGTCCGATGATCTCTTCTCCCCGCGTCAGCATCATTACTCCTACCAGAAATCGCCGGAACCTCCTGATCGAGACCTTGGCCTCCGTTCGCGACCAGACCCTCACCGACTGGGAGTACATCGTAGTTGATGACAATTCCTCGGACGGTACAGCGGAGTATCTCGAGACCCTGAGTCATCCCCAGATCGTGACCCAGCGTCTGGAGAAGCACGGGGAACGCAGTGCAGCGCGCAACCTGGGCCTGTCACTGGCGCGCGCGCCCTATGTGATGTTCCTCGACGACGATGACCTGCTCCGCCGCGATGCGCTCGCAGTTCTCACGCAAGAATTGGATGCGGACGCCACGATTGTTGCCGCCGTCGGTTCGCGCCGCTACCTCGAAAAGAATCGCGATTCAACGCTCCACTTTCAGATCTCCCGTCCGCAAACCCTCCTCGAAGCCTGGAAGGATTTGCTCTTTCACTGGACGCCCAACTCCGGACAGAATCTCTATCGTACCGACGCCGTGCGTGCCGTCGGCGGCTACAATCCACGCCATGTTTCTTGCGAGGATCGTGGGATGTGGCTCCAGATTGCCAGGCTGGGTCCTGTCCGTGTGCTGCCGCAGGTGGTGCTCGAGTATCGCCAGCACGACGGGCAATCAAAACCAAAGAACATCGACCAGATTCGCGAACGGGTGATCGCCGAATTCATCGAAACACTCCCGCCCTCGCAGCGCCAGGTTGCACGAGACCTGAGAGCCGCAGCCGCGCTGTTTGAACAGCAGCAGCTCGCAGCCTTGTTGCAGGCAGTGCTCCGGTCGCCCCATACGGTTCGCTCGCCCATCTCCCGTCGTCCGGTCTGGTGGCAGCTCCGGTCCCTGCTCTTCCGGAGCGGGGGCCGATGAGAATCGCCTACTTCGTCGGCCCTTACCCGGTCTACTCGGAGACCTTCGTTCTGCATCAATTGGAAGTCCTGCTCACGGCCGGGCATGAAGTTCGTCTGTTTGCAGAGACGCAGGCCGCGGAAGTCCACGGTGCGCCGCCGACCTGGCCGTGGCGGCTCGAAGAAATGCCCGCCCGTCCGCTTCCCCGCCTGCTCGGGCTGCTGCGGGCCGTGCTCCAAGGTGAAATGTCCTGGCCGCTGCTCCGCTCGCTCAATCCCTTTCGCTTTGGGCTCGACGCCTTATCCTTGCGGCTGCCCTGGAGTGTCTGGAAAGCCGGCGCCAATGCGCCCTTCGATATTCTCTACGCCCACTTCGGCGCTCATGGACGGAAGGCGGCACTGCTCAAGCAGGCTGGTGCGATCGAAGGAAAGCTCGTTACCGTGCTGCATGGCGATGACATCAGCGGCTACCCCCGCCGCTTTCGAGGCCAGATCTATGAGCCGCTCTTTGCTACGGGCGATTTGTTTTTACCGATCAGCGACTACGGCCGGCAAAAGCTCGAAGTGATGGGTTGCCCACCCGATCGCATGCAAGTGCTGCGGATGGGTGTGAACCCCAACCATTTCGTTCCCCTTCACCAAGAACACTCGATCCTGAGAATTCTTACAGTGGCCCGCTTCGTTCCCTATAAAGGGCTTGCCACCGCGATCACCGCATTGGCCAAACTCAGCATCCCGTTTGAGTACCGCCTCATTGGCGATGGGCCAATGCGGGAAGAGTTGATCTGTTTGGCGCAAAAACTCCGCGTGGAGCATCAGGTGAAGTTTTGTGGCATCCAATCGTCGCAGGCCGTGCTCCAGGAGTTGCAGCAGGCAGACCTCTTTCTATTACCTTCCGAAACACAAGGGAATGGAGACGAAGAGGGAATCCCTGTAGCGTTGATGGAGGCCATGGCGTGTGAGATTCCTGTGGTCTCTACCTTCCATAGTGGGATTCCTGAATTGATCGAGAACGGCAAAGAGGGCATTCTGGTGCCAGAACGTGATCTCGCTGCCCTGGTTGCAGCCTTGACCCAATTGGGCGCCGACCCGGAACTCCGCCGGCAGATGGGCCAAGCAGGCCGGCGGCGCATCCTCCAGCAGTACAATTCGGCCGAACTGGATCAGCAACTTCTGTGTACGTTGAAAGGTCTTGCCTAGACTGTGACGCGTCCTTTCGTTTCCATTCTCATCCCAACACACAACCGCCACAACTCGCTCAAACGTTGCATCGCCGCCTGCCAGCGCTTGGAGTACCCCAAGGAATGCGTCGAAATTCTTGTCATCGATGACGGCTCCAGTCCTCCGGTCCCGGCCTATGACGGAGTCCAGCTCCTCCGGCAAGAACAAAACGGCCCTGCTTCGGCGCGGAATGCGGCCCTCGGGAAAGCTAAAGGCGAATTTGTCGTCTTTACGGATGATGATTGCGAGCCGGAACCCCAATGGCTCATGGAACTGGTGAAGGCCCACCGCCACAATCCCAGCGCGATGGTCGGGGGGCGAACCGTCAATGGGCTCCCGGAGAATGTCTTTTCGAGTGCGAGCCAATGCCTGGTCGATTATGTCTATGCGTTTTTCGAGCAGCACGAGCAAAGCCTCCGATTCTTTACCAGCAACAACTTTGGCGGCGCGGCCTTGGAACTCGGGCGGCTCGATGGCTTTGATACGTCTTTTCCGCTTCCTGCCGCGGAAGACCGGGACTTGAGCGAGCGCTGGAGTCAACTCGTGTTTGCGCCAGCGGCTGTCGTCACGCACTACCACCACCTCAATCTCAGCGGATTTTGCAACCAACACTTCCGCTATGGACGCGGAGCCTATACGCTCTTCCGCCGCCGTGAGAAGCGGGGCACAAATCGCAGACTGCTCAAAAATCAGTTCTACCCTGGCCTCTTCCAGGCACCCTTTCGCAATTCCGCCGTCCAATCTCCTTGGACGGTATTGGCGCTCCTGCTGCTTTCGCAGACGGCGAACGTGTTGGGCTTTGTCTACGAGTCGTTCCAAACACAGCAAAGCTGAGTCCCTATAATAGTGAGATTCATGGCATCCGCCGGGCTGCCGATACCGTCTATAGAGTCAGACCTGGGAAGTGAATGAAGAATTTATCGTTATTGGCAATCGCTGCTCTCACTGTGTCCACGCTCTTTGGCCAAGCGCCAAAAGCTGGAAAAGTCGATATTTTCCCGATGGATCAGCTCAAGCCCGGCATGAAAGCTACGGCCTGGACTGTCTTTGAAGGGACGCAGGCTGAGCCTGTCGACATCGAGATTATCGGCCTTTGGAAAAACGCCTGGGGCCCCAAACAAGACATTATCCTCGCGAAGATGTTCGGAAAAGCACTTCGCACCGGTGTTGCTGGCGGCATGTCCGGCTCGCCTGTCTATATCGACGGCAAGCTGGTGGGTGCCGTCAGCTTGCGCATCAGCGTCTTCTCCCCCGATGCGATCTGTGGGATTACCCCGATCGATCTGATGCTAGAGATCAATCAATTCGATTCGTCGAAACCGCCCGATTCAAAAACGCCGCAGTCCGTTGCGGGCAATCGCAGCATCGCAGTACCAGACCACGTCTTATCGGGTGCAATGATGACGCCGATCGAGACCCCTCTCACCTTTTCTGGCTTTGAAGAAGCCACGCTCCGCTATTTCGGCCCGGCCATGCAACAGATGGGCTTGCGCCCGGTGATGGGCGGCGCGGCGGGCGCGAACTATGAAGTGAAACCGGCAAACGATTGGAAAACATCCCTCGCCCCCGGGGAGCCGATTGTCGGCGTTCTCGTCTCGGGCGACATGAATATCTCGGGCCTCGGTACGGTAACTTACAACGACGGCAAGAAAGTACTCGGCTTCGGGCATCCGTTTTTCAATATGGGGCCAGTCGACATGCCGATGGCCAAGGGGGACATCCTGACGGTTCTCAGTTCCACCTTCCAGCCGAATAAGGTGGGCAATGCCACCGAGATCGTTGGAGCGCTGCGGCAGGATCGCCATTCCGGGATCCAAGGCTTACTCGGCGAGCAGGCGGATACGATTCCGGTGACGCTGAAGGTGCGCAACCTGAATGCAAACGGCACGGCCGAGACCGTCAAAGATTTCCGTTTCAATGTTTTCGTCAATCAGAAGTGGACGCCCTTCCTGATGACGATGACTCTGTTCAACTCCATCTCGGGACTCAATGAATTTGCCGATGAAACCAGTTACCGGATCAGCGGCAAAGTGGATCTCGATGGCCTGCCTTCGCTGAATCTGGCGAACATGGCCGCGATTACGGATGGACCGCTTCCTCCTGCCGTCGCCTTAGCCACCTGGTGGGGCGACAAATTCTCACGCCTCTATGGCAACAGCCTGGTGAACCCGAAGCTGAAGGCCGTCAACGCGACGGTGGACCTGATCCCCGAGCGCCGCATCGCCAATATCGAGAGTGCCTGGATGGATAAGACCGACGTCGAACCAGGTGAGGATGTCGGAGTGAAGATCTTCCTCCAGCCTTATCGTGGTGGCCGATTGATCCGCGATGTCAAGCTGCACATCCCGACGAATCTTTCCAAGGGCGAACACAAATTGGTCTTGGTGGACGGGGACACCCTCAACCGCCTGCCCACGATGGCCGGCATGGCGAATCGTTTTCTCGAATTGCCCCAGGCGGTGAAGCTGATCAATCAGGAGCGGACGAACAACCAGCTCTTCCTGGTGATCACCAGTCCGAAGACCACCGTCTATTTGGACGACAAGAATCTCACCAGCTTGCCGGGCTCGGTGATGAATGTATTACAGGCGGGTCGTGCGACGACCAAGCCGATGCTGGCCGCGATGGAATCGTATACGGAGGCGGCCACCATCCCCTTCGATTATGTCGTTGGTGGGCAGTATGTCCTGCGCTTCAACGTCCGCTAAAGGATCTCTTTTTCCAATGTTTCAGTCTGTCTCTGTCTTTCTATGCCTCGCCGTCTGCGGGCTCGCGGTAGATACCCGTTACTGGTCGCAAGACGCCCAGTCGGATTTTGAGAAAGGCAATCTCAAAAAAATAGCCTTGCGCAGCGATGGCCGGCTCTCGCTTTCGCCTGCCGTCAAAGAGTTGGCAGATCTGTCGATTCCCTATCTCTGGGCCGTCACGACGACGGCAAATGGTACGGTTTATACCGCGGGCGGCCCTTCGAGCGATCAGAGCGCTATTTATGAGGTGACACGCGCCGGGCAGTCCAAGAAGTTCGCCGAGATCGAAGGCATGAATATCTTCGCGCTGGCGGTCGATCGTGGAGGGCGCCTGTTTGCCGCCACCTCACCCGATGGGCGCATCTACCGGATTTCTGCCGTAGGCAAGGCCGAGTTGTTCTACGATCCGAAGTCGAAGTACATCTGGTCGCTCGCCTTCCTGCCGAACGGCGACCTGCTCGCTGCGACCGGAGATAGGGGCGAACTGCATCGCATCACGCCCGCCGGCGTTGGCAAGGTTTGGATGAAGTTGGACGAAGACCACATCCGCTCTCTCGCCGTCGATGCGAAAGGCACGGTGTATGTCGGAACGGAACCTGGCGGGTTGATCGTGCGTGTCGACGACCAAGGCAATGGCTTCGTTGTGTACCAATCAGCCAAACGGGAAGTGACGAGCCTCGCCACCTCTCCGAATGGGAATCTCTATGCGTCCATCATCGGCATGAAAACCACCGGAGCTTCACTGCTCACGCCAACGCTGCCGGTAACCGCCGCTCCTGCGCCCGCACCGAATGCACAAAGCCAGGGCGCAGCCCGGCCAGCCGCCCCCGCCACGCCGCCGCTTCCGGCCTCCGTCCCCGGCGGCAGCGAGGTGATCCAGATCGATCCGGGCGGCGCCCCACTCAAGGTGTGGAGCCACAGTAGCGACATTGTCTACAGTCTGGCCGTGGACAACAATCAGAAATTGATCATCGGCACTGGGAATAAGGGCAATCTGTATCGTGTCGACTCGCCGTCAGAATCGACTCTGCTCAGCAGCTTCTCCCCAACCCAGATCACCGGCTTTGCGAAGGATGGCAAGCGGCTGCTCGCGGTGACCGGCAATGTCGGAAAGCTCTTGGAGATCGCAAGTACGCTCGACAGCGAAGGCAGCTATGAAAGCGACATCTTCGATGCCGGCAGCTTTTCGCAGTGGGGCCGGATGCACACCAAGGAAATCACGAATGGCGGCAGCATCCGTTATGAAACCCGCAGCGGCAATCTCGACCGACCGACGCAGTTGTGGAGCCCATGGGTGGCGCTCAAAGAAGGCAGAATTGTCTCGCCTGCCGCGCGCTTTCTGCAATGGCGCGCGACCTTCGCCGGAACAGACCCATCGCTGAGCCAGGTGGATATCGCCTATCTCCCGAAGAACATCGCCCCGAGGATCGACGCCGTGGAAGCCACTCCGGCCAACTATCGTTTCCCCGCCCCGTCGGTTCCCATCGTGCCCGCAACCGTCACCCTCACCCTGCCTGCGATTGGCCGGAACTCTACCTCGACGTCTTCCGCGCCTCCCGACGGATCGACCTCCCCTGCGCTCACCTATGCCCGTGGGATGATCGGCGCCCGCTGGGTGGCCATCGACGAGAACAACGATACGCTCGAGTTCAACCTGGAGATCAAGGGTGAGAAGGAACAGAACTGGAAGCCGCTCAAGGACAAGTTGCGCGATCGCTACTACAGCTTTGATTCCACCGCCTTTGCCGACGGCTTGTACCGGGTGCGCGTGACCGCTACCGACGCCCCCTCCAATCCAATCAACGAAGCGCTCACCGCCACCAGCATCAGCGCGCCGTTCCTGATCGACAACACGGCGCCGGTCATCCGTGAGTTGGCCGCAACCGCGTCGGGTAACCGCGTAACCTTACGATTCAAAGCCAGTGACGCTTCGAGCGTGCTGGCGAAGGCAGAAGTGTCGCTCAATGGCGGAGCCTGGACGCCAATTGAACCCACGGTTCGCCTCATTGATTCCAAGGACCTCGAGTTCCAGGTGCCGCTCGAGCGGCCTGCGCCCGGGGAGCTCACCATCGCGGTGCGTGTAACCGATGAGTTCGACAATCAGAGCGTCGAGAAGGTGAGCGTTCGCTAGCCGCGCAGCTTTTGTTCGGCGGCAGCAATGTCAGCGGGACGTCCGACATCCATCCAGGTGCCTTCGAGGGCGAAGAGCCCCAAGTTGCGGCCCGCCTCGATCATCTGGGTGACGGCGGAGGTCAGCTCATACTCGCCACGCTCGCTGAGCGGCACCCGAGCGAGTTCGTCGAAAATCAGCGGCGCAAAGAGGTAGATGCCGGCGCTATTCCAGTTGGTGGTGGAGCTGCCGATGGGCGGCTTCTCGACAATGCGTTCGATGCGGCCTGCGGCATCGGTGTAGATGGCTGCACCCTGATAGGGGTCTGGGACAAAGCGCGCGGCAAGAACGCCGTCGGCGCCTTGGTAGCGCTGCCACATGCCACGGTAGTGATCCGATTCGGCGAGGATGTCACCGAAGGTGAGCAGGAAGGGCTCGCCGCCCACCCAATCGCGGGCCAGCAGCGTGGCGCGGGCCGTGCCGTTCGCAATCTCTTGCCTCACGAATCGAACCGGGATGCCGTGGGAGGAAGCGGTGGCCTCCAACTGGTCGGCCAGGTAGCCGGTGACGAGCAGGACTTCTTCGACGCCTGCCGCCTGCATGCGATCAAGGATGTGCAGCAGCATCGGCCTTCCGTTCAGCGGGATCAGAGGTTTGGGGAGTTCCCGTGTCAGTTCGCCCATCCGTGTGCCCCGCCCAGCAGCTAGAATCACCGCCTTCTTTGTCGTCAGCCTCATAAGGCTATCGTCTCGCAAGGTGAAGTGTCATGGGGTTACTCTCTCAAAACAACATTGCACCGGCAATAAAGGATTCCCTTGAAAGAAACTCACAGTATTGGCAAATCTATTCAAGAAAATCCCTGCTTTATGAATTCCTGCATGCAGAAAAATTCAAACCAAATTACCATTGACATCAAGAATAAGACGCGGGAGTGTTGCTTATGCAGAAACGCACAGTCCTGAAATTGTACAATTGGTGGCGATACACTGTCGTACTCCTCACTCTGTTCAGTGCGGCAACAGTCAATGCGGCAGCACCACGTATCCTCCTCCGAGATGTTGTCGCCATCCCTTCTGGGACAAACGGTATGACGAGGATTGCGTTCACCTTACGACCCGACGCCGATGGCAGAAACGTCGCGCAATTCAAACTGCAAACGGTCACACTCAACGGGGTAAATGCGCAAACAACCCGGCTCCCCCTCTATCAAGGGAAGCTGGACGCAAATGGCGAGATCCCGCTCGCCTTCGACTTCCCCACGAGCAACATAGGGACGTCTGCCAACGGCACTCTCAACGTCACTGGAAGCTACTCTTACGAAGCAGTTCCAAGAACGATTGCGCTCACTCACGCTGTTACGCTCCCCACAGCAACGAATTTGGGAACCATTATCGCGAGATTCTATTTGCCAGAAACGACCGCACCAAATGGACGGCGGCTCCTCGGTGCGAGTGAAGACGCTACGATTCGACTCAATGGAATCTCAGTCGGCGTAAGCAACGCCGGCATCAGCACGCTGAGCCTTGCGCCCGCGAGGTATCAGCTGGACGCAGTTTTGCCTTCTCAAGCTAGAGTCCTTCTCCAAGAACAAGCCATTGATGTCGTAGCCGGACAAACAACAACTTTGGATATTCTGCTGAATGACGAAGGAGAAACTACGGAACAAACGACATTAGAATCACCCGAATGTCCAGACGGAATTCTCTCAGCGGACTTCAGTTCCTTCCAACTGAAGTTTGCTTTAAACGGCGCTGTCGCAAAGCTTGAATCCTTCTCTGAGGTAACGCTTAGAGCTCCAGGTAACTTTTCCGACCTGACCGATCTGTTCCAACTGGACGCGGACGGGACCATCCGCGCCAGCAATCTCGCGGTCCTGCGCAATGCCCTTACGGCTCAAGCTGGAAAGCTGCAACTCCATGTGTCGGCTCAGGACTTGGATGGCTTCAGCCATGCAGATACTCTTTCGTTTTCTCTGGGAAGCTATACGATCAAAGGTCGGCTCCAACCGCCACCTTCGGCGCCTACGCTACCCGTGGCAGGTCTGACCATATCGCTCTGGACTCTCGAAGAACATCTTGGCTTGGTAACAACAAGCCAAGCGGATGGCAGCTTCGAGTTCGCAACCAAAGTCCCGAGGCTTCCGATCCTCATCCGAGCAGAGACGATGCAAGGTGGGAAGTATTACTACGCGACTGCTACCCTCCTTATGTCGGGTGACCGGGATATCGCCCTCCCCCTCCTAGGAGCAATAGATCAGCTCAATGGAGTCCCCAGTTATCATCTCCTGAACGAGACGCTTCCTCGCCGCGCAGACACGATCATGCACCTACCAAGAGCGGCTCAACAAGCAGCACTCCAGAGGATCACTCCAAGAAACGTCGAGGGTGTCAGCCAGAGCACATTTGCAATGGCCTCATTTGAGGATATTGCACAAGTCGGCACCGCAACCTTGACAATACCCCAAGGTACAAGCCGGCTTTCCCTTCGTTATATTATTGGCTCAGGAAACTATCCATTCTGCCCAGGATGCGACCCGACCTATAGAATTGAACGATCTCCATTCAACGATCTCTGGTCAGTATCCCTGCTTATCGGTGCTTCAGGTAAACAATTATTCGCGACAAGCAATGCCGTCAAAGCGCAACTCCGTGTCAATCCAGGATGGCAACCGGATGGGTCTACAGTTGAACTTCACGAGGACTTCGATGTTTCTACGCTCACAGCATCCAGAGCCATCACGGCCTATCTCGTCGTGAGCATAACCAGTAGTGATGGTCCGAGCGACCCTCTCAATCCAGACCGAGAGTTTAGCGACGTGAGTAGCGCGGCCACCATATCCGGCGAAATTTCAACCTCTCCGCCGCAAGCTCTCGAGATCCGCGGAATAAGGAGACAATCACTCGAAGAAGATAACATCAAGACTTTACCGATTAATGACTCTTCTTACTACAGCATGCCCAGACCTGGCAGCACGAACACATTCCATCGAAAGTTTGTGCTCGACATCAAAAAGCCTGAGTCAGTAACATTAACACGTCTCAAAACATTCCTGGAATCGCAACCAGGCGCAAACTAACTAACGACAATATTTAATGAGGCGGTCGGTTCTACCGTTTGGTCCTACAATCCAACAACAAGCAAGATAACCGCAACGGTGACATTTCAGCTGGCTGGGGTAGCGGGGATGTCGAGCACCCCACCACCCACAGACAGTATCAGGTACCGGTTCGAACTATTGGGCGACGGCGCCGAGACACAAACTTAGTATCTTTAAAACAGCATCCGTTGTGGCGCATGCCGGATGTGATGGCAAATCGTCGCTTCGGTGGTAAACCAGACCCTGGCGGTGATGACTGGTGCTCCCTTTCTACATATAACTGGATCGTCGCCAATGAACATTTGATTACAAAAATCAATGACATCAGTGGCGAACACGGAAGATACATCGGCCATCAGACGCACACGAAAGGGACCGATATCGATATTTACCACTTCTTCGCATTCTCGCAAGGACTCTCTGGCACTCAGAATTACCACGCTCTCCAGGCTGCGGTCACATCGGGTCTTATGGGTGACAGCAGCGCGAGAGATAGGGTGATCAGTTGGGTGGGAGCGATGCGCACTGGACTCGCTAACCTGGCAGCGCTCAGTTCCGTAGATCAACTGTTTACGACCATCGGCAGCCGAGTGGGGAATTTGCCAATTGGATGGGCCAGAACACTCTTACGCGAAGGAGTTCTCACGGTGAGTATCGCTGGAACCAACCATACCTTAGATCTCGACCTCGGCAGTTGGGCAGAAAGAGGCAACTTAAAGATAAGTTACAACTCCGTGCACGACGATCATATCCACATCACGCTTCTGTAAGTACTGCGGTGGACTGGGATATGCGGTATTCCTCGCCACCGCCCCCCCCCCAACAGCCCATATAATTGCCAGATGCCGTCACGCCTCCGCTGGTGGGTTCTCACGCTGTTGTTCCTCGGAACGACAGTCAACTACCTCGATCGAATGATCCTTGGGATTCTCTTGCCGGAGATCCGCAAGGACTTCGAGCTGAACGACCTTACCTACGGATACGTGAGTTCCGCCTTCCAATTGGCCTATACGATTGGCTTTCTCGCCGCCGGCAAGTTCATCGATCAGGTCGGCACGCGCTATGGCTATTCGGTTTCGATTCTCTGGTGGAGTCTCGCCGCAGCAGCGCACAGCCTGATGAGCAGCGCCTTCAGTTTCGGCGCTGTGCGTGTCCTGCTCGGCGTGGGCGAAGCCGGAAACTTTCCCGCCGCGATCAAAAGCGTCACCGAATGGTTCCCCAAGAAGGACCGCGCCTTTGCCACCGGGCTCTTTAACTCCGGCGCCACCCTGGCAGCCGTCGTGGGCCCAGCCATCTTTCTCTTCCTCACCACCCGTTATGGCTGGAGAGCTTGCTTCCTGATTACAGGCATCAGTGGGCTGGTGGTATTGGCGCTCTGGATGATGGTGCGCCAGCAGCCTCCCCCGCAGGAGGACGACGATCCGGTGACGCCAGCTCTCACCTGGAGAGAGGTGGCCGGATTCCGGGAGACCTGGGGCTTCTCGCTTGCGAAATTCTTCTCGGACCCCGTCTGGTGGTTCTATCTGTACTGGCTGCCGCCCTATTTCTACAGCGTGCGTCACTTCGACATGAAAGAGGTCTCCTGGGCCTTCCCGGCGATTTATGCCACAGCAGGCTTAGGGAGTGTCGCGGGCGGCTGGCTCTCCGGCTATCTGATGCGGCTCGGCTGGAGCGTGGCCAAGGCGCGCAAGACCGCTTTGGGCCTGTCGGCTGCGTGTATGCCGATCGCCGCCACCGCAGTACTCTTCGACAATCCCATCATTGCCATCGCCCTGATGAGTCTCGCCACCGCCGCCCATCAGGCGTGGTCGGCGAATCTGTATACGACCATCTCCGATGTCTTCCCGAAGAGCGCCGTAGCCTCGGCCACCGGCATTGGAGCCAGCGCCGGAGGGCTGGGCGGGGTGATTTTCTCCACCTTGCTGCCCGGATACATCGTGACCTATTTCGGCTACACGCCCCTGTTTTTCATCATGGGCGTCTTCCACCTGATCGGTCTGTTTTTCCTGAATCGACTGATGGGCGACCTCAAGCCGATCAAGACCTAGCGCTGAGCTTTCCCATCCGAGAGACAATGGAGAGAGCGAACCCGTTTTTCTCCCGATGCCTCCATCCGTACGTGACTATTTCCACTCCCGAGGCATCCTCAGCAAGATCCATCCGAACTTCGAGTTCCGCGAAGGGCAACTGGAAATGGCCCAGGCCGTGGCTGAGGCCCTTGAGGAACACCGTCACCTGATTGTCGAAGCCGGTACCGGCACCGGCAAGACGATGGCCTATCTGATTCCGGCGATTTTGAGCAATAAGCGGGTGGTCGTCTCTACCGGAACAAAGAATCTGCAGGAGCAGCTCTACTTCAAAGACATTCCGCTCCTCGAGAAGATCTTCCAGCGACCGCTCAAAGTCACCTATATGAAGGGCCGGGCGAATTACCTGTGCCGCCAGAAGGTGACCGAGGCGACGGTTTCTGAATCCGCTTGGCTCGAAGGCATGCACGAGGTCTCAGACTTTCGCACGATTCGCGACTGGATGCCGCACACCGAGATGGGCGACCGCAGCGAGTTGCGCACTCTGCCCGAGCACTCCAGCGTTTGGGCGAAGGTCGATGCGCGGAGCGACAAATGCACCGGCCAGAAGTGCGTCCACTTCGACGATTGCTTCATCACCGCGATGATGCGCCGCGCCGTGGACTCCGACATCATCATCGTCAATCACCACCTCTTCTTTGCCGACCTGGCCGTGAAGCAGGAAGATTTCGGGGGCATCATCCCGAAGTATGATTCGGTGATCTTTGACGAGGCGCACGAGATCGAAGATGTCGTCGGACAGTACTTCGGCATGACCGTATCCAATCTGCAGGTGCAGGATCTGGTGCGTGACATCACCGATCTGGCGCGCCGCAAAGAGTTTCTCACCACTTCGTTTGAAGGGCTGCTGCGCAAGGCGGTGGAAAGTACGGAGCGCTTCTTCCTGCTGTTTGGACAGGTGGAGGGCCGCTCGAGCTTTCGCGAACACAAGGCGTTTCTCGAGCAGTTCCGCGAAGAATACGCGGGCGCCATCATGGGCCTCGGGGTGCTGGCGACGCAGTTACAACTGGTGGAGGGAGCGGTCGACGAGGTGATCCCGCTGCATCGCCGCGCCAAGGCGATCGAGGAAGCTCTCCAGTTCTTCCTCGAAGGCGAGGATACGCGTTTTGTCTTCTGGACCGAGAAGCGCGGCCGCGGCATTCATTTGCAGGCGACCCCGATCGATGTCTCGGCAATTCTCGAAGAGAAGCTGTTCGAACAAATTCCTTCGGCGATTCTGACCTCGGCCACGCTCGCGGTGGGCGGGGATTTTGAGTTTCTGAAAAACCGCTTAGGCATTCCGCATTCACGAACCCTGGTTGTCGATAGTCCTTTCGACTTCCAGAAGCAGGCGCTGCTCTACATTCCCCAGCATCTTCCGGACCCGCGGAGTGCGAGCTATGGGACCCTCGCCGCCAAAGAGATTGTGAAGTTGCTGAACCTGAGCGAAGGCCGGGCCTTTTGCCTCTTCACCAGCTATTCGCAAATGAAAGCGACGCACGAACGGGTGGCGATGGAGATCCCCTATCCGATTCTGCTGCAGGGCAGCAAACCGCGGCATGTGCTGCTCGACGAGTTTCGCAAGACGCCCAACGCAGTCCTATTCGCAACCAGTTCCTTCTGGCAGGGAGTGGATGTGCAGGGCGATCAGTTGTCGTGCGTCATCATCGACAAGCTGCCCTTTGCGGTGCCGACAGACCCGGTTGTCGAGGCGCGCTCGAACCAGATCAAGCAGGCGGGCGGACAGCCGTTCTACGAGTATCAGATTCCGCAGGCCGCAATCGCCCTGAAGCAGGGCTTTGGACGGCTGATTCGCGCCAAAAGTGACCGCGGCGTACTGGCCTTACTCGACACCCGAATCACCGCGACCAAATACGGCCAGGTCTTCTTCGATTCCCTGCCCGACTATGGCTTTACAACCGATATTTCGGAGATAGAGAGATTTTTCCAGTGTACGAAGTGATTGTGGAGCAGCAGTTTTCAGCTGCACATTTCCTGAAGGATTACCCCGGCAAATGCGCAAGCGTTCACGGGCATAACTACAAGGTGCAGATCACCCTCGAGGGCGAGACGCTGAACGAACTGGGAATGTTGACGGAATTTGAATTGATCAAGAAGGCGCTGGCGCCCTGGATCGACAAGTTCGATCACGCCCTGTTGAACGAGGTGGCGCCCTTCGACCAGATCAATCCGACTGCGGAGAATCTGGCAAAGTTCTTTTCCGACGAGGTCGAAAATGCACTGAGGCAGTCGATGGCGACTGCCTCAGCACGAGTTTCGTATGTCCGGGTGTTTGAGACCGAGAAATGCTCGGCGGCTTACCGACCGAAGTAGGTTGCGTTTTCCTGGGCGAATTCCGACCACTTCTCTGGCAGATCATCGAGAGCAAAAATCGCCGAAACGGGGCAAACCGGAACGCAAGCACCACAATCGATGCATTCTACGGGATCGATGTAGAGCATCTTTTCACCTTCGAACTTTTCGGCGTCCTTTTTGGGGTGGATGCAATCTACGGGGCAGGCGTCAACGCATGCCGTGTCTTTCGTCCCAATGCAAGGTTCTGCAATTACGTAAGCCATGTCTTTACCAGATTAGCATGAGGAAAAGCGAACTGTTTAGAGGTCTGACAGCAGCTTTGCGTTTCAACCCATCCGCTTGAAACGATTGAAGTTGCTGTCAGAAGCGGGGCCGGTCAATTCCTCTGGATGCAAGTCCGTGCCCCGGGTCCATCGAGTGTCACCCAGCAACTGTCCAGGCGGCGCCACAGAGCGCCGCACGAGAACCCACAGCGTTAGAACCAGAAGTAGCCTTTAATCTTGACGCAGGGCGCTCATCGGGTCGACTGAAGAGGCCCGCCAGGCGGGGAGGAAGCAGGCGCCAAGCGCCACCGTCAGGAAGAGCAGGCTCACCGAGATCAGAACCTGTGCGTCAATCGGGTCTGTGGCAAACAGCATCGACTGGATGAAGCGGCTGAGGGCAATCGAGCCGATCAGACCGATGGCGATACCCGCCAGGACGGGTTTGGCCCCACCGCTCAAAACCATGCGGATGAGGTCAGTACGGGTGGCTCCCATCGCCGCCCGGATGCCAAGTTCCTGACTGCGGCTAGCGGTGACAAAGGACAACACTCCATAAATGCCGGCGCAAGCGAGGAGCATCGCCAGAAAAGCAAAGCCTGCCAGCAGCGAGGTAGTCATGCGGCGGGACGCCATCGACTCGGTCTTGATCTCCTCCACCGTGCGCAGCCGGTCGATCACCTGATTCTTGTTCACGCGCCAGACCGCTTCGCGGACAGCCGGAATCAGGGAAGACGCGCGCCCTCCTCCTTTTGCCACCAGCCCCACACGCACAACAGGATTTTGTTCAAAGCTGGCATAGACGCCTTCGTCTGTCGTGCTTTCGAGTCCATTGCCCTTCTCGTCGGCGACAACCCCGACAATCTCCCACGACAGCTCCGGCCCCAGCCCCAGGCGCGAAGGCAAAATCTTTGCCACCAGAATCGTCTTCCCCAGCGGATTGGCGCCCGGATAGTAGCGCTTGGCAAAAGACTCGTTGACAACGATTACCGCCGGCGAATGGGCCGTGTCGCGAGCGTCCAGAAAGCGGCCCGCGACCAGATGAAGGCCTAGAGCTGCGAAGTAGTCATGGGTGACGATCTTAAAACCGGAACCAAGCGTGTCATTGGGGGCCTCGGGCTTGCGGAAGGGCATTCCGTCCCCCCAGCCCTGGAGCGGCACTCCGGTGCCGACCGCGGTATGCGTGACACCCGGGACAGCGCGCACCTCATCGAGAATGCGATGGATATAGGGTGTGAGCTTAACCGGATCGGGATCCTGCTCCATCGCCAGCGGCAGCCAGCCGGAGACAAGCCCTTCTGACTGGAAGCCGGTATCGATGTGCAGCACACGCTCGAAACTGCGCAGGAGCAAGCCGCTACCCACCAGCAGAATCAGCGCCGCGGCCACCTGAGCGGCAACGAAGATCTGGCGTGCATAGACCTTCGAGCGGCCTGAAGAATTCGAGCGCCCCCCTTCCTTGAGATGCTCCACCGTGTCGCGGCGGGAGGCGGCGAGCGCAGGCGCGAGACCAAAAGCGATGCCCGTCAGAATCGTGACCACCGCCAGGAACAGAAGCACGCGGCCATCCATCGCGATGTCCGCTTCGGCAGGAAAATAGAAAGGCGGCAGCAGGCTTTTGATCCAGTGCAGCAGACCATAGCCGAGCATGACCCCGGCCAGCGCTCCACAGGCGGACAACAACAGACTTTCGGTGAGCAGCAGACGAACAATGCGTCCGCGCCGGGCGCCCAGCGCAGTTCTTAAAGCAATTTCACGCGAGCGGAGCGTAGTGCGGGCCATCAGCAGATTCGCCAGATTCGCGCAGCCAATGAGCAGAACGGCAACCACCGCCCACATCAGAATCGTCAATGAAAGCCGGAGTTGGTTGCCCACCAGACGATCGATGTAGCGATCGACGGTGGCACCCCAGTCTTTCTTGATCGCCGGGTACAGTAACGCGATATTTGCGGCAATCGCACTCATCTCCGACTGCGCCTGGGCCAAACTCACGCCGGGCTTGAGGCGAGCCACGGCGGTGTAGGAATGATAGTCGCGAGCCGGTTTCGCATCAAAGACGAGAGGAATCCAAAGATCGGCACGGCGGCGGTCGAATTCACTCGATCCGGGAAGGATGCCAATGACGGTGTAGCTTTCGCCGTTGAGTTGGACCGAGCGGCCCAGCATCTGCGGGTCGGCCCCGAAAAGCCCTTGCCAGAGGCGGTGCGTGAGAACGGCCACCTTGCCCTTGCCAGCCTGATCCTCGTCCGGCGCAAAGGTGCGGCCCGCGGCAGCCTTGACGCCGAAGACCTCAAAGTACGGCGCCGAGACAGTGCCGACGCTGAGCGAGCGCGGTTCGCCACCGCCCGAGTAAGTCATCGAGACGCGATTTTCCGCCGCCATCGCGGAGAAGGATTTGCTCTGCTGCGTCCAATCGATGTAGTTGGCGGGTGAGAGCACGTTGCGGGGCCAACTGGGCCCACGCTCCCAAAGCTGCACGATCCGGTCGGGCTCGGGATAGCCGGTGGCTTTCACCAGCACGCCGTCCACCAGACTGAAGATGGCGGCATTGGCGCCAAGCCCCAGCGCGATGGTGAGCACCGCAAAAAAGGTGAAGCCGGGGTTGCGAGCGAGACCTCGCGCGGCAAAACGCAGGTCGGCCCATACTGTTTCGAAAAAGCGAATGGTGTTCAAGTGGTGCTCTGCCTCTCTGATTCCCGTGATATTGCCCAGCTTGCGCCGGGCCGCGAGGCGCGCCTCAGAAGGCGACATGCCGCGCGCGATGTTGTCTGCGGTTTCGAGCTCGAGATAGGAGGCCAGCTCCTGCTGCAGGTCCGTGTCCCGCCGCCGTTTTTGAAAGATGCGACGCCAGGACATCGGGCTAATCCGGAAGCGGCCCCAAAACGCGCACCACCGCACTGACCAAGGCTTCCCAGCGGCTGCGTTCCTGCAGGAGGTGGCCCCTTCCCTCGGTCGTGATGCGGTAATACTTCGCTTTTCGGTTGTTCTCGGAAGTCCCCCAGAAAGAGGCGATCAGCCCCTGATTTTCGAGCTTATGGAGCGCCGGGTAGAGAGAACCATGCTCCACTTGCAAGATTTCGTCTGAAGATTTCTCGATGACGTTCGCGATGGTATGGCCATGAGCGGGAGCGGCATGGAGAGTCTTCAAAATGAGCATGTCGAGCGTGCCAGCCAGCATGTCGCCGGGCTTGTCTGCTCGAGATTTTCTTGCCATTGTTGCGAATGTAGCACCAGAAGAAAATCTAGTGGAGCAAAACAGCAAGAAATAATTAGTTTTCTGGGATGAGACGGAGATTGCCTGCTGCTTCCCAAGATTGCCTTGTCCGCATCTCGCTCCACTTAGCCCAGAAAGATCATTTTTCTTCCCCAACCTTGTGTAGACATCCTACGTATTGATTCCGTAGACTGTCTATACAATTTATGCCACCTTCCCCTCGCTCCCGGCTCGAGCTGCTACAAGGCACCCTCGACCTGCTGATTCTGCGAACGCTGCTGTTTGGACCCGCCCATGGACATGCCGTGGCAAAGCACATCCAGCAGAGTTCTGATGAGGTGCTGCAGGTGGAGACGGGTTCCCTCTATCCCGCCTTGCATCGCCTCGAGGCGCAGGGGTGGGTGGCAGCGGAGTGGGCGCTTTCCGACAAAGGGAAACGAGCAAAGTATTACAGCCTGACCGAGACAGGACGCAAGCAGTTGACCACCGAACAGGCGCGTTGGGACCAGTTATCGCAAGCTATCGGACGGGTGCTGCGGCCCGCAGAGTAGGAACGTATGAACCGATTGCGCAGATTTTGGTTTCAGATTCGGAACTGGCGGGCCAGGAGCAGACGCGAGCAAGAACTGGCCGAAGAGCTGCGCTTTCATCTGGAGACCGAGGCAGAGGAACAAATGGAGGCAGGCGTCGACCCCAGCAGCGCCCGCGACGCAGCGGCCCGATCCTTAGGCAACCAAGGGCAGATTCAGGAGGAGACTCGTATGCATTGGACCTGGACCTGGTGGGAACGCTTTGCGCAGGACCTCCGCTATGGCTGGCGCCAACTGATGAAGACCAAAGTGACTTCGGCGGCAACGATTCTTTCGCTCGCACTGGCAATTGGGGCGTGTCTGGCGGCGTTTCGGCTGATCGATGCCCTGCTGCTGCGTCCGCTTCCGATCACAGCTCCCGAGCGGCTCTTTGCCGCGCTATGCAATGGCACCGACAAGGACGGCAAGCCGCAGTCGAACGAGAGCTTCTCTTACACGCTTTTTCTAGCCTTTCGCGAAGCCTTGCACGGGCAGGCCGATACGCTGGCAGTTTCATTCGCCGACCGCTCGGACATGACATTCGGCTCAGACCTGGAGATGGAGAAAGCCTATCGCCAATTTGTTTCGGGCTCGCTGTTCTCCAGCTTTGGGTTACGCCCAGCACAAGGGCGATTGCTGAACGACACCGACGATCAACAGCCCGGCACCCATCCCTATGCCGTGATCTCAGAAGATTTCTGGGCTCGCAGATTTGGCAAAGACCCGCGCGCCGTCGGCCGTAGCTTCCGGATGGGGAACCAGATTTTCGAGATCGTAGGAGTGATTGAGGGAAACTTCACCGGCACAGAACCAGGAACGATGGTCGACGTGTTTCTCCCGATGATGATGCAAAACGCAGGGGTCCTCAGCAACCGGAATGCCTTCTGGCTGCGGATTTTTGTGAGACCGCATGAAGGCGTATCGATCGACGGATTCCAGCACAAGCTCTATGCGCGTTACCACCAGATGGAGAAAGAGCGCGCCAAGAGCTTCGTCAACTTCCCTGCGCATTTGCTTCGCGATTATCCGAAGGACAAGCTAGTGCTACAACCCGCCGCATCGGGGATGTCTGGCATACAGCGCAACAATCAGTTGGGACTCATCGCCCTGGCAGGACTGGTGGCATTGGTGCTGCTGATTGCCTGCGGCAATGCGGGCAACCTCATGACCGCGCGGGCCGCCGCACGTGCCAAGGAGATGGCGCTGCGGGTGTCCCTCGGCGCCGGGCGCGGGCGGCTGGTGCAGTTGGTGTTGATCGAGAGCGCCTGGATCGCTTTTCTCGCCGCAGGACTCGGAGCCTTGTTTGCTCTGTGGTCTGCCCCGCTGGTGGTCAGCCTGATCAACCCACCAGACAACCCGGCGCGCCTGCACCTGACAATGGACTGGCGGGTCTTGGGCTTTGGGCTGGCGGTGGCTTGCGGCGTGACGCTGCTCTTCGGCTTGACTCCAGCGCTGCGAGCCTCCGGAGTGAGCCCGGCCAACGCATTGAAAGGCAGCGCCGATCCACGCCAGTCGCGCCGGCTGATGCAGGGACTGATTGCAGCACAAGTCGCATTCTGCGCAGTGGTGCTGTTTCTCGGCGCGATGTTTGTGGCAAGCTACGACCGGCTCGCCCATGAGCAAACGGGATTCTCCTCAGAACGTTTGCTTGTACTGGAGGCCGTCACCCAAACACCGCAATCCCCGATCAAGTGGGCACAACTCAGCTCCCAGTTGGGCGCCTTGCCAGGAATTGAGAAGTCGGCCCTGGCGCAATGGCCGCTACTGAGCGGAACCATGTCGAACAACTTCATTTCGATTCAGGGAGCGCCGCCAACTGATCGCTTGACTTACTTTTTGGGAGTGAGCCCCGGGTGGATGGAGACGATGAAGATTCCGCTGCTCGAGGGACGGGATCTGCGGCCCGATGATGTGCACCCAGGAACCGCGCTGGTCAACGAGACCTTCGCGAAGACTTACTTTAGCGGAGCGAGTCCCATAGGCAAGAGCTTTGCCATCCCAAGGAAAAACGGAGCGCCGATTCCTTATCAGATCGTGGGACTGGTAGGGGATGCCCGCTACAGTAGGATGCGACAGCCGATGCTCCCGGTTGCCTATACACCACTGCGGAATGTGGATGAGAAGGGTGTGGAACAAGCCATCAGCGGGGGAAGCATCTTTGTCCGCACCAGTAGCGCAAACCCTCTGTTGCTGGGCCCAGCATTGCGGCAACAGGTGGCCGCCGCGGGCTCGGGCTTCCGGGTGAGTAACTTGCGGACCCAGCAGGAGCTTGTCGAAATGCATACGGTGCGCGAACGCTTGCTCGCCATGCTGGCGCTGTTCTTCTCCGTAGTCGCACTCGTGTTGGCGTCGGTCGGATTGTATGGCGTGCTCGACTACTCGGTGCTCCAGCGGCGGCGCGAGATTGGAATTCGCCTGGCAATGGGCGCACCGGGGAGCAGCATCGTACGTGGCGTGACCGCCGGTTCGTTTGCGATGGTGATTGCCGGTCTGGCGGTGGGCGCAGGACTGGGCATTACGGCGCAACGCTATCTCCAGGAGTTGCTCTACGGAGCAAAAGCTGCCGATTGGGGCATGATCGGGCTGACGGCTATCGTGCTGCTGTCCGCCGCCATCCTGGCCGCGGTGCCGCCTGCGATCCGGGCGGTACGGCTGGATCCAATCCAGTCGCTGCGCTCAGAGTAAACAAGTTTCTGCCGGGAGCATGGCCCAAGATTGGCAACTGTGACGCAATTTGGGGTGTAGGCGCGTTACGGGTGTAGCGAGCCAGGAGTCTAGAGAGAGAAACGACACCGGATGCTTCTCAAAGTTCTTGCCATGATGGCCGCCATTCCGCTCCTGCTTTTTTCTCAGGGCAGCCCCGCCTACGCCGACCTGCACGTCGAGCATGCGGAAGGGGCCTTTACCGGGCCACTGTGGGCCACGGACCATGGCAAGCCGGTCAAGATCGCGAATCGAGCCTATCGGGGATGGATCCTCAGCGATGGGACGCAAATCGCCTATACAGGAACAGACGGCGCGGGTGGCTATGAGAATGAAGGGCAGTCTCTGTGGCTCTATGGGCCCGGGGGCAAGTCTCGAAAGCTCACGGCGCAGCGCTATGCGATTTCCGATCTCAAAGAAGTCATGGTGGGCCGCAACCGGGCGCTTCTTTTGCTGATGGAAGACGGGGGCTTGGGAGCCTCCCATATTGCGGTTGTGGACACCAAGCGCGGCCAGTTGCTGCGGGTTTCCAAAGCAAAATTGCTTCGGGTCGATGGCTCATCGATCGTCCTCGGGTTTTACCAGGAAGAGGATTGGGAGAAACTGGCGAACGGCGTGGAGGTGAAGCCCACGAGAACCCGGTCCTATGATCTCCGCAAGCTCTACGGCCAAGTCCAGAGTGTGCCAGCAAAAAAGGAGTGAACCATGGCAAGTTGGAAGGGAATCTCGGCGCGGTGCTTTACCCCGCTTCAGTTTGAGGCCTACGTGAAGGGCATCCATTTGACCGGCTGGAAGCCACAGTTTGTCGTGCTGCACAACACGGGAGTACCGAAACTGGCGGATTGGCACAAGGTCTCCGGAATCCGCCGCATGTTCAATCTCCAGAACTACTACCAGAACCAGCAAAAATGGTCTGCCGGGCCACACCTCTTTGTCGCCGACTTCCTGATCTGGGAGTTTACGCCATTGACGACATCCGGCATCCACTCACCTTCTTGGAATTCTGTGAGTTGGGGAGTCGAGATGGTGGGAGACTACGAATCTGAGCCTTTCAGTCGCGCTGTCCGTCAGAATGCAATCATTGCTCTCTCGGCACTGCATTCGCTTGCGGGCCTTGATCCCAGATCCTTGAAGCTCCACAAAGAAGACAAGAAGACGACACATGCCTGCCCCGGCAGCCGTGTTTCCAAAAGCGACATGATTGCAGGCATCCTCCAGCGGATGACCGAAGCGGGGTAAGGATCGTTGCTCAAGGATCCACCACAATTAGCAGTTGACTTCGTCCAAAGTGGCCCCTTATATTGGGCTTGCTGTCGGTTTTCCAAAGTTGGAAATCAAAAGGGAATCCTGGTGCAAATCCAGAACTGACCCGCAGCGGTATACAGGAACGAAGCCCAGTAAAAGCACTGGTTGGCACAAGCCGATTGGGAAGCGTGGGTGTTAGGAAAAGCGAAAGCACATGCCTGTGAGTCCGAAGACCTGCCGATAGCCAGCACCCCAGGTGCTGTATTGTCACAAGCCTCGAGGGAAGGGCTGGTGTTGGCGCATCGTGGGCGATTGGCCTGCGGGCGCTGGCTTCTGCTGTTTTCCTTTCGGCGCGAAAGGTACAGCGTGGTCTCCACAGGCAATTTCAAGACAGCTGAGCTGATTCCCGGCATTCATGCCACCGTTCCTCCGACGAGCATGCGTGTACGCAAGCGCAATGGCAGCTTTGAAGCGGTGAGCGTCGACAAGATCATTCGCGCCGTCGAGCGATCTTCAGTTGGGCTCAAGGACGTGGACCCGATGCGAGTTGCCACCAACACCATCGGTGGCCTCTTTGATGGCTCAACGACGAAGGACCTTGATTCGCTCTCAATCCAGACTGCGGCATCGCTGATTGCCGAGGAGCCGGAATACTCTCGTCTGGCCGCCCGCCTGCTCGTGCGCTGCATCGAGAAGGAAGTGCAAAATCAGAACGTCTTCTCGTTTTCGCAATCAATTGAGGCCGGCTTTCGTGCAGGCCTGATTGCAGAAACAACCGCCACCTTTGTGCGGGCCAACGCACGCAAGCTGAATGCGGCGATCGACGATCTGTATTCCGATCGTTTTGAGTTCTTCGGCATCCGCACGGTCTACGACCGCTATCTATTGAAGGACCCGGTCACGCGCGAAGTGATCGAGACACCGCAGTACTTCTTCTTGCGCGTCGCCTGTGGTTTGTCTGAAAATGTGCCCGAAGCCGTGGGCTTTTATCGCTTGCTGGGAGCTCTGGAGTATCTGCCCAGTTCGCCCACCTTGTTCAATTCCGGAACGACACATTCGCAGATGTCTTCCTGTTTTTTGCTCGATTCGCCGGAAGACAATCTTGATTCGATCTACGACCGCTACAAAGACATCGCACGGCTGTCGAAGTTTGCGGGCGGAGTAGGACTGGCCTATCACCGCATTCGCTCGCGCGGGTCTCTGATTCGCGGTACGAACGGCCAATCCAATGGCATCGTGCCGTGGTTGAAGACCCTCGATTCTTCAGTGCTGGCCGTCAATCAGGGCGGCAAGCGCAAGGGCGCCTGCTGCGTTTATCTGGAGCCTTGGCATGCCGACATTGAAGAATTTCTTGAGTTGCGTGAAAATACCGGCGACGAGGCGCGCCGCACTTACAACCTGAATCTTGCTCACTGGGTTCCCGACCTGTTTATGGAACGGGTGGAGACAGATGGCCCCTGGTCTTTATTTGACCCGGCGCGGGTGCCGGAGTTTCCCGATCTTTATGGCGAAGCCTTCCGCAAGGCCTATCTCGAGGCCGAAGCCGCAGGCAAGTACGAACGCCAGATGCAAGCGCGTGACCTGTACTCGCGGATGATGCGTACCCTCGCTGAGACCGGCAACGGCTGGATGACCTTCAAGGACGCCTGCAATCAGAAATCGAACCAGACGCTACAGCCGCAGAATGTCATCCATCTGAGCAATCTGTGTACCGAGATCACCGAAGTCACCTCACAATCAGAGACGGCGGTGTGCAACCTCGGTTCGGTGAATCTGGCGCGGCATGTGACGAATGGGGCCTTCGACTTTGAGAAGCTGGCCGCGACCGTCGCGAGCGCCGTTCCCTTCCTCGATCGTGTGATCGACATTAACTTCTATCCCACTGATACAGCAGCCGTGTCGAACCGGCGCTGGCGTCCGGTGGGCCTGGGGATCATGGGCTTGCAGGATGTCTTCTTCCAGTTGAAGCTCGCCTTTGCCTCAGAGGAGGCACGCCGGCTTTCGACACAGATCCAGGAGGAGATCTACTTTCATGCCCTCAGTGCGTCTTGCAGCCTGGCCGAGATGTTTGGTCCGCACCCTTCGTTTGCCGAGACGCGTGCCGCAGTCGGCGATCTCCAGTTCGATGCCTGGGGCATCGCACCAAACGATCCCACCCGTTGGGACGCCCTGCGCCAACGCATCCAGCACTTTGGATTGCGCAACTCGCTGCTGATCGCCATCGCCCCCACCGCAACCATCGCTTCGATTGCCGGCTGCTATGAATGTATCGAGCCGCAAATCTCCAATCTGTTCAAGCGGGAGACGCTTTCGGGCGACTTCATCCAGGTCAACCGTTACCTCGCTCAGGAATTGAAGGCCCTCGGTCTGTGGACGGAGGATCTGCGAAACCGGCTGAAGCTTGGCGAAGGTTCTGTGCAAAGAATCGAAGAAGTACCGGCGGGATTGCGCGAGGTGTATCGCACTGTTTGGGAAGTGCCGATGCGCTCCCTGATTGATCTGGCTGCCGAGCGTGGAGCCTTCATCGACCAGAGCCAATCGCTGAACCTTTTCCTCGAAAGCCCGACCATCGGAAAACTTTCTTCCATGTATATGTATGCCTGGAAGAAAGGACTCAAGACGACTTACTATCTGCGCTCCCGTCCGGCGTCCAAGATCGCCAAGACCACCGTCAGCGCTCCGAGTGCGGCGCGTGCCGTCGCCTGTTCCTTAGAAAGCCCCGAAAGCTGTGAGGCCTGCCAGTAACATGATTCTCGACCCCGGTTTCAACCTCACCTTGCGCCCGATGAAATATCCCGTCTTCTTCGACATGTTCAAGGTGGGAATCAAGAACACCTGGACCGTCGAAGAAGTGGATTTCTCCACCGACGTCACCGACCTGCGCTCCCGCATGACGCCTGCAGAACAGCATCTGATCAAGCGGCTGGTGGCTTTCTTTGCCACCGGCGACAGCATTGTCGGCAACAATCTGGTGCTCAACCTCTACCAGCACATCAATTCACCCGAAGCCCGCATGTACTTGTCGCGGCAATTGTATGAGGAAGCCTTGCACGTGCAGTTTTATCTCACGCTGCTGGACACTTATGTTTCCGATCCACAAGAGCGAGCGGAAGCATTTGCGGCGATTGACACCATTCCGTCGATTCAAAAGAAGGCTCAGTTTTGTTTTAAGTGGATCGAGTCGATCAACGAACTGACGGAACTCCGCACGGACGAGCAGATGCGGGCCTTTTTATTGAATCTTGTCTGTTTCGCGGCCTGCATTGAAGGTTTATTTTTCTTTGCCGCCTTCGCTTATGTCTATTACTTACGCTCGCGCGGCCTACTACAAGGCTTAGCCGCCGGCACCAGTTGGGTGTTTCGCGACGAGAGCGCGCACATTCAGTTCGCGATGGAAGTGATCGCCACCGCACGCCACGAGCGGCCAGAACTGTTTGACGCGAGTTTCGGAGAACGCGTGGCGGAGATGATCCGCGAGGCGGTGGAGTGCGAAGTCGCCTTTGCCGAAGACACGCTCAGCATTGGCGTGACGGGACTGTCGGTGGCCAGTATGCGCGAGTATCTGCAATATGTAGCCGATCGCAGACTGGAAGCCCTCCAGTTGCCTCCCCTATATGGATCGAAGAATCCCTTCGATTTCATGGAATTGCAAGACGTGCAAGAGCTCACCAATTTCTTTGAACGCCGTGTCTCGGCCTACCAGGTGGCGGTCACGGGAGACGTCGCCTTCTCTGAAGAGTTCTAAGGAAAACGGGAAATCGTACCAATCCCTGCATAGTTCCTGTTTCCGAAGGGGTGCAAAAGCATCTAAGCAATGAGGGATCCGCTGCGGAGTCGAAAGGATGTGGAGTGAAGACTTCTGAAATATTGGGGGCCTGGGGGAAGATTCTGAAAGGGGAGCATCCATCGTTATCGATCGAGATCACCAAGGAATGCCCTCTGCGTTGCCCCGGTTGCTATGCCTATGAGGATTCTCACTTGGGGGGCGGCGCCACCTTGCGCAGCTTAAGTGACCGTAAGGGGCAAGCACTGGTGGATGGGGTACTGGAGGTGGTGGATCGGCTCAAGCCGATGCATCTCTCCTTAGTGGGGGGCGATCCGCTGGTGCGCTATCGCGAGTTGGAGATCATGATTCCCCTGATTGTCCAGCGTGGGGTGCATGTCCAGGTGGTGACGAGCGCGTTTCGGACTTTTCCAGATGAGTGGGCAACACTGCCGAAGATGAGCCTGGTGGTGTCGATCGACGGCTTGCAGCCCGAGCACGACGTGCGGCGCAGCCCGGCCACCTATGAGCGGATCCTGAAGAACATCGCCGGGCAGAAGGTGACCATCCACAGCACGATTACAGGGCAGATGCTGAAGCGGCCCGGCTACTTGCGCGAGTTTCTGGAGTTCTGGACCCCACGGGCCGAGATCCATAAAGTTTGGTTCAGCATCTTCACGCCGCAGGTGGGGGACGTCGCACCGGAGATCCTGACGCCCGAGGAACGTCGCCGGGTTGTGGCGGAGCTGCTGGAGTTGCGGGTTGCCTTTCCGAAGCTCGACATGAGCTCGCCCCTAATCCACCAGTTTGAGGCGCCGCCCCATCGTCCGGAAGACTGCATCTTTGCCTTGACGACCCAGACGCTCTCAGCCGACTTCAAAACCGAGGTGACGCCCTGCCAGTTTGGTGGCAAACCGGACTGCTCGCAGTGCGGCTGCATCGCTTCGATGGGGCTGGCCGCGATCGGGAACTATAAGCTGGGCGGCGTTCTGCCGGTTGGACTGCTCTTCAAGGCCTCCATCGCGGTGGGAAAAGTGTGGCCGAAGAAGCCGGTGCCAATGAAACCGGTGGAGCTAAAGATCCTGCAATGAGGCGTCTTCCGGCTCTACGGCAGCCAGCGGCCGGGCCGGAACTGTATACTGCTTGCGCGCGGGTACGGAAACGATCTCGCGCTCGGGGTAGCGCAGCGCGCTGAGCTTGCCCCCAAACACCACACCGGTGTCGATGTTGACCGTGTTGTTTTTCCAGAGCGGTTCGACCACCGGCGTGTGCCCGAAGACGACCAGCGCCTTGCCACTATATTTTGTCGCCCAGTCGCCACGGATGGGCAAGCCAAACTTGTCGGTCTTGCCCGTGGTTTGTCCATAGAGGCAGAAGGCACGGACTGCCGGCGAATTGCGGCCATGCAATTCTTCGGACAGGCCGGCATGAGCAACAACGAGCGCGCCACCATCGAGAATCAATTGGAGCGGCAGTTCCTCAAGGAAAGTGGCGATGAGCCCGCGTTCACTGCGGTGCAACCGCTGGAGTTCGGCAACGGAGCGTTCGAGGCCGTGATTGATCTGCACCTTGCGGCCACGCAACCAGCGGGAGAGCTTCTCGTCATGATTGCCCAGCACGCAATGGGCAACGCCCGAGGCGATCATATTGCGCACGATGCACAGCGAGGTGAGGATGCGCGGGCCACGATCGACCAGATCGCCGACAAAGATCGCGATCCGGCCTTCGGGATGCTGCCAGGATTCGTTGCCCCAGAGAGCGTTGTTGGTTGGGAGGGGCTGCGATTGCCAGCCGAGTTGGACGAGCAGGGCGCGGAGCTCTTCCGCGCAGCCATGCACATCGCCAATGATGTCAAAGGGGCCTGTCACTTGTACTTCATTGTTGCAGAGGGGTTTAGAGCTTCAGCGGCATCGCCCGCAGGCGCTTGCCGGTTGCGTCGAAGATCGCATTGGCAATCGCCGGGGCGATCGCAACAATCGGCGTTTCTCCCGCGCCTGCCGACGGCAGGTCTTTGCGATCCACCAGCACCACGTCAATCAACGGCACATCGCCGAAGCGCGGAACACGGTACTGCGACAACTTCGGGTTCAAAATGCGGCCGTTGTCGAAATCGATCTGCTCCAACAGCGCGCCGCCAAGGCCCATGATCGCCCCACCGACAATCTGACTCTTCAACTGCAACGGATTCACAATCGCGCCGCACTCGAAGGATTGGACGATGCGATCCACACGCACCTGATTGTTCGTCACCGTGATCTCGACACAGGCCGAGACATAGCCGCCCTTGTCCAAACCAGCCATCATCCCGAAGCCCTGTCCTGGACGGCTCTTTGCCTGCCCCCAATGGAAGCGTTCTGTTGCCGCTTCGATGACCGCGCGGAGACGCGGGTCCGTAGCATTTTTGAAACGGAAGGCGGCGGGCTCCATCCCGATGGCGCGGGCCAGCTCATCCATGTGCGATTCGCGGGCAAAGTGGTTGGCCGCAGCAGCCAGGCCCCGGTATGAGCCTTGCCGCAGAGGCGAATCTGCCTGGTGGAACACCGCAATCTGATTGGGGATGTTGTAAGGACTGCGCAAGGCAGCGCCGCCGGAATTAAAGTTATGGAACTGCCAATCGAGAATCGTGCCGTCCTTGCGTGCTCCAGCGCGGACGTCAATCACGCCTGCGGGCCGGAAGTAAGCCCAGGTGAATTCCTCCTCCCGGGTCCATTGCAGCTTCACGGGTTTGCCTGCCGCCTTCGCGAGACGGGCCGCCTCCACCGCACACTCGCCGCTGTGTTTACCACCGTAGCCAGAACCTGTCGGCGGCACGATCACGCGGACTTTTTCTTCGGGAATCTTGAAGGCATCGGCCAACTCCGCACGCACACCGAAGGGAACCTGCGTGCCTGTCCAAACCGTCAGCGCATCGCCCTCCCATTGCGCGACAGCCGCGCGTGTCTCAAGCGGTACATGCGCGATGTAAGGCAGCGTGTAAGTTGCCTCGGTGTGGATGTCGGCTTCGCTTGGCTTCCATTCGATTGCCGCAGCGGGGTGCGTTTTGAGCCAGGAGAAAAGCTCGCTCGACTTCGGTTGTGGTGTGGTCTTCCACGTCGCTTTGACAGCAGCGCTGGCTGCTTCGAGTTGTGCTGCATCGCTGCAGGTGACGCCGAGGAAATCGCCATCGCGCACCGCGGCGACGCCGGGCATTTGCTTTGCCGCATCGAGGTCAGCCGTGAGCAGTTGGGCTCGAAAAGCCGGAGGACGCACAACACGGCCGTAGACCATTCCCGGCAGCTTCAGGTCTGATGTGTACTTCTCTTTGCCTGTGACGATCGAGCGGGCATTCAGCTTGCGCAGATCGTGCCCCGCCACCTTCCACTCGGTAGCAGGCGTGACGGCGATGTCTGCCGTAATGGTGCGCGTCAGTTGCTGGCCTTTGGTCAGTGCACCAAAAGTAAGCGAGGCGCCAGCCGGGTTCTGGACGCGGCCATCACGGATGCTCAGCAGTTTGCGATCGAGCTTCCACTGCGCGGCCGCAAGATCGAGCAGCATCTCACGAGCCTCGGCCGCCACCTTGTGCAGTTGCGGCGCCATGATCGGCGTCGTGCGGCTGCCGAAGGTGCCCATGTCGTAAGGCGTCAGTTGCGTGTCGCCCATCACCAGTGTGATCGTGCTGGGATCGACGTGGAGCTCTTCGGCCACTGCCTGCGCGAGCGAAGTGCGAATGTTCTGCCCCACTTCCGCCTTGCCCGTATAGACGGTGATCGCTCCAGATTGGGCAATGTGCAGCCAGGCGCCCAGATTCTGCGGGGTTGCGTTGCCGCTACCGCGCCGTCCCGATTCCTGCGCGTTCAGCGAGAGCAACACGACCAGGCCGCCGCCAATCGATTTCAGGAAGCCACGGCGATGGGGAGAGAAGTTGTAAGTGGGGCTTGCGTGGAGTTCGTAGCGTTCGGCTTCGATTTCGAAATTAGACATTGCGGGTGCCTGCTTTCGCTGCAAGTTGAACGGCTTCGACAATGCGGGGATAAGTGCCACAACGGCAGAGATTGCCTTGGAGGGCGGACTGGATCTGACCCGCACTCGGGTCGCTATTCTTCTGGAGCAGTCCCACCGAAGCCATGATCATTCCAGCGGTGCAAAAGCCGCATTGCAGCGCGTCTGCTTGGAGAAAGGCCTGCTGCACGGGGTGGAGTTCGCCGTTGCGCTCGAGCGCTTCAATCGTGGTGATTGCTTTGCCCTGAGCGGCGCGGATGGGGGTGAGGCAAGACCGCACAGCGGCTCCATCAAGAAGCACAGTACAGGCGCCGCATTGGCCTTCGCCACAGCCATACTTGGTTCCGGTGAGGTCGAGCTCATCACGAAGGACGTGAAGCAAGGGACGACCAGGATCGCTGCGCACGGTGCGACGGACACCATTAATTGTGAGGTCCATGCGACAAGTTTACAGGCATGGGCGGAGAACGGAAGGGCGCTAGTCGCGCAAGCGTGCCGCCTGAGTGGTCAGATAGTTGCGCTCGGGAAGATTGGTGGTGCGGCTGGCGGCAAGAAGATAGTATGTGATGGCCGCTTCGCGATCCCCAGCCAACTCGAGAAAATGGGCACGCACGGCATCAAGACGATGATGACCCGCCAGACGCCCGTCGCGCTCAAGCTGGTCCAACAGTCTGAGGCCGGTGGCCGGGCCATGTACCATTGCGGCTGCAATCGCGTGATTCAGGATCACCATCGGGTTGTCAGACACGCGCTGCAACAGTTCGTACAGCGCCAGGATTTGCGGCCAGTCTGTTTCTTTTGCCGTTGCCGCTTCATCGTGTAAAGCAGCGATGGCGGCCTGGAGTTGATAGGGTCCAACCGAAGCTTTGGAGAGTGCAGCGGTTAGCAGTGCAATGCCTTCTTTGATTTGATCTTGATCCCACTTGCTGCGGTCCTGCTGCGTCAGCGGGATGAGTTCCCCATCGACACCGGTGCGGGCAAGGCGACGGGCATCGGTCAGCAGCATCAATGCCAGCAGACCCGTCACTTCCGCATCTTCCGGCAACAGAGCATGGACAGCCCGGGTAAGCCGAATTGCTTCCCGCGATAATTCGCACCGTTGCAGACTGCTGCCGCTACTGCTCGTGTAGCCCTCATTGAAGATCAAATAGAGCACATGCAGGACAGAGCGAAGACGTTGCGCCCGCTCTTCGCTGGTAGGAGGACGAAACGGCACTCCCGAGTCTTTGATGCTGCGCTTCGCCCTGCTGATGCGTTGCGCCATCGTCGACTCTGGCACAAGAAAGGCACTTGCCAGCTCTGCAGTACTCAGCCCACCAACAGCGCGCAAGGTCAGAGCAATTGCCGAAGCCGGCGTCAAAGCGGAATGACAACACATAAAGAGCAGGATGAGCGTATCGTCCTGCTCTGACTCCTGCTCCTTTTGCTGCCCGGCCACAATGCCTTCGCGGTGGCGGCGAGCAATCTCACTGCGTTGGTGATCCACCATACGCCGACAAGCGACCTGGATCAGCCACCCTCGTGGATGTTCCGGGAGTCCATCGCGGGGCCATTGGAACGCAGCGGCAACAAGTGCCTCCTGCACCGCATCTTCCGCTGCAGCAAAATCGCGAAAGCGGCGCATCACAGAGCCCAGAACCTGAGGCGCCAATTCGCGAAGCAGGTGCTCTGTTTGCGGGTCCAGTCGCCGGGGAATCACAGAGACTCTGGAGGTGGCCCACTCATGATCTGCCGGACTTCAATCCCCATATTCAGCGGCGCCCCACCCACACCAGGAGCAGCAGAAGCCTTTGCCGCAATCGCGTAAGCGCGCTGGGGACTCTCCACATCGACAATCCAATAACCGGCGAGAAACTCCTTTGACTCCGGGAAAACACCATCGGTGATCGGTTCGCCATCCGCGCCAGCCCGAACAAGTTTTGCTTCATTCGGGAAAGCCAGGCCCTCGGCAGAAACCAACTCCCCTGAGGCAACAAGCTCTTTGTTGAGCTTGATCATAAAGCCAATATGAGCCTGGATGTCGGCCTGAGGCCAATCGAGGATGCTAGGGCCCTCGGAGCACTTCTGCGACATCATCAGAATGTATTTCATATCATTTGATCCTTTCGATTCTCGCATCGGCTTGACGCGATTTCATAGAGGAGTCGGAGCGGCCCGGGCGTTCTCGACATGGAAAGGGAAAAATCCTGTCCAGGCATCTCCGCAGCGTCCGGAGTGATCCAGAAGTGAGTTTTGACTCCAATGATCTTATGGCATTTCAAAACTTTTCGATTGACAGAAAGAACAAGAGACCGTATATTTCCACTTGGTTATGCAATCAAGTAGTGATGCAAGTCTGGATGCAACTTTTGCGGCCCTAGCCGACCGGACACGGCGAGCAATCCTGGCAAGGCTCGCCCAAGGGGAAGCGTCCGTCAGCGAACTGGCAGAGCCTTTTGCGCTGACACAGCCGGCAATCTCAAAGCACTTGAAGGTATTGGAGAAAGCCGGATTGATCTCTCGCGGCCGGGATGCACAAAGACGGCCAAGCCGCCTTGAGCCTGCACCCCTCGCGCAGGCCAATGCATGGCTCGAAAGCTACCGGGAATTCTGGGAACTCAACTTCTCACGCCTGGATGCCCTGTTGGTGGAGATGAAGAAAGCGGGCGCCCGGCACCCGCGAGGTTTGAAAGGAAAGAAACAATGACGAATCCGGCAAACTTGACCGTATCGACGAGCGGAGAGCGCAACATTGTGATGACCCGGCTGTTCCATGCCCCGCGCCATCTGGTATTCGATGCGATGACCCAGCCTGAGTTGATGTTGCGCTGGTTCTCAGGGCCTCCAGGATGGACGATGGTGGTTTGCGATATGGACCTCCGCGTCGGTGGCGCCTATCGCTATGTCTGGCGTAGCCCCAAAGGAATCGAGATGGGGATGGGCGGCGTGATTCGCGAACTCATCATTCCAGAGCGGATGGTGCAGACCGAGAAGTTCGACGAGAGCTGGTATGAGGGCGAGGCCGTGGGAACACTTGAGCTCAGCGAAGTGGGAGAAAAGACGCTCCTGACTCTGACCATGGAGTACGATTCCCAGCAAACACGCGACGCAATCCTGAAGACCCCGATGGACCAGGGCGTCGCCGAATGCTACAACAATCTTGCTGCTCTCTTAACAGCACTCTACGGATCAAAAGGATCAAAGGACAATGATTGAAACAACACAGCCGCAGCAGACCGGCCGCGCCGCAGCCGCACTCGGCGCAGGATTTCTGGTTGTGGTGCTGCTCTCCGTGGGGACCGACGCCTTGATGCACGGGACGGGAATCTTCCCTCCGATGGGGCAGCCGATGGAAACACCGCTCTGGCTATTGGCCTCTGTCTATCGGGCGATCTTCGGCATTCTGGGAAGCTATGTCGCGGCCAAGCTGGCCCCGGCAAGACCGATGTTCTATGCGCTCGTTCTGGGAGTGATCGGAACGGTGCTGGCAACCGCGGGCGTCATCGGCACCTGGAATGAAGGGCCAGAGTATGGCCCCAAGTGGTATTCCATCGGACTCGCCGTGACGGCTTTACCGTGGGCGTGGGTGGGGGGAAGGCTGGCGGGCAAAACAACTCAAGTCTAAAGAGGCTCTCACGGCTCAAGCATGAAAGCGTGGAGACACCACGGTTGGATCCGATAGCCGCCCGGCATTCCGCACAAGGTTTGTGTCGAGCAAGCACAGCAAGACCACCACTTTCACAATGGGAAGTTCGCGGCGCGTCACGCGCATCGTGTTCCAGTCGTATATGAACCGGCGTCCGCAATCAAGACACGCGACATAAGATTCCGGCCGCCCCAGCTGCTTGTGGTACCCGCCTTCTTCCTCTTGGAGAGTCATTGGGAGAGAGATTCTGCGATGGGAGCAGCCAAAGAAAATATCAGCCAGGCTCACCAGACGCAAGCGTAGCGCGCCGGGCAGAAATTGCCCCATGATTGATTTGTTCAAAGTGCCTCGATCCATCGTTTTTCGGGGTGCCATAGAGCATTCTGGACCGGCCGCGTGAAGTCCTTCGAATCGACGCTTAGCAGCATTTCAGCCATTGCCAATGCGCTGCAGAAACGTAGGTGTAGGGAATGGGGACGCACCAAGTGAGCGAACCAATATCAAACCGAACAGAGCATTCGTAGCGGCAACGAAGGTGTTCAAACCGATACTGCTGGCTCACGAGACAACTGCACCGGAGCGAGTCCTCCATCTAGGATCGCACTGTTGCACCGAGGCGTTCCATCACAACCCAAACCAGGACCTGATTCAGCTACATTTCTGCAACTGAGAGCCGTTTTCTAACCCAAGCTTTCTTTGCTCTGGAGACAGCCGAAAGGGGGCTGGCGTTACAAGCAGGGAATCATCAGAACACATCCTGGAAAGCTGACCTTATTCCGTCAATTGACCTCACATGGTCACCTCGCGGCGCGGGATTCTTCTCCCCCCAGCGGCTAGCCCGTAAGTACAACTTGAGTGGAGTACTATTCCACCGTTCGGCCTAAGAGAGTTCAGTAGAAATTGCAGCACTTTTGAGATATGGGCCTGGAATTGCTCTTGCAGCTCCGGAGCTTGTCAACATGAATTCACCCATCCAGGCGAATGTGCGTCTCTGTTTTCCAGGACTTTCCATCCTGGCACTTCTCTCAATCTTCGGAACCCAAGCCGCAGCAGCAACTGTAACGCTTGGCACAGCCGTACCTTTTGCCGTTCTCGGAGCAACCACAGTCACCATTACCGGTCCGACGACGCTCAATGGCGACTTGGGACTATGGCCGGGCACCTCAATTACCGGTGAGGGCAACCTCACATTGATTGGATCCTCTGTCGTACATAATGACGATATCCAGGCCCAGAACGCTCAAGCCGATGCACTCACGGCATACAATGAACTTGTCGCCCTTCCGTTCACTACCAACCTGTCGGGAACGGACCTTGGAGGCTTGACATTGACCCCCGGAGTCTATTACTTCAGCTCTTCTGCTCAGTTGACAGGAACCCTAACGCTCGACGCGCAGAACAATCCGAATGCTCTATTTGTTTTTCAGATCGGCTCTACCTTAACCACCGCATCCAACGCTAATGTTACGGTGATCAACGGTGACGCCAGTACCGGGGTGTACTTTCAGGTGGGGAGTTCAGCCACTTTGGGTACGGGTACGACGTTTGCGGGCAACGTGATTGCACTCACCAGCATCACTCTGACCACAAATGTCTCTGTGATCTGTGGCCGCGCGATCGCACTGAATGCTGCCGTTACCATGGACACCAATGTGGTTTCAAATAGCTGTAACGCATTCGATAACTCCACGGGCCGGGTGGACTTCGGAAGCAACGGCTTTGTCGGAGCACCCTCTGCGGTTCCGGAGCCTGCCAGCATTCTGATGTCGGCCGCGGGACTGCTTTTGATCGGAAAGCGCTTCTTCCGAACCTAGCGCCTTGCTGTGATTTGCATGCCGATTGCATATGCTAGTCCAATCGGCATGCCCCCTCCACCAACGATCCTCACCATCAATGCGGGTTCCTCCAGCATTCGCTTTGCCTGCTACGAGATCCAATCGGATTCGCTCAACTGCTGGGGACAAGGCAAGCTGGACCGCGTGGGATCGGGGCAAGAGACATTGCAGTTTGAGGTTCTACGCAGCGGCGCTGTGCAGAACCTGACTCTCGATGGCGAGTCCCTGCTGGACTGGATCGAGAAGGAGATTGGCTTCGATGCGATCGTTGCGGTGGGGCATCGCGTGGTTCATGGGATGCACCATACGCAGCCGGAGCGGGTGACACCCGAACTTCTGGAAGAATTACGCCAGATCAGTCCGTTCGATCCGGAACACCTGCCACGGGAAATCGAATGGATTGAGGCGTTCGCTCGTAGAATGCCGCAACTCCTGCAGATCGTCTGCTTCGACACCGCTTTTCATCGCGGCATGCCCCGCGTTGCGCGCCTGCTCCCCATTCCCCAAAGATTCGAGGCGCAAGGAGTAGAGCGCTACGGCTTCCACGGCCTTTCCTACCAATCCCTCCTCGAATCTCTCACCAACATCGCCGGAAGGCAGGCGGCTCGTGGCCGCGTTGTGCTCGCTCATCTGGGGAATGGCGCCAGCATGGCCGCCTTACGAGAGGGGCGGAGTGTCGATACAAGCATGGGCTTTACACCCGCCGGAGGGCTGGTGATGGGGACACGAGCCGGAGATCTGGATCCGGGCGTGGCAGCGTACATACTGCGCACAGAGAGAATGAGCGCAGAGGACTTCAACCGGATGGTGCACCATGAGAGCGGTCTCCTGGGCGTTTCCGGCAGCAGCTCCGATATGCGCGATCTGCTGGAGCGGCAAGCGCAGGATGAGCGAGCGGCTGAGGCAGTCGAGTTGTTCTGCTATCAAGCCAGAAAATGGCTGGGCGCATTTGCCACGGTATTAGGCGGCATTGATACGGTTGTCTTTGCCGGAGGGATTGGGGAGAACGCTCCGGAAATCCGCAAGCGCATCTGTGCCGGTCTCGAGTTTCTTGGGATCTCGATTGACAGTGCCCGAAACCAGTCCAATTCGTGCGTCATCTCCAAAGAGGACAGTCCCGCCTGTGTCCGCGTGATTCGTACGAATGAAGAGTCCGTGCTGGCTCGCGCTGCTTTTGCAATCGTGGAGAAATCCAAGGAGAAGACGAATGAATGACGTGTCTTGCGACGAATGGAAACCACTCCATGCTTATTGGAGAGCCGCAAATTATCTGTCGATCGGGCAGATTTATCTGTTGGACAATCCGCTACTACGGGAACCGTTGACGATCAAGCATATCAAGCCCAGGCTGCTGGGACACTGGGGCACCACGCCTGGGTTGAACTTCATCTATGCCCACTTGAACCGGGTCATCCGGCGCTTCGACTTGAATATGATCTTTCTCGCAGGCCCTGGCCATGGAGGGCCAGGCGTCGTCGCCAATACCTATCTGGAGGGCACTTATAGCGAGGTTTACCCGAGCATTGGCCACGATACCGCTGGATTGCAGAAGCTGTTCAAGCAGTTCTCTTTCCCCGGCGGAATTCCGAGCCATGTTGCACCGGAAACTCCTGGCTCCATCCATGAAGGCGGTGAGCTGGGCTATGTCCTGACACATGCCTATGGTGCAGTGTTCGATAATCCCAATCTCATAGCGGCTTGTGTGATTGGCGACGGAGAAGCAGAGACGGGCGCCCTTGCGGCAAGCTGGCATTCCAACAAGTTCCTCGACCCCGTACACGACGGGGCCGTCCTTCCGATCCTGCACCTCAACGGTTATAAGATCGCGAACCCGACCGTGCTGGCGCGCATTCCGCAGCCGGAATTGGAGCAGCTCTTCCTGGGTTATGGCTACAAGCCTTACTTTGTCGAGGGCGATGACCCTGAGCTTCTCCATCCGCTCATGGCATCTACGCTCGATCAGATAGTCACAGAGATCCGGGGAATCCAGAACGAGATCCGGACAAATGGCTTTCAGGTGAGGCCCCTCTGGCCCCTCCTGATTCTGAAGACTCCGAAAGGATGGACCGGACCAAAGTTTGTCGACGGTAAACCGGTAGAAAATACCTTTCGATCCCATCAAGTGCCACTCGCCGAATTGGCCACAAAACCCGAGCACCTGCAGATGCTGGAGCAATGGATGCGGAGCTACAAACCGGAAGAGCTCTTCACCGCGGAAGGTGCGCTGCTACCCGAGTTAGCCGCACTGGCGCCTAAAGGGCAGAGCCGGATGTCGGCAAACCCGCACGCCAATGGCGGGATCTTCCTGCGCGATTTGCAGATGCCCGACATGCAGCACTACGCGGTGGCAGTCAACCATCCGGGCAGTGTCATCGCCGAAGCCACTCAAGTGGCGGGCCAGTTTCTGCGCGACGTGATGAAACTGAATTGGGAGCGGCGGGACTTCCGCATTTTCGGGCCGGATGAGACGGCGTCCAACCGGCTGACCGCCTTGTTTGACATCACCGATCGCACCTCAACGGCGCAGATTATTCCCATCGACGATCACGTCTCGCCAGACGGCCGCGTCATGGAAGTGCTGAGCGAACATCTCTGCCAAGGCTGGCTGGAAGGCTATCTTCTCACCGGCCGCCATGGCTTCTTTTCCTGCTACGAGGCCTTCATCCACATCGTCGATTCGATGTTCAACCAGCACGCGAAATGGCTCAAGACCACCCGGCGGATTGGATGGAGAAAACCGATCGCCTCCCTGAACTATCTCCTCACTTCGCATGTCTGGAGGCAGGACCACAATGGCTTCAGCCACCAGGACCCGGGCTTCATTGACCACGTTGTCAATAAGAAGGCCGATGTCGTCCGCGTCTATCTTCCTCCCGACGCCAATACCCTACTCTCGGTGGTGGATCACTGCCTGCGGAGCCGCAATTATGTCAACGTCATTGTCGCGGGCAAGCAACCGGAGCGGCAGTGGCTGGACCTCGAATCGGCGATCAAACACTGTACAACCGGGGTTGGCATCTGGGATTGGGCGAGCAACGATCAGAGCGGCGAGCCCGATGTAGTGATTGCCTGCGCGGGCGATGTCCCCACTCTCGAAGCGCTCGCGGCGGTGAGCCTACTGCGAGAACATGTTCCCGACCTCAAGATTCGTTTTGTAAACGTCGTCGATCTGATGGTGCTGCAACCAAAAAGCGAACATCCACACGGATTGCCGGACACGGAATTCGACTCCATCTTCACGACCAATCGCCCCGTCATTTTTGCCTATCATGGATACCCGACCCTGATCCACAGGCTGACATACCGGCGCACGAATCATGACAATTTCCATGTGCGCGGGTACAAAGAAGAAGGAACCACCACCACCCCCTTCGATATGACCGTGCTCAATGACCTCGACCGCTTCCACTTGGCCGGCGATGTCGTCGACCGGGTAGCGCGAATCCGCGACACCACCGGCCACTTCAAGCAGTTTTTACGAGACAAGCTGATTGAACACCGGCAGTATGTGAATCAATATGGCGACGATATGCCCGAAATTCTCAACTGGGAATGGAAGTTCTAAATAGTCCCGCGGCGGTGCGTCATTTTGTAGAACCACGCACCGTCTTCTTAGTACTGCAACGAGAGATGCCCCGCCCAGAAAGGCGAATGGTCTAATCCATCCGTTCCAGGACCCACTCCTTTTCTTGGACTCGTTCCCAGCTTCGACGCCCAGAAACCGAGATCTCGAGCAGGAAAACGCCCATCTTCCTCGCAATTTTCGTTGCATCACAATTGCGATCTGTTTCAGAAATATTTTCATTGTGAAACAAAACAGCGCACTGTGGCCTCATTTCGTATCTGAAATCACATTACGGCACGCATTGCCAAATTCCCATTCTCAAAGAAACCACCCCCAGTACTCCTATAGCCCGACTCTACTTACAGATAATGAGTAAAACTTCAAAACTGACTAATTGGATAAATATCCCTTACTCTCATAACCAAATGCGTTCAAAAGAGGACATCAAATTGAAGTGCTAAATGCTAGCATCGCTTCAAGTGTTATCGCCTGTGCGGAGCAGGCGAAGTAAGAAAGGAGGAGCATGATGTCTTCGGCGGTCGAAGCATTGAAGTCTACGACTTGGTTTGTTGAGAGGGGCTTGCGGCAACTGGAGTGGATGGTCCAAGCCATCGCATATCGTCCATCAGCTCCAGTCCCAATTGCAGAATACGAGCGGAAACAGCAAAGCACTGCGCGGGCAAGAGCCCTGAGTTCGTCTCATGGAGAGGGCCGCCTGGACGAGATGCTCTCGCCGTTCGCCCCGTCTGACACCGCTACCCTCTGGAAAGGCATTCTCAATCGCGGCGCGCAGTCCAGCAAACTCCAGATCGCCAGAGAGGAAGGACTACGCCGTAAGAGCGATTCCAATGGGCGGAGTAACGGACCCCATGTCCCAACGGCCTGGACCTCCGAGTATGCAGCCCTGCTAATCGATCCGCTGGGCACCATCGTCACCTGGAATGCAGGCGCGGAACAGCTCTACGGATACTCCGAAAAAGAGGTCATCGGCCGGAGATTGCAAATGCTCTATCCCGAAGACACGGAGCTCCGCAGCAAGTTGCAAATAGACCTCCACCGGTCAGACCAGGAAGGCCATTGTGGAACCGAATGCTGGGGCCGAAAGAAAAATGGAGACCACTTCTGGGCAAATGAAATCACCATGGCTGTCAAAGATTTTGATGGAGCGCTGCAGGGCTATGCACGCATCGTCCGGGATTTTAGCTCCCGCCTGCCGAACGAAGGAAGCCATCTGACCCCGGGGCCTTCAGAATCAAGAATCGCAGGGATTGCCTCGGGGGAGTTCGACTCCATCCTTGAGGCAAACGATGCCTTTCTGGAGATGGTGGACTATAGCCGCGAGGACTTGCATCATGGACGCCTGCGATGGCAGGACCTCACTCCTGCCGAGCACTTAGCCAAAGACGAGATGGCCCACGAAGAAGGACTTCGCTTCGGAGCCTGCACTCCGTTTGAAAAGGAACTGATCAGCAAGAACGGCGCCCGCATTCCCGTGATGGTGGCAACGGCGATTCTCACGCTTTCGCCTTTTCGATGGATCAGCTTCATCCAGGACCTTCGAGAGAGCAAACGAACCGACTGTATCAATGAAGAGGTTTCAGAGAGGGAACATAACTTCGAAGAAATCGTAGGCCGCAGCACCTCACTGAAGCAGGTCTTGGATCTTGTGGAAACAGTGGCGCCCACCAACGCAACCGTGCTGATTCTTGGGGAAACAGGTACGGGCAAGGAATTGATCGCACGCGCCATCCATCGGAGGAGCAAGCGTTGCGACCATCCCTTTGTCACCTTGAACTGCGCCGCGATTCCCACTGGGCTTCTGGAAAGTGAACTCTTCGGATACGAACGAGGAGCATTCACCGGAGCGCTGGCGCAGAAGATTGGCCGTTTTGAAATGGCCCATCGCGGAACCTTGTTCCTCGACGAAGTGGGGGACATTCCGCTGGACCTGCAACCCAAGCTACTGCGGGCCTTGCAAGAGAAGTCCTTTGAGAGATTGGGCGGCACCAAAACCATTCCCATTGATGTCCGGCTGGTGGCTGCGACCAATCGCAACCTGACACAGATGCTTGAGGAGAAGCTCTTCCGGAGCGATCTTTACTACCGCCTGAAAGTATTCCCGATTACGACGCCCCCATTGCGGGATCGGCCTGAGGACATTCCGCTGTTGGTGAGGCACTTCACCCAGAAGTATGCGCGGGAGATGAACAAAACGATCGATAAGATTCCTTCCGAGACAATGAAGGCTCTTGCCAACTGGACTTGGCCAGGCAACATCCGCGAGCTCGAAAACTTCATCGAACGGGCCGTGATCCTGTCGCCCGGATCGACCCTGCGCGTTCCTCTGAGCGAGATCCGCTCCGAATTCCAAGAGACCTCGCCCTGTGGCACCCTCCACGAGATGGAACGGGAACATGTGCTGCGAGCCTTGCGCGAAACACGCGGCATCATCACCAAGGCGGCACACCGTCTGGGAATGCCCCGGACCACCTTGAACGCCTTGATGCGGAAGCTCGAGCTTTCACGCAAGGATCTTTAAGCGGAAGAAGCGCTAGCTGGTTGGAAATTCTTTCGGAATCAACTCCGCGGCCTTGAGTTCTGCCCAGACAGGAGCAGGAACTTCAGCTTCGCGCACCAGCTTCACGGTCTCAACCAAACGGCTTGGCGTCATCGTAGAGGTGACGATCTGCGTGAGAAGCGTGGGGAAATTCATCGCGAGCAAGCCAGCCACCGCGGCAGCCAGATGCAGCAGTGGGGTGGAGCCGCAAATCTTGTAGAAACGCGACATGAGCGCGCGTTCTTCGGCCGTGGCCACCTCATAGTTGTACAGGAAGTCCGGAGCCGTGGCAGGATCCTCGGTCAGCGTAAAGGCCTGGCCATAATTGATCCCCATCAGCGTCACTTCGAATTTATGCAACTGCGCCGCGTTCAGAATACGCATCATCGGACCGAGGATGCTGGGGCAGAAGGTGACGCCGGCATAGTCGAGCATCCCGGGTTCTTCCAAAAGAAAGCGGTGCACAAAGGCAGGCTCCTTAATGCCGAGGCCAATGCGGCCAATCGCGCCAGCCTGTTTTGCGCGGTTTAAGAAGTCCACTGGCCGGCTGACATCCTGAGCCCAGTCCAGGCCTGCCTGTTTTTCCTTGTCAGGAGGATCGTGCAGAGCAACGCCCTTCAAATACTTGCCGCCAAATTCGATTCGTTCCCGGCAAATCTGCTGCTCAACGCCTTCTGGTGAAGTGTCCCACTTATCCGTCAGCCCGCGGTAACGCGCTTGGATGCCCTGCAGGAGTGCTTCCGGCTGGTGCTCTTTCACATCTGCCGTCTGGAGCCCCAGATAGCGGAGGCACTTGGTCTGCAGCTCAATGGAATTCGGGTCCACCTCAAGCGCCTCAAGAGCACGTCCCAATTGCAGCGTCGCACGGTACAGGACAGCGGAATCAAAAGTCCGGATGCCCAGGTCCAATGCGGTCTTTACCAGCGGGACAACATGCTTGAGCGTATCGACCGGTCCGCCCCCTGGAGGCGGACCGAATCCAAAGCGGTGACAACCAAAAACAAACTTCTCAATAGGTACTTCGCGAAATGCAGCCATCAAGGGCTGAGGATATCAGGGTTGTGGCTTTGCCGGTGGAGGCGGGCCAAAACTACGTGGAGGCGGTGGGGGCTGAGCGACAAAAGCCGCGACATCTTTGGCCGCTTTTGTCTCCACTCCAGGCTTCTGCAGAAAGCCCAAATCGCGGAACCAATCGATGAAACGGAGTTGCCAGGTCCCAAAAGGAATGTTGTTCCGATCGGTCAAACCACCGCTCATCCGGCTGCCGTCAGGCAGCGGATCGCCCGGATGGCGGCCATTGCCGTAGAGGTGCATCTCAAGATTTGGCACACCCTGCATCAGCATGGCGTTGTAGTATTCCATCGCCCAGATCGTATGCACACGATCACCGGCACTGGCGCAGGTCAGGAAGGCTGGCGGCACGTTCTTCGGAATCGGCGGAGCCGTACGATTGCGCGCAAACGGTGAGGGGCCGGGGTAGATGATGCCCACAAAGTCCGGACGCGAACTGACACCGGCAAAAGGATCACCCGGGTCACTATTCTTCTTGTCGAATTCCTCGTATAGGACGGCCGCCGGAGCTGAAAGTTCTGCACCGGCTGAGAAGCCCATCATGCCGATCTTATTCGGATCGATGTTCCACTCTTTCGCATAGGCGCGGACCATACGAATGGCTTGCAGCGCATCATTCACTGCATCCACCTGCGGGTTGTATCCATCGCGCCGGAGACGGTTGCGCAGGATGACGGTATTGACGCCGTAATTGAAGAAGTACGGAACAAAGTCAGCACTCTCGCCGCCAACATTCAAGGTATTGTGGCCACCACCAGCGGCCAGAATGACAACGGCGCCGGTGTTGATGCCCTTCTCGACGAGATGAACCTCAATCGACGGGTTGTGGATGCCGACGATGCTACTGATGCGGCCGGGCACGGCCTGGCTCATGTTATAGACCTCCGGCTCACGGAGCTTATCGGCCTTGAGGTAGGGAGAATTCGGCGGGTACAACGGCACGACAATCCCACCGGGAAGGATGGGTTGCGGCGCATAAGGCTCGTTGGTAGCAGGCGCAGGCTTGGGGATCGAGAGAGGCGCGGGAAGCGGGGGCAGAGGCCTTGCGGTCTGTGCCGATGCGAGTGAAACTGTCAGTGCAGCGGAAGCAAAAATCGTTCTTGTCATTGCGGACTAAAGCGACTCTATCACCGAATGGAGGCATTGAGCAGCGCTTCATAGATCTCCAGGTCTTTCTGTGAAAAACAACAAAAGATGAGATCGTCGAATGCGGCTCCCTGCACGGATTGGATCGCAACCCTCGCCGCCTGCTCCACGGGATAGCCATAGATGCCGGTGCTGATCGATGGAAAAGCAATCGATCGGGCATGCACCTGCTGCGCCAGGCGCAAGCAGCTCTGATAACAGGAGCGCAGAAGTTCCGCCTCGCCGAAAGCACCACCGCGCCAGACGGGGCCCACGGTGTGGATCACGTACTGGGCTGGCAGGCGATAGCCCTTGGTCAGCTTTGCCTCGCCGGTCTTGCACCCACCAAGACTCCGGCACTCCTCCAACAGCTCCGGTCCGGCTGCGCGGTGAATCGCGCCATCTACGCCGCCCCCGCCGAGAAGAGAAGAGTTGGCCGCATTGACGATCGCGTCTACGGCCAGTGTCGTGATGTCCGCCTGGATTGCCCGCATCTTTCTATTCTGCAGCCCAGGCGGAACTCCGTTCAGGATCGATTAGTGCGCCTTGGCGACATCGTAATTGAACATCCAGGCCACCTGGAACTTGTCCTTGATCATGCCGAAATAAGCACCCCAGAACATATCCTGTGCCGCCATCACCACCGTCCCGCCAGCGCCCAGCGCAGCGGCCAGGCGATCCACTTCTTCCCTGCTCTCGCAGTCGATCGAAATCGAGAAGTTGTTTCCCATCTGCAGGGACATCCCTGGAGGGCAATCAGAAGCCATCAGCAGCACCTTGCCGCCTTTGGTGATTCTCGCGTGCATGACGAGATCCTTTGTTTCCGGTGAGGATGGCATGGGGCCATCGGCGAAGCTGGAGATCTCCAGTTCTCCACCGAGGCTGGTTGCATAGAAGGTCATCGCTTCGCGCGCATTTCGATCGAAGTTCAGGTAGGTGACAAAGTCTTTCATGATGATTCCTTTCAGAGTGATCTGCCCTATTTGCTGAGGGGCAATAAGGGGTGCAGACGGGATTCGCGTAGATACAGCCCAGCCCAAACAATCAAGCCCATGAGAATCGGAAACCAGAACGGGTCACCGATCCGGACGTGAATTGCGGTCGCTCCGCCAAGATAGCCGGTGAGCAACACGGCGCCGAGAATGCTGGTGCGCGGGTAGGCATAGAGCAGGGTACAGAAGAGTTCGAGAGAGCCGATCGCAGGCGCAGTTGAAATGGGGAGGCCGAGATGATGAAATGCTTCGATCACCCCTGCGGCGCTCGTAAATTTCACAGCGCCATCGCCGAGCAGAAATACGATTGGAAGTCCGGTCAGGACACGTCCCGCCCAAAGGCGGCCGGTGGATGATTCAGATTGACTCAAGCTCCACTCCTCAACTCAAGATAAAACCGACCAGTCGGTTTCTTCCCATGCTCCTGAGGCGCTCAGGCCCACAGACTGTCCAGATAATCGCACATGGCATCGCTGGCTTGCATCATAATTTCCTGATTCTGAGAATATTTTCCAGTTCCCCAGATGCCCATCTGTCCAGCCACGATCAGCGCAGCCGTATTGCGGGCAGAAACGTCTTTCCGGATCTTGCCGACCTGAATGGCCGCGGCCAAGCTTGCCGTATAGAGGTCCCGCCACTCCGTATATAGCTTGTCAATCCGGGTACGAAATCCTTCATCGAGAGGAGACATCTCCTGCGCCAGATTATTCAACGGGCAACCATTGAGCCAGGAGCCCGATTCGATATCTTGCTTGACGAACTTTCGAAACGCCCGCTTCAAATCTCCGATCGGATTCTGAGAATCTTTGAGCGGGTCCAGCCAGCGCTCCTGCAAGAGGGGGCGAATCACTTCGTCGACCACGGCATAGCCCAATTGCTGTTTGCCCGCAAAGTGATGAAAAAGAGCGCCCTTGGTAGCGCCTGCCATCTCGACAATGTGGTTCAAACTTCCACCCTGAAAGCCATTGCGATAGAACTCCACGAAGGCAGCGGCTAGAATTTTGCGGCGGGTCCCTTCGGGCGTTCTGGTCGGTATCTCTTTTACTGCCACAGCATTCAAAGTACAGACCAGTCGGTATCGTTGTCAAGAACTTTTGAACTTGCTAGCTTGTTGCTTGTGTGCCGCAATATCAAACCGTTGTTCAACTTTGATCCGCCAACCACCGAGGAGGAGATTCGGGCCGCGGCGCTGCAGTTTGTCCGCAAGATTAGCGGCTTTCAGAAGCCATCGCAATCGAATGAGAAAGCCTTTCACCAAGCGGTGGACGACATCACCGCCGTGTCCGCGCGGCTGCTCGATGCGCTCGAAACCGTCGCGCTCCCCAAGAATCGTGAGACGGAAGCGCTGAAAGCCAAAGCACGCGCAACCGCCCGCTTTGGCTAGATACGCGCCAGACCAATCACCCTCGCGGCATTGTTGTAATAAATTTTCTTGAGGATCGGCTTCGGCAGACCAAGCCCGTAGATCCGCCACCGCCCTTGCGGCGGCACCGGCGCGGGCGCATAGTCAAAATACTCATCCTCAGTTTCGAGAAAGCGGTAGTAGATTTCGTAGAGCTTGTCGCCAAAGAGCTGCTGCGGATACTGCACCCCGCGAGGCACCGCATCCGTCCCAAACAACACGCGATCTTGATACTTCTCGATAAAGCGCCGCGCGGTGCGGGGCTGACGGCCCAGCTCTCCGATACGCGCCGCCAACTCGACATTCATATTCGGATACTTGTCGAGCGCAGCCGACACATTCGCCAGATCTTCCGCATAGTTGCCGACATGAAGCGCGACAAAAGTTGTTTTGGGATGCCGCGCGAAAACCCGATTGCGCGCCTCTAGAATCGCATCGTTCGACGGAAAGTCTTTCCCGTTGAAGCTCCAGTCCGGGTGATTGTTCAGTTCCTCAAAGCGTTCGTTATTGCGATCCGTCGGTGTGAAGAAGGCACTCGGATCGGACACATGAATGGCAATGGGCAAGCCAAGCCGCCCTGCCGCATCCCACATCGGATCAAAGCGCGGGTCATCGATCTTCACCAGCTTGCCGGTGGTCACCTTCTCACGCAGATAGAGCCCTAAGGTTTTCAGCACCTTGATGCCGCGAGCCCCGTTGCTCTTGGCCTCTTCGAGCAGTTGCACCTGCAGCTTGTCGTAGCCCGGTTCGTCGATTCGCGCCCAGGCCGGTTCCGTGAAGGTCAGAAAGCGGCCCGGATGCGCCTTGTCGTACTTGGCAACGCAATCCTTCAGCCCGCCCTGATAACCGCCCGTCAGGTTCACCATCGTCTTGAGCTTCTTGCGATCCATCACCGGCAATAGCTCTTCCGGCCCCACCAGATAGCGCCGCTCTGGCGTCAGTGAAACGCCGTTCTCTGACTTCGCCGCGAAGCTGAGATGGGTATGGAAGTCAATCACCGGATAAGCCGGTTCTGTGATTGCCGTCTGCGGAACCCGGAGCATCGAACGAGGCTCAAAGTCCTTCAATGGCAATTGATCCTGTGCAAAGGCAGCGCTCGCAGCACTAAGAAAGAGACGTCGGTTCAAGCAGTTTTCTCCCGGATCGCACGAAGGCGAAGAATCGATTCCATCATCGCGCGGCCATTATGATACGCGGACTTCCAGGCCTGCGCCTTATCGCCCTCCGCTTTGCCAGCGGGCGATAGATTCGAGTGCCAATCGCCATGTTTCCAATCGATCTGGAACTTATCACAGAAGTCCCAGGTCTTGCGAAAAACATCGAAGTACTCAGTATTGCTCGTCAGTTGATACATCGTGAGCGCCCCCACGAGAGCTTCCGCCTGGACCCACCAGCTCTTGTTGCGATTGTTCGCCGCTTCGCCGATGGCCCCACTCGTAAAGAAGCCACCCAGCTTTTCGTCAAAACCGTAGCTGCGGCATTTGGCGAAGTTCGCACGAAACAGGTCGACATACGGGCTGAAGGGAACTCCGGCGGCGCGCGCCGCCTCCACAATCAACCAGATGTTCTCGAGATCGTGACCATAGCTCACCGTGGCAAAGGAACCCTCAAGACGCGGCGACCAGTCGCGATTGTACTTGTCCGTGCAAACAACCGCCGCCTTGCGCACCACCGCATTCGATTCAATCGAGATCAATTCGAGAAGCCGATCCCGCACCGTCGCATGGTGAGATGCCTGATAGAGCGTGGTCATCGCCTCCATCAGGTGAAGGTGCGTGTTCATCAACTTCATGCCAGGTGCGGAATCGCCGATGTAGATGGGTTCGTTGACAGGAGGTGTCGACCAGTCCGGCAGAAAGTATTCGACATAGCCGCCATGCACCGGGTCATGAGCCCTCTTCTCCAGCAGGTCAAAGAAGCGCATCGCAAATTCAAGCACATCCTTGCGCCTCGAAGCCATGGCGTACTCGGCAATTGCATAGATCGCAAAGCTCTGCCCATAGAGATGCTTATTCCTCTTGGTCGCATTCCCACCGGCATCCAGCTCCCAGAAAAATCCGCCATCCTTCGAGTCCCACATCTTGGAGCGCAGAAAGCGATACCCATGCTCCGCGGCCGCCAGCATATTCTTCGGCTCATGGCCCCAACGCGCCATCCGGGAGTAGAACCAGACCATGCGCGCTTGCGTCACAATCATCCGTACACCCGGCCCCTTCGGGTTGCCATCGACATCGTGATTCAGAAGATAGCCGCCCGCGGGATCGATCGTATTCGGATACCAGAAGCCGAGAATATTCTCCGTCAGTGTTTTCTCCAGCTTCACGATCAATCGATCGAGTTCAGCCTTGGTCGGGAGCAGTGGTGCGGCGGCCGCCCCCACTGGAAGGATTGCAAAGCTACGGCGAGTCATGGGAGCTTTCATCCTAGCGCCGACGGTTGGTCACCTGCGTCGCGCGAATCATCTTTCCCCACAAAGAGGACGTGAGATCTTCCAGATCGCGCGCCTCGTGATCGACCGTGACGTTCCAGTGCATTCCCGCCATCTCATCTGCGGTGCCAGGTCCCCAGACCACTCGCTGGGGAGGCTGATTCGGGTTGCGCGGATTCGCCGCGGAATTGTCATAGTCGATCTCCATCTCAAGCAGCGTACCCGCCTTGAGCTTTAGCGGCACTTTCAGTTGGTAGATGTCCTGCCAATTGAAGTCCCAGTCCGGAATCCACAGGACCGTCCGCTTGCGCCCTCCCGGAGGCGTGATCGAAGCACGCACCCGCCTGGCAACGAAGTGCGCATGGGGAATCATCTGCCACAGCGTTACATCCACCGGCACTTCAAAGTAATCATGAACCTGATACTTTGCCTGGCCCGCTGGAATGTCGATGCGATTGGAGGTGAGCGCGATATCGAGCAGGCGCCGTTCCGGTGCGTTTGCGGCAAAGAATACATTGATCTTGCTTTGATCCGTCTCTGGCTTGCCGGTGGCGTGATAGTGAATCTGGATCACCACATCGGCGCCCTTGGGAGCGCGCACCGCCGTCCCAGGAGGCATTGTCAGTGGTCCATTTCCCGGCGACCATCCCCCCAGGCTCGCAACAGGCAGAAAGCCAGGCGTGCCAAAGCACGAATAACCCGGCCCAGGGTCTTCCGCATCCAACTTGCGGGCAGCGCCCGACAGATCAAAGAAGACTAACGCATGGTGCACAACCTTGCGATTCCCCGGGACAAACTCATAGCCATGGATCCAAGCAGGCTGCGCCAGTCCGGACGGAATGACAAAGCAACGATAGAGATCCTGGCTCTCCGCCGGCACTTCAAAAGGCTGGGCCATGGTCCAACTACGATCGGCAACAGGCGTAGGCGCAGCCGCCTTCGCCTCCACCAGCGCGCCTGTCCCAAGCGGCGCTCCTGCAACAGACCAGGCCTGCAGCGTCGCGATTTCGGCGAGGGTCAAACGGCGTTCGCGGTGGAAGGCAACACTGGGTGGCGCTGGCTTCCAGGGAGGCATAAAGCGAGTGGAAGCGGCCAAGGCAATCTGCTTTGCATGCTTCCGTGCGGCCTCAAAAGTATCGAGAGCAAAAGGACCAACCTCACCCGGCCGATGGCACTGGACGCAGTGCTTCTCGAGGATGGGGCGAACCTCCGAGGAATAAGTGGCGCCGCTACTCGGAAGGCTTTTCGCGAGGAGGAGCCACAGCCAGAAAATCTTCCCGCACGCGCTCGACATACTTGTCCATGAGCGATTGCACCCGGTCATAATTCGGACTGACGACAATGAGGCCGACATGGTGCTTTTTCTCCATGCGCCAAACCAGTTCCGGATCGTTGAAAGCCGAAGTATCCGGTTTCTCCTGACGGGCCAGACTAACCAGCAAACCGCCATAGTCGTTGCGTACCGGACCAATGCTGTAAGAGCCTGCGCCACCATCCACTTCAATCTTGGCCCATTCTGCCCAAAGATTGACGCCCGTGCTGTTCGCGATCAGGTCGGCGATATGCGCGCCACCCACCCGAGCCGAGGTCTCGAGAAAGTAGATCTTGCCATCCTCACGTCCTTGGATGAACTCCGTGTGCGAAACGCCACGCAGCAATCCCATCGCCCCCAAGACCATCGCGTTCTGTTCGAGCAGCGACTTTTCAAGCGGCGTGCCGTGCTCCAGCAAACGCGTGGTAAAGACTCCGCCCTCGTGACTCACGTCCATCGGCGGCCGCCCATAACGGCTGGCCACGGCAAACAGAAGCTTTCGCTCCGAAACAATCGAATCCACATGAAAGATCGGACCGGCAATGTACTTTTCCAGAAGATAGTTGGAGCGTTCGTCGCCGAGAGTATTGATCGCGTTCCAGAGATCGTCAGGAGAATAGACCTTGCGAATCCCGATCGCGCCGGCCATCAATCGCGGCTTCAGCATCCACGGTCCAGGCACACGCGCAATGAAGGCATTGATCTCGGCATGATTCAAAACATGCACGAACTCCGGGATATTCAGGCCCTTCTCCGCAGCCTGGCGCCGCATCGCAAGCTTATCCCGAAAGTAGCGAGTCGTAGTTGCGCCCATGCCGGGAATGCGAAGATGCTCCCGCAAAGCGGCGGCCATCTCAAGATCAAAATCATCCAGGGGGACAATACGGTCCAGCTTTTCGGTCTGCGCCAGGTAGCTCACTGCATTGATGGTCTGCTGCTGATCCCACTTCTTCTGCTCGTCGGGCATGTAGAAGATTTCGTCGATCGCCTCCATTGGCCACTTCGCAACATCCTTCAGGCTGTGCGAAGTCAGAAGCAACACGCGGCAGCCCTGACGTTTGGCTTCACGGAGGAATTCATAGCCTTTTTCGTAACTGGCGATACAAAGCACCGTGAGGGCGGGCATGCTCGACAAACCTCGTAAACTGATGTGGTTGCTACACTTCTCAGAGTATCCGCATGCAGGGCGTTCGTCAGCAGATCATTCTAGAATTCTTTGAAAAACTCTTCGCTGCAATCGCGCTCTCCTTGGGTTCCGCGATCTCCGGAGTGGCGCTTTATTCTCTCTTCAGCCGTCGTACCGTTTGGCGGAATTACACGCCCCGAGGGGCGCAAGCGCAGACCGCCGCGGCGCGGGAAGTTGCGTTGTTCGTCGCTCTCGCATTAGGAGTTTTGATCGCTAAGGCGGTCGGGCAAATTCCTTTTGACCGCATCGTAGTTTCCGTTTTCTTTCTGATTCTCAGCTTCGGAGCTCTCCTCTTCGGAGAGCGCTCCGCGATGGCAATTGTGCCCAGCTTCGCAGCCAGCGAATGGCAAGGCCCTGCAGGCCGCAACCTCTTTGGATGGGCCTTGCTGGCCTTGGGCCTGGTCGCAGAGGGCCGACAGCTTCCGGAAGCCATGATTCTTCCTTGTCTGATTGTCAGCATCGGATCGTCCTATCTGCCTACGCTCATCGCCGGGCGCAAGGGAGAGCCGGGCCTGCTCATCCCCGGCACGAGCCTCTTCTTTCTCGGCTCGCTCCTGGGGCAACCCCTGCTGCTAGCCGTTGGCGCCGGTTGGATGGTGCCCACCGCAGTGCAGATCACCTTAAACCTGAAGGCCTCGTTTGCCACCAGAGCCCTCCTCGCCTCGATCGTGGGTGCGACTGGCTTCTGGGCGCCCCCCATCGCAGGACCTGTCGCCGCGGGACTGCTGTTCCTGCTCAGTCTCGAAATGTGGCCGCTGTCGCTGCGCCTGCTGGTGATGACTTTCCTCCGCACCTTTTACCGCTTCCGGATCTATGGCAAAAGGAATTACAGCTCTGACGGGGCCGCCCTCCTGCTCTCGAATCACATCACGCTCGTCGACGGTTTTCTGCTCGGCGCATTCACCCAGCGCATGGTTCGCTTTCTTGTGTACGATGCCTTCTACAAAAATCCAGTCACCAGCTTTCTGCTCTCTCTGTTCCGGACAATTCCAATCTCCCAGGGCGCCCGCCGCGATGTAGTCGAAAGCCTCAAGAAGGCACGCGCGGTCATCGAAGAGGGCCATTTCGCTGGCATCTTCCCCGAAGGCGGCATCAGCCGGAGCGGCCACCTGCACCCCTTTCAAAAGGGCTTCACCCGAATCGTCGCGGGTACCGAAATTCCGGTCATTCCGGCTTATATGAATGGACTCTGGGGCACGCTCTTGAGTTTTTCAGAGCAGAAAGTCAACTTTTGCATTCCCCGCTTCTTCCGCGCGGTTGAAATTGAGTATGGCGCCCCGCTTCCGGCAAAGGTCAGCGCCGCCGAGCTCTGGCGCACCGTCAAATCACTCGAAGTGAATGCCGCATTTCGCGACTCGGAACGGGCCGCCATTCTACCCCTCGCCTTTCTCGAAGCGGCTGGACGCAATGAAGGCAAAACAGCGTTGATTTCAAACGGCCAAATCTTGTCCTACGGAGAACTCGCCTCCACCGCACTGCTCTTTGCCCGCTACTTGAACCGCCGGCTGCGCCGCAAGAAACGCATTGGCGTGTATCTACCGAACGGCCCGGAGAAAATGATCGCCCATGTCGCGATTGCCCTGGCAGGCCATGTCGGCATGGAGATCGGGGAACTCCGCGGCGCGGACTTCGATTCCTTTGTCAGCACGCACGGACTCGGCTCGATCATCAGTTCCCAATCCTGGATGGAACAGCACGGCGTCGCAAAAACGGAGAATACCTTCTGGATTGGCCGCGCCATCAAGCACTTCGGCCACCGGGATCGCGCCCGTACCTGGATCTACCGGATGCTCGCTCCCCGCCTCGCTTGGCGGCAGGTGTGCACCTTCCCGATGCGCAAAGAGAGCGCGGTAGCGATTGTCGCCTCACGGCGAGGTCCGGCGGTTCTGTCGCAACGGGGAATCTGGAGTGCCGCTCAGGGTGCAAGACGGGTGCTCTGGTTCAAGCCCGGTGTCATCGTTCACAATCGGGTTTCTCTACAGCGCTCCGCAGGACTCCTGCTCGGCTTTTGGATGCCGCTCCTGAACGGGGCCACGCTCACCATTGACGATCGTGCAGCAGACTTCGAGATCATCGATCCCCAGCAGGCACGCGAGGTCCATCCGCACAGCAAGCATGTGCTGGTGGCGGAAGACGAGTTGCGCAGCACGCCGGAGGAAGTTGTCGCCAGCCTCGCGCACCGCTATCTCCCGGTCTTCGAGTTGCCGGAGGCATCCGGAGTGCTGGCCCTCTCTTCTCCCGAGGTCGATTTCGCTGGAGAAAAACAGAGTGGCATCAAAGAAGGTACCCAGGGCTATCTCCCCTTCGGCCTTGAAATGATCGAGACTGAAAAAGGAATTCGGCTCCGGGGCCCGGCGCGCGTGTTGCGCTACCTGGACCAGGAGCCGAATGATGGGCCAACCAAGACGCAGACCCGCATCGAGGATTGGATCGAAGTGGAAGTGCCTGCGGTCTTTACCGATCAGTTCTTCGTGACCCGGAAATCTACTTCAGAGCCGAGTACTTCTTCCACGCCTCTGCTGCATCAAACGATTTCGAGTCTCCCGGATGAATGATCACCCGCAGGCGGAAACGCCAGGACTGTCCGGCCTTGAGCGTACCGGGCCCCTTCGCTTCCTTGTTCTTGGTGAAATCCTTCTCGCCAAACATGTTGGCGGCAAAGAGCCCGTAGGCGCGTGAGTGCCAGTAGGTCGGGTGGTTGAAGCTGGTCGGATGATCCAGGATGAGAATCCCCACCTTCTGGCCATCGACGGTGCCGGAGTAGTCCACCCAGTTGCTACGCTTGCCCCAGACGTTCTTTTCTTTCTCAGCGCCCTCGGCATTCACCATCGTGCCGGTCATCTCTTCTTCGAGACTCCGCGCCAGGCGAATCGCAAACGCGCCTTCCTTGGTGTCGCCAAATTCGACGTCTTCGAGACCCGTCAGCGTAATGTCAAAATCGACCATGCGCAGCGCCGGGTCTGAGTAAAAAGTCATCAGCCGCGATTCTGAAATGATGCGCTTGCCGTTGCCATCGATCCAATCCTGTACGGTGGACACGCTACCGCTCTTCTTGCCGCTCTTAACGTCTTTGACTTTGACGACCTTGATTTCGCCCTTGCCCTTGCCGACGCCCTTCTGACTCTTCTCGTTCGCCCAGAAATCCCAGCCGTTGACTTCGCCGTAGCTGAACCAGAGGCCGCGATGATGCGGATGATCCCGCTTTTCGCCTTCTACCAGATCCATGGGAAAGCTGCGGGAAACCTGCTTGCCATCCGCAGTCCGCAACGGGTGGAGATAGGGCTTGGGAGCCTCGGCGCTGATGATGTAATCGGTGAAATGTTTGCCGTCAATCTCGACACGGATGCGGTCAGGAGCTTGCGTGATTTTTACCTGCGTCAGGCCGAGAGTGGCTGTAACGAGCAGAATGCCAATGAGCTTCATTATTGTCGAGTAGATCACATCAAGGGTGTCAGCTACAATAAACGCTAGGAGGACAGCAATGGGACCTTTGGGCTTTCAAGAGACTATCTTTATTTTCGCGCTTGCTCTGCTCATCTTTGGCCCCAAAAAACTGCCCGAACTTGGACGAAACATCGGTAAGGCTCTCACGGAATTCCGCCGTGCCTCAAATGAACTGCGTTCTACCTTTGATCGCGAGATGGCAAACATCGAGCGGGAGACGGCTCCCATCAAGGAAGAAGCTCACAAGCTGACCAGCGACCTGCACAACACGGTCTATGATCACACCAGTTCATACAACGACGACTATGGCTATAGCTACGACGGCTATACGCACCCGGAGTACAACTCCGAGACGTCGATTGAAGGCACAGAAGCGGATTCGGTCGCGACAGAGGAAAGCTCCAGCACGACTCACGAGACCCTGCACATCGCCCAAGCTGAGGGAACAGTCGCTGTGGGATCGCATCATGACGATCTCCCAGTAGTGTCCACTGCGGAAAGCGCAACGGAAAAAGCCAAAGAGCACGACGCTTAGAGCTTAGCCACAACCAACCGTTAGGAAGCAACCGAGCATGCCGCAGGACGAGCAAGACAAGAAAAGTGTGCCCGCTTACGATCATCCAGGTGGCGCCGACAGCCACGGGCACTACCAGGACGAGCACGCGTATGATCCGCATGCCAGCACCGAACTCGTAGTATCAACACCATCGGCCGATGAAACATCGGCTTACCAACCACCCCCGCCGCCACCCCCTCCTCCTGCCAGTGAAGAGGAAGATGAGGAAGACGACGGCATGCTGCGCATGTCGTTCCTCGACCATCTGGAGGAATTACGATCGCGGCTGATCAAAGCTGTCGTCGGCCTTGTCGTGACATATGGCTTTTGCCTGTTGTTCGCGGGAAAACTCTGGGAAATTGTCTCAGAACCGGCCGCAGCCGCACTCCGTGCCATCGGCGCCAAGCCCGACCTCGCACAGCTCGATCCCATGGACGGCTTCCTCGTCGTCTATTTCAAACTCCCGCTCTTGGCCGCCGTCTTCATCGCCTCGCCTTGGATTCTTTGGCAAGTGTGGTCTTTCGTCGCCCCGGGACTGTATAAAAACGAGCGCAAACTCGCCGTCCCCTTTGTCTTCAGCACCGCTGGCCTCTTCATTCTGGGCGGCTGTTTTGCATATTTTGTTGCCTTCCGTTTTGGCCTCGCCTTCCTGCTCGGCATTGGAATGAATTTTGGGCAGGAAGCTGGCAACGTAGGCGCAAAGATCGTTCCGGTGGTCTCGATCGTCTCCTACTTCGATCTCTTCGTCAACGTCATGCTCGGCATCAGCGCCACCTTTGAGTTGCCCGTACTGATCTTCTTCCTGACCATGCTCCGCATTGTCACGCCGGGCTTCCTCATTGAGCACTCGCGTTACGCGATTCTCGGAATCACGATTCTGGCGGCAGTGATCACACCAACGCCAGACATCGTCAATCTGTTGATCTTCGCCATTCCGATGATCCTGTTGTACTTCATCGGTGTTTTTGCCGGGTATCTCCTCGTGCTTTCCCGTGAAGGCAGAAAGTTCCCCTGGCACATCCTGTGGATCATCCTGGCTTCGATCGCGATCCTCTCTGGAGCCGCGATTGCCGTCATGGTGAAGTACTACGGCTTCAAACTGATCGGAAGCTGGCCCTACCTCACTCAATAAGCGCGCTTAGCGCTTAAAGAACCACAACCAGAAGTACTGTTCCCCGGCGCCATGACGGTGCCGGGGTTCAAACCCACACCGCTCGCCAAGCTCTTTGGCTTGCTCGTCGCTGTAGCTCACTCCCAGCCAGGTATCGTCTGGCGTCGCCTGCATCCCCGTAAAACCCTGCACTTGAAACTTGAACAGAGCCCCCGGCTTGAGCAAACGGCTGACCTCACGCACATAAGTCTCGATCACTTCCTTTGAAGGAATGTGCTGGAAGACGATGGTCGAGAACGCAAAGTCGTAGCCGAGTTCGGGAAGCACGCTCAGATCCTTGCCGTTGTTCTGAAAGACATGGGCGTTCGGGTGATTCTCCAGCCCCTTCTTCGCCTGGGCAATCATCTCGCCGCTGACATCCACCGCATAGACTTCGCCAAAGAGATTGGCCAAAGCGCGTGTGACGCGGCCGGCACCGCAGCCGATCTCCAGAACCCGCATCTCCTTGGGGTCTTTGCCCTGGCAGATGTTGATCATGTCGGTGCGGATCTCTTCTTTCACGGTCTGTTCGCCGGAAGCGTAGAACTCCTCGTCGGTCCAATCCGTCTGCGCGGTCTGTACGTAGTGTTTGGCATTTTCGCGGGCACGGGCGTCCCAGTCCTCGCGCATTTTTGCCAGTTGCTGTTCAAGGTCCATCAAATCACTTATTTTAGAAGGAATGCTACCGCTAGTCTTGGCCCTCATGCTCGCCAGCGAAACGATTGAGAGTTTCGGTCAGAAGTGGAAGGTGCCTGATGCCGGGGATTGGGTCACCCGGAATGGCGTACTCACCATGCTCGTGGCACGGCCACAAGAGGCGAATCCCCGCTACCCCACGCAGTACGCCATCTTGCAGGATCGTGATTTTGACTCCTTTACGCTCGAGTGTGAAGTGAAGCGTGATATGGGCAGCCTGATCCTGGTCTATAACTGGCGTGACACCGCGCACTTCAACTATGTGCATCTGAGCGTCGATTCGCCCGAGAAGCAGATTGTCCACAACGGCATCTTCCACGTCTATGGATCCGACCGCTCGCGCATCTCAAAGGGTATCGGCGCAGGCAGTCTGCCGACGGCCGAGTGGACCAAGGTGAAGATGGACTACGACGCAAAAAGTGGCAGGATCGTGGTGGAAGTCGGTGGACAACGCTACCCATCGCTCGACGCAGTGGACGTGTCACTAACCACTGGCAAGGTCGGATTGGGTTCGTTCTTTGAGACGGCGCAATTTCGCAACTTCAAGGTCACGCCACGCTAAAGGGAATCTCAACGGTACCGCGTGACTCCACCGCTTGACCGCCAACGATGGCAGGCTCAAAGAGCCACTGCCGCACCGCCAGGATTGCCTGCTGATCAAGTTCCGGGTCGAGACTGCGCGCAACGCCAATCTCGCCGACTGTTCCATCCGGGCGAATCACAATCTGCAATCGCACTGGACCCTCAATCTTGCGTTCCCGCACAGACGCCGGATATTCCGCCTTCACTCTGTGGAGGACTTTGGGCGGGCGCAACGTGTTCTCGAGCATGGCCCCAGGATCCGCAAAGAATCATCCCACCTCAATGGTGGGCCGCTCCGGCGCAGGCCCGGAGCGCGGCAACTGAAACGCGATCTCAATCGTCGCCGCAGCCGCCACAGCTTCGCCATCCAGTTGGGCAGGCTCACAGCGCCACTGTTGCACCGCGGCAATCGCCTTCTGGTCGAGCCCCGGGTCCAGACTGTCCACCAACTCGACCTCGCCAATGCTGCCATCCGCGCGAATCACAACGCTCAAACGGACGAGGCCTTCGATTTTTTTCTCTCTCGCAGCGGCTGTGTACTCCGCCAACACCCTACTGAGGATCTGAGGAGGTTTGTCCCACTTTCGTTGCATGGCCGTAGGCTACCAGAAGATTTTCTCTCCGCCGCCGAGCGGCAACCCCAGAATGGCAGCGGAGTGAGGATCAAACTGGACAGGGATTTGCTTCTCCCAGAATCGCTTCGACACCTGCAGCCTCGGCACCAACAACTCCGGATTCTCCTTCGTGTTCTGACCGATCAACGCCCCGAGCGTGGTTCCGCTTCGTGTTGTGATCTCCTGCCCCTGGAGTGAAACCGTTACAAAGACAAGCAGCGCCACCTGCTGCGGCAGGACGATGCAGCGGGAGCGGAATTTCTCCGATTGGCAAAGGGCTGGGGTCTCTCGCAGAGCAGCGGTGTCAGTCTCCAGTTGCGCTTCGCTCCGCGCGGCCAGGAACAGCGAATCGCGATCGCTCGCACTCGCGCGAGTCAAGAAGAGTACGCGCTGGAAGACTGCCGCAGGATCCAGATGGAAGTAAGGGAAGCGGGAAGTCGCGGACTTCTCCACGGTATCGCCGAGATGAGACTCGGCCCCAAGCGGCTCAATCTTCGCGCCGCCTTGCGGGACCGGAGTCAGCGTATACCAAGCGATCTCGTAGCCCAGCAAATTCGCCGACGAACGCGCAGTGACCGAGAGCTGCCCATCCTGAGTTCCTTCCACCGCCTCAATCGCGCTGGAGCCGGGAGCGGCCCCTGCGCGCAGAATCGGACTGAGGACACGCATCCAGTTCCCAGGTCGCAAGTCGATGTAGCCCGCCGCACCGGTATCGGGATGCAGCAACCGATCCGCAACACCGAGGGGAAGAGGAAGGCTCCCGGCAACCAATTCGGCAAAGCCATTCGCCTCCCCAACGCCCAGACATCCTTTCGTCTGCAACTGCGCAGCCCAGGGCAGCAGCCATCCTGCAGGCGAAACGGCAAGCAGGTCTCGATCCACCTGCACTTGCAGACCACCGCGCCTGGCCCGGACAGCAACGCCATGCAGCGACTCCCAACAACTCGCCTGCACCGACTTCGAATCGAAGTGCAAGACACGCCGTGTCAGGCTGGCATGGGCCACTTGCGGCGGAATCAGCAAAGGCGGCGCCAGGCGATAGGTCTTCGGCGCACACCCGCAAATAGAAAGGCTGCAGTACAAGACTGCAGCCAGGCCCAACAAAGGTCGCTCCATTTAGAACAGCCGGAAATTGATCTCGACAGTCGCGTCCACGGCGATCGGATGACCATCCTTCTCCGCCGGCTGGAACTCCCACCGCTCGAGCGCCAGAATTCCCTGCGCATCGAGATCAGGATCAAGACTACGGAGCACCTGCACATCGCTCGCTTTTCCATCGATCCCAATGAGGATCCGGTAAATCGCAGTCCCGCGCACCTTTCGCTCGCGCGCATCTTCCGTATACTGCGGCTCCACCTTGTGGAGGACCCGCGGTGCCTTGTCCCATTTCTTTTCTGCCCGTTCCTGATCCTGGGCAATGCTCAGTTTGGGTGTAAAGCAAGCCAGCGCCACAAGCGTCAGCATTGCCAGACTTGCCGAAAGCACAGTGGCTCTACGGCGGGGAACGCGATCGTTCAACAGATGTTTCATTCGTTTCTCCAAGCTGCCCCGTCCGAGGCCAGCCATGGCAGGCTGCAACGAAGTCTCCGAGGCTAGCTCATATAGTGTCTGCGCGTACTCAATTCGATCCGATCCCTCTGCGAGAACACAGTCATCGCAAGCCCACTCCCGCAGACGCCGCATCTCGCGCAAGGCCAGCCAGGCGAAGGGCTGCAGCCAACAAAGGGCGACGATGACGGAGCCAACAAGATCCCAAAGAATGTCACGGCGCTCGCCGTGAGCCCGCTCGTGTGCCAGCACCCGGGCCAGACGGTCGCCAGTCCAACTGGCAGCATCGAGGGGAAGTAAAATGCGGGAACGGAAAAGCCCATAAGCAGCAGGGCCGGCGATCTCATCGCTATAGCGAAGCTCCTTGTCGCCACTGGCCCGCCGCCAGATGCGCAAGGCCGCGATGCGCGCGGACAGACACCACACCGTGATCGCACCGGCAATCAGCCAGTAGTAGGGAATCGCCAATGGCAGGCGCCCAGCAGCCCGCGCGATCCCTTGCGCCGCACCCGATTCCAGAACAAAGGAATGCGCAGGCCGGAGGGGCAACAGCCCAAGCAAGGGCAGCGTCAGCAAATACAGCAACCAAACTTGGAAGCGCTCTGCGGCGCTCAGTCGCGAAACCAGACGCAGTCCCAACCAGACAGCAGCCCCCAGCAGAGCGCCATTCCACCACAGGGTCCAGGTCATTTCCTGGCCCCCTTCCGGGCCTCATCGATCATCTGCGCCAGACGATCTAACTCCTCGCGCGACATCCGCGAAGCCGACTGGTCCAGCAGTGCCGCCATCGCCTTCTCCGCGGAGTTCTCATAGAAGGTGGCCAGCAGGCTCTTCAAGCTCGCCCTCGCAGCGCGGTCCTTGCTCTGCGCCGCTTCGTACTCATAGCGGCCCTCGACGAGCTTCGCCAGGATGTGCCCCTTCTCGGCCAGAATCCGCAGGAGCGTGCGCACCGTGCTGTAGCTCGAGCCATCGGCAAGCTCCTCGCGAATCTCCTGCGCCGTCAATTTTCCCCGGCGCAACAGAATCTCCATCAGCTCCCGCTCGCGCCTGCTGAGTTCCTTCATGCTAAGAAATTAACACCGGCAAGCAAAAACTACAATAGGCTTGTGTTAATTATTTAACAGGCTAACGGTAATGAATCTCGAACGGCTTGTTTGTAATGAAGAGTACGGTCACGTCGGCTTCCGCTGTCGCGCCGTGCTCCATCACTTCTCCCTCGGCAAACCAGACAAAATATCCGGGCCCGAAGTTGCCGCGATTCGTTACTAGCGTCCCTTCGATCACATACATGCCGTGCGCGCAAGGGTGTGTATGCAGCGTGTTGATCACACCGGCCGGATACTTCACGATGCGAATCTCCATGCCGGTGTCGGGGTCGGTCACCAGATTCTTGCGGTACAGCATCTTGCCAAGATGCGCATTGAAGCGCTCCTCCCAAGGGAGGGCAACCGTGTCGAGAGCGAGAAACGTTGAGTCTTCCATCTCTTAATACTTGCAGGCCGCCGCGTTGTTCTTCACGAAGTAAGAGCGGTAATTCTTGGCCTTCGCATCCATACAGCCCACCAGATTCAGCAACTCTACTTTGCGAAACTGCACCGGATGGCTCTCGCTCTGCAAGGAAATCGAACCCTCCGTCAGCAGCTTGCCATCCTGCTTCACCGCCGGGTCGGCATGGAGCACGTTGCCGCCGCCAATCTGCGGATGCTCATACTTCAGAACCGTCTCGCCGTTCACCCGATGCTCAATGCTTTCGCTGCCGTGGACGATCGCCTCAACACGCACCCACTGGTCGCCGTCATAGGTCTTCGAGGAAGAGTTCAGGCAATGCGAGGTGAACAGTTTGCCGTCCCGCTCCACGTTGGTCCCGGGCGTACAGAGATTCGCCGTGCTCCGCGGCCCTTTGCCTAAACCGCCGAGCAACTGTACTTCGATCGAGATCGGAAAATCCTGATCCTTCTGCATCGTGCTGGCAGGCTGTCCATGCACCATGATGCCGCTGTTACGCGTCGCCCAGCCTGGGCCATCCTTGGCCTGGTCTCCGATGAACCGATACTCCACCGCAATGATGTAGTACGAGAAGTTGTCCTTGTAGAACAGATGGCCAAACTTGCCCGCGCCATTCTTGTCCAGAAACGAATCATAGCCCTCATAGCCAACGCTCAGATAGCCATCCGTCACGCGGAAGGTATTGGCGAAGTTCTCGCCCACCGCATAGCCGGAGATCTTGGGCGTCCAGCCCTTCAGGTCTTTCCCATTGAAGAGTTGGACCCAATCTCCCTTCTGTTGTGCGGACAGGCCGAGAGCCAACATAAAAAAAATTCCAAAGAGCTTCACGTCGAAAAGTATATCTTCCTTGAGCAACATGGTAAGAAGTTAAGAATGATTTTGCGCAGACGAAGCTTCTTGATGGGTGCGGCCGCGCCGCTCCTGGCTCAATCCTCAGGGGACACCATTCCCACCGCGATCATCGGCATCGGAGGGCGAGGCACCGGACTCCTGGACGGCATTTTGAAGCAACCGAATGCAAAGGTCGTCATGGTTTGCGACAACAAACCTGACCGCCTGGACAAAGCGGCAACCACTGCCGCAAAATCAAACCCGAAGGCCACCGCGGACTGGCAACGCGTCATCGACAACAAAGACGTCCAGGCCGTCTACATCGCCACCCCGCCGCATCTGCACGCCGAGATGGCGATCGCGGCCCTCAAAGCAGGCAAGCATGTCTATTGCGAGAAGCCGATCGGACTCACCCCCAGTTCCATCCGCGACCTGATGGCCGCCGCCAAGGCGAGTGGGAAGGTCTTCCAGGCCGGGCAGCAGTTGCGTTCCATGGTCCAGTTGAACGACGCTATTCGCAAAATCCAGGACGGCGTCATTGGCGACATCCTCTTTGTCAAAGCGCAACGCCACGCCTCAGCAGACCTGAAGTACGACGGCAGTTCCGGCGACTGGTACTTCGACCTCAAGAAATCGGGCGGCTATCTCGTCGAGCAATCGGTCCACAATCTGGACCTCTGCAATTGGGTGATCGGCAATCATCCCACCCGCGCCGCGGGCTTTGGCGGCATCAATCTCCACAAGAACGAACCAGCCGGGCGCGACATCTACGATCATCAAAATCTGATCTACGACTATCCGAACGGCGTCACGCTGTCCTTCACCCAGCTGGTCTATCACCCGCGCAACATGCCCGCAGGCAACCAGTACGTCAATGTTTACGGCAGCAAGGGCTCCGTTGAGCTGATGGGGTCGATGAACTTTTACAGCAGCGACGGCACCCAACAGACCTTGCTCTCGCCGAAGGTGGAGGAGAACCCCGATGCGCACACGGTCGCATTCTTTAGCGCCATCCAGAAGGGGACTCCGAATCCCGCCGACATCAACGTGGGAGCCACTGGCGCACTCACCGCCATCCTGGGCAACGAAGTCTGCCGCCAGGGCAAAGTACTGCAGTGGTCCGATTTGGGAGTGAAGGTCTAGAACAGCTACAAGGTGGAGTCGATCACCATCTGCAGAATCGTGTGGTACTCGCTCGGCGAAATGCTGCGGCTTCCGTCTTGATCGAAGTCCACTTTGTGGGCGACGACAAGATTCATCACCGGCAGGACCGTGATGTATTGGCCATTGGCCCCCATTGCGCTGTAAGCGTTTTGATAGGGGCCAGTCAAGGTTCCCGGCCAGTCTGGCGCGTCCCACACCCACCAAAGCATTCCGTAGCCCCAGCAGCCGATTTGAGTCTGGAAGGCGCCGATGGTCATCGGATGGATATCGCGCGAAGGGGTCACGAGTGTTGTAACTCTCTTGGCCCAACCCGCCGGCATGATCTGCTTCCCATTCCAGTTGCCGTCAGACAGCATCAACAATCCGAGCCGCGCCATGTCGCGCGTCGAAAGATACATCGCGTACTCCGGATGCCTGGTAATTGGCATCTCATCGTTCTTTCGTTGCAACGCCCGGTCAAGTCCTGCTCGAGAGCGACGAAGATATCCTTTCCGGTTTCCTTCTCAAATGCGGTTCCTACCGCGTTAAAGTCCCAGTTGTGATATTGAAAATAGGTGCCCGGACCTTGCGATCCGCGGCGGGAAGCAAGCACCGTCAATCCCTCGTTCGCCGTCGGCAAATAGATGCCGGAGCGCGCGGTCAGGAGATGGTAGAGGCGAGCCTTCTTTTCGATGGGTAAGAACGGGGAAACGTCAGTGAGCCCCAGTTGTTCGACGGTCAGATCGAGATCGATCTGATACTTCCCGTACAGCATTGCCAGAATGCTTTTGCGAACCGAGGCGACCTTGCTGACACGCTTCAAATCGCCAGACTCAAAAATCACCCGGCATCGAACTGAAACCTGCATCGCGGTCGTCTTCTGGGTTTTCAGCAAACCCGCAACACTTCTAGCTTCTCGCTCGAATAGTCTTCTTCTTCAGGCTTTACCGTCGTCCAGTTTGTTTCCGGGAAGGAAGTCTTGGCGCTTTGCGCCCAACTCATGCCGGCCATCACCAAGCCACATGCCGCCAGACACTTCCGTTGAGAAAGAGCCCGCATCGTGCCCGGGATCTTATCAGAATGCCTAAGTCCGAAACAGCACCTTCTCATTGTTGAAGATGCGCACGGCCAGGGCAAAACAAAGCACGGCATAGGACAGATTCGCCAGGTTCGTGATCGCGAAGGAGACAAGCGGAACATCGCCCTGCAAAATGCTCTTCAACAACTGGCTCGCGTTGAAGATGGGCACCAGGCTCAGGGCCGGGCTCAGTTCCATGCCCGGCAGTCCGCCCAACAGTGACGGGAAGATCGCCAGCATGATCAGCGGCGTTAGATAGCTCTGTGCTTCCTTGAAACTGCGGGCGCGCAGGGCAATCGAGATCATCAACGCCCCAGCCATCACCGCCACCGGCAACAGCGTCAGCAGCACCAATCCAATCGTCGAGACATCTGTCGGAACATTGCCAACCATCTTCTCCATGCCCTTCATCGTGCCGCCTCCCCGTTTCAAACTGAGGAAGAGGCTCGTCGTGGTCAGCACTGCAGTGAGATAGGTGGCCGTAACGCAGGCAAGAATCTTTGCGAGCACGATGTCCGTACGCCGCGCAGGGCTGGCCAGCAGAGTCTCGATTGTCTTGCGTTCCTTTTCTCCTGCCGTCATATCGATCGCCGGATACATGCCTCCCGAGAACATCAGCAGAATCACCACGTAGCCCAAAATGCTGCCCAGCATGAAGCCGCCCATCTTGCGTTCGCTCGCCACATTTTCGCGCTTCACCGTAAACGGCGTGAGGACACTCGCATCCAACTTCACCTCGCGCAACTTCTCGACTACAAGTGAATCCCGATACTCCGACAAGGCACTCCGTAGCTTGTCAGCGGCCATGCCGCTTGCCTGGCGCGTGCCCTCGGCATAGATGGTGAGCGACTTCTGATCGGCCGACACGCTCAGTCCGGTCGCGGCCGTCTTATTTGCCACGGCACTCGCCACATCAGGCACCTCCACTCGCTGCAAACCGCTCTTCGCAATCGGAGCCAGAAAGACCTCGGGGATGGAGCCGGCCACAATGGCAACCGTGGTAGCCTCCGTCGCCGCCTTCTTCTCGGCCTCTCCCATAAAGCGTCCCACCACCCCAAAAAGAAGTGGGAACACCACCATCGGCAACAGCACCATGCTGATCAGCGTGCGGCGATCGCGCAGCAACTCAGTCAGTTCTTTGCGATACACCGTCCACGTGACGCTCCGATTCATGCGGCTCTCTCCAGTTCCAACAAGTCGAGGAAGATCTCACGCAGGCGTTGCTTTCCTGTGGCCGCACGAAGCTCATCCATGCTGCCGCAGATCTTCAGTTGTCCATGATTGATCACGGCGATGCGATCGCAAAGATACTCGGCTTCTTCCATGATGTGAGTCGAATAGACAATGCACTTGCCATTCCGCTTGGCCTCGAGAATACACCTCTCGATGATGCGGGCGGTGGGTAAGTCGAGCATCGCCGTGGGCTCATCGAGAATCAACACCGGCGGATCATGCACCAGCGTCCGCGCGATCGCCGTCTTCTGCTTCATGCCGCTCGAGAGCTTGTCGCAACGGATGTCGGCAAAGCTACCCATGTCGAGCCGGGCGATGAGTTCTTCCGTGCGGCTCATCAGGCGGGCCTCAGGCACCTCGGCCAGGCGTCCGAAGAAATGCAGAATCTCACGCGGCGTGAGCCGCGCATAGAGGCCCATGTCGCCGGTGAGAAAACCAATCTGCCGCCGCACTTCGGCCGGAGCTTGCGAGATCTCAAAACCATTTACCGTCACGCTACCGGCACTCGGCTCGAGCAGCGTTGCGATCAGACGCAGCGTCGTGCTTTTCCCCGCGCCATTCGGACCCAGCAGGCCAAAGATCTCGCCCTGCCCAACGGAGAAGCTGACCTTGTCCACAGCCAGAAAATCTCCACGCTTCGCATCGTGGAAGGAACGGCTGAGCCCTTGCACTTGTATCATGAGTCCCTTGATTGTAACGGAGCGAGCGTAATGCGGCGCTCGTCTTCTCCTCCATGCTCCAGACGGATAGCCAGGATATCCCGGGGCCAGAGAGCCGGAAAGCGCTCGCCCCATTCGATGAGTGTGAGCGCATTGCGATCGAGCAATTCATCAATGCCCAAGGACAACACTTCCTGCTCGCTCTCCAGCCGGTAGAGGTCAATGTGGAAGACCCGCGCCGGGTTGCCATACTCATGAATCAGCGGAAAGGTAGGGGAGGAAACATCGTCGCGCAGCGCAGCGCCACGCGCCTCGGCAATGCCTTTCACGAGTGTCGTCTTCCCTGCCCCTAGATTGCCGATCAACAGCACGGCCCCTCGCTGGGGCAGCAACGCCGACAGCTCGTGACCAAGCGCAATCGTCTCTTCTTCGCTACGGGTACGATAGTTCATGCAGTGCCTCCGGCAGATATTCGCACAGTGTCGAGGCCAGCGAGGTCATCTCGTGCTGGTGCTGTGCAGCAAGTTCTCCACAACGTCCATGCAAATAGACCGCCGCAATCACCGCGGTCTTCGTATGGTCGCGATACTGACTCAGTAGCGCCGCCGTCAGGCCGGTAAGCACGTCGCCCGAGCCCGCCTTCGCCAATGCGGGAGAGCCCGTCGGATTGATCCATGTCTCGCCATCCGGAAAGGCAATCACCGTGCGATCACCCTTCAGAACAACAATGCAATGGCTTCGTTTTGCCAACTCTCTGGCATCCTCAATCCGGTCAACAATATCCCGTCCGAGCAAACGCTTCATCTCGCCCGGATGCGGCGTCAGCACACGCGGGAACGAAGCCGCCTCCGTCAGCGGAGACAGTAGATTCAGCGCATCCGCATCCAGCACCAGCGGCGCGGGCCAGTGGAGATACAGATCCGCCACCAGTTTTTTCTTGTCTGCATCCTCACCCAGCCCCGGACCAATCGCCAAAACACTTTTTCCCTGAAGCGTTTTGGGGATGTCCTGCCAGCGGCCCATCATCAAATCCGGCAGGAGCGGCACAAAGCCCGCATCGGGAGAATACAGCGTCACCAAACCTGCGCCCGCGCGAATCGCCGTAGTCCCCGCCAGATTCAAGGCCCCATGCTTGCCACTAGCTCCACCGAGAATCGCGACATGGCCAAAGCTGTTCTTGTAGCTGGCCGCCGCGCGCGGTGCCCCCACCGGCTGCAGATCCGCACGCGTGGTGAGTTGTAACTGCGAGTGCAGCACCGGCAATCCAATCGGAACTACAACCAGTTCGCCCATCGGCTGCAATACCTGCAATAACTTCGGCGCTTCAAAACTCACAGTCAAATCGGCCTGGACCGCCCCGCTCGGAATATCCACGGCCACCCGCGTGGCAATGGGTAAAGCATTGATCTGCGCCACCAGACTCGCAATCGGTTCGCGCGGCGCGCCGCTGGCCCCAGTGCCCAACAAGGCATCGATCGCCAAAGTAGTTACCGCCAAGTCGAGCGGAATCTGCATCGTGTACGGAATGCCGAGCGCTTCCAGCATCTTCAATTGCCCGGTCGCACTCTCCGTCATGTCTTCCACATCGAAGGCGAGAATCACCTTGAGCCATGCCGGCCGGTGGTGCACGTGCAGCAAGCGAGCCAGGGCAAGGCCATCGCCCCCATTGTTCCCCTTGCCGCAGAAGATGGCGATCCGTTGCTTCTCGAGCGGCGCATAGCGGCGCTCTAGCTCGCGCAGCACGCCATAGGCAGCATTCTCCATCAGAATCACCGCCGGAATTCCGGCTTTCACTGCCGCCGCATCCGCAGCGCGCATTTCTTCAGGACTCAGGATTTTCACTTGTTCACCTCAGGGACGGCGTGCAATCAAAAGCGTCATATCGTCTTGGAGATCCGGCGATCCGGTCCATTGCTCCACAGCAGCCATCACTGCTTCGATGATTCCCTGGTCACTCAGATGGACATTCCGCTTGACCAATTCGATCAGACGATCTTCGCCGTACATCTCGCCATAGTCATTCTGTGGCTCTGAGATTCCATCGGTGTAGAGCAGCAGAAAATCTCCCGGCTCGAGCGCCACTTCACTTTCGCCATACTTTGCAAAGGGAAAAGCGCCCACCACCATACCGTCCACATTTAAGAGAGTAGCCTCGCCTTTGCGAATCAGAATCGGCGGCAAGTGGCCCGCATTCGTATAACGCAGCTTCCCGCTTGTTTCATCGAAGATGCCGAGAAAGAAGGTAGAAAACTTCTCCGGCGCCGTGTTTGCATAAAGCTGCTTGTTCAGCTCCGTCACCGTTTGCGCACAGTTGAGATCGGCACTGGAGGTCTGGATCCGCGACCGGAAACTCGATTGCACCGTTGCCATCAAAAGAGCCGCCGAAATTCCTTTGCCCGCCACGTCGCCCATCGAAAAACAGATCTCATGCTCGGACAAGCGATGGAAGTCAAAGTAGTCACCAGAGACCATGCGCGCCGGCTGATAATGCGCCGTCAGACAGATCTCTTTTGACTCTGGGACAAACTTCGGATAGAGCTGCCGCTGCACCTCACGAGCAATCTCAAGCTCAGCATTCAGGCGCTCATTCTCTTTGGCCACCTGAAGCAGTTTCTCCAGGTTCTCCGTCATGCGATTGAACGAATCGCTCAACTGCGCCAACTGATCTCGTCCGGTCAGTGGAATGCGGTGCGAGAAGTCACCTTCCATCACACGGTTGGTGCCTTCATACAAATCATGCACGGCGACGGTGATTGTACGCGTCATCTTCACGCCAATGACTAGCGCGACAATCTCAAAAAGCAGAAACAGCGACGACGCAAAGAGCAGGGAGTTCAAGAGCGAGTTCTGTTCCTGTTGCGTCGCGAAAATGACACCCACCACCGCGAAAAAGCGAGTGCGCAACATCAGAATGCCGTCACTCTCCTGTGCCGGAGCCTCCCAGACATGCACAGGCACAACTGTGAACCAATTGAGCTGGATGTCTGCCGCATTGACCGGAGTGGGAATCGACACCTCCCCCACCGCGGTCCGATTCCGCTTCTGCCTGCGCAGGCGCACGCGCCCTTCCGCTTCACTCGCGGAGCCACGCAGGGAAACCGCGCCCAAATGCGGCACCAGGCTCGACAGGTAGGCGCCCGAGAGCGGAGCCAGCGCAGTCACTTCACCGTCCGTACTCTTCACATGCGCCCAAATGTAATACTCGTTGTCTTTGCGAAGGATCCCGGCGGCATCCTTTGTCCCGGCCGGAGGTTTCTGGATGCTGGCATCTTCCGGATAAACATACGAGTCCGTCTGGTCCAGACGAATCTCGAAGTTCGGAAAGCGATCCGTAAAGTAATCCCCCAGCCGCTCAATCGAGGCAACGCGCCGTTCCGCAGGAACACGCAAGACCGATTCCGCGGCCCCGCGCAAGGTGCCAATCTGGCGGTCGAGTTCGCTATTGATCAAATAGGTCGCCATCTGGCCTGTCGCCAGATAAGTCGCAATCCCGCATAATGTCAGCAGCAGCAGCAGCGGAACAAGTGCGATGAAGATGTACGAGACGATGAGGCGATTGCTGAGCCGCCAGATCACACTGCGCAAGAGCAGACGGCTAATCCGTAAGATCGCCACCGGAGCGGTGGCGATCAGTCCCATCAACACCAGCGCGAAACCGACATCCCCCAACCCACCCGTCAGAGAGCCCACGACAAATACCAGAAAGAACACCGCAAAAATGCGCTCCCACCAGCCAACACGGCTGAGGGCTTCGCGGACAGTCAAGCTGCGAGGGGGTGCGAGAAGCGGTGTCACACGCGAGAGCTGGCGATGGCGGGAGTTGTCACTTCAGCCTCGGGCAGCAGAACCTCCGGATTCAAGTATAGATTCGTCAGACCATCCCGCAGCATCTGGAAAGCTGTGTCGACGTCGTCTGCAAATTGAAACAGTTCCAGATCCTCCGGGCTGATCATTCCATACTCAACCAGGGCATCAAAATTGAGAATCTTCTGCCAGAAGGTGGTGCCATAAAGAACCGTCACCATCTTCTTGCGCAGCTTCCGGGTCTGGGTGAGAGTCAGTAACTCCATCAACTCATCGAGGGTCCCAAAACCACCAGGGAACACCACCATGGCCTTCGCCAGATAGGCGAACCAGAACTTGCGCATGAAGAAGTAGTGAAACTCAAAGCTCAGATCGGGAGTGATGTACGGATTCGGAAACTGCTCCATCGGCAAGCCGATATTCAGCCCGATAGTGCTGCCCCCTGCCTCGCTCGCGCCCCGATTGGCCGCTTCCATAATGCCGGGACCACCGCCCGTACAGACGACAAATTTCGATTCGTCCCGATCAAGGCTCATGGACCATTCCGTCAGGCGGCAAGCCAGTTCCTGGCATTCTTTGTAATAGCGCCCCATCGAACTGGTTTCAAAGCCCTCGCTCTCCGGAGACGGAATGCGTGCCGAGCCAAAGAAAATGATCGTGTCGTGAATCTGGTGCAGCCGAAACTCACGAAGTGGATCGAGATACTCCGATAAAATCCGGACACTCCGTGCTTCGGGAGAGTGCAGAAACTCCTCTTTCTGATACGCAAGAGGATCTTTATAGCGACGATTTTCAGCCATTCGTGGACTTACCTTCTTCTAAAGCTTTCAATCTGGTCTCGAGGTCGCGCAGATGGCGGACCATCTCGCCCAGCTTCGGAAACGCGGTCACGGCCCGCCGCCATTCCCGGTAATCAAACGCCGGTGAACCCGAAACAATCGTGTCCTGTGGAACATCATGTCCAATACCGCTCTGAGCGTACACAACCGCATTGTCGTGAATCGTCAGATGGCCAGAGACGCCCACCTGTCCGGCCAGCAGCACCGACTTCTTCAGAATCGTCGACCCAGCCAGCCCAACCTGAGCACAGAGAATATTGTCTTCGCCCACCACACAGGCGTGTCCGACCTGCACGAGGGAATCGACTTTCGCTCCACGCTTGATACGTGTTTCACCCATCGTGGCGCGATCGATATTACTCAGCGCCTGAATCTCAACATCGTCTTCGAGAACCGTGACTCCCGATTGCACAATCTTGTGATGCGTGCCATCGGCGCCCTTGGCAAAGCCAAATCCATCGCCGCCAATGACCACATGATTCTGCAGAATCACCCGGTGCCCCACACGGCAGAACTCCCGCACCACAGCATGCGAGTGGGCGAGAAAGTCATCACCGATGCTGGCTCCCTCATAGATCACGACATGGGGATGCAGAATCGCGTTCTTACCAATTTTCACCTTCTCGCCAACCGAGCAAAAGGGGCCAATCCTCGCCCCCTCCCCAATCTCGGCGCTGGCCGCAATGTGGGCGAGGGGCGAGATGCCAGGCGCGGGTTGCGGCGCCTGATAGAACAGTTCCAAGGCGCGCGCAAAATCGAGATAAGGATTGGAGGAAAGAAGCGTCGGCAACAGCGCACTCGGCTGCGCCGCAATGATCGCGCTGGCCTGCGTATCTTTCACCTTATGGGCATATTTGGGGTTGGCCAAAAAGGTGAGTTGGCCCACCGCAGCCTGCTCCATGCCACTGAGGGAATGAATTTCGGGGTCACTCTCGCCCGCCACGCGACAGCCAAGCTGAGCCGCAATCTCAGAAAGACGCATACCCTATTATGAAGCGCGTCTAGCGGGCTCGGGCAGCACAATCCTGCGAACAATAGGCGCCAGCAATCAGCCGATCGCCGGGAGTATAGGTTCCACAAACAACACATTTTTTGAGTGGCGTGCCTGTTGGCCCCTGAGACGGAGGAGGCGCTTGCGAGGAACTTGGATTTGGGCCGCTCTTGGCAGCTTCCGGATTGACCATGTCCTTCACCTCTCGAGTGATCATCGCGATGATGGCACGCACAAACGCCGCTGCAATGGCGGCAACCAAAAGCCCGATGAGTGCGCGGATCATCCCTTTAATGTAGCGCCCACAGCACCTCCAGAGAGCAAAGATCCACGCTCCACCGATTCCTGCCGCAAATTAGGGCGAAGATCGCGAGAGACAAAACCTGAGAGGGAGGCGCATTTTCCTCTGAACCACCTCAAATCCCATTGCGCCCAATAGACTCCTCCAGACTTTAAGAATAAAACCGTAAACAAACTGCCTCCTCTTGCCCATTTTCCTGCGCATTCCCCATGAGCTGTGCCAGCACAGCTCAAGAATCTAAGTAATTATAATTACTACTCATGCAATTTTACCCTAGATCAAAATCTTACTTGAACACAAATCAGATGAATGTTATTTTTTACCTAAGCTGCAGCCTTCTATATTTAAGTATTCAGACAAACAAAAATAGGAACATCACTTGCACCAGATTAACCAACAATTTCGCCGACTCTCCTCGGCATTCTGCATGAGAGCAACGCTGATCACATCTCTCTTGTTCTGTTCTGCAGCTTACGGAGGTACACTTCAAATCACCGGCGTCGATACCTCTCGCGGTGGAAGCGTCTATTTTCTGGAGAATGGCGAGCTCACTCTAGGTTACGCCGGCGTCATCCAAGGCATTTACAACGGAAATTCGATCGACACCCTCTTTTGCGTTGATCTCTTTACTCCGATAAATTTTGATGACTACGAATCTCGCCTCGTTTATCCTCACAGTGAGCGATCAGAGGATCGTGTCGCCTGGCTGCTGAATACACGCTTGACTGACATCAACAGCCCAAACTATGGAATTGCATTACAATTGGCGATTTGGGACATTATCCACGACGGTGGTGACGGATTAGCAACTGGTTCAATTCAGGCATCTTTCAGCGGATCTCCCGCCAATCAAACACCTACTGAAATCATTACGCTGGTAAATCTATTCCTTGCCGAAAGCTTGGGAATGTCCTCGACCAACGCAACGATCTTCATCAATACATTGACGAGCAACAACACGCCAGCACAAAATCTGATTGGGTCGTTCCGGCCTGAGACCACTTCCGACGTGCCCGAACCCGCAAGTATTGGATTCGCCGCCTTCGGACTCATCGCTCTTTGTCTCGCCAGAAAGCGCAAAGATCCCAACTGCTAGGGTGAATCCAGCATCGCGCGCCAGGTGTTGCCCTCGCTCCTACTCGCGCGATGCTCGCCCTCATCCTAGGGCTCGATAGAGATTTTCCCGCCCGGGTGATGCTCCGCTGCCTGATGAGCTTGCTGAATATCGCGCAACGGAAAATAATGCGCAATCGGAACCTGAAACAGGCCCTCACGAATATCAATGGCAAGCTGTGTCAGACGGTCTGGATCGGAATGCGCAAAGATGCTCCGCGCATCGATGGAAGTGCCAGGGGGTAAATCCGGTTTTCCCACAACCGAAGCCAGTACTCCGCTCTTCTTCATTCGCCAGATCAGCTTCGACAGGAGGGGGCCACCGACTGTGTCGGCAATGGCATCCAGTTCCGGCAGCGCCCCAATCTCTTTCTCATCGTCCATTGCCAGTACCGCGCTGGCCCGAAGCAATTGTGCTTCTTCCCGCTGTGCCGCCCGGACTCCCGCAACGACAATCGCCCCATGCTGCATTGCGACATGAACGGCGACACGGCCCACGCTCCCCAAGGCGCCTGTCACCAGAACCCGCATCCCTTCTTTGACATGAACCCCACGTTCCATCAGTTGAGCCCCCGTCATGCACACCAAGGGCAGAACTCCGACTTCACTTGCAGTCATCCCATCTGGAATCCTGGTGAGAGCATCTGAGGGAATAGCCACAAGATCGGCATAGCAACGATCCGTCAGGCCCATCACCAGATCCCCTGGGCCAAAGCCCGTCACGTCCTGACCGACGGACAGCACCTCACCCGCAAGATCACGCCCGAGAATGGCCGGAAACTTCAGCGGCATCAAGGCCTTGAGCGCGCCACTCCGCAATTTATAGTCAATTGGATTGACGCTTGTGGAGATCACTCGCACCAGTACCTCCTTCGGGCCGGGTTTGGGGTCTGGCGCATCCTCATACTGCAGTACTTCTGGGCCTCCGTACTGGTGGATCTGTGCGGCTTTCATATTTCGGCTCCTCTGTAGGCGTAGATCTGACATAAAGTGGAGATCTCTACGGCCCGAGTGTTTCGGAGTCCGGCTGAAAATCGGCTTTTGCGCGAAATTCGCCCATTTCGCAAACGCTTTCTATAATCTTTCATTGGTTGTAGTCGGTACTAGGACTTTCATGATAGATTTGGCGGCACTATGAAGGTTCATTCAGCTTTCCAAGTTTTGAAGCGCCAGATTGGGGTCTTGGCCTGTAGTGCTCTATTTGCAACTGGACTCTACGCGCAAGGCGTCAACAGTAGCATGGTCGGGACCGTTACCGATCCCTCAGGAGCCGTAGTTCCAGGCGCGCAAGTCACTGCTCGAAACGTCAATACTGGCGTCCGGGCCACCGCAAACACAGACGGGACCGGCAATTTCCGTGTTCCTTACCTACAACCCGGACAGTACACGCTCGAGGCACAGGCCGGCGGCTTCAAGCGATTCATCCGCAAAGACATCAGCCTCGAACTCGACCGGGAACTCCGCGTCGATGTCGCCCTGGAAACAGGCCAGGCCAGCGAATCAATCAGCGTCACCGCTGAGGCGGCGATGGTGCAAACCGAAACCGGCGCGCTCAGCACCACCGTCGAGAACCGGCAAGTCGTCAATCTCCCCCTGCAGGGCCGCAATCCCCAGGAATTGAAGAATCTCTCTGCCGGCGTCATCAAGAACCGCGACGGCGACATCATCACCAACGGCGGCATGGTGCGCAAGGATCCCTATTACATCGACGGCGCACACAGCTCCAACCACGTCTGGAGCGGCACCCCCGTCAATCCAAACCCGGACGTCGTCTCTGAAGTGAAGGTTGTCACCAACAGCTTCTCGGCCGAGTATGGCCAGACCAGTGGCTCCGTGATGCTCGCCAATACCAAGAGCGGCACCAATGAGTTCCACGGCACCCTGTTCGAGTTCTTCCGCAACAACGTACTGAACGCTGGCAACTACTACACCGGCCAGAAGCCGATCGTTCGCTACAACCAGTTCGGCGGCACCCTCGGCGGCCCGGTCATCAAGAACAAGACCTTTGCCTTCGGCGGCGTCCAGATCAACCGCCAGCGCGGCACGACGGTTTTTAATAACCAGACCTTGCCGCTCGAAGCCTTCCGCCGCGGCGATTTCTCCAGCATCCTCGGCGAGAGTCTCGGCACCGACCTTCTCGGACGCCCGGTTTTCCGGAACCAGATTTTCGATCCTGCGAGCGCACGCACAGTGAAGAATGCTTCCGGCGCCGATGTGGTCGTTCGCGATGCCTTTGCTGGTAACGTCATTCCGATGAGCCGTTTGAGCCCGGCCGCATTGAAGCTGCAGTCCTACTATCCGCTGCCCCAGACAGGCAGCGTGAGAAACAACTACAGTGCATCCGGCTCGAATGTGACCAATCAGTACGCCATCGACCTCAAGGTAGACCACAACTTCTCCGACAAAGACAAGTTGATGGGCCGTTACTCCCAGACGGGTAACACCCAGCTCATGCCCCAGTTGTTCAACGAAATGATCGGTGGCGGAAGCTCCTATGGAACCAATAGCTTGAACACCGCTCGCCAGGCCGTCTTGAACTATGTCCGCATCATCGGCTCCCGTACGACGAACGACCTCCATCTCTCCTACTTCCGCACCTTCCCCAAGCGCTACAACGCAGGTTACGGAAAGCTGAGCCAGGCCGATCTCGGCATCATGGGCATGAACACGGCGAACGAGAAGAAGGGCGCCCCCCTGATCGAATTCGGTGGCACGGGTGGCTTCACTGCCCTCGGCAGTCCTTCCGGATCGCTGCTGCTCGAAAAGCAGGAGAGCTTCGCCCTCGTCAACATCACCACTCTCGTCCGTGGCAGCCACACCATTAAGTTTGGCGGCGAAGTTCGCAAGCTGCGCACCGACAACATCCAACCCCAACCGGATAATGGCCGCTTCTTCTTTAATAACGTCTTTACGGACCAGCGCGGCTTCAACAATACCGGCTACGACTACGCGAGCTTCCTGCTCGGTTTGCCGCAGTCCTACACCTACGAGAATTACCCCGGCTACATTTCGCCCCGCACCTCGGTTTACGCCGTCTTCGTGCAGGATGACTACCGCGTCAACAAGAAGCTCACCTTGAACCTCGGCCTCCGCTGGGATGCACCTCTCTACTGGAACGAGCGCAAGAACCGCAGCGGCGTCTTTGATCTCGATCAGAAGCGCTTCATCCAATTCGGCACCAACGGCTTCCGCACCACCAACTGGAATCAGGACTACAACAACTTTGGTCCGCGATTTGGCTTTGCTTACTCTCCTTTCGCCAAGAACTCGACGGTCGTTCGTGGCGGCTACGGCATCTTCACCATCAGCCAGCAGGGCTTTGGACAATCGGGCGGTCTGCCTCGTCAACCGATCTTCGCCGACGCCGATGCCGGTCGCTACACGAGCGTAGACCTGATCAACCCGAAGACCACGCTCGACCTGATTCCATACACTCCTGCCGACAAGACCGGTAGCAACGCTGTCTCGGTTGGCATCTATCCGGCCAACAATCCGGTTTCCTACTTCCAGCAGTGGAACCTGAACATTGGCCACCAGATCTCCAGCTACTTCTTTGAAGCGGGTTACGCAGGGAGCAAGGGCACCCACCTTCCCTACGGCAACTACAACCTCAACGCCATCCCGCCCAGCATGGCTCCGGCAGCTCAGGGCCGCTTCATCGCTCCCTATGTCGCCTATCCGCAGTACCCGAACGGCGTCACCGTCAACACCTCCATCGGCTCCTCGAACTACAATTCGCTGCAGGTGAAGGTGGAACGCCGCTTCGCCCAAGGCTTCGGCTTCCTCGCCGCTTACACCTTCCAGAAGACAATGGCTGTCGGGGATCTCGGCTATCGCGATCCTCTCGGCAACCGCAATCTCGATTACGGGATCGAGCCGAATAGCGCTCCCCACCGCTTCACCATCGCCTACACCTATGCCCTTCCCTTTGGCCGTGGCCATCGTTGGCTGACCAACGGGATTGCATCCCAGGTGCTGGGCGGTTGGGAATTCAATGGAATTACCACGCTCCAGAGCGGCTTCCCGCTCACCGTCACCACGGCGCAGAACCAGTGCCAGTGCGGCGCGATCAACCGTCCGAACGTCTCACGCAGTCCTGTTCTCAGCAGCGACAAGCGCTCGGTCAACCAGTGGTTCGACACGGGCGCCTTCAGCATTCCCGCGCAGTTCACGATCGGCAATGCCGGCCGCGGACTCTTCTTCGGCCCTGGCCTGGTCAATCACGATCTCAACCTCGGCAAGCGTTTCGCCACGCCGATGTTGAGTGAACGGTCGAATCTGGAATTCCGCGCGGAGTTCTACAACCTCACCAATACGCCTTATTTCGCCAACCCAGGTACCTCGCTCGGCGGCAACAACTTCGGCGTGATCACCGGGGTTTCAGGCTCCTCACGCACCATCCAGATGGCGCTGAAATTCAATTTCTAGCGCCCGCTGGGTAGATACGGATTCGATGATCGGTGAAGGTCAGGCCGGGCAACGGCGTGGCCTTCCTCATATGACAACTCAAGCAATTCGTGTTCTCCACCCGGGGACACGCAGAAGAAGCAACCGGTGCCAGGGCATGACAGCCTTGGCACTTTTTTTCGTATGCGGGTTTCTCTGCTTGCGGGCGGCCATGCGGATCGTGGCAAGTCGTACAACTCATCTTTCCGCTGGCGGCAAAACACTTGCTTGCCGTCAGCCCCACCGGAGCAAAGCGAATCGACATGGGGTCCGACACTTCTGGTCGCAGCCGATCGAGCGCCTTTGGGTCTGGCATACGGTGGCACTCGGCGCAAGCCTCGACACTTGCATCCCGGCGAATATTCCTGCGGCTTGGAGCCTGCACATGATTGCCCGCCGCTCCATGACAACGCTCACACTGGATGCCGGCCTGCATCCCGGAGAGATCCGGCCCTGGACGGACATTCGTCGCGTGGCAGTTGAAACAGCGAAAGATCGTCCCGGCAGTCTGTGCCTGGCCCAGAGCCGCCGTAGCGGTGGCGGGCTTTGCAATCGGATGTCCCATCGTCATCCCCGGCCGCTGTAAGTTCGAATACCAGGAAACGCGATGCTCAAAGTAGGCTCCATCCCTCTGCCCCACCGGCGTGAAGGCCAACATCCCAGCCCCAAAGATCCAGTCGAGAGTCGCCGTCCGTGAGTCCGCATCCCGCCGCACCTCCACCTGGAATCCCGTCTCAGATTTCGAGTAATGTAACTCTACCCCGCTCCGCTCTACCACCGGGCGGTCCATCAAATCGGCAAAGCGACTCCCGGCAGCCGGGCGAAGAGCCCGCTCGTGGAAACTCGCCGCATGGCGGCGGCTCTGTTCGGCATGGCACGGCACACAAGATTTTGAACCAACAAAATCCTGTGCGAGAAGACCACCGGCAATGAGAATCCAAAGCACCCGCTGCACCTATTCAGTCTATTCGGGGCCTCCCTCAAATAGAAAAAGCCCCGCACCTGGCGGGGCCTTTTCAAGCGACTCAATGCTTAGTGGATCAGCTTGTGCGGATCGATCACAAACTTCCGCGCCGCGCCCCTGTCGAAGTCGTGATAGCCCTTCGGTGCATCATCAAGACTGATCACCGTCACGCCCACGGCCTTCGCCGGCTTCACCTTTTCATACAGAATGGCGTTCATCAGATTGCGATGGTACTTCATCACCGGGCACTGCCCCGTGCAGAAGGTATGCGACTTGGCCCAGCCGAGACCGATGCGAATGCCCAGCATGCCAATCTTCGCGTTGGCGTCGACACCACCTGGATCGCCCGTCACATAGAGCCCCGGAATCCCGATCGCGCCGCCCGCTTCCGTCACTTCCATCAGAGAATTCAACACGGTCGCCGGACGCTCCACACCAGCTTCGGAACCATGTCCGCGCGCTTCAAACCCAACGCAATCCACGGCACAATCCACTTCTGGAATGCCGATGATCTGCGCAATCTGCTCACCGAGCGTCGCATTCTTTTTCAGATCGATCACTTCGCAACCGAAGCTCTTCGCCTGAGCGAGACGTTCATCGATCATGTCTCCGACAATCACACAAGCCGCACCCAGCAACTGGCAGCTTGCCGCGCAAGCAAGGCCAACCGGCCCGGCGCCCGCAATATAGACGATCGAACCCGGCCCGACACCCGCCGTCACCGCGCCATGATAGCCGGTGGGGAAGATATCGCTCAAAAGCGTCAAGTCGCCGATCTTCGACATCGCCCGGTCACGATCCTGGAACTTCAGTAAGTTGAAGTCGGCGTAGGGCACCATGACATACTCGGCCTGCCCGCCGATCCAGCCGCCCATGTCGACATAGCCATAGGCTGCGCCGGGACGTGCCGGGTTCACATTCAGGCAGATGCCCGTCTTGCCAGACTTGCAATTCTTGCAACGTCCACAGGCGATATTAAAGGGGACACTGACCAGGTCACCTTTCTTGATGAACTCGACGTCGCGGCCGCATTCGATCACCTCACCCGTAATTTCATGCCCCAGCACAAGACCGATCGGAGCCGTCGTTCTGCCACGCACCATGTGCTGGTCACTGCCGCAAATGTTCGTCGCTACAATCCGGAGGATCACGCCATGTTGGCAGGGACGAACGCCACCTCCTGGGAGGTCCAGTTCCAATTTCGGAAAATCAATGGTCTGGACCTCGACCTTGCCAGGTCCCATATAAACTACGCCACGGTTGGATGCCATAGGTACGCAATCACATCACAGCCAGCCACTCCGGTCAAGCCATAGGAGAGATATGATCGGACCATGCGAGCCTTCTCTCCGGAACCCCCGTTGGAACCGAAAGGCCCTGAGATTGAGAAAATCCCGGGCGCAGCCACAGGTCTGGGCGCCATTGTGCATTCTCTCGATGTCTCCTTGCGCGAGATGGGGCCGGCACGCACCATCAACGCCTGGACTCATGTGAACCAGGTGGGCGGCTTCGACTGTCCCAGTTGCGCCTGGGCCGATCCTCTGGGCCACCGCCACTCTTTTGAATTCTGCGAAAACGGAGCCAAGGCCTTCGCCGACGACGCCACCCGTAAGACGATTGGGCGGGAGTTCTTCGCTACACACAGCGTCGAGCAGCTTGCCACCCAGACCGACCACTGGCTCAACGCCCAGGGCAGGCTCGCCGAGCCCTTAGTACTCGATCCAAACGAAGCCAATTACAAGCCGATCTCCTGGGAGAACGCCTTCTCGTTGATCGGGCAGGAACTGCGGGACTGTCCCACCCCCCACCACGCTGCTTTTTACACCAGCGGGAAGGCAGTGAACGAGTCTGCCTTTCTCTTCCAGTTGCTGGCGCGCCGCTTTGGCACCAACAACCTGCCGGACTGTTCCAACATGTGCCACGAGAGTTCTGGCGTCGGGCTGACCGAATCGCTCGGCGCCGGCAAGAGCACCGTGACCCTCGAGGATCTCGAGAACGCGGATGTAATCGTGGTGATCGGGCAAAACCCAGCCACCAATCACCCCCGGATGCTCACCTCGTTGCAGATCGCCAAACGCAAAGGCGCGCGCATCATCGCGGTCAATCCCCTGCCCGAACTCGGACTCTTTCGCTTTCGCTATCCCCAGGACCCCTTGGCCCTCCTGGGCAAAACGCAGATCCTCGCCGACCACTTCCTCCAGGTGCGCATCAACGGCGATCTGGCCCTGTTACAAGGACTGGCGAAGGTCCTGCTTGAAATGCAGGCGATCGATTCGATCTTCATCGATCAGAATACGCGCGGCTTTGAGGAATTCGCCGCCCAGATCGCCCAGGTGCCCTGGGATCTGATTGCAAAAGAAAGTGGAATCAGCGAGGCGCAGATTCGCGAAACCGCCGACATTCTCGCCAGCTCAAAAGGCACCGTCGCCACCTGGGCGATGGGTCTCACCCAGCACACCAATGCGGTCGACACCATCCAGGCCCTCGTGAACCTGTTGTTGCTCGGAGGCCACATCGGACGGCCCGGCGCCGGACTCTTCTGCGTGCGCGGGCACTCCAACGTGCAAGGCGACCGCACCATGGGAATTTCGGAATCGATGCCGGAGGCCTTCTACAAGGCGCTCGAGCGCGAGTTTCATTTCACTTGCCCGCGCGAGCCCGGCTACAACACCGTCGAGACCATCGAAGCAATGAACGAGGGGCATCTCCGTGTCTTTGTCAGCCTGGGAGGCAATTTTCTCTCGGCCACGCCAGACACGCATGCCGTCGCCCAGGGCATGCGCCGAACCCGGCTGACGGTGAGCATTGCCACCAAACTGAACCGGGGACATCTCATTACTGGCCAACGCGCCTTGATTCTGCCCTGCATCGGCCGTACCGAGCAGGACCAGATTGCCAGCGTCGAAAACACCGTCAGTTGGGTCTCCACCTCACAAGGCCGCTTTCCCCCCGCCTCGCCGCAACTGAAAAGTGAGGCCGCCATCATTGCGGGCATTGCCCGGGCCACCTGCGACGTCGACTGGAGCGCGTACGCGAATGACTTTGAGTTGCTGCGCGAGCGCATCGCCTGCATCATTCCTGGCTTTCAAAATTTCAATGAGCGGCTCAAAGAGGGTGGCTTTTACGCGCCGGTTCCTCCCAAGGAAAGAAAGTTCCCAACCCGCAGCGGCAAGGCTGAGTTCACGCGCCACAACATCGAGCCGCTGCCCGTCGAACCCGGGCAGTTGGTGATGATGACCGTCCGGAGCCACGACCAGTTCAATACCGTTGTCTATGACGAGAATGATCGCTACCGGGGCATCCACCACGGACGCCGCGTCATTCTGATGAACCGTGAGGACATGCAGGAGAGGGACCTTGAAGAACAGCAGTTGGTGGATATCAGCAGTCATTTCGAAGGCCAGGTCCGCACCGTCCAGGCGTTTCGCGTTCTGCCCTACGACATCCCACGCGGTAACGCCGCCACTTACTTCCCCGAGGCCAACCCGCTGGTGCCCTTAGGCCAGCGCGCCCGCAAGAGTTTTACCCCAGCCTCGAAGAGCGTCATCATTACTGTCACCCGCTCTTCATGATTCGCAAAGTCAAAGCGCAACGCTATGGGGAGCAGGCTGGCCGGATCGAGGAAAGCATTGCCATCGAGGAGCCGCTCCTGCTCCGGGTCAACGAGCAGGATGTTGCGATTCTGATGCGTACTCCTGGTCGGGACCAGGAACTCAGCGCCGGTTTCCTGTTCACAGAGGGCATCGTCGATGAGCCTGGCGAGATTGTCAGCATTCTCCCCTCCGGTCACCCCACCAGCGCCGAATCGCTGGTCACCCTCCGCGGTCCGCTCCTGCCGGGAGCCACACGCAATTTCTATCGCAGTTCCAGTTGCGGGGTTTGCGGCAGAACTGCGATAGACGCGCTCACCCAGCGTCTGCCAGAGATCCCGCCGCTTCGCGTCGATCCCGCAAGCCTCGCCCCCCTCGTCCAGCAACTGGAAGAACACCAGTCTGCATTCGCCGCGACCGGCGGCCTCCACGCAGCCGGAATCTTCTCGGCCCAGGGAACGCTACTTGGCCTTGCCGAGGATGTGGGCCGGCATAACGCTCTCGATAAAGTGATTGGCCGGTGCTTTCTCGACGCTGTTCTTCCGCTGCAAAACCACATCCTGGTGATGTCCAGCCGCGCCAGCTTCGACATTCTTCAGAAAGCGGCTCTCGCCGGGATTCCGGTCGTTGCCACCATCGGAGCGCCCTCTTCGCTTGCGATCGAAGTCGCCGCGCGGGCAGGCATTGCACTCTTTGGATTCCTACGCCCGCATCGCGTCACGCAGTACGCCGGGCTGGCCTGAATCAGTAGGAAGCGACCGATTCCACTCCGGGATCCTTCGAAGCCGATAACGAATCCGTCGCTTTTCTGCTGCGGGCGAAACGGCCCAGGAGATTCAGGGTTCGCGATTCAAAGGGATACAGCATCCGCCGCAACCATCGTTCGTAGAATTCCGTGAGCGCACTCTGCAGCGTATGCGGGGGACGCGAGCCTCGCCACTCCGTCCGATCCATGACCGCGAAGAACTCTCTGTCGGCCTCCGAAGCCAGATGATACATCCACGGCTTCAAACGGCCCGAGAAGTGGATGATCCAGGCGTCGTTCCGATTGGAACTCTTCCGGTCGAGAAAGCGCGCCAGCCGCGGCTGTTGCTGCCATCTGGCGTCCAGTTGCTTCCACTTGCCTGCCAACACAACATTCAACGCATCCTGATCATAATAACGAGCCAGCTTCCAGTTCTCCCCGGCAAAGGCCAGAGCCTTCTGCCCTCCCCCCATCCTCCGCCATAACTGCAAATCCACCAGCATGACGCCAGCGTTGAAATAAGGAGCATCGCCAGCAAGGCCGAGGCGTTCATACCCCGCCAGCCCGTCGTGGGAGGATACTTTCGGGATGAAGGGATCTACCGTCGCCGCAGCCACGGCGCCTTCGAGCGGTGTATCCCAAAGCTTGCCAATGCAAGTCTGCACAACTACATCGGAATCCAGCAGGATGACGCGCTCCTCAACCGGGAGATAGGCCTGGAGGTTGATTCGCGCGTAAGTGAGCTTCGGGACGCGGCCCCATTCCCCCACCGCCCCCAGATTCCCATAATCCGGTGCGTGCCATCGCAACTCCAGACGCGGAAAGGCGGCTGCGTTGCGCCACGAATCCACCAGCTTCCTCTTGGTTGTTGCGAGGATTCCCCCATCGATCACAGTGAGCCGGACGCGGCGGTCCTCTTCCAAATGATCCAATAAGCTGCGCACCATCACGGCCAAAGGAAGTGCGTAGCGATCGTCAGCTAAGGTAATTACCTGTATCAGTTCGCGGCTACTCAAGATTCATCCCCGGTAGATCAGATTTTTACAAGCGACAACTAAGGTATTACCGAAGCTAGCATTTTGGAATCGCCGTGACTGCACCTCCTGTTATTTTTGAGGAATAAATAATGTGAAGAGAGATTCTGGAAAGCCTTCCGGCAGGCGCTCCTGGATAGAGTGCTACGATTTATATATTCTTGCTACCATGATCCGCCCTGTCCAAACCCTCTCTCTCACCTGTCTGCTCAGCGCCAGCCTGATGGCCCACGATCTGTACATCATGCCCGACCGCTTCCGCGTCACGGCCAACACGACACTGGAAGTAGGCTTCCACAATGGCGATGCCTTTCCAGCCAGTGAGGTTGCACCCCGGGTGGAGAGGTTGCAGAATGCGGAGCTCCACAAGGGCGCCAAGGTGATCCCGCTCCAAGGCCTCCGCGTGGCGGGCAAACGGACTGTCGGCACCGTTGCGATTCCGGAAGGGGATGGCAATCTGTTGCTTGGAGTGCGCACGGTCCCGAACTTCATCCAACTTGCGCCGAAAAAATTTACCGCTTATCTCACGGAAGAAGGCCTGCCCGAAATCATTGCCTGGCGTGAGAAAAACGGAGAAGCAAAGAAGCCCGGCCGCGAACGCTATACGAAATTCGCAAAATCGCTGCTCCGCTCTGGAGCTGCCGATGACACCTACCGGCAGGCATTAGGGTTCACGATCGAGATCATTCCGGAGGCAAACCCCTCGCTGCTCAAACCCGGGGCGGTACTCCCGATCCAGGTGCTGCTCCGAGGCAAACCCGTCGCAGGGCTCCAAGTGGAATCGGCCTGGGCCGAGAACGGAAAATCGAAAGTCACCGTGGTCGGCCGTACCAATGCCGAAGGACGCATCGAGGTGCCTCTCACCAGCACGGGCAAATGGCGTTTGCATGCGCTACAGATGGAACGCTGTGCAGAACCCGCTATCGCCGACTGGGAAAGCTCCTGGGCCAGTCTGACCTTCGAAGTCCGTTAGACTCCCGTCGCTGCGGTTTCTTTGCCCATATGCTTCGGGTCGTGGACGGCGTGGGTGCGGTCATCGAAGCGGCCAAAGATCATCTTGCCCGCCGTGGTTTGCAGCACGCTCGTCACCGAGATATCAATCGTTTTTGAAATCATCCGGCGGGCGTTGTCCACCACCACCATCGTTCCATCATCGAGATAAGCAACCCCCTGGGTGGGCTCTTTGCCTTCCTTGAGGATGAAGACCCGCATCAGTTCGCCCGGCAGAACGACAGGCCGCATTGCGTTGGCCAACTCATTGATGTTCAGCACCGGAACTCCGTGCAATTGGGCGACCTTGTTCAGGTTGAAGTCGTTTGTGACAATCTTGCAGTCGTACATCTTGGCGAGTTCGATCAGCTTCAAGTCGACTTCTTTTACGAGCGGAAAATCGTCCTCGACAATTTGGATGTGCAGATTCGGCATCTTCTGGATGCGCTGGAGGATGTCGAGTCCGCGCCGCCCACGGTTGCGCTTCAGAGAGTCACTCGAATCCGCCACCATTTGCAGCTCGCGCAGCACAAACTGGGGAATCACCATCACCCCGTCCAGAAACCCCGTCTCCAGCACGTCGGCGATCCGGCCGTCGATAATCACGCTGGTATCGAGAATCTTGAAGGTGGATCCATTCTGGGACTTTGCCTCACCAAACACGCCTCCCAGGGCGGAGAGGTTGAGCAGGTCGCCTTTGTTGGCTCCCGTCGCAAGCCCCACATAGCCCATCAGAAGCAAGGTAGCGATCTGGAGAAAGGGAATGGTGGAAGAGGAATCAGTGACCGCCTGCCGCAGCACCATCGAGATCAGGAAGGCGCCGAGAATCCCAAGGATGGAGCCGATGGCTGCGCCAATCAGGCGCTTGAGACTCATCCGGCGGAGACGGATTTCAAAGAGAAGGATTGCCGAGCCGAGCACGACACCGAAACCGGCGGCGGGCGCGGGGGCCAATTGAAGTGGCTGGAAAAACCAGGCACAGAGGGCAAGCAGTAAAACGAATAGGCAGCGAATCAGTAAGAGGTCGAACATATCGAGAACCGACGGGTGCCCTATCGATACTGGCTTGGGACGCGAAAACGGCGAAACCCGGTGCCTCATTCTAGCACCGGGTTTCTATCTATAGATAGGTCGATATGTTAGCGAAGATAAGAACTGTCGAAACAGTTACTAGAGGGCTTTTGCTAACTCTTCTGCGAAAGCACTGGTGCCGGAGCGGGCGCCACTGCGGCGCTTGGCGCTGCGATCGCGATTTGCGGCGGCAGCTGCACCACTTGCGGCAATCCGGTCGCCCATCGGAGGACGGTCTCCCATGGGGGGACGGTCACCCATCGGACGATCGCCAGCAGGGCGATCCCCGGCCGGGCGAGCGTCGCCAGAAGGACGAGCACCGAATGCGGAGCCGTCACGACGACGGTCTGCACCCATGCGGCCCTCAGGGCGGGAGCCAGGCGGGCCAGTGCGGCCCTTGGGGGGTTGCGCCGGATTAGCGCGAAGAAGCTTGTCCTCAAGCGGAGCACGGTCAAACCGGCGAATGATTGACTGCATCTCTTCCCCGTTTGGGGCCTCGATGAAGGCAAAGCCTTTGGATTCCTGGGTCTCTGGATTCCGAATCACTTTGATGGAATCTGCTACCAGAGCTTCGGCATTCAACCATGACTGGATGTCATCGGCTGTAACCCAGGTGGGTAGATTGCCAAGAAAAACGGTAAAACTCATTCGTGGGGGCGTCTCGCTAACAGGGATTGTGACGAAGGTTGCTTTGGGGGATTGCAGTCGTCAGGCAGTTTCTATCGTAGCACCAAAAACGAAAGGACACAACGAAGATACAGAGATTCTCCCTAAAACGCACGAAAAGCAACTTAACTCAGGCGTTTTTGCAAGCGCCATGCGCCGATCGCGATGAAAATCACCGTAAGAATCAGGAGTGCCAGGAAGGCATTTCCCATTTCGGACACATTCTGGCCGCGTAAAACAAGATCGCGTAGCATCTGCATCGTCCAGGTGGCCGGAATCAGCGCGCTTGCCGCCTGTGCCGCGGCCGGCATGCTGGCACGGGGAAAGATCATCCCTGACAGCAAGATGGAGGGCAGGAAAACAAAGTAGGTGAGCTGCAGCGCCTGGGCCTGATTGCGCGCCTCCGCCGTGAGGATGAGCCCCAGCCCTAAGACAGGCCCCTGGAAGGCCAGCAAGGCCAATCCAATCCCCCAGAAGCTTCCAAGAATGGGAACGGCAAAGACCAGTTGCAGGAGCAACATCAGAAAAACAGAGATCCCAAGCCCAACCACCGCGCAGGCCAGCAGCTTGCCCGCGATCAAAGAGCCGAGGCTGAGCGTGGTGATGCGCAGTTGATCGAGCGTCCCCCGCTCGCTTTCCTTCGCCATCGATAGCGCCACCAGAAGCAGCGTGGTGGTCTCGCCCAGCAAGGCGGCGAGGGCGGGTACGAAGAAGTTCGTACTGCGGCCCTCCGGGTTGTAGAGCGTCTCGGCCTCGAAGCGCAGCGGCTGCGGCGCATTGGGATCACCTGCCGCGGCGATCGCCAACCCTTGCTCCAGCCCGATCGCCTTGGCCGCAGCCAGCGCCTGCCCAGCGAGAATCGGGTCTGTTCCCTCCACCCAAAGCTGTGCCCGGCCCAGCCCGGTGGGGATTCTGCCATAAAAAGCGTCACTCGAATACTGCGGTGGAATCTGGAGGGCAAACTTACACTCCCCACGGCGCAGCAATTCGCGGAGCTCCGGATCTGCGGCTGTACGGCTGCGCACCCGAAAGACCGGCGAGGCGGCCAGCCCAGCGACCAGCGCGCGTCCATATGGCCCCTGATCGAGATTCTCCACCACGGTAGGCACCGCGCGAATCCTGGTGTCCAGCGCCGTGCCGAAGAGCAGAAACGCGCAAACCGGAACCACGCAAGCCAGTCCCAAGGTGTAGGGGTCGTGCCAGAGGTGCTGGAACTCTTTCCCGGCAACAGCCAGCAGTCCCGACCAGAATCTCATCGCTGCCGCCCCTGCTCCAACCAAACCCGCATCGTGCAGCGGGCCGCCTCATCCTCATGATGCGTGCTGAGCAGCACCGTGGCGCCGCGCGCGGCCTCCTCTTCGAGGATCTTCCAGGCATAGTGCCGGGTGGCCGCATCAAGCCCGGCCGTCACTTCATCAAGCAGCAGCACGGTGGGGCGATGGGCCAGCGCCACAGCAAAGGCCAGACGTTGCTTCCAGCCCTGGGACAGCGAACTGGCGCGCTGCCGCCTCCGGGAGGCCAACTCAAAACGATCGAGCAATTCGTCCATCCGCGCAGCCAGCAACAAACGGCTGAGGCCATAGGCCTGCGCAAAGAATCGCAGATTCTCCTCGACGCTCAGATCCTCATAGAGAGCAAACCGTTGCGCCACATATCCGATGCTCTGCCTGGCTTCCTTCTTCTGCCCGGGCAGCCGGTATCCGTTGACCGCAACCCATCCCGTACGCGGCTGGAGCAAGCCGCACAGAATCTTGAACAAGGTCGACTTGCCCGCCCCATTGCTCCCCAGCAACGCAGTCAGGGTGCCGGGCTCAAGCTGGAAATCGATCCCTTCCAGCGCAGGCCGGTTGCCGTAGTGATAGGACAGAGCTTCTACCCGGATGCTCATCGCGCCGTCACCGCCACCAGCGCCACCCGGCCATAGGGCTCTACAAAATCGCCGGGATGGAGGTCCAAGACAACGATTCTGCCAGCACGCGTGGCTCGCACTTCGTTGTCGCCCACCAACTGCTCAAAGCGGCGCCTTAGTTCCTTTTCCTGGCCATCCTCGAGGGAGAGACTCGCCAGTTGCTCGGGCCGCAGTGCTCCCAGCCGCTGCTGCACAAGCACGCGCTTGCGCTCAGCAGCACGGAGACGAGCCCGGTTCCCCGGCGCCGGGTTTGCCTCCTGCGCCGCAAGCGCATCCGCATACTCCTGCTCTGCCGCTAAGCGATCTGGATCGGAATGAAGAAGCGATTGCCAGGTTTGCAGAGGAACCCGGCTGAGCAAACCGCGGAGCGTCGCGAGTTGCTCCTGCGAATTGCGGAGAGAGGGTTGGGAACGGAAGCGCAGCAGGCTCTGGCCCGTCCGCAACTCCGCGCCCTGCTGCACCAGAACTTCCGAAACCGTGCCGCCGAGGGTGGCAGACACAACAGACAATTCTTCTCGAGCGAGCGCCGGCGGCGCCAGAGCCTGTGCAGGCTCCGCCGAAAGACGGAGCAACCAGAAGGCTCCGAGCCCGACACTTCCCACCAGAATTACCAGTCGCGTCAGTTCCCTCTGCTGCACTACTCTTTACGCCTGACAGAAATCATAGCCGCATTGCTGGCCTGACCTCCAATCGTGATCACCACCGGATGTTCTCCGCTTTCCAGTTCCGGAATCCGGACATTGGCCTGGCCCAGCGCAATATTGCCGGGTGTCATGCCGACAAAATCCGGGGTCACCGGCTTGCCACCGATGGTCACCGAATAGGAGGCAACCGGACGGGAGAGCGGCACGCCGGCGGCGGCCCCACTGGCAACCGGAACATCGAGAGCCCCCTGCCCGGTGAAGTAAACCAGCATCAGCTTCGAGACGCCCACGGGATTCTCCGGAGTGTTCAGACTCACGCTGCCATCATCCGCAACGTTCTGAGCAACGGCCCGGTTTCCGTTGTAGAGAAAGATGCCAGGCGCGGCCGGAAGCACCGTAATCGGGAACGGAGCCGAACTGACGCCATTGCGGATCACCGTCACCGTTGCGTTGCCAGGAGCCACTTCAAACGGAATCTGCAGATTGATCTGGCCATCGATGACAAACAGCAGCGGCGCATCACTATTGTTGATGCGCACCCTCACGCCACCGAGGGTGGCCGGGAGCGGCACGGCCGTCGCATCGGCTCGCGCCGCGCTCAGATTCGAGCCGCCAATTGTCACCCAGGAGCCGGGTGCAATGGGGGCGAGGAAGCTGGCGCCATTGACGACACCGCCAATCACCGGCACGGCTCCAGCCGGCTGCACCGTGATGTTTGCCGTCAGAGCAGGCAGCCCAGCCACCGTGGCCGTCAGCGTTGCCGTGCCGGCGGCGCCCAGAGTCGCCTGCACGGTCGCCTTGCCTTGGGCATCGCTGGTCGCCGCACTCGCGCCGAGCGTTGCGCCAACAGCCGTGAAGGAGACGGGGACACCGGCCAACGGTGCATTGGCCGCATCGCTGACCAGCACCGTCACCGGCGTGACGCCGCCCGTCACGCCTGCCGTCGGAATATCAACAAAGCTCAGCTTGGCGGGAGAGCCAGCCAGCTTTCCGCCGAAATCAAACTTCGCAAAGAACGCATCGCCGCGTGGAAAGAGGCTGGCCGCGCCCCCATAGCTGGCCTGGACCGGCGAGGCGGTCGTGAGATTTCCCGACATCGTGACGCCGCCGACATAGATATTCCGCGCCGAATCGATGGCAAGCGACATACCGATATCGTCCGCAGAGCCGCCAAAGAACGACGAGTACAGCAGCCTCCCAGCCGCATCGAGCTTCAGCACAAAAGCATCGCCGGTATTCACAGCCCCCTCTGCTCCAGGCCCCCCAACCGCAAGCCCCTGCCCGCCGAAGCCGGCAAAGGTCTTCTGCAGCGCGTCGGCGCTGACTGGAAACTCCGTCGACAGCGTGTAGCCGGCCAGATACGCATTGCCATCGGAATCCACCACCACCTCGGAAGCCGCATCATCCCCGCTGCCACCGAGATAGGTGGAGTACACCAACGCAGAACCGCTGGGATTCAGCTTGGTCAGAAAGGCATCGCCGTCCCAGGAATCCCCCCCTTTCCCCGCGCACCGGCGCCGCCATAACGAGTTTGCAGCGCAGCAGCCGTGGTAGGAAAGTTGGTCGAGCGGGTGCGCCCGGCAACATAAGCATTTCCCCCTGCATCGACCGCGATGCTGAACGCGGTGTCGCGATAGGAGCCGCCAAGATAAGTGCTGTAATCCGCCATCCCCGCCGCGTTGATCTTCATCACCCAGGCATCGTCGGCAGCCCCGTCATAGCTGGAGCTGCTTTCCACCACTCCACCCTTGGTCTGGTAGGCCCCCGGTGTGGTGGGGAAGTCGCTTGAGTAGGTGCCACCGGCAACATAGATCGCGCCCCCCGTCCCGAGCGCCACGCCACGGGCCATGTCATGGCTCTTGCCGCCGAGATAGCTTCCGTAGACGAGCGCCGTGCCCGTCTCATTAAAGCGGGCGACAAAGGCATCCCCGCTGGGATTGGTGGCGATATTTGCGCCCCCCCGGAAGGAGCGGGATATGGCGTTCGCGGTGGTGGGAAGATTCGTGGAATTCGTATCCCCCACAATCACGGCGCTTCCAGTGGCGTCTACAGCCAGCCCCCAGGCCATTTCGTTGCCGCTGCCGCCGAGATAAGTGCTGTACAGAATCTTGTCGCCGCTGGGGTTCAGCTTGAGAAGAAACGCATCCCCGCGGCTATAGAAGGTGTCGGCGATGCCGCCGCCATAGCGGGTCTGATAGGCGCCAGAGCTGACCGGGAAATTCACCGATTGCGTGCTGCCGGCGACATAGGCATTGCCCGCTCCATCAATCGCAAGGGCAGTGGCGACATCATCGGCGCTCCCGCCGAGATAGGTGCAATAGACCAGCGCCGTGCCCGCGGGATTGAGCTTGGCGATAAAAGCGTCCCCGAAGCCAAAGAAGGCATCGCTGGTCACACGCCCGCCGAAGGAGGTCTGCAGCGGCGCAGCGGTCTTGAAGTTTGCCGACGAGGTAAAGCCCGCCATGTAGAGCGATCCGGTGGCGTCCACCTTGAGGCTCAAAATGCCGTCATTATTGTTCCCGCCAAGAAAGGAGGCATAGCTGAGCGTCGGATCGATGACGAGCCGCCGCGTCCGGTCATAAGCGCCGAGCGCGATGGCGACATCGCCGCCCGGCAGAATGCGATAGGAGGCCTCCACCTGCGAGCGCACGCCGTCCTGCTCCTGATAGGCCACAGGAAGCTGTTGCCGGAACGTCTGTCCTGACGCCCCAAACTGCAACTCGCCCGCCGCCGTCAACTGCGCTGGGCCCGCTCCTTGGAAGCGCAGGCGCACCCGGGAGGGATCGGCTCCCGGCGCCACCACAAAGTCGTACTCCAGCCGATTCTGGGAGCCGTAGTAAACAAGATCAATCCCCGGATAGATGGCGGAATAGCGCAGCTTGCCATAGGTTGGGATGTTGCGGCGCCAGGTCTTCTCGTCTTTCCCGAGAAAGTAATTCGCCACGCCGGGCAGCTTCTCCAGCGCGGCCGGAGTTCCCATCCGGGCGCCGGGAAAGCTCATGGCCAGTTGCCCGCTGCCCTTCCGTAAGGTGAGGAGAGAACCGGAGGAATCAAGCTGTACGGTGTAGCCCGCTCCGCGGGCGACATAATGCACGCCCGGTCTTGCCTGCCCTAAATTTGGCTCAAAGCTCATCGGCAAGTCTATGCCCGCAGCTGAGCAGAGAACTGTTCCCAAAATCAAGAATGTGAAACGCACGTTCCTCCTCCCAAAAAACCTTATCGGAATCCTAGCAGTCCTCCAGTCGCGGCGAAACCCTCATTCGTGACACAAAAACGAAGCCAAAGTATTTTTATTGAAAGAGTGCGGTGGACCGATAAGGAGCCACAGTGAGACACGCTCATGCGAACTACCGAAATAGCGAATGAACTACAACCGGTGACAGCGGCGATGGAGGGCGAGGAAATGTCGAAGCTTTCGCTCGCCGTGGCCGACAACGGTTTTGAAGTCTGGCAGGACCCCGCGTTGCCGGGGCAAATCCTACACAACCTCGAAGAGTTCGCGCATGGACTCCGGGCCAGTGTGGACCAGCAGGAACAGATCAAGTCCGAAATGAAACAGACTGGGCAGCAAATGTCCCAGGTGTTTGGAGCAATGAGCCAGTTGCTCGACCTGATGTATGAGCGGCTGATCACCCCGCCCCCCGCCGAAGTGAATCTCCAGGCCCTGCAACCCTTCACCCATTCGATGACCGAGGCCTTCGGCGAAATCAACCGGCGCATCCACTCGAGCGAAGAACGGCAGGTGACGGTATTGGAAGCAACGCTCCGCCAGATCGAGCGGGAACGGGAATCACAGAAGAACATCCAACTCACGCATTTTCAGACACTTAAGACACAGGCACATCTCGAGTTGAATCGTCTTTTGCAGGTCCTTCTGGTGGGAACTGCCGTCGCCGCCGCCGGGGCTGGCGTCGCATTTTACATAATGGCCTAGATGGCCCGTACTTATTCTTCCACTCCCCAAGATGTCCAAAAGGTAGACACCAAGCTTCGAAAGATCGTCACTTCTATTCCTGCGCCAGGGTCGATTGCGACCATCGAGCGCCTCCGCGAGAACGAACCCATTGCCATGCAGGGGCAGCCGCCCGTAGTTTGGGATCATGCCGAAGGCTTCCAGGTCTACGACAAATGGGGCAACTGCTGGATCGATTGGTCCAGCGGCGTCCTGATCACCAATGCGGGTCATGGACGCAAAGAAATTGTCGACGCCATCGTCCGCCAGGCGCAATCAAAGCTCCTGACCAACTACTGCTTCCCGAGCGAGATCCGCGCCGAACTCACCCAGCGCCTGATCGATCTGCTCCCCCATCCGCTCAAGAAGGTTTTCCTCCTCACCACCGGCTCGGAAACCGTCGAATGCGCCATCAAGCTCTCCCGCGCGCATGCCACAAAATTCCATGGCCGCGAGAAGAACATCATTGTCAGCTTTGAGAAGGCCTTCCACGGCCGCACGATGGGCAGCCAGCAGGCCGGCGGCATCCCGGCCCTCAAGGAATGGATCGTGAATCTCGATCCCGGCTTTGTCCAGGTTCCCTTCCCCGACGGCTTCCGCACACCGGACACCAGCTTTGAGTTCTTCCTCGATTCCCTCAAGAAACAGGGCGTGGGCCCGGAGCGCATTGCAGGCGTCATTCTCGAGACCTACCAAGGCGGCAGCGCGAGCTTCGCCCCCGCCGAATACATGCAGAAGATGCGGGCCTGGACCCAGGAGCACGATATCGTCCTCACCTGCGACGAAGTGCAGGCCGGCTTTGGCCGCACCGGCAAACTCTGGGGCTTTGAACATTACGGCATCGTTCCGGACCTCACCACCTGGGGCAAGGGCGTCTCGAGTTCTCTGCCCCTCGCCTTTGTCGCCGGCCGTCCCGATCTGATGGACCTCTTCCCTCCCGGCAGCATGACCAGCACGCACACCGGCAATCCGGTCTGCTGCGCGGCCGCATTGGCGTCGATTGATCTCGTGCTCAAAGAGGATCTCACCGGAAATTCCGCCCGGCTCGGCGCGCTGTTGCTCGAGAAATTGAAGGAACTACAGAAAACCTATCCCGAGCGGATCGGCTGCGTCGACGGCAAGGGCTTGGTTGCCGGCATCGCCTGCGTCCAGCCTGGGGGCCTCGAACCCGACGGCGACCTTGCCTTCGCGGTGATTAACGCCATGATGGAGAAAGGTGTGTTGCTCTTCTCGCCGGTCGGCTTCGGCGGGGCCACCATCAAAATCTGCCCGCCGCTTTGCATCACCGAAGAAGCCTTGCGCGAATCGATCGCGGTTCTCTTTGATTGCTTTGCAGAAATCCTGGTGAAACAGTGAAAATGCACGTTACGGTTGTCGGCGGCGGGATGATCGTTCACGATCAGATCCTGCCTTCGCTCTATCAGTTGCGCCGCCGCGGACTGGTGGGCAACATTACGGTTTGCGCCCGCCGGAAGGAAACCCTCGATTCGTTGGCCGCCAATCCCCGGATTGCGGCGGCCTTCCCCGGCCAGAGCTTTACCGCCACCACCGCGCCTTATGCTGATGTACTCGCCAACGCGGCCCAGCGCAACCTGACCATCATCTGCCTGCCCGACCAACTGCATTTCGACGCCGTGATGCACGCGATTGCAGCAGAGCAGCATGTCATTTGCGTCAAGCCGCTGGTGCAGAAGATCCAGCAGGCCGTCCTCATCGAAAAGGCGGCGCACGAGCGCGGCCTTTTTGTCGGCATTGAGTATCACAAGCGTTTTGATGACCGCGCACTCATGGCCCGGGATCGCTACCGACAAGGTCTGTTTGGCGACTTCAAGCTCGGCACCGCCCGCCTGTTTGAGAAGTGGTATTACCGCCACTCGAACTTCCAGAACTGGTTCTCGATGGAGAACTCCGATGCCTTCACCTACATCGGTTGCCACTACGTCGATCTCGTTCACTTCATCACCGGATTGATGCCAGTGAGCATCTCGGTGGCCGGGGTGCCCGAAGCCTTCCCGAACGGCACTGAAGCCTGGATGTGGACCGATGCCCGGGTCCGATGGTCGAACGGCGCACTGCTCAATGTCCAGAACGCGCTCGGCTATCCCGACCAGGGGCCTGGCTCGAACACCCAGGGCATGACGCTCTGGTGTAGCCGTGGCGACAGCGGCGGCTTCCTGAATCATACGGATTCCCATCGTGGTCTCGAGTATTGCTATGTCGATGGCGGCTATTCGGAGCCCAGTCCGGATTACATGCAATATGTCCCCAACGCGCTCGATGAGGGAGAGCATGTGGTCGGCTATGGCTATCGCTCGGTGGAGGCACTGGTCGAGGCGGCACAGGCCGTTGAGCAGGATCGCAGCAGTCTCGCCGCAATCGAGGCACGGGGCATTGTCGCCACGCCGTCGAACTCCAGCTATAACGAACTCGTCACCGAAGCGGCTCGCCTGAGCCTCGAAAATGACGGGCGCGAAGTGCTGATCCAGTACGGGGTTTTGCCTTTTGTTCACCTAAAGAGTTATCTCTAAAGAGTGGCAAATCTGTTGTTCGATTTTCCGGAAGACGATAGCAACCGGAACACGCTTCCCATTCCCCGGCGCGAAACGGTGATCCAGGCGGTTCAGAAGTTTGAAGAGATCGCGACCAAACCGGAATCACCGGTTCGCGCCATCCGGCATCTGCCCGCCCGGGAGGGAAACTTCGCGCCGATCCCGGCCGAAGTCGACCCGCGCCTCGCCGCGAGCCTGCGTTCCCGGGGAATCGAACAACTCTATACGCACCAAGCTGCAGCATTTGAGAATGTCAATGCCGGGCGCAACACAATCGTTGTCACCCCAACCGCCTCGGGGAAGACGCTTTGCTACAACCTGCCGGTGATGAACAAGGTGCTCGCCGAGCCAGGGGCACGCGCGCTCTATCTCTTCCCCACCAAGGCTCTTGCCGAGGATCAACTCAACGAACTGCACACCGCCGTCGAGAGCATGGGCGCCGATCTGAAGTGCTTTACCTACGATGGCGACACGCCGCAAGACGCCCGGCGCGCCATCCGCGAGCGCGCCAATGTCGTCCTCACCAACCCGGACATGCTGCACACCGGGATCCTGCCGCACCACACAAAGTGGGCGAAGCTTTTCGAGAATCTGAAGTACTTTGTCATCGACGAGCTGCATTACTATCGCGGCGTCTACGGCAGCCACATGGCCAACATCATCCGCCGGGTGCGGCGCCTGTGCGAGTTCTATGGCTCAAAGCCGCAGTTCATCTGCTGCTCGGCGACCATCGCAAACCCCAAGGAACTGGCCGAGGCGATTACCGCCGAACCCTTTACGCTGGTTGACCAGAACGGCGCGCCTTCCGGTGAAAAGTTCTTTGTCCTCTACAACCCGCCGATCGTCAACCGCCAGTTGGGCATTCGCCGTAGTTATCTGCACGAGACGCGGCGCATTGCTCTTGATGCGATCCAGCGGGGCCAGCAGACCCTGGTCTTCACCAACAACCGGCTGGCGACCGAGATCCTGATCACCTACCTGAAGGACGCCGTCGAGAAAGGCGCCATCTCCCAGGGCCTCATCCGTGGCTATCGCGGCGGCTATCTCCCCAAGGAGCGGCGCGAGATCGAAGGGAAGCTCCGCTCGGGCGACATCCGCGGTGTTGTCGCCACCAATGCGCTCGAGTTGGGCGTCGACATTGGCTCGCTCGATTGTGTGGTGATGGCCGGCTATCCGGGCACCATCGCCTCCACCTGGCAGCGCTCGGGCCGTGCCGGACGCCGGCAGAACACCTCGCTCGCCGTGCTGGTGGCCAGTTCGGCGCCGCTCGATCAGTTCATTGTCGAGAACCCCGATTACTTCTTTGGACAGCCTCCCGAGAGCGCCACCATCAATCCGGACAACACCGAAATCCTGATCAACCACCTGAAATGCGCCGCCTTTGAGCTGCCGATCAAAGATGGCGAGCGCTTCGGCATCCATGACACCGGCGAGTTGTGCGAGTTTCTCAAGGACCTGGGGCTCGTCAACCACTCGGCCCAGGCCTGGCATTGGACCAGTGATACTTACCCGGCAGATGCCATCAGCCTGCGCGCCGTTACCAGCGACAACTTCATCGTCATCGACATCACGAATACGGAAACGGTGATCGCGGAAGTTTCCTTTCCGGCCGCGTTGGTGGAGTTGCACGAAAAGGCGATCTATCTGCATGAAGCGCGCCAGTACCAAGTGGAAAAGTTCGATTACGAGCAGCGCAAGGCCTTTGTCCGGCGCGTGGAATGCGACTACTTCACCGACGCCATCGACCATGTCCAGGTCAAGGTGCTGGAGGAGTTTGACCAGCGCCCCATCCAGCAGGCGAGCGCTTGCCATGGTGACGTCCGGGTGAACCGCCAGATTGTCGGCTTCAAGAAGATCAAGTTCTACACACTTGAGAACATTGGCGCGGGGTTGCTTTCGCTGCCAGAACAAGAAATGCACACAACGGCCTGGTGGCTGCATTTCCCCAGCAGTTTCCTCAACCAGCTCGAAGGCGATACCCCGTCCGAGCGGGCCAACGGCTTATCCGGGCTAGCCAATGCACTCCGCGCCGTTGCAGCCCTGCTGGTGATGTGCGACCCTCGTGACATCGGCGTGGCCCTTACGGAAGAGATTGCCGGCGGGTTGCTCGCCTGGGAGCCCAACCTATATCTCTACGATGCGTATCCCGGGGGAATTGGGCAATCCTTGCCTCTCTTCAATGCCACGAAACGCTTGCTCGAAGGGGCAGAGGAATTGATCTCGAAATGCAGTTGCGAGGCAGGTTGCCCCTCCTGCGTCGGCCCAACTGGAGAAATTGGAGAGAAGGGCAAGCAAGTGGCCCTTCGCGTGCTAGGTCTTCTGAAGGAAGGTATTCTTCCATGGCTACCGAAAAACGAAGAAATTTACGAAGCAGTCTAGACTCGGCCGGCACCATCACTTGGGTCCAAGAAGATGGAACGCGCATCTCTGAAAAGATCATGATGCTCGATCTCAGCTCCCAAGGGGCCTTGATGGAAACAAAGAACCGCCTGGCGTTTCAACAACTTGTCAAACTCGAAGTGCCCGCCCACAAGATCAGCGAAGTCGCCAGAGTGCGGCGTTGCGACCAGAAGGGCCTACGCTTCCGGATCGGTGTCGAATTCATGAACGCTCGCGACATTCAACCCAAAGCACCTCGCTGGACATAGATAATAGAGGTTCATGGTTATTACAGGCGTTTGGTACGCTTTGGTTCTCACAGCCGCAGGGGTACTGACGGGTTATTTCACAAAGACTGCCTGGCTTGGAGCTCCGTTTCTGCTCCTGGCCTTATTTTGCCTTTGGTTCTTCCGCGATCCTGATCGCGTGGTTCCCGGAGGGCCCGTCGCCGTTTCTCCAGCCGACGGCAAGGTGGTGTCGATTTCCAAGGATCCCGATGGCCGCACCCGCCTCTGCATCTTTTTGAATGTTTTCGACGTCCACGTGAATCGCTCGCCGATTGCCGGGACGATCACCAAGCGCATCTACAAGCCAGGCAAATTCCTGGTAGCCAGCAAGGATGAAGCGAGCACCGAGAACGAACAGAATACCTTTGTCGTCGAAGACAATGGTGTCTCGGTTGAGTTCAGCCAAATCGCCGGCTTGATTGCAAGACGGATTGTCTGGTACAAAGATGTCGGCGACAAAGTGGAAAAGGGCGAGCGCGTCGGACTCATCAAATTTGGCTCGCGCGTCGACCTGCTGTTCAATTCCGACTGGAAACTTACGGTTTCCTTAGGGGAACGCGTCTCCGCTGCGTCGAGCATCATCGCCAAAAGGGTCCAATAAAACATATGCCACTGCGCATTTCGGAACGTCTCATCGATCCTAAGAGCCCCGAGCGCAGGCCCAGGCGAGCGGCCTACGCACTCCCCACCTTCTTTACGGCCGCCAATGTGTTCTTTGGCTTTCTCGCCATCACCAAAACAGTGGAAGGCACCTTGCGCGCGCAACAAAGCGGCGTCGCCCACATTCCCGAGTTTGCCCTGGCGGCCCAGTTGATTGGAGTGGCCGTCGCCTGCGACGGTCTCGATGGACGCATGGCCCGCATGACGAATACCGTCAGCGATTTTGGCCGCGAACTCGATTCGCTGGCCGACGTCATCACCTTCGGCATTGCCCCGGCCGTGCTTGCCTTCTGCTGGGGCTTCTTCTTTATCGAGCCGACCCTCGAATCGCCGCTCCGCGAACAGATTCTCCAGGGCGGCTATTTCCTCTGTTTCGTCTATCTGTTGTGTGGCGCGGCGCGATTAGCGCGTTTCAACGTGGTCACCAATCCCATTCCCAAAAATCCTGGACGGCCCGATCGCAAGTACTTTGTGGGCCTGCCGATCCCGGCTGCCGCCGCCTTCGTTGCCAGCATCGTCTATGCCTCGGACAGCGTGCCGATCGAGAACTGGATGGTGGCGTTGTGCTGGCTGGCGCTGCTCGGCCTGGTCAGCTTTCTCATGGTCAGCACCTGGCGCTACCGCAGCTTCAAGGATCTGAATCTGTTACAGCCCCGCTCGCCGTTGAGCCTGATTGTCCTCGGGAGCCTGATCTTCCTGGTCTGGTATTACTCGCAGCCCGTTTTATTTGCTCTGTGCCTGACCTATACGGCGAGTGGAATCCTCGTGCGCATTGGTGGCCTGTTGCGCCGGCGCCCCACTGAGGTTCCGCCGGTTTCGGAGAACCCAAGCATTGGCTAAACCAACAATTGCCCTGGTCGGAGGACAGACTCTGATTGGGCGCGAGATCCGCGATCATGCGGCCGACTTCACCGTCATCCCGATGGATAGTACCGACGACGAGGGCAAGACTCTTGTCCGGGATGAAGACGATCTGGCGCTGATGTCGCCGATCGATGCCAAGGTCATTGGCGATTCGCAGGTGGTGATTCTTGCCGGGGATCTTGAATCCACCGCAAAGGTGCGCAAGATGCGCAATCACGAGTTGATCGATCTCACCGGCGCGCTCGAAATCGATCCTTCGGCACGGCTCCGTGCCCCCCTCGCCGAAAGCCCGGGCGTGGCCCCGGCCAAGATCGCCGTCATTGCCCACCCGGCTGCGTCCCTGCTGAGTCTTTTCCTGCGCAGCTTGCATGCCGCCGCGCCGGTTGCGCGCAGCGTCGCAACCATTTTTCATCCGGCCAGTGAGTTCGGCACGCCCGCGCTGGCCGAGCTCGAACAGCAGACCACCGCGCTGCTCACCTTCAAAGCGCTCCCGAAGAAGCTCTTCGATGTCCAGGCTGCGTTTGCGATGCTCGCCGCGCTCGGCGACGAATCGCCCTACAAGCTGCACCGCATTGAGCTGCGGATCGAACGCAACCTCACGACGCTGCTCGCCGGCGCCGTGCCACTGCCCTCGCTCAAACTGGTGCAGGCTCCAGTCTTCCATGGCCTCTCGGCCTCGGTCTGGGTAGAGTTTGAAGAAGCACCGGACCTCGCTCGTGTCGCAGAGTTGCTTGCCGCTGCCGGCATCGATGTCCGCGGCAAGGATCTTGAGCCGCCGAATAATGTCTCGCTCGCCAATCAGGACGGCATCGCCGTGGGCGCAATCGAAGCCGATCGCAATGCGCCGAAGGCCGCCTGGTTTTGGATGGCTGCCGATAACCACCGGCTCATCGCGCAGAATGCGATTCTGGTGGCAAAGGAGTTCGTGCAGGCATGAAGCGTCGCGGATTTTTATTAGCGGGAGCACTGAGCGGCATTTCTTGTGGCTATAAGGTCGCAGGCAAAGCCGATCTGGTGCCCAAAGATGTCGTCACGATCGGCATTCCCCCGTTCCGCAACGTGTCGACACGCTACCGGCTCACCGAGCGATTGCCAATCGCGATCACCCGCGAGTTCATTTCCCGGACCAAGTACCAGATTCTCCCGGACTCAAATGGTGCGGATGCCGTGCTGGAAGGCGCAATCAACAACGTCTTTGCCACACCGACCGTCTACGACCCCACTACGGGCCGCGCGGCGGGTGTGCAGGTGCAGGCCTCCCTCTCGGTGGTCTTTCGCCATGCCAAGACCGGCAAGGTCCTTTATACAAACCCGTCCATGGACTTCCGCCAACGCTACGAAATCTCCTCCGACCCGGCCGTCTACTTTGACGAATCCACAAGCGCCTTTGATCGCATGTGCCGCGATGTCGCCGCCGCCGTGGTCACCGCCATTCTCGAAAATTTCTAACCATGACCGCTGAGCAGTTTGTCACAGGATTAGCCAAGCAGAAGCCCCCGGCTGTCTGCCTCTTTGTCGGCCCGGACGCCTATATGCGCAATCTGGCGAAGGAGGCGCTCCTCACCGTGGTCCTCCCCACGCCGGCAGACCGGGAGAGCGGCTGGAGCCGTTGGGATTTGACCGACGTGAGCGTCGCCCAAGTCCTCGATGACGCCGCATCGATGTCGCTGTTTGCCAGCCGCCGCCTTGTCTGGGTGGCCGGCGCAGAAGCCGTCGTACCCAAGGGACGGGCAAAGCAGGACGACGAAAGCCACGGCGCCAAAGAGCTACAAGCTTATCTGAACAACCCGACGCCAGACACGACCATCGTCTTTGACTGCTCCCGCTACGATTTCGACGGCGACGACAAAACGAAGGTCGAGAATCTGCGCAAGTTCTTTGCTCCGGTCAAAGCGCAGGTGGAGTTTCCGCGGTTTACACCCGATTCAGCACGGCGGCTCGCACTCGAGCTGGCCGCGGAACGCAAGATCCGGCTGGGAGCCAGTGAAGTGGCGCTCCTCGTCGAAGCCACCGGCGCGGACGCCTCGCGCATTAGTCACGAGGTAGAAAAGCTGGCGCTTTACGCCAAGCCCGACGAAACAATCACGGCGGATACAATTACCGCACTCGTGCCGAATGCCCGCGCCGCCAATATCTTTGCGCTCGTAGGGTCTATTGGCCGCGGGGATCGGGCGAAGAGTCTCGATATTCTCGATACATTGATTCGCGAAGGGGAATATCTGCCAGTTTCGCTGGCCTTCCTCTCGACACAGTTCCGCCTGGCCTTGGCGGCGCATGAGTCGCGCGTCAAAGGCGCCGTCGCGATCCAAGGTCACTTTTCTAAACTCGGAACGCCCATGTGGAGAGCTCGGGCCGAGCAAGTAGAAGAGACCATGAGCGCATTCGGGCCAAGCAGGCTCAAAAAGGCAATACGCCTGGTCTACGCGGCAGACCAAGCGTTACGGGACACACGTCCTGATGACAAGACGGTGATGGAAGATTTTGTCTGGAAGGTGACTGCGAAAGAAGCTTTAAAGGAAGGCTAACGCGGACAACAAAAAGCCACCAGCCTAAGCTGCAATGGCCTTCAGACGACGGCTCAACCGGCTCTTGTAACGAGCAGCAGAATTCTTCTTGATCACGCCCCATTTGGCGCCACGATCCACGATCGAAAACACTGCGGTGAGCTGCTTGGTTGCTTCGCCGACATTCTTTTCGGCCAAAAACTTACGCATAACCTTGATCGCGCCCTTGATGCGGCTGCGACGTGCGCGGTTTGCTGCGGTGCGACGTTCGGTAATGCGGACGCGCTTGAGTGAGGTAACTGTATTCGCCATGTACTAAACCATCATCCAATTTAGCACAGCATCGGCGATCTCGCTATCATGGGATTTGAACGACAAAACTGACTCCCTGGTGATTGCCGGCCGTCAATTCCGGTCCCGGCTGCTGATTGGTACCGGCAAGTACCGCAGCTTTGAAGAAATGCGGCAGTGCCACGATGCCTCAGGCGCCGATGTGGTGACCGTCGCCGTCCGCCGCGTCAACCTGACGGACAAAAGCACAGAGAGCCTGCTCGACTACATTGATCGTGATCGCTACACGCTGCTGCCCAATACGGCCGCCTGCTATACCGCCGAGGAAGCGATCCGCACGGCCCGTCTGGGCCGCGAGGTAGGACTGTCGGAATGGGTGAAGCTCGAAGTGATTGGCGACCAGCAAACGCTGTACCCGGACGTCATCGGGCTGATCGAGGCAACGCGGGTTCTGGTCAAAGAGGGATTCATCGTGCTTCCTTATACGAATGACGATCTCATCGTCGCTCGGAAGCTGATCGATGCCGGGGCTGCCGCGGTGATGCCGATGGGTGCGCCAATCGGGTCGGGCTTGGGAATCCAGAACATCGCGAATCTGCGCATTCTGCGCGAGATGATCACCGAGGTGCCGCTCATTGTCGACGCCGGTGTGGGAACGGCGAGCGATGCCGCCATCGCGATGGAGCTGGGCTATGACGGGGTGCTCTTGAATACCGCTGTCGCTGAAGCTGGGGATGCGAAGAAGATGGCCGAGGCGATGAATTATGCAGTGAAGGCGGGTAGGCTCGCTTATCTGGCAGGTCGCATGCCGAAGCGGCTTTATGCGTCGGCGAGTAGTCCGCTGAGCGGCGTGGTGCGCTAGCCGGACTGCGCGTGCGCGGACCGCTGCGGCGTCAAGATCCCCGAGGCAATCGCCCCTTTCAGCGATTTCGTCGAGAATCTCCCAGAAGACCGTTCTAGGAAGGTCTGTCTGGTTCCCAAGGACCCTTCTGCTCCTTCGCCCTCGCGCCCCTCAATAGGCTCCAGCACAATATCGGGTGCATCGAAAAATCCGGGGATCGACTCCCAATGTCCTTGTTTGCCTTTAGGAGTAACTTGCAATGCGGCGTAGTATATTTTCGGCCTCAGCAAGACCCCGTCTTGAAAGATTTTTCTCTCGATCCCCGGGATGGAATTCGCTTCCCCACGAGCATACGCACAGTCAGGGAGCAAAAGATTCACCAGGCTGGCGGCGACATAGAAATAGGCAATCAAGTCTTCGGTGCACAAATCCTCACGCAACCAGAAGCTGCTATTCCAAACCGTCTGCAAGCAACTACGGTATGCATGCACATGATTCGTGATATTGATGCTCATACGTTAAAATCTGCCTTTGAATTCATTGGCGGCCCCAGTCTTTGCTAACGGATCGTGTATATCCCTCACCCCAGGCCATCACGAGAAAGGGATAGGGAGACCCAAAGAGACGATTGTAGGTCTGAGTGTAGTCTTCTCGATGATCAACCGAGTGCGCCATTTCGTTCTCATGGCCAGTCAGCACCAGTTCGGGATTAACCCCACGAATTATGCGCTGGATATCGCTCGTCCAGCAGTTGGGCAGCAAGACATTGGCCTTGTGCTGCGCACCGATGTGACTGATCCTGTCAAAGTCGCTCATGTTTTCGAGCCAAATGGCAAATGGGTCAAATGCGATAAACTCCGCGTAGAAGTTTGGAACTCAACTGATACAACGCAACTTTTCGCTGATAATGTGGATACACCAAATGGGGCGGACAACCTAAACTCTACGACCTCTGGGACTTCTGGTTATTTTTCGCTCTGGATGGTCCGTACCGATCCTGTTGGGGTAATGACCGGTACGGGGGTTCAGCTAGATGTCGCCCAAGTGAAGAAGGTAACTCCCTAGTCAGCGCATCACTCGACTATCCGTTAGAATCGTTGGGATAAGGTTACTAACCTTAGAACACTGACTTTCGATTTGAGTCAGGACTTGCCGGAACGTTTTATCTCAACTTCGGGTAAACATTATGAAGTCTTCTTCCACAGAGCGGCTCGGAGGCTCCGATCCGATCGGGCGCAGCGTCCTTCCCTTCGTTATTACAACTCTTGTTTTCGCGGGCGCCATCCTCAAGGCGCAGCCGATCCCCGCGAGCATGGTTAGTGTCCCGAGGCCGTACTCGGATCCTCTTCTATTCGATGCCGCTGGAAACAGCTACTACCTGAGGGGGCCGGCAACGCCGGGGGCGGCGCAAACTCAACCCGGTGGAGGTACGTGTACCGGCTCTACGAACAAGGGCATTCCAATCTCGTTACCTTGTCCGGACGTGGAGGTGAGTAAGGTTGATCCGAAGGGGAATCAGGTATGGGGCACGTTGCTCGGTGGGCCGAAGCTCGACAGGGCGTGGGCTCTCTTCGTCGACGCTGATGGCAATGTCTTTGTGACGGGTAAAACAGAGGGTCAATTTCCCACGACGCCGGGAGCGGCAATTGCGTCGAGCAATAGCGCTACGACCTTTGCCGCGAAGATTCGCGCGGATGGCGCCAAATTTCTATACGTAACTTACCTCCCAGACCTTATGGCAAATGCTTCCGCCATGAGCGTCGACACGGCAGGCAACGCATACGTCGCGGGCACGACATCCGACGGCCACGGCGCGGTGGTGAAGCTCAACGGGGACGGCTCAACGGTTCTTTACAGCGTCACGCTTGGCGGAAGCGGCGCAGACGCGCCAACCAGCATCGCCGCGGATGCCGGAGGCAATCTGGTGGTCGTCGGGCAGACAACGTCATCTGATTTTCCAGTGACCACAGGCGCTTTTCAAAAGCGTTTGGGCGGACCACAGGATTGCTTTGTTGTCAGGCTGGACGCCCGCGGCAATATCCTCGGCAGCACGTACTTTGGTGGCAGCGGGTTTGACCGCCCATCTTCCGTGGCCATCGGCAAAACCGGCAACGTTGTTCTCGCGGGCTCCACCGATTCACCTGATCTCCCCACAACGCCAGGAGTGATGCAGGCAAGCGCCGTCCTACCGGCCTGGAATAGCACTGGATTGTCCGGTTTCGTGGCGCAGTTTGCGCCAGACGGAATTTCTTTGCAGTGGGCCACTTACGTGATGAGTTCCGATTTTCAAGTTCCAGGAGGAAACTTAGGTGTTGGCGTAAGCGCCCTTGCGCTGAGTCCGTCTGGCGACATCGTAGTGGCCGGGCGCTCCGGACCGGGATTTCCGGTGACCTCGTCCGCTCCCGGTGTTTGCTTTCAAGGCGCCGCAAATCGGACAAACGACTTCCTGGCTCGTTTGAACTCGAGTGGAGTGTTGATGGATGCCAGCTATCTGGGGAATAGCGATACTGTCGACGGGTTAGCGGCGATGTCCGACGGGACCGTTCTGGTGGCGTGGCGTAACTTCACGTCCGGCGATGCAGCACATGACAGCTTCCTATCGACGATTCGATTTGGCGGCGGAGGATGGACTGCGCCTGGCTGCGTTTCCGACAGCGTATTGAATGCCGCTACGCAGATCGGTACGGGCGGCATCTCACCGGGGGAACTGATTACGCTCACTGGTTTGGGAATCGGCCCTGAAGCCGGCGTCGCGTACCAGCCCGACGCTAGGGGCAACATTCCCACGGAACTGGCAGGTGTTCAGGTGCTCTTCGACGGTGTAGCAGCGCCTGTACTCTACGCACAGTCGCGCCAAATCAATTCCATTGCACCGGCTGGGTTGACGGCCAACGCGACGACACAGGTTACGGTGATCTACAACAATCAGCGCTTCGGCCCAATCGTTGCAAAAACGACATTCGCAAGCCCGGGGATCTTCAGGTTGCAAATCGGCCGGTCGGCTCAGGCCGTGGCGATCAATCAAGACGGGACGCTCAATGGATTGACGAACCCCGCGCCGCTGGGCTCCATCGTAACGATCTGGGGAACTGGCTTTGGACAAACCAATCCCTCGTGCCAGAGCGGTAGCCTCAACGTTCCGCAGGCCGCGCCGCTGCTCCCCAGCCTCAGCGTACACATCCCAAATTCTGAGGTGCAGTATGCAGGCAGCGCACCCACGCTCATTTGCGGAGTGACGCAAATCAATTTTCAACTGCCCAAAGACAACGTTGCTCCGGGAATCTGGTCCTTCTCTCCGGATGTTCTTTTTCAAGACGGAGCTGGCTTGTCCGCGCTTAGTTCGCCGATCGACGTCACAGTCGCGGTGAAGTAATGCGTTGACAAGACGCGGCCTGGTTGCAATCGGCGCGCTTATTTCTTGTGCAGGCCTATGTCTTTGGCGAGTTGCATGAGTTCGTCGAGGCTGAGGCCGGTGAGCGGGTTCGGTTCTTCTTGTGCCGGGTTTGTTCAGTCAACATCACTCCATCCAACACACGATCGCTCAACTCCTTCTCAAACTCCATCTCCATCCGATCAATCGTTGCAGGAGACGAATCCGGCTCCAAATTGTTAACTGCAATTCCAAACTTAAGCATTCACCCGCCCCATCTGCGGATCGCTCATGCTCGGCTTCCCGTTCTCCACCCGGCCTGCGAAGTGGCGTCGATAACGAGCCGCGCCCGCAACCGTCACACTCAAGTCATACCAGCGTTGGCTCTTCTCAAGATGGAGCAGGAGCGTGCGCGCCGCACCTGCTGCCAGCCGCAATTGCTGCTCCTTTGCACCATAAGCTAAGTCCCGCACCACAATGCTTTGGGCAGACGTTCCACGATTGTTGAGCACAAGTTCGACGTTCCCACTGAGTTGCTTCCCCTTGCCGCGGGCGTAGCGGACTTCGATCTCCAACTGCGGATCCCGTAAGTCCCCAGTGAAACTCCGTAGGAATCCGTTCGGACCACAGATGCGCAAGTCATAGCCGCCATCAGCAAAGCCAGCCAGATCCCAAACATCGGCCACCGTTTCTCCTGCCGCCACCGCATAGGCGCGCGATCGCAGCGTTGCATCGCCACGATAGGACTTCGGCGTATAGACATGGAAGCCCGAACCGGAAGCCGCCACACCAAAGGCATCCTTCTTCGCTTCCATCCGAATCGCGAAACCCTTGCCATCGCTCGTCAAGGCGCCGCTCGCGTACAGCTCATACGGCAACGCCGTCGCGGGTCGCACTCCGGGCTCCTGGCGCGGCATCCACTCGGCGCTGAAGCGATCTTTCTCAAACTGCGCGAGATCCTCCGCACCTAAGCGACGGAAGCCCGCCGGCATCTTCTTAAACTGCGCTCGATGAATCTTGGCGAATACCTCTTCGCGCGGGGGAGAAGGCAAGGGCTGCTGCGCTTCACCATGCGAAGGCCGAAACACCGAACTCAAATCTCCGCAAACCGCGCGCCGCCACGGACTGATATTCTTCTCGCGAATCTCGCGCTTGGTGCGGTGGCTCAAAATCTTCTCAAGCAACTGCAGCACCGAAGTGTGATCGAAGACCTGCGAATTCACATAACCACCCCGGCTCCACGGCGAAGCCACCACAAACGGCACGCGGAAGCCCATTCCGATCGGCCCCGGCTGGGTCGTCGTTCCTGGCTGGGCGTATTCGACACTTCCTTCCGCACCAGGCGAGGTCTTACCCGTTTCGGGACGCTTCGGGTCTGGCGCAACAAAGGGCGCAACATGGTCGAAGTAGCCGTCATTCTCGTCGTAGGTGAGGATGAAGATCGTCTTCTTCCAGACCTCCGGATTCTCGGTGAGGATCTTCATCACCTCAGCCAGATACCACGCGCCATACCAAGGCGCTCCCGCATGGTCTGAGAAGTTTTCGGGCGATACAATCCAGGACACTGCGGGCAGTTGGCCCTGCTTCACATCCTGGCGAAACTGATGCAGCACGTCCCCCTTGGGGATCTTCATCTCCCGCTGCTCGTTACCATCCTGATAGCGATAGGTAGCAACTTCGCGATAGTGCGGGTCTGCTGCATTTGTACTGAAGGCCTTGGCATGAAGCGCTCGCGAACGAGCGGAGAGTTGCTTCGCAGCCTCGGGACTGAACTTCTCATGCTGGGCGAGAAACCACTTCTTTTGCCGTAGCAACTTTCGCACTCGGGCCGCCTCGGATGAATTCGGAGCGAGAGTGGCCAGCTCTTTCTCCATTGCTGCGATCTCACCAGGAAGAGCCGGTGCAATCTGATCCAGATAGGCGCGATGAGTGGCGTGGTAGCCAACGTTGTACTGCTCAAACCACTCGATCGGGTTGTCTGTAAAGTTCGCAACCCAATCGGCATCTTCGCTGCTCAGCCCACTCGCAATGCTGAGCTCATTCTGGTAAATCTTCCAAGAGATCCCGGCGTCTTCCAAGCGTTCCGGGAAGGTCGTCCACTTCGCCTCGACGCCGTAGTCCACATCGGAGTTGAAAACATTCGCCTTGCAGCGATCATTCTGTTCTTCGCGCACGGTCCCGGTCCAGAGATAGAGCCGGTTTGGCGTGGTGCCGGTGAGTGAAGAGCAGAAGTATTGGTCGCAGATCGTGAAGGCATCGGCGAGGGCGTAGTAGAAGGGAAGGTCTTCACGTTGGTAGTAGCCAAGCGTGAGCGGCATCCCAGCACACTCTTTGCGGCCCGATTTCTTATGTTCGAGCCAGCCGTCCTGGTTCCCATGATTGCGAGCGCCGCTCTGGTCGGGCCAGCCGTGCGGCAAGGACCCAAGCCAGGTGATCTTGGTCTCGCGAATGTCCAGACGAAACGGCGCATACGTCTCGCCAGCCGCATTGCTCTGCAGCCACACCGGTTTCTGATCGGGCAACGTCACGCCGCGCGGATCATTGAAACCACGCACGCCCCGCAGATGGCCATAGGAGTGATCGAAGGAGCGATTCTCCTGCATCAGAATGACGACGTGCTCGGCGTCCAGATAGCTGCTGCCCTGGTCCGCCTCAATGGCGGAAGCGGCTTGGAGGGTCGCCATCAAGCTGTCAGTCAACACGGCGCCACCGGCAAAGAGTGCGGCGCGCTGGAGGAAGTCTCGTCTTGTGCTCATGTCAGGATCGTACTGTTCGATTATGCAGCGGACAGGTCACGAGAAGATGAACGCCTCCAAATTTTCTCCAGGCGTTCGTTGACGTTCTCGATCTTCCAAATCAGCGAGGGGCCTGATGGCTCAGCCGGCAACTTCTTCATCAGAAGAGGTACTTCCAGGAGCTGCTTGACGCTAACGCTGAGCCAATGGAATCAACCAAGCCACTGTTCCAGGCCAGCCGCCAAGGGATCGAGCAACTCAGCCTCACCGCGCGCGCGGCTGCTCTCTCTCAAGCGCGAGCCCTTGCTGGAAGACCGCGTCGACAGGCTTTCCACGATCCCCGGCGCCGGTCTCGTCACCTCGCTGACCTGGGCTCTTGAGGCAGGTGACATCAGCCGCTCCCCGAATATCAAGCATCTGATTAGTTACTGCGGACTTTGCAGTGGGCAAGACAGCTCTGCCGGAGTGCAGAAGCGCAGCCCCATCTCCAAGCAGCGCAACAAGCATCTGCAAACGGTGCTGGTGGAAGCCGCAAACCTGGCGCCACGATGGAACCCGGACCTCGCCCGGATCTACGACCAGGAAAAACAAAGAGGCAATCACAACCGCGCCACCCTGGCTGTGGCGCGGAAGTTAGTCTCGTACTTACTCGCGGTGGACCGTTGGGGTTCCGCCGTTGAGATCCGCTCCGAGGAGGCCCGGGCTGCCTAAGTTCCTCTTCTTGTGATCACATCGCGATTGCACGCAACGCGCGACCTGCCAGGCCCTACCGGAAATGGGACTGGGCGGACGGGAGTGATCCCGCGAGGCTCTCTCAGGCTGTTTCGAGGCTGGCAGGTAAACCCAAACTCAATCTTCTGTGACGGTCTGTACCACGCCGGTATCGACCCAAGACAGCAAATGGAGTCTGGTTCTGCGCACCGCAGGAACCCAGCCGTGAGGCTCAATCGCCGATGCGCGCCACTCTGCACCGATCTCACCAAGGCGACTCTTCGAGCACGCCAAAGGGCAACTCCGTCTGCCCTCTTGACTTTTCTTATCATGGATGTCCCCGTTCCAAACCTCACTCGCTCTAAACCGGCTGGGAGTTGTTATATGATCCGGCGTGCGGATACAGGGGAAGGTCAATTCCTTCAGATAGTCACAAAGACAAGTAAAAGGGAAAGATGGGTTGCTCAGACGGATACGATCCACTGTCCAACAGTAGAGTTGTCATTCATCGTGCGCGGGCACATGGCTATTGGCGAGAGAGCCCGGCGCACCCGAGTTGGACCATGCGGCCACTTCGATCGTCCAGACTAGAAGCGGTCTCATAAACCACAAGCGGGCGGAATATGAGAATCTGGAAGAGCTCTGGTGAATTGCGCGGAAGTGTATGCGCGGACGATGGGATTTAAAAGACGACCAATGGGAAGTTGTGGAGCCGGTGCTGCGCCCGCAGCGTCGGGCGGATAACCGTGGCAGGCCGTGGCACGATACTCGATGCGTGTTGAACGGGGTGATGTGGGTTTTAGGGAGTGGGGCGCAGTGGCGTGAACTGCCGGAAAGATATCCGCCGTACCAGACCTGTCACCGACGTTTTCAACAGTGGGTGCGAAGCGGAAAGCTGGAAGAGACGCTGAGAGTGTTGGCCCACTACTTACATGAGCGAGGTCAGTTGAATCTGGAAGAAGCGTTCGTCGATGCCACATTCGCGAGCGCAAAAAAGGGGGCCTCGCCGTTGGTCCCACCCGCCGCGGCAAGGGCACGAAGATCATCGCTATCGCCGCTGGTAACAGTCTTCCTCTCGCCGTTGCTGTCGACAGCGCTTCGCCAGCCGAGTGCCAGCTTGTGGAAGACGTTTTGGCCGGAAGCTTCCTCAACGACCTGCCCAAGCGGCTCATCGGAGACAAAGCCTACGACTCGGACAAGCTCGACGAAAAACTTGCCGAAGAGTACGGCATCGAAATGATCGCGCCGAATCGGCGCAACCGGGGCAAGACTCAGGATGGTCGTCCGCTGCGCCGTTACCGTAGGCGCTGGCGCGTCGAACGACTATTTGCGTGGCTTCATCACTTTCGACGCTTGGTCAATCGTTGGGAATATCACGTCGAAAACTTCCTCGGCTTCGTTCGCCTCGGTTGCTTACAACTCTTACTCAGACGTTTATGAGACCGCTTCTAGTGGCCAAAAGAAAAGAAAGATATTCCAGAGTAGGAAGGCTATAATTGGGGGCTGCCTCGCGAATTCATTGCCATTCTGAGTCCAGATTTCTCCAATAGTTCCAGGAACCAGTAACATTCCACCAACCGTAACATGCATAAGCCTCCGAAAGTATTCCTTCAAGAAAGTTGACGACACTTCAAAAAAACTCCCGAACCTAGGCACTGCACCCTCGGCGCCCGCTCGACAATCAATCAGTCTTGCCCGTACATTAACCTTCACAAACCAGGATAGTAAAAGGGCGCGAATGAGGATCGGCAGCAATACGCCTCCCCTTGGCATCGGATACCCGAAGTTTACCCCCGTAAGCGCAGTCCAGATCTCAACGGAAGATATAGGATAAGCAATAAGCAGACAGCTAAGCACACTTACACAGTATTTCATCATAACTTTATCGCAGGAACGGATATCGGCGCCCACTGGTGACATCCACCTATAGATGCGGTCTCGCGTTTGAACGATTCATCCAATGCCCGCTGATACTGCCTTTCAATCAAAGGTAGCGCTGTATTCTCCCACGCCGTAAGCTGGAAATAGGCTGACCCTGTGACCGCAGTAATCGCAAAGCCCATGGCCCATGGGTTAAACGTGAACCTCGCAAGCGTAAGTCCAATCGTAAATGTTGATCCCGCAACAAAAGTGGCGGTCTCTGCCAATACCTTTTGCACCACTGCATGGCGTGAATTATCCAGCGTCGTTTGTCTATCGACTGCCAACTTGATTCTTAGGTCGGTGAAAAGCTCTTTCACCCTCATCTCACATTCCCGCATTTCCTTTTGCGCCTCAGGCGACCCCAAAAGAATTTGAATAGGATCGGCAGCTATTTGAACATCGATAAAAATTTCAAAAGCCTTACATTCGACCTTTCCTGCGATTACAATCAACATGCCATTGTCATTGCGGTAAGTTTCTGGTCGAGTCACGCAGTATGTGTACTGGACGGGCTTAGTAGTCATCAGCCCTTCGGGATCAAAATAGTTCACAGGATCATTACCTGCGTAGGCATACCGTGACGGTGCGCGCTCGGATTGATAGGCTAGCAGCGGATCCTGAGTCAAAAACCGCCCCAACCCGCTCGCATACCAGCGCTGATCCGCATAGTCCAGTCCCGTCCCAGCATCCCTGGTATAAGTAGCAAACTGCTCCTTATCGTCCCCGGCCGCTCCGGTCTTCGACTCGCCATAAGGATAGAAGGCCGACCCATTGCCCTTCGATTGCAGTCGGTCGCTAGTGAACGCACTCACCGTCGTCACCCCATTCTGGTAGATTCGTTTCCCCACCAGCCGCGCTCCAAAGTACACATTCTCCTCATGAGCCGTAATCAATATACCGACGTTCGAAGGAGATACGCAGTACACACCCATCTTCTGGCCGCCAGGCGAATAGAAGATCACTTGCTCGCCAGGCGACGTGCCCCAGCCGTAAATATTTCCATCAGGATCTGTCCCTTGACACTCTCTCAGTCCTCTATTGCGCCAGATTCTCCGGTTATCCGGCGCATACTTATAGTCCTCGCTTCCGCTCGGATAAGTCGCCGTTGCCAGCCGGTTCGAATAATCGTAATTCATGGTCATCGACCCGCCACCATTGGGCATCTGAGTCATGTTTCCATTCGCATCGTAGGAGTAGCCGCTGGACGAAATTCGATTTGTGTTTCCGTTCACAAGTACCGTATTCACCGGTCCCGTTCCCTGCGTCACGCTCTGCGCCAGGCGGTTGCCGAACCCGTCATAAGAAAACGAGAGACCCCACGAAGTATTGTTGGTGGTGGCCGCGCTGATGAGCCGTTCGAGCTCGTCATATTGATAGGTCACATCTTCGCCGGTCAGCCAGTTCTTCTGCGACACGATCTTTCCATCGTTCGCCGTCGCACTGAACCGGTACTCGACGTCAATAGAGCTGCCCTTCGTCATGCGCGTCATTTGTCCAAGCACATTATACTGCCGCGTTTCACTCACGCCAAGCTGTGTCAGCGCAGTGATCGCTCCAAACGCGTTGTAGCTCACCCCAGACACCACCGACTGCCAGGCAGGATTGTTATCCCAAATATTTCCCAGCTTGGTATCGACCGCATTCAGCCTGCCAAGCGTATCAAATCCATGCTGCACTTGACGCCGTCCGTAGAATTGACCTTCATAATGCCCTGGATAGGCAATCGATGTAATCTTACCCTCGTTGTTATAAGTCCAGTTGGCGGTAAGATTGGACGTATAGGGTGCGGGACAGCCTGACTCGTCACAAACATTTTCTCAGGACATTTCCATTCTTACCACATCACGCAAGACTTCCCCGAGCAGCCTTGATGACTTCTATCTTCCGCTTCCCCTCTCCTGAAAAGCTTGCTCCCCAAGAGAAGCTCGCTCGCCGAAGGCGTCTCTTTCCGCTTCATTTTCATTGAGTTCCAGATGTTTCCCCTATTGATAATCACATAATATAGCGGAACACATTGACTTCTGTCGGGTTCTAATCTGTATATGGGAAACCCGCGTGGAGTGGCTCGCGATTTCGATGCCTTGGAAGTGCGGAGGATGAGAGCACTGGCATTGATGCGAGAGAGTTTCAACAACAGTCAGATCGGCCATGAGTTAATGGTCGCCAACCAGACGGTGAGCCGCTGGCGCAAGGAATATAGCGAAGGTGGCAGGAAGGCTCTCGAGCAGGCTGGACGCGCTGGCCGGAAGCCTTTGCTGGCGGACAAACAGGCAAAGCTTCTGACGAACAAGTTGCTGGCGGGGCCGGAAAAACTCGGCTATGAAACGCCGTTGTGGACCTGCCAGCGGGTAGCCGATTTGATCGAGCAGGAATTTCAGATTCGCTACCATCCGGGCCACGTCTGGCGCATTCTGCGCGCCTTGGGCTGGAGTCCTCAACGGCCAGTGGGACGTGCGCTCGAACGCGATGAGAAGGCCATTCGCGAGTGGAAACAGGTGACTTGGCCCAACGCTAAAAAAAAGCCCAGGAAGAAGGCCGCACCATTGTCTTCATTGACGAAAGCGGACTAACGCAGAAGCCTCATCGATGCCGCACCTGGGCTCCGCGCGGCCAGACACCTATTCTGTTCCATCACTTCAACTGGAAGAACCTCTCGCTCATCGCAGGACTGAGCCGCTGGAATCTTCACTTTGAAATGTTCAGCGAAACGATCAAGAGTCCGCACATTGTGATCTTCCTCGGAAAACTACTTCGGGTCATCCCAGGCAAGATCCTGATCGTATGGGACGGACTGGCTGCTCATCGCAGCAAGTTCGTTCAGGATTTCATCGCAAGTTGTGATGGCCGCATCCAGACTCTTCGGCTTCCAGCTTACGCTCCCGAACTGAATCCCGTCGAATATATCTGGGCTCATCTCAAGCAGCACGAACTCCCGAATATCTGCGCCAAAGATCTCTGGCAACTCGGTGAAATGGCCAGAACTAAACTCAAGCGCATGCGCCGAAGAAAGCATCTACTCGTTGCTTGCTGGAAGCAGTCTTCTCTATGCTTCTGAATCCGCTATATTCCGCGAGACTCAATAATGGTCAAACGTGCCGGAGTGGCGCCAGAAGTCCATATCAAGAAGCATTGATGAGTCCTTCCAACGAGGTGGGCGGCAGCACTGGAATAGACAAACTCCTCAGCTTTCACAACGATTCCGGCACGTACGGGATTCAGTTCGACATAGCGCATCGCAGTCAGAGATGGCTCTCATCGAGTGGACACAAGTAGAAGCGGTTCTGCCAGAGGTAACCACTTCATTATCGTCCGGCCCAATAATTCGGGATTGTCTCGGCATTTGAAGAATCGTGGCGAGGATCTGTAATTCGTCCCGCGAACTCCACAAAAACTCTATAGGGTCGGGTCAGGCTGTCCCCACTCCGCCACGCACGCCCCGCAGATGGCCATAGGAGTGATCGAAGGAGCGATTCTCCTGCATCAGGATGACGACGTGCTCGGCGTCGAGATAGGTGCTGCCCTGGTCCGCCTCGATGGTCGAAGCGGTTTGGAGGGTCGCCATCAAGCTGTCAGTCAGCGCGCTTCCGCCGGCAAACAGCGCGGCGCGTTGGAGGAAGTCTCGTCTTGTGCTCATGTCAGGATCGTACTGTCCGATTATGTAGCGCACAGGTCACGAGAAGATGAACGTCTCCAAATTCTCTCCAAGCGTCATTTGAAATTAGCGGAAGATCAGCGGACACAATGATGGGAAACGGCGCTTAGGGGAAGAGGCGAAGGGAGGGCGTAGCCCGACTGGAGCCGAAGCCCCTAAGCGCCCCGAGCGGGTCCTTACGGTGATAGATTTGGAATCTTCCAAAACACCAAAATCACCCCGAAAGGACACACTCATGAGCGACAACCAGAAGCTTATCAAAGCGCGCATTGGACTGCTCCAACTCGCCCAGGAACTGGGCAACATCAAGGCCGCTTGCCAGCGAGCCGGCATCAGCCGCAGCCACTTCTACGAGATCAAGGAAGCCTACGAGAAGCACGGAGCCGACGGGCTTGAGCCGAGGCAACGCCGGACGCCTCGGATGCCGAATCAGACTCCGCCCGAGCTTGAAAAGCAGATCCTCGAGATGACGGCGCAGTATCCGACCTACAGTTACATCCGCATTGCCGACCAGCTTCGTTTGGTCGGCATCGGTGTCTCTGCCCCCGCCGTCCGAGGGGTCTGGGTACGGCACGGCATCACTCTCCGGCTCCAGCGCCTGCTCTGGCTGGACAAGAAGACCGCCACCGAAGGCGGCGTGCTGACGGAGCAAGCCAAGCGGCTCCTGCAGAAGCATCAGGGCCGAAACGTTGACCCGGAACAACATATCGCTGCACCGCATTCTGGCTATCTGCTTTGCCAGGACACTTACTTTGTAGGCACGATCAAAGGCGTCGGCAAGGTCTACATGCAGACGGTCATTGACGCACACTGCTCGCAAGCCTTCGCCAAGGTCTATCTCAGCAAGATGCCGATCACTGCGGCAGACACACTGAATGATCGAGTCATCCCCTTCTATGACGATGAGAAGGTGGGGATCGAGCGGTTGCTCACCGACAATGGCCGCGAGTACTGTGGACTCGAAGCTCGTCATCCCTTCGAGATCTATCTGGCGATTAACCAGATCCGCCACAAGAGAACGCAGATCGCTTCCCCTCAATCCAACGGCTTCTGTGAGCGCTTCCATCGCACGATCAAGGAGGAGTTTTACAGCATCAAGTTCCGGCAAAAGATCTATCAGTCTGTGGCTGAATTACAAGATGATCTGGACGCCTATCTGAGCTTCTACAATCGCCAGCGACCCCATCATGGATATCGGACTCAAGGCCGAACGCCATACCAGGCTTTCCTCGATGGGAAAATCGCCCAGGCGCAACCTATGGCAGCATGAAGTAACCGAATCTCAACCGAGGCCCGTAAGCCCTCGTGTCCGGAGATCTTCAGCTAAATACACGTCATTTGACGTTTTCGATCTTCCAAATCAACGAGGAGCCTGATGCCTCAGCCAACAACTTCTTGCGGAAGCATCATCGCAAGCGGATCGACGGTGGCGCTGGTTCCATGGTGACGAGTCAGGCTGTACCCATAGCTATATGCACGTTTGAAGAACCTGCCTGCACCTCTCATTAATAACTAAGCCACGCGCATCTCATTTATTATTTTTCCATATGCTTGACGGAATGACAATTCGCGTTCCGGAGTGAATTATGGATATCAACTGCCTGTAGCTGTTTGGATCGCGGTCTAATCGAACTTCATACTGCTCATACCATCCTTCACTCTCTTCATTCCAACCGAAGAACACAATATTATTATTTACTGAATTTTTCTCAAATTGCACAATTACGGAAGGATCCGTCTTTAGGCCACAGGGTACCGAAACTTCTCTGATACTAGGATCAAGTCTCACATACTCTCGGAGCTGCTGCTGTAACTCTTCATCGCCTGCTAATTTCCCGGCACAACTAGGATCTTCTTTTCTGGAAAGATCTACCTTCAGAATATTCCGATACCTGCTACTGGCAGCGAGTCCAGACTTCATGTCCACTTGATTATTGAGTGGCTGCCGACCATCTCCTGACCGTGTGATGATCGAAGGAATATCCTTCCAAGAACGTTTTCGATCAAGTATTCGAAGCCCCTCATACTGATATACGCTACAAACAGATGGCCCGCGAAGACACACTGTTAGTTCGTGATTCTGCCCATCATAGGTAATCTCTAAGGCATCACCACCTTGGGACGGCAGAAAGCCTGCGAGTTCTGGGATAATTTTCCAGCGTAACTCCCAACGAGTGCGCTCCACAGCCAAACGCTCCAATCGCCGCCAGGATGCCGCAGCTGGATCCATTAAAGTCGGAGAGTTTGACTGAACAGCCAACAGCTGACCACTAGAAAATACAATATATGCACATATAAGATACTTATTCATGTAAATTATTTTCTATCCCTTCCCTTAGGATTAGAACTGGGCCTCGGGGCTTTGATTGGACCAGGACTACCACGCTCACTTGAGCTTAGCGCCCAAACAGTATGTCCATTAGTCACAAAGATTTTCTCAGGACATTTCCATTCTTACCACATCACGCAAGACTTCCCCGAGCAGCCTTGATGACTTCTATCCTCTGATTCATTTTCATTGAGTTCCAGATGTCTCCCCCAATAGCCCAAAGTGCCGGAGTGGTGACAGAAGTCCATATCAAGAAGCATTGATGAGTCCTTTCCAACGATGTGGGCGGCAGCACTGAATAGACGAACTCCTCAGCTTTCACAACGATTCCGGCAAGTACGGGATTTAGTTCGACATAGCGCATCGCAGTCCAGAGATGGCTCTCATCGAATGGACACAAGTAAAGCGGTTCTGCCAGAGGTAGCCACTTCGTTGTCGTCCGGCCCAACGATTCGGGCTTGTCTCGGCATTTGAAGAATCATGGCGATGATCTGTCATTCGTCTCGCAAACTTCACAAAAACTTCATACGGGCGGGTCAGGCTGTCCCCCCGTTAAGTAGAAGTAGGGACGCTCCAGGCTCTTCCCATCCCCATTCCAAGGCGATCTCCATTCGCTATTCTCAGGCAGCAATAATAGATTTCGCTCTCCTCCCGATCTCCTCGAACGTCGAAGTTCCTAGAATCCCGAGGACAGTGAACTCGCTCGCCCTCAACTCCATCGTGAAGAGTCTGTGGCAGATCGCAATACCTCTGATGCCATGATCCAGTTCCGCCGGCACAGCGAACCCATGCCTGCGGTATCCTCGTCCCCCCAGCAACATCGGGATCGCTAACACCCAGCCAAACTGATTGAATCGTGAACCAGACATGATAACAAACGTCGTACACCCAAATATACGACCCTGGCCGCTGTAATTGATGACAGTTCCTGGGGACAAAGAAGGAGCAGTTGGCACCGCATTTCCGCTCGTGCTAAAGATTTGCATGTCTGCAGCTGACACTTCCGCGAGTAACGCGGAGAGCTCACGATTCAACACTTCGCCTGGCTTCACCTTGTCCATATCAAGCGACGAAGTCTGCAACAGTCGGAAATCAGGAAAGTAAGGGAAACCACCATTAGCTTGACCTCGCCACTCGAAGTCATAACCATAATGTTCATTCAGAAGATAAAGATCACTACTAATATACATCAGCGCATCTTTCAGGATATCGATTACATCTTCGCCATTTAAACGCACATTAATTTTAGTTCCACTCTCATTCCCGCGCACAGTAACAAATGCAAATAGCAGTTTTGTCTTTCTGTCCTTCTGGGGCTGCGTAATTGAATATGTACGCTTTACAGTGCGACCATCACCCGAACTTGCTACTACAGTTCTCCGCACTAATATTTTGTTCCTTCCAATCTTGCTCACAAACATTTAAAGATGCTTCTCCGCCTCGGCGGGCCCACCCCAGCGTACATACCATACATACGCACCCAGGTACTTGCTAAGATCGCCAGGCATGCCAGACTTCCATCTTCTGACGTACTCTTTGGCCCAACGCTCACATTCTCTCTGTATCGCCACGATTTTTTCGGCTGATTCTCGAAAGAGAGTTCTCAAGTTTTCGACCACGCTGCCAAGATGCTCGTATGCTACAACCAGGACGCTGGCGGAACCTATAATTACCCAACCACCCGTTGCAATTGTCACGGTGCCTCCCAGCAGCATAGTCGCTCCTGAGGCCGCTGCAGGCGATTGAATCAGACCAGCCGCGACAAGGGCATCCAGTGGAAACTGTATATATATTTTGCACAGGGGCACAGACATAGAGGACGGGCCGACTGGTCACAATTCCTTTTCTCAGGAACTTTCCTTTCGAGACAGCCAACTGCTCATAATGAAGAAGACAATAAAACTAAAGATCTGTAACCCATGTGGTGGAGAGTTCAGTCCCCATCCCCACCGCTACACATCAACATGGGCAAGGTCTCTAATTTCCTTCAACAAGTAAGCACATGTACCTTCAGCCTCCAATGCTCGCCAATATTGAATCGTAGTATGAATGTCAGCAAGACCATTAGTATCCTCCCTCAATACAAATTCCAGCTCCTCCATATCGAAACCCTTAAAATTTTCTACATCCGTCTCACTAAATTGAAACTCAATCTCTTCCGGCTCCATCCAGTGATACCATTTTAATAGTCGGCCCTTACTTATTCGCCGATATTCATCCAGCAGACCATGGCACGAAGCGACATCAGCTTTTGTCGAAATCGCGTGCCCTAGGACACTATGCATGGCATCGTCAATGCGCGCCCAAGAATCCGCACATTTCCAATACTGCACAATCCATTCCTTGAGCTGCTCCGCCTTCCTGGAATCAGGATATCGACTCAATCCCTCCATAAACCTCGCCACCAGTCGATCCTGCGCTCGTTCTTGATCTACAATCGACAGTCCCTTATTAATTTCATGCATGTAACCTCGAAAACATTCGCCGGCAAGTGCACTCATTCCGTAGTCAGCAACATCGTATAGACCCACAGCGCGCCAAAAGATGATACAACCTTCCACAGCAAGATATCTAATTGCAGTTACCGTTACCCATCTTATGTCCTCATCTTCTCGCATATATATCTATTTTATGAAATCAATACATTTCCAGGTATCGTCCGCCGGGTGCGCGGGTGCGGGACAGCCTGACTCGTCACAAGCATTTTCGCAGGACATTTCCATTCTTACCACATCACGCAAAACGTCCCGAGCAGTCTTGATGACTTCTATCTTCCGCTTTCCCTCTCCTGAAAAGCGTGATCTCCCAAGAGAAGCTCACGTAGCTCGTTCACCGAAGGCGTCTCTTTTCCTCTTCATTTTCATTGAACTCCAGACGCCCTCCCAATGGCCAAACGTGCCGGAGGGACGTCAGAAGTCCATATCAAGAAGCATTGATGAGTCCTTTCCGACGAGGTGGGCTGCAGCACTGGAATAGACGAGCTTCTCAGCTTTCACAACGATTCCAGCACCAACGGGATTCAGTTCGACATAGCGCATCGCAGTCCAGAGATGGCTCCCATCGAGTGGACACAAGTAGAAGCGGTTCCGCCCAAGGTCCCCCCTTCGTTGTCACCTTTGCATGCATTCAAATGAAATTAGCGGAAGATCAGCGGACACAATGATGGGAAACGGCGCTTAGGGGAAGAGGCGAAGGGAGGGCGTAGCCCGACTGGAGCCGAAGCCCTAAGCGCCCCGAGCGGGTCCTTACGGTGATAGATTTGGAATCTTCCAAAACACCAAAATCACCCCGAAAGGACACACTCATGAGCGACAACCAGAAGCTTATCAAAGCCCGCATTGGTCTGCTCCAACTCGCCCAGGAACTGGGCAATATCAAGGCCGCTTGCCAGCGAGCCGGCATCAGTCGGAGCCACTTCTACGAGATCAAAGAGGCTTACGAGAAACACGGAGCCGACGGGCTTGAGCCGAGGCAACGCCGGACGCCCCGGATGCCGAATCAGACTCCGCCCGAGCTTGAAAAGCAGATCCTCGAGATGACGGCGCAGTATCCGACCTACAGTTACATCCGCATTGCCGACCAGCTTCGTTTGGTCGGCATCGGTGTCTCTGCCCCCGCCGTCCGAGGGGTCTGGGTACGGCACGGCATCACTCTCCGGCTCCAGCGCCTGCTCTGGCTGGACAAGAAGACCGCCGCCGAAGGCGGCGTGCTGACGGAGCAAGCCAAGCGGCTCCTGCAGAAGCATCAGGGCCGAAACGTTGACCCGGAACAACATATCGCTGCACCGCATTCTGGCTATCTGCTTTGCCAGGACACTTACTTTGTAGGCACGATCAAAGGCGTCGGCAAGGTCTACATGCAGACGGTCATTGATGCGCACTGCTCGCAGGCCTTCGCCAAGGTCTATCTCAGCAAGATGCCGATCACTGCGGCAGACACGTTGAACGATCGAGTCATCCCCTTCTACGACGATGAGAAGGTGGGGATCGAGAGGCTGCTCACCGACAATGGCCGTGAGTACTGTGGACTCGAAGCTCGTCATCCCTTCGAGATCTATCTGGCGATCAACCAGATCCGCCACAAGAGAACACAGATCGCCTCCCCTCAATCCAACGGCTTCTGTGAGCGCTTCCATCGCACGATCAAGGAGGAGTTTTACAGTATCAAGTTCCGGCAAAAACTCTATCAGTCTGTGGCTGAATTACAGGATGATCTGGACGCCTATCTGAGCTTCTACAATCGCCAGCGCCCCCATCATGGATATCGGACTCAAGGCCGAACGCCATACCAGGCTTTCCTCGATGGGAAACTCGCCCAGGCACAACCTATGGCAGCATGAAGTAACCGAATCTCAACCGAGGCCCGCAAGCCATCGTGTCCGGAGATCCTCAGCTAAATACACTTGATTTCCTGAGAAAAATCGATGCGGCTGCTCCTGCCGGCCTGGATGTCCATCTGGTGCTGGATAACTACGGAACGCACAAGACAGCCCTGGTTCGACAGTGGCTTCAAAAGAGGCCTCGGTATCACGAGGATTTGCGTGGCGGACTTGGTCCAAACGAAGGGTTTGGGCTGCTCGTTGTGAACGGCAATGAACTTGCGGATGGCATCTTCCAATTCTGAAACGCTGCGATGGGAACCGCGCTTGATCTGCCGCTGCGCCAACAACGCGAACCTTCCATCGCCCGGTTTGCGCCTGCCACTTTCGCCGCACATCGCTCGCCCATTTCTGCGGGAAATCAATGACTCAGGACACTAGACACAATTTTGAAGTCTTCTAACTTTGCAGAGGCAGTTCAAACCGGCTCTCTTTGATTCTCTGCTCCCTTGTTTGAGGATGCGCTGTCTTCTGTTAGACCGATTTCATCAATAGAGTCTTCGGCAATAGTGACCACACATTGCCTAACTGGAACTAGAACGGAACAGCCCACATATTGTGGATGAGTAGCGCATTCGAGAATTCTAGCTCGAAAAAGTGAGAATTCTCTGAAATCGGACTCCGACCAATCAAACAAGTCACACAGTTGCAACTTAAGATTGCCTTTGGACACCGCTTCTGGAAGCAAGGTCCAAATACCAGATCTTTGAGTCGCTTCAACCATAACACGGGAGAAGTACTGGAATTCCTCCTTAGGGTGCAAGTAAACGCCGTCAACGAACATTTGATACAGGCCATCACCATGCTGGAAGTCTCCGGGCAATGGCTGGGTATATCCGTACAATAAGAGCATCGCCAAACTCGGCTCGATGAAGCGACGGAACCAAAGTGTGGACTGAGATTCCCTAAGCTCCTTTCGCGACCAGATTTGACTGTTCCATACGATGTAGAGGCAGTTTCGATAGGCTATAACGTCTTCTGTGATATCTTCCAACTGCGTTTACCAAATTCCTGGAATCAAAATATAGGCTGGCCCTGGGTCGACAAAGCCTTCACGACGAATTGAGTACCACACGCATCCAATTGACTCTAAATTCCATTGAAGCCAATGCCAATGCAGAGGGTTCTCACCAGATTGCTTTTTGTTAACTGCCTGCCATTTGAACTGCGGAGGCCTAGCATTCTCGTCACACCTCCCATCCGCTGTTCTTTCGCCCGGCCGAGATTTTCCCGCTGTTCGAGCCTCTGGCGGATCGGTTTGGGGCTTTCTGAAAAATTCGACAATATCTGGCCAATATTGGATCGCAGCGGAAACGATTAGATATCCTCCCACTAAGACAAGGGTGACGGACCCACCTCCTATTGTGACACCAATTCCACTGCCAATCTTCATTGCGTCAGTCGCAGAGAAACCTAGAGTTTCTAACGCGCTAGCGCCAGGCAATGCGACCTGAACGGTTCCTGCTTCAAGGATGAAGTCGAATCCGAAATAATCCAGCGGCGAAAGTACTCTCGTGACTAAATCTGAAAAACTACTGTACCGTTGATCTTCTATGATCTGACTTGCACCTAGAAAGAAAGGGTTCTGAACCAAGCAGAAGGATTCGAAAGCTCCTGGCCCACCATTTCCGGGCGCTCCAAAGACAAGACAACCATAACTAACCGAATAACTATTATCTCCGCCATCAGAGTATAGACCTGTTGAGTCAGTACCCCCAACCGGATTCTGCTGGAGATATGCGTACCCATTCCACGATCCGGGCTCATTAAGCTTAACAGCAAGGGGACTGGGGTCTGGAGATCCAAATCGCCCTACAATATTGGCATACCAGCGCTGATCGGCATAATCCAGCCCCGTCCCGGCATCCCTGGTATAAGTAGCAAACTGCTCCTTGTCGTCACCAGCCGCCCCCGTCTTCGACTCACCATAAGGATAGAAGCTCGATCCATTGCCCTTCGATTGCAGTCGGTCGCTAGTGAACGCACTCACCGTCGTCACACCATTCTGGTAGACCCGCTTCCCCGCCAGCCGCGCTCCAAAGTACACGTTCTCCTCATGGGCAGTGATCACCAATACATTAGGAATCGACGCATAAGTGACACAATACACTCCCATCTTCTGGCCGCCAGGCGAGTAGAAGATCAGTTGCTCGCCGGGCGCCGGGCTCAACGCGTCCTGAATCGTTCCGTCATTTTCCACACCCGGACAGGTGACTTGCCCCTTATTCCGCCAAATTCTCCGATTGTCCGGAGCATACTTATAGTCCTCGCTTCCGCTCGGATAAGTCGCGGTTGCCAGCCGGTTCGAATAATCGTAATTCATGGTCATCGACCCGCCACCATTGGGCATCTGAGTCATGTTTCCATTCGCATCGTAGGAGTAGCCGCTGGACGAAATTCGATTTGTGTTGCCGTTCACAAGCACCGTATTCACCGGTCCCGTTCCCTGCGTCACGCTCTGCGCTAGGCGGTTGCCAAATCCGTCGTAAGAAAACGACAAGCCCCACGACGTATTATTGGTTGTGGCCGCGCTGATGAGCCTTTCGAGCTCGTCATATTGATAAGTCACATCCTCACCGGTCAGCCAGTTCTTTTGCGACACGATCTTTCCATCGTTCGCTGTTGCACTGAACCGGTACTCCACGTCAATAGAGCTGCCCTTCGTCATGCGCGTCATCTGCCCAAGCACATTATACTGCCGCGTTTCACTGACACCAAGCTGTGTTAGCGCAGTGATCGCTCCAAACGCGTTGTAGCTGACTCCAGACACCACCGACTGCCAGGCGGGATTGTTATTCCATACATTTCCCAATTTCGTATCGACGGCATTCAGCCTGCCCATCGTATCAAATCCATGCTGCACTTCGCGTCGCCCAACAAACGAGCCTTCATTGTGCCACGGATAGCTGATAGCAGTGACCTTTCCCTCGTTGTTATAAGTCCAGTTGGCGGTGAGATTAGCCGTATAGGTAGCACCGCTCCATGGTTTTCTCGTATAAGAAACTGTCTTTGCCATCACTCTGCCAGCAGTATTATAGGTGTAGGATTCCTCAAAACCCACAAGCTTTGTGTCCGTTGCTGAGACGGGACAAGCGACTTCATTGTTGCTTCCATCGACCGACCAACTCCAACGGTCTTTGTCAAGCGCCCATTGTTCGCCCCGCCACCCTCGTCATACTTATAATCAACGCGCTGGCAGCGATCTTCAGTCCATGTTCCGCCACTCTGTGTTGACCTTTTCGTTTGTGTCACCCGCTTATAACTGTCATAGACAAATTCACTTTTGATTCCCTTCGCGTCTGTCTTGGACTGTGCGGTTCCGTCGGCATTATAGACATAGCTGACCGTCCCATTCTCCGGATTCGTCGCGGAGAGGAGGCGGCTCTGCGTCGTGGTGTCGTAAGTAAAGCTGCGTGTCTGCGTGACCCCATCGCGCGGCATGCTCACTCCAATCAGCTTTCCGGTAATGTTATAGCTATAATTAGTCGTGTAGGTCCCGCTTCCCGGTCGCGGCTCGGTCACCAGTGTCATCCGGCCCACAGCATCCATCTCATACTTCTTCCACTTCCCGCTCGGCGAGGTCACCTTCACCGTATTTCCTTCATAGAGATAAGTCGTCGTACCAGAGTTGTTCGGCTGCGCGACACTCAAGGTTCGCCCCAATCCATCGTAAGTATAAGTAGTCCAGTAGACGGTGCCGCCTGGCGCATAGGGCAAGGAACTGCGCTTCAGCTTGCCCATTGGGGAACAGGCACAAGAGTCATACTCGGTTTCCACGATCGATTTTGTTCCACTGGCATCGTACAGTTCGGTCTTGATTGGGCGGCCAATACCATCATAAGAAGTCTTAGTCGTGCGACCGTTCGTTGTCCCGGTACTGAAAGCTGGACTGTTCGAATAAGAGAAGTAGGTGACCGCGCCGTCGGGGATTGACGATGAAGACGGCCGCGCATAGGAATCATATCCATAGCTAGCAGTGGTACCACTTCCGCTCTGCGTCTGCGTCAGTCCGAGAAAGCCGTTCCACGATAGAGATGTTCCCAAGGCGCTGTTGCCGTTCGGAGTCATCTGCGTCGGCACTACACTTCCAGAGCTACCACCGTACGTAATTGCCTGGGAGAATCCCTGACTATCTGACCCGCCAGTCGTCTGTCCCGCTTTGTTATATGATGCATAACGAAGCGTGTACCCGTCGTTGAATTGTGTGACCAATCCGCGATAAGGGTGGCCAGGATCATCCCACAGCCGGGAGCCGGAGGGAAGATCCGCCATCGTAAATCCGTTCCCAGCATAGCCATCATAATAAAATGATTGGGGATAGATTGTTACACCATTTTCTGTCACGGTACAGCCGCCCGGCAAGTTCCGCAAGTAGCGCGTTGTATAGTTGAGATCACCGCCTCGAACACAGGTAGTGGTGCGCATCGCAGTCGACAAGCTGTTATACCCGTAAAGAGTCGAATTGGTTATATTCCCATACTCATCAATGGTCTGTGTTGTTTTTGACTGCTTCTGGTAAGTCTGGCCCTGATCCGTAGTGGAAAGGCTCTCGCTCACATAGGCGTTCGAACTTACCGATTGCGCCCAAGTTGACTCGTTCTTCGATTTCGTCAGCCAGCTTCCGCCGGAATTATCCTGCTCCTCATAAACGGTCTGCAAGCCAATCTTAAAGTCGTTGCTGGTGGCAAAGCTCCAAATGCGCTTGCCCACGCCGCCCGGGTCACTCAGCGTTGTCTGAGAATGCATCTTCAGGCTGGAATCTCCGCCCGGATGCGTGAAGGGATAGTTCACCGGCGTCGCACCCGACACCTTCAGAAAGTCCCGGCTCGTCACCACACGAATCCGCATCGAGCTCGCAAAATTCTGTGTTCCATAGTTCCAGCGTAGTTCGCCACCATAGGGATAAATCACCTTCGTCAATTCGCCGGAGCTATTCGATTCAAAGCTATGAGCCAGATTCACACCATTCTGCGTCAATGAAGCAAGCTTGACAAAAGAACCCTTGGCGGTACTCCCGAACGGTTCATATAAGGTAGCGGAGGCGGAGTAAGTAAAGGTATAAGCCTCGCCCGTAGAGATCGTATTGGCGATCCCAGTGAGATGCGGAATCGAATCGCTATTATAGGTAAATCGATAGGTCTGATAGCTATTGGGAGCGGTGGACCGAATATCATCGATGAAATCAATACGGGCGCTCGTGTTTACCGTACCGCCACCGATCTGCGGTTTGTACTGGATCTTGACGTAGTTGCCATGACGGTCATAGATTTTCGTGGGATAGCGAGTGCCGGCATCTTGTTCCGACGCACCGCTGACGCTATCCAGTTGCCAATAGTCGCCGCTCTTGAAATAGAGCCTCTGCGCGTTCGAGTCATACCAAAGATAAACGCTTTCCTTGGAACTCCAGACCCCGCTATTGTTGACATCGAGTTTGTATTCTGCACCAGTAGCATCAGTAAATAAATAATAAGAAAAGGAAGTAGGAGTCGCCCACACGGGAGAGATGCTTCCCACCATCAACCGCCATCCGAACCCATAGCCAACATCGCCTCCCGGCTGCCACACCGCGCCGTCATAACGCCAGTTCTGTGAATTGTAAGAAATCCCTAAAGAGACCGAAGCGTTGCGGGCTCGCGCCGAAAGAAGGGGTAAGGAAAAGTTCAGGTTCATGCTGCGCGTGTCGATCTGTTCGCCCATGCCACCCCAGTAGCTGCCCAACCCATGCACGCCAACACGCCTGGAATCATCCCAGATTCCACTCGTACTTGGAGGAATTGAGACCGACTTCGTGGTTACTGTCGCAAAGTTCCGATGGCCATCATAAGCCCGAATGCCGACATTCAAAACTTCACCAGGTCCTGCCGCCATTGCCCAAGTGGTGCCGTCGGTTTCGCCAAGATAAGTGGAGCCCTTGTAGACTTCGTACCGAATTCTCCCAATTCCATTGGTGTTATCGCTTACCGCTCCCCACTGCACATTGAGCATTCCGGCGCTGTAGCTGGTGACTATTGTCGCCGCGTTCACTGCAGATGGCGCGATAGAATCTGTCATGCCCATGCCAATCCAACTCAGGTTCAGCGGGTAGTTAGTATAGAATCCGCCTAATCCAGCAGCACTATCATTGATATCGACGTAGTAGATGTTATCGCTCCAAATGATATTGATTCCTCTTGTCCCCGCAGGTACGTTATAGGCTGCAGCCCGGAAACTTGCGGCAAAAGTCTTTCCGGTCACGATATTTGGCGCCGCCCAAGAAGCAAGTACGGTTCGTGTATCACCAACGAATTTTTCAAGGCTAAGGTAGGTTGTAATGGTGCCATACCAAGTGCTTGTGCTACTCAAGTTGACTTGGTAGAAGTGTGGAACCATCTCGGAGTAGTCCCCCGAGGGATAGGCCATTCTGTATCCGAGCACAATGGATGCATTGAATGGATTTGAAGTCCCGGCAGAAGAATCGTACAGGGGGCGAAATGTTCCGATGACAGTCTTGACTTCTGTATTCCCACTAGCACAAGCACCACTCGACAAATAGTAGCCAGACCCCGTGTTCCATAGGCTACCGCTGATCGGTGCCGTGTCAGTAATACAGTACGAGTACTGACCCAAAAGAGAGAGGGATGCGCCAAGAAGCGCGAGGGCAAGTTTGATCTTCATGGTCGTGCTCTAGTTCCCCGCCACCCGCAACTGAGACCAGTCAAAGTCTTTCTTCACCTTGACCAGATCTGACTTTGCCTGCTCCAAAGAGAGCCGCCCCTCAACGATGGCCTGCTTTTCGATCACTCGAACCGTAGGGTCTTTCCGCATCTCCGCAAATGCGAGCCGGTCATTGGCAACAAACTCTACAATGGCAGTCTTCCCGTCATCACCGGCCACCCAGCCGAACGCAGTGATCGTCTTCTTTGCTTCGACTTCCCGTTCTTCTTCGGACAAAGTCCGAAGCTTCATCTCCGCCGCCTGCAGTTGTTTGGGCGAGGGAGGCACAGGCGCGTACTTAGGCCGAATTGGATCCTCTGCTTTTCCTGTCCCAACTAACTCAACAATGACGATAATTCGCTCCCCAAGCGATTCAACAGGAACCTTTCTCATCTGGGAAAAAGCCGGTAACACTGTGGATAGGAATAAAAGCAAACAGCAGGATACAGTACGTCGCATTTCAATAAGTATCTGTGCGCCGTCAAAACTTCGTCAATCAAAAACAGACAAAACTGTAGATTAAAATTTATTAATTTAAGTGAAAACCCGGAGCTGACGATTACGGAACTGTAGAATTCGCCATCCCGTCCGCACGGGAACAATCTACACTTTTGTGAGCGGTCAAAGAACCGAAGCTCCAGACTTGCCTTCCGGCTCAGCACCAAAGAAAGCAGCTCACAGACTGGCTGGCAAAGAATTCAGTACCGAATTTAACTTCGAAAGACTCCAGCAACAATCCTGCGACAGCACCAAATGTTTCCCCGATACAGGATCGGATCACTACCGCCGTCATGCAAAACATCCCGCGCCCATTCCTGCAAACAATTTCTCCCAAATTATCAATATTTTAGGCCCGCATTCCCGCTTCCCACTTCAAACCTCCTGCTACTATTACTTCCGAAGGCGTAATAACGTCCTTCCCGAAAGCCCGAGCCCCCAGGTCTCGGGCTTTTCTATTTCGACGAAAGGCTTTTGCCATGCCAACCCAAACCCGGCTTGCGGCCCGAGAAGCAGCGAGGCTAAGTTCATGCGCTTCGCCACGGCACTCTTCCGCAACTTTGCTAACGATCTCATCGCCGGCATCCAATCGAGATCCGCCACCGCACTCGAACTCCTCGACGAGTTCCTGGCGTCGCCGCCGTCGAACTGCCGCCTCAGGCCGAGCAGTCCATCGCTGATTTCAACCTCCGTGCCTTCGAAAAGCTCAAAGCTGAAAAGCCGGACTCGCCCAGCAGGAACACCTCGAACTCCGCTTCGCGAGTGCCTTCCAGAGCACCCTGTCCCACATACAGTCGGTCCGCCGCAACGAAGCCGAAATGGGGAACAAACAGCAAAAATGAAGGAACGAACCTACCGAGCACTGATCTCCATTGCTTCTAATGGCTTAGGAAGCAAAAAAGAGCGCAGAAACAGGAAGTTTGTAACAGAACAAAACCGAAGCGCTGGCGATCGAAGCCACTGATACTTTCTCAGATCGCTCAAAGTTATTGAGGCAACACATCAGCTCAAGAGCATCAAGACGATCCACTGCCGCGCGATCATCAGCCCAAGAAAAGTAAGCCGATCCCAACAAGCCACGCCTGCACCTGATAGAATCGACCCCCAATACGCGCTTGCCTCAAGAGCCTATGCCACATCTGGTTCCTCTGGTAACCGCGTCGGAGGCTTCATCCTCACAGATGTAAGCTTCCGAAAGAACTTCAGGGAATTCAGGAGGTTTCATGTCAAGACCCCGTTTACTTGCAATTCTTCTCGCAGTGGCAATCATTCCACCCGCCACCGCGCAAACGTCAAAAGCACTCATATCAGGCATCGTTACGGATGACTCCGGTGCAGCAGTAGCCAACGCAAAGATCACCATCACAGACATCTCGCGCAATCAGGATTACCGCGCCGAGACCAACGCTTCCGGCGTCTACCGCGTCATCGAGTTAACCCCAAGCATCTATCGAGTCACTGCGGAGGCGGCCGGCTTCCGCACCTACGTACTCGAATCCCTGCAACTCTCCACCCTCCAGAACGCAACCGTCAACATCAAGCTGGACGTTGGCTCTGTCAGTGAACGCGTCCAGGTGACGGCCACCGGGCCGTTGCTCGATGCCTCCAACGCCACCTTGAGTTCTGTCGTTGAAAACAAGAAGATCATCGATCTCCCCCTCAACAATCGCAACATCTATTCGCTCATGAAGCTCGTGCCGGGCATCACGCCTTCCACGCCGAACTCCGAGAGTGACTTCTTCACCAGCACCATCCGCTTCTCGATCAACGGTGGTAAGGAATCGTTGAACGATGTCCAACTCGATGGCGTCACCGCCATGGTGCAGAGCGACATCCAGGGCATCTATGGAGCCTCGGCCATTCCTTCGGTCGAAGGCATCCAGGAGTTTCGCGTCCAGACCAACTCCTACACCGCCGAGTATGGGCGCAGCGGCGGCGGACAAGTCACCATGATCACCAAGTCCGGAAGCAATCAGTTCCACGGCAGCGCCTTCGAGTTTCTGCGCAACAGCGCCATGGACGCAAAGAACTTTTTCCTGAATCGATCCAATGGACGCAAGGCCTCCTTCCAACAGCACCAATACGGCGCCAGCCTGGGCGGGCCGGTGATCAAAGACCGCACCTTCTTCTTCGGTCTCTTTGAGAAGCGCCTGGTCAAATCCGGGAGCTTTGCGCAGTACACGATCCCAACGGCGGCCCAACTCGGTGGCGATTTCTCCGATACTCGCACCGCCAATGGCGCGCTGCGGACCATTTACGATCCCTTCTCCACTCGAGTCGATCCAGACGACGCCACCAAGTCCATCCGTACGCCTTTCGCCAACAACCGGATCCCAGCCAGCAGATTCGATCCGGTCGCCCTCAATGCAATCAAGCTCTGGCCCAGTCCCAATCAGACAGGCCAAGCCTTCACCAATCAGTTCAATGTCGGCATCCAGAAGGTGCCACGTTCCCCCACTGACCGTTTCGATTTCAAGATCGATCACAACCTTTCCCAGAACCGTCGCATGTTTGTCCGCTACAACCGCTTCAAGCAAGAGGCCGCCGCAGCCGACTTCTGGGGCAATGGCGCAACACCCAGCGATGGCACCATGTTCTGGGGTTCTCACAATGCGGCCCTCGATTACACACAGACCATCGGAAGCGGCACCGTCATCAACTTCCGTGGTGGCCTGAGTCTGTTTGACGCCTGGCGCCCGGCCTTCTCTTATGGCTATGACGTCACCAAGCTCGGCCTGCCGGCATCCTTGCAGGAAGTTACTCTGCGCCTCGGCGCGCCCCGAATCCCGCGCTTTGACGTCCAGGATTACACCTCCATCGGACCCAACAACGGTTCCACCTACAAGAGCAACAACGTCTCCTACACGGCGGTCGCCAACCTCACCAGAATCTCGGGCAAGCACAGCATGAAGTTCGGGGCAGAATGGCGCACCTTCGGCCTCGGCTTTGCTCAGTTCGGCAACTCCCCAGCCAACTTTTCCTTCACCCGCGCAATGACCCAGGGCCCCGATCCCCGGATCGCGAGCGGCGGCGATGGATTCGCCTCGTTCCTCCTCGGAGCAGGTAGCGGCGGATCCGCCACCCATCGCATCAAGCCTGCCGATCTCAGCCGCTACTACGCCCTCTACGCGCAAGACGACTTCAAAGTGAATCGCAAACTGACGCTCAACATCGGCTTGCGTTGGGAAATCGAGGGCTCCAATACCGAGCGCTACGACCAGCAAACGGTCATGGATCCTTACGCCAAGAACCCGCTCTCGGACAAGACCGGGCTCGACCTGCGCGGCGTCTATCTCTTTGCGGGCGACAAGCAGAGCTTGGGCCGGCGCGGCATTCGCGCTGCCGAACATAAGTTCAATCCGCGCATCGGCCTCGCTTACCAGCTCAATGAGAAGACCGTGATCCGCACTGGCTACGGCATCTTCTACGGCGTCCCGAAGTTTGCCGCCACTGATCGCTGGACCGGCGCACCTTACTCGAGCGCCACGCCCTGGCTGGCAACTCTCGATACCATCACACCCAATAACCTGCTGAGCAATCCCTTCCCCAATGGTTATGTTCTGCCGAGCGGACGTTCGCTGGGCGCCATGTCGGGCGTTGGCTTCGCACTCAGCTCTGCCTGGGCATCGGAGATGAAGACTCCCTACAACCAGCAGTGGAACTTCACCATCCAGCGCCACCTCACCACCAACATGATGTTCGAAGTAGCTTATGCCGGCAACAAGGGAACGCACAATGAGTTAGCGCAAGGCGACCTCGGTCAGTTGCGTCCCGAACTGATCAACCCCGCCAATCGCTTAAACGAATCGGTCCCCAATCCCTTCTACAACCTCATCGACCCGGCCAGCATCATGGGACAACCCACTGTGCAGCGAGGTTACTTACTGCGCGGCCCCTATGCCCAGTTCACCAGCGTCGGGGGCGGTGCTCCTGCTTGGGGCAACTCCAACTACCACGCGATGCAATCCCGCTTTGAGCAGCGCTTCGGAGGCGGCACCAGCCTGGGCATTTCCTACACCTGGTCCAAGTCCATTGCTGACTCCTCGGACGGCATCTGGAACGACGGGCAAGGCACCATGCGCAACTGGTATTGCCGCAGTTGCGAGCGCTCGCTGAGCTCTTATGACATTCCCCACCGCGCCGTCTTCAACTTCAACTATGAGTTGCCCGTCGGCAAAGGCAAACGCTATGGCGCCAACATGCACTGGTTGCCCGACACGCTGCTGGGCGGCTGGCAGACGAATGGGATCTTCACCATCGCCTCGGGCCAACCGCTCATCTTCAGCCAGACGACAAACAACAGCTTCTCCTTCGGCGGCTACCAACGTCCCGATGCTCTCGGCGGCGATGCGCGGATCGATTCCCGATCCGTCGATCGCTGGTTCGACACCAGCAAGTTCCGCGTCGCTCCGAACTACACCTTCGGCAACCTCGCGCGGACCCATCCCAACCTGCGTAGCGACTTTACGCGTGGTCTGGATTTCTCCCTGTTCAAGAACATCAAGCTCAGGGAACGATTCAATCTCCAGTTCCGGGCGGAGTCCTTCAACATCACCAACACGCCGATCTTCTCGGCGCCAAACACGAATGTCGAATCCGGCGCATTTGGCACAGTCACGGGCCAGAGCAACGGGCCGCGATCGGTGCAACTCGGACTGAAACTGCTGTTCTGAGAAGGCAAGGGGCGGACCGGATTCAGCCCGGTTCGCCCAGGCCAGATGATTTCGAAAAGATTGCACCCACCAAAAGAAAAAGAATGATAATGTCTCTCCCTAGAGCCATAGGCTTAGGATCTTTAATCTATTCCACTCCAAGGGAGTTTCCGTGTTCAAACGAATCAGCATCACCATGCTTGCGGTGTCGCTGGCCATCTTGGGCCAGATCGGCACATCCACGATCACAGGCCGGGTGACAGATTCTTCCGGGGCGATCGTCCCTGGAGTGAATGTCAGCATTGTCCAAAAGGCGACCAACATCACCTCCACCGTCCAAACCAACGGGGAGGGTCTCTATCGTGTCCCGTCGCTCGCCCCTGGCGACTACCGCATTGTCTTTGAGGCCGGCGGCTTCAAGAAGATTGTCAACGAAACCGTCGAACTGCGCACCGGCGATACTCTCGCCGTCGATGCGCTGATGCCCGTGGGCCAAGCGAGCGAATCCGTCGAGATCCAGAGCACCACGCCTCTACTCGAAACCGAAACCTCCTCCACCCGCACTGTCATGAGCGGCAAAGTGCTCTACGATTTATCGCTCTACCAGCGCTACACCAACAGCACCCTCAGCCTGGTGCCGGGCATGACCAGCGGTGGTTATGCCTATGGCGGCGACCTCGGTAGCTATCACCTCGCCGGCCAGCGCAGCGGCGCCATCGGCATCTTTGAGGACGGCGTCAGCGCCAGCGACCCGCAGGGCGGCACCAATACCATTCGCCCCCTCCAGAACTCCATCGCTGAGGTGAATGTCATCTCCACAGTGCCTCCTGCCGAATACGGACACTCCGCCGGCGGCGTCATCAGCGTCGTCAAAAAGAGCGGCACCAATGAACTGCATGGCATGGGTTCCTGGTATGGCCGTACCCGCAGGATGGCCCATCGCCGCTATTTCGATCAGAAGCGCACCTCCGACCCTTATCCTGGAAAACCCGACGGCCTGCCTGCGTTCTTCATGCAGCCCGATGGCAACATCAGCGGTCCGGTCGTGATCCCCAAACTCTATAACGGCAAGAACAGAACCTTCTTCTTCTTCGGTTATCAGCGTCTCCACGAAAAGAAGTACGCACAAGTCTTCCAGAGCGTCCCCACTCTCGACATGCTGCAGGGTAACTTCAACTTTGCCGGAGCGAACACGGTCTATGATCCGGCCACCACCCGGCAACTCGCCGATGGCAGTTGGGCACGTACTCCCTTCCCCGGCAATGTCATCCCCTCCAACCGGATTGACCCGGTGGCGAAGAAGGTTCTGGCGCTCAACCCCTGGGTGGCACCCACCTCGGCAGGCACGCCCAGCAACACCGGCCCCACCAACAACGTCCTCGCCAATGAGTTCGCACGCAACTTCTTTAACGACTACAACCTGCGTATCGATCACCAGCTCTCCACCGCTTTCAAGATCAACGCCTCTTACACCCGCAACGATCTCAGCGGCTTCGGACGGCCCACCCGCTTCAATGAGAGCGCTGGCATCTTTGATGCAGCCAATGGCAACTACTCCCCTGTGATCACAACCAACAACTCGCTCGGCTACACCTGGATCATCTCCCCCACGCTGATCAACGACTCCCGCGGCGGCTATTTCCGGCGCGAGAGCGCCACCACAACCCCAAGCTACGGACAGGACTGGGCGCAGAAGCTGGGCATCCCCAATTCAGACAAAGCGCTCATGCCCGCCTTCAACGTTTACGGCATGGACGGCACCACGCCCAGCCGCACCGTCAATGAGACCATCTCCTGGCGCAACGACACCACCTGGATCAAGTCCTCACACGCCTTCAAGTTTGGCTATGAGATTCTGCGCTTCCGCCTGAACTCCGCAAACCTGGCGCGCTACTCCAGCTATTACTTCTCTGGCGTCACCGCCGGTCTGCAGGGCGCCGGGACAACATCGATTCCCAATACCGGCATCGATTTCGCTGGCTTCCTCACCGGCTATGTCAACTACGCGAACTTCAATTCCGAACTCACCAGTTGGCTGCCCCGCTCGAGCATCCATAGCTTCTACTTCCAAGATGACTGGAAGATCTCGAAAACACTCACCGCCAACATCGGCATCCGCTATTCCAATGAGAGCCCCTTCAACACGAAGAACGGCTACATGACGAATTTCGATCCGAATGGGACAGACCCGGTCTCCGGGCTCAAGGGCACCTTCACCCACCCCACCAGCGGGCTGAATAAGCGGGACAACAACAACTTCAACCCGCGCGTTGGTCTGGCCTGGCATCCTCTCGATCGTTGGGTCTTCCGTGGCGGCTTTGGCATGTACACCGTCGATGTGAAGTTCCCGTCCGCACGCGGCAACTTTGAAGAGTATGTAGCCAGTTCCACGCAGCAGTCTGTACCAGGCAACCCCACACCGGCCTTCCAACTCTCAACCGGTCCGGCCCCGATCAACTTCATCATTCGTCCGAACCAAACCTCTCCCTTTATCGGAGCGAACTACAGCGAACGCACCGCCGAATGGTGGGACCCGAATCTACGCAACCCCTATACGCTGAACTTCAATGCGGGCACGCAGTATGAGTTCCGCCGCAACTACGTCCTCGACCTCAGCTACCAGGGCTCCGCAGGCGTTGGACTCATCGAACGCTGGCAGGCCAACACCTTCCCGATCGATTACTTCGCCGGCAATTCAGTGCAGCAGAATGTCGTTCGCGGTTCCGCCCAGAACTTCCGGCCCTTCCCTCAATTTGGCAATGTCCGCTTCCGGTCGAACTTCGGACACTCCACCTTCCACGGCGGCACCGTCAAGGTCGAAAAGCGCTACTCGAAGGGCATGTTCTTCAGCACCTTCTACACCTTCTCGAAAGCCATCGATTCGCAGGACGGCGACAACGATGGCACCGGTGTCGCGCCGATCCAGAATCGCGGTCTCGAGAAAGGCCGCGCCGGCTTCGACCGCAATCATCGCTTTGTCGGCACCTTCAACTATGAGCTGCCCTTCGGACTCAACAAGAAGTGGGCCACCCATGGTTGGAAGAAGTACGCGCTCGGTGGCATGAGCTTCTCGATCGTGCAAACCCTCGAGAGCGGCAACCCGCTGAACTTCAGCTACTCCAACAGCCCCTATGTCTACTATCCCAGCTTTGCTGGCAGCGGACGTCCTGATGTCATTGGCAAGATGGAGATCCGCGACGGCTGGACCGACCTCGGCGGCGACCGCTTCAACAAGGGCAATAGCGCCTCGGTCTTCACCGGGTCGAACAACGGGCTGTCGAACTTCGCACTGCCCGGGGGCGCGGCCTGCACCACGACGGCGATTCCGGCTGGCTTTGATCGCAGCCTCTGCGACTTTAAGGTCGGCAACGCCGGCCGCAACATCGTCACCGGCACGCCGCTGCGCTGGACCACGGTGTCCGCGCAGAAGAACTTCCAGGTCAACGAGCGTTTCCGCGCTCAGTTGCGCTGGGACATGCAGAACGTCTTTAAGACCTTCAACTTCAACAACCCTGATTTGGTAGTCGATTTCCGCAATCCGCAGAACTTCGGCAAAGTCACCGGCGACCCCACAACTGCCAACTTCGGTGGCCAACCGCTCATGAACCTCACGCTCATGCTGCAGTTCTAAATCAACCTAAAAGCAAAGGGCGCAGACTGGAGTCTGCGCCCTTTTTCAATTGCTAAGATTCCAGCTTGATCGTCGGCTTCGTGTTCGGGAAGATCTTCTCGATCTGCGACGAACCATCGGCGTTCTTCGGTGGCTTCTTCATCCCATAGGCATTCACCGGCTGCGAGCGATTCACCCACAGTGTGTAGTACAGATGATCGGCGCGCGGGTCGTCTGTATTCGGGTGCAACAACACCGTCAGCCCCAGGCTGTTCAGTTGTAGCCATGGCACCAAAGTCGGCAACAGATCGTTCGTGAAACCAAAGTAGAAGGACGGAGTTACATGTGGCCCGCGCGGCTCGAGATTCCAATTGCCCAACTCCACCGGAAAGCGCTCAGCCGACCACTTGCGCACCAGCGCCGCCTTCTCGTAGCTGTCCTCATCAAAGTAGAAGTGCGCGTGATAGCTCTTGATGTCGGTATAGGGCCGGGGAGCTTTCGGCAAGCCACCCTCTTCTCCCGGACGGACACCGCGCGGCCGGGTTGTCGCCTCTTTATAAGTCTCGTAGCCCCAGGGACTCTTGCCTTGATCGCGCGGAGGAACGATCGCCTGATAGCGAGGGTCCGCACTCGTGATCTCGTCAGCGGCCAAGACTTCCCCGCTTCCCAAAGCAGCCGTTACCAAACCACCAGCCGCAAGAATCAGATTCCGCCGCGAGGGCGCAACCAGATCTGCCCAATACTGGTCAACATCTGTGTTGGGAACAATCTTTTCTTCATCGTGGTCAGCCATGCAACATCTCCTTGCCACATAGCATACCAAATCCATAGACAATGCTCAGATTCGATGAAAGCCCTTCAGAATGTCCCGTGTGGAGTAGCGTAAGGCAATCGGCCTCCCGTGCGGACAGGCCATCGGATACTCGCACTTGGCCAGTTCTAACAGCAGATAGTCCATCTTCTGCTGGTCGAGCGGTGTATTGATCTTGATCGCCGCGCGGCAAGCGACGCTGGCGGCAATGTTGCGGCGCAGGTCTTCCACCGAAGACTTGCGCAACTCCGTCTCTGCGATATCGAGAATCTCATGGATCGCCTTTTCGATATCCCCTGGCCCCAAGCCAGTGGGCGCGGCCTGGATCGCGATGGTCCGGTTGCCGAAGGGCTCGGTCTCAAAGCCGGCCCGCGCCAGTTCTTCAGCGATCCGGGCATACTCCAAGTGCTGCCCCACGCTGAGCTCCATCACCATAGGCATGAGAAGCCGTTGCTGCTGCGCTTCTCGGCGGGCAAACTGCCGCAGCACCTGCTCAAACAGAATCCGCTCATGCGCCACATGCTGATCGATGATCCACAAACCATCACGGCCGGCCGCGATGATGAAGCTGTTGTGGATTTGCCCGATCGGCCGCAAATCGCCGAGTGAACCCATGCTCTCCATCTCCGTAGCCGAAGCAACGCCTGGCGGCAAAGGACCATGCGTATCGGGAATCCGCATCCGCGCCGGTGGCATCGTCGCTTGCGGAACGTCATTGAAGTCAAAGCGCTGCGGAGGCCCCGCCGGCAGGTCGAGCCGGAAGTTCGGAAGCGTACGCGGCTCTGGCGGCGGCCCGTCCGGAAACGGAACTACCATCTCCGAGTAGTCGGGTGCGGTGTTCTCGATCCGCTGCGTGAACTCGCTAAAGGGCAGCGACGAGGCGGGCTGCGTCTGGTAGCTCGGCAAGGGCAGGCTCGAGACTGGCTTCGATTCCATCAATTTGCCGCGAACCGCATCGCGCACAAAGTCATGCACAAAGGAGCTATGGCGAAAGCGAACCTCGGTCTTCGACGGATGGACATTCACATCGACTTCGCCAAAATCGCAATCGAGAAACAGCAATGCAAAGGGATAGCAGGCCGGAGGAATAAGGTTGTGATAAGCGCTGGTAAGAGCATGCAGCAACAGCTTGTCACGAATCAGACGCCCATTCACAAAGAGATAGATCGAATTGCGGTTCAGCTTCTGGATGTGCGGCTTTGAGACAAAGCCCGACAATGAAAACTTCTTCTGCTCCCCTTCAGGCGTTGACAGCGATTTGGTCTCGGGGCCGAACTCCACCAGATCTTCGAGAATGCGATTCCCAAACACCTGAAAGACCCGTTCGAGCGCCGTACTCACCGGTGTCACCCGCAGCAATTCGCTCGGGCCATGATGCAGTTCAAAGGACTTGTCTGGATGTGCGAGGCTGTAATGCGTCACCAGCGAGGCAATGTGCGCCAGCTCGGTCTGCTCGCTACGCAGAAACTTCTTGCGCGCCGGGACATTGAAGAAGAGGTCGCGAATCGTGAGGATCGTCCCGGCAGCGAGTCCCGCGTCCTCACACTTGATCATCTTGCCGCCGCTGATCTCGACTCGTGTCCCGCTCGATTCGTCGCGCGAATGCGTCTCGAGAGTCAGCCGCGACACCGAACCGATCGACGGCAGCGCTTCCCCGCGAAAGCCGAGCGTGCCAATGCTCTCCAGATCATGGACAGAGCTCAATTTTGAGGTCGCATGACGCTCAAAGGCGAGCATCGCATCATCGCGCATCATGCCCGACCCGTTGTCGGTGATGCGGATGAGGCGACGCCCGCCTGCTTCAATTTCAACCCGGATATCAGTCGAACCGGCATCGAGAGAATTCTCGAGTAATTCCTTGACGACGGAGGCCGGACGCTCCACCACTTCGCCAGCAGCGATCTGGTTGGCGACTGCGTCCGGCAGTACTTTGATTTTTCCCACTCAGTTCGTACTAATACCACGCTCCGTCAGAAGGGTTCCGCCGCGGCGATAGAGGTTCAGCAAATTGCGCCGGTACTGCACGCTCTGCGTCACCAGATCACTCTGCGCCTGGGTCAGGGCATTCTGCGAATCAAGCAGGAAGAACAGCGTGATCGTGCCGAGTTCATAGCGCTTCTGGTCGGCCTCGACACGCTTCTGCGCGAGGTCTGCAGCGATCTTTGCGAGATCGACACTGGCCCGGCTATTCTCCACCTGGTTGATCGCCGTCAGCACATCGAGACGGACGTTCTGTTCGACTACGCGCAAGCGCAACTGGTCGAGCCGCTTGCTCACCACTGCATCGGCGTAGTTTGCCGAAGCATTGCGATCCTTGATCGGAAGACGAAGCTGCACGCCGCCGCCGATAATCGGATAGCCGAAGCCCCACATCTGGCCGAGCGCATCGCCGATCCCCCCCGGAATCGTCGATACCACCGGGCTGGTGGTGCCGTCCGGATTGAAGATATTCTGCCGTTGGATGAAAGGACCACCACGGCCCTGGATCGAATAGTTGCCAAACAGCGAGAAGTCCGGCTTCAGGCTGTCAGAAGTCACTTTGATGCCGATCTCGTCGATATCCAACTGCTGGCGCTGATTCAGCAAGTCCGGCCGCAGGCGGATCGCATCGGCCACAATCGATTCCTTGTCAAAGGGAGTATTATCCGTCGGAGGCAGCACCGATTCCGTCAGGATGATCGGAAGTTTGCGCAGTTCCGGATCGAGATCGATTCCCATCTGGCGGCGCAAGGCATCCTCAGCCTGTGCCAGGCGATAACGCGCCTGCGTCACAAGAATCTCAGCGCGGGCATAGACGGCTTGCGGCTGGTAGATTTCGAGAGCCGGCAGGGCGCCTAATTCCAGTTCGCGCTGTGCGCGCTTCAGACTGGTGTCGGCCAGCGCCAGCGCCTGCTCCTGCACCTTCTGATTCTCGCGCGCACCAATCACGTCCCAATACGCGTTCTCCGCGTTGGTCAGCAACTGCTGCAACTGGTCCTGGAAGGCATACTCGTTGGCCCGCAGACGGGACTTGGCAAGTGTGATCGGAGCCCGCAGGATCGACAGGTCGCGGCCACGCCACAGGGGCTGGGTGAAGGCCAGATTGAGGTTCGACGAATAGGCTGGGTTCAAGCTGGCAAAGGTGCTATTGGTGCTGTTCTTGCTCGCCCCATAGTTCACGCTGTACTGCGTGCCGGTGGGCGCCAGTTGCGACCAGTTCAGCGTTAAAGGCTGCGACAGGGTGGACACGGTCGTGGCTCCCGCCAGGGCGTCTGTTGCAGCGGTTTTGGAGCGTGTGCTGCCAAAACGCCCGACAAACTGCGGGTCGTACATGGAAAAGGCGCGGGTGATTGCGTTCTTCGGAATCTCCAAGGACAGCCGCTGGATCTGGATGTCCGTGTTGTTATTTAACGCGAGTTCCAGATACGCCTTCAGCGATAGCTCGAGCTTCTCGCCGACAACATGATCCTGCAACCGCACCGGCCCCTGAAGTTCAAACTTCGGAGTGTCCCGGCGGAAGATCGTCGCAAAGTAATTCTTGGTCCCGAATTGCGGGTAAGGCGAAAGCTCGGAGGAGTCATTGAAGACATTCGGAGCAGTGGTGGTAGTAGTGGTGGTCTGCCCGAACACACAGCAGCAGAGCAACACAGAAGTGCTAATAGTACGGAGCATATTATTCGTAGCGAATGGCCTCAATAGGATCCAGTTTGGCGGCCTGCATGGCCGGATAAATACCGAAGACAAGTCCGATGCCGACCGAGACGCCGAAGGCAACGACAATCGACGAGGTGGTAACAACGGTCGACCATCCGGCCGCCGTCGCGATCACCTTCGACAGCGTAAAGCCAAAGGCAATGCCGATCAGCCCGCCGAGCATCGAGATCAGCAAGGCTTCCATCAAGAATTGCCGGACGATGTCGACTTGTCTCGCGCCGATGGCGCGGCGGATGCCGATCTCCTTGGTGCGCTCGAGCACCGTCGCCAGCATGATGTTCATGATGCCGATGCCGCCCACCAACAGAGAAATGCCGGCGATGCAAAGCATCACGACGCTGAAGATGAAGGAGGTGCGGCGGCGCTGTTCGAGCAAGCCCGCAGGCACGATCGTGTTGTAATCGCCCGCATCCTTGTGGGTGGAATCGAGTAGCGATCGGACAATACCCGAAATCTCGATCGAGTCCGCAGTCGGCAACACCCGCATGTAGATGCCGTCAATCTCGTCTTTCAAAAAGCTGTTGTTGTCTTCAAAGCGCCGCATCACGGTGTTCAGCGGCGAGATGATGAGATTGTTGCGGTTGGAGACTTCAGCGCCTTCCGAATCCGAATCTGCCGTCGCCTGTTGCGACAACACACCGATCACTTGCAGCCAGGTGTCATTCACCTTCACAAACTTGCCCACGGCGGGCTCATAGCCCAGCAGATTCACCTTCGCCGTTTCGCCCAGCACGCACACGGGCGCCGAAGTATCGTTGTCCTGTTCGTTGAAGAAGCGGCCTTCGGTCACCTTCAGGCTGTTGATAATGAGATAGCTTGGCTCGACGCCAATCAGCAGCGGTGTCTCGGCCGAGGTCTTCGGCAACACCTTCAATGGCTTAAAGCGCTTGCGGGGAGTCGAAGCTTCGAGCCCCTGTACATTCTCTTTGATCGCGCGGTAGTCGCGGAAAGTCAAGCCGGGCGAAACCAGACGGCGCGCCTGCAACTCGTTGCGGTCCACCGCTTCCTTCGCCTCGACAATGATGTTGTTCACACCGAGCAAGTCGATGTAGCTCATCATCTCCTTCTGTGCGCCGGCTGTGATGGACAACATGGCCACCACCGCGCCCACGCCGAAGATCATGCCCAACATCGTCAGCATGCTGCGCAACTTGTGCACGAGCAGGCTGCTGAGGCCCATGTAAAGCTCGGGCAAAATGCCCTGGAAAATACCCTTCATGGCGCTTACATGCCTCCCTTGCCGCCAGGCAGCGCGGCAGCCGCACCACCGCTTTTCTGGTCACCCTTTTTCTTGTCACCCGGCTTTGCTTCCGGGTCCGCCAGCGCGATGGTTTCCCCCACCGCGACCCCACTGGCAATGATCATGACGCTCTCGCTGCGCTTCAAAGGCTTGATCTCACGCGGCTCAAAGCGATTGCCGTTCTTCACGTAGACGATCTGCTTGCCGTCCTTCTCAAAGACGGACTGGATAGGCACATGGATCGCATTCGGCACCTTGTCGACGACGATTTCCACGTCAGCCAACAGACCGGGGCGTAACAAAACGTCGAGTTGATTGTCTTCATCAGGAGGAACTGGGAGCCGGGCGTTGTCGAGATCTTTCTGCGACACCATGATGCCCCCCACATTGAACAGTCCCGCAAGGCGATGCCCGCCGCCACCACTGGATGCGGCAATCAATCCAAGCTTCTGCAGATCCGCATCCACCTTGGCGTTGACGGCCTTGCGCTCTTCTGGACGGAGTTCCGCCAGCACCTTCCCATTGGCATACTTCGCCACCAGTTCCTTGCGCTTCTTGGTCAATTCATCGGCCACATTTCCATCGGGCGCTGCGCTGGCATTTGTCTGGAGCGGGGCCTTGTGCCGATTCGTTTCGGCCTGCGCGAGAATCCGGCTGATCTGGGTCTCGTTTGCCCCCAACGCCTTCAACAATTGGTGCATCTCAATCGAGAACAGCACATCGAACTTCTTAGCCGGGTCTGCGCTGAACATATTGGAAGACGCGGTGCCGCTCAAAGACTTGATCTTGCCCGTAAATTTCTTGTCGGGCAGCGCATCAAGGTGCATCGATACATCCTGGCCTTCCGTCAGATTGGCGCGGTCTAACTCGCCCACCTTCGCCACCACCTCCAGCTCCGAGAGGTCGAGGATGTCAGCCACCTGCATGCCGGGTTGCACTTGATCGCCTTCGCGGATATCCGGCAAGGTCATCCCGAACATCATGACCGTCGAACGGTTCGGCTTGATCGCCACCAGTCCGCTCATCGGGGCAATCAACTTCACCTGGGCCAGACGTTGATTTTCACGATTCAATTCAAGCGTCGCTTTATTGCGCTTCTCTCCGAGTACGGCCAGTTCAGCCTGCGCCTGCTCCCGGCGGCTCTTGATGTCGCTTTCGAGCTGGGCTAAGCGCCGCTTGGATTCCTCGAGCGTCAACAGATTCTTCTTCGCGTCAATTGCGCTGATCAGCTCATTACGCTTCACTTCCAGTTCCGCACGCCGGACAGCGTAGCGCGAGCGCAGCAATTCCACCTGATCCTGGTTGTCGCGAATCGCCAGATCGGCCTGCGCCTTCTTTACTTGCTCATCGATTTGATCGAGTTCGAGCTGCTTTTCTTCGAGACGCGAAATCACTTCGGCGTCGTCAAACTCAACGATCAAATCCTTCTCGCGCGCCATGGAACCAAGCGTGGCGAGTTTGGTCACTTGCACCGTACCAAACAGATTCGGTGCGGTGAGCGTTGCGCTGCGAACCGCGCGCAGTTCCCCGCGCGCAAAGCTTCGCACCACCACATCTCCTTGCTTCACCTTGGCGGTTGCTGTGGTTTCCTGCCGCTGGGGCAGTTGTTGGTACACGCGGAAGGCGGCATAACCCGCCCCCACGACTGCCAACAGGATGACGAGTCTCAAAATCAGTTTTCGCATGGCTACCGTCTAGAGTTTTTTCTGCTTCCGCGCTGCTTCTGCCGGGTTCTCGAGAGTGACGGCTTCGCCCTCTTTGAGACCGTTCAGGACAACAATTTCGTTGTCATTGCGCTTGCCCACTTCAATCAATCGCACCGTGAAGTTCTGTCCGTTCTGTACATATACGCTCGGCTTGCCCTGAGAGCTGAAGCTGGCCCGTGTCGGAATCAGGAGCTGATTCGCATTGCTTTCGATCAGAATCTCCGCTGAGGCACTCATGCCCGGGCGCAGCCGCTTATCGTTGCCAATGATCGTGGCGCGCGCCGGAAAACTCTTTTCCGTCATGCCACCGCCACGCCATTGCACCGAGGCAATCGGGCTGATCCAATCGAGCTTCGCATCGAATTCGCGATCGGGAATCGCATCGACACGCACCTTTACCTTCTGTCCCAGCTCCATCTTGCCGCGGTCTACTTCTTCAAGCTTCAGATCAATGCGCAACTCGGAGAGATCAGGAATCTCGGCGATCGCCGCACCGGTCCAGGCGCGGTCGCCTTCCTTGAAGGGAGGCGGGCTCGATCCCCAATTCCCCTGGGTGCGGAAATTCGGCAACAGGTTCACGATGCCGTCGCTCGGGGCGCGCAACACCATATTCGACAGATAGCCCTTGGCGCGATTCACGTCGCGCACCGCCTTGTCCTTGTTCTGCTCCATCCGCTCCATGTCGGCGCGTTGCGTCGCCTTGTGCGTGTTGATGGTTTGCCCCACCTGGCCGAGTTCGCCGTGAGAAATCCCCACATCGATGCGGCTCTTGGCGCCTTCAATCTCGCTCACCACTTCGGCTTTGCTCGCCTCGAGCTTCGAGCGCTCGAGATTGTACTCCGCCGTCATCTTGTTCATGCCATCGAGTTCGGTAACGATCCGATGCGAAGCTTGGGTCTGCACCGTCTGGCTGTCGATGGTGCGGACACTCGTATTGCGCTCGAGCAGATTCTGCTCCTGCTGCGCAGCGTCAAATTCGACCACCACTTCGCCCTTGCGAATCATTTTTCCGCTTTCGGCCAACGTGACAATCCGCAACTCCGGCACTTGCGGCGCCAGGATCGTGGTTGAATTCACACTGCGAATCTCACCACGGGTGCGCACTACAATGCGGAACTCGCCGCGGCGCACCTTCGCCACCGGCACCTCCACCACGCTCGCCTTCTGGTTGTAGTTGTAAGCGGCATAGGCCCCGCCTGCACAAGCAATCACAACCACCGCCATCAGGATCCGCTTGCGCCGGATGCTGCTTTCCGTCATTCCAATACGGATCTTTGGTTTAATCTCTGACATCCACTACCCCTTGTTGTCGGCCGGCGGCTTGTCGAGAGCAATCACCTCGCCCGTCTTCAATCCCTTTACCGAGGCCACCAGATATGATTCCAGTCCCACTTCGATTTCGCGGCGATTCCACGCCTCGCCCTGTTTGACGTACACAAACTTCTTCCCCGTCCGTTCGTCCTCGAACACTCCGGCCAATGGCGCAATGGTTGCCTCAGCATCTTCCGCCAACACGACATCCACGCTGCAACTCAGATCTGGAATGATGCGCGGATCCATTTTATCGATCCGCAACAGAACCGGAATTTCGCGCACGTAGGTCGCCCGCATGCCACCTGATTTCGGCACCGCAGCAATGCTCACGATATGGGCCGGCACTTCCAGGCCGGGATAGGCATCAAATCGAATCCGCGCCTTCTGGCCCATGCGCAGTCGTTCCCCATCCACCTGATTCACCACCGCGTTGATGATCATCGAGTTCGGGTCCACCACCTGCATAAAGAACTGTCCGGGGTAGAGCTGATCGCCTTCCTGGATCTGAGCAAACTCAGAACCACGGAAGATGTTCTGCATCACCGTCATACCGTCGATCGTCGCCTTTGAGATCATCCGCTCGGCGTTCTGTTCTGCCCGGCGGAGTTCCATCTCGAGCGCCTTGAATTCCAGTTCGGCATACTTCAACTGGGCTTTTTCCTGTGCGTCGATAAACTTACCCTCGGCCAATTGCTGTTGGTACTGCGCCGTCGCTTCTTCCAACGACAACCGAGCCCGCTCCGCGTCGATCTGGCTGAGCACCGGAATCGTGCGCATGTCGAGCTTTGCCTTATCGAGAGCAGCTTTTGCTTTTTCGATATTTTGATTGTGGGTATAACGAGCGAGTTCCAGATTCGCCTTTTGTTGCGCCAATTGCGCCTTGGCGGTCGCGACCGTCGCGTTGTAGTCGTCGAGACGGGTCAGCATGAACTGACGGTCAAATTCCGCGACGGTTTGCCCCTTCCGCACCATCGAGCCCGGCTTCACCAGATTCTGGAGAACCAGATTGAAATCCCCGCCACCACCGCCGCCACCGAGTACGCCATTGAGCTGGCTCGAAGTGGAACCCAGACCGTCCGAACCGAGACTGGAGCTCGACCCGCTCGAAGCCGAGGCCGTACTCCGGTTCGCCGACCCGCTCGAGCCGGAACTCACACGGCTGGAAGCCGCCTTGGTCGCTCCCGAGCCACCAAAAGAACGAGCCGCCGTTCCACCACTCGAGGTTAAAGAACTTGCCGCGCCTGCGGCGGCCGCAGAACCACCGGAACTCGAAGCGCCCCCTCCTCCACCGAGAGCCGGGAGGCTGGCCACCGAAGCTTGATCCATGCCCGCAAGATTAAAACCGGACCGGCCACGGCCACTCCGGTTGCCGCGGATCTGCGGTGCGATCAGCGAATTGAATTTTTCCGCGGCCGTGATGCCAGAAATACGCAAAGACCGCTCCAGGCGTCCCGTCTGTACGGTCGCCGTCCGAACCCCGGCGCGCACCTGCGCCGCCGCGCGATCGATCGCTACCTGTTTTGTCCACAACCAGTAGCCGACCCCGCCGACTACGACAAAGACAAGTAGAATCAACCACTTCGAGGTCGGTTTTCGTTCCTCTTCGTGGACCGAGACCACCACCGGACCTGGCTTGCTACTGGGCGTGACCGGCGCCGGAGTTCCGGCGTCTGGCTGGGCATTGGGCTGCATTGGAATCTACTAATTATGCAAGACGGCGAAAAGTAAAGAAAGGTTAGCCTTGTAGAAACTCCGTGACGCAGCAATGAAATAATGTCCTTGGCTCAATTCCATGCGAACCTTTCTGCTACTTTCCCTACTGGTAACAAACGCCTGGTGCCAATATTCCTCTTGGCCTGCCTTCGGTGGCGGTCCGGGCAATACCCACTACTCTTCGCTGAAGCAGATCAACAAGTCCAATGCCAGCAAATTGAAGGTCGCCTGGACCTACGACGCTGGAGACGCCTCGCGCGACTCCGATATCCAGGCGAATCCGATCATGGTCGGCGGGGTCATTTACACCACAACGGCAAAGCTGAAAGTGATTGCCCTCGATGCCGGCACCGGTAAACTGATCTGGAGTTTTGATGGCTGGGACGGCAAACGCCCTAATCACAAGAATCGCGGCGTCACCCATTGGACGGACGGCAAGCAGGCGCGGATCTTCGTGCCGCTGGGGTTGAAGCTGTACTCGCTCGACGCCCGCACCGGCAAACCCGATCCGGCCTTTGGCCAGGGTGGCAGCATCGACATGCGCCTCGCCTTTGAGGACCGCCCGATCGAAAGCGTCCAACTCAGCGTCAGTACGCCCGGCGTTATTTACCGTGATCTGATTATTCTCGGCAGCTCGGTTGCGGAGAATCTGCCTGCGACGCCGGGTGACATCCGCGCCTACAATGTCCGCACCGGCGCACTCGCCTGGACCTTCCACACCATTCCCAAGCCCGGCGAACCCGGCAGCGAGACCTGGCCCGCCGATGCCCGCAAGAATAGTGGCGGCGCCAACAACTGGGCGGGGCTGGTTGTGGACCAAAAACGCGGCACGGTCTTTGTCCCGACGGGCTCGGCCGCCTTTGACTTCTACGGGGCCGACCGTCACGGCGACAACCTCTACGCGAACACAATTCTCTGCCTCGACGCCGCGACCGGCCAGCGCAAGTGGCACTTCCAGGCAGTCAAACACGATGCCTGGGATCTCGATTTTCCGCAGGCGCCCGTGCTGGTCACCATCCGCAAAGACGGCAAGTGGATCGATGCGGTCGCGCAGGCGGGCAAGGATGGTTACCTTTATCTCCTCAACCGCGACACCGGCGAAAGCATCTATCCGCTTCAGGAAATTCAGGTTCCTGCCAGTAGAGTCGAAGGGGAACTGCTCGCCACCACCCAACGCATTCCCACCAAGCCCGCGCCCTTCAGCCGTCAGGAATTCACTGCCGACATGGCCACCACCCGGACGGAACTCGCCCACAAGGCCGTAGTGGAACGATTGAAGAATCTCGACTATGGTGGCCGCTTTACGCCGCCGAGCACGCGCGGCACTGTGGTCTTTCCCGGATTCTCCGGTGGCGCCGAATGGGGCGGCAGCGCCTTTGACCCCACCACAAACATCTTCTATATCAATGCGAACGAGATGCCCTGGGTGCTGCGACTGGTGCCCACCCGTGTCACGAAGAAGGTTGATACGGCTCGCCGTCTCTACATGAGCCGCTGCGCGAGTTGCCATCGGGACGACCAAAAGGGCGCGCCGCCCGAATATCCGGCAGTCGACAATCTGAACGGCAAGTATACGGCTGAGCAACTGATCGATTTCCTGCGCAAAGGCTCGGGACGCATGCCCGGCTTTGCCAATCTCGGTGATCCGGCGCTTGAGGCGATCACGAATCTGCTGCTCAAGCAAGAAGATCGGGAAAGCGAAATCGCCAGCGCTGGAGCCGCAGCGCCCCGGCTGAAGTACACCATGGACGGCTACAACAAGTTTCTCGATCCGGACGGCTATCCTGCCGTGACACCCCCTTGGGGCACCCTCAATGCGATCAATCTGAACACGGGCGAGTATGTCTGGAAGATTCCGTTTGGGGAATATCCGGAACTGGTCGCCCAGGGTTATCCGAATACGGGTGCAGAGAATCATGGTGGCGGCATTGTCACCGCTGGGGGCCTTTTCTTCATTGCCGCCTCGGCCCACGACCGCAAGTTCCGCGTCTTCGACAAAATGACCGGGAAACTACTGTGGGAGACGCTATTGCCGCAAGGCGGCAACGCGACGCCTGCCACCTATATGCATAAGGGCAAGCAGTATATTGTTGTGCCTGCTGGCGGGGGCCGCGGGCGGGAATCAGGCGGCTCCTTTGTCGCCTATAGTTTGCCCTAGCGCTCCAGCCGCACACTCGTCGCTGCGCTGAAATTACTTTTTGCCGTGCGCAGGCGCACCGGATGCGATCCGGACTCGAGCGAGGGTGGCAGCTTCGCATTCACTTGCCAGGCACCGCCACCCAACTCAATCAACAGATCGATACTCATTGCTTGGCCACCGCATTCCATGGAGACCGTAGCCGGCCCTAAACCTTTTTCCGTCGATCGGAAGGATGCCGACAGGCGTTCGGCGCGATGTCCATGGAAAAGCTGGCTCCCATCCTTACTATTCACAACCCGATAAAGCTCGACGGGGCTTTCGGTGATCTCTCGAGCAACTTCAAAGCGTTGGGGCCGTCTCCTCTCCACTCGCTCTTTGAGCTCGATCACATAGGAATTGGAGTAAGCACTGCCGGGGAATCGAATCTTCACCGCGTGCTCCCCTACCGGCAAGCCTGGAGGCAGGCGCGAGTTTGCTTGCCACTCCCCCTGGGCATTGCAAGCCACAATCATCGGTGCGATCCCAAAGCCGCCAACCTCAATTAAGAGACCATGCCGGTCAACAAACTTTTCACAGTCGAAGTAGATGCAGATGTACTCATCAAGCCCCAGATGAAACTCATTGTTATGGCTTCGATTGTTCACCGCAGCAACTAATACCGGGGGCTGCTCCTGAGGGCATATTGGCGGGGCCTCCCATTTCCGACGGCAGATCAGCCCCGCACGTCCTCCGCGGCTATATTGCAAGGTGACGGAAGCAAAACCAGCCGCTCTGCACAGAGCGAGAAGACAATTTGTTGTCGGTCCAAACCAATTGTCAATCTGGCCGCCCAATTCATCGATTTCATAAAACTCCATCGACACTTGATCGCTGCGCGAATCGGATGAATCGGTGACATAAGATTCGACATAGGCAATGTCTCGCGTCAGAGAACACAGTTGCTCCAAGGCAAGGAGTGGATGACGCAGGTGGTATAGCACGCCGAGAAAGAGGACAACATCGAAGGTTCCCAAGATCTGGGAAGACATTTCATCGACATCGACAATTCTGTAATCAACGCTGGAATCTAAAACCGCAATCATGGAGCTGAATTCGCGATACTCCACACAGTCGATTGCGACAACTTCTGCCCCACGCTTCTCTAACTCGAAACTATTCCAACCCGATGCCGCACCGATGTCTAAAACCCGAAGCCCTTGGAGCTGTCCCGGCACTTCCAGGTCGCGCAGCCGCTGCTGCAGCGCATCGATCGGAATCACCCCAGGGACAATGACCCCATCGGGCAACTCCAGGCTATGATAATTTGTTTGCTGATCGATGGAGGCAACCCAATCACGCACCTTCGCTCGAAACTCTTCGCTCTGCGCCAGACTCATTCAGAAATCTCCCCCCTTATGTCATATCACTCGTTCTGAAATCAAAAATCTTAGCCGTTCATGCTCGAAAGGAAGTCCGAGTTACTCCGCGCCTTCGACAGACGTCGAGGTGGATTTCGTGGTTACCCGTTCCCTTGAACTCTTCGAAAATCACGTCGTCCATGCAGCTTACCTGGGGCTAGTGGCTTCTACTCGATTCCCGTCATCAGATCTCAAAAAATTGATAGATCCAGAAGTGCTGTTTTCGTCACGCCACGCCCCAGGCAGGAGATGGTAATGGGACTCGGCCCCGCGATGGCATCCGGTGTCACGCTCACAACAACCTTAATTGGCCAATCCACCTCTCGGGAGGGCATCCGATCGAAACTCAAAGCGATGCCTGCGTATGTCGGGGCGGCTGTACATGAGAGGTTGCTGTCGAAACCCGCTATAGCGTTCACATTGAAGAAAAACGGCTTCGTCGGCGACAAGTCAGCTGTCAAGTTAAGCGAAGGGCGATCAAACTCCTCAAAACTCAGATCGAAAGATGGAATTGGATTCTCAAAATCCGCCGAGCGGTAGGAGTCCGAACTCGCCAAAGATTCACCGTACCATCTCTCTAGCGGCCCACCGCAATTGACGCTCGCGTGCTCAATTTTGAAGTGTCCACCGGCTTGGTCTCGACGAATCTTCCAACCTGGCACAGATCCCCTTAGCGTATAGGAAAATGGCATAGCTCCCGCGGCCTCAAAGAATTCATTTACCGTATATGCAAAAGATCCGGACTGAGTCACGACTTGCACCTCCCATGTACAGGTTCCTGGCCGGAGCACTTGGATGGGAATGGCGAAGGACAGCTCCTTATAGCCAGAGGGAGGAATTGGGATTGGAGAAGCAGTTAAAGTGGGAGTTCCAGCGAGTACAACGCTAATTTGTGCACCTCCCAATTGCCACGCTACTGTTTGCCCTGCGACGTCTTTACGATCTACAAACTCCTTGATTCCTGAATCGGCATCGATCGTGAGGATTAGACCACTTCTTTGGAATGGACCGCTTTCTCCGACCGCCAGGCGCAGAGCTTCAGCATTCGCTTGCAGGATCATCGTATGAGAGCCGGGCGTTAGGAATTCTGAAGTTGCTAGCTCAAGATACTTCGTTCCCTTCTGCAATCGCCCGCTGAGCTTGTACCGACCTGCCTTACGGACGCTCAGCGCTACGGACAAACCGACAACCTCCGGCTTACCGTCACTGTCGGAATCGACAGAATAGTCTTGGACTCCACCAATTCTTCCCAACCAACGGGTAACAGGTAGACTCGCAAACGCCGACCGCTCGTAGGCAACACTACTCCAAGTACCACTGGCATTTGCCGTGAAATCGCAGTTCCCAGCATTGGAAATCGTCACCTTTGCGCCGTAGATTCCATCCCCCACTTCCCAGTCAGAATCCTTGTCACCAGAATCCAACAAACTGAAAGTACTTTTCGTACCACGCGCTTCCGCCCGAGTGAGGAAATAAGGATCAAAGGGGCCGCGGGGTTGACGGATCACAATTTCGGGAGAAGTCCACACTTGGCCAGGTGTGAGCTGCCCAACCGGTAGCATGGAAGGACTCGCCGTATGGGCGATCGTGTCCGGCTCGATGAAAAACATCAAGTCATTGAGGTTGCCAACAGCATTACTCTTCAACCTGAGCTGGGATCGAACAATTCGCACGTCACCTTCAACCGTACTCCCCAGCGCTACCCAATCTACTAACTCAACCAGCGAGGCAACATCGTGCCGACATTCCATCGTCACAGAAATTGCCGCCCCGGGTAGAGGTGTATTCCCGTCAAAGAGTGCTGCAGACAATACAGCCTCCCGATCTTCCTGAAATCCGTCATCCTTGGTGAAAATCTGAAAGCGGACGGTATCGTCATCGACGATGACATATTGGGCGTCAAAAGGATCATTGAGATTCGATGTTAGTTCCAGGCGCCAATTTCCTTTAGCAATCACGCTTGGAAACTGTACGGCAGTCGCATAGCCGACTCCCAGTTGAGGCAAACCAGTAGTGCCATCTGAATATTGGGACTCAAATTGGAATCCAAACGAAGAAGCGTTGGACGCAATGATTCTCTGATTCGAAGGACTCAAGATCGCCACTTCGACGACAGAGGGCGACTTCAATATGAGGATAGCGCCGCCCTTGGGATGAATCACAGTCCGGGTAAAGGTCATGGGTCTCACTTTCATGACACCAAGATTCCCGGAATCGAGCGGAATTTCTTTATCCTGTCCGGACAACAACATCAGAGTTAGAGCCATGCTCATGAGTAATCGCGTGCTTTTGAGAGCTTTCATCTATCTTCCCTGCGATCTTCCTGACTCGTTGCCTGAGTCTTTTGATAGGCCACCGACATCGATCATGATGACTTCCGAAATATTCGGTTGCCACAAAAGGTAGTTGAAACGAGCATACGGACTCAGAAATGGAATATAGCTTCCCACTTGAGTGATGCTGAGCCGAATCGGCCGGCCAAATCCGGCCAAATGAAAAATACGTGCTTCCGACTGAGGATCGAATATTTCAAGGTGTAAAGCGCCATCTTCATTGCGGAAGGGGCCCACCCTTGGGCCAACAGGATCCAGCTTGCTACTGAAGACATAGATGAGATATGTAAAGCGTGACGCTTGGTCAATTAAGCCCTCACAGGTATACCAGTAGCTATCGGGGAGCGCAGCGGTGAAGATTTTCCCTCTCCAATGAAACTGACCGTTGACACTTCGAGCAGCCGGAATGAAAGAATTGACGCAACGAGGATAGGCAATATTATCCATTCGCATCGGCGGTGGAGAACTGAACTCTGCAGGTTCATCTTCTCTTTTAGGCAAGATTCGCCAACCGTCCGCTACCTGTTGCGCATAGAAGTGATTTCTGTTTTTCCCATCATCGAAAGTGTCAAATTCAGCTACCAGTGGGGATGGACTGATCAGCCCCTGAAAGATGAAGGGCCCCGAATATTTCGATGCACGCATATCCAACTTGAAATACTTCACCTGACTCTCGATCGAGTCGATGTGATAACCGGGCGCGGCGCATCCAGCCATGACGGAAACGAATGGCAACCACCCATAAACACGATTCATCTGCAAGGTCTCTCTGGCATTCCCATCGGCTGCTTAGTCCGATAACCGTAGCGAGCCTGGGCTAGAAACAAAGAATCCCGCCAAACGCGACAGCGCCTGGCGGGATCTTCTTTGAAATTGGCTTCGTTTTAGCCGTTCATACTGGAAAGGAATTCCGAGTTACTCCGCGCCTTCGACAGACGATCGAGCAGCAATTCGACACTTTCGGTAGGCGAGAGCGGCGCGAGCACGCGGCGCAGCACCCAGATCCGGTTCAGCTCATCCTTCGGCAACAGCAGTTCATCCTTACGGGTGCCGCTCTTGTTGATGTCGATCGCCGGGAAGACACGCTTGTCGACCAGCTTGCGGTCGAGGTGGATTTCGTTGTTACCCGTTCCCTTGAATTCTTCGAAAATCACGTCGTCCATGCGGCTGCCGGTATCGATCAGAGCGGTGGCGACAATCGTCAGGCTGCCACCCTCTTCGATGTTGCGGGCCGCACCGAAGAAGCGTTTCGGACGTTGCAGCGCGTTGGAATCCACACCGCCTGACAGCACCTTGCCCGAAGGCGGCACCACGGTGTTGTAGGCGCGCGCGAGACGCGTAATCGAATCGAGCAGAATCACCACGTCGCGCTTGTGTTCGACCAGGCGCTTGGCCTTCTCGATCACCATTTCAGCCACTTGCACGTGGCGGGCGGCCGGTTCATCGAAGGTCGAGCTGATCACTTCGCCCTTGACGCTGCGCTGCATGTCGGTGACTTCTTCCGGACGCTCATCGATCAGCAACACGATGAGATTCACTTCCGGATGATTGGTCGTAATCGAGTTGGCAATCGACTGCAACATCATCGTCTTACCAGTGCGGGGTGGGGCGACAATCAAACCGCGCTGGCCCTTGCCGATCGGGGTCAGCATGTCCATCACCCGGCCGGAATAGTTTTCCTTCGTCGTCTCCAGCTTCAGGCGTTCCTGCGGATAGAGCGGCGTGAGGTTGTCAAAGAAGATCTTGTTGCGGGTCTCCTCCGGCGCCTCATAGTTAATCGCGTCCACCTTGATCAGGGCAAAGTAGCGTTCGCCTTCCTTCGGAGGACGGATCTGGCCGGAGATCGTGTCGCCGGTACGCAGGTCGAAACGGCGGATCTGCGACGGTGAGACATAAACGTCATCGGGACCGGGAAGGTAGTTGTATTCGGGAGCCCGCAGGAACCCGAAGCCATCCGGCAAACACTCCAGCACGCCTTCCGAGAAGATCAACCCGCTCTTTTCCGCCTGGCTCTGCAGGATCTTGAAAATCAATTCCTGTTTCCGGAGCCCGGCCGTCTGGACCAGACCGAAATCCTTGGCAATCACGTTCAGCTTCTGGATACTCATATCCTTCAGCTCAACGAGATTCAGGTTCGGCGCCTGCTCTTTGACTTCGCGACGGCGGTTCTTGCCCGCATTCTCAGCGGCAGCATTTGCTCCGTTTGCCTCGGGGGCCGTCTCTTGCGGCGAATTGGCCGCTAGCTCTTTGTTTTCGTTATCGTTTGCCAAATTTCCCTCACTCCGCGGCCACTTAAGGCCGAGAACGGCATGACTTCTCTGCCGGGCACTTCCGCCCGCATTTCTCTCATGCCCTTTTCTTCTTCCTTCCGGTTGAGCTTGTCGATCTTGGTCGCCACAACCAGGTATGGTCGCTGGTGGTATTCGAGATATTCCCGAAGTGCTCGGTCAGGTTCCATCCACCCGCGTCGCGAGTCGATGAGGAGCAGCGATAATTCGAGTGTTTGGCGTCGAAGCAGATACGCATCTGCAAGCTCTTTCCAATGTGCCGATTCTGATTTCGGAACTCTCGCGTATCCATATCCAGGTAGATCGACAAGACAAAGTCTGCTGCCCACCCGAAAAAAATTGATGGTCTGTGTCCTTCCCGGCGTAGAGCTGACAAAGGCCAACTTTTTCTTGCCGGCCAGACGATTCAGCAATGATGACTTCCCCACATTACTCCGGCCTAGGAATGCGTACTCAGGAAAAGTTTCAGGGGGAAATTGTTGTGGGTTTGCTGCGCTGGCTAGGAATTCAACATCAAACATCCCGTCTCCAATAGAAAAAAGAGGGCGTCTGAACCAACGCCCTCCATTCTAGCTCAAATTTTGAATTTTCGTGGGTCCAGATTTCTGGACCCACTCTCATCTGTTGCATGAAGCTTAGTGGCGGATATCTTCCACTGGCTTAGCCGAGTACTCGATCGTGTGCGGCGGAATGCCCACCGGCTCACTTTCAAGTGCCAGCTTCAGCACTTCATCCATGTGGGCGACAAAGTGCAGCTTCATGTTCTTCTTGACGATATCCGGGATATCGACAAGATCCTTCTCATTGTCCTTAGGCAGAATCGCTTCCGTGATGCCGAAGCGATGCGCCGCCAGCAACTTCTCTTTCAACCCACCGATCGGCAATACCTTGCCGCGCAGTGTGATCTCGCCGGTCATCGCGACGTCGCCACGCACCGGAATCTTCGCCAGCGCACTCGAAATCGAGGTAGCGAGCGTGATGCCAGCCGACGGACCATCCTTCGGGATTGCTCCCTCCGGAACGTGCACGTGGATGTCGATGTGCCGGTAGAAGTCCCGCGGCAGACCGAGTTGGTGTGCGCGGCTGCGCACATAGCTCATGGCCGCCTGCGCCGATTCCTGCATCACATCGCCCAGCTTGCCCGTCGTCGTCAGCTTGCCGCGACCCTCGAGGATTGAGACTTCCGTGGTCAGAATTGAACCGCCCACTTCCGTCCAAGCCAAGCCTGTCGTTGAGCCGATCTCGTTCTTGCGCTCGGTCACCGTGTCCCGGTATTTCTCCGGTCCCAGGAACTCGTGCACATTCTCGGCGGTGACCGTCGCCTTCTTGAATTCGGGCCTTGCCTCGGCCGGCACTGCTTCCTTCGAAGCAATGTCGACGATCTCTGCCTTCTTCTTCGATTTCGACTTCTTCACCGGCTTCTCTTCTTCGGCCGGAGTATCCATCGGCATGGACATCACCAGCGAACGGGCCACCTTGCGGAAGACGTTGCCGACTTCGCGCTCGAGATTGCGGACACCCGCTTCCCGCGTGTAACCGTTGATCAGGGCGAGCAAGCCGCTGTCTTCAAACTCGATCTGGTCGGTTTTGAGACCATTGCCTTCCAGCTGTTTCGGCACCAGGAAGCGCTTGGCGATCTCGAGCTTCTCAAGCTCGGTGTAACCGGACAAGCGGATCACTTCCATACGATCCTGCAGCGGGCCAGGAATCGTGTGCAGCACGTTCGCCGTGGCGATAAACAGCACGTTCGACAGATCGTACTCGACGTCGAGATAGTGATCCTGGAACGAAGTGTTCTGCGCCGGGTCGAGAACTTCGAGCAACGCCGCGGATGGGTCGCCCCGGAAGTCCATCGACATCTTGTCGATCTCATCGAGCATGATCACCGGATTCTTTGTTCCAGCCTTCTTCATCATCTGAATCAGCTGGCCCGGCAGCGCACCGATGTAGGTGCGGCGGTGGCCACGGATCTCGGCTTCGTCACGGACGCCACCAAGGGACAGACGCACAAACTCGCGGCCCGTCGCCTTGGCGATGGACATGCCGAGCGAGGTCTTACCCACGCCGGGAGGTCCGACAAAGCAAAGGATCGAGCCCTTCGGCTTTTCAACCAAGCGGCGGACGGCGAGGAACTCCAGAATGCGTTCCTTGATCTTGTCGAGGCCGTAATGATCGCTCTCGAGAATGTCCTTCGCGAAATTCAGATCGCGAATTTCCTTCGAGGCTTTCTTCCACGGCACGGCAAGCAGCCAATCGAGGTAGTTGCGGCTGACGGTCGACTCGGCCGACATCGGCGGCATATTTTCCAAACGGCGCAGTTCGCTCATCGCCTTCTCAAAGGCGTCCTTGGGCATGCCCGCAGTTTCGATCTTCTTCTTCAGCTCGTCGTATTCGCTCTTCTCGCCGCGGCCCAGTTCCTTCTGAATCGCCTTGATCTTCTCGTTGAGGTAGTACTCTTTTTGCGCCCGCTCCATCTGGCGCTTCACGCGCCCCTGGATCGTGCGGTCCACCTGCAACTTCTCGATTTCGATATCGAGCATTTCGGCAACGCGGGTCAGCCGGTCGATCGGATCGAAGATTTCGAGCAGTTCCTGCTTCTCCTCGATCGTCAACTGCAGATTCGCGCCCACCGTATCGGCGAGCTTGCCCGGATCGTCCGGACGAATCGCGGCCACCATCGTTTCGTAGTTGAGGTTTTGGCTGAGCTTGACGTATTGCTCAAACTGAGTCGTCACGCGACTCACCAGAGCATCAAGCTGCGGTCCGCCTTCGATGCGGAATGCCGAAGTCTTCACCACCGCGCGGAAGAAGCCATCTTCGTCGCTGACACTGATGACTTTCCCCCGTTCCACGCCTTCTACCAGCACCTTGATGTTGCCATCCGGCTGCTTGAGGCTCTGCACGATGTTCGCCACCGTACCTACTGTGAAGATCTCGTCCGGCCGCGGCTCGTCAATCGAAGCGTCATGCTGCGTGGCCAGGAAGATTTGCTTTCCTGTCGCGTTGGCTTCTTCAAGCGCGCGAACACTCGATTCCCTGCCGACTACGAACGGAGTCATCATATGCGGGAAGATGACCACGTCTCGAATCGGCATCATGGGCAGCCGTTTTGTGTCTGTTCTCTCTTTTGATGCCAACATAGTTCCCTGTTTCTAAAGACGCAAAACCTGGCGGGAAGATTCCCTACCAGGCCCTACACCTTCGGTTAGTTCTTGTGTCGGATTCTTCTCAAAGTGAAATCAACCGGCCTTCTCTAAAACGGCAAGGTTGATTTTCTGGTTGAGGACCATTTCCTTGGTCACCAGAAATTCGCGGATTTTCTTCTGGCTGGGCAGGTAGTACATCAGGTCAAGCATGAGCTCTTCCATGATCATCCGCAGGCCGCGCGCGCCTACTTTTCGCTCGAGGGCGAGCGAAGCGATTGCCTCCAAGGCATCATCGCTAAACTTAAGTCTAACATTTTCATACTCGAACAGCTTCTGGTACTGCTTGACCAGTGCGTTCTTCGGTTTGGTGAGAATCTGAACCAGCGCTTCCTTGGTCAAATCCTCCAGAATCGCCACCACCGGCAAACGGCCGATGAATTCCGGAATGAAGCCAGCCCGGATCAGATCCATCGGCTGGCACTGCTGCAGCAGTTCGCTGTCGCGCTTGGCCCCGGCGGCAATGCCATAGCCGCTGCTGGGCGCCGGAAAGCGAATTTCCTTGTCGCTTCCTTCTTCCTGGTTCGCAAAGCCAATCTGCTTGCGGCCCACCCGGCGCGAGATGATCTTTTCCAATCCGACAAAGGCCCCCCCGCAGATGAACAGGATGTTCGTCGTGTCCACCGGGGTGAATTCCTGGTGCGGGTGCTTGCGGCCGCCCTGCGGCGGCACATTGGCGACAGTCCCTTCGAGAATCTTCAGCAGCGCCTGCTGCACGCCTTCGCCGCTCACGTCACGGGTGATCGAGGGGTTGTCGTCCTTACGGCCGATCTTATCGATTTCATCGACGTAAATAATGCCCTGCTGGGCGCGCTGGACATCCCAGTCCGCGTTTTGCAGCAGACGCAGGATGATGTTCTCGACGTCCTCGCCGACATAGCCGGCCTCAGTCAGGGTGGTCGCATCGACGATCGCAAATGGAACATCGAGAATGCGGGCCAGCGTCTGCGCGAGCAAGGTCTTGCCCGTGCCGGTGGGGCCAATCAGCAGGATGTTGCTCTTCTGCAACTCAATATCGCCCGAGCGGGTCTTGTTCATCTGGATACGCTTGTAGTGGTTGTAAACCGCCACGGCGAGCTTTTTCTTCACCGGCTCTTGGCCAATGACAAATTGCTCCAGAAATTCCCGAATTTCAAAAGGCTTCGGCAGCTTATTCGGCGAGCCGTAGGTGCTTTCCTGCTTGTCGTCTTCGAGGATCGAATTACACACCGCGATGCATTCATCGCAGATGTACGCACGCGGGTAGTCGCTAGGGGAGGAAATCAGCTTCCCGACTACATCCTGACTCTTATGACAGAAAGAACAACGGAGCGCGTCGTCAGATCCAGTTCGCTTCACAAATTTTCTCCTGGGGAGGCGGAGCTTCCAGTATCCCTCAGTATATCAGTGGGCTGGAACGGCCTTTCACAAAAATGCGGCCCGCCGCCACAAAGTAATAGAACTACTATCGTAAGACCTTTGCTATGCGGCATAGGTGTCCAGAAAACGTCTTGCCGCCTGCACTCCTTGGAATTCCGTCAATCGTTCCCCCTCATATTCAATGCCAACCCAGCCGCGGTAACCGGCTCTGCTCACAATCCCCATCATCCGGTCCATATCGAGAGTCGTCTCTTTCCCATCGGCGCCAAAGTCCCAGCACTTGAAGCTCACCCCCTTGGCGAACTGCATTAATTTTTCGACAGCGAGATACTTATCGGTCTCTTTGGGGAAATTTCCAAAATCTGGGAGCGTTCCGAAATTCGGCCGATTCACCATCTTCATCAGACGCAGCAACACATCCGGGTTCGACGAGACGCCGCCATGGTTTTCGATCAGAATGTTGATCTTGCTCGCCTGGGCATACTCGCAGATGCGGGTGAAGCTCTCCTGGCAACGCTCAAGTAGCACCGCAATCTCGGATTCGGTCTTCGCCTCCTGATTCGTGTGCATGTTCATCCGAATCGCGTGGCAGCCCAGTTCCGCCGCGTAATCAACCCACTTCTGGTGGAGAGCAGCGGACTTCAGCCGCTCCGCCCGATCGGTATGGCCCATCATGCCCTCGCCATCGCACATGATCAAAACCCCTTCGACCGAGAACTTCTTCATATTGCTCTTGAGTCTTGCCAGATAGGACTGGGTTGGCGAGCCCCACAGCGTGTTGACAAACTCCAGACCGCCAATCCCGTAATGCTCCCGCGCCACTTGCGGGAAGTCGAGGTTGGTCAGCAATCGGCTTTGGATCGTCTTATGGAAGCTCCACTCGGCCAGCGAAATTTTGAATTTCCCATTCTGTCCTTTTGCGGCATTCGGAAGCACTGGCAAGAGAGCACTGAGAGAAAGCAATTGACGTCTGGTCATGCTGAACAGAATACCCCAACCCGCCGTCCGCGCGTCCCATGAAAATTGCTCCATCGAGCCCCCGTGCAGAGGCTAGTAACTCACCGTTTCCCGCATACGTCTTTCCAGAGTCACCGGATACTCTGCGCTCCTAGGATCAAGAAAACGTGTATCGTCACCTCGCAACATTCGCCTTCCTCGCCGGAACTGCACTCTATGCGCAGACTCTGAATACGCCCGCCCAGGACCATGCTCCACAGGCTGAGGCCGAACCCACTGAAGCCCCTCACGACGCCTCCAACATCATCCATCCCAGCCAGTCCGACATGCTGGTTGGCACTCGCGTCCCCCGAGGCCTCGAGTGGAGCTCTCCGACCAATGAGGAACGATGGCGCGTCTGGTGGCGCGGCATCGCGGCCAGCCCCGGATCGTATATCCGCGCCACGGTCAGTTCCGGGATGAGTCATCTCTCGAACAGTCCGCGGGATTATGGGCAAGGGTGGGATGCGTTCGGACAGCGCTACGGCAATGCCTTTCTCACCTACTCGCTGCAGGACACGGCCTCACAGGGCTTGGCCGCGGCCGCTCACTACGAGATGCGCTACATCCAGTGCAAATGCACCAAGGTGCTGCCGCGCATCGGACACGCCCTCGCCTTCAACTTTGTCACTTATGACCAGTCCGGCAAGAAGGTCTTCAATTGGCCTTCGATTGTCGGGGGTTATGCGGTGGGGATGCTCTCGACCCAATACACGCCGAACCAGAAATGGTCCGCACAAGGCATCCAGTCCGGAAATAGCGCCATCTATTTTGGCTTTGCTTCTTCCTTATTGCAGGAATTCACGCCCAGCAAGCTGTTCAGCCGCCGCACGCACCAGGCTAAGAACGCAGCGAATGCAACTCCGTGATCGAATCAATCCAGTAATCCGGCTCGCAGGCGCGCAGTTCTTCCACTAAGCCGTAGCCATAGCTGACCGCACACACCTTCACACCCGCAGCCTTACCGGCCACCAGATCGGGAACGGAATCGCCCACCATGAGGCAATCCTCCGGCTTTGCACCGATCGCTTCCATCGCCTTGAAGAGGACGTCCGGCTTGGGTTTACTGGGGAAGCCATCCGTCCCTTGGATGTGCTGGAAGTGTCCGGCCAATCCAAACTGGGTGAGAATGTTCACCGCGGTCTGAGTCCCCTTGGTGGTCGCGGTCGTTTTTCTGCCCCCCAGGCGCCCCAGACTTTCCGCAACATCGGGGTAGAGCTTGGTGGCCCGATGACCACGGGCCGGATATACCACCCGGTACTCCCGCACCCATTCGTCAATTTGCTCGCGTCCTGCCTCGGGAAACAAGTCGGCAAACAATTCGTCCAGATGCTTGCCGATATAGCGTTCGAGAAAAGAGACCGGGACATCCGGACGCGACGTGTTCTTCAAAACGCTCAAAACCGCCCCACAAATATCGGGGGCGGAATCGAGCAAAGTGCCATCTACGTCAAACAGATAAGCCTTGAAAGGCGGGATCGCCATTCGCTTAAGCGGGACTCGGGTTCGGATTCGGGTTCGGACGAATCCCGTTCTCCGAACGCAATACTGGCTGCGTCTGGCCGTCACTATTGTTCGACTTGTTGTTGGAGTTCGGACGAGCCGCTGGCAACGATTCGCCAGCAATCAGCATCCGCACTTCATTCCCGTCGAGGATTTCGCGCTCAAGCAACGCTTCGGCAATCCGGATCACCGCTTCGCGATTCTCCGTGATCAGCTTCGTTGCCGTCTCATAGCCTTGCTGCACCATCCCCCGGACCTCGCCGTCGATCGAAATCGCCGTCGCCTCCGAGTAGTCGCGATGCTGAGCAATCTCGCGGCCAAGGAAGATCTGCTCATCCTTCTTGCCAAAGCTCAGCGGGCCGAGCTTGCTCATGCCCCATTCGCAAACCATGCGCCGGGCCAAATCCGTGGCGCGCTCAATATCGTTCGAGGCGCCGGCAGTCTTGAGGCCGAGGAAGGTCTCATCCGCCACGCGGCCAGCCATTGCCGTTGCAATCTGCGCTTCACACTGCAACACGTTGATGTCGTTGCGATCCTGTGTCGGCAGGTACATCGTCACACCCAACGCCATACCGCGCGGAATGATCGAGACCTTATGCACCGGATCGGAATCCGGCAACAAGGCACCCACCAACGCGTGTCCGGCTTCGTGATAGGCCGTGTGACGCTTCTCTTCTTCGGTGATAAACATCGAGCGGCGCTCGACACCCATCATGACTTTGTCCTTGGCGACTTCAAAGTCCACCATCGAGACGACTTTACGGTTCTGGCGGGCGGCAATCAGAGCCGCTTCATTCACCAGGTTCGCGAGGTCTGCACCGGCAAAGCCAGGGCAGCCACGAGCGATCACGCTCAATTCCACGTCGTCAGACAGCGGAATCTTCTTCGTGTGTACCTTCAAAATTTGTTCGCGGCCCTTCACGTCCGGCCGGCCCACCACCACGCGGCGGTCAAAGCGGCCCGGGCGGAGCAACGCCGGATCCAGCACGTCAGGACGATTGGTTGCGGCCACCAGGATGACGCCTTCGTTTGATTCAAAGCCGTCCATCTCCACCAGCAACTGGTTCAGAGTCTGTTCGCGTTCATCGTGACCACCGCCCAGGCCCGCGCCACGATGGCGGCCCACGGCGTCAATTTCGTCGATGAAGATGATGCAAGGGGCATTCTTCTTGCCTTGTTCAAACAAATCGCGAACGCGGCTGGCGCCGACACCCACAAACATTTCGACGAAGTCAGAGCCAGAGATGGAGAAGAACGGAACATTCGCCTCGCCAGCGATCGCGCGAGCAAGCAAAGTTTTACCGGTGCCAGGAGAGCCAACCAGCAGGACGCCCTTCGGAATGCGGCCGCCCAGCTTCTGGAACTTCTGAGGCTCCCGCAGGAATTCGATGATCTCCTGGAGCTCTTCTTTCGCTTCCTCTACGCCTGCAACGTCCTTAAACGTTACCTTCTTCTGCTGCGAACTGTGGAGTCGGGCTCGGCTCTTTCCAAAGCTAAGTGCCTTATTGCCTCCACTTTGCATCTGGCGCATCATGAAAATCCAGAAGCCCAACAGGAGGATGAACGGTGCCATTTGGAACACTAGGCTCAGAATTCCGTTCGAACCCGTTTCCTTGACTTCCGTGTTCACGCCCTTCTTCTGAAGAACGTCAAACAGCGCCGGATAATTGGCTGGGATTACGGTCTTCAGACCAGAGCCGTCTTCTCGATAGATCCCGCGAACATCCGTGCCGGTGATCTGTACGCTCTTGATGCGGTTGTCCTCAACCTGCTTCATAAAGTCACTGAAAGTGACCTGGGCGTCCGCTTTATTGTTGCCTTTGCGAACCACCACGAATATGAGTGCCACCACACAGATGATGACCGCCCAAAATATGACCGACTTGACGTTGGAGTTCATTCTTACCTTAAAGACGTAAACAGTTCGTAACTTGATTCATCATCTGCCGAAATCGATCCCAGACTTTTGGCTAGTCGCGACAGTCCGGCATCCATACGAGCCGGAGAGAGGTTCGCGTTCCCGGCCCAGCCGCAAATTCGACCGCTGGGCCAAATTCCGCAGCCCATACCGGAGTATCCCTTAGAACCACTATCGGCCAACTTCGCCGTCTCCATAACGGAATCCGGTGCTTTTGGAACAGCTCCTTCAGCTTTTCAGGGCTCTCAGAACCGATCCGGCGGTAACAATCTCCGGGACGCCAATTCCGAAGCTCCAATGGATTCTCGGAATCCACTGCCGCCCGAAGCCGGTCCCAATCGAGGAGACTATTGTTTCCATTATAAGGATTTCCCGCGTCAATTGTGCTCTGTACGATTCCGGCCCGATCCGGAAGTGTGGCGAGTCCTGGAAATTCCAGCGCAATCCGGTAATTTCGCACACTTCTCGCCGCCAGCACTTCCAAACGAATCCAGCGCAACAATCCAAAGCTGCGCATGAGGTCCAGGCCTGGAATCTGGATGCGTCCATTGCCCTCTGGTTCGAGGGCCAGCCGGATCGCCGCTTCGATATGGGCAAAATCGATGCCCAGCAGATTCCCTTTTACCTGCTCAATCAATTTCCGGACCATCCGGCGTTGCAGTGCGAGCGGGACCAGGCGGAAGCGTTCGCAATCCAATACGATACCGTCTCCCTCCACACTCACCAAGCCTACAAGCGCCTCCTCCACCACGTCGCGCAACCAGCTCTCTTCGTCTGTGGCAATCTCCGCCAGGCCCGCAAGAGCCTGATCGACTTTCGGATTCAGGTTCATGCGAATCAAGGGCATTAGCTCATGACGAATCCAGTTTCTCCGGTAGGCCAAGCGGTCATTCGATGAATCCTCCCGCCAGGCAAAACCGGAAGCATTGAGCCAGTCCCGAATTTCCTGTCGCGTTAGCGCCAGCAAAGGCCGATAGATGCGATGGCGACTGGACTCCGAAATGCCGGACAGGCCCGCAGGTCCTGTCCCCCGGAGAATCCGAAAGAGAAGCGTCTCTGCCTGATCGTCCTGTGTGTGCCCGGTCAGCACCGCATCCACACCGCATTGGGCAAACCACTCGTAGCGCAAGCGGCGCAGCTCTTCCTCGGAATTGTTGCCAGGCGCCACACGCTCCGCCCGGAATTCACAGCCAAGTTCTGCGGCCAGTGCGGCGACAAAAGTCTCATCCTGATCACTCTCGGCCCCACGCAGGCCGTAGTTCATATGGAGAAAAACGACGGGAAGGCCCGCCTCGGCCGCCAAGCGGGCGAGTGCGACAGAATCGCCCCCTCCACTCACGGCAACGCCAATTTTTTGGACTTCCAGAAGAGCCGGAAATCTTCCGACAAATTGCTGGAATGTACCGTGGATGTCCATTCCGCGATGCGGCACGCTTAGGCAGGCAGATATTTCAACAACGGTGTGTAGAAGGACCGCACAAAGTCCTCTGCCGCCGCCAACGCTTTTTCATCCCCGTCATTCCCATTGAGAGGGACCACCACCCGCACAAGGGCCGTATCGGTGCGGTTATCCCTGATCGCGTCGAGCATTGTATAAAGCTTGGCCATGTATTCGCTGGCCACGGCCCGGTCGCGGCTTTGGTACCAGTACAGCACCAGACTCTTTGATTCGCCACGTTGCACGATATAGCGGTTCACCTCGATCGGTTGGCTTCGTCCCGGCAAAGTCAGAGGAATCCGATCGTTCACCGTCCAGGTCCAACCACTACCTGGTAAACAGTTCTTTGGCGAGTGCGGGACAGCACCCGTGCGCTGGCTCCGGAATGCAGCAATAAACAGGTTTGCGCCGACCCCAGCCTGCGAACTCCCGTAGTAGCGCGTCAGTGTGTCGTCCGCCTTGAGGATTGCCTGTGTCGCCTCATCCACAACCCCCTCTTGTGTTTTCGTCCAGGAACCCAACTGATCGGGGAATTGCGACAAGGGCCGTGCGGCAGCCACCTTCTCCGCCTTGGTCAGCAGAAAATAGAGACCGGTCTGGGCCGCGAGAAAAGCGGTCAAGATCAATACGGTCGAACTAAGAAACTGGTTGCGCTTGTGCTCTGGCATGCTGAACTCCCTGATAAAACCAATTTGCGAAACGATGGAAAGCCAAAAGAAGACCAAGAGCGACCATAAAGATCACCCAACCCTCGGCGGTATGAAAGAACCCTTCAGCCCATTCACTTTTGTATTCGTACAAAATCCCGGTCACCGACACACGAAACGCATTTGCGGCAATCGCGATGGGAATCGTAGCGACTAAGAGAAGAGCCCGCATCCAGTTCCGGTCGTCGAAGAAAAAGCCATAGACCAGAGAAAGAAAGGTCAGCGAGAGGAGCGAACGAATCCCGCTACAAGCCTCGACAACAGAGAGCTTATGCTCGGAAAGCTCCAAAACATTGCCATCCCGCAACACCGGAATTCCGAGCAACAGCAATACCTTTTCAGCAACCACGCTCGCAAAAATCTGAAGCGGGAAGGTAATTTGCGTGTAAATTACAGACGGAATCGGCACCATGAAGCACAGGAGAAAGAGCGGAAATGCCAACAGACGGAGCAATTGCCGCCCTCCGACAAAGAACACCATCCCAGTGAGCGTAATGATGATCGAGGTGCGCATGAGGAAAAGTTCAGCAGCAACTGTACCGAGAATGTATTGCACACCGCCATAGAACATGACGGCTAATCCCCAATAATTCCGATGCAATGGAGTGGCCAGGATCTCGTCCTTGCGCAACCATGCGATGCAGAGAGCCACAATCGGGACAAAAAATCCGTGCGACATGTCGTCATCATTCATCCATTGACTCACCAGGCGAGTCAGCATCGGATAGAAGGAGACCAGCATTAGCCCCCCAATCCAGGCCATGGGAGCCCAGGGGATCGAGGGGGTGAACGGGGAAAGCGCGGGACTCAACTTACCAGTTGCCAGGGGTTCGGGATTTACTTGAGCCGGACTACTCATTTGGGGGTCGATTCAGCAAGCCACATCTTCTGCCAACTCCAAGGTACAACAGCCAGAGGAGTCTAAGGAAGCACCCCTCCGCCCTCGCAGGTACAATGTGATCATGCGGCGGGTACTACTGGCCTTCAGTTTCGTAATCTCGCTCGCCTTCTCCCAACCTGCCACCCTCCCGGTTTCTGCCCTCCGTCCCGACATGCCCGGCGTAGCGTTGACTGTTTTTCGGGGCCAAAACCCTGAGGAATTTCCGCTTCGCATCCTTGGCGTGCTTCGCGATACAGGTCCCGGGCAAGACATCATTTTGGCGCGTCTCCTCACTTCCCGGCTGGAGCTGACCGGGGTGATGCAGGGCATGAGCGGCAGTCCTGTTTATGTGGACGGAAAGTTGATCGGCGCCATTGCCTTCGCATTTCCTTTTGCAAAAGAGCCCATCTGCGGCATTCGTCCGATTGCTGAGATGCTGGCCTCCGCCCCGGCAGCGATGCCTCATGCGGCCAAGCTGCACCTGGGTTCGCCACAACTTATTGCGACACCGGAAACGCCCCCACCAGCAGGTACCGCCGCGATTCCAGTTTTGACACCGATTTCTCTCGCGGGCTTTAGCGCCGCGACGTTACAGTACTTTGGCCCGCAGTTGCAGCAGATGGGCTTTGCCCTCCAACAGGGGGTATCTGGCAATCAGCCCACCAGTCCCGCGTCCCCGCTTCGTCCTGGGGACATGATCTCGGTGCAACTGCTGAGCGGCGATATGTCTGCCGGAGCGGACGGCACCGTCACACATATTGCCGGGAAGCAGCTTTATGCGTTTGGACACCGTTTTTTCGGCGGTGGGGCAGTCGATTTTCCGTTTTCCAAGGCCGAGGTCATCACACCACTCCCCAACCTGAATACGTCCTTTAAGATCAGTCAATCGTTGCAGCCGATGGGCTCTATCCTCTTTGATGGCGATGCTGCCGTTTCCGGCGAGCTCAACCGCTTTCCGAAGCTCACGCCGCTCCTCATCCGCTACCGCGATGGCGTCACCAGCCGCGACTATAAGATCGACATGGTCCGCCATACCGTCCTCTCGCCGTTGCTGCTCCAGATGGCAATCTTCTCTACCGTCGATCATCACTTTCGCAGCGGGAGTACTGGAACCATCGACCTCAAGGGAAGCATCCAGTACCCTGGACAGCCCTCGCCATTGCTCATCGAGGGCCATTACTCGGGCGATTCCAATCTGCCAATTGCCGCATCCCTTGGCGGGGCGATTCCTTTTGCCTTCTTCCAACAGCACAGTGCCGAAACTCTGCTGCCAGAATCGATTCGCTTCGACATCACCGCGCAGCCGGCGCGCAAGCAATGGGTGATTGATTCGGTATCGCTCTCCCGGCGCAGCGCCAAGCCTGGAGAGGCGCTCGTCATCCAGACTCACCTCACCAATACCGATGGAACCGAACGGATCATTGACACGCCCTTCACCCCGCCTTCCTGGCTCCCCGGCGGAGAAACACTCACCATTAGCGTCCTCGATTCCTTTGCGGCCAATCTGCTCGATTTCCGGTCCTTCTACCAAGCCGGAGGCCCCGTCTTCCGGTCCCCTGCCGAGCTCATCCAGGTGCTCAACACGCTACACCCGGGCAACGCGTTCTACGTGCGCGTCATGCGCTCAGCGCCAGCGTTCCAGTCCGCCTCGCGTGACCTGTCCAACCTTCCCCCTTCCATCGCCGCTACACTCCAAAAGACTCCAGGCGCTTATCTGCCGACCTACCAGTCTCGCCTCATCGACCAGGAAACCCGCCTGCCTGATGGGGTGGTTGCAGGCTCCCGAACTGCCACTCTCGAGATCGAAAAGTAATGATTTACCTGCTCTGTCTGGTGCTTGCCTCTAGCCCCACTTCCTGGGAACTGTCCCAGTATGGCGATTTCGTAAAAGGGAAGCTGAAGAACATCTCGCTCACCCGGGATGGGGTGCTTATCCCCGGCCCCGCCATTGCGGCATCTTATGCGCTGAACGATGTCTCGTTGTGGTCGCTGGCCCAAGCCCCGGATGGCTCCGTCTATTTGGGCACTGGCCCCAAGGGCCATGTTTACCGCCTTGCACCGAACGCCAAGACGCCGGAACTCTTCGCCACCGTTCCAGATCCGCATATCTTTGCGCTCGCCGTGAATCCGGCAGGAGAGGTCTTTGCCGCCTCTTCCCCCGGGGGCAACATCTACCGGCTCACGCCCAACCAGGCAACACTCTACGCCCGCACGGGCGCCAAGTTCATCTGGTCCCTGCTTGCCACACGGGACGCCGTATTTGCAGGAGGAGGCGACGACGGTAGGGTCTACCGCACAACAGCCACAAGCAGTGAGGTTTATTATGATTCCAGCCAGTCCAATATCACCAGCCTGGCTCTCACACCCGATGGCACGTTGCTCGCAGGTTCTGACCCGAATGGAATTCTGTTTCGCATCCCGGCCAAAGGCAGCGCCCAGATCCTCTATGACGCCCCCTTCACCGAGATCCGGAGCGTAGTACCAGGCACGAAGGGAGAGATCTACTTTCTGGCCATGGGCGGCGTAGCAGCTCGCCGATCCCAATCCACAACACCCGCAGCCGGCGCAGCCACCACCGGGCTCCCCCAGGTCACCACTACCCTGACCGTCACGGAAGAAGCACAAGCCGGCATCGATCTCAAGCCCAAGCCCTCACCCCCCACCACCACAGGCACGACCACCACGGCCACACCCGCCATCACCAGCACTCTCGACGTCCCCGGCCTCGATCGCTCCGCGATCTTCAGACTGAACCCTGACCTTACCGTTGACTCGCTCTTTGTCACCAAAGAGGAGAGCATCTATGACATCGCGCTGTCGGGCGGCAAACTCTATTTCTCGAGCGACAATCATGGCCGCATTTACCGTCTCGATGCAGACCGCAGTCCTTCTCTGCTTGTAGAAACGGGCGAAACAGAAATCGGCCGTATTGTTCCAACGCCAACCACTTGGCTCGCACTCGCCACCACCGCCCCTAAGCTCCTTGTGCTGGCGAATACCCCTACGCCGCCTTATTCCTACGAGTCTCCGGTCCATGAGGCCAGCAACATTGCGCGCTGGGGTGCGCTCAACGCCGTCGCGAACACAGCGCTTCGCTTTGAAACCCGCAGTGGCAATGCGGCAAAACCGGATGCGACCTGGTCTTCATGGCAGCCCTTAAACGGGTCGAACATCCAAAGCCCGACCAGCCGCTATATCCAATGGCGCTTCACAACAGACTCGAACTTCGCACTCCGCGCTACTTCGCTGCATTACCTGCCACGCAACCAGCCGCCGATCGTGAAATCACTCACCGCAGTACTGGCCATGGTCCCGTCCAATGCACCCAAGCCGCAGGCTGCCGCATCGTCAAGCTCCACCTATACGCTCACCATTACCGACACGGGAGAAGCAAGCAGTTCTACCAGCGCGGGAACCGCATCGCTGCTCGCCACGCGGCCCGCCGGGCGGCAACTGATGCTGAGCTGGGTGGCCGAAGACCCCGATAACGACATCCTCCAGTATTCGCTGCAGTTCCGCGCCGAAGACGAATCCGAATGGAAATTCTTAAAGCAGGACACGACGGAATCCAGCTTCACGATTGACGCCGATACTCTTGCCGACGGCCGCTATCTCTTCCGTCTCATCGCGAGCGACATCCTATCGAACTCAACGTCCACCGCGCGCGCAGCAGACTTCACCAGCGTGCCGGTCCAGCTCGATCAAACACCTCCAGTGATCGAGGCCTCCATCACTGGGAATACGCTCCAGGTGCACTGCACCGATGCGGCGTCTCCGATTCGCCGGATGGAATACTCGATCAATGCCGGCCGATGGATTGTGCTCGATGCCTCTGATGGCATTTTTGATTCGCGAGACGAATCCGCTTCCACACAGATTACGCTGCCGCCCGGCGAATCGATCGTGACCGTACGAGCCTTCGACGCTTCTTTGAACGTTGCGCTCAAAAAACTCGTACTCAAGCGATAGCAAATGAATTCCAAACTCTCCCCATCCTCCCGGCGCGAATGGCTTCTTCTGTGTGGCGCGGCTAGCCTCTCTGCATCTGGCAACCCGGTTGCCGAAACATTCGCAAAGACCCAACCCTTTTATGGCTTGGTCATGCTCGGCAAACGGGGAAAAATGAGCTACGCCAAAGCGTTTGGCGCCGCCAATATTGAAGAACACAAAGCGCTTAGCCTCACGACTCCCTTTGCCATTGGCTCCATCTCAAAATGGCTGAGCACCACGACCGTTCTGAAACTTGTGGAGCAGAACAAACTCAGCCTGGACGCAACCATCCTCAGCTACCTGCCCCAGTACCGGGCCGATACCGGCTCCAAGGTCACGCTGAGGCATCTCCTCTGCAATGCCAGCGGCATCCCCAACCTCTTCCCCTCCTCCGGCAAAGCCGACCCCGCTGTCCTGATGCGACTGACGGCACAAGAAGCGCTCGAACAGTTCTGCCAGGGCGATCTCAACGCCGTACCGGGCACAAAGTTCGACTACGCAATCACCAACTGGATCATCGTCTACCGCATTCTCGAGACAGTCACCGGCTTGCCTTACGAGCAGGCGATGCGCCAACTCACGCTCGATCCACTACAACTCAGCAGCACACGGGCAGATCAGTCCTATGCGGATTCTCCAGCCACGGCCATCTCCTACAGTCGAATACAACCGCCGGAGCGCCGGACCGCACCCCGGCCCTCCTACCTCGCTGCCTCTGGCGGCTATTACAGCACCGCAGCCGACTTAATGAGCGCCGCGCATGCAATTTACGACAAAGGCTTTCTCTCTCCGCAGTCGCTCCGCCAATTCACGCACATCGAAGTCGAAAGCGCCGCCTATGCATTAGGGGGAAGAGTAAAAACACTACAAATCCAGGGCAAGCCTCATCGCTTTGCCTGGGAGACGGGACGAGTCAACGGCTTCCGCTCCGTCCTGGCGCATCGCCTGGACGGAGAAGCAACGGTTGTGATCTTGAACAACACAGACATGTCGCAAAAGACCCTCGACGAATTTGCCTACAGTCTGCTCGACGCCACGTTGCCCTAAGCTGACGGCCACTCGACGGCCCGGTGCAGCTTCAACATATTGGTGCTGCCCGGAATCCCAATCGGTTGCCCGCTGACAAAAACGATCTGATCGTTCGGCTTGATATAACCACGGCGCTGCAGTTCCTGATCCATCTGCACCAGCATCTCGTCGGTGGAGGCCGGCGTCGGCATCACAATCGGCGTCACGCCATAAATCATCGACAACTGCCGGGCAGCGTCCTCAAAAGGCGTAAAGGCGTAGATCGGCACAGGCGGCCGGAAGCGGCTGATCAAGCGGGCCGTCCCACCACTGGCGGTAAACACCACGATCGCCGCGACGCCCAGATAACGGCCTGCCCGGTAAGCGGAATCGGCAATGATTTCTGAGTGCGTCGGATTCGCCATCGCCGGCAATTCTTGGTAGCCGCGATAGCGAAGATTCACTTCGGTCTCCATCGCAATCCGGTCCATGACGCTCGCCGCCTCGACAGGATGCTTGCCAGTGGAAGTCTCCGCCGACAACATCACCGCATCGGTGCCGTCATAGATCGCATTCGCAATATCGCTCACTTCCGCGCGCGTTGGAGTAGCGTTCTCGATCATGCTCTCCAGCATCTGCGTCGCAGTAATGACGAACTTGCCCATGCTGCGGGCCCGCTGGATGATCGTCTTCTGGATGGCAGGCACCTTCTCGATGGCCATCTCCACACCCAAATCGCCACGCGCCACCATCACGCCGTCCGTCTCGGCAAGAATCGCATTCAGATTCTCCACCGCCTCCGGCTTTTCAATCTTGGCCACCACCTGAATCTTCGACTCGTGCTCTTCGAGATACAGCTTCAACCGCATCACATCGCTCGGTTGCCGCACAAAGCTCAGCGCGATGAAGTCTACCTTCTCCTCGAGTGCAAATTGCAGATCGGCCTTGTCCTTGCGTGTCAAGGACGGCGTACTCACCGCAACGCCCGGCAGATTGATGCCTTTGCGATTGCTAATCGGCCCGCCAATCATCACTTCGCAACGCGCCGCCACACCATCGGTCGACAACACGCGCAGCTTCACGGAACCATCGGCAATCAACACAAAATTCCCCGGCCGCACGTCACGCGCAAACTCGGCATAACTGGTGGAGGCAATCTTTTCGGTGCCCAACACCTGCTCCGTCGTGAGTGTGAAGACATTGCCTTCCACCAACACACAACCGCCATTTTCAAACTCACCCAGCCGAATCTTCGGACCCTGCAGATCCACAAGAACTCCAGCGTGAATCCCCATCTCTGTTGCGATCTCACGTACCAAACGGATTCGCTTGACGTGGTCTTCCTTCTGTCCATGGCTTGCGTTGATGCGAAAAATATCGACACCAGCGGTCAGAAGCTTTCGGATCATCTCAGGGGAATCCGTTGCGGGTCCCAGGGTGGCTACGATTTTTGTACTTGGCATTCGGTTTAGATCATTTAACGTGGGGAAGGCACACGGGGCCTTACAATACCCATTATGCCCGTCTATCAGGCAATCGTCCTCGCGATTGTCCAAGGATTCACCGAGTTTTTACCTGTTAGTAGTTCTGCTCATCTTTTCCTGGTCCCCTGGATGCTGGGATGGCCCGATCAGGGCCTTGACTTCGACATTGCGCTTCATATCGGGACACTTTTTGCAGTTCTCATCTATTTTTTTAAAGACTGGCTCCAGATCCTCTCGCAGGGATTTGGCCTGCAATGGGGCGACGATCCGGAACTGAAACAAGCGCCCAAGCTCCTCTGGTACCTTGCGCTGGCCTCTGTCCCGGCCGGCATTGCCGGTGGACTCTTTAAGGACAGCATCGAAACCGGCTTGCGCAATCCCTACATCATGGGCACCATGCTCATCCTCATCGGCATCCTGCTCTGGCTCGCCGAACGCTACAGCTGGCGTGAAAAGCATATTGGCGAGATGACCCTGACGGACACGCTCCTGGTGGGCGTCTCTCAGACTCTTGCCCTCATTCCCGGCACCTCTCGCAGCGGCATCACGATCTCCACCGCCCTGTTCCGCGGCCTCACCTATTCAGCCGCAGCCCGCTTCTCTTTCCTGCTCTCCACGCCCATCATTGCGGCTTCTGGATTGAAGTCTGTCTACGACCTCAAGAAGCATGGGCTCAGCGAAGGCCAACTGACGCCCTTCCTCATCGGCATCGCCGTCAGTGGCATTGTCGGCCTCGGCGTGATCGCCTTTTTCCTCAGAGTTATCAGAAAGCACGGACTCAAGCCCTTCATCGCCTACCGAATCGTCTTTGGTATATTGGTGATCGCTCTGGCATTTGTCCGTTCACGCGGATGAAGCTTTTAGGTCCAACCGCTCACAAGCGCCTCAACGAGGCGCTCGCGTTCGTGTTCCTGTTTTTTGGCTTGGCCATCATGCTGAGCCTGATCTCTTACTCGGCCTACGATCCGAGTTGGAACACCGCCACCTCCGTCGTCAAACCCTCCAACCTCGTCGGCCGCTTCGGTTCCCATCTCAGCGATGTTTGTTTCCAGATCTTTGGTCTCTCCAGCTTTGTGATCCCCGCGTTGATTCTGCTGCTCGCCTGGAAGTGGATGCAATCAAAGCCAATTGAAGCAGCCTGGGTCAAGGTGACAGGCGCCGTTCTCTTTGTCCTCGGGGCCTGCACCAGCTTCTCGCTCGCTCCCGGCGCGCGTGCCTTTTCCGGTTCGATTCAGGCAGGCGGGCTCTTCGGCACCATCCTCGCGGACCTGATGGTCCACTACTTCAACTTCACCGGAGCCGCCCTGCTCACCGCTGCCGTGCTCGTCGTCTCGTTGTATCTGATTTCCACCTTCTCTGTCGCAATCCTGCTGCAGTGGTGGGCCATCCCGCAAGCGATCTTCCGCTCAATTGGCGCATTCTTTGCAAAGTTCAAACTGCCGAGCTTCCAGTTCAGCCTGCCCAAGCGCAAGCCGGCCAAGGCCAAATCCGCCAAGGCCGACGCGGACGAAGTGCCGTCCCTCCTCCAACGCCGCCGCACGGCACCGCGCCTGACGGAAGACGAAGGCGGCGAGGTCCCCCCTTGGGAGACCCAGACCGTCAGTGCCTCGGTCCCCTCCTTTGATTCCGAGGACAATGAGCCGCAGCAGATGCCACGCCCATCCGCGGACGACGATTACATTCCGATCAAGACTCTCGAGGATGCACCTCCCCCACCGCCCGCTCCCACGCCGGCCAGCAGCAACGTCGCCGTAGCTCCAACGCGAACCCGCTCGCGGGAAGGTGTCCCGAATCTCTATAAGCTGCCCCCCACCGGCATCCTCAACGAGCCGCAGGCCCGCAGCATCTTCGATTCGCAAGAGCTGCGCGAGACGGCATCCCGCATCAAAGAACGCTTTGAGGAATTCGGCGTGCTCGGCAACGTCACCCAGATCAACCCCGGCCCGGTCGTCACCACTTTCGAATTCAAACCCGAGGCCGGCATCAAGTACTCGAAGATTACGAACCTCACGGAAGATCTCTGCCTCGGCCTGCAGGCCGAATCGATCCTCATCGAGCGCATCCCCGGCAAGCCGACCATCGGCATCGAAGTCCCCAATCGCAACAGCGAAGTGATTGCCCTGCGCGAGGTGATCGAAGGCGAAGACTTCCAGGGCAACAGCTCGCGGCTCACCATGTCGCTCGGCAAGGACATCAACGGCCGCATCAAGATCTTCACGCTCGACACGATGCCGCACTTGCTGGTAGCCGGTTCCACCGGCTCGGGCAAGTCCGTCATGTTGAACTCGATGATCATGAGCGTGCTGTACAAGTCGACGCCCGACGAGGTGCGCATGATCATGATCGATCCCAAGCGCGTCGAACTCGGCATTTATGAGGACATTCCGCATCTGCTCACGCCGGTGATCACCGATCCGCGCAAGGCCTCGAACGCGCTCCGCAATGCCGTACTCGAGATGGAGCGCCGCTATAAGCTGCTCGCCTCGCGCGGCGTCCGTAACATCGACCAGTTCAATCGCAAAATGCGCCAGCTCGCCAACGAGCCCCGCAATCTCTTTGACGAGGATGCAAACCCCGAGGGCATGCTCGAAGAGGATGTCCGGCCGCTCCCCTACATCCTGATCATCATCGACGAGTTGGCCGACCTCATGATGCTCGAGCGCAACAACGTCGAAACCTCGGTCGCCCGCCTCGCGCAGATGGCCCGCGCCGTCGGCATGCACCTGGTGCTGGCCACCCAGCGCCCCAGCGTCGACGTCATCACCGGCGTCATCAAGGCGAATTTCCCGGCCCGCATCAGCTTCCGCGTCGCCACCCGTGTCGACTCGCGCACCATTCTCGACACCATGGGCGCCGAGCACCTGCTCGGCAAGGGCGACATGCTGTTTCTGCCGCCCGCCTCCTCCCGGCTGCACCGCGTCCACGGAGCCTATGTCGGCGAACAGGAGATCAACTCGGTGGTCGAGTTCTGGAAGCGCCAAGCCAAGCCCGAATACGACCAGACCTTCCTCATCGCGCCGCCGAGCGAGGAGACCGAAGACTCCAACGACGAGGACGCCCCCGAGGGCGACGCCGATCCGCTCTACGGAGATGCCGTCAAGGTCATCTGCGAAATGGGTAAAGCCTCGACGTCAATCCTGCAGCGCCGTCTACGCCTCGGCTACGGCCGTGCCGCACGTATGCTCGACCGGATGCAGAAAGAGGGCATCATCGGTCCTCCCGATGGTTCCCGGCCTCGCGAGGTTCTCAAAACCCCCGATTGGCTGCATCGCGACATGAGTCTCGAAGCGGTCGAAGAAGAAGACTAAATCCCCAAGGCCGGCCCACAAAGCCGGCCTTTTCACAAATCTTGCCTTATGCAATAATTATTGCAAGGACACTCCATGCTCTCCGTCCACCGACACCAGCAGGACCTGAACCAGCAGACTTACGCGGCGCTCCTCGGCGTCTCGCAACCCTATCTGTCCCAATTGGAATCCGGTCAGCGCCCGCTGAACGCCAAGCTCCAGGCGAAGCTCTCCTCCGCCTTCGGCCACAAGCCGGCCACGCTGCCGCTGGTGCTTTCAGACACAGGCCTCGACGAAGGTACGCTCGCCGCCACCCTCGCGGCGCTCGGCTATCCCGGATTCGTCCATCTCGAAAAGGGCTCGAAGCTGAATCCAGCCGTGGTCGTCCTCGAATGCCTGCGCCACGCCCAACTCGGCACCCGCCTCGTCGAGGCGCTGCCCTGGCTGCTGCTCCATTTCGAAACGCTCCCTCAGACCTGGCTGGTGAATGAGGCGAAGCTCCGCAACCTGCAGAACCACCTCGGCTATCTCACAGCTCTCGCATTGGAACTCGAAGCCAAACCCCATCTGGCGACGATGCTGGCCCAACTGGAACCCGCCCGTCTCGCCGCCGAGCAGACGCTTTGCAGCAATGGCATGCCAAAGCTCGAGCGGGATTGGCTCCGGGACAGCCGAGCCCCGCTGGCCGCACACTGGAATCTCTTGACCGATCTCCAGTCCGACCGGGTCAGGCGCTGGCTGACGCCCCATGCAGCTCACTGAGCCCTGGGTCAGCGGTCTCGCAGAATTCGACCGTCAGCTCTCCATGCCCATCAGCCTCACCTGCATGGGCGGTTTTGCCATGACCATCGGCTATGGCATGCCACGCGCCACCGTCGACATCGATGCCTGTTCCCTCGCACCGCTCGACCAATCGAAAGAAGTGGATGAGCTTGCCGGACGGGGCTCCCCACTCCACCGCAAATACGGCATCTACATCCAGCAAGTGAACATCGTCAGCCCGCCTTGCGATCACACGGAGCGGCTCATCCCGATCGAGGCCCCGACGCTCCAGAAACTCAAACTCTTCGTCCTCGAAGCGCACGATCTGGCTCTTTCGAAACTGGAACGCAACAGCCAGACCGATCGCGAAGACGTGCGCTATCTGGTCGAAAGAGGGCTTCTCGATTCGCACACTCTGCAATTGCGCTACTACGAGGAACAGCGCAGCTACCTGATTGGCGACCTCCGGCGATTCGATCGAGCTTTCGATTTCTGGCTGCAACTCTACTGGCCGGAAGAGTTTCCCAGCTAGCGAATCTCTTGTTTCCTGAGAAAAATCTACGTATGATTCTTGCAGGAGAGTTCAGCATCGGAAACCCTAAAATGCAGCGTGCAGGAGAGAGCACGCAGTCGGAGGCGGCACGCGAAACTCTCACCCACGCCGTCCTCAAAGCGGCTACGCTATTGCAGGTCTCGCAATCCGACCTCGCTCAGATTCTCGGCATCAGCCCGGCGAGCATTTCGCGCATGGGGAATGGCCGCTATCGCCTCGACCCCGCATCGAAGGAATGGCAGCTCGGAGCGCTCTTCGTGAGACTCTTCCGTTCCCTCGATTCGATTACCGGGGGCAACGACGAACTCTCCCGCCGCTGGCTGCATAGCGAGAATCAAGCCCTTCAGGCCGTTCCAGCCAGTCTGCTCGCCGACATCCCGTCCTTCGTCCGCGTGGTGCAGTATCTGGACTCCTCCCGTGCCCCCATCTGAGGAACTCGCCCCCGCCATTCTGGAAGCCCGCCGCAACGGTCGCTATACCCCGTGGCGCGCCGTTGAAGCCCAGCACGTTGTCTCGACGCTACGCCTCACCAACAACGATCCCGTGCGTCAGGATTTGCTCGAGCGCATCCTCGAAGAAACGAAGCCACCGGCCCCGCCAGCGACTACGGGACTGCATTATCTTCTGGCGACGCCGTTCCGCTACCCACCCTCACCCTATGGATCGCGCTTCCGCGCCTTCCCTGACCCGGGCGTGCTCTACGGAGCCGCTGAACGCCGCACGGCGTGTGCAGAAATGGGCTATTGGCGCTGGCGCTTCACGCAGCAAAGCGCCGGATTGGCGGAGATCCCTGCCGCCCCGCAAACCGTGTTTCGCTTCGGGGTCGCTGGCCGCACTATCAATCTCCAGACACCGCCGCTCACCCAATGGGCAGAGACTTGGCTGCAGACAGAGAACTACGCCGATACGCAGTCCCTCGCTCGGCTGGCGAGAGAACTGGACATCCAGGTCATCCGCTACCGGTCTGTACGCGACCCGATCCGGGCAACCAACTACGCCGTCCTCGACCCCATGGCTCTACGTCCGCAAAGCCCGCTCGAGCGCGAAACCTGGTATCTGACAATCACTCAAACAGGAGCCATCTGGCAACGGGAACACGAACGCTTCGTCTTCGAGTTTTAATCGAAGCTGGAAGGATCTCCATCCGTCAGCGGCCCGGCCGCTCGGTCACGGGTTGACTCCCAGGCCCGGGAAGACCGACCTTCTTTCCGCCAGCCGCCTCGCCGTCCAGCAGCGCCTCCAAACTGTCATAGGGGTAAATCGTCGGCGCATGACTCTGCATCAGGCCGCCTGTATCGGCGCTCGGGCCATAGTTACTGTACTCTTCCCGGCCCAGCATCCGCAGCATCGCCAGTTGCTGGCCCCGGTGATGGGCCGTGTGCGTCATCCGTCGCGTCATGACCCAGGCTCGTGAGCGCTGTACATCGAAGAAGGTCGCCTCCTCCTCCCACCACGCTTCCTCCTTTTCGCGAAGAGCTGCCAAACGCTTGGCGCTATCCTCCGCATACTGGCGCATGAAGGCCAGCCGCGTCTCTTCCTCCGGCAAGGGCGGCGCCCCCACGTCAATCCCCAGCATCGTCCGAAACCAGACGTCCTCACTCACGCACTGGTGCACCATCTGCTCGTGCAAACTGCGACCGCGAGGATCCCGCGGGTGCGGACGAAAGGATAAGTCCTCATCGCGAAACATGCTCCACGCACTGACGACTTTCACCCGCTCCGATTCGTAGCTCTCAAGCAAAAACTCGTATCTCATCGCAAGCGGTCAGCATAACAAGAGCCCCAGCACTCGTTGTGAGCGACGACCGGTAGCAACACCGAAGGATGTGCAAACCCAAGCCGCTCGTCCGGGGCGGGTTATCCCGCAACCGCCTCCCACTTCCCACTCGTCCCACCCCGGAAAATTGCCTCGATCGCTTTCATGTTCGCCAGCGAATCTTCTAATCCCACCGGCACCGGCCCATTCTTCTGGATCGCCTCGCTGAACAGATCCCCCTGGATCGTGTACTGATCGCAAATTGGAAACTCTTCCACCCGCGTCCCATCGAAAATCAAACGCGTCGGCTTGTCTGGCGGCGCGTTGAACGGAATCTCGATCTCAATCTTCGCTTTCGTCCCGAGGATCGTGATCCGCTGATACGGCGCCATCTGCGTCCCGCAGCTAAAGACACACTGCCCCTGCCGATACTCCAGAATCGCGCTCGTCAGCCGATCGACCCCAAAGTCCGGATCGCGCTCAATGCAGCTGGCCACCCGCAGCGGCTCCCCCTCGAAGATCATCCGCGACAGCGTCACCGGATAACAACCGATGTCCATCAACGCGCCGCCGCCCTTCTCGACGCTGTTCCGAATATTCGCCGCATCGCGATTGAAGTAGCTGAAAATCCCAATCATCGCGCGCAGTTCGCCCAGATCGCCATTCTTCACCAGTTCGAGAGAACGAACCCATTGCGGATGCGTCTTCGCCATGAAAGCCTCGCCCACCTTCACCTTATAGCGATCGCGCGCGGCAATCAGTTGTTCTGCCTCAGCGACGCTCAGCCCAATCGGCTTCTCACACAGCACATGCTTGCCGGCCTCCGCGGCGCGGATCGACCACGGCACATGCAGATCGTTTGGCAGTGGATTGTAAATCGCGTCCACATTCGGATCGGCCAAGAGTGCTTCATAACTGCCATAGACTGTCGGGATATCGAGGCGCTCCGCAATCTCCTTCACCTTCTCCGGTTCGCGCGACGCAATCGCAGTCACCACAGACAGCTCGCCCTTCTGCATGCCCGGAATCACCTTCTCGCGCGCAATCTTCGCGTTGCCCAAAACGCCCCAACGAATCTTCGATGCCATCTCTCACCTCTTACACTGGATCTGTGGATGTAATTCGTGTGACCGATCGGCTCGATCCCCACGAGGTTCTTGAAGGTTATCGCAAAGGCGTGTTCCCCATGGGCTATCTGGATGCACCCGTGATCTCTTGGCACTTGCCGGAGCATCGCGGCATTCTGCCCATTGGGCAATTCCATACTTCGCGCAGCCTCGCACACACACTCAAGCGGGCCCGGTTTACGGTCACCTTCGACACCGCCTTTGAACAGGTGATGCGGGCTTGCGCCGCCCGCGGCGAAGGCAGGCCCAAGGACACCTGGATCACCGAACGGATCATTGCCGTCTACGCTGACCTGCATCGCAAAGGCCACGCGCATTCCGTCGAAGTCTGGGTTGATGGCAAGCTGGCCGGCGGCACTTATGGCATCCACCTGGGGAGCGCCTTCTTTGCCGAATCGAAGTTCCACACGGTGCGCGACATGTCGAAGGTTGCGCTCGCCTGTCTGGTCCAGCACCTCCAGGCAAAAGGTTTTACGCTGCTTGACGTGCAGTACTGGACGGAACACCTCTCCCAATTCGGCGTGATCGAGGTCAGCCGCAACCAATACTACGGGCAGTTGCGCGAGGCGCTCCGCCTCAATTGTCAGTTTTGACGCGAATCCCCGGCTTCACGCTCCGCACCACGCCCGTCACCAAATCGGCAGTGTCTTCGGCAGGTTGGAATTCACTCATCCGGAAGACCTGGAAATCCCGTCCCGGACGCGCCACCTGCAGCACCAGGGCCACCGCAAATCGCGGCCCCTGGAAATAGGGCACCCGAATCGTATGGATGCCCCGGCTCAACACCGCACTGCCGCTCATTTCTTCCGCCGGATGCATCCCATCGTTATCGATCACCAGTTGCCCGTCCAGATAGAGCCGCGCCCCATCGTCCGACAACAATCGGAATCGATACTCCCCTTCCGTCTCCACCCAGAAGCGTCCGCCGTAGTCGATCGCGAACCACTCATTGCGGTCCGTAATCCCCGGAAACCCCTTCGCAAAGTCCTGCGGCGGAACATTCAATGCATCCGCATAAATGCTCCCCTTCGGCTTCATCTTCTCGAGCTTCGGCATCTCCTTCGGGTACTTCTTGATGAAGTAGATCTTCCCTTCGAATCCCGAAGAACTCACCACAGTCGTCCCAAAGGTGACTTCTGGCTGCTCTTGCGCAAGCGCCAACAACAGGACTGGCAGTATCCACATCAACCCAAGCTTACGACGCCCTACTCAGGAGTGCGACTGTCTCTGTCATACTCTTCCTGACCCTCCGATGTCCCAGCGCCTCCAGTCCCTCGACGTCTTCCGTGGCCTCACCATCGCCACCATGATTCTGGTGAACAACCCCGGCCCCAGCTTCAGTGTTTACGCGCCTCTGCTACATGCCCATTGGCATGGCTGGACGCCCACCGATATGGTCTTCCCTTTCTTCCTCTGGATCTCGGGCGTCGCGATGACTCTCTCCTTCGCCCGCCGCCGCACAGAAGGATCGGATAAGACCAGGCTTCTGCTCCATACTGCCCGCCGCGCTGGCCTCATCTTCCTGATCGGCTTCCTGTTCAACCTTGTTCCGAAATTCGACTTCGCCCACGTCCGCATCCCCGGCGTCTTGCAGCGCATCGCCGTCTGTTACTTCTTTGCGACGCTGATCTATCTCTACACTTCTCGCCGCGGACAGATCCTCGCGATCCTGGCGCTGTTCGGGGTCTACACCGCAACGATGCTCTACCTGCCCTATCCCGGCGCAGGCAGCGATCCCTGGAGCATCGACTCGAATGCCGCCCGCTATATTGACGGCCTGCTTCTCAAGGACCACATGTGGGCGACCTCGAAGGTCTGGGATCCCGAGGGAATCCTCTCGACGCTCCCGGCCATCGCCACGGTTCTCTGTGGCATCCTCGCGGCCAATTATCTGGTCAGCGGCGCGCTGCTCACCATCGCCGGGCTGCTGCTCGGCACGGTCTTACCGATCAACAAAAGCCTCTGGACTCCCAGCTTTGTCTTACTGATGGCCGGTCTCGCCTCGCTGATCTTCGGCGCGCTGCACTGGTGGATTGATGAAAAGGGAAATCGTCGCGGCTGGAGCTTCTTCCAGATCTACGGCGGCAACGCGATCGTCTCCTTCGTACTCTCGGGCGTCCTTGGCCGCATCCTCGCGCTCACCTCGATCGATGGGATGCCCAGCTCAAAATGGATTCTGACGAATGTCTTCCTGCCGATCGCCAGCCCGGCAAACGCCTCACTGCTCTACGCGATCTCGAATGTCCTGGTGATCTTCAGCGTGGTGTATTGGCTCTATCGGAAGAAAATTCATATCCGTCTCTGAGCCATACCCACAGCAAATACCCGGCGACGGGAAACGCCGTCGCCACCCAAAACGCGTACGAGTAGTTCTTCTGATCAAAGAAGCCGCCAAACAGCGGCGCAGTCATGGCAGTCAAGGCCGAAAAACTCCCCGCGCCCAAACCTGCAATCAGGCCCGCACGGCGATTCCCAAACGCGCTCGTTGCATAGGCAATCCCCCCGACAATAAAGCTGCCGGTGACAAACATGGCCAGAAACAGTTCCCCGAGAAACAAGGGCAAAGAAGCGATCTGTGGCGCAAAAGCCAAGGGCAGGCTAAACACCAAACCGATCCGAAACGCCTTGCCACAGGCATCTTCAATCGAGGACCCACGCTTCACTTGACGATCAATCCACCAGCCCCAGAAGAAGTAACCACACTCCCAACCCGCCGGCGGGATCCACAACACACCTCCCAACGCCTTCTGGCTCAACCCGAAGACCTGCGACAGATACATTCCGGCCATATAGAGAATGAAGCCGAGCGGCACCGCGCCCATTGCATAGGCTGCGACAAAGGCGACCACGCGCGGATCCTTCCACCCAAAGCCTTCGCTGTCGATCTTGGGACGCGCCGCCAGATCGGGCCGGCGGCAGAGAAGCCACCACCAGCACAGCCACACCAAACCGGCTCCGCCCGTCACCCAGAACGCCATCCGCCAGCCAAAGGCCAACGCAATCGGGGTCACAATGAAGGGCGTCAGAATCGCACCCAAGGACCCGCCCGAATAACTCAACGCGATCCCGCGCGAGCGGCGCTCTGGCTCAAGGGTCTGCATCACCGTCCGCAGCGCTCCCGGGAAAGTCGCCCCTTCGCAAAAGCCCAGAGCCGTCCGCAACACTGCAAAGCTACCCAGACCGCCCGCCAAAGCATGCAGTGCGCTCGCCAGACTCCAACCCGCCACCGCCAGCGTCATTCCCGAGCGAACGCCCAGGCGGTCCAGTAGGATGCCCCAAAGCGGATTGCCCAGCATATAGGCGTACGAAAAGGCCGCAACAATCCAGCCATACTCACGTCCCGTGAGCCCCGTTTCCTGCTGGATCGTCGGAATCAAAACCGCAATCGCGTTTCGATCCACATAGCTAATCGTCGACACCAGCATCAGCGCCAGCGCCGGACCCCAAATTCTTCCGAAATTCCGCAACTCTCGATTCTATCCGCTTCATCCTGGAATTCCGCTGTTTCGTCGGAAAAGAGCGACTCTCCCGCAAGAGCCGCTCAAAACTGAAGCATGAAGACAAAGCGAATGCTCCTGCTCCTCGCCGCGATGATCTCTTTCCTCGTTCCCCTCCTCCGCTCCCAGCCGCGCTTGGACCATCTGGTTCGTAACGATTTCTTCTCTGGCTTTGCCGGCAATCGCGAGGCCTTTGAGCGCGGAATGCAACAAGCCGAACAGGTACTCGCCACAGAACCCAATCATGCTGAGGCGCTCGTCTGGCGCGGTGCAGGTGACCGCCTCCCGCCACCTGCACGAGCAACTGGCGCCCCCCTGCGCGAAGATGGCATTTCCGACTATCTTGAGATCTCCGACCAACAGAAGGACCAACTCGACCAGGTTGGCACCCATCCGCGCGGCGAACTGCTCTTCGGCCTGGCAGATGCCTACAGTCGCAATGGCAATCTCGAAAAGGCGGAGCACTTCTTTGACCTGCTTCTCGAATCCTTACCGAACACGGCTTACAACAGGCGTGCCGCACAATGGAAAGAAACGAAACAGCCGCGGCCCCTCGCGCAGACCAACTGCGTCGGCTGCCACACTCCCGGCAAATAGTACATGCGCCTCCTGGTCCGAATCCTCATCACCAACACCGCGATCGCCTTGCTCATGGTGCTGACGATCGCCGCCTTTGATGGTGATTTCCGGCCCTCCCGATGGATCCCTTCCATCTTCATCTCCGGGATCTATTCCATTTCTGTCAGCGGGCTGGCGCTATGGATCATGCCGAAATGCGCGCCTCGCATCGCGGGCTCTTCCCTCGTCCGCTGGGCCAAGATCCTGGGCTTGTTCTCTCTGATTGCGCTCGCTGGAGGCACCATCGCCTATCTCATCCTGACTCTGCAACCCTTCTTCCCCATCCGCATGGGCTATGCCAGCAGTATGCTGATCTGTCTCCTGTTCAGCAATGTCATCGGCTCCGTGTCCTATATCATTGAACACGCGCGCCATCAGGTCCAGGCCAGCAGCCTCGAACTCCGCACCCGCGAGCTCGAGCGCGAACGGGCACTCAAAGCGGCAGCCGATGCGAAGCTCCAAAGTCTCGAATCCCGCGTCCACCCGCACTTCCTCTTCAATACCTTGAATTCCATCTCGAGCCTGGTCCGCTCGAATCCGGCCCAGGCGGAAGCGCTCATTGAGAACCTCGCCGCATTGCTTCGCTTCTCGCTCGACCGGCAGGGGAGGCTCGTCTCTCTCGAGGATGAACTGCGCATCACGCGCGGCTATCTCGAGATCGAGAAGACCCGCTTCGACGAGCGATTGCAGTATCATTTCGATGTTCCGCAAGACTTGCATGCGGTGCAGGTGCCTGCGCTGTCGCTGCAAACTCTCACCGAGAACAGCGTCAAGTACGCAGTCGGCGCACTGCGCAGCGGGGCGCGGATCGAGATCCGCGTGCGGGAGCTCGGCAGCGAGATCGAGTTCGAAGTCCGCGACACCGGGCCGGGCTTCTCACCGGACAGCCTGCCCGCCGGACACGGCCTCGACATGCTGCGCCAGCGCCTCGAAGGAAATTACGGAGCCGGCGCGACCCTCAAGGCACGCCGCCTCGATCCCGGCATGGAGGTCACATTCCGCATCCCATGTTGAACGCATTCCTCGTCGACGACGAACGGCTTGCCGTCGAGCGGCTCACCCGCCTGCTGCAGACCGACCTGCGCATCCGCATCCTCGGCTCTGCCACAGACCCCCAGCTCGCCCTCGAACAGATCGAGTCACTCAAGCCCGACCTCCTCTTCCTCGACATCCAGATGCCGGAGATGGACGGCTTCCAGTTGCTGCAACGCCTCAGCCACCAGCCGCTGGTCATCTTCGCCACCGCCTACGACCAATACGCGCTGCAGGCCTTTGAAACCAACAGCGTCGCCTATCTCTTAAAGCCCATCGAGCAGACAAAACTGACCCAGGCCATCGACAAACTGGAGGCCATTCGTGGAGGCCGCCAGCCGGCGCCCGACCTCAATGCCCTGCTTGCTCACTTTGCGGCGAAGCTCGCCCCCACCTATCCGGAACGTATCAGTTCGAGGAGCGGCGATCGAGTCGAATTCATTGATCTCAGCCGCGTCACCCACTTCTACGCGGAAGACAAACTCTCTTTCGCCGCCACAGAACTCAAGACTTACATCATCGATCAGACGATTACAGAACTCGAAGGGAAGCTCGACCCGGCCCGTTTCTTTCGCATCCACCGCTCGACGCTGGTGAATCTCGCCTGGGTCTCTGAGCTGTATACTTACTTCGGCGGCAAACTGATGCTTCGCTTGAAGGATGCCCAAAAGACAGAGCTCACGGCCTCCAAAGACCGGGCTCGCGAGCTACGCGAGAAATTGGGGTTATAAATGTCCGTCCACTTTGAGAACAGCCAGCCAATTCTGCGCGTCAAGAACATGGCGGAGAGCCTGCACTTCTATGTCGACCTGCTCGGCTTTCGCAATGCGCCCTGGGGCAATTCCGAGTTCACCAGTGTGAACCGCGACCGCGCGGGAATCTATCTCTGCCAAGGGGCACAAGGAGCGCCAGGGACCTGGGTGTGGATCGGAGTCTCGGACGCAGCACAGCTGCACGCGCAGTACCAGGCAAAAGGCGTCCAAATTGTCCTTCCGCCCACCAACTACCCATGGGCCTTGGAGTTCCAGGTTGAGGATCCTGACGGGCACAGACTTCGTTTTGGTTCTGAACCGCTCGAAGAAGATTCACTCCACTCGGATTGAACAAATCCGCGGCGAGCGCGTATTTCCCTAGCGATGCAGCGATCCCATCTCTACCTCTCCTTTCTCATAGCCGCGACATTCGCCAGTGGGCAATCTCTGGCGCCCGGCAACTTAGAGTTGAAAGAAACCCGTGCAGAACAAGTGACTTACAAAGGGCGTCCGGCCATACGCGTCACAGAAGCCGCAGGGACCAACGCCACCAACACCATGACCCTCGTCAAGAACACCTCCTTCGACAACGGGACCATCGAAGTGGAAATCAGCGGCGATACCGCGCCCAATGCGCCGCTAGGCCAACGAGTCTTTGTCGGCATCGCCTTCCGCGTGGCGAACGCACAATATGAGTGCTTCTACATTCGTCCCAAAAACGGACGCTCGGCAGATCAGCTCCAACGCAATCACAGCACGCAGTACATCTCCGAGCCCGGCTATCCATGGGAGAAGCTCCGGGAAGAAACTCCAGGCAAGTATGAGTCCTATGTCGACCTGGTTCCCGGCGAATGGACCAAGCTGAAGATCGAGGTTTCCGGCAAGACAGCACGGCTCTTTGTGGGCAATGCCACGCAGCCGGTGCTGGTGGTACAGGATCTCAAACAGCCGCTCGTCAAAGGAGCCATCGGACTTTGGGTAGGGCCGGGAACCATCGCGCACTTTGCAGACTTGCGCATCCAGCCCTAGCCGCTAGACCTGCGGCACTTCAAAAAAGATGCCGCCAAACACCAGCCAGGCCAGGATCAAGGTCCAGACAACATTGAAGGCTTGGGCGCCGAGGAAGGCCCAGAAGGGACGGCCTTCTTCCATCGTGAGCAAGTCGGTGAATTTCGTCTCGAGGCCGATCGAGACAAAGGCCATCGCAAACCAGATATTCCGCAGGTTTGTGATGATTGGCTTCGTCGTCTTGACCAGCGCGGGCTCTAAGGCAAATGAGAAGATCAGCGAGGCGGTGATGAAGCCAAGAACGAACTTCGGAAAGCGGTTCCAGATCACAATCGCGCTGGTTCCTTTGCCTGCCGCCGACTTCCGCGCGCTCCACCAGATCGAGAGCAGGAAGGCGGCCAGGCCAAGCAGCACGTTCTGTGAGAATTTGACGATGGTCCCGATCTTCGCTGCCGTCTCGCTGATCAACTCGCCCGCAGCCACAACGGAACCGGTAGTATCAAGAGTCCCGCCCAGCCAGGCCCCGGCCACCACGTCCGGCATTCCAAAGGCACGGATCAAATAAGGCTGGATGACGATCATCGGCACAGCCACAATCAGGACGATCGAGGTGACATAGCTCAGCTTTTTGCGGTCGCCTTCGATCGCACCGCAGGCGGCAATCGCGGCCGAGACACCGCAAATGGAAACAGCCGTCGAAAGCATGGTGGCAAACTCGTCATCGAGCTTCATCTTCTTGCAGAGCCAAAAGCTGAAATACCAGACGACCAGCACAACCAGAATCGATTGGAAGATCCCCAGCGCGCCAGCGGCCAGGATATCGGCAAAGAGGATGGTGGCGCCCATCAGGATGAGTCCGGTCTTGATGTAGAACTCGGTGCGCACAGCAGGCTGCAACCATTCCGGAGTACCAATGACATTACTAAACAACAGGCCAATCGCCAGCGCAAAAATCACCGACTCGATCCCCCAGTGGCTGGCAATCGAGTTCCCCGCAAAAAGCTGAGCGGCTAAGCCGAGAGCGAATACGAAAGGGAAGGCCAGCAATTGTTTCGAGACGCGCTCGCGCATGATGAACATGCCGAGGCAGGTGAGCAAGCCGATCACAACTGCGATTCCGGCCCAGCCAAGGAGCCAATTGGCGGTCATCAGAGAGGGTAGGTCGAGCAGGGAGCCCCACTTGAGCCCCGGGGTCTTCGGGCGGTAGCCGCCCACGATCGCAATAAGGCTGATCAAACCAATCCAGACCGTCGTCCAATCTTCGAGACTCCACCAGGGGCGGACAGGATTGGGTTGAGTGGAGTGGCTAGCCATATCTCAAGACATGGTATCGGATGAAGCTGCAAGCATGCGATGCAGCACCGAGATAAGCTGTAGGATCGCAATTGTGACCTGACGCTGGTCAGGCGATGCAATCGAGACCGATCTGTCTTTAGGCTAAAGGATTCAACCCGATGCGTACAAACGGAGTCTTCCAGTTTGTCGCCTGTCTGCTGTTATTGCTGGCGATTGATGCTTCTGCTCAGTTTTACATTGGCCCCCGAGGCGGCTGCTACACCTTGGGATCCGGCGGGCGAAAGCGATATGTCGATCGCAGCTATTGCGCCCCTCTAGCACCTAAAACTCCAGGGCTCGTCACACAGACGTCGCGCGTAGCGTCGGGAAACACCGGATATCTGCGTGGGCCTCGTGGCGGTTGCTACACTCTCTCGCCATCGGGCTCCAAGCGCTACGTGAGCAGGGAGAAGTGCAATTGAATTGAAGGAAATCGTATGAAAAGCAACAGAGTTTAGGTTGTCACGTGTCTACCGTTCAGTCCTTCGCTAAAAAAAAATCCAGACGCAGCCGGTGATGAACACTCCACTCAGCTCGGAGCCACCGGAGCGCCGCTCTATCCTTCAAACGCCACGACCAGCACAGCGAAGCTATCAATATATTCTCGCCCGCGAGAACTGTTACACACGATCGCCGGCCGGCTCAAAGCAGTATATCGACAAAAGGAATTGCGGATCGATTTCAAAATTGGAGTTGGAGGGAAGGAAGAAGGCTCACAAGCAGGGGCTCTGTCCGTAGGCGCGAACGGGAGTCGAAGCGATACATAAAGGTCTTGCAAACAGTCCTCAAACCAACTCAAGCCGGATCTGGCCGCCCACAGCCGTAGCAGCCTTTTGCAGAGTGCTAAGTGTCACCGCATCATTGTCCGGGTCAAGCAGGCGATCCAGTGAGGCGCGGCTCGTGTGCATGCGCTTTGCCATCTTAGCCTTGGAGACATTCTGCTCTTTCATCGCAGCTTCTACCTGGCGCGCTTAATTGCCGTCGCAGTGCTTTCCTCATAGATGCCCTCCTCGCGGAGCCAGCTATCGAAAGACGACCCGATGTTTTTCTTCTTCATCGTGGTTCTCCTTTCATTCGTTTCAGTGCCAGATCAATGTCAGCCTTGGGTGTCTTTTGCGCTTTCTTGACGAACGCATGGAGCAGAACCATTTGCCAGGCGGCCACACAAAGCCGGTTGTTGGCCAAATTCTAAGGGAGGTGCGAAGGTTGTGGACGGCCGTTGGCGGCGTAGCATCGGCTCGCAGGCAAGAAGGCTCCACAGCAGGACAGCAATGGCAAAAACGACGAGCAAATATGCCACCCACCGCATCATCGGGCATCTGCTTTGCAAAGGTCACGACATGTCGCGACTTTTGTAGGAGGATGGCTCCCGTAGGAGGCGGTATTTGCCGTAGCGACGGTTTAGGGCTACTCGGTGATTGTAGGGGGTGGGACGGCTCGCAAGCCGCCAAAACAGAAGAACTTCTGTCTTTAGGATTCGAAGTATTTTGGAGGCGCGAACCGGAGTCGAACCGGTGCATAAAGGTTTTGCAGACCTCTGCCTTACCACTTGGCTACCGCGCCTCACCGCGATACTTCACCTATTACGTTAGCGTTCTCAGAGGGCTGCCGTCAAACGCCGTTCTGCAATCCCTCGCAGAACTTCTTCCCGCTCCTTCGTCGAATGCAGTTCCCGGGCCACTTCGCCGATCTCGTCGAGCGCCTTTCCATCCCCCCGAAATGTGATCGCCAGCTCCAGCAGCAGCTCCGCTTGTGTCTCCTGCGACGGGAGTCCCCGCAGCAATTTCAGGATCGAACCGAGATTCGCGGCCACCCCCTCCCGGCGGCGCATCGAGGCCACCAGCACGCGGCTCCGCTGCGCATCGGAATGCACCGTCGCCGCCGTGTCGAAATACGCGCCCGGCAGAGGCCCCTTTGCCTCACTCGCCGTATACACCAGCAGATTCCCCTTGGCGTCATCGGACTCGAGCAACTCCACCGAGTGCAGAAAGCGCAACAACGCGCCATCCCCCCGGAGCCCCCGCATCAGCACCCGCTCGAGGAGCGCCTGCCGGTCTTCATTCGAGTGGATGCTATCCACCAAGGCCATGGCCTGTGGCTCCAGACCGCTGTCAAAGAAGCCGGTCCGCTCGAGGAAGCGCCGCTTCTCAGAATCTGACCCCATGTCACGGGCCACTTTCAGAATCTTCTGGAGTTGCAACTCATTCGGCTTCGAACGCAGCATGAGTTCTTCAAGATAGGCTCGCTTCACATCTTCGCGGCCAATGGTCCGGATGTCGTCAATTGCTTCTGAGACGCCCGACTGCGCCAGCAGACGCGTCACCCGTTCCGGAATATTTTGCCCCTGCTCCCGCACCCACGGCTGCAGGACCTTGGCTAGATAGCGCTCCGCCTCTCCGTCCCAGCTATGCTCCCGGCCATCGACGAAATAGCGCCGCGAGATCCGGCCGTCTGCATCGGGTTCCAGCTCCACCTTTCGGGTTTGCCAACCATCGGATTGCTCCATCAGGATCTTGGCGCCGGGCGACATCCATTCCACATCCTGATCGTCAGCGCGATAGCGCGCTTCCCCCCGCACCTTCACCACTCTGCGCTTGTTTCCGTTCGTTTCCAGCATGCGCGAGGAGTAATACTCCGACCCGAAGAAGCGGCTGAAGGCCGTGCCTTGAGAGACGGCAAACAGCAAGGTCAGCACAGCAGCCAACAGCAGCAATCCCGAAACCTGCGGCATGCGATTGCGGGTACGGTCCAGCAGCGTTTCCAGACGCTGGAAGATCTCTTTGGGCTTTCCGGCGCCCGTTGCCAGTAAGGGCAGCCCAGAGCCGGAACCCAGTTCCGCGACACGGGCCAGCGACTTCGCATAAGGCGCGGTGTCGGCTGTATGGGCCACCACCCAGTCGTCACAAGCAATCTCGCGTTCCCGCTCAATCTGCCGTCCAATGAAGTACACCGCGGGTTGGAAGAAGAAGATCGCGCGCAGGATCCGTTCGCCAAGCGCCATCCAATCGTCGCGGCGCAGCAGGTGCACGCACTCGTGGAGCAGAACAAGGCGGAGTTCCTCCGCAGACAGGCCCGCCATCATGGCGCGCGGAATGAGAATCACCGGATGCCGGTAGCCCAGCGCCATCGGCATGCCCACCCGGTCGGAGAGTTGCACGGTAACGGAACGCCGCAACGGGACCGGCAGTTCCAGTTCCGTGAGAATCGACTTCCGCTTCAGCCTGCGAACCATCCAGTAGCCGCAAACGAGGCGAAGCAGTTGAACGAAACCGAGCACAACAGCAGCAAAGAGCAGGAGCTTCGATTCATGCTCTTCCACCTCCACCTGCGGCGTCCGGACCACAGACTCGATCGGAAGTTTCGGCAGGGGAGTCTCCGCACCGCGCGCAAGGGAAGCAGCGGGAACAGCCTGCTCAAATACCGGCAGAGGAATGCGTTGCAGCAGGGGCAGCAAGATCACCACCAGCAGGGTCAACTGCCAGATACTCGCCTTGGTGGCCGCGCTCACACGAGGAAGATCCCGTAGCACCAGCCAGACCAGCAGCGTCAGGACAATCCCTTGCCACCATCCATTGAAAAAACCTTCGAGAAAGATGCTCATGATTCCGCCTCTCCGATCATGGTTTTGAGCCGGCGCAGTTCGTCGGCATCGAGTCTTTCGTTTTTGAGTACATTCAACACCAGTTGCTCCGCCGAATTCTCAAAGAAGCGGCTCAGCAACTGCCGGAGCGCGCTCTTCTGCGCCTGCTCCCTCTGGACTTTCGGCACATAGAGAAAGGCGCGGCCATCCTTCTTGTGCCGGACATAGCCCTTCTCTTCGAGAATGCGCAAGGTGGTCAGTACGGTATTGTAAGCAAGCGGCGGCTCCGAGGAAAGGCCTTCCAGCACATCGTTCACCGTCGCGCTGCCGCGCGTCCATAGGACATTCATCAGCCGCAATTCGGCTTCCGTGAGGGTAGTTGATTTCTTCCGCGCCATGGAACTCTTAAAGAATTAATAGCACCGGAGGCGCAAATGGTCAACTAAAGAATTAAGTGTTGGCGCGCAGGAGCTCTGCGATTTGGGCCGCCACGCGCTCCACGTGATGAAACTGCCGGGTGTGGAGGACCGCATGGCGCCCAATGGCGCGCCGTGCTTCGGGTTGGAGCGCGAGCCAGGCGACAAAGTGTTCGAGTTGCGCCCGTTCGGGCGGGCCGGGGTCGATTTGGATGGCGGCAGCCTCGGGAATATCGCGGGTTTCAAGGCTGCGTGTCAGCAAAGCTGGCTTGCCGATCCCCATCAGCCGCGTCGCGATTCCGGAGGACTCGCCTGCCAGCGGCCAACGCAGATTGATCACGGCATCGATCGCATGCGCCTGCAACCACCACTCGTCTTCGCTCAGATAAGGGCGGCGCAGGATGTGGGATGTCCGCAGCCGTGGCGCCAACGCCCGCTCGAGATCGGGGCCAACAAAGTCTCCCTGCACGAGAAGCCTGATTTTCAGACCTTTTACGACCAAAAGCTCAAAAGCGGACAGGATCGTATCGATGCGTTTCGATTCGCGCAGATGCCCGAGCACGGCAAACAGGCACTCGTCCCTGGTGACTCCCAACACTTGCTCGCGATACTGTTCAATCTCGCCGTAGCAGTGATCGCGCGGAGGCTCAAAGAGGTGCGGCACCAGCGCCACTTTCGCGGCGGGGGCATGATGGCGCACCGCAGCCTCGGCGGCGGCGTTGTGGACAATCGTGAGCTTCGCGCGCTCCACCAGGCGGCGGAGCAGGGGACGGGCAAAGTATTTTGCGTCGGCGGCGCTGCCGGCCCGCGCTTCCCAGTAGCGCAACGCCGTTTGGCGAAACCACTCGCCGTAGTTGTAGACAAACTCTTCGATGTATTCATCCCGTTTCAACTTGCCGAGCAGCAAGTGATGCAGGCAGGCATCGTGCAGCAGAACAATGCCGGGCCTCGCGAGGGCTTGCTGGTAAATCTCCCAGTGCAGGCCGTTATTGCCGATCTGGTAGAGGTCGCCGCCTTCCTCATAGAGCGGCGCGAGATGCCGCAATAGCGTGGCGGCATATTGGGCGACGCCGGTTTTCGCAGGAGGCAGCGGCGCGTGGTAGCCGAGCTTCATTGCGGCTTCTGGCGCTTCCCGAAAAGCGCCGTGCCCACGCGCACGATAGTGGAACCTTCCTCAATGGCCACTTCCAGATCGTTCGACATGCCCATCGAGAGCTTCGGCAGCTTGTACTGTTCCGCCAGTTTGCGCAGTTGGATGAAGTAGGGGCGCGCCGTCTCAGGGTTCTCGTCCCAAGGGGGCATCGTCATCAAACCGCTGAGCTTCAGATTCGGAAGCGCGGCAATCGCGTCGATCAGCGCAGGCAGGTCGGCGGGTGCGCAGCCGTGTTTCGAGGCTTCCTCTGAGAGCTTCACTTCAATGAAGACTTCCTTCTCGCCGTTCAGACGAGCCGCGATCTTTGGTGAATCGATGGTGTGGATGCAACAAAACAGCTCAGAAGCCTTCTTTGTCTTGTTCGACTGGAGATGGCCGATCAGGTGGAAACGCGCGTCCGTGAGGTGCTGGACCAGCGGATACTTGCCCTCAAACTCCTGCACATAGTTCTCGCCGAAGTCGCGTAGACCCAGCGCATAGGCTTCGAGAATGACCTCGGCGGGGAAAATCTTGGTGACAGCAAGCAGCAGCACCTCGTCGCGCTTGCGGCCCGCGCGCTGGCAGGCCAGGGTGAGGCGTTCTTCAACGGTGGAGAGTCGATCCTGGAGCACTACCCAAAGTTTGGCATGGAGCGTGCACAAACATCGGGCATGATTCCGGAACGGATCGCCGAGGCAATTGGAAACTTCATTGCAAGTTGCGAGAGTCCGGCTCTCCTTGCCCCCGGAGAGAAGCCGCTGGCGCTCGCGCGCGATTGTTTTCGCGTCGATATCACCGCCCGTGGCACATGGCTCGAGGCCTGGGATGGGAGCCGGGTGTGGTCGCGCAAGATCCTCAGCGCAGGTGTGCCGATCCGGAAGAGTCTGGAGCTCGAAGCGTTTCGATTTGGGAAAAAGAAAGCGGCGGTTCGGCTGGTGGACGTCGCCGATGCGCGCACCGCGGTGGCAATCGAGAAAACTGGCCGCTCTGCGTTCCGGGAGCAGTTCCGCCTATTTCTGAATCGCAACTTCGGGAACTGGCGCTGGGAGACCTTTCGCAGTGAGGCGAAGCTCGAGGCGTCGCTGTCACCCGTGTTTCCGACTGCGCTCTTGACGCGAGGAACGGAAGCCGTCGCCGCACTCGCGGCGCCCGATCGCGACACCAGCTTTCATGCGCTGACTTTCGCGCTCGTGTGGCTCGACTGGGTGCAGCGCCATCACGGCGAGATTGCGGCGAGCCGTCTACTGCTCTATCTACCTGAAAAATATGCAAGACCGGTGGTCTTGCTGGCTCGGAATCTCCATCCACGGCTGCGGGTGGAGATCTGGCTGTATGCAGCGAACGGCGACGAGTATCTGTTGGACCCGGCAAACTCCGGCAATCTCGAAACGACACTCTTGCCGCGCTATTCCCGGTTGGGGGGACCGGCCTGGTGGGTGTATCTGCTCGGACGCTATCCGGAAGTGGACACCACCGAGGAGAGCGACGGAAGCCTGTCCTACCGGATTCGCGGGCTGGAGATTGGGCGCCTGCGCAGCCCTTCTGGCAATCAGTTGCCGCTTCTCGAATTCGGAGTGCCCAGACGGAAAAAGGCGACAGAGCGCGATGCCCCGGAGATTGTGCGGCAGATCGAGGAAGTCCTGACCCTGCGCCAAGCCGGAGCCAGCAACCAAACGAACCCAATTTACCGGAACGAACCGGAACGATGGCTGGAGGCGGAGGTGCGCCGCCATCTGACTGAAATCGATGCCTGCCTCCAGCCGGATTGGATCTACGGGCAGGCGCTCGGATCGCTGCAGGGCGAGCGTAGCGCCGTCGATCTGCTGGGAATCGACCTCGAGGGCCGTCTGGCGATCCTCGAATTGAAGGCGAGCGAGGATATCCATCTGCCCTTGCAGGCTTTTGATTACTGGCTACGGGTGCGTCACCACCTCGATCACGGAGATTTTCCAGGCTCTGGGTACTTTCCCGGGCTGGAGCTCAGCAGAAACGCTCCCCGCGTGTTTTTAGTCTCACCATCACTCCACTTTCATCCGATGACAGATGCAGTGCTGCAGTGGCTGCCAACCGAGTGTTCGATACTACGTGTGGGGTTAAATGGGCAGTGGCGGCAACGGCTGGACGCTGTACTACGTATGTAAAATTAGGGGTGAGTAACATGAGTTTTCTTCCACAGTTGCGTAAGGCCATCTCGACCTTGAATCCGAGTGAAGTCCGGTCGACCGCCGAGCAGCCGGTGGCGATTCATCTCATTGCCTCCCAGGCCTCGAGCTATACGGCGATGGCCGATTGGCTGCTGCCGCCGGGCATTTCTCCGGCCAAGCGAACCGAAGCCTCGCAGATGATTTATCTGGCTGGCGAGCTGAACAAGCCGCCGCAGTTTGATGTCGAGATCTACGCTGAGGACGCCATTGCTCCGGCCGATGCCTTTATTTTCCGCCGTGATGACCCGAAGAAAGTGGTGCGGCAGATCCTCGACAAGCACGAGCAGTTGGGCCTGCCTCTCGCCCGGCTCTTCCAGCCCTTCCGGGAAGAAGTCTGCACCCGTCTGATCCACAAAGTTTCGCTGGAGAATGCCGGCTTTGCACTCGCCACCGCGTTGCCCAACATCGCGCCGATCCTCGGATTGACCTGGGCGGTAGGCGAATTTGCTTCCGATTCCGTCATTCTGACCATGAATCAGATCCGGTTGACCTTCCTGCTGGGTGCGGCAAACGATCACCGGGTGGGTTATGGCGAGCAACGGACCGAAATCGGCTCGATCATTGCCGGCGCCTTCGGCTGGCGCGCCGTAGCACGCGAACTGGTGGGAAAGATTCCGATGGGCGGTGGGCTCATTCCCAAAGCGGCAGTAGCTTATGCCGGTACTTTTGTTGTCGGCAAGAGTCTTGAGAGATACTACCGATTGGGCTACAAATACACGCGCGGCGAACGCCGCGCGGCGTACGAAGAAGCATTCGAGAAGGGCAAAGTCATCGCTGGCGGCATTCTCGATCGCATCAAATCCCGCAAGAGTGCATAAACAAATCGCTGTCGTCACGGGCGCAAGCCGTGGCATTGGGCGCGGCATCGCGCAGGAACTTTCAAAAACACACCAGGTGATTGCCACCTATCGTGGCAATCGGGAAGCAGCGGAGAGCCTCCGGGCAGAAACCGGAGCCGAAATTCTCCAGAGCGACATTTCCTCTGCCGCTGATCGCGCGGCTCTGGTCGCCTTTGCCGAGCAAAAATTTGGTGGCATCGATCTCTTAGTGAACAATGCCGGAATCGCCCCGCGCGAGCGCCGGGATCTTCTCGATGCGACCGAGGAGAGCTTCGATGAGCTGGTGGGCACCAACCTCAAGGGGCCGCACTTTCTCACCCAAGCCGTTGCCCGCCAGATGGTGGAACGCCGCTCCGGGCGGATCGTCTTTGTCACCTCGCTCTCGGCCTATGCCACCAGCCTGAATCGCTCCGATTACTGCATGAGCAAGGCAGCCCTATCGATGTGCGCCCAAACCTATGCGGCGCGCCTGGCCCCGGAAGGCGTTCTGGTTTTCGAGATCCAGCCAGGCATCATCCGGACCGACATGATCTCGAAGGTCGAGTCGGTGTACGAGGAAAAGATTGCCGCCGGCCTGCTGCCACAGAGGCGCATGGGCGAGGCCTCAGACATCGCAAAAGCAGTGCGCGCCATCGCCGACGGACTGCTCGACTACTGTGCCGGACAGAAGCTGAATGTCGATGGCGGTTTTCACCTGCGCACGCTGTGATACCTTAAACTTTTCCAATGGCTCAAGATACTGCGCAGAAAAGCTTTTACGGCTGGTGGATTGTCGCTCTCGCCTTCCTGACCTTCGGCATTTCGGTGGGGATTCCCTACTACGGCATGCCGTTCTTCTACGACTACTACGAAAAGACTTTCGGGTGGAGCCGCAAGGACATCACGCTCGGCTTTCCAATTGCCGCCACCCTCACCCTCTGGGTGGGGCCGCTGCTGGTGCATCGCTTTAGTCCGCGCAAGCTGCTGATCGCCGGTACCGGGCTGACAGGCCTTGCCTTTGTTGGCTTTGGCACCATGGGCAGTTCGATCTACGTTTATTGGTCCTTCTGGGTGCTATACACGGTGGGCTACATCTTTTCGGGCCCGATTGTCCATCAGGTGATTGTGAGCCAGTGGTTCCGCACCAACCGTGGCAAGGCGATGGCGGTGGTGTATCTGGGCGTTGGCGTGTTTGCGGCTATCTCGCAGAAGTTGATTGCCAAGCCGCTTACAGAGAACTTCGGCTTCCAGCAGGCGCTGGTGGTCATCGGTTGCCTGATGTTGCTGGTTTGGCCGCTCGCCTATTTCGGCATCAAGGACAAGCCGGCGGAGTTGGGCCAGTTTCCGGACGGGGCCGCACAAGCGGCATCCGATCAGAAGGTTGCGCCGAAGAGCTTCCGCTATCTGCTGGGACAACGCTCCTTCTGGCTCCTGCTGGTGGGCAGTTGCTGTTCGATTGGCGCCATCGGTTCGGTCAACCAGCACATGAAGTTCATCTTCAAGGAACAGGGCTTCAGCACGCAGGCGCTGCTGAATGAGACGAGCGCGAACGCGTTGTTCATCATCTCCTTGAGCTCGGTGGCCGGGCGCATGGTGATGGGCTACATGGCCGACCGCTTCCAGAAGAAAGTCGTCATGCTCATCACCTACTTCATCGTTGCCGGCACCATTCCGCTGCTGTTGCTGGTGCGGCCGGAGCAGGAATTCAGCGTCTATCTGTTCTCGATCCTGTTCGGCTTTGGCATGGGCGCCGACTACATGATGATTCCGTTGATGGCGGCAGATCGCTTTGGAGTGAACTCGCTGTTCCGGGCCATGGCAATCATCCTGCCGACAGACACGATTGGGCAAACCTGGTTCCCTTACGGCGTGGCGTGGCTGCGCGAGAACTACGGCGATTATGGTGTAGCCTTAAACGTGGTGTTCGTGATGGCGGCCATTGGTGCAATCGCAATTGCATTGCTCCCCGGACACAAGAAGGAAAATGAGGTACTTCCAATACAAGACGCTCAGCGAGCTTGAAGCTGAAGCGGCGCAGCTCGGCTGCCGAAATACGGCGTTTGTCCACGACAAATCCCGTGTTTCTGAAATTCTCGCCCGTAAAGTTACCGTTGCTGGCCGCGAGATCGGCAACAGCATGTGCATCCATCCGATGGAAGGATGCGACGCAGAGCTGGATGGCACTCCCGGAGAACTGACCGTTCGCCGCTACCAGCGCTTTGCCGAAGGCGGCGCGAAGCTCGTGTGGTTTGAGGCCACTGCGATTCGCAGCGACGGGCGCGCCAACGCGCGGCAGTTGTGGATCACCCGCGAGAACGTTGCGTCTTATCGCAGCATTCTGTCGGAGATCGAAAAGCGCCACAAGGCCACCTGGGGCACGGTGGATGATCTACTCGTGCCGATGCAGTTGACCCATTCCGGCCGTTACTCGTTCCCGCACAAGACCATCGCCTATCACAATCCGCTGATCGACCAGAAGTCGAACACGCCAGCGGACCATCCTGTCATCAGCGACGACGAACTGGAGCGCATGGAGGACGACTACGTCGCCGGCGCGGCCTTGGCCAAAGAGGCCGGCTTCACCTCGCTCGACATGAAAGTGACCCACGGCTATCTGCTTTCAGAGCTGATGGGGGCGAAGCTTCGCGAAGGCCGCTATGGCGGCAGCATCGAGAACCGGACCCGCTTTGCGGTCAACGTCCTTGGCAAGCTGCGCGCCAAGTTTGGCAATCATTTCACGATGACCATGCGCCTGGGCTGCTTTGATAGCGTGCCCTATGTGAAGGATGCCGCGCAAGGCAATATCGGAGTGCCGCTTCCTTACCCCTTGCCCTATCCACACGGCTTTGGCGTCAACCGCGAAGACCCGCTGCAGGAAGATCTGGCCGACGTCAAAGACGCGATCACGATCTACCAGAAGGCGGGTATCGACCTGCTGAATGTCTCGATCGGCTGCCCCTACTACAACCCGCATGTGGGCCGTCCTTTTGAGAAGCCGGACGATGGCAACTACGAGATGCCGGAGCACCCGCTGCTTGGCGTTGAGCGGCACTTCCGCATTGCCGGCGAGTTGCAGCGTAGCTTTCCCGGCCTGCCGATGGTGGGCACCGGCTATAGCTGGTTGCAGATCTATGCGCCCAATGCAGCGGCGGCCAACATCGAGAAAGGCAATATCGCCTTCTTTGGCTATGGCCGGGGCGCGCTCGCCTATCCGCACTTTGCCAAGGACATTCTTGAAAAGGGCGAACTCGATGCGAAGCAGGTTTGCCGCACTGTGACCTTCTGCACCTGGCTGATGCGGCAGAAGCACAACGATCTGGGACAGTTCCCCAGCGGCTGCCCGCCCTACGACAAGGAAGTCTACGGCCCGATCATCAAGGAAGCACGCGAGTTACTTCGGATTCAGGCAGCAAAGTAACCAACCGGACATAAGCGGCCAGTGCCGGGTCTCCGGCACTGGCGAGCTCGGAAAGCTTCGCGGTATCGTTCTTTGCCCAGTCGGCAAAGGATCTGGCGCAGGCGAACCAAAGCTTGGGGTTCTCCTCCTGGAGTTGGCTGTAGGCGACAAAGTGTACCCACTCGCGCACCACGCGGTCTTCAAAGCGATTGCCTTTTAGCCGGGCGGCAAATTTCTGATAGATCGAGACCTTCGCCGTCAGGATCGGCCCGGTCGCCGGGGTTTCCTCCGGCTGAAACTGCTCAATCTCATGCAACATTCCCGTGACGCTGACGTCGTCAATCGGCGCCTGGGCCACCTTGTAGGTGAGCGGGAAACTGGTGATGCGATCAGCCTTGGTGCCCGGATCGACTGTAATCACGCGCGCCGCCTCATAGGGGAGCATGGGTACGCCGCCAATCTTGTCGGCCGTACGATTGAATTCTTCGAGGATGCCCTTGAACTCTTCGGCACGATTGTTGGCGCAGCGCATGCCAGACAAGTTGGTGGTGAGGAAGTTGCGATAGCTCGCCAGCAGCATCCGTCCGGAAGTCACCTGTCTGTCCTCTGCCACTTCGAGGATCGTGGAGTGGAGCCGCGTGAAACGGATGGCGTAGAGGAACTCGCGATCGGAACCGCTCGCTGTACTCAGCAAACGTGTCAGCCGGGGGACGAGCGCATTCTGCTCGACCGGCGGCAACCCGGCAAGCACTTCGATGGCCCGTCCCACCTCCACCGCTGAACGAATGTTGCGTAAGGCAAGCTGGAACTCCGCATCACCGGCCGCGCGAGCGTTGCGGTAGTAGTTTCTGGGGTCGTTGACTTCGGTCTGCTCACAGCTTGCGGGACGGGTGCGTTCGCGTTGGGGAAAGTCGAGAAGCGGGTTGGTCTTCGGATCGTAGTTGTCGCGATAGGCAGTCCAGGCAAGCACGGCAGTTGCCTGATCGTCGCCCGCCAACTGGTAGGCTTCCTCGGCAAGCGCGGTTGCCTGGCCACGGCTGAGCTTCGCTGACGGCATCAGAGCAACGATCACCGCAGCAGAGTAAGGGGCAGGCAGGGCACGCGCGAGAGACAGCCGGTATTCCATTTCTTTCGAGAGCGGTTCGGCTGTCGCGGCAAGTACGAGAAAGACCGCAAGAAGGGGCGCCATGCCGTCATAGTAACGAAAAGCGGCGCCGGCATCGAGGGTGTCTAGAAGCGGCAATTCACTTTTAAGAAGCTCGAGGGATCACCGCCTCCAAAGCCCGAAAACAGTACGAGCGCCGTACGGACATTCAATGGATGCTGCAAGGGAACGACGCCCGGCGAGAGGTACTCCACGGACTGCAATCCTGAAAGTGGATTCTCCGCAGCCTTGGGTTCGGGCCTATAGGTTTGCCACGACTTGCGGGAGTCGCCTCAACTGAAGGCAGGGCAAAGTCCCCCCAGCCGAGGCTGGGCCGGAAGGAGAGGACTTCTAGCTTTTGGCGGCCTTGATAGCTGCGGTGAGGGCGGGCACGACATCAAAGAGGTCGTCGCAGATGCCGTAGTCGGCCACCTCGAAGATCGGCGCGTTCGGGTCTTTGTTGATCGCAACGATGGTCTTGGAGCCCTTCATGCCAACCAGGTGCTGGATGGCGCCCGAGAGGCCGATCGCCAGATACAGCTTGGGCGTAACGGTCTGTCCGGAGCTCCCGACTTGCCGCTCCATCGGCAGCCAGCCGTTGTCGCAGATGGGCCGCGAAGCGGCGATTTCTGCACCGAGCACAGCGGCCAGATCTTCGATAAGGCTGAGATTCTCTTTCTCTTTGATGCCCCGGCCGACGCTGACAATGATCGGCGCGGCGCTGAGATCAACGGCGCGTTGCGCCTCGCGGTAGCGCTCTTCCGGCTTTTGCCGGGAAGTGCCTGCGGCAGGCAGCGTTTCTGTTGGTGCTTGCGCCTCTGCCGGGGCATAAGCTCCGGCCTGCAGGGAGAGGAAAATCGGCTTGCCGATCGGCTCCAGCTCGGCATTCAACTTGCCCTGGAAGAGCTGCCGGGTGGCAAAGAGCTTGGCGCCTTCGACACGCAGACGAATGACGTCGGAAATCAGCGCGCGGTCAAAACGCGTTGCCAGCTTCGGCGCAAAGTCGCGCACCTGGTAGGTGTGCGGAAACAGAATAAGGTCGAAGCTCTTCTCGCGAATGAGCTGCGCGAGAGAGTCCGTGTAATCATCGGCGGTGTAGTTGCGGTCGGGCTCGACCACATGAACCGGAAGCTGGAGCTTCGCACCAAGGTCCCGGGCAGCAGCGAGGGTTTCGAGCGAGATCTTCTGGCCGGCTTCGAGAACTGCAAGGATGCCGCTCATATCACCCGTACCTCGTTTTTCAACTTGTCGACCAATTCGGCGACCGTGTGCAACATCACCGTCTGCTTTGACTTCTGCGGCAGCATCACGCTGACTACCTGATAGGACGGCGTGTTCGCCACACCCAGATCGGCAGGGCTCAGCGACTTCACTTCTTTGGTCTTCGCGCGCTTGATGCCCATCAGCGTCGCGTAGCGCAGCTTCTTGATTCCTGATTGGATGGTGAGTACGGCAGGAAGCGGCATCGAGACATGTTGGAACCAGCCGTCTTCGAGTTCGCGTTTCACCCGTACCGTGGCGCCGTCGATTACCACTTCCATGATGATCGTCGCGTGGGGCAGGCCCAGCAATTCCGCCAGCACCACACCGACTTGGCCCGCGCCGACGTCGTCGGACTGCAAGCCGGTTAGCACCAGGTCTGGTGATTCGGCTTTGGCGGCAGCAGCGAGGAGCTTTGCCACCGAGAGCGTGTCCCAGTTGGCGATGTCTTCCACTTCAATGTGGATTGCCCGGTCTGCACCCTTGGCGAGTGCTTCCCGTATGGTGGAGGAGGCCCGGTCGGGGCCGGCACAAACGGCAATCACTTCACCACCGCCGGCGCTTTCCTTCAACTGCAGCGCTTCTTCAAGCGCATAGGCATCGGGCTCGTTGATTTCGTACTCGAGGCTCGACTCGTCTACCCATTTGCCATCGGTGGAGGCAATGAGTTGGGAGTCGCGAGCCGGCACTTGCTTGATCGCGACGAGGATCTTCATCTTTATTCAGCGTAGCGCTTGAAGATCAGGCAACCGTTGGTGCCGCCGAAGCCGAAGGAATTCGACAAGGCGAGATCGATCTTCATGGGGCGTGCCTGGTTGGGGATGAAATCGAGGTCGCAGCCTTCGGCGGGGTTGTCGAGATGCATCGTGGCGGGCGCGATCTGGTCGCGAATCGCCATCAGCGTAATGCCCGCTTCGAGCGCACCGGCGCCGCCCAACAAATGGCCGGTCATCGCCTTGGTGGAGCTGATTGGCACCTTGTAGGCATATTCACCGAGCGCGGCCTTGAAAGCTCTCGCTTCAATCACGTCGCCAGCAGGGGTCGAGGTGGCGTGGGCATTGATGTAATCGATTGCCGTCGGCTCAAGACCCGCATCCTTCAGAGCATTCAACATGACGCGGCGCGGGCCGTCGCCATCTTCGCTGGGGGAAGCCATGTGATAGGCGTCGCCCGACATTCCGTAACCGACAATCTCACCGAGAATCTTTGCGCCACGGGCCTTTGCCGTCTCCAGGTCCTCGAGCAAGAGAATGCCCGAGCCTTCGCCGATGACAAAGCCGTCGTGATCCCGGTCCCAGGGACGGGAGGCATGTTCGGGGTCGTCATTGCGGGTGGAGAGCGCCTTCATCGAGGCAAAGCCGGCAACGCACAGAGGCGTTACGGTCGCTTCGGCGCCACCGGCGATCATCGCATCGGCATAGCCGTGCTGGATGAGCCGGAAGGAGTCGCCAATAGCGTGTGCGCCAGTGGTGCAGGCAGTAGCGACTGCCGAATTCGGGCCTTTGGCGCCCGTACGGATGGAAACTTGACCGGAGGCAAGGTTCACGATGGAGGCTGGGATGAAGAACGGCGAAACACGGTCGGGGCCGCCTTTGAGCAGCTTTTCGTGTTCACGTTCGATCACCTCGAAGCCGCCGATACCGCTGCCGATGTAAACACCGACGCGTTCTGCGTTCTCGGGAGTGATCTTCAACCCGCTCATCGCAAGCGCCTCATCGGTGGCTGCGATCGCGAAATGCATAAAGCGCCCCATCTTCTTGACTTCTTTTTTGTCAATGAAGGAGGCTGGGTCAAAATCTTTGACTTCGCCGGCAATCCTACAGGCATGCTGGGAGGCATCAAAGCGGGTGATCGGCCCAATGCCGCTCTTTCCCGCCAGAATGGACTTCCAGACTGCTTCCGTTTGATTTCCGACGGAGCAAATTAACCCAATACCAGTGACTACGACACGGCGTGGCAAGGGATGGGGACCAGTCTATTTCTTCTTTTTGGTTTCGATGTAATCGATCGCGGCTTTGACGGTGGTCAGTTTCTCCGCGTCTTCGTCCGGCACGTCGATGCCGAAAGCCTCTTCAAAGGCCATGACCAACTCCACGATGTCGAGCGAATCCGCGCCAAGGTCATCAACGAAACTGGCAGTGTCGTCGACCTGAGCCTCGTCCACGCCAAGCTGCTCAACAATAATCTGTTTTACTTTTTCACGTACGTCCATTGGGTTCGTCTCGATTCTAGCAGAGCTATGCCGTCGGAATGGGAGCAAATCGCAGTACCCGGCCAACCGTGAGCCAGCGGACGTAGCATTTGATTGCTGCGGGTACGCAATCTTTTGAAAAATTTTGCAGACCGTGTAACGAGAGCGCCGAGGATTCCCGACTGTTAGACATATCCCCGTTACGAAGGCGGGTGCCTCAAATATTCACCCCGAAGTTGAGACACCCGCCGACCTTTTTCATCCCACCTTTTGTAGTTTTTTTGTTTCCCAGCCCGAAAATCCACTAAACGATTCCGCGCGGCTTGCGTAATATCTTCATGCACAATCTGCGGTTCGCCCTTCGCACTCTCGCAAAGAGTCCTGTGGTGTCTGTTGTCGCAATCTTCTCCCTGGCGCTTGGCATTGGAGCCAATACCGCGATCTTTTCGGTGTTTGAACAAGTTTTGCTGCGGCCCTTGCCAGTGAGCGCCCCCTCGGAACTCGTAAACATTTCCGCAAATGGACCAAGGAGTGGCAGCAACTCGACCAACAACGCCGGCGGCGGACAGTCGATCTTCAGCTACCCGATGTTCCGCGACCTCGAAAAGCAGCAAACCGTATTCACCGGCATGGCCGCCCATCGTAGCTTTGGCGCGAATCTTGCCTATCAAGGACAAACGGCAAATGTGGATGGAATGCTGGTTTCCGGGTCTTACTTTCCGGTTCTGGGTGTGCAGCCTGCGCTCGGACGCCTCTTCGGCCCTAATGACGATCGCACTCCTGGCGCGCACCCTCTGCTCGTGCTCGATTACTCCTACTGGACCGAAAAGTTCAATCGCAACCCTCAGATTCTGAACCAGCCGATTCTGGTGAATGGAACTCTCATGACCGTCATTGGCGTGAGTCCGGAAGGCTTCCACGGCACAACGCTCGGGTCCTTCCCTCAGGTTTACGCGCCGATCAGCATGCGCGAGGAGCTGTCGCCCGGATGGAAGGGCCTGGACGAACGGCGCAATTACTGGGCCTATCTGTTTGCCCGCCTGAAGCCCGGCGTGAGCCTGAAGCAGGCCGAAGCCGCCTTGCAGGTGCAATTCATGGGGATCATCCGCGAAGTGGACATGCCACTCCAGAAAGGCGCAAGCGAGCGATTCAAGAAGGAGTTCCTCGGCCAGCAGTTGACCCTGACGCCAGGAGAACAGGGGCAAAGCGAGATGTTCCGGCGGGCTTCCACCCCCTTGATCCTCCTGCTGGGCATCACTGGCTTCGTTTTGTTGATTGCCTGCGCAAACATCGCGAACTTGCTGCTGGCGCGCTCGGCAAACCGGGCCAAGGAATTCTCGATCCGGCTCTCGCTGGGAGCCCAACGCGGCCAGGTGATCGCACAGCTTCTGACAGAATCCTTTGTGCTCGCCTTGCTGGCGGGTATCGCCGGCCTTTTTGTCGCCTATGCGACGCAGATGGGAATTGCGAGTTTCTTCGATGGAGGGCTCCACGCGGTGGTGTCCGCCGGAATCCGGCCGTCGACGATGGCCTTCGCCCTGGGTGTCTCGATTCTGGCGGGCTTTTTGTTCGGCTTGTTTCCCGCCGTACATTCGGCAAAGCAAGACCTTAGTAGTGCGATGAAAGACCAGGCTGGAAACGTATCGGGCAGCGGCGCAGCAGCACGCTTCCGGCGCACGCTGGTGACCGCACAGATCGCCCTGTCGTTGCTGCTCCTCGTCTCGGCCGGACTGTTTCTGCAGAGCCTGGTGAATGTGATGCGGGTGAATATTGGCATCAGAACCGAGAATGTGATCGCCTTCGGCCTGTCGCCGCAGCTGAACAAATACACACCAGTCCGCGCGAAGGCGCTCTTTGAGCAACTGGAAGGCAAGCTGGCGGCGATTCCCGGCGTGCAGGGGGCGACCGTTTCGCTAGTGCCGCTGATTGCGGGAAGCAATTATGGCAGCAATGTTTCTGTCGATGGCTTTCAGGCCGGCCCCGACACCGACACGCATTCGATGCTGAACGATGTGGGGCCTGGCTTCTTTCGCCTGATGCACATCCCGCTGGTGGCTGGGCGGGAGTTTACCAATAGCGATGGCGAGAACGCTCCGAAGGTGGCCGTGGTGAATGAGTCCTTTGTTCGCAAGTTCGGACAAGGCCAGAGCTTGGTGGGCAAGCGCATGCAAGTGGGCGCCGGGCAGAAGAACGACATCGAGATTGTCGGTGTGGCGAAAGACGCAAAGTACAGCGACGTCAAGGACGCGATTCCCCCCATGTTCTATCTGCCTTACAAGCAGGATAAGAACCTGAGTTACGCGATGCTCTATGTCGCCACCGCCGTGCCCACCGATCAGATTCTGCCGCTGGTACGCAAGGCAGTGGCGGAACTCGATCCGAATCTTCCGGTGGAGGATTTGAAGACCTTGGCCGTCCAGGTGAATCAGAACATCGGGCTGGACCGGATGATCTCGACACTGGCCGCCGCTTTTGCCGTGCTGGCCACGCTGCTGGCAGCCATCGGACTCTACGGCGTGCTCGCCTTTACGGTGTCGCGGCGAACACGGGAGATTGGCATCCGCCTGGCAGTGGGCGCCGACACCGCGGACATCCGCAAACTGGTGATGAAGGAAGTGGGCTGGATGGTCGCCATCGGCATTGCGATCGGCTTGCCCGCTGCGCTGATGCTGGCGAGATATACCGAAAGCCTGCTCTATGAGATGAAGAGTTGGGACCCGATCGTGATGGCCGTATCGGTGGTGCTGGTAGTGATCGTCTCGCTGGGGGCAGGCTATGTGCCGGCTCGCAAAGCAATGCGGATTGCGCCGGTGACCGCGTTGCGCTGGGAGTAGCTAAGCGGCATCGTCGTCGTGATGGGGCAGGCGCCCCCGCGTGCCCGCGCCGAAGCCCATCGGCATGCCACCGCCGCCTCCTTCCCCTTTGCCACTGCCTTCGCGCCCCGCAGGCACGGTCGCAAGAAACTGCAGGAACAGCGTCTGCGCATACTTGCGGCTGTGATAGTCCATCCGCACGAAGGAACAGAGGCCTGCAATCACGCAGGTGGCGAAGATGCCGAGGGTCCAGGAGCCCGTGTTCACCGGGATCAGGCCCAGCAGCGAAGCCGCGAGCGATATCGAAATCAGAAGGAAGGCCATGAAGAGGCCCTTGTTCAGCTTGTAGTCGGCACTCAAGTCATCGAGACGTTCATTCCCTTTTGCCGCTGCCAGATAGGCCTCGGCATGGGCGACAGAGCTCTCGAGCGTTGCCGCATCGAGAGACTTTGCATCGGGGAATGGGATGCCCAGCTTGAACGGATACTGTTGCTCCAGTTGTTCGATTTGCTCTGGGGTCAGATAGCGATCCTTCTCGCGCCCGGCAAAGCGGCGCATCGCCCACTCTGCCACCGTGCGAATCTGCACACGAGGCCACAAGGGTTCGATAAAGAACTGGCCAAAGCCCTGCAGCAGATGTCCAATCGCGAAAGAGAAGACAAGCCCGGTGGTGATGCCGAGGCCGGAACTGGCAAAGTCGCTGGCCATCCATTCCTTCGGCGCAAAGAGCAACAGCGCGATCAGCAAGAGCACCGCGCCCGGCATGACAACCGAAGCGAATTCTACAAAGAGCCGAATGTTGCGCATGACAATTTGCCGGGCTGTCCCAAATTCTTTGACAAGCCTGTAAAGATAGCGGATTCTGAAGCTGTCGAAAGCCGACATGTCGAAAGCAAAAAACGAAGTACCTTATGGCACATTGGATCTGCTGATCCTGAAGACTCTCGAGACAAGGGGCACTTTGCATGGCTATGCGATTGCACGGCGTATCGAGCAGGTTTCAGAGGACGCGTTGCAACTGAGCCAAGGCTCGGTCTACCCGGCGCTGGTGCGCCTTGAGCAAGAGGGATGGATCGCCGCCGAGTGGGGCGTCTCTGAGACCAATCGCAAGGTCCGCTTCTACTCCTTGACGCGCAGTGGCCGCAAGCAGTTGTTGGTGGAAGTGGCGAACTGGGAACAGGCCATGGCCCTGGTGGGCCGCTTTCTGGGAGCCTCTGCGTGACGCCGCGCCGCGCACTTGCGAGGATCACCGCGCTGTTTCGCAAGCGGCGTCTCGATCGCGACTTGGAAGAAGAAGTGCGTGCGCATCTCGAGATGGCGGAGATGGACGCCATCGCCAGTGGATCGACGCCAGAAGCAGCACGGCAGAAGGCACGCCGCGAATTCGGAGGAGTGACACAAATGCAAGAAAAGCATCGCGAACAGCGCAGCGCCCAGTGGATCGAGAATTTTCTGCGCGACTTCCGCTTCGGGCTCTCCTCGCTGCTCCGCACGCCCAGCTTTACGGCCATTGTTGTCGGCGTGCTGGCGCTTGGAATTGGCGCGAATGTCGCGATGTTCAGCCTGGTGGATGCGGTGCTGCTCAAGCCGCTTCCGTTTCGCGAGCCCGATCGCATTGTCGCTGTGTGGGAGGCACCTCGCAAGGGCGTGACCAATGCCACCAGCACGCCCGACTTTCTCGATTGGAAGCGGCTCGGAACCCGCTTTGAGGCGCTGGCCGCAACGCAACACCTCTCGTCTTCGCTCACCGGAAATGGGGAAGCCATGCGCCTGAACGGCATGGCCGTCACCACTGACTACTTCCGGATCTTCCAGGTAGGCCCCGGGCTGGGACGCAGCTTCAGTGCCGCGGATGATCAACCGGTGGTGGTGCTCAGTCATGCCGCCTGGCAGAAGTACTTTGCCGGAGACCCGGGCATTCTCGGCCGCAAGCTGATTCTGGATGGGGAGGCGTATCCAGTGATCGGAGTACTGCCGCCGGGCGCTTTCGACCGCGAAGAGGTCGCGTTCTGGAAGCCGCTCGTATTTGCGCCAGAGCAGCAGCGCCGCGACTTCCACTGGATGACCGTCTATGGCCGGCTGCGCGCAGGCGTAACGCCCGCACAAGCGCAGGAGCAATTGCAGGCAATCGCAACCGCGCAGAAAGAGCTGACGCCCTTGTTCAAACGCGATTGGAAGATCCAGGTGGAGGCTTATGAAAATCTAGTGGTGGGCGACGGGCTGCGCCGGCAGCTCTACATCGCCTTCGGCGCCGTGGCCTTTGTCCTGCTGATTGCTTGTGCGAATGTTGCAAATCTGCTGATCGGCAAAGGTGTCGCGCGCCGCAAAGAGCTTGCAGTGCGTGCGGCCTTGGGCGCGAGCCGGGGCAGGCTGATTGCGCAATTGCTCACCGAGAGCTTGGCGCTTTGCCTGCTGGGTGGCGCGGCGGGCGTCTTGCTGGCCTGGTTGTTGCTGCGCTTGGCGCAGCCCTTTCTCTTGCAGGCTTTGCCCTTCACCGCTGCCGTCAATCTCGACCTGCGGGTGCTCGCCTTTGCGGTGCTACTGGCCTTGGGAGTTGCGTTGCTGGTGGGTGTATTGCCTTCGCTCCAGACTTCGTTTGCCAATCTGGCGGCCTCGATGAATGCGACCGCGCGCGGTTCTTCCGGCTCGCACTCCTTTGCACGACGGCTGATTGTGATCGCCGAGGTTGCCTTGTCGCTTGTATTGCTGTGCGGCGCGATGTTGCTATTTCGCAGCCTGTTGAAGCTGCAGGATCTTGATACCGGGGTGCGCATCGACAAGGTGATGACGATGTCGATCGATGTCCCCTTGCGTGCCTACCCGACACCGCAACGGGCCGCGTTGCTTTACGAATCTCTCGCGCAGCGGGTGAAAGCGGCGCCCGGCGTCAGCGAGGTTGCCTTGGCCACCCATCTGCCTTTGCGCTGGATTGGGAACGGCGAAGGCATGATGGTGCCGGGCGTGGAGAAGCCGGTGAATGTGCGCTTCAAGCGTGTCGACCCCGGCTACTTCCGAAGCTTCGGGATTCCGCTTCTGTCTGGCCGCGAGATCACGGAGCGCGATCGCAACAACACGCCGCGCATTGCGGTGATCAACGAAGCGTTGGCCCAGCGGCTGCGTGAAGTCGCTCAAGGCAAGGACCCGGTGGGAATGAAGGTACAGGTGTCGTGCCCGAACTATGAGGTGAAAGGCACGACGATACAGGACATCGAGATTGCCGGGGTGATCCGCAGCGAGCGCGTCGGCGGGCCGGGGAGGCCAGACCCACCCGTCGTCTATGTGCCACTGGCCCAGTCGCCCAGCGGCGGCGTGCGGCTGATTGTCCGCACCCAGGGCGAGCCCAGCGTGGTGGTGCCCGGCTTGCGGGAAGCCTTGCGCGAAGTGGACCCGTCGCTTGCGCCGGGAGATCTGGCCACGATGCAGGAAGTGCGCGAGCAGACCTTATCGGGATCGAGCCGCCCGGCCTGGTTGATCGGCTGCTTTGCGCTGGTGGCGGCCTTGCTTGCAGCACTGGGTCTGTATGGTGTGCTGTCGAATGCGGTGATGCAGCAGCGGCGCGAGATCGGCATCCGGATGGCGCTGGGCGCAAGGGGAATCGATGTCGTCCTGCAGGTGCTGCAGAATGCAGTGGTGACGGTTGCCGCCGGATTGTTGCTTGGCCTGGCGGGAGCCTTCTCCTTGACGCGAGTGATGAAGAATCTGCTGTATGAGACCTCGCCGATGGACCCGCTGGCCTTTAGCTTCGCTTGTGCGCTGATGATGGCCGTGGGGATTGCCGCCGGCTTTGTGCCGGCCAACCGCGCCTCACGCGTGGACCCGGTGACGAGCTTGCGCGAAGACGCCTAGCGCTGGTACCAATCGGCATTGCGCTGACTCCAACTGGCGGTCAGATCTTCTGCCGGAAAGATCGCAGCGGCAGGACAGACCGGCACGCAGGCTCCGCAGCAGATGCAGTCCTCCGGATGGATGTACAACTGGCTTTCTGCGCCAAAGCCGGGCTCGTCGCCACGAGGGTGAATCGCATCCACTGGACAGGCATCGACACAGGCCGTGTCCTTCACTCCAATGCAAGGTTCCGCAATTACGTAGGGCATGACTCAGCGTAGAAAGGCCAGTGGCAAGGCGCGATGACTGAAGTCACATGCCGCGGATGTTTTAGAAAGAAAGTTCGGCGGCCAGTTTGTCGAGATCGGGGATGGTGAGGGCGCGGCGCTTCATGACAATGAACCCGGCGCCATGGAGGCGTCCGAGATTCCTCGAAATCAACTCGCGTACGGTGCCCAGCCGTGCGGCGAGTTCTTCCTGATTCTCTTGCAACTCGATGAGGATGCCTTCAGCGCAAAGCTTGCCGGCGTCTTGTGCCAGGCGCAGCAGGTGGGCAATAAGACGGTCGCGCACCGTGGCAAAGGAGAGATCTTCTACCAGCCGCTTCAGGGTCTTGAGCCGCTGCGCCAAGACGCGAATCACTTTGATCGCAACGTCCGGATGCTGGAGGCAGAAGCGGAAGAAGCTGGGGCCATCGAGGCGCAAGAGAGTGCAATCTTCAATCGCCAGCGCTGTCACCGAATAGCGGCCACCGTCAAAGACAGACGACTCTTCGAGTGAGTTGCCGGGACGTTCGATGGCGATGAGTTGGTGCCGCCCGCCCGGGGACAACTTCACAATCCGGACGCTACCGCTTTGGACGATGAAGAGGTCGCCGCCTTTCTCGCCTTCTGAGAAGATAACGGCACCGGCCTCGAAGCGGAGGGAAGAGACTCCCACCGCGATCGAGGCCAGTTCGGCGTGCGACAACTCATTGAAGAGCGGAACGCGGCAAAGGGTATCGACAAAGGCGAGTGTAGAAGCGGTCATGGGCCTTACACTTCAGCATAGACAGGCTTCTTACTTCCAGCGAATGCCCTTTGCTGTCTCAAAGAACAGAGTAAAGACATAGCGGGCCTGATCGTAGGCGTCGTCGCCACTCCCGCCCGCAGCCTTCAGCAGATGTTCCACTTCGACGAAGTAAGGTCCAGACCAGGGCGTTTCAATCGTCACCTTGCCCTGCGCGTCGGTGAAGAACTCCTTCTGCCAGCGGGGCGGGCCAAAGACATGGACAGGCGCCTTGGGCAGGGGAGCACCCTTCAGGAACAAGGTGAAGCTGTTGCTGCCAGCCGCATCCGGCACGAGTTCGAGATCGGTCACTGCCTTGGTCTCGGTACGGCCGTACTTGGCAATATAGAAGCCCTTGGTCTTCACATTGGTCGTCTTATTCACGCCCACTTTCAGCGTATCTTCGACCAGGCGGACATCGCCGGAGCCGGTGACAGGAATGGCAAAGTGGTTTGCCTCTTTGGTCAGTGTCAGCGGCGTCTTGTCGACTCCGAGAAAGGCCTTCGGGGCCTTGATATAGTCCAGGAGCTTTCCACTGACTTCGCGTTTGTCTTCGGCCCATTCGCCGAAATAGGCCTTAGCCAGAGCTTTGTCTTTCTCAATCCAGACGGCGTGACCAAACATCATGGTGCTGCTGAGCAGCATGATAAGCATCAAATTTTTTTTCATCGATCTTTTTCCTCTTGCCCTTAAAAAATCAGCTTCAGAGCCAACTGCACCGACCGCGGACCACCCGTCTGGTAGAGCGAATTCAACCCGCCCATCTGAGTGTTCTGTGTGTTGTACGCCAAGCCGAAGCGCGCCGCACCGCTCGAGAGTTGGTTGTAAATCGACCCGAAGACCGGGTGATTGAAGACATTGAAGGCCTCGCCGCGGAATTGCAATCCAAAGCGCTCTGAGAGCTGAAACTGCCGCCGGATGGCGATGTCGGTTTGGAAAGTTCCAAACCCGTTTGCGACATTACGGCCGAGATTGCCATGGGTTCCAACCACGGTCGTGCTGAAGGCCGCAAAATTGATGCGGCGTCCACCGGGCGCAGCCTTGTCCGAAATGTAGAGCGGCTGACCGGCAACCAGGTTCGGTTGGTAGGAAACACTTGTCCCCAGAGTTGGATCGACGCCAGTGATGCCGAGAATATCAACCGGCATTCCAGACCGCGCGGAGATGCGCGTGTCCGTCGCCCAGTGTGCGAAGGCCGCGTTCAGCCAGGAGTGGCTATAGCGCCCTGGAAGCTCGTAGGTGATCGCGCTTTGGAAGTTGTGCCGGATGTCATAGTCCGAATTGCCGCGCAGCAGCTTGCTCACTCCAAAGTTGTTCGTAGCATCGTCAATCGTGTGGGACCAAGTGTAGAAGGCCGTTGCCTGGAGCCCCCTCGAGATCCGGCGCTGGAACTGAGCCTGCAGCCCGTGATAACTGGCGTTGGCGCCGTTCGTGGTCAGGTACAGACCCCAAGCCTTGAAGTCCGGATTGATCGCTCCCGCGGCTGCGGCATTGTAAGTCCAGGCGACAGGCAGTTGCCGGGTTGCCGAGCCGATGTAGTTCAACGTGAGGGTCTGGTTTTGACCTATGCCCTGTTCGACCGCCGCACTCCACTGCATCGTGTAGGGAGATTTGATGTCGCGATTGATGGCGTAGACGCTGAAGTTGTACGGCGTTGCGATGCTTCCAACCGGAAGCTGGGCGATCTGATCGGCGGAGACCGGAAAGGCAGAGCCGACATTGAGAAATCGAAGCGCGCCCACCAGGCCAACACCAAAGTAGCCATGTGAAGCCATTGTATTGGTGGTGTCGTAGAACAAGCCACTGCCCAGGCGGAGTACGGTGTCCCAGCCATTGCTCTGACGCAGATGGTAGGCAAGACCGATGCGTGGAGCGAGGTTGTTCCAACGCGTGTTCCACAATGGAGTGCCAGCGGGCGCCATCTTTGCCGTTGCCAGGTTGCGGGTCTGGTCTAGATTGTAGGGAATGTTGCCATTGCTGTCAGAGGGCGGCGGATTGACGTCCCAACGCAGCCCAAGCGACAGGCTGAGTCGAGAGTTGATCTTCCACTCATCCTGAAGGAAGGCGGAAAAGTTGGTGTAGATCGGGCTCACATCGCCAGAGAAGCGCTCGAGCGTCACATTCGGCGCCGTGTTCGCCATCAGTTCGGTATAGGTGTTGTAGAGAGCAAACTGATAGAGCGAGGGAGAGGCCTGTTGGGTAGCCAGACGGCGATAGTCGATGCCGGCCTTTAGATTGTGCCTCCCCAGCGACAGGCTGAAGCTATCGGTGAGATTGATCTGCTGCTGCAGATTGCGCTTGCTGTTCAAGGCGTAGCTCGGCCGCAGACCCCACTGCAGATAGATGTCGACCCAGTGCTGGTCGGAATTGCTATAGCCCGGAATCGCTGAAATCTTCAATGGCGTGGCGCCACCGAAGTTGTCGAGGGTATGAAGGAGGCCCTGCCCGTTGCGCGTGAGGTTGAAGCGCAGCTCGTTGTTGGCGCGCGCACTGAAGATGTTCGTTGCCCCGAGGGTCAGAGTCTTTGCACTGCCCAACTGCGAGGTGGAGCGAGCCATGTTTGAGGTGCTCCGAGTGATGCTCTCCGACGGCGCGTCGCTGTAGCGGCCAAAGACTTTGAAGGTGTCGGTAATGCTGTGGTCCATGCGCAGGCTGGAACTGTTGATCGAACCTGGGTTAGACCAGACGCCGGTGAAGCTGGCCAGGCCTTGCACGGTTTCAGGCCCATTTGGAAGCGGGAAGGCATTGAGGAAGACGCGCAAGGGAACGGGTGCATTCGCGCGCATGGCCAGGCTGGGGACATCTGTCACCACTGCAGGCTGCGGGGTGCGCAAACGCAGGCCTTCATACGAAAAGAAGAAGAAGGTGCGGTCTTTGCCGTTGTAAAGCTTTGGAATGTGCAAGGGGCCACCCAAGGTGCCTCCGAAGTCGTTCTGCCGCTGCTTCGGTTTCTGAGTGCCAGTGGCGTTGCTGAAGAAGTTGTTCGCATCGAGAGCATCGTTGCGGAAGTAGTTGAACAGCGAACCATGGAAGCCGTTGGTACCCGAGCGAGTGGTGAAGGAGAACTGCCCGCCAGGACCGCGGCCATACTCAGCGGAATAGGTAGAAGTGGTGGCGCGAAACTCCTGCAGCGCGTCGACCGACACGAGGCTCTGTGTGGTGCCCAGCGCCGTCTCGCCCGGAGTGGAGCCGCCATAACCTGCACCCCAACCGGGAGTGGACGGCGAGGCGCCCGTGTTCGCGCTGACTCCATCGACTGTGAAGTAATTCGATTCCGTCCGCTGGCCATTCACGCTCATCGCACCGCTCTGACCGGTGCCTCGACTGGACACGACGGCGGTTACGCCCGGCACCAGCGTCAGCAGCGATTGGAAGGAGCGCCCATTGAGAGGCATGTTCTCCACAAAGTGCCGGTCGATCACCGTGCTGACGCTCGCATCGACGGTGTTGATGTTGATCCCGCTGCCATTGACGGTCATCGCCTGGCTGAGGCTGCCCACCGGAAGCAGAATCTCGCGGGCTACCTTTGCGGCGACCTCGAGCTTGATGTCTTCAATGATCTGCTTCTGAAAGCCAACCGCTTCTACGCTGAGTTCATAGCGTCCTGGCGGCAAGGAGGGCAGATTGTAGATGCCCAGCCCGTTACTACTGACGGTCAACTGAACGTTGGTATCGAGATTCCGAATGGTCAGCCGCGCATTGGCAACCGCTGCCCCAGTGGTGTCTCTCACAAAGCCGGAGAGTTCCGCAGGTTGTGTCCAGGCTGGCGCTGCCAGCAGCACAATGCCTAGTAAATATTGTGCCAATTGAGAGTTTCTTTGGTGTTTCATTTACTTCCTGTTCCAAGCTCGCTGCATCTGAGCCCATTGCTTCCCGAGGTAGCGATTCCAATACATCAGCGCACCGGTAATGACCAGGGCTGGGAGAGAGAGTCCGAGCAGAGCCCAGAGAATTTTGACGGTAAGACCCCACTGCGTGCCGAAATGCAAGGGATAGATCGACCACAGAATCCAATCGCCCGCCGTGTGCGTGAGCCCTCTCTGCCAAGTGCCGAGATGCCGACCGGTATAGGGATCAAAATAGAGGTAGTCTGACTCCAGCAGAGTTCCGGTCGTACTCCTCGACACATAGACCAGCATCGGCGCGGGTGCGGCGGGCAGGCTCACCGCAGTCAGATTGCGACCCGCACTCAACCTCTCTGCTTCGGCCAGAATCACAGCGGGATCCTGCCGTGGCATACCCTTCTTCACCGCTTCTACCGCGAATCGCTTCATTGGATTCGAAAGCGGCGAAAACTGGGTGATCACACTGGTAACCGGTGCAGGCCAGGCAAAGTAGACGCCAGTAAGGGCCCAAAACGCGACGATCGAGAGAGTCCAGAAGCCGATCACGTTATGGGCATCGAAGTTGATGCGCTTCCAGCTTTTGGAGAAGTCGACGATAAATCCTCGCTTCCAGGACTGAATCCCGGGCCACCACAAGAGCAGTCCACTGCCGGTGAGGATCAGCAGGAATACAGAGCCAATGCCATTCAGAGTGAGACCAGAGGCGCGAGGAAGAAGCAGAAAGTAGTGAAACTGCCCGACGAGCCGTAGGAAGGCATGCTGCGCGGCAGTCTCAGTTCCGAGCACGCGGCCGGTATTGGGATCGAGAGCAACCGTCAGCGTTCCGTCTTTGCCAGGGAGCAGACCCATATAGGCCGGAAGGTCGGGCTTCGGAGCATAGATGAAACTGATTGTCCGATTTGGTACCGCCTTCTCGATCAGCGATATGGCGGCCGCCATATCAATCTGAGCCCTCCCGTCCCATTGGGCGCGAAGCTCGGCAGGGCGGCTCCAGGCCTCCAGTTCTTTGCGGAACACCAGAATTGAACCGGTAATTCCGATCAGAACGACATAAAGCGCCACAAACAGTCCCACCCAAAGATGGATCTGAAAGAACGCCTTGCGAAGCCAGAGCTGTTGGGGAGAACGGACGAAACGGGTTACGAAGCTGAAGTTCATTCTATAAAATGCAATTTACTTGCATCTACAGATGTTGACTGTAGCATACGAGACCAGTTTGGTCCAAGTACTTCGAGGAAGAAAAATTCAGAATTGATTTGAAGAAAATGGAGGTGGGAAAGAGTCAGCGGCGGACGCAGAGCGCGCGATTCAGTCCAGCATCCCCTGCAGCGACAGACGCACGAGCGCCATCGGCAAAATCGAGGGCCCAGTTCTCTGCTTCTTCGTTGCCTTGCGTGGAACTCCAGGCCCATCCGGAGAGCTTCAATGGGACAATCACGCGAAAACCACGCTCGTCGGCCGTGCCGCCGAAGAGCGGTTGCAGTTCATCAATCGTGGGGAGCCGCCAGTCTTTATGGCCGGCAAGATCGAGGTGGCTGCAATAGTAGTTCGCCTGGCTGACGGTGACGCCCGAACCATTGTCGGCGGCAGCCCAAAGCAAACCGCTACGTTCATCTTTCCAGGTCCCCTGCTTCAGAATCTGAACGCCGAGCAGGTGCGCGCGCAAGGGGATGTGGACCGTCGCCGGGAGTGCGGACGAGACAAGAATCAGCTTCCGCCACGGGGTGGCGGCGGGTTGCGCTGCGATCGCTTGGAGCTGGTGCTCTCCAGGTGGAAGACTGAGCCGCAGGGGCTGGCCGGGCCTGAGGTCACCTGAAGGTTTTCCATCAATTTCCAGACGCGCCGCCGCATCGGACTGGATCGTGACATTCGGGTCTGGCTGCTGGGCCGGCAGGGAGAGGGAGAAGAGGAGAGGGAAAAGAATTCTTAGCATCGTATTTCAAGACCGCCGCTGGCGCACCATCCAGTACGCCAGCGGCAGAGACTAACTAACGGCGAGCAGAAGTCACAGGTGCTGCGCTTTCCGACGGAGCCTTCTCGCGCAAGAGACCATCAATGATCGAGGTGAACTCTTCTTTGAGGGCCGCATGATAAGGACCGCTGGCTGGTGCCGCAAAACCGGAATGCACCGCCTTCACCTTGCCGTCGCGGCCGATGAAGAAGGTGGCGGGCCAGGTGTTCAGATTGACAGCCTGGGGCACCTTATCCCACATCTCGGCAGGAGTTCCAGCCAGTAGATAGGGATAGGGCACGCCATACTTCTTGATGAAGGCCTTGACGCGAGTCAGCGACTGCAGTTGATCTTCCTCTTCAAAATCGAGAGCGATCACCTGTACGCCCTTGTCGGCATATTTCTTCTGGAGTTGCACCAGATACTGCGCTTCGTCGTGGCAGTTGGGGCACCAGGTGCCCGTCACCACGGCCACCACCACCTTGCCCTTGACCAGCGGATCTTCGTTCGAGATCGTCTTGCCGTTTACGTCGGGGAAGCTGTAGGTGAAGACCTCATTCGGGTCACGCACGGTGGTGTGGGTGAGGAAGTTGGAGGGTTCGGGAAGTCCCTTGGCACGAGCGACCTCGGGACGGTAGGCCGTTACTTCCACCACACGCGGCACCGCGTTGAGCTTCACGCTCAGGCTGCCGTCCGCTTGCGGGGTTAGCTCAATCCGGCCGGGACGCGCGCCATCGTAATGGCTGGCGATGAAGCTGCCATCCTTGAACTCGCCGGTGAGTGCGCCGGTGTCACCATCGATGCGCAGCACGGTGGCCAGAATCTCAGCGTCCTTCTGTTCGACGACGACACGCCAGGCCTTCTCTCCCTTGGCGGTCTCTTGAGCGACTTCCCACACGCCGCCGATCTGCGGAATGTTGCCGAGCTTGGCCGCCGTGGGCGCCACATAACGCTTGGCGTGGAAGGGAGTGCCAGCCGGGGAACGATATGCGGCAGCCTGCCGCTCCGTGCCTGCATACTGTTGGTTGCCCTGCGGACCAGCCGCGGCCGTCCGCTTGCGGAGAGAAATGATCTGGCCGTCGAGTTCGCCATCTTTCCACTCCGCCTGGATCGAAGTCAGGTAATGCTCAAAGTTCAGTTCGATCTTGCCGTTGCTGATCTTGGCGCTTGAGGTGGTTTTCGGGTCGCGCCCGTTATAGAGCGTCCCGACGACGGAGTCGCCGTCCTGAGAGATGTCGAGGCGAAACGGGATGGAGACGCCGTTGGCGGACTGGAGCGAGGCGGCCCAACGTCCGTTCCAATTCTCTGCCGCGGAGGCGCTGAGCCCCCAGACAAGGGTAGCCGCGATGGCTAGAGATTTCGCAGTGATCTGCATAGTTGCGTACCTTTCGGGTTTACTTAGCGTTGGAGTTGAGCCGGTGGGGGTGCCGGCGCGGAGACCTGGCTGACGGGCTGGCCGAGGAACTGCTTCCAGTCCTCCGGCAATCCGGGCTTGGTATCCACAAGGATTTCGAGGATCGCCCGACGATCCTCGGCTGACACTGCGGCGAAGTCGGGGCTTTGATCGCGGCCGCTGAGTACTTCGAACAGGCGCTGCAACAGGTAGTCGCGGGCTGGGCCCGGAATGGCGTCGAAGGCGTCCGAGTAGATCAAGTAACTGCAGGGGTACTTGAAGATCCGTTTCTCCAGGTCAAAATCCCGCAAGGAACGGCCTTTGCGGTCTCGTGGCCCGAGAGCAGAGAAGTCTTTTGTGAACGTGGAGGATTCGTGGAGGCCCGCAGGGAGCGCGGCTTCCCTGGTAAACAGAAGATAGCGGAGAGCCGCCTCCGCGGCAGTCTCATACTGTTGCCTGGTCTCGGCAGATGGCTGGACCGGAGCGCTCGCCTTCTTTGCGTCATTGTGCAGGCCGAGGCGATAGCGATAGTTCGTCTCGGTGACGAGATTGTGCATCTGCGTCTGGTGGGCGAGCACCAGATGGGCAACGACGTCACTGTGACGAGTGAGAAAGCGTGAGGTATCGACCACGCCCTCGAGATTCTCTTTGCCCTGAGTGCCGGTGACATACCAGCCGCCCCAACGCTTCTCAATGGGAGTTTCGTGGCCCATCGTGTAAATAGGGGCGCCGCCTTTGGGATAGCCGCTCGGCGCAGTGACCACGGAGCGAACCATCACTCCGGGAATGCCGCGTGTCGCCGTCGCGATGTGGCATTGCACGCAATCGAGTTGGGCGCGCTCAAAGCGGGGTTTATCCACCTGCTGCTCATTCAGCACATAGAAAACAGCACCCTGGGTGGCATCAAAGGCAATGAGCTCCAGCGACTTCGAGTTCAGCACCTGACCGACATAGACATTGTCATTGAAATACAGCGCACGCGGCGTCTTGGGGGAAATGTGTTGGAACTGGAGACTGGTTTTCGAATAGACGAGCGTTTGCGAAGTGGCCGGAACTCCAAGAGCCGCAAGAACCGACTTCAGATAGCCGTGGTCAGGCTCGTAGGCGAGCTGGATCTTGCCGCTGTCGAGCTGCCGGTTCAGTTGGGTGATCTGGTCGTTGAGGGTCTTCGAAGCGCGGTAGCCGATTGGCGCGTCGGCGAAAGGAAGGAAGCCTTGATTCTTCACGACAGGAGTCTGGGCGAAGAGCGAGGCACAGAAGAGGGCCTGCCATAGGCAGATCAGACGCTTTTTGGGGGCATTCTGGCTCACTGAGCCGAGTATGCCATATTCTAGATCAAAATACTATAGTATTCTTTCAGGCCGAAAAGGTTTCCGGCCTTGCGAAGATCTGCGTTAGCGGCTGGGGAGCAGCGACGGATCGTACTTGGAGCCTTTGGACACCTGTACCATCGTGATTCGCATCTTGGTGGGGAAGAACTTCTCGGAGTCTTCACGCTTGTGGGCGTGGCCTTTGCCGCCGCTGTTGTCCTTGATGACCAGGTCCATCTGCTTGATGCCTTCGGTCCAGACGATCGAATCGTTCTCCCACCAGGAGGTCATCGGCACATCGAGTTCGTAGACGCCTTTTTCGGTGTAGAGTCCGGTGCCGGTGCAGCCGTAGTTGTTGCCTTTGCCCTGGTTCGGGATGTAGCAGAGGGTCCAGGTGGTGGGCTCGCTGCCGGCCGGCTTTTCCAGCACTTCAGCCCGAATGTGTACGGTGCCATTGCGATAATCGATCGGGCTGGTCCAATCGCGCGGACGGTTGGGATTGAGAGCGGCACCTTTGACGTAGTAATGCGATTTGCTCGGCGTCGAATTGTCCGCATCGGCCTTCGTATAGGTAAAGGTGACATCGAAGAGCGTGAACTGTTCTGCGTAGGCGGCAAAGCTCAAAAACAAGAAGGCCAGTGATCGGAAATTCATCTTGAAACCAGACTACTGGATTGCCAGCAGAATGGCGCCCGAGGCAATGAGGGCAGCGCCGGCAATCGTCGCCGGAGTGAGCCGCTCCCCCAGAAAGAGGGCGGCAAAAATGATGACAAAAACAACGCTGAGCTTGTCGATGGGAGCGACGCGGGAGGCTTCGCCGAGTTGGAGCGCGCGAAAGTAACAGAGCCAGGAAAGGCCGGTCGCAAGCCCTGACAGGACCAGAAAAAGTAGACTCTTCCGGCTCATCTCAACAACAGAATGGAGAGGCACAGTCGCAAAGGCGATGCCCCAGGCCACCACAAGAATCACTGTAGTGCGCACCGCGGTCGCGAGGTTGGAATCCACATGCGAGACGCCAATTTTCGCCAGCACCGCCGTCGCCCCGGCAAAGAAGGCAGACAGGAGGGCCCAGAAGATCCAGTTCATGCCTCCATTGTCGGCCTTGGGCTAACGCGGCGCGAGGCTATAGCCGAAGCCGCGCACCGTCTGCAGAAAGGACTGCGCAACCGGATGCGAAGCCAACTTCAGGCGGATGCGGCGGATGCAAATATCCACCGCGCGGCCCGAAGGACTGCGAGAGCTTGGCCAGGCAGCCCGCAGAAGCTGATCCCGACTAAAGACAACGTCCGGATCGGCAAGCAGAGTTTCAAGAAGACGGAACTCAGTCGCGGTCAAACCCACAGGACTACCGTCGACCGTGACCCTTCGCGTCTCACGGGTCAACTGAATAGGCCCGTAAGTAAAGATGTGATCGCGAGAACGCTTCATGACGTGGACAGCGGCTCCTTTTCCTAAAGATTATTCCTCGATAGGATCCTGATTGCGATAGGCCAGATAGAATCCGGCCGGTACAAGAAAGACGGTACACAGAACAGAAACAGTCAGCCCTCCTAAGAGAGCACGCGCGAGTGGCGCATACGATTCGCTGCCTTCACCCAACTTCAATGCCATCGGCATCAGACCAATGATGGTGGCCAGCGAAGTCATCAGGACGGGGCGCAGACGCACGCGGCACGCAGTGACAATAGCATCGCGCACCTTGCGGCCCTCATGACGGAGATGGTGAGCAAACTCGACAATGAGAATGCTGTTAGACATCGCCACACCGGCCAGCATCACCACACCCATGAGCGACATGACATTCAGCGTGGTGTCCGAAAGCCAGAGGGTCAGCAGCACGCCGCTGATGCCCGGGGGCAAGGCAAGAAGAATGATAAATGGGTCCAGGAAGGACCGGAACTGCGCCACCAGAATCAAGTACAGCAGCAGAACAGAGAGCACCAGCCCAATCGCGAAACTACGGAACGAGGCGCGCATCCCCTCCACCATTCCGCGCATTGAGACATCAACTCCCTTCGGCAATTTTGTTTTTGCGATCAAGCCATCAATGCGCCCGGCAATGTCGCCCAGATCTTCGCCGCTGGGGCGAACATAGACGTCGATCACGCGCCGGATCTGGTAGTGATCCACTTCGGTGGGCGCTTCCACCTGTTTCACATTGCTCACCATGTCGAGCCGTGTCGGCTGCGAGGAGTTGGCGCCGCGCAGCGAGATGGCGCGAAGGTCAATGACGTTCTTCACCTGCTGCTCCGGATATTGAACGCTCAGGAAGTAATTGTTGCCGTTCTTCGGATCCACCCAGATGCTGGGCGCGATCATCTGGTTGGAGGTGAGCGCCGTGATGACGTTCGTCACAACTTCTTTCTGGCTCAAGCCGAGCTCGCGCGAGCGGACCCGGTCAATGTCAATCTTCAGCGCGGGCTGATCCAGATCCTGCGGGATGAAGACGTCCGCGACGCCAGGGAACTTGCGGATGCCCTGCGCCAGTTCTTGCGCGATGGAGTAGTTGGCGGCGAGATTCGATCCGGCAACTTGCAGATTCACCGGCGCGGGCAGGCCCATGTTGACCACCGATTCGACAAGACTTCCGGAGGCGAAGTAGGGTGTCAGTTGTGGCAACTCCTGCTGCATCGCATGCTTTACGCGTTCGATGTACTCATAGCTGCCGGTACGGTGGCCTTCATTCAGCGCCACCTGGACAAAGGCCGTATGCATGGCGGCATTGTTCGAATACATCGCGGAGAAGCCAGGATCAATGCCGATGTTCGAAACGATCATGTTCAGATCGTCCTTCGCAACGACGCGGCGGATGAGATCTTCGAGCTTGCTGATATCCGCTTCGGTCTCCACCAAACGAGTGCCAGACGGCGCTTTCACGCGCATCACAAACTGCCCGGCATCGGTCTGCGGGAAGAAGGACAAGCCCAGCAACGGGAAGATCAACAAACTCACACCAAAGCAAATCGAGAAGAGCACGAGAGTAGCAACAGGCCGCAAGACCACCTGGCTCACCATGCGGTCGTAGACATTGAGGAAGCGATCGAAAATACGATTGAACCACTGGTTGAAGCGCGCGCCGTAGCCCAGGCGCTTGCCTAGTTCTGCTTCTGCATGCGCAGCACTATGGATGAAGCGGGCACAGAACAGAGGCACCACCGTCATCGCCACGGCATAAGAAGCAAAGAGAGAAATGACAACGGCGAGAGCGAGCGACGAGAAGAGGAACTTACTCACGCCGTACAACATCGTGACAGGGAAGAAGACAACGACGGTCGTGAGAGTCGCCGCCAGTACAGGTAAGGCGACCTCACGACCTCCCTGCTCTGCAGCAACAGCGGGTGGATCACCCATCTCGAGATGCCGGTAAATATTCTCGAGAACGACTACCGAGTTATCGATGAGCCGCGAAAGGGCAAGAGCCAGACCACCGAGCACCATCGTGTTGATCGAGCTGCCACCGATCTGGAGGACAACGAAGGTTGCCAGTGCTGAGAGAGGAATTGAGAAGAAGACAGCGAGAGTGGCACGCATGCTGCCAAGGAAAACAAGAATCATCACTGAGGTGAGAAAGAGACCAAGCGCACCTTCATGCAGCAGCGTCTCGATCGCGGTCTTCACAAACTGCGACTGATCGAAGACCACTTTGCTGACCAGAGAGTCTGGCGTATCCACCAGCTTCTCGATCTTCTTGCGCACGCCATCGACCACTTCGATTGTGTTCGAGTCGCCGCCCTGCTTGAGCACCGGAAGATAAACCGATCGCTGGCCATTCACGCGGACCGCGTTGTACTGCAGACTGTAGGCATCCTTCGCTTCGCCAATATCAGACACACGCACCGGAGATCCGCCCACTACTTTCAGAGGCACCTGGTTGATGTCGGCGACGCTGTTCAGCAAGCTGTTCGTGTAGATGCTGTAGTCGAGGCGCCCCATCTGCACGTCGCCCGCAGGGAGGATGATGTTCGATTCGCCAATCGAACGCACCACGTCCATCAGGCTGAGCTGATGCGCTTCGAGCTTGAAGGGATCGGCATAGAGCATGATCTGCCGCGTACGGCCGCCAAAGGGCTGAGGCACTGAAGCGCCGGGCACTCCAGCAAGCTGGTTGCGGATGTTGTTCTGCGCGATGTCCTTGAGCTGCGTTTCGCTAAGGCCATCGCCTTTCAGAGTGACCAGGCAGACCGGAAGGCTTGCCGCATCGAACTTCAATACAACTGGCGGCAGCGTCCCTGGAGGCAGGCGGCTCATCTCCGCCATGGCCAGATTCGCGATGGTCGAGACGGCTGCATCGGCATTCGTACCCGGTTGGAAATAAACCTTGATCACACTGACCCCGGTGAGCGAGCGCGATTCCATGTGCTCAATGCCGCTACCGAGCGTGAGGAAGCGTTCCATGTGGAAGGTGATATTGCTTTCGATCTGTTCCGGCGGCATGCCTGAATAGAAGGTCGCCACGACCACCACGGGAATATTGATCGGTGGGAACATGTCCACTGGCATCCGGGACAAACTGACTCCGCCAACGAGCGCAATGATCAGGCAGATGACAACGATGAAGTAGGGCGTCTTGATCGCAAAACGAGACATGAACTATTTCCCCTGACCCGCGGCAACCAGTTTCGGCTGCACATGATCGCCTTCTTTCACGCCGGAGCGTTGGGCCGTCATCACCTGATCGCCTACTTGCAGGCCCGACTGTACTTCCGCGTTGTGAGCGTCTTCGATGCCCAGCTTGACGGGAACAATTTTGACGACTCCGCTGCCATCGACAACAAAGACGCGGGTGGCGGAGGCACTTCGCTCAATCGCTTCAAGCGGCACGGACAGAACTTGCGGGCGTCCTTCGAGGCCCAGCGTCACCTCGGCATACATGCCAGGGACGATGAGATTCGATGCATTCGGAACATCCACTTCCGTCAGCATGGTGCGTGTCGCCTGGTCGACCTTCGCGGTGAAACGAGCGACACGCCCTTCAAAACTTCGTGCCAGGGAGGCAACGCGCACCTCAACCGGGCGTCCTACCTTCACACTCGGCACCATTGACTCAGGAACTGGAAGCCGCAGCCGTAGCAGTCCGTTTTGTGAGAGCCGGACGAGTGGCATGGCCTGAGTTTGCGACGAAGTACCCGCCTGCACAAGCGATCCGAGATTCGCATAGCGCCGGGTGACGGTGCCGGCAAAGGGCGCCGTGATCGACACATAGTTCTTCATCGTGCGGACACGCGATTCGTCCGAGCGGGCCACCTGGGCCCGTTGCTGGGCTACACGCAGTTTCGACTTTGCCGAGGACAGTTGCGCTTGCGCGATCAGTTCGCGCGAGCGAACCTCATCCACTTCCTGCAAGGGAATGAGGCCAGGTTCCCGCTTCGAAAGATCCTGCACGCGGGTGAAAGAGATGTGAGCAATCTGATAGGCAGATTCACTGCGCGCCAGTTCGTCACGAGCCGCAGCAGTCTCGGCTTCAGCTTGCTCGATGGTTGCGGTTGCGCGCGATAGGTCATCCTGCATCTCAGGAACTTCAAGGACGGCAATCAACTGGCCGGCCTTCACCTGGTCGCCGATATCGACCTTGATCGATTGGACATAGCCGGATACCTTCGCCATCAGTTCGACTTCCTGAAAGGGTTCGAACTCCGCGGTCAGGATGGTGGAACGAGACAAGTCCATACGCTGGACGGCGGCGACCGGAACAATGGGCAGTGCGTTGGCGGCAACTCGCGTAGCGATCTCGTTTTTGCCGCAGGACGACAGGAAAGCAGACAGAGCCAGTGCGGCGGCGGAAAGCGAAGAGCGGCGAAGAATCATTGGATGTTTCCCGTGGCGAAATTGAGATTGGCAGTGCGGATCAGAAACTCGTAGCGAGCACTGGCGTCCGCAATCTGCGCGGAGGTTTGCGCAAGTTGCGCCTGGTTCAGTTCAACAATGGTGCCCAGCCCGATCTCATAGCGGCTGCGTGCCAATCGATAGGCGGTATCGGCTTGAGTGACCATGCGGGCAGTGACATCGATGCGGCGATAGGCCGTGTTCGCCTGGTACCAGGCAACCCGGACACCGGATGCAATTTGCACGCTCAGATCTTCCGCATCCTTTGCAGCCGCACTCGCGCGAAGATCGGCTTCCGCGCGGCGCGCATGGAACAGGCCACCATTGAGGAAGGGCAGTGTGACATTGACGCCAGCCGACGCATAGCGATTGTGCAGCGGCGCCTGGTGAGCAGGGATGGCGCCCACCACCGCAATGCCGGTAATGGTGGGGTAGCGAAGACGCCGTTCCGCATCGGCAAAGACCTGTGCCGAAGTGATGTTGAGCTTTGCCACCGAGAGTTCAGGACGCTGGCTGAGTGCGCTTTGCACGAGCGCAGCGGCATCAGGATTGATCGGAGGAGAGAGCGGAACGTCCGTTAAGGTATAGGCGTCATCATCTTCATTCCCCATGGCTGCGGAAAGCTGCGCATGAGTTTCGCGAACCGCATTGTCCGCCTGATAGAGCGCCAGTTCTGCTTCCGCAACGGCAAGTTCAGCAAAAGTTAGATCGAGTGTCGATTTGAGATTGCTCTCTGTGAGCCCGCGCACCTGGCGCAACAAAAGACGCCGCGTCTCCAGCGTCGCCTGCGCCACCTGATGAACCGCCTGCGCCCCGAGCGCAGCATAGTAAGCCTGATGAACCTGCAACAGAATCTCTGCTCGGCGAATGTCGGCCGTTCGCGCCTGCGCCTCGGCACGGAACTTGGCAGACTCGGCAAGCTTCATTGTCCGGCCGAAGTCTGTAATCAATTGCGTGAGCGCCGCGCCGACGGCGGCCCGGCTGGCAAGCGCCGAAGTCTGCAATGTGCCGGCGGCAAGCGCGGTCCCTTGTTCCGCGCCGGCGCCGGTCGCGTTCAAGGATAGATTCGGACCAAAGGCAGCTTTCGCCTGCGTCACGCGCGTGGCTTCCGCTTGTGCCGTCAGGCTGGCGGAGGCGAGCCGCGGATGATGCTGCAGTGCGGCCTCCGTAGCTTCTTGCAGGGTGAGAGTTCGCGACGGCTGCGCGAATGTGGGAAGAGGAAGCAACAGGAGAAGTGGCAGGAGTCTCCTCATCTAGCTCAGGTCCTCCTGCACAGAAACCTGATAGAGGAAGGTGTCCTGAGTTTCAATCAAGCCGTCGGTCACAATCCGGCCCAACTCCGGGAGGAGTTCCGAGACCCTTTCCGCGCTTTCAATAAAATCGATGCGCACGGGGAGATGCCCTTCTTCACTTGCTTGCGAAGGGTGCACCTTGTGTACCCGGTGATGCGACCCGAAGCCCGCCTCTGGCCGAATCAGACTGGCTCCCGACACTCCTTGGTCATAAAGAAAAGCAAAGATCTCCCGGTATAGAAAATCCTTACGGGCAACCGTGTCCTCGTTCAGGTGAATCGTTACTCGTTGTGCCGGCCCAGCTTTCAACATTTCGCTTTGCTTACCGTTTTACGACTCCTCACCATGGTTCTGTACTGAAGAGTCTCTGAACTTTCTCTTACGGCTTTGTCAGAAACAATTCAGGAGCGCGGAGTCGCGGATCGCGGTATATAGGGACAGATAGCGTGCAGATCCTCGTTGTGGAAGATGAACCGAAACTCGCCGCGGCTCTCAAAGAAGGCCTCGAAGAAGACTTTACCGTTCAGGTGGCGCGCACAGGCGAAGAGGGATTCTTCCTGCTCTATTCCCAAAGCTTCGACCTGATTGTGATGGATGTGATGCTTCCCGGCCGCGATGGGCTGGAGGTGCTGGCACAACTGCGGCACAACGGAATTCGCGTGCCGGTTCTGTTGCTCACCGCGCGGGACTCCATCGAAGACCGGGTGCGCGGCCTGGACTGTGGCGCCGACGATTATCTGGTGAAGCCTTTTGCGTTTCCGGAACTACTCGCCCGCATTCGAGCGCTGCTCCGGCGCAATGGCCCGGACGTGCGAGTCAAGTTGAAGGTCGCCGATCTTGAGATCGACATTGGCAGCCGCACGGTTTATCGCTCTGGTGTGCAAGTAGAGCTCACCACACGCGAATACGATTTGCTCGAGTATCTACTGCGCAATCAAGGCTCTGTCGTCTCCCGCGAGATGCTGGCGCGAGATGTCTGGAAGGAGAGCACACGAGCCACTCCAATCGATAACGTCATTGACGTCCACATTGCCCGCCTGCGCCGGAAGATCGACGAAGGCTATGAACTGAAGCTGCTCCAGACCGTACGCGGCGTGGGTTTTGTGGTGCGTGAAGGGGCCGCATGATCTCGCCTCGCTGGAGGCACATCCGCACCAAGCTGACGCTGTGGCACATGCTCATGCTCGGCGTCATCCTGCTGATCTATTCGGCTAGCGCCTCAGCGTTGTTGCTCCGGCATCTGCGCACGCAACTGGTCCGTCATGCGATTCAGGATCTGGAGACAGTGGAGGGCTTGTTCTATTTCACCTCCACGGGGCGTCTTGGCTTTCATGAGGATTATCACAACCATCCGGAATCGCGGGAAGTATTGGAGCGCCTGCTGGAGGTGCGATCTCCCGATGGCGAGGTGCTCTTCCGCAACACCCTGCTCGGCAACCGATCCCTCGGCGACCAGATTCTCCCCCAAGAAGGCTCCGGTGGATACTCCCCCAGGGAGAAGATCCTCGCCGATGGCACCAAAGTGCAGATTGTCAGCCGCCGTCATCTCATTGCCGGTCAGCCCACCCTGATTCGTGTCGCCTACAGTGAAGCGCCCATCTGGCAGCACTTTCGCGAGGAGCTGATGGTGTTGATCATCCCACTTCCGTTTGTCCTGGCGATTGCAGGCGTGGCGGGTTCCTTTCTGGCGAAACGGGCGCTGCAACCTATGCAGCAGATGGCCAGACGCGCCGAGGAGATCACAGGGGACAGACTGCATTCCAGACTGCCGATCAACGAGGCAGATGGCGAACTCGCTGATCTGGCTCGCGTGTTCAACGGCATGCTGGGCAGGCTGGAACAGTCCTTCGAGCAGCTCCGGCGCTTTACTTCCGACGCCTCGCATGAGTTGCGCACCCCCCTCACAGCCATCCGTAGCGTGGGTGAGGTCGGCCTGCGCAAGGAAGTGACGCCTGCTGAGTATCGCGACATCATCGGCAGCATGTTGGAGGAATCGAACCGGCTCACCCGGTTGGTCGATAGCCTGCTCACGATCTCGCGGGCCGATGCCGGGCAACTGGTCTTGCAACCTTCGACCTTTCCTGCTATCCATCTGGTGCGCGATTGCGCCTCTCTCTTTGAAGTCTTGCTCGAAGAGCGCGGGCAGCATTTTGTAGTGCAAGGGGACGAAACGCTACAAGTCTACGGTGACTGGCTTTTGCTGCGGCAGGCCCTCCTCAATGTGATTCACAATGCGATCAAATACTCTCCCAATGGAGGTGAGATTGTCGTGACCCTCGGGCATCTCGGCCTGGACCGGATTTCGATTTCCATTGAGGACAGCGGTCCGGGAATTCCGCTGCAGGATCAGGAGAAAGTCTTCGACCGTTTCTATCGGGTGGATGGCGCGCGCTCCCGTGAAACTGGCGGCACCGGATTAGGTTTATCGATCACGAAATGGGCGGTCGAATCCAATGGCGGCTCGATCAGCACGGTGAACGTGGAAGGCGCGGGCTGTATTTTCCGGATCGAGCTCCCTGGCCAGGCTAAAGCCATTTCTTAAGGAAGGGCCAGACCAAACTGCCACGGAACTCGTGGCCCCCAGCGAACTCTTCAAAGCTGAACTTGGGCAGCGCGCCAGCCTTCTCATAGAAGCTGCGCGCCTTGGCCGCCGCGATTCTTGCCTGATCGATCGGGCTCGACTTGTCGTCGATGCCAGTCTGGATTTGCAAGGCCCGTGGAGCAATCAATCCCGCCACGTCGGCAGGCGCCAGATCGAGCAAACGGCCTTCGATTTTGCTGTCGAGCACAGGCTCTTCGTTGCGCACACTGCACGAGGCAACCACTACTTTGATCCGGGGCTCCACGGCCGCTGTGTACAGCGAATAGTAACCGCCATAGGATAGGCCGATCATCGCAATGCGATTCGGATCAATCTCCGGCCGCTTCACCAGTTCATCGATCGCCAACTGGATCTTATAGACCTCGACAGCCGCCAGGCTGGTTCCAGCAGCGCGAAACTTCTCATCCAGATCTTTGCGGACCGCCGATGGAATTGCGGTGCCCAGATCGCGGTCTCGAAACGGGTACATCACCGTATGAGGAGCGTAGACCACATAGCCCTGCGCAACGGCGCCACGCACCTGATCGTGATAATTGGTGCCGCCATTGTAAGTCGCCATCTCTGGGGTACCCCCACCGCCGTGCTGCGAAATGACGAGCGGCGCTCGCCTGGCAACCCGCTTCTTCGGAACAATGTATAGGCCATAGGCATCCATGCCCGGAGCAACCGTCAAATAGCTGCGGTAGTAGGTGGCAACGGCGTCCTCGCCGGACTTCTCCAAACGGAGCTTGCTTTGGACACTCATCGCAGGCGGTGGATAGCCCATGCGGGTCTTGAGAAGACGCCGCAACGATTCGGGTTTGGCCGTCAGCCCGTTCGCATAGCTGTCCATTTGCCGCCAAAGCTGCTCGCGAACCGGGAGTGTGAGCTTGGGCTCTTCTTCGTGAAGTTGTTGCGAAAGGGCCAGAAGAAGCAGCGCGCGCGATACGATCATGAGGACTACTGTATATGAGCGATTCTCCTCTCGTGGTGAGCTTTGACGCGGGCACCACATCCGTCAAGACTCTGGTATTCGACGGCCAGGCACGCCCCGTCATCACCACAACTTCTATCGGCTACGATCTGCAAACCACCTCCGACGGCGGAGTGGAGATCCAGGCACAAGATCTATTCCAGGCGGCACTGCAGAGCCTGGATCAGGCGCATCAGGCCTTGTCGCAACTGGGCAGGACGCCCAACGCGGTCGCCATGTGCACCTTCTGGCACTCCTTCCTTGGCCTCGACGCCAGCAGCAGGCCCTCGACACCGATTCTGCACCTGCTCGACACGCGCAGTCAGGCGGCAGCCGAGCAGCTCAAGCGCGAGCTCGATGAGAAGGAATTCCATACACGAGTCGGCACGGTCTTCCACCCCAGCTATTGGCCGGCGAAAATGCTCTGGCTGCGCACGGAACGTCCTGAGCTCTTTGCCGCAAGCGCAAAATGGATGAGCTTCGGAGAGTATCTGTTTGAAGAGTTTTTTGGCCAGGCGCACGCCGCCACCTCCATGCTGTCTGCCACCGGACTTTGGAATTCCAACGAGCAACGCTATGACGGCGCGCTGCTGCAACACCTCCAGCTGAGACCGGAACAACTCGCCGACCTCTCCTTGCTCGACCAGCCCGCCTCCGGACTCAAGCCCGAGTATGCCAAGCGCTGGCCTTTGTTTGCCCAGATCCCCTGGTTCCCCTCGATCGGCGATGGAGCGGCCAATAATATCGGCTGTGGCTGCGACACACCGAATGAATTCGCGCTGATGGTCGGAACAACTGGCGCGATGCGCGCCGTCTTCGAGCGGCCCCATGTCGACATTCCCGAAGGCCTCTGGTGTTACCGGCTCGATCCACGCCGCTTTGTCCTGGGAGGCGCGCTCTCCAATGGCGGCAAAGTATTTGAGTGGGTGATGGAGCGCTTCCAGATGCCGGGCGATTGGGAGCAGCAACTGGCCCAGACCAAGCCCGGCTCGCACGGCCTCACAGTGCTCCCGCTCTTTGCGGGCGAGCGCAGTACGAAGTGGCGGGCGGATGCGCGCGGGGCCATCACGGGCCTCAATCTGAACACGACGCCGGTCGAGATTCTGGCGGCATCGCTCGAATCCGTGGCCCTGCGCTTCCGGCTGCTTTACGAAATTCTAGCCGAACGGCTGGGAGCGCCTGAGCGCGTGATCGCAACGGGCGAAGCCTTGCGGCGTTCCACCGTCTGGACCCAGATGATGGCCGATGCGCTCGGCCGTCCCGTGGTCGCGAGTCTTGAGAAAGAGACCTCGGCGCGCGGCGCGGCGATGCTGGTGCTCGAGCGTCTTGGAATTGTGAAGCATCTCAGCGAGATCCCGTCGGCAACAGGCGACACCTATCTGCCCAGGCCCGAATACGCCGAGACTTATGCGCGTTTGCTCGAAGAGCAGAAGACACTGTACCGGCGGCTCTTCGACACACCCTAGTGCGGAAAGGGCCGAATCCGATGCCAGGCCCCGGAAGGGGCTTGGAAGTAATCCATTGGAATCAAGGATTCAAAGGCGCTGTCGGCATCTCCAGCCGCTGCCATTTCGAAAGCCTTTCGACGGTTTTGATAAATCGCGGCGATCGGATTGAAGGGCGCGCGGATCTGACTTAGCAAGCGGGTGAAGCCGCGATTCTGGTTGCAGAAATTATCAATGAGATGGAAGGCGGCCGTTCCGTTCTTAAAGTAGTGGAACGAATCGGCGAGTTCTTTTTCAAGAGAGCTATGCCCCTGATGGTTGGCTCGCAGACCAGTCTTCTGTGGATTCGTCCGGTCTGCGATGAAGATATTGGTGGCTAGAATCGCGACAAACTCTTCGCTATGGGTGTAGCTCATGAGCTTGCCCTTCAGTCTGGCCGGGCGGTGATTGCCGCTGATGCGGCGCAGGGCGTGGACCAGCTCATGAAAGAACACCTCATGCGGGAGCGTCGCGTTATTCTGGCTCCGCTTCCCAGCCTGACAAGGACTGCGGCGCAGAATTCTCGGAGTGAAAAGAACCACTGATTGTTTCGAACCAGGAGTGACACCGTCTTCCTGGGCATTGCATCCGCCCCCCTCAAAAGGCATCACCAGTACCCGCTGATGCTGATATTGCAGCGAATTGGCAAGAGCCCGCCCGGCCTTGGATCGCAAAATCTTCGCCAGCTCCAATCGCACTTCTGCAATATAGGCAGCCTCTGTCATATCTGGCGTGTCATGCCAGGTGGGAAGAATTTCAATGCCAAACTGCCGCTCGATCATAGGGCACTTCGCCTGCGGCAAGAGTATCAAAAAGGAGGACGTTCTGGAACCTTAGGCTCGTCCGGCAAATTCCCCAGTCTCGGTGGCTACTTTTACCTTCTCCCCTTCTTTGATGAAGAGAGGCACGGCAATTTCCAGCCCGGTCTCCAGCCGGGCAGATTTTGTCACGCTGCCGCTTGAGGTGTCGCCCTTAACGCCTGGCTCGGTATAAGCCACAGCCAGTTCGACAAACATCGGCAGTTCAAGGCCAATCGGATTGCCGTTGTACTTCTGCAGTTGAATGATCTCGCCGCCGAGCAGGAAGTCGAGGGCATTGCCGAGCATCTGTTCGTTGAGCGTCAGCGTCTCAAAGCTGCCCTGATCGAGAAAATGCGAGCCATCGGCGTCGGAATAGAGATAGGAGGCAGAGATCATCTCAAGATCGGGTTCTTTGAACTTGTCGCCAGCCTTGAAGGTCTTCTCAAACACAGCGTTGGTGAGCAGATTGCGGATCTTCAGTCGAACCAGGGTTTGGCCGCCGCGCGCAGTGGGAGTGCTGATATCAGAATCGAGACAGCAGTACGGAGTGTTCTCATGCTCAAAAAGCGTCCTGCGCTTGACGTGAATCGCATCGATTAAAGCAGCCATATTCTTATGCAATTTTGACATGGCCATGCCGGGCTCGCCTGCGGAAGCGGCTCGTGGGATAAGATCGTGATGATTTTTGGCGCTCACGCCTGAGGAAAGAGTCCCTATGTTTCGTTTTATCCGCTTTGCAAGCGTCATCAGCATTGTGTCGTGCCTGGAAGTAGGCATGGCGCAGAATCCTGTGCGGCCTCCCCGCCCAACACCTCCCACCCGCGACCCGCACACTCCTGGGTATGTCACCGCGAAGGAACTGCCCGACGGGGAGAATGCGCCGCCGAATGCCGACGGAAACTTCATCATCGGCCCCACCTACAAGCCCGCGCCGGAGATGCTCGTCCAGGAAGGCGTGCCCCAGGGGCAAGTGTTTGATTTCACCATGGAGTCCACCGACAGCAAGATCTATCCCGGAATCGCGCGCGAGCCGGGCACCTTCGGCACCCCAGACCCCGCCAACCCGAGAAAGCTGGACGTCACCACCAGCCACCCTGCGCCCTACACGCGCAAAATCTCGGTCTATGTCCCGAAGCAATACGTTCCCGGCACGGCGGCTCCCTTTATTGTGGGCGCCGATGGTCCGGACAAGGGGCTGTTCATCGCACTCGATAACCTGATTCACCAGAAGCGCGTTCCGGTGATGATTGGCATCTCGATCGGCAACGGCAGCGGCGATGCGCAGGGCAGCCAGCGCGGTCTCGAGTACGACACGATGTCCGGGCTCTACGCCGAGTTTGTCGAAAAGGAAGTACTTCCTCTGGTGGAGAAGAAGGCTAACGTGAAGTTGACCAAAGATCCGGACGGCAGGGCAACCATGGGAGGAAGTTCAGGCGCCTCAGCAGCGTTGATCATGGCCTGGTATCACCCGGAGTGGTATCACCGTATCCTCGCCTACTCAGGAACCTGGGTGAACCAGCAGTGGCCCTGGAACCCGAAGACGCCGAGTGGCGCCTGGGGCTTCCATGAGACGCTGATTCCGAACTCGCCAAAGAAGCCGTTCCGCATCTGGATGGAAGTGGGCGATCGCGATCTGCTGAATCCCAACGTGATGCGTGACGACATGCATGACTGGGTGCTTGCCAATGAGAACATGGCGAAGGTACTGGCTGCCAAGGGATATCCGTATCAGTTTGTGTTTGCAAAAAATGCAGGCCACACGGATCGCGCGGTCAAGCAGCAGACGCTCCCTTCGGCGCTCGAGTACATCTGGCAAGGCTATCCTTCTAAAAAGAAGAAATAGTCGTACTGCTTTTCTTGAGATAAGATCGGGTTGATTTCCGCGGGCCGCCTTTGTGCGGCCCGCTAGCGTTTCCCGAAAAGAGTCTCTCATGTTTCGATTTCTCAGCGCTGCCGTCCTGGTGAGCTCCATCACTGGATGGGGCCTCGCCCAAGCACAAACTCCTCCCACCTCTCCTGCCGCGCCGGTTCGTCCTGTGCGTCCGCCTCCGCCCACGCGAGACCCGCATACGCCCGGCTATGTGAAAGCAACCGAGCTTCCCGACGGCGCCAATCCTCCGATCCATGTTGATGGGAACTTCATCCAAGGCCCCACCTACAGTCCGGCCCCCGAGACGGTGGTCCAGGAAGGCGTACCGCAAGGCGAGATCTTCAACTTCACGATGGAGTCGAAGGACAGCAAGTTCTATCCCGGCATTGCGCGCGAAGCGGGTACTTTTGCTCGTCCGGATCCGGCAGATCCTTCGAAGCTGTTGATCTCGAGCCATCCTGCGCCGTATACGCGAAAAGTTGCGGTCTATGTGCCCAAGCAGTATGTTGCAGGCACGGTGGCGCCTTTTATTGTTGGCGCTGATGGCCCCGACAAACTGCTGTTTCAGACACTCGATAACCTGATTGCCCAGAAGCGTCTGCCGGCAATGATTGCGGTGTCGATCGGCAATGGAAGCGGCGATGGGCAGGGCAGCCAGCGAGGGCTCGAATACGACACGATGTCCGGCCGCTACGCGGACTTCGTCGAAGAAGAGGTGCTCCCGCTCGTCGAAAAGATTGCCAAGGTGAAGCTGACCAAAGATCCGGAGGGCCGCGCCACGATGGGCGGCAGTTCGGGCGGGTCTGCTGCATTGATCATGGCCTGGTATCACCCGGAGCGCTACCACCGCGTCCTGACCTACTCCGGCACTTATGTGTACCAGCAGTGGCCCTACAATCCAGAAACGCCGACTGGAGCTTGGGAGTTTCATAAGACCCTGATTCCGAATTCGCCGAAGAAGCCGATTCGCCTGTGGATGCAGGTGGGCGACCGGGACAATCTCAGCACGCGGGATGACTATCACGATTGGGTGCTGGCCAATGAGAATATGGCGAAGGTGCTGGCCGCCAAGGGCTATCACTATCAGTTTGTGTTTTCGAAGAATTGCGGCCATACCGACCGCGCAGTGAAACAACAAACCTTACCACAGGCGCTTGAATATATCTGGCAGGGGTACAAGGCGAAGTAAATTTCTTTGCGAACAATCCTGGAGATCGCCAGGATTATTTCGGATCACGCAAATTGGGAGCCATCGGCTCCCAATTTGCGTTTGGGCAGGACTCATGGGGAGAGCCACGAACGCCAAGCGGCTGGTGGTCGTGGGCTGGCAACCAGCACGGGCCTGATCGCAAACATCGGCGAAGGCGAGCATCAAGAAGGTGCATGGACCTGGCTCGCCGGGGGATCGACCACCCACACCCTCGTCTTCAAATCCGTCCCCCGCAGATCGAATCGCTAGCCCTCATATCCTTCCAATCCGGACTGAACTGTAACGGTCAGACCGTGGCCGTGTTCTAAATTCTTCCCGCGTTCATTCTGGCTCTGCCCGCCGAAACACCCGCTCTGTCTCTGTCCACCGGCGCCGTCCGGCTCAGATGCAATCTCGAACCAGATTGGAAAACAATGATTCTGAAGTCCCTCCTTCTTTTTGTCTCTTTTCTTTCCCTCGCATCCGCAACCTTGATCGTTGGTCCGATTCCGATCAGTGGCAGTGGATTCTATGAGTACAGCTTCCCAGCAGATGGATACCAGCAGGCCGCAGCATCCGGATCGGACGGAACGCATGGGGTCAGTTTCGCAGTTGAAAATGTGACGAGCTCGACCACAGGGCCCTCTTTCTTTATGCGTGCCATATCGGGTTCCTACAACCGGGGTTGGGCGTATATCGACGAGTTCTACTCGACAAACTTCTACGTGTCCTTCTCCGATGGGGGTGGAAGCTTAGTGTTATATGACACCAGCAACCAGATCATCGCGTCGGCGTCGCTAGTGGGTTATCTCGCGAACCACGTAGAGACAGGAAATCATTTCGAGTATTCAGGCCGCTATGCGATCGTGCCCGCCCCGGAACCTGCAACTTTCGCCCTTGCTGGAGTGGCATTGGGACTGCTCTCACTGCGACGGCGCAAAAGGCAGCGACGCTAGGCCACTTTCCCGAGGATCCGGGGACCTCTGAGACAATAGCCCTTATGTCTGTTGCTCTCACGCCCGAGCTCCTCGAGCGCGCCTCTAAAATCGAAGTTCTATTGATGGATGTCGACGGTGTTCTGACGGATGGCCGCCTGTACAACATCCCGTTCCCGGATGGGTCGGTGCTCGAGACAAAGGCCTTTGATTCCCAGGATGGCATTGCGCTGCAATGGCTCAGCTGGCATGGCATCAGCACGGGGGTGATCTCTGGACGCGTGTCTCCTGCCACCGCAGAGCGCGCCCGCCAGGGCAAGATGAAGTATGTCTACCAAGGGCATATCGAAAAGATTCCGATTCTCGAAGAGATCATCGCCGATGCAAAAGTCGATGCTTCGAAAATCGCCTTTATTGGCGATGACTTTACCGATGTCGTCTGCTTCCGCCGTGTGGGCTTAAGCTTTGCTACCGCCAATGCCCGCGAAGAAGTGAAGCGGTGCGCCGACTACACCACCGCCGCCAAAGGTGGCGAAGGCGCAGTGCGTGAAGTTTGCGAAATCCTGATGCGATCCCGCGGTCTTTGGGGTGACATCCTCAAGAAATACGAAATTCATGTCTGAGACAAAACTTGCTCTGCTCGTAAGAGTGGCGCCCCAGCCTGGGGTGCTGCACCAACTGACCGGCGTGATCGCGGCGCATCAGGGCAACATCCTGTCCGTGGCGATTCTCGGCAGCCGGGAAGAGAACGAAGAACGCACCTTCTTTGAGATTGAATTCAAACAAGAGGACTACCAGCAGGTGCTGGTGGATCTTGCGGCTTTGCCCGTGGTGCGAGGGGTCGAGATCGTCCGCAGCATGGATAAGATTTACGGCAAACGCATCATCATCATGGGCGGCGGAGCGCAGGTAGCGCAGGTGGCGATCGGCGCGATCTCAGAGGCAGACCGGCACAATCTGCGGGGCGAGCATATCTCTGTCGACACCATTCCTCTGGTTGGCGAGCAGCAGCTTGCCGATGCCGTCCGAGCCGTGGCACGCCTGCCGCGCGCCAAGGCATTGGTACTGGCCGGCTCACTGATGGGCGGCGAAATCGAGATTGCGGTGCGGGAAGTACGCTCGCAGGGCTTGCTGGTGGTGAGCCTGAACATGGCGGGGAGCGTCCCTGAAGCCGCCGATCTGGTGGTGTCTGACCCCGTGCAGGCCGGAGTCATGACCGTGATGGCAGTTGCCGACACCGCAAAATTCAACGTCGCACGTCTCAAGCAAAGAGTGTTTTAGGCCGATATTCGTTTTTGAGCGAACAACTGGATCGGGCCTATTCCATTCTTGAGATCCGCCCGCTCTGCACTCTCGAAGAGGCGCGGGCGGCTTATCTCGACCTGGTAAAAATCTGGCATCCGGATCGGCATCAGGCTGAACCGGAACGGCTGCGCAGAAAAGCCGAAGAAAAGCTGAAAGAGATCGTCGAAGCCTTTGAACTGGTCTCGAAGCAGGGCGAATTCGCCGAAGAGGTCGCATTGATCGCGATGGACTTTGGAGAACTCTGGGGCTACATCGACGAAAACGGCAAGACCGCCATTCATCCGGAGTTCACGCAAGCACGCGCCTTTGTGAGTGGCCTGGCGGCGGTACAGTCGGTAGCGAAATGGGGTTTCATCGACAAAACCGGGCAATGGCGGATCAATCCCCTCTACGAGGATTGTGCAGATTTTGCCGAAGGTCTCGCCGCGGTGCGTTGGTATGGCCGCTGGGGTTATGTCGATTCCCAAGGGAAGTTTGCGATTGCCCCCCGCTACCAGGAGGCGAAAAGCTTTGTTTCCGGCTGGGCAGAGGTGAAGCTAGGAGCCCGTTGGGGCAAAGTCAATCCGTCAGGAGACTTGGTTTTTGACCCCACCCGCAGCGGCCGTCATCTCGAAACCAGCTATTGAAGACTCGTCGAGCCCTGGGTGCGGAATTCATACTGCTGGATTTCAAGAGCGGCGCGGCCATCTTCACAGCGGATGACACGGCCACGGGCAACCAGCTTGAGCGGTGTTTTGTTATTCAACTGAGCGGGCCAACTGATAGCGATTTCGATCCGTTTGCCAGGCACTAAGGAATGCTCTGAGGTAAACAACACGCCGGAACTACTCATATTGATCGTTTTTCCGATCCCCGCTTCGTCGTTACTGCGCTTGGACAGCACCTTGTAACGAACTTCGCGTTCGATGGGGAAGCGATCAGCACCCCGCCGATCATTCAAGTCCTTCGAACTGCTTTTTGCCATCTGTAATCCGAACACTGTTGTCTCCTAACAAAGCAAGGATGCGGGATTCAGGGCCGATCCTCAATAAGAACCTTGGTCCAATTTACCTGAGTACAAAAGTACTGCTCGTTCCAGTGCAGCGCTCTTGCGGGTGTTTTACACTGCTAACAATGTCATTCTTTCAGACTCCACTACGATCCGCCCTGGCTGCCCTCCTTCTTCTGGCGCCGGGCCTGCTGCAAGCCGAAAAGAAAGCGATCGTGCCGAAGGGCTCTGCTACGGCGGGCCCTTACTCGCCCGGGATCATCTCTGGAAACACGATGTATGTCGCCGGTCAAATTGGCCGGGATGCCAACGGGGGCACGCCGGAAGTCTTTGAAGACGAAGTGAAAGCCTGTATTGGCTCCATCGAGAAGATTCTCAAGGAAGCTGGACTTACCTTAGCAGATGCCGTCGCGGTGCAAGTGTATCTGACCGATATGGATTTATTCGACCGGATGAATAAGGTCTATATGACACAGTTTCCGGAACCGCGTCCGGCCCGGACCACGGTGGGCGTAGCGAAGCTGGTCGGCAAGGCTCGCATCGAGATTACCGTCACCGCCGACGCCAGCAAGGCTAAGAAGTAGAAGCGCGCTTCGCCTTCCACTCTTCGAGGCGTTCGCGAATCTTCGCTTCAAGCCCCCGATTCGTCGGGTGATAGAACTCCGAGCCCTCCAACCCTGGAGGCAGGCACTTCATGCCCACCACGGCGTCAGCCCGTTGGTGGGCATGTTCGTATCCGGTGCCATATCCCAGATCCTTCATCAGGCGCGTGGGCGCGTTGCGCAGTTGCATTGGGACCGGTTCGGCGAGGCGCTCGCGGGCGGCGGTTTGTGCCAACTTCAGGGCCTGGTAAGCGGCATCGCTTTTGGGAGCGATGGCGAGATAGATGGTGATCTGGGCGAGGGCCTGATCGCCTTCCGGCTCACCGAGAAAGTGGACGGTCTGCTGGCAGGCAATGGCCTGCTCGACGGCTCGAGGGTCGGCGAGGCCAATGTCTTCCACCGCCATGCGAACCAAACGGCGCGCCAGATACATCCGGTCTTCGCCCGACTCGAGCATGCGGGCCAGCCAATAGAGGGCCGCATCGGGGTCGCTGGAGCGGACACTCTTATGGAGCGCGCTGATCAGATTGTAGTGTTCTTCGCCCCCCTTGTCGTAGAGCAGCATGCGGCGTTCGAGCACGCCTTCGAGCGATTCCCGGGTGACATGGCCGTCGACAGCAACGGAGGCGGCTAATTCCACCAGATTAAGCGCATTGCGGGCATCGCCATTGACGAATTGCGCGATCATCTCGATCACCTCTGGCGCTGCGTCGACTTTCATTTCGACAAGGCCGCGCTGGACCAGACGCGCCAGTTCTTCGACTTCGAGCCCACGCAAGGTAAACACTTTCGCGCGGCTCAATAAAGCGCCATTGACCTCAAAGCTGGGGTTCTCCGTTGTAGCGCCGATCAGGACAATATCGCCCCTCTCTACGTAGGGAAGAAACGCGTCCTGCTGCGCTTTGTTGAAACGATGGATCTCGTCGACAAAAACCACCGTGCGGCGCCCGTAGCGGAGATTCTTTTCCGCCTCCGACATCACGGCCTTGATCTCTTTGATCCCAGAAAGAACCGCGCTAAAGGGTACGAAGTCGGCTTTTGATTCCTTGGCCAGAAGCCGGGCGATGGTGGTTTTGCCCACCCCGGGAGGTCCCCAGAGGATCATGCTCTTGAGACGGTCCTTGTCAACCATGGTCCGGATGGGGCGGCCCGGCCCGAGCAGATGCGTCTGGCCGACGACGTCACCAAGATGTTCGGGCCGCAGACGCTCGGCGAGCGGCCGGGATTCGCGGCCAAGGTCCTGCGGAGGATTCTCGTCCGCAAACAGACTGCTCATTTGTTCGTTCCGCGCTGGGCAGCGGCCTCATAGAGAAGAACGGCAGCGGCAATGCCGGCATTGAGACTCTCCACCCCACGAGTGGGAATGCGGACGCCCGTTGAGGCTTTGCGCAAGGGTGCACTCACGCCATGACCTTCGCTGCCAATGATGATGGCGGCAGGGCCCTTCCAATCCACGTCGCGAACGGTGAGTTTCGCGTCAGCGGCGGCGGCATAGCTCGGGACAGGTATTTCGGCAGTGGAGCTGCGCAGGGTGGGGACCCGGAAGATGCTGCCGGCCGAGGCCCGGATGACCTTCGGGTTATTCAGATCCACCGTTCCCTTGAGAGCCACCACACCGGTCGCGCCGAAGGCCTCTGCGGTGCGGATCATCGTGCCGGCATTACCGGGATCCTGAATGCCATCGAGAACCAGCACCAGAGCCTCCGCACTCCAGAGCTGGGCCGGCTGCCAGGCGGGAAGACGGACCAGGGCAAGAATGCCCTGAGGAGCTTCTGTACCCGCCGTTTCGCGGAAAAAGGCATCAGAAAGCTCGACCAGCCGGGGAGCAATATTGCCGATGCGGCCGAGAGCGTGTTCCGTACCAATGACAACTTCCACTTTTGCCTGGCTGCGCCGCGCCTCCTCAATCTGGTGGAAACCTTCCGCGAGGATCAGGCCGTCTTCCGTTGCAGAGCCCTTCGCGAAGGCCTTGCGGACCAGTTTGAGAAGAGGGTTTTGCAGGCTTGTGAGTCGTTCGATGTGTGCGAGGGCCATAGCTCCAGTAGACTAAATTCGAAGCACTTGAAGAAAATTTTGACCATCGCCGCTGTGCTTTTGTTTCTGATCTGGGGCTATCAGGTGACCATTTTAGCCCTCGCAGTCCGCGATCAAGCACAAAAAGAAGAGGCTCGCCCGTCGGAAGTGATTGTGGTGTTGGGCGCCGCAGAATACAAGGGAAAACCCTCGCCGGTGTTTCGCAGCAGACTCGATCACGCCTTTGATCTGTACATGCAGAAAATGGCGCCACGAGTGCTCACCACTGGGGGTTCCGGCGGCGAGCGGGTCCATACAGAAGCGGAAGTGGGCCGGCAGTATCTTGCCGATCGCGGCATTCCGGTGGAAAACATCTATGTGGAGCGCGAAGGGGCCACGACCGCCCAAACCACGGCGGCGAGTGCTGAAATTCTCAAGCGCATGGGCTGGAATACCTGCATTCTCGTGAGCGATGGCTATCATTTGTTTCGCGCCAAGAAAATGATGACGGACTATGGACTCGATTGCGTCGGTTCGCCGCGCCCCGCCAAGGATGCCGGTTATCTCCAGACCGGCTGGCTCTATTTGCGCCAGGCCGTCGGCTATTCACTTTTTGATCTCGGCATCCGATTTTAGCGATAAGCTCTGGAGATGAAAGTACACGACTGGAACGAGCTCTCACTCGAGGAAGTGACCCCGCTTTTCTATCGCAAGGTGGTCCATACCGCAGGCATGACGATCGCCAATCTGAGCTTAAAGAAAGACGCGCATGTGGTGCTGCATGACCATCCGAATGAGCAGGTCTCGATGGTGCATTCCGGGCGATTGCTGTTCCACCTGGGCGGGCAACACATTGAAGTTGGCCCCGGACAGTCGCTCGAAATTCCACCGCATCTCCCTCATTCTGTGGATGTTTTGGAAGATTGCGAAGTGACCGACCTGTTTACGCCGCGGCGCGAGGATTGGCTCACTGGCAACGACGCTTATCTTCGGAAATCACAGGCTGCCCCCGCTCAAAGCTGAGTTGCGGGCAATCGAGCCGGCCGCTGAGGGGATGGGCTTCGGGCAGCCAGAGTTGTTTGATGTCTGCAGGAGGGGTGAACCAGATGATGCGGCCTTTCGGACTACGGCTCTCCACCCAAAGTAGCCGTTTGCCATCCCAGTGCAACTGCGCCGTCGCACTGACCGGGGTCTCGTGATAGGCGTTGATCGCATAGAGGCGCCAGGGCAGATCGAAACGGGGAGGGCTCTCCAGCCAGTAGTTGCCGACGAAGAGATCGGGATAGCCATCCCCATTGAGATCAGCCTGTACGAGACCGCCTTGCCAGCTTGCGGTGTAGAACGAATAGAGTTCGGTGTACTTCCAGGGAGTCCCCCATTTGCCCGTCGGTTCATAGAAGCGGAGCGTCATGCCGAGGGGAAGAATCGCGATTCCAGGCCGTCCAAAGAGAGTGAGGGCGTAGCATTCGCGAGTGATGACGTGGTGATCGAGTTGCCAGCGCGCCTGCGTTTTGCCGTGGATGGCAATCAGCGGGCCTTCCGTCGTGCCACCTTCGATCGTAATCGTATCGGGCGTGCCGTCGTGGTCAAGATCGAGGCTGAGGCGGCAAGTTCCAGACGCGAAGAGCGCAACTGGGAGGAGAAAGAGAAGCGCACAACGCATCTGAGAGTATTCTACTCATTAGAGTGATGAATGCTCTGAAGCGGATTCTCAGGTTTGAAGACGAGCACGCGAATCTGGACGAAGCGGCGTTCCAGATCGCGCGTATCGAGTACCCGACGTTGGTGGTCCCGGAGTGGCTCGCGGAGCTGGACCGGCATGCCGAAGAGATGCGGCGCCGGATGGGCGGCAGCTTTCGTTTGACGGCACAGCAGTATCTGTTCGGCGAGTTGGGAATCGCGGGCAACGAAGCAGACTACTACAACCCGCGCAATTCTTGCCTGAATCATGTTCTTGAAGCAAGAACCGGTATTCCGATCACCATCTGTGTTTTGTATATGGAATTGGGCCGCCGCCTCGGGGTTGCTGTGGATGGAATTGGGGCGCCGGGGCATTTTCTATTGCGACTTGAGGAGGACGGCGACACCTACTATCTCGATCCCTACCATCAGGGCCAGATCAAGGAAGATGTCGAGAGGGAACTGGATCCTCGTTATCTGGTTGCCGCGTCCAAGCGCAGCATCGTGATCCGGATGTTGAACAATCTGCGATTGATTTATCTGCAGCGCCAGGCGTGGAGGAAGGCGAACGCGGTGTTGGATCTGTTGCTCGAAGCGGATCCGGTGGATGCCGACGTTCTGCGGCAGCGCGCCGCAACTTTGGCCGCGACGCAACGTTTTCATGCTGCTGCGGCGGATCTCGATCGCTACCTGGAACTTCGGCCGCTCGATCCTGATGGGGAAGAACTGAAGAATCAGATTGCCAGATTGCACCGGATGCATGCGCATAAGAATTGAGCGCTGCCGTCTGATTGCTGCAAGGTGGAAATAGAAAAAGGCCCCAGTCCGAAGACTGGGGCCCACAGAAAAGAACCGCACTCGCTTAACGAAGCATCACGTCAGCGGGATCGCTAGCGATTGCCAGCAGCCGCCCCGACGCTCCGGCGCCCGACCAGTACTCGCGAGTGAGCAGGTGGTCGCCTTCGGTCGCGTTGGCTGTAACAGAACACATCATTGCGCTGTCGCAGGTCGCGTCCTTCGTCTTGCCACTCGGATAGGTGAGGACGACCCGGACGCTTGCCGCGCCTGCGATTGCAGCCGGATCAACCCAGACGTTCACCGTGCGATTTTCAGCGGAAGCGGCGCCTCCCACTCGCGCAGCTGGGTAAACAGCAGCCCGACCAAGTCCGAAGTAAAAGCCGTTGTACTTGGCTGACTTGTTAATTTCGACCAAGCCCGAGTTGAGATTGTATCCACTTAGACCGGTCGCTCCAGGACCACCGTAGCCTGGAGCGCCAAAGAGATTGGCCGCATGAATGTCGCCCTGCGTCGTGTAGGTTGATGCACCACTGATTAATCGCGCGAATCCATAGCCCTGTCCAAGTACCTCTGCCGCGTACTCGCGCTGTGCTCCTGCTCCATCGCCGTTTTGATCAATACAGGATTGGTTCGCCTCCGCCACCAACGTGGGTTCGCAATCAATCGAAGTCCGCACATAGTACAGACCGCCTGATGCCGGACGATAAGCAACATCCCGAACAAAATCCATGGTCTCCGTCAACCAAGTAGCTGTGGTTGTGTTACCGGTCAGCTTGCTCACCATCCACATAGCTCCTGCAGCAATACCTTGCATGAATCCTTGCGAAAAATAACCATTGGTGGCTGATGACGTAAATTTTTTGGTACCAGTCGCCCCCTCGTAAGCAGAGCCGAGCGTCATCGAGTCAAACGCTCCATAGGTGCAGGTGTAGCTGCGGGCATCTCCGCCAACCAGAAAATTTGTCGTCGTAAACCACACTCGATTCGGCCAACTGCAAGTTGAAGCCAAGAGGCCCCACTGATAGCCCACTCCCGTCTGAGTGCCTGCGCTTGTCGTAAGGGTCAACGCATCTTCGCCCGCCACCGACAACACGGTGTACAAGGCGCTGTTGATCTTGATCTGCGATCCAACTAATTGCGTACCGAACTTTGCTCCGCTCTGCCACACCACGCTCGATCCGGAGGTTGAAACCGTGCCGGTCGCGCCGCCAGCGTAGGTCACTCCGGTCGCGCCGTTTGAGACGATCGCAACTGGTGCATTGGCCCAGTTCTGCTCGTACGCCATGATCCATTCACCCCGGGCTCCCCTCAGCGGCGCCCACCAGGTCGTAATAGCGGAATTGATTGTAGCCAAGTACTGAGAGCGCTTGGCGCCATCGGTTGAGTACCGAGAGGCCAGAGCAAGCCCGCTCATGCGCAGCCAATCCTCCCGCGCATCATAATCGCGAGATGTAGATGTTATGGGTAAAGGTGTATCGAATAGGCCCTTGTCGAGATCCATCTGGGTATGCAACGCGGGCCACCAGTTCGACCGGCCATCGCGCGCTCGCATCACAAGTCCTGTCATCGCTCGCAGTCGAGGAGCGCCGTTTAACGTGCCTGTTCCGCCCGCGCGGAAATAATTAAGCCAAGGGCCGCTGATCCACCGATCTGCCAATGTCCGTGCATAGTCTCGGTATTGAGTGTGTCCGCTCCGGGCAGCGAATGAATAGTGCGCCAACACATTGTCATAGTAATTGGCATTGGTATTTTGCCCAACCCAACGCCCATAGGCAGCTCCAGACATGAGTGCGTACTGAAGGCCCGAAAATGCAGTCATTGGAAAGGGTACTGTCAGGCTTGTGTTGGAAGCGCAAGATTGGATTGGTATGCCGTAGTAACCAACGTCATTTCCATTCAAGTTGTCCGCATCTGATGTAAAAAGGACGATGTAATCATTGCCGCCGCAATAGCCTGCTGTTTGCCAATTGGTGCCGCTGCCGGTAATTGTGCGTTCTCCGCTGACGGCGCTGACTTTACCAGTCGCGGGTGAACTCCAAAGGTCTGCATAGTCAGTGCCGAGCAGGCCCCCGTAAAAGTCCGCCATGTACTGCTGGGTGCGATCGAGGTACGGCCAAGGGGATCGGCCAAAAGCAATCTGTGGACCGATAATGATGTCGAGTTCCGGATCTGTGACCACTACAACGCCGTTTTCGTCCATCGCGACTGCACCAAATTGCAGGTCGCTTATCGATATTTGCGCCGAAGGGGCAGTTGTCTGTAGCTGAACTCGATAGGTACCAGTAATCAGGCCTGAGATTGTTGGCGTCGCCGAGGTGACATCGCTAAAATGCAAGCGCGTCGGCCCTGACACTTGCCGCCACCGGTAAGACAAAGAGCCAATCTCATCAGAGCTCGAAGCCGTTGCATCAAGCGTGTTGGGGTACCCAGCTCGAAGCGAAATCCACGATGTCCACTTGGGCGTGACAATACTCTGGTACCCACCAGTTCGAGGCACAGATGCAGGTGGCAGGTCCACGGTTGGAACGTACGTCGGGCTGGTGACAGTCAGGTTAAGATTGCCAGATTGGTCCGTTCCGTTGCCGTCAAACAACCAATTGCCCATATTGGCCGAGTCCCCAGCTTTTGGAGCGGCTGCCCCCAGTGGGACTTCAGCATTGGTCCATTTTGCCCAGGCGATCACAGCGGATGTACCAACCGGCCAAGCGGTGTCGGCAGAATTAGGATTGCCACCAAAAACAACCGCGTGGCCTGCGCTTACGCTGGTTGAGAGTGGCCCTTCAAGAGTCCAATTGGCAGGCGTTGTAATGTATCCGCCGCCCGCGGTATCCCACATTTCGAGCGATCGCAATCTCGACGTGCGGCCCCGCATAGCGCGTAATACAACATCGGTTCGCGCGCCAAGTAGAAAGCATCGAAATATACCTTGCGGAGAATCATCGACGATCGTGCGGAAGCAAAGTCTGGCTCCGATCGGTCCATCTGAATCGGCTGGCGTGTCGGCAGCCGTAAGCCGGATCTGCCATTGCGTCCCGTACGTAGTATCGACCTGGACCGACATCACATTGACCGGGTTGCCTGTGGCCGGAGGAACAATATCGTACAGACGCAGTGCAAACTGCTGTTCGGAGCTGGCCATCGCAGATGATGTGTAGTTCCCTGTGTTTGGGATCGTCGCAGTCGCAACGCTAAAACCATGTCCGATCTTCAGCCCCTGACCAGCCTCAAGGCTTAAGCAACAGAACAAAATCGTGAGTTTAGTAAATGATCCGTACAAAGCCATTGCCTCCTGCTCCTCCCGTTCCACCAACCGATGAGTTGCTTCCGCCACCACCACCGCCACCGCAAGCGCCTGCAGCGCCACCGTTGATAGTGCCTGTGCCTCCGGTGCCTGCGCTCGCCCCAGCGGCACCAGCTCCGTGCGCTGCGTAATATGCACCGGTTACCCCAGCAACGCCAGTATGCACCGAGCCACTGGAAAAGTATCCTGACCCACCTGAGTTACAGGCTCCAACCGATCCGACTAAACCAGAAGCGGTTGCGGTAGACCGTCTTGCAGCCCCAGATGCGCCCAGGTCACGCCTCGCTCCCTGTATGCCTGGCACGTCAGTGCCTGACGCTGCAGCATTGGGCGCAGGCGGAAACCCACTGCCTCCAGCCCCAGAGTTTACTCGGGCGCTATTGTCACCTCCAAATCCACCATGTGCGATCAGCCCCCCAAAGGTCGTCTTCTCGCCATCTCCACCGCTAGCCGCGAATGTGTTCGCCCCTCCAGCGCCGCCGGTACCGATCGCATACGTAACCGTGCCTCCTGGAGTTGTCGGCACCCATCCTTCTTCGCATCCACCGCCGCCACCGCCGCCGCCCGAAGAGCCGGCATAACCCCCACCACCGCCACCACCACCAGCGCAGATGATTGCGTAAACAGACGAGATGCCGGAAGGAACAGACCAAGATGTGCCAGAGGTAAGATCTACAGTCGTACGGGTATACCCCGCAGCCGGAAAGCGCCAACCGCCCGCGCCTGCATTCAGCGCCGCGTCATAGCGCATCGTGTACACGCCCCCGGCGCTACACGTCGGATCCGTGGTCCCATCGCCGGCATAGATGCGCTTCGCGCCGATCCCGTCGATATTCAAGGTCGGGGTCGCACCGCACGCGGCGGTGAACTTCTGGGTGTAGGGCATGCCGTCCGTATAGCCTGAGATCGCCCGGCCGGAGGTCGTTGATGTAATCGTCGTTGTTCCAGAGGAAGCCGCGCTGTAGTTGTCAGAACCGGTTTGCACTTGGGCGCGAGAGGCGATAACCGCCAGATCATTTGCAACCTGCACTTGCGTCGCATTCGCACCAGCGTTGTCGGTGATCGTAACGGTGGCGCCGGAACCCGCACTCCCCACAAAGCGTAGCTTCGCCCGTTGGGTCTGGTCTGTCGGAGTCTGGTCTTGGATGGTCTGGTAGTTGCCGCCACCTCCACTTCCAATCGACGCCCAGGCCCAACTGGTTCCGTTCTTCACCAAGGCATAACCATCCGTGCCACCACTCGCGAAGTCTAGGGGCTGCAGCGCACGGAAAGTTGGTGCGGCCGCAGCTCCTGCTGTTGGGCCAGCCCAAACAAAGTTCGCCGTCTGCGTCCCCAGCGTGGCGGTGATGGTGCCCGAGGAAGTGACTGGAGAGTTCGACACACTAAAGATCCCGGGTAAGCTGAGCCCGACACTGGTCACCGTACCCGAGTTCCCAACCGATGCGGGAGCCCATGCGGTTCCGTTCCAGGCGAGTGCCTGCCCACTCGTGGCGCCGCCTTGCGCGATGCGAGCCAATGCGAGTGTACCGCTGAGAATGTTCGATGCGTTGGTTGCATCCGTGGTGGCCGATGCCGCCAGGCCAGTGATCTGCCCAGCAGAATAATCCCCGCTCTGCGCCGTAATCACTCCCGTACGGCCAAAGACCGATGTCACGCTGCCTCCTCCAGATCCGGAGATCTGGCTCCAGGTCAGCGTGTCGGATTTACAGACATAGAGATTGGCCGAGGCCAGCAGTTGGACGACCTCGCTGCCAACAGTACATGCGCCCGTTGGCGTGGAGGACACCAATCGGAAAGGTTTGGTTGCTGTGGCGGTCGTCATATTGACCTGCCCCAGAAAGTTGCGGTCACCGTTGACGTTCACTTGTGCGATGGCATGAGAACCAGCCACCAGACAAGCAGCAATGCAAATCGAGAGTTTCATAAATCAGACTCCTAGGAGTGCGCAGCGCCCCGCCTGGGGGGTTGCGAATGAGATCGATACGTCAAAGGTGTTGCCGATGGCACCACCGAGACTGAAGACTGCGTTTGCGAACGAGGTGGCTCCGGTCTCGATCACATGTCCGCCTGCATCAAAGCAGGTCAGCCATGTGATGGCCGGTAGCAGATGAGCGGAAGCCGGAATGGCCACCGAGGAAAGAGAGGAGAAGGGCACCGAATACGACACGGCAGCCCCCCAGATCGAACAGGTTCCCGACTGAGGAACAGCAAAAGCGACGGTCACCGCAAATGTAGAAGCATTGACGGTAATCTGTCCCGTTTCAAAAGCTTCTCCCATGAGGTCTGCACAAGTGACTGCCAAATTCCCGGTCTGAAATCCATGCACGGCAGCAGGCACAGTGATGGACGTGATACCTCCCAGGGGGAAAACATAGGGCGTCGCCGACACCCGGCCAGAAAGCGAAGTGGCTTGCGCGAGAGCACTCGCCACACAAAAAAGGAACAGAATTATTTTCATAAATTTCCCGTTTATTCCTATTTAGGAACAATCCTAAAGTATCATGCAGAATTTAATTTAAGAGACAAATTCAGATATTTTATCGATATTTTTTCACGGAGACGGACATTCTAAAAGAACTAGAAACGCCAAAGCATTGGCCAAACCAAAGATAACTCTAGAGCCAACACCCGGCCGACCTTCATCTTTTTCGCAACATCAGCAGGCAATAAATCGTGTTATTTTATTAATATTTCACACTAATTATCAAGAATATAAGCGCAAATTTCCCGAGAAGTCCGACTCGCTGCCTGCAGGGCTGGCGGAGGCAAAGAAGCGATCCCTCCTGGAAAGCAATCCGAATCTCTCTGTAGTCCATTCCTCATCCCGTTGTCATCTCTGCCGACTAGCATGGGCCGGTAAGCCATGAATCCGATTTCCAGTTGGCACGAGAGAGTTCTAGAGCGATGGATGCAGATGGATCAGCTTCGAGAGTTTTGGCGGAGAGCCATGAGGCGCCCGGATGCGTCGATTCATGATCGAGTGCTGGCGGAATTGGAATTGCGAACGGATTGCAAAGGAGCGATTGAGGAGATCCCCGCCGCCGGCCCACTCGTCGTCGTGGCCAATCATCCCTTTGGCATTGTGGAAGGACCCACGCTCGGAGCACTGCTGGAGCGAGTGCGCCCCGACGTGATGTTTGTCACCAACTCTCTCCTGGCACAACTGCCCGAGTTGCGGGATCGGATCTTCGCGGTGGATCCGTATGGCGGCGCGGCACAATCCAACGCAGCTGCCGTGCGGGGAGCACTCCGGCATCTCCGTCGGGGTGGAGCTCTCGTTGTTTTTCCTGCGGGCGAGGTCTCCTCGATGCGTCCGCCCTTGGGATGGATCCAGGATGCACCGTGGCAGTCCATGGCAGCCAGGCTGGCGATGAAAACAGAGGCGGCGATTCTGCCGGTCTACTTTGCGGGAAGCAATCGCCCCCACTTTCATCTTGCCGGGCTGGTGCACGCTTCTCTCCGGACCTTGCTGTTGCCCTCAGAGATGCTTTCCCAACGCAAACGGACCATCCGGATCGTCATCGGACACCCGGTAAAAGCAGCCCGGTACCGTAGTGCGGACCGGCTCACACGGCATCTGCGGCACAGCACCTACCGGCTGGCCCGCCAACTGCGCCATGCGCCTGTCGCACCTTCACCAGAGAGCACCGATCTCGCACGCGAAATCGGAAAGCTGGCGCCGATTCTTGAGACCGAGGGTTATTCGGTCTACCTCGAGAAGGCCGATCGCATCCCCGTAGCCTTACAAGAGATTGCACGCCTGCGAGAGCTTAGCTTCCGCGCCGTCGGGGAAGGAACCGGACGCGACAAGGATCTGGACGATTTCGATTTCCGCTATTGGCATCTTTTTGTCTGGCGTCGCGATGCAAATGAGATTGCCGGTGCGTACCGCTTGGCCGATGGAGCGGAACAGAAGGATCGAATCTATTGCGAAACCCTCTTTCGATTCCCACGGGACTGGAAAATAATCCAATCGCAAGGAGTGGAACTGGGCCGCTCCTTTGTCCGCTCCGGCTACCAGCGCGATCTGATGCCTTTGTTGCTACTGTGGCAGGGGATTGGACGATTCGTGAAGGATCGGCCACACATCCGTTATCTCTTTGGTCCGGTAAGCATTAGTGCGGACTACACACCGGCAGCGCGAGCGCTGATCTCCAGCTTCTTCAATCAGAGGTGGACCGGCGTACAACCGCGCAACCTTCTCACAGGAGCGTTGAACTGGCGGCCTGGACAAGTCTGGCGAGGGCCGCGAGACATCGAAGCACTCGGAAAGCGAGTGGCGGAACTGGAACCGGATGGGAAGGGCTTGCCCGTGCTGCTTCGGCAGTACGCGAATCTGGGCGGGGATATTATTTGCCTGAACCTGGACCAACAGTTTAGTAACGCACTGGATGGCCTGATTCTTCTGGATCTTCAGCGCGTCCCCTTGCGCATGATGCGGCGCTACTTTGGAGAGGAAGGTGTTTGCCGCTTCCTTTCTGTAGCACAAGAAGATCAGAAGGATTGCGGAGTGAGGCGCACACGTTTCGAGAACAGCGTTCGCCAATCTTGATTGGCCATTGGGGAACGGGAGCAGAACACTCCCGCTCCCCAATGGAGTTTACGGATAGAGTCCGCGAAGCATGGTGGCTTCCACCACACGATCAATCGCGAGAACACCAGCGGCAGTGCGCATGTTGACCTTGCGTTCCTGATGGATCTCCAGCACCTTGGCAAAGCTACGGTGCATGACACGCTCCAGCCGGGAGTTCACTTCGTTAACGTCCCAGGCCATATGCTGCGTATTCTGAACCCACTCGAAGTAGGAAACCGTCACGCCGCCGGCGTTGCAGAGGATGTCCGGAATCACAAAGACGCCCTTAGCATCGACAATCGCATCGGCTTCCGGCGTCAACGGGCCGTTGGCGGCTTCTGCGATGACCTTAGCGCGAATCGAGTGTGCGTTGTGGCTGTCGATCGAATTCTCTAATGCAGCAGGAATCAGGAAGTCGCACTCGAGAGCGAGCAGTTCTTCAGGGCTGATCGGCTCGGAACCCGGGAAGTCCTTGACGCTGCCGGTACGCTCCTTATGCATCATGAGCTTGGCAATGTGAAGGCCGTTCTTGTCGTAGATGCAACCCTGCGAGTCGCTGACAGCGATCACGTCGGCTTGAGCGCCGTCGAGCAGATGGGCCACAATCGAGCCGGCGTTGCCAAAGCCCTGGACGACGACCTTCGATCCTTTGATCTTCAGCTTGAGGTGCTGCGAGACGCATTCGATGGTGTTGAAGACGCCTCGTGCAGTGGCTTCATTGCGTCCGGGAGAACCACCAAGCGCGATTGGCTTGCCAGTGACGACACCCTGGACCAGATGACCCTGGGTCATGCTGTAAGTGTCCATAATCCATGCCATCGTTTGTGCGTTTGTATACACGTCAGGGGCAGGGATATCTCGGTCGGGTCCGATGATGGGAAGAATGGCGCTGGTATAACGACGAGTCAGCCGTTCCAGTTCGGCGACGCTCATCTTCTTCGGGTTGCAGGTTACGCCGCCCTTGCCGCCACCAAAGGGAATGTCGACAACAGCGCATTTCCAGGTCATCCAGGTTGCCAGTGCTTTGACTTCATCGAGAGTCACGCCCGGATGGAAGCGGATTCCGCCCTTTGCCGGACCACGAGTGGTGTTGTGCTGGACGCGGTAGCCTTCGAAACAAGTGATGAGGCCATTGTCCATTTTCACGGGGACGCTTACGGTGAGGACGCGCTCGGGTGCAAGGACCATGGCACGGACATCGGGCTTCAACTCAAGAATATCCGCAGCGCGCTGGAAGTTCTGACTCGCCATTTCATGCGGATTCGTGGATTCAGGTGATGTGGAAGACAACTTGGTTCTCCTAGAAGGCCTGCCGACGCTTTGGGCTGAAACGGCAAGACAGGGCCGTCTTTCGCTAGTATTTAGATGCTGAGTTTTGGCGGTTCCTGCAAGATACACCAGCGGATCACTGTGCATCTTCAGCATTGCCTTGGGTGAGATCGAACTTCGTTTAGCCCAGAGTGGCGATCACCAAGCTCCACCGAGACACTCTTTAGGAGCCATCTCGAAAATTCCCAGTCTATGTCGAGGGTAACAGACGAACCGTGCCAGACTGCGAATTCCGCTTGGATTTTTTTTTGAGTGAGCTGATAAGGCAATATGCCATCTATCTGTTTTTCTTATAATGACTCTTCTCGCAGAACCTTTGCTGGATCGAGCTGGATGGCACGAAGGACAGGCGTCAATGCCGCCAGGGTCGCCACGCTGATCAGAAGCAGAAGGGGAACCAACAGCGCGGCGAAGTCCGTAGCCTTGACTCCGTATAAGAGGGACTGAATGTAACGCACCGTGGCAAGCCCGAGGAGCATTCCGAGGCCACAACCGAGCAGGAGCATACGAAATGCATCCGATGTGACTTCTCGCACGATATCGGCCGCTTGGGCTCCGAGAGCCAACCGGATCCCGATCTCCCGCCGCTGTACCGTCACCGAATCATGAAGAATTCCATAGAGTCCGACGGCAGCCAAAAGAAGTGCAGCGAATGCAAAGAAGAGTGAGATGCTGGAGAGCAGTTTTTCCCGGAGCATTCCGCCTTGAATCAAGTCTTCCTGCGCGTTGCTGTTTCGAATCCGAAACGTGGGAAACGCACGCGACAACTCTTCTCGAAGAGAGGGCGCGAGGGCCAGCGGATTCTCACGGCTGCGCACCAGAATCGTGCTCTCCTCCCGTTCATTCATTGGGAGATAGATCGTGGGTCGAAAAGGTTCGCGCAGATCCGCATAGACCGTATCCTGCACGTAGCCGACAATTTCGAGGGGCGCAACTTGATCCCGGTTCTGCGTCACTTCGATCACCCGGCCGACGGGGTTCCGGCCATTGAAATAAGTACGGGCAAAGGTTTCGTTCACCACCCCAACTCCGGCCAGCGGTTCCTTCTTTTCGTTGAGGCGCGGGGCTTCGTCACCCAATCGCAACTCTCTCCCCCCAATGCGGCGGATCTTCATCGTTTTAAAGTAGTCGGGCGACACCTGCAGGAAGTTGGGATCCCGAGCCGCCAGGCGATCGCCCGGAACTCGGATCGGGCCAGTCCATCGATTGCCAGTCAGAAGTGGCCAGCCCGCTAAGGATGCCGACTCCACTCCGGGGCGATTGCGTAAGTGCTCCACCAACTGCATCCAGACCGGCAGTTGCCTCGGACGATCTGCTTCCAGTTGGACGACAAGGAGTTTATCGGGAGAGAAGCCAAGAGGACGGTGTTGCAGTTGCGCAAAGCTATTCACGAAGAGCCCCGCAAGAAAGAGCACAAAAATACAAAAGGCTAGCTGAGTTGCAACCAGCCCATTGCGGAAGCGGTTTGAGCTTGGATTGTTACTACCTTTGAGAGCACTGATCGGTTGGGAGGCAGAGGCGCGCAAAGCGGGTGCGAGACCAAATAAAAAGCTCACGACAACAGTAAGAGCAGCACTGAAGAGAAACTCCCGCCATCCTGCTTCGGAGGCAAGTCGAACCGGATCATTGGGGAGTCGCAGCATCGCAATCACAATCGGCACTGCCATCGAGGCGAGCATTGCGCCAAGAAGTGAGGCGGCGCCAGCCAGCATTGTGCCTTCAATGAGAACCAGCCGGACGAGACTCGCCCGGCTGGCCCCGAGCGAGACGCGGAGCGCCATCTCATGAGCACGGGTAGCGCCTTGTGCCATCAGCAGGTTTGCAACGTTGGCGCAGGCCACAAGCAGGACCAGCACAACAAGGAGCGCGAGAATCAGCAAGGGTTGACGGTATTGGCGCTGCAGGTCTGAGACGCCAGAAGCTGCGGGAAACAAATGCAGCTGATTGCTCAGATGTCGATCGATGGCCGCCTGCGGTGTGCCCGCGGGAAAGCTGCGGAGCCGTTGTTGGAGTTCCTCTTTGTGAAGCAGTTGGAGGGGTGCTTCGATCTGTTCGAGTCCCCACCCCGGACTGGGGCGAATCCAGATGCGAAACCATGCCCAGCCTGGGCTCGCGAGCGCCTCCACATTCATCGTCGCGGGAACAAATAGGTCCGTTGTCTCACCAGGCTCTGTTCCAATGAAGCCTTGCGGCGCCACGCCAATGATCTCGAGGGCATGCTTCTCAAGAGTGATCACTGTCCCGAGTACGGCAGGGTCTTGCTGGAAGCGGCGAGTCCAGTAATCGTAGCTCAGCACTGCCACAGGATGGCCACCGGGCTTGCGGTCCTCGTCCGAACGAAATAGGCGGCCATGCGCGGCACGCAATCCAAAGACCTCAAAGAGATTACCCGAAACATATTGCCGGTGCAGCGTTTCAGTCTCTTTTGCCATCCCGATGCGCACTTGCTGGCGGCGCGAAATCCTTCCAACAACCAGGAAGTCGGCACGCGCCCCTACGGCTTGCTGGTAGCGCTGGAATGTCGGGTAGTCAAACGAATCGTCCTGTTCGAGCTTGCCCTCGCGATTGATCAAGGTCTGGGCCAGATACGAGAGGCGCTCCGGTTCGGCGACGGGGAGCGGTCGCCAGAGAACAGCATCCACAAGACGAAAGGCCGCCGTAGTCGCGCCAATGGCAAGCGCCAAGGACAGGATTGCCGCTGCGGTGGTGACTGGATGCTTGCGGAGTTGCCGCCAGCCGAAGACAACATCAGCAGCGACTGCTTCAAGACGAGGAAGACCGCGTTGCTCTCGATATGTTTCCTTGATGACTTCGAGCGAGCCAAAGCTCAGCCGCGCCTGCCGCCGGGCTTCCGCGTAGGGAAGGCCCGAGCGCATCTTGTCCTCGATCAACATCGCGAGGTGCTCTTCAAACTCCTCACGGAGACGTTCTTCATCGCGTTGCCTTGTGAACAAGGAGTGGAATCGAGTGAAGAGACGTCTCAAATGCTTCATGGCAAGTCTTCTGCTTTCACGGTAAAGAATCGATCGATGATGGCCGTGGTCTGCGCCCAACTCTTCGCTTCCACCTGGAGTTGCTTGCGCCCTTCCCGAGTGAGCTGATAAAAGCGCGCCTTGCGATTGTTCTCAGACAGGCCCCAGTCCGACGTGATCGCACCTTCTTGCTCCAGCTTGAGCAGTACCGGATAGAGAGTGCCTTGATTCACGGCCAGGACATCGCCACTGATCTGCTCAATGCGCCGGGCGATTCCATAACCGTGGAGCACGCCCATGACCTCGAGTGTTTTGAGGATCATCAACGCGAGAGTGCCTTGGTGAACGTCGGATTTTTCTTTCAATTCTACTTCCTGTTGGTTTCCCAAAGAGATCCTATCATAGCTCCTATTGGAAACCAACAGAAATAAAGAACTGCAGGCCGTTTCATTGACACTCTCCCGTCGCGGGTGCTACAACGGAGTCTGCTTTAGGTGCCCACAAGGGCATAACAGGGAAGTTCGGTTCAAAGCCGACGCGGTCCCGCCACTGTATTTGAGTTCAGTTGCTTGTTCTACCACTGAGACGGAAAGTCTTGGGAAGGTAAAGCAGCTCGCAGCCACGTATGCTGCCACTCACGAGCCAGGAGACCTACCTAGAGCCGCATGGTCGAATTTCTGCGGAGAACAGAAACTACATGAAATCCTCTAGACACGTCTACATCCCGATTTTATTGATCCTCAAGATTCCGCAGAGTTTCCGGCCTCACCCCAACGAGGACCCTCTACATGGCATCTTGCTTTCATCGCAGCTCTTCTCTAGTTTTGCTGTTTCCCCTCTGCCTGGCCATTCCACTCCAGGCTGAAACATTCTCAATTTCTGGCATCATTCGCGATGCTCACGGTGTCGTCGCCGGAGCCAAGCTTTCTCTTGCTGGTCCGCAGACCGTTCCATCCACCCGCACGAACGCTGCTGGGGCGTATCGTTTCGATAGCTTGCAGCCCGGCAAGTATCATCTGTCGGTTACGCACAATGGCTTTGAGCCGTTGGAGCGAGAGCTTGTACTCAGCACGGTCTCCATCGAAACGGACCTCACGCTCCAGCCGCGCGCAATCGCAACCACGATGGAGGTGACCGACCTGGCGGGCAAAGCGACCGCATCACGCATGGAGATTCCAGATCGCGATCTCCCGGTACAGGTCAGCAGCATTCCCAGAGACACCATCGAGAGCCAAGGTCTCAACGATCTCTCCACCGCACTGCAGAACGCCTCGGGAGTTTCCTCGCGCGTGCAGTATGGCGTGTATGAAGCCTACACCGTTCGCGGCTTTTCGGGGAGCAGCGTGCTAATGGTGGACGGAATGCGCATGGAAGGGAATCGGCCCAATACACAGCTCAACAATGTCGAGCAAGTGGAAGTATTGAAGGGGCCGAGCTCGGTCCTCTATGGTGGCTCTGCTCTTGCAGGCGCGATCAATATCGTTCGCAAGAAGCCACAGGCGATTCCCGCGTATGACCTGTCCTACCGCGTCGGACGCTTTGGCCTGAATCAGGTCGGCGCCAGCGCCACCGGAGCCATCCTGGGACGCACCCGGCTGCTCTATCGCCTCGATACGATGTTCGAGAACAGCGATGGCTGGAGAGGCGCCGGAGCCAAGCGCTTCAACGTCTCGCCCACTTTTACCTGGCTCCTCCACGACCGCGCGCGACTCACCTTCTTTCAGGGCTATACGCAGGATCGATTCAAACTCGATGCTGGAATTCCGAACGGCCTGTACAACGTTCCAGGCTTCGACCTGAGCAGCCGCTTCAACACAAAGCAAGACTTTGAGGCGGCGCGCGAATGGCAAAACCAGATCTTCTTCAACGGCAACATCAACTCGAAGTGGGAAGTGCGCAATAGCTTTTTCTACAACCGGAAGGGCGATCAGTATTATCACGCCGAATCGCTCAGCTACCAGCCTGCCCTGAACCAGGTGAATCGGACGGCGTTGTACTTCTATCACCATCGCCGCCCGCTGCAGAACCAAAGCGATGTTCTGGGCAACTTTCAGTTTCTGGGACTCAAACACTATGTCCTCGCCGGATATGAGTATCAGGATTTTTACAACTTCACCGATCGCTCGGCTGGCCGCAGCATTGCCTTGCCGCCAGTGTTGCTTCCCAGCTTCAGCGACGCCTATGTCCCTGTTCCCGACTTTCCAACAACAAGTGTGGACTTCTCCTCCGCGTTGAGCCGGGCCACTTATTGGCAGGATCAGATCAGCATTGGGAAGCGCTTGAAAGTCAATGTCGGAGGCCGCTTTACGGACTACAATCGCAGCGCCTTCACCAACACCTACACCAGCACCGGCATCACGCGCGGCATCGATAGCAAACGGCATGCCACCGCTTACACCTACCGCGCTGGACTGGTCTATTCGCTCACAGAAGGACAGCAAGTCTATTTCAGCTCAAACAGCTCCTTCACTCCCGTGACGACGATTCCTGCGGATGGCCGCGAACTCTTGCCGGAGTTGGGCAGAAGCTTTGAGGTGGGACATCGCTGGCAGGCCTTTGGCGGCCGCTTCAAGGCGAACACCGCACTTTACAAAATGGTGCGGCAGAATGTGACCGTCGCTCTTGGGGCAGGGCTCTACAATCAGGCGGGCCAACAGTCGTCCAAGGGCATTGATTTTGATGCGACCGGCGATCTGGGCCGCGGCATCCGGCTGGTCGCCAACTATGGCTACACGCTGCCACGATACGACGAATACTTCACCTCAAACGGCACTGTCGATCTCTCGGGACGCCGTCCGAATTACACCACCCGCCACGTCGGCAATGTCTGGCTCACCAAGCAATGGGGCAGCTTCTATACAAGCCTCGGCGCTCGTTACATGGGCCCGGTTTTCCTAAACGACACCAACACCGCACGGCTCGGCGGATGGACTCGTCTGGGAGGAGCAGTCGGCTACCGTCGTAAGTTCTATGACTGGTCGCTCAATGCCGAGAATCTCTTCAACCGGCAACGCTACATTGTTTCCACTCTGGGGAGCAATGGTGCGCAGTTGTTTCCGGGTTCGCCAATCAACATCTTCACCACCATCCGATTGCGATTCCGCTCATGAAGACACTGAAGATTCGAATCAAAAAATTTGCGATCCTCTGCCACCGCTGGATGGGGGTTGCATTCTGTCTCTTGTTTTCATTCTGGTTCCTATCGGGAATCGCGATGATGTACTGGGACTTTCCATCGGTCCGGGCAGAGGAGCGGCTGGAGCGAGCCGCCGCCCTCGACCCGTCCAAAGTTCTGTTGAGTGCGGAGGAAGCGTATGGAAAGTTAAACGCCAAACGCGAGCCCGAACAGACACAGTTGCTGACTTTTGATGGGCGGCCCGCTTATCAGTTTCGTAGTGGCCGGGAGCAGTCTCTGGTTTATGCCGACGACGGCGCGATCCAATCGCAGTTCGACCTCGAACTGATTCGCCGGACGGCTGCCGCATTTACGGGACAGCCCGGCGATGCGGCCCAACTGGAGATGCTCCGGGAGCCAGACCAATGGACCATCGCGGGCAACTTTCGAGTGCACCAACCGATTGCGAAGTTCTCTTGGGCAGACGGTGAAGTCGCCTATGTATCAGGTAAAACGGGTGAGGTGGTGCAGCACACTACGACAGCTTCTCGCATCGGCGCCTACCTCGGCGCGATTCCGCATTGGCTGTACTTCACGCCGCTGCGTAAGAATCAACCGCTCTGGAGTCAGGTGGTGATCTGGCTCTCAGGAGTGGGCACGATCATGGCAGCACTTGGAATGGTGGTGGGGATCTGGATGTATTCGCCCAAGCGCGGAGTTCCCTATGCCGGACAGAAGCGCTTGCATACCATTCTGGGTCTCTTCTTCGGCATCGTCACTTGCACCTGGTCTTTCAGCGGCATGATGTCGATGGACCCCTTTCCGGCTGCAAGCCGGGGTGCACGTGGCAACAGCGAAGTCTCCAAGGCGCTGCAAGGGAAGCGCCCGCCGTTGAGCGCCTATGCGGCGCAGCATCCACGTCAGGCCCTGGAAGCGATGGCAGGCCAGTTTCCGGTGAAATCGCTCGAGCTGAGTTCGTTCGATGGCAAGCCGTTCTACCAGGCGCTTGGAGGCAACCGGCAGAAGCGAATCCTCTTGCCGGATGGCGCAGTCCGCAGCGGATTCAGCCAGGACCAACTGCAGAATGCTCTGCGCAATTGCTCGATCCGCGAATCCCGGTTGGTGACCGAGTACGAACTCTATTATGTGGACAGGCAACATCGGCGGCCTTTACCCGTGTTGTATATCGAGCTCAACGACGCGGAGAAAACAGGTTCCTACATCGATCCTGCGACGGGCCGCGTCGTGCAGAGTTACGGTTCCCGCTCGCGCTGGAATCGCTGGCTCTATCGAGGTCTGCATTCGATGGACCTGCCACTGCTCTACAAATACCGGCCGGCCTGGGATCTGGTAGTCCTGACGCTGATGCTGGGCGGCACCGCTCTCTGCATCACTTCGGTGGTGATTGCCTGGCTGGTGCTAAGGAGGAAGTACTTCGCCTTCGGCCGCCGCTTGCGAGTGGCTGCCCCGGGTCGATCGATTCTCGAGTAAGCTCGAATCGAATGACTCCAGAGATCGGGCCGACAGAACAGAAACCAGCAGCCATGCCGGCATGGCTGCTGTCCTGGGGAATCCTGGCCGGACTTGCGAATCTGCCGCTCGCTGTGCGTTTGATCTGGGAGCAGACACTCTTGACTTGGGATCGGGGCCCTCAGATGATCGGGTTCTCGATGGCGCACGCCTTCCCGTTTCTCCTGTTGACGCCTTTGCTTCTCCTTCCCTGGGTCTTAGCCGCAGTCGTCCTGTCGCTGTATCGCCTCATCAGAAAGCAATCCCTGGGCCGGCGTTGGATCGGCATCTTGAGCGCCGGTATTTTGCTCTCTGGAATCCCGTTTGTCCCTTACTCGGTCTGGCAGTCGATCTTTGCAAGTCAGTTGGCGCAAGGCCCGCATGTCAGCAGCTTTCTGATCTACGCAGTGTCCGATGGCGATTCTCTACTGGTGCAACGGCTGCTCGACCGAGCACCCAAAAAGCAGCAGCAGTCTCTAAAAAATTTAGCCCTGCAACAGGCAGCCTACGCTGGGCAGACTGCAATCTTGCAGGGCTTAGTCTCACGAGGAGCGGACCTCAATTCGCTCAATCCGTCTGGCTCATCCCCGCTGGCCATTGCCGAGCAGCAGGGTCACGAGGAAGCAGCGGCGTTTCTACGGTCGCAGGGAGCACGTTCCGTACCCGGCGCCTCCCCTTAAGGCTTCGTGCCGCCAACCTTCGTGCGAATGCGGAAGACGCTGGTGCTCGCAACGATGTAGAGAGTCTTCCCATCCTTGTCGCCCCAGGCGAGATTGCCCACCCGCTCCGGAACCCGAATGGTGCCGATATGCTTCCCTTCCGGTGAGATGATCCAGACTCCACCGGCACCAGAACCCCAGAGATTGCCCTCCTTGTCCACCTTAATGCCGTCTGGTCCACCAGCGCCCTTGGCGCCTGCCGGGTCAAGAAAAACCTTTCCATCCCTGACGCTGCCATCTGGCTGCACCGTGTAGCGCATCCACTTCGCGGGACCGGAGTTACTGATATAGAGATACTTCTCATCGGGAGAGAAGGCGATGCCGTTGGGGCGAGGCAGATCTTTGATGATGAGCTGCAGCTTGTCATGTGCCGGCGGTGCACCCGGCTTCTGATCGCGGGCGCCAACCAAGCGATAGACGCCATTCACTTCCAGCTTTTTCTCCGGGTCTTTGTCGCTCTGTGTCTGTAACCCATACGGCGGATCGGTGAAGTACAGCGAGCCATCCGATTTGTAAGCGAGATCGTTCGGGCTATTCAGCGACTTGCCTTCGTAGCTGTCGGCAAGCACCGTGACCTGCCCCTTGGGATCGAGAGTTTCCATGCGATAGACCTGACGCCGGCCGTGCCCTGCTACAGTCAAGCGGCCTTTGCTGTCGACCGTCAAACCATTCGAGCCAGGTTCCTTGCCCTTGAAGGGTGCAGAACCGGTGTAGCCACTGGGATGGAGAAAGACCAACGCTTCCTTGCCCGGGCTCCACTGGATGATGTTATTCGAGGGGATCTCTGAAAAGAGCAAAGAACCCGCATGGGTCCACACCGGCCCTTCGGTCCATTGGTTGAACCCAGTGGCGATGCGCTCCACAGTAGCGGCGGAATCAATCAGTCGGTCGAGGGAGGGATCGAGCTTTTCGATCGTCTGCGCCATCGCCGCGCCTGCCAAAGTGAGAAGAGAGAGAGAAAGTGCTGCGTGGTACTTCACGTCAGCATTCTATACCCCGGCCCGCGATGCGGTTGGCTCAGTTTCCCAATCTGACTTCAAACTCAAAATAGCCTTCGTTCTTCGCTCGGTCAGGATTCACATCCAGCGAGATGCGAATGTTGCCCTCGACCTGAGTGAGGACCAGTTTGCCCCGTCCGGTGGAGTTCCCTTCCGGGCCATTGCAGATCGAGCCCGGTGCCGCATCGACACTCCAGCAGATGCTTCCCCGCTCCTGATCGATCACTACCGCTTTCTTTTCAGGGTTGGGAATGCTGAGCGCTGCGGTCCAGTGAGCAGGCAGAATGAGATGCCAACGGCCGGCACCCCTCGACTCGATCCAGGCTTCAGACGGTGTACAGAGTGTCCGGCCAGGGAGACATTCCACATCAGCGAGGAGCGTGGAAGTTACCTCCTCAACGAACAGCTGCGAAGTCACCGTACTGGGCGCAGTCCAACTCAGGATGTCGTGGTACTGAAAGCCATTGCCCGCCGAGGCGGTAAACCCGACATATCCGGTGCCCACACTCCCCACAATACTCTCCACTTCGACCTCGGCTCTGAGCGCCTGCATTCCATCGACGAAGACCTCCAGACTCGGAGGCGGTAAACAATGCGCGCGACATGAGGCTGGCCATCATTCAGTAGCACTGGAGCTTCCTTGGTGACCGCAAGACGGCGCGGTGGGACATGACCATCACCATTGGTATAGAGACCGATGGGTATCGAAGAAGACAGCGAGGCTTCGTGGAATTCCCTGCTGCCGGGAGGACGGAACGCCTCTCCAGGCGAAGCCTCCCGAAGCACCGCCAGCCCACACGGCGCCCCGGCGATCTGTTTGGAGAGGCGCCAAACGCATCACGGAGCCAGTCAGATTCGCGTCGCCCACCAAATGCACCTGGATCCCGGAGAATTCTTGCACGTAGATCGGGACAGCAAGCACAGCAACCAGAACAGTGCATCGCCAAAGAAAGGCCGAAGTTGCAGCGATCTGTCTCATGAGCCGTAGCTCACTGGACACACGCTCATCCCTTGCATTACGTCAGAAAACGGAAAGAGGAGCGCTGGAATCACGCTCCTCTTTCTAGAAACAACTGGCAAGACCTCTCCCGTTAGTGGTCCATCACCCCGACCATCATCTCCCACAGGGGACGGCCGACCGAGCCGCTAGGGATCTCGACATCTAAGATCGTCGCGAGAGAAGGAGCCAGATCGTTGAGTGCAGCGGGCCGCACATAACGTCCGGGCTTGATCCCAGGCCCCATGAAGATCAGCGGAATGTGCGTGTCATAGCCATAGGGCGTGCCATGCGTCGTGCCGGACTTGCTGTGGATCCAGTAAGGATCGAGCAGGAGTTCCAGATCGCCAGAGCGGCGCTGGTTGAAGCTGCGCACCACCCGTTCACTGAACTTATCGAAGGAAACTTCCCCCTTGAGCAATTGGTCACGGGTAAAGACGCGCGAAACGTGCGGCGCCCTTTCGACAATGCTCGCAGCGAATCGCTGGAACTCCGCGCGATCGATCTTCTTCTCATCCACCAGCTTCCAGTTGAAATAGGGAGTGGCGTAGGAGACATGCTCAATGAATTCCCCTGCGCCAAAACGTTCCTTCAGTGCCTGGCGGAGCGGAGTGAGAATAGCATCCGTCGGGATGCGGCCACCGGGCATGTGGTCTTGTTGCAATTGCTCGGGAAGCGGATCCACTCCATGATCGGCGGTGAGAGCAACAATGACGTTCTGCATCCCTACCGTGCGATCCAGGTAGGCGAAGAGTTTGCCAAGATCCCGATCGGTTCGCAGGCACATGTCGTGTGCGCGGGGCGAATCCGGACCATAGCTATGGCCCACCGCATCGTTGGAAGAGAAGCTCACCGTCAGCAGATCTGTTGCGTCACGCTGGCCCAACTTTTCTTTTTGGATTGCTTCTTCCGCAAATTGTTCCACCATCTCGTTGCCAAAGGGGCTGGAGTAAATGGCGGCGGAGAGTTTGGGACCGATATCTGGCATTTTGACGGCGCCATCGGGAGACTTCTGATCGAAGCGCCATTCCACTCCGGCATATTTGTCGGCCAGACGGCGCTGATTGAAGGCCTGCACCCATTCCGGCAACTGCTGGAAGTAATAAGTACTGCTAATGAAGTCGCCAGTCTTGCTGTCGTACCAATATGCGGCGTCGGCCATATGCCCTGAGGGGAGAATCGCGGAGCGGTCCTTCATCGAAATGCCAACGACCTTGGGCTTGTCGCGGCCAGAACGCTTCATCTCATCGCCAACAGTGCTCACCATCAGGCGGCGCGGCGAGGAACCGGCTCCCGGCGTGCCTCCGAGGAGCTGGGTCGTTTCATCGGAGACGCTCGTCACTTCTTTGCGCGCGTCGCGATCCCACCATTCGTTGCCTACAATCCCGCTTGTCTGTGGGGTAGCCCCGCTCATCATCGTCGAGTGGCCGATGGCAGTGACGGTGGGGTAATGCTCCAGATTTGCGTTGACGTGATTCGCACCGTTCCGCAACAGACGATCGAGACCGCCCTTATATTCACTGCGAAAACGGGTGAGGTAGTCATAGCGGAATTGATCGACGGCGATCATCAGCACCAGACGCGGTTTCTTCTGTTGTGTTTTGGGTGAGGGGGTTTGGGACTGCAGCGGCGGAATCGCGGTGAAGAGCGCAAACGCTACAGCGGTCATCAGAATCGCTTTTGTTTTCAGTTGAGGGATCACTTTTGATTGCTCCGAAAGCCGGCGGACAGGACAGCCCCGCCAAGCATGGTTATTGGCAGATCGATGAAGAGGCCAAATGCCATCGTACATTCCTGGAGTGAAGAATTTATGTCAACCCACAAGAATGCGGCCAATTGAGATCAAGCTCAAAAATATGAATCACAACTTTTCCTATTTGTCTATCCCATATGCAGGCTATTTATCTGCCCCTTGATAGGCTACAGGCCTGGAATTTCAGCGCTAGTTAAGTTAGATTAATACTTGCGTCTCATTTTTGGACACGTTGCACTTGTCGCAGTCGTTTTTGCTGGGCAGTCGGAACCGAATGGCAGAGTCATTACCTTTGGGGAAGCCATCCAGCTCGCAGATCAACACAACCCTCAACTCCAGGCAGGCTCCGCACAGGTTGCGGCAGCACGGTCTGGAATTGTTACCGCCAATGCCTATCCCAACCCCGAAGCCGGAATGATTGCAGGACGGCAAACCTACCGAGTGCCGGGGAACGTCTCGGGCCTGATCTATTCGTTTGGGGTAAGCCAGCCGCTGGAATTGGGCGGGCTCCGGCCCGCCAGACGGCAACTCGCCGAGCGTGGCATCGAAAGCAGCCGGCAGGCCCTCGAAGAAACTCGTCTTGCGGTGCTCAGCACGGTACGGCGTGCGTTCTACCAGGTGCTGCGCCGGCAAGGGGAAATCGCGATTCATGTCGAGAATTTGCGGCTGGTCGAAGATCTCCGCAACAGAATTCAGGTTCTGGTGGAGGTGGGGGAGGCGGGACGGCTAGAACTCGTCCGTGCCGATGCAGAAGTCACGACTGCCCGGTCCACCGCCAGCAGCGCGCGCATCCAGTATGTTGCGGCGCTATCGCAACTACGTGCGGCGATTGGCACTGAGCTCCCCACAGAACTCAGGCTGCAGGGCGAGTTGGACGCCCCCATTACGCTCCCACCAATCGAAGAATTCCGGAAGCTGACGCTCGAACGGAACCCGGCTTACGCCTTGGCACTGGCCGAAGTGAGACGAGCGGAGGCGCGGCTGGGCTATGAATCGGCACAGGTGCGCCCCCAACCCTCGTTGCGAGTGGAAGTGGATCGCCCCCCGGATTCGCCCACCTATCGCGCCGGAATCTCGATTCCCCTGCCGTTCTGGAATCGCCGGGAGGGGCCCATTCTCGAGGCACAGGCGCTGATCACACAGGCCCGCGCCATCGCGAATAGCCGCCAGTTGGAGTTGATTGCAGAAGTAGAAGGCGCCTATCGGCGATATGAGGTGGTGACGGAGCAGTTGGCCGCTTATCGCGAAGGCGTCCTTCGGGAAGCGGAAGAGGCGCTCCGTGGAGCACAAGCCGCCTATCAATTGGGGGAGCGCGGAATTCTGGAAGTGCTCGACGCACAGCGTGTCTTGCGCACCGTGCGGCTGGATCTGCTGCACGCGCAGTTCGACCGCCAGGCCGCCTTGATCGATCTCGATGAATTGAAAGCAGTGGATTTGCGGAGACAACAGCCATGATGCGGAGAATGGAATTCGGTTTGGTAATTGCCCTGGGAGCGGGTGCGGCCGGATGCGGAAAGGTCAGTTCCCCATCGCAACCCGTTGCAGCAGCAAGCACCCCAGTCAAACAGTCAAACGAGATGGAGGTGAAGGCCTCCCCGCTATTGCTCAAGCAATTGACCTTAGGCGAACCCACACTCGAGAGTGTCGGGGCCGCCATTACGGTAGCCGCGCAACTGGAGGCGGATGAGACGCGGACAACGCGCGTCAGTAGCCCAATGATGGGGCGCATCACCTCTCTGCTCGTCCACGAAGGACAAATGGTGAAGAAGGGGCAGTTGCTTGCACTGCTCAACAGCACCGGACTATCCGAAGCGCAATTGAGCTATCTGAAGGCGATTAGCCAGAAGCAATTGGCACAACGCGCCATGGATCGAGCCAAGCGGCTGATTGAAGCGGATGTGATCGGATCGGCGGAAGTGCATCGCCGCGAGGCAGAGCTTTCGCAGGCCAGCGCAGAAATGGATGCCGCAGCCGACCAGTTGAGTCTGCTGGGAATGCCCGCCGAAGAAATCGAGGAGCTCAGAAAATCCCGCACCCTCCATTCCGTGTCCCGGATTGTAGCCAGTATGGATGGCACGGTGCTGGACCGAAAGATCACCCTCGGTCAGGTCGTTCAGCCTGCGGATACGGTCTTCGATATCGCTGACCTTTCTTCGCTGTGGATGGTGGCGGATGTTCCGGAGCAGAATGCCGGCCGGTTGCGGGTGGGGCAAGCCGTAGAAGCGGAGATTCCCGCGCTCGGACGGACCCTGCGAGGACACTTGTCCTTTGTCAGCTCCACCGTGAATCCGCAGACGAGAACCGTACGCTGCAGGATGGATGTCCCCAATACCAACCAACAGCTCAAGCCGGCCATGTTGGCGACGGTCATCTTAAAGGAGCAGAGTGAACGGCAGCGGCTGGTTCCGATGAGTGCGCTGGTGCGCGAAGGGAACGAGGAGTACATCTTTGTGCAGGTGAAGCCCAACGTATTCCTGCTCCGTCCAGTGAAGGTGGGTGCCGAGTTTGGCGAGAAACGAGTGATCCTCGAAGGGGTGCAACCGGGAGAAAAGCTTGTGCTCGACGGCGCCTTCCATCTCAACAATGAACGGCGCAAGCAAGCCATCCAGGGTAGCGAGGGCGGGTAAGCAATGCTTGGAGCCTTCATTCGTACCGTTCTCCAGCAACGGTTGATTATCGTTGTGCTTGCCGTATTGGCGCTGGGCGCAGGAATCGATGCGACGCGCAAGTTGTCTGTCGATGCCTTCCCCGATGTCACCAACATCCAGGTGCAGGTGGCCACTGTTGTCGAAGGCCGATCGCCGGATGAGGTGGAGCGGCTGGTTACGGTTCCCGTCGAAATCACTATGACCGGCTTGCCCGGCTTGACCGAACTGCGCAGCCAGAATCAGCCCGGCCTGTCGATTGTGACCCTCGTGTTTAATGACGAAACGCCCTTGTACTTTGCGCGCCAGATCGTCATGGAACGCCTAGGCGACGTGAAGAGCCGGCTCCCCGAAGGGATCTATCCCGAACTGGGGCCAGTATCCACCGCCTTGAGCGAGGTCTACCAGTACACCATCGAAAGTCCAAAGGATGGCAAGCGTGCCCTCACCAAAGAGGAATTAGTCGAGCGGCGCATTGTCCAGGATTGGGTGGCGCGGCCGCTGCTCCGCAACATCCCCGGCGTCGCAGAAATTAACTCCACTGGCGGCTATGTCAAGCAGTATCAAGTGCTGGTGGATCCGATCAAGTTGCGCTACTACGGCGTGACGATCCATGACGTCCATCAGGCCCTGGCGCGGAACAATGCAAACTCGAGTGGCGGCATTCTGAGCAAGGGGCCAGAGGTATTTCTGGTCCGTGGCGTCGGCCTCATCCGGAGTGCGGAAGAGATTGGCACGATTGTCTTGAAAGAGGTGAAAGCCACTCCTGTGCTGATCCGGGACGTCGCAGAAGTGAAGATCGGCGAAGAAGTCCGTGTGGGCGCCGTGGTGAAGGGTGGCTACACCGAAAGTGTCGGTGGCATCGTCATGATGATCGCAAACGGCAACGCCAAACGAGTGGTGGAGTTGATCAAGGCGCGCGTTGCCGAGATCAATGCAAAGGGCATGCTGCCGAACGGCTTACAGATCGTGCCTTACTATGACCGCTCTCTGCTGGTGGACGCAGCGCTCAATACGGTCAGTAAAGTGTTGCTCGAAGGCATGTTGCTCGTTGTCGTCATTCTCTTTCTGTTTCTCGGCGACTTGCGCTCTTCAATCATCGTGATCGCGACGCTCGTCTTAACCCCCGCGCTGACTTTTTTGGTGATGAACCACTACGGCATCTCGGCAAACCTGATGTCGCTCGGCGGCATGGCGATCGCGATTGGTCTGATGATCGATGGCTCGGTGGTAGTAGTCGAAAACGTCTTCGACCGCCTCGGCAAACATCCGGAACAGAATCGCCTCCGGGTCGTCACCGACGCCGTGCTGGAAGTCGCCACACCGGTGATCTTCGGTATCTGCATCATCATCCTGGTCTTCCTGCCGCTGATGACCCTCGAGGGCATGGAAGGCAAGATGTTCGCGCCGCTCGCCTACACGATCGCCATCGCATTGGCCATCTCGCTGGTGCTCAGCATGACGATCTCACCGGTGCTTTCGGCCTATCTGCTGAAGGGGGGCGGCGAGCACGACACCTTCTTCCTCCGCATGCTGAAGCGTCCTTATCTCTGGTTGCTGGGCCTTGCCACCAGAAATGAATGGAAGACAATTTGCGTAGCCCTGCTCTTATTCGGCGGCACCATTGCCGTCTTCCCGTATCTGGGTACTTCGTTCATTCCTGAAATGAAGGAAGGCACCATCTCTCCCAATGCGGACCGCGCCCCCACAATCTCACTCGACGAATCGATCAAGATCGAGATGACCGTCCAGAACCTGATCAAGGACATCGCAGGCATTGACTACATCGTGTCCCGCCTGGGCCGTGGCGATTCTCCCGTCGATCCGGCTGGCTATTACGAGAGCGACCTCATGGCGCAGTTGAAGCCAGAAAAGCAAAGACAGGGCTTCACGCAAGATCAGATTGCCGAAGAGATCCGCAAGCGGATTGCGACTCTACCGGGCATCAACCCGGTCTTAGCGCAACCGATTTCCGATCGTGTCGATGAAATGGTGACCGGCGTCCGCGCGGATGTGGCCGTCAAGATCTTTGGAGATGATCTCGACACGCTTGTCGAGAAGGCCAATGAAGTGGCTCGTGTAGCGCGCAAGGTGCGGGGCACCGGCGACGTCAAGGTCGATCGCATGAAGGGGCAACAGAATCTCACGATTACGATTGACCGCCAGGCAATTGCCCGCTTTGGACTCAACGCCTCGGACGTACACGATGTCATCGAAGCGGCCGTAGGCGGTAAGCGCGCCACCCAGATCTTTGAAGGAGAACGGCGCTTTGATGCGGTCGTTCGTTTTCCGGAAGCGTTGCGCAACAGCATCCAGGACATCCAGGGCATTCTGCTCACAGCTCCCAACGGGGCACAGATTCCACTCGGCAGCCTCACCCAGATTGAATATAAGGAAGGCGCATCCCAGATCAAGCGGGAGATGGCAAAGCGAAGAATCGTCACCGGCGTCAATGTACGGGACCGCGATCTCGGCACCTACGTGCAAGAGCTCCAGGAACGGGTGAATGCTGAAGTGAAAATGCCGCCGGGCTACTACATTGAGTGGGGCGGGCAATTCGACAACATGCAACGGGCGAAGAAGCATCTCATGGTGATCGTGCCGATCACCATTGGCGCAATCTTCTTCCTGCTGTTCCTGTTGTTCCGCTCGGTGAAGCTGGCCTCGTTGATTATTCTGGTGCTGCCTTTTGCCTCGATTGGCGGGGTGGCGGCACTGTTTGCGACGGGCGAGTTTCTGTCGGTTCCGGCCTCAGTTGGCTTCATCGCGTTGTGGGGAATCGCGGTGCTCAACGGCGTGGTGCTGGTTTCGAACATTCATGGCTTGCGGGAAGCGGAGGTCGGGGTGCGAGAAGCAATTGTACAAGGCGCCACCTCCCGCTTCCGGCCGGTTATGATGACGGCCACCGTCGCGGCCTTAGGGCTTGTACCCTTCCTCTTCGCCACCGGCCCAGGCTCCGAGGTACAACGGCCACTAGCCATCGTTGTGATTGGTGGCTTGATCACCTCGACACTGCTAACGCTGTTGGTGGTGCCCGCGATGTACCGCTTCTTTGACGATGGTCCGAAGGAGAAAGTCGCCTCTGAGCTGAATGCCCAATGATGTTCGTGCGGAACCTTCGCACAACGGAGAGCCACGCCAACACTGCAGGGACCGGCGGCTTCCTATCGAATCTCCTATTACTTTGGTCCCACTCTTAAGTTTTTCGAGCGAGTGACCGATGTGTTGTTGGGAGCTCAGGTATCGGTATGGCACTGGTGTATGATCCGGCAAAGCATGATGTTGAAATCGTTCACGCACAATTCAATCGATTGATTGCGGAACTGATCAAGGGCGCCATCAATCGCAACACCTTCCAGCCCTGGGAAATCGAGGTGCTTCTCGACATCCAATCCTGCGATATCGGCGACCTTTCCCAGAAGGACCTGCTCAAGCGCTATCAGAGGGCCGTCCAGCGCTCCTACGAGAAGGGATGCAAGATGCCGCTCAAGCTTTCCGAGTACCTGAGCAGCCTCAAGGCCCGTCGCGATGCGCTCTCTGCTTCTTCGCCCAATGGGGCAGGCGTGGAGAATCAGATCGCTTCGTAATTCTCCCAAGCTCCACTGAACCCGTTAAACTGGAGCTATATGAGTGAAGCGACCGAACGTACGGTCTTCTGCGTCAAGCTGCAAAAAGAACTCCCCGGCCTGAAGGAAGTTCCCTTTGACGGACACCCTCTCGGGCAGCGGATTTTTGAGAATGTCTCGCAAGAAGCCTGGAAACAGTGGGTAGAGCATATGAAGATGCTCATGAACGAGTACCGTCTCAATCTCGGCACGGCGGAGGCACAGCAGTTTCTGCTCGATCAGATGGAAAAGTACTTCTTTGGCGAGGGCGCGGAGGCTCCTCCCGATTTCGTCGCGCCCAAGGCACACTAACCCTTCGCAAAATAGAGCTGGACGGCCCGTTCGAGGTCGTCCTTATTCGCCTCAGCCGTCCGATGTTCGTAGCGGCTGATGGACTGCAGCAGATTGCAGATATCCAGGGGGTAGCAGGCACGAAGGTATTCGCGTCCATCCTGGAGACAGAGCGTCCGCAGAAACTCCGACGATTCCTCAAAGTAAGGCACTTCCCGAGCCCGGAACACCCGCTGGAAGATTTGATCAAAGACATGGGGCTCCACCGGCTCGATCAGGATCTTATTCTGGATGCGGCGGAGAAAGGCTTCGTCCGCAAGATCAGAGGGATCAAGGTTGGTGGAAAAGACCACCATCATCTCAAAGGGAATCTGGAATTTGACGCCATAGCGCAGGGACAGGTAGTCCACACGCCGGTCGAGCGGCACAATCCAGCGATTCAACAAGTCGCGCGGGCTGATCAACTGCCGGCCAAAGTCGTCGATGATAAAAATTCCATTGTTTGCCTTCATTTGCAGGGGCGCCGCATAGATCCCCGAGGCATCGTCCAGTCGCAACTCCAGCATATTCGGCACGAGTTCCCCACCCACGACGATACAGGGACGCTTGCAAAGGATCCAGCGCGGATCGATTTCTGAATCGTCCATTTCGAGCCGCTGGTGTACCACCGGGTCGTACAGTGCAATCACCTGATTATCCACTTCGATCGCATAGGGAATGAGAATCGCATCCTGATAAACCCGGAGCATCCGCTCGGCGATAGAGGTTTTTCCGTTGCCGGAAGGCCCATAGAGGAAAATAGAATTCTGGCTGATCAGCGCCGGGCCAAGCTGATCGAGCAGACGATCGGGAACCACCAGATCGCTAAACGCCATGCGCAAGGTGCGCCGGTCGATTTGAACACGGGCCGCCTGGAGCTTTGTCGCCGCGACATAGTCTTTGAGGGAAACAGGAGCGGCACTGGCATATTGGACGATCGCGAAACGATCGCTCGCCAACTGGCGGCCTGCCTGGCTCAAGACGAACGAGTAGTCATTGCCGATCATCCCCTTCACTTCGATCAACTGCTGCGAACGCAAGTGCTTGAAAACAACATCGATAATCGAGATGGAGAGCTTCAGGGTTTGGCTCAGGCTCGACAAAGAACTAAAGCCTTCGAGCAGAAGCCGGCGCAACACCAGATCGGTCACAAAGCTCTGCGAGATGCCCAGCTCGGCAAAAGTCTCCGGCACGCGCGGGGCAAAACGGTTGCTTCCCAGACCGGCGGCCTGAGAAGCTGACTCTTGCCGCGTGGAGAGGTTTAGGCTGTTCAAGCTACTCGGAAAGCTACCCATACGATGCTCATCGGGAGCCTGGAACGAAAAGTTTAGGAGGATCTGGATTCCGTGGCTGCACGTTCCACGCCAATCCTCCGTCTTCTCTATTGGATGCGCAGCTTTGCACCCCTAGTCTTTTTTTGCCTGATCTCCGCCTTTGCACAGGACCTCTCCTTCCCGGATTCGAGATCCCTGACCTGGCGCGCCCAGGAACTGGAAGAGGCAGGGAAGACAACCGAGGCCTGGCTGCTCTATACCCAGGCGGCACGCATCGACCCCAAGAATAGTCTGGCAGCCGGGAAGGCGACGCAGCTCCGCACCAAAGCTCTGGCCGGTGCCAATCTCATCTCCGGCAAAGAGACTCCCGTCGAGCCCGATGCGAACGATCCCCTCATTCACATCAGTGAGGCTGAATTGCGGGAAGCTCCGCGGCTGCTGCCCCCGCCTTCACTTGCTCCCAGTACAAACAAGATCACACTGACTCTGACAGGGGATGCGAAGACTATTTATACGCGCCTGCTCCAGCACTTCGGCATTGAAGTGCTCTTCGACGGCGAGTATGACAATCCTCAGAATCGCCAGGTCCAACTCGAGGATGCAAGCTTTGACGAAGCGCTGTACCTGGCGGGAGTAGCCACCAATTCCTTTGTCAATCCCCTTTCGCCGCAACTGGCAATGGTAATTCGGGACACCGATCAGAAGCGTCGCGATCAAGAACGCAACGTCGCCATCATCCTGCCGATGCCCACCACGATTTCCGCCCCCGAGGCGCAGGAACTGGCACGGGCGATTCAGCAGATCTTCGAATTGCAACGGGTTTCGATCGATTCGGTGCGCGGCATGATGCTCATCCGCGACCGTTGGTCCAAGGTGAAGCCTGCCGAACTCGCGCTCTCCCAGCTTCTGTCCTACCGCGGACAAGTGATGGTGGAGGTGGAGTTCTATGAGGTGAGCGATCAGTCGACACTCAGCTTTGGATTCTCTCTACCAACACAGAGCCAGCTGATTCCACTGGTCAAGCGGCCCAATCTGACACCTGCGATCGTGAACGGCTTTACCAACGCAATGACCTTTGGAGGAGGAGCGACGCTGTTCGGCTTAGGAGTGACTTCCGCGAAACTCTTTGCCAGCATGACCCATTCCAATACGAGAAGTATTTATACAACGCAGCTCCGTTCGCTCGATGGCCTGGCGGCAACGGTGCATATCGGAGATCGGTATCCCATCATCACCGCAACAGCGAATTTTCTCGATACCGGCGCCGGCAGCACACCCGGCAATACCCAAGTGGCTGCGCCGCAGATCCAGTTTGAAGATCTAGGATTGACGATCAAACTGACACCGCACATGCACGCCAATGGAGAGATCAGCATGGAGCTCGATTCGGAGTTCAAGGTACTGACGGGTCAGACGAACAACAACATCCCGGTGATCGCCAACCGGAAGTACACCGGCACGGTGCGATTGAAGGCCGGAGAATGGGCGGTCGCGGCGGGGCTAGTGACACGCAGCGTCTCGCCAAATGTCAGTGGACTAAATGGGGTGTCACAGATTCCGGTGCTCGGCCCCTTGCTCTCGAGCAGTGGTAACAGCAAATCTTTCGGACAGACTCTGCTTGTGGTGCGGCCTTATGTCATTGGAGCAGTGCCCGCAGAGAATCCGCTGCGGGAGATCTTCACCGGGAGCGAGAGCCGCTTTCCAGCGCCGACGCGCTAGTCCTTCTTCGCCGCGCTGCGCTTGGATGGCATGAACTCGTCGACAATCGCCACGCGCATCAGCATCTGCGCTGCTTCCTCAGGCTGCCCCTGCCGTGGGTGCTGCGTGAGTTCCTGGTTCATCGCGCTGATGAACTGCTCCATCTGGCGTTGCATGGCGGCCATCTTTTCCCGCATGTTTAGAATGATTTCAACCCCCGCCAGATTGACGCCCAATTCACGAGTCAGTTGCAAAATCACTTCCAGCCGCTCAATGTCCTCATCCGTATAGAGGCGTGTGTTGCCGTCGCTGCGACTGGGCAAAAGAAGGCCTTCCCGCTCGTAGAGCCGGAGCGTTTGGGGATGGATTTCATACATCTCGGCAATTGCCGAGATCATGTAAGCGCCTTTGCCTTTGGGTCTTGCCATGCCTGAATTCCTGGTTTCTTACTTCGCCGAAGTCTCGCGCCAAATTTCGGCGCGTGGGTCTTCTGCTTCTACCTGCGCCAGTTCGCGAAGCAATTCGCGCGTGCGCTCATTATTCACACTCGGGGCCTGAATATAGACTTCGACAATCTGGTCGCCACGGCTGTTCTTCCGCGCGTTTTCGACGCCTTTCTCGGCCATCCGGAAACGCTGCCCATTCTGGGTCCCTTGCGGCACCTTCAGAATCGCGCGTCCATCGATCGTGGGAACTTCGATCTTTGCGCCCAAGCCGGCCTCGCTCACCGTGATCGGCAAGCGGATTTCGATGTTATCGCCATCCCGTTTGAAGAAAGGATGAGCCTCGACACGGATGGTGATGTAGAGATCACCGGCCTTGCCTCCCCGGGTGCCGGAATTTCCCTTGCCCGCGACGCGGAGCCGGCTTCCGGTTTGGGTGCCCGCAGGAATGCGAACCTCCACCTGATCCGGACGCGCGACTACTCCGGCGCCACGGCATTTCGGACAGGTATTAGACAACTTGCCTGTTCCGTTACAACGAGGACAAGTGAGATTGAATTTCATTGCCCCAGCCATCTGGGTTACCGTACCCGAGCCATTGCACTCAAAACAAGTGCTCCCGCCACCGGCAGCCCCCGTGCCATGGCACTCATCGCAGGATTCATTGCGCTGGATCGTCAACCGCACTTGCGTTCCCTTGATCGATTGCCAGAAGCCAACATTCAACGCATATTCCAGATCACTGCCGTCTTCCGGCCCCGCAGCGCTCTGCTTACCGGCACCGCCAAAGACCTGGCTAAAGAGATCCTTGAAGCTCGAGCCACCCGGTCCGCTCGAGGCAGAGCCACCGCCAGGACGGGAGCCGCCACCGCGACTCCCCGCACTCGCATTTTGGAAATAATCGGAAAAATCGAAGCCACCAAAGTCGAAGCCCTGCCCGCCGTTGGGATTGTTCATCCCCTCAGCCGCGCCGGGCTGATCGGAATAAAAGCCGTACTGGTCGTACATCTGCTTCTTCTTCGGATCGTTCAGCACTTCGTAGGCTTCCTGCAACTGCCGGAAGCGCTCCTCAGCCGCCTTGTCACCGGGATTGAGATCCGGATGATATTTGCGGGCCAGACGACGATACGATTTGCGGACTTCATCGTCGCTTGCGCCACGCTTGATGCCCAATGTCTCGTAATAGTCGGTCTTGCCCGCCATATCTGGATCCTTATCTCAATTACTTCTTGTCATCGACGTCGACAAATTCCGCGTCGACGACATTGTCTTTGGGCTTCTCCGCCGCCGGCTCATCGGCCGGATTCGGGGAACCCTGCTGCGCTCCCGCCGATTCCGTCTTATACATGGCCTCGGCAAGCTTGTGGCTGGCCTGGGTCAGCTTGTCGGTAGCGCCGCGAATCTGCTCGGCAGTCGCATTCTCTTCCTTCAGAAGCCGCTTCACTTCTTCCAGTTCCGACTCGACAGCCTTGCGATCCGACTCCGCGATCTTATCCCCATGATCCTTCAGCATCTTTTCGACGTTGTAGGACATGGAGTCGCCCTGGTTGCGGGCCTCGATGGCTTCCTTGCGCTTGCGGTCGTCCGAGGCGTTCAGTTCGGCATCCTTCGCCATCTTCTCCACTTCTTCCTTGCTCAGGCCAGAGCTGGAGGTGATGGTGATCTTCTGCTCGTTGCCGGTTCCCTTGTCCTTCGCATAGACATTCAAAATGCCGTTTGCGTCAATGTCAAAGGCGACTTCGATCTGCGGAACCCCGCGCGGCGCCGGAGGAATACCCACCAACTGGAAGACACCGAGCAGGCGGTTGTCTTTCGCCATCGGGCGCTCACCCTGGAAGATCTTGATATCGACCGAGGTCTGGCTGTCGGCAGCCGTCGAGAAGGTCTCGCTCTTCTTGGTCGGGATCGTCGTATTGCGTTCAATGAGCTTCGTGAATACGCCACCCATCGTTTCGATTCCGAGCGAAAGCGGCGTTACGTCGAGCAGCAGCACGTCCTTGACTTCGCCACCGAGCACGCCGCCCTGGACTGCGGCGCCAACGGCTACCACTTCATCCGGGTTGACGGTCATGTTCGGCTCTTTGCCGAAGAAGTTGCGTACCATCTCGCGCACCTTGGGGATGCGGGTGGAACCACCAACGAGAACCACTTCGTCGATCTTCTGCGGGCTGATGCCAGCATCGGCAATGGCCTGCTTGCAGGGGTCGATCGTGCGTTGCAGAATGTCGTCGATCATCTGCTCGAAACGGCCACGGGTCAGCTTCTTTTCAAGATGCTTCGGGCCCGTCGCGTCGGCAGTAATAAAGGGCAGATTGATGTCTGCTTCCAGCTTGCTCGACAGCTCGATCTTTGCGGTTTCTGAGGCATCGCGCAGACGCTGCAGCGCCATCTTATCCTTGCCGAGATCAATGCCCGTTTCGTTCTTGAACTCGGTGATCAGAAACTGGACAATGCGGTCGTCAATATTGTCGCCGCCCAAGTGCGTATCGCCATTGGTCGACTTCACTTCCACAACGCCGTCGCCCACCTCAAGAATCGAGATGTCGAAGGTGCCGCCGCCAAAGTCATAGACAGCGATCGTCTCGTCCTTCTTCTTGTCCAAGCCATAGGCGAGCGCTGCCGCGGTCGGCTCGTTGATGATGCGCTTGACATCCAAACCGGCAATCTGGCCGGCATCCTTCGTCGCCTGGCGCTGGGCGTCATTAAAGTAGGCAGGAACGGTGATCACCGCCTCGGTGACCTTCTCGCCCAGGTACGACTCGGCTGCTTCCTTCAACTTCTTCAGCACCATCGAGGAAATTTCAGGAGGCGAATATGGCTTCCCCTGCACATCGATGCGCACATCTCCGTTGTCGCCAGCGACAACGTGATAGGGAACCAGCTTGCTTTCCTCGCTCACTTCATTGAGCTTGCGGCCCATAAAGCGCTTGACAGAGTAGATGGTATTCTCTGGGTTGGTGACGGCTTGACGCTTCGCCACCTGACCCACCAACCGCTCTCCGCCTTTTGTAAAACCAATTACCGAAGGCGTCGTTCTGGCGCCTTCCTGGTTGGGGATCACTACCGGCGACCCGCCTTCCATCACTGAAACAACAGAATTGGTTGTTCCAAGGTCAATCCCAATGATTTTTCCCATGCGTTTGAATCCTCCGGCTTCTCTTAGCCTGCTTCTAGTATTGAATATGAGTGTCTTACTGTCAAGCCTGCAAGGACAGAATACGCTTACAGTAGCTGCCGCCTCTGACCTCAGTCCCTTAGAAGGGGTCCTTCGGGAGGCGTTTCCGGAGATCGGGTTCAATTTCACATTTGCTTCGTCTGGCGTCCTGGCCCGGCAGATCGAGAACGGCGCGCCGTTCGATGTTTATCTGTCAGCAAGTGAAGAGTTTATGAATCAGTTGGTGAAGAAGCGCAAGGTGGTGAAGGAGGAGGTGCAGGTTTATGCGATCGGGCGGCTGGGCTTGTGGTCAAAATCGGGTGCAGTGCGGACACTCAATGATTTAACGCAGCCGGGAGTGAAGCTGATTGCGGTGGCCAATCCGCAACTGGCGCCTTATGGAGCGGCAGCGGTGGCGGCCATCCGCAAAGCGGGGCTCTATGAACGGGTGCAGCCGATGCTGGTCTATGGAGAGAATATCCGGCAGACGCAGCAGTTTGTCGAAACTGGGAATGCCGAGGTGGGCATTCTCGCCTGGAGCATGATTTTTGACAAGGGCGGCTATCTGATCCCCGATGATCTGCACCCACCAATCCGGCAAGTAGTGGCTCCGATTCGCCGCAAGGGGGGCAACTTGAAACTGGCCGAACAGTTCATTCAGGCCCTGCTCTCCGAAAAAGGACGCTCGATCTTTGCCCGGCACGGCTTCAACCTACTACCCCCCCCGCCAAGCTTACGCCGTTAGCGTCTTAGAAATGTAACTATACCCACTCTTTTTCACTCTCAGATTCGTAGTATTAGATACTTGATGATTCCTGAGAGCAAGCCTTCGCCAGAACCCGGAAATGGAACTCCTCCGCCCCCGGCCCAGGCAGCGAAGGCTCCCTCTCGCCGCCGCTGGCCTTGGGTCCTGCTGGCCCTGTTACTTCTCGGCATCGGAGTCTATTTCTTTCGTTCCGAATTTGAAAAGAAGAACACGGTAAAACCAAAAACTCCGGCCAGTGTGCCGGTGGTGACTGCGGCCGCGCGCACCGGTTCGATCGGTGTTTACGATACGGGCCTTGGCGCCGTCACGCCGCTCGCCACAGTCACCATTCACACTCGTGTCGATGGTCAGTTGATGAGTGTGCGCTTTCGGGAAGGCGAGATGGTGCACAAGGGCGACCTGCTCGTCGAACTCGACGATGGCCCCTATCGCGCAGCATTGACCCAAGCCGAGGGGCAATTGATTCGCGACCAGGCCACGCTTGATAACGCCCGCATCGATCTGGCGCGTTACCAGCAACTGTTTCCCCTGAAGGCGATTCCCCAACAACAACTCGCGACGCAGCAGGCTACGGTCCATCAGAACGAAGGCATCGTAAAACTCGACCAGGGTCTCATCGACAGTGCCCGGGTGAATCTGGACTACTGTAGAATCCACTCCCCCGTCACCGGACGCGTGGGATTGCGTTTGGTGGATGCCGGCAACATCGTCCATGCCACAGACACCACCGGCTTGCTGGTGATCACCCAGATGGATCCGATGAGCGTCATCTTCACGGTCGCCGAAGATCAACTGCCCGCCATCCTGGCGAAGGTGGCTGCGGGGAAGAAACTGCAGGTGGACGCCTATGCCCGCGATGCCCAGTTGAAGCTTGCTCAAGGAACTCTGGTCACCATCGATAACCAGATTGATCCGACCACCGGCACCGTAAAGCTGCGCGCCTTGTTCGACAATCCAAAGGGCACCCTCTTTCCCAACCAGCTCATCAATGCCCGTCTGCTGGTGCAGATGAAGACGGGAGTGACGCTGGTGCCCACTGCCGCCATCCAGCGCAACGTGCAAGCCAGCTATGTCTATGTGGTGGGAGCAAACTCGACCGTCAAGGTGCATCCGGTCAAGCTGGGCACCTCCGAGGGCGATGAGACAGAAGTCATTTCCGGAGTCCAACCCGGAGACGTCGTGGTGATGACTGGCGTCGACAAGCTGGAAGACGGTACCAAGGTGATCGTTCAAAAGCCAACTCCGCCCACGCCCGCGCCAGCCCCAGCGCCCACGAAGGGAAAGGGCAAGCCGTGAGCCGGATGAACCAGCTCGGAATGCTTCTGCTGCTGGCTGCTCTGACTGGTTGCCGCATTGGACCCAATTACTCCCGTCCCAGTCCTCCCAATCTTCCTCCCTTCAAAGAATCGCCACCGGTGAACTTCAAGGAGGCCGAGGCGGCGGGATGGAAGCAATCCCAGCCGGCCGATGACCTGGCAAAGGGGGAGTGGTGGAAGGTCTATAACGATCCCGAACTGAATGCGCTGGTTGAGCAGGTGAATCTCTCAAACCAGAACATCTTGCAGGCGGAGGCGCTTTACCGGCAGGCCCGCGCGGCCATTGGCGTCGCTCGCGCCGCGCTCTTCCCGACCGTAAGCACCAGCCCATCGATGACCGCTACGGGGATCTCGAGTACACTCTCGAACACGACGGGAGTGACAGGCTCCAGCCGTACCTACAGCTTGCCCTTCAACGTTTCCTGGGAACCCGATCTCTGGGGCAGCATCCGCCGCAATGTGACCGCCTCTTCCGCTACAGCACAGTCGATGGCCGCCAGCCTCGCGAATGCGCGTCTGCTCTATCAAACGGAACTGGCACAAGATTACTTTGGACTCCAGGGACTCGACTCGGCGGCGGAGTTGTTTCACAGAACCGAGACCTCCTACAAGGAGTATCTGGCTCTCACCAGGAGCCGTTTTGACGCCGGAGTAGCATCTGATCTCGATGTGGCCCAAGCCGAGACGCAGCTCTATCAAGTGCAATCCCAACTGATCGACGTTGGCGTCCAGCGCTCCGCCTATGAGCATGGCATCGCCATCCTCAAGGGAAAGGCGCCAGCGGAGCTGACCATCGCTCACACGCCTCTCAAGTTACTGCCGCCGCCGGTTCCGATTGGCGTCCCTTCAGAGTTACTCGAGCGCCGGCCAGATATCGCGAGTGCTGAACGGCAAGTGGCGGCGGCCAATGAACAGATCGGAATCGCGATGGCCGCCTTCTATCCCACCCTCAGCCTCACCGGCAGCGCTGGATTGAGTAGTTCCAGCCTCGCAAAATGGTTCACCTGGCCCAGTCGCGTCTGGTCTGTCGGGCCCCAGCTTGCGGAAACGCTGTTCGATGCCGGACGGCGCCGGGGCATCGTGAACGAGCAGCGAGCTGCCTATGATGCAACCGTTGCGGGCTACCGGCAGACCGTACTCACTGCCATGCAACAGGTGGAGGACAATCTCGCTGCCTTACGCATCTTGCAAGACGAAGCCGCTGTACTCAACCTGACCATCGATGCGGCGAAACGAACCCTCGAACTTTCCGCGGCGCAATACATCGCAGGCACCGCCAGCTACTTAACCGTGATCACCGCCCAGGCGGCGCTGCTCAATGCCGAGGGTACGGCCATCACACTCCAAACCCGGCGCATGACGGCCAGCGTGCTACTGATCCAGGCCTTGGGCGGCGGCTGGAATACTTCGCAACTCCCGAGATAAGATGAACCCTTCCCGCATCTTTATCCTCCGGCCCATTGCCACCACGATGCTGATGATTGGCATCCTGTTTGCCGGCGCCGTGGGATACACGCAGCTTCCGGTTTCGGCGCTACCGGAAGTGGATTACCCGATCATCCAGGTGGTCACCTTCTATCCGGGAGCCAGCCCGGACGTGATGGCATCTTCGGTCACCGCGCCGCTCGAGAGGCAGTTTGGCCAGGTCCCCGGCTTGCAGCAGATGACCTCGACCAGTTCCGCGGGGAGCTCTGTCATCACCCTGCAGTTCAATCTCAGCCTCAGCATCGATGTCGCCGAGCAGGAAGTGCAGCAATCGATCAACGCCTCAGGCACCTACCTTCCGGCCGATCTCCCCACGCCACCGATCTACAGCAAGACCAATCCCGCCGACACACCGATCCTGACCCTCGCGCTGACATCGAAAGAACTGCCGCTGTCGAAGGTGGAAGATCTCGCCGATAGCCGCCTGGCCCCCAAGATCTCGCAGTTGCCCGGGGTGGGACTGGTGAGCATCAGCGGCGGCCAAAAGCCCGCTGTCCGGATTCAGGTGAACCCCACCGCGCTCGCCTCCTACCGTCTCAATATGGAAGACCTGCGGAGTGTGATTGTGGCGGCAAACGTCAATCAGGCCAAGGGAAACTTTGATGGAAAGCAGCAGGCTTATCAGATTGGCGCGAACGATCAGCTGCTGTCGAGCAGCGATTACGCGCCGCTGATTGTGGCCTTCAAGAACGGCGCACCGGTGAAGCTGACCGATGTCGCCAATATCGTCGACGACATCGAGAACCTGCGCCAAGCCTCCTGGATGAACCAGACCCCTGCCGTCATTCTCAACATCCAGCGCCAGCCCGGCGCCAACATCATCTCCGTAGTGGACCGCATCAAGACCTTGCTGCCGCAGTTGACCGCAACACTGCCCGCCTCGATCAAGGTCGACATCCTGACGGACAGAACCAACACCATTCGCGCTTCGGTGAGCGATGTGCAGTTTGAGCTGATGTTAACTGTCGCGCTGGTCGTGATGGTGATGTTTCTGTTCCTGCGCAACTTTGCAGCCACCATCATCCCCGGTGTCGCCGTGCCGCTGTCCCTGGTTGCCACCTTCGGCATCATGTACCTGCTGGGCTATAGCCTGAACAACCTCACTCTGATGGCACTGACTATCTCGACGGGCTTTGTGGTGGACGACGCGATTGTCATGATCGAGAACATCTCGCGCTACATCGAAGAGGGCGACGGTCCACTCGAAGCCGCCTTGAAAGGCTCGGAGCAAATCGGCTTCACCATTGTCTCCTTGACCGTTTCACTAATTGCCGTGCTGGTGCCGCTGCTCTTCATGGGCGATTTGGTGGGCCGCTTGTTCCGTGAGTTCGCCGTCACGCTCAGCGTCACGATTCTCGCCTCGGCCATGGTCTCGCTCACGCTCACACCGATGATGTGCGCGAAGCTGCTCGCGCGCAAGAGCGAACGCAGCGAGGGCCGTTTCTATCAGGCTTCCGAGCGAGCCTTCAACGCCTCCGTGAACTTTTACGGCAGAACCTTGAAGTGGGTGCTCGGCTGGCAGATGATGACCTTGCTGGTGGCGGCAGCCACCTTGGCGCTCACCATCTTTCTATTCTTCCTTGTCCCCAAAGGCTTCTTCCCCATCCAGGATACGGGCGTGATCCAAGGCGTCTCAGAGGCCGGACAATCGATCTCTTTTCCGGAAATGTCCCGCCTGCAGCAAGAGCTATCGGCAGTCATTCTGAAAGATCCGGACGTCGCCAACCTCTCCTCCTTTATCGGAATCGACGGCACCAACACGACGCTGAACAGCGGCCGAATCCTGATCAATCTCAAGCCGCTCGAGAATCGCAAGACAAACGCCTCGGACATCATCCGCCGTCTGCAGCCGGAGCTCGCCAAGGTTGCGGGCATCACGCTTTTCATGCAGCCGGTGCAGGATCTCTCGATTGGAGATCGCGTGAGCCGGACCCAGTTCCAATACACGCTCGAGGATCCCAACACCGACGAATTGAACGTCTATGCGCCGCAGATGCTGGCCAAGCTGCAGAAGCTGCCCCAACTGCGCGACGTGGCCAGCGACCAGCAAAATTTGGGGCTGCGCGCAAATCTGATTTTCGATCGCAGTACCGCCTCGCGGCTCGGCATCACGGCCGCCACCATCGACCAGACCCTCTATGACGCCTACGGCCAACGCCAGGTCTCGATCATCTTCACCCAGTTGAACCAGTACCGAGTCATTCTTGAAGTCCAGCCGCACTTCGCCAAGAATCCCGCCGACCTGGGCTCGCTATTCATTCGCCCTACGGGTGCGCTGGGCAGCACAACCACAACGGCAACAACAGCAGCCACAACAACGCCAGCCGCTACCACAAGCACCGCGGCCACGACTCCAACCACAGGAGCCATCGCCTCTTCCTCGGCATTCCCCATCACCGGACAAGTGCCACTCAGCGCCTTCTCCCGCGTCGTCACCACCACGGCGCCCATCACGATCAATCACCAGGGTCAGTTCCCGGTGGTCACCCTCTCCTTCAATCTTGCGCCGGGCGTCTCCCTCGGCGATGCGGTCACGGCAGTGAACCAGGTTTATAGCGACATGAACATGCCCGCCAGCATCAAGGCAACTTATCAAGGCACGGCGCAAGCCTTCCAGGCTTCGCTCGCCAATGAGCCGGTGCTGATTTTGGCGGCGCTCATCACGGTCTATCTCGTACTCGGCATCCTGTACGAGAGCTACATTCACCCACTGACGATTCTTTCGGCGCTGCCGTCTGCCGGCGTTGGAGCCTTTCTCGCGCTCCTGCTCTTCCGCCAGGACTTCAGCGTCATCGCCTTGATCGGCATCGTCCTCTTGATTGGCATCGTCAAGAAAAACGCGATCATGATGATTGACTTTGCGCTGGCCGCCGAACGCAAAGACCAGATGAAGCCCGAGGAAGCCATCTACCAGGCTTGCCTGCTGCGCTTCCGTCCGATCATGATGACCACCATGGCGGCTCTGCTCGGCGCCATTCCACTGGCGCTCGGCTCAGGCAGCGGCTCAGAACTCCGCCGTCCGCTCGGCATCACCATCATCGGCGGCCTGCTTATCAGCCAGGTGCTTACGCTCTACACCACGCCGGTCATCTACATCTGGTTCGACCGTCTCGGCACGCGCTTCTCGCGCACTCCTAAGTCCGCATGAATATCTCGGAGCCATTCATCCGCAAGCCCGTAGCCACCACACTCCTGGTGGTTGCGATCATCCTCGCCGGAATGGTTTCCTACCGCCTGCTCCCGGTCTCCCCGCTGCCACAAGTGGAGTTCCCCACCATCTCCGTCAGTGCGGGTTTGCCGGGTGCCGATCCTGAAACGATGGCCTCCTCGGTGGCCACTCCTCTCGAGCGGCAGTTCGGGCGCATTGCTGCCATCACGGAGATGACCTCATCGAGCTCTCTCGGCTCCACCAGCCTGACGATCCAGTTCGATCTCAACCGCGACATTGACGCCGCGGCGCGCGATGTACAGGCTGCCATCAATGCCGCGCGGGGCTATCTACCCACGAATCTTCCGAGCAACCCCACCTACCGCAAAGTGAACCCATCAGACTCACCGATTCTGATTCTGGCGCTCACCTCCGACGTCCTTGGCCGGGCCCAGATGTATGATGCAGCCTCGACAATCATGGCGCAGAAACTGTCCCAGGTGAATGGAGTCGGACAGGTGGTGATCGGAGGCAGCTCGCTGCCCGGTGTCCGGATCGAGCTGAATCCCATCAGCCTGAACAAGTATGGAATCAGCCTCGAGCAGGTGCGCAACATCATTGCCGGCGCCAATGCCAATACGCCCAAAGGGCATCTTTCCTCCGGCGCGCACATGTGGGAGGTGGGCGCCAATGACCAGATCTTCAAGGCAGTCGACTATGAGCCTCTTGTCATCGCCTACAACAATGGCGCGGCAGTCCGCATCTCCGATATCGGCAATACCGTAGACTCTGTCGAAGATCTGCGGAACGCCGGTTACGCCAACGGCAAGCCCTGTGTTCTAGTGATCATCTTCCGGCAACCGGGAGCCAACATCATCGAGACAGTAGACCGCATCCATGCGATCCTGCCGCAACTCCGTTCTTCGATTCCGCAGGCCATCAATGTACAAACCGCCATCGATCAGACGGTGACCATCCGGGCCTCCGTGGACGACACCCAGAAGACGCTGATTCTTTCCGTCGTGCTGGTGGTCCTTGTGGTGTTTGCCTTTCTGCGTAGCCCGCGCGCCACCTTCATTCCGAGCATTGCGGTTCCGCTCTCGCTGCTGGGCACCTTCGCCGTGATGTACCTGGTGGGCTACAGCCTCGACAATCTGTCGCTAATGGCGCTCACCATCTCGACGGGCTTTGTCGTCGACGACGCCATCGTCGTCATCGAGAACATCACCCGCTATCTGGAGCAAGGCCTGCCGCCCTTTGAGGCGGCGCTCCAGGGAGCACGGGAAGTCAGCGCGACGGTGTTCACCATCAGCGTGTCGCTCATCGCCGTCTTCATTCCCCTGCTGCTGATGGGCGGCATTGTCGGCCGTCTCTTTCGCGAGTTTGCTGTCACGCTCTCGGTTGCCATTGCGGTCTCGATGGCCGTCTCTCTGACAGCCACTCCGATGATGTGCGCCCATCTGCTGAAGACGGAAAAAGAGCATGGTTGGATGTATCGCACCAGCGAGCGAGCTTTCGATTGGATTGTCCGGCAATACGGTCGGACACTCAACATCGCACTCCGCTTTCAATTTCTCACCCTGGTCATCCTGCTCCTCACCATTGCTCTCAACGTCTATCTCTTCATCCGGATCCCCAAAGGCTTCTTTCCGCAACAGGATACCGGCCGTATCCAGGGAGCGATCACGGCCGACCAGGACATCTCCTTCCAGGCCATGGACAAGACTCTGCTTCCGATGATCAACGTCGTTGCCGCCGACCCCGCCGTCCAAACCGTTGTCGGCTTTACCGGAGGCAGCACTTACAACACGGCGCGGCTCTTCATCTCGCTGAAGCCTCTCGACCAACGCAAGATTTCCGCGGACCTGGTCATCAATCGTCTGAGGCCCAAGCTCGCCCACGTCCCGGGGGCCACACTCTATCTGCAGGCGGCCCAGGATCTCCGCATCGGAGGACGCCAGAGCAACGCGCAATATCAGTTCACGCTGCGCGGTGACAACCTGGCCGATCTGAACCGCTTTGCGCCCCGGCTGGTGGATGAGTTCCGGACGATTCCGATCATCACCGACGTCAGCAGCGACCAGCAGAACAGCGGCTTACAAGCCAAGATTGAATACGACCGGATCACCGCATCCCGTCTTGGTATCTCTGCTCAAGTCATCGACAACACCCTGTACGATATCTTTGGCCAACGCCAGGTTTCCACGATGTATACCGCGTTGAATCAGTATCACGTCGTGATGGAGGCCTCACCAGAGTTCTGGCAGAACCCGCTGTTTCTGCGCCAGTTCTATGTCAATCCACCGACAGGCAATCCGGTTCCACTCAGCGCCTTCTCAAAACTGACTACCGTCACCGCGCCACTGACCGTGGCCCACCAGGGTCTCTTTCCGGCGGTGACCCTCTCCTTCAATCTCAGGCCCGGCGTGGCCTTAGGCGATGCCGTAGAAGCGACCACACAAGCCAGCACGAGAATCGGTCTGCCTCCGACCATTCAAACCCAATTTGCCGGGGCAGCCCAAGCCTACCAGGATTCCCTCGCAACAGAACCCTATCTGATTGCCGCCGCACTGATCACGGTGTATCTCATCCTGGCGATGCTTTACGAAAGCTGCTTTCATCCCATCACCATCATTTCCAGCCTGCCCGCCGCCAGTGTCGGCGCCTTGCTGGCCCTCTTCTGGACCAACACCGATCTCAGCATCATTGCCTTGATCGGCATCATCCTGCTCATCGGCATCGTCAAGAAGAACGCGATCATGATGGTCGATTTCGCCATCGCCGCCGAGCGCATCGAGGGCAAGAACTCTTACGATTCGATTGTCGAAGCCTGCCTGCTGCGCTTCCGTCCCATCCTGATGACCACCATGGCCGCCTTGCTCGGCGCTCTGCCGCTAGCCCTCGGTACAGGCACGGGTTCGGAGCTTCGCCGCCCGCTCGGCATCACCATCATCGGCGGCTTGATCCTCAGCCAGATTCTGACGCTTTACACAACACCAGTTGTTTATCTGTATCTCGATCGCTTCCAGAAATGGTCGCGGCACGAAGCACAATAATGCAGCGCCCCTAAGAACGCGGTGTCGCTGGAGGCGACGGGAACCAGGGCGAGTCCGGCCGTTCTTCGTCGGGATGCAACACCAGAATGTCTGCCTGCCCTCTGGGGTCCGCAATGCAATCAGTGCAGATGATATCGCCGCGCGGATTGTCCCATTGCGAACGCTCGGGCTCGTAGCCTTCCGCGTAACGAATGGCCGGGGTAAGTTGGAATTTCTTGCGGAGCGCTTCTTCGTGAATCCGGCAATTCACCCGCAGAATCGGGGCCCGGGACAGATATTCCCGCACACGGATCTCAAGGCCCGCTGCGCGCATCGCCCTCTCGATGGGCTGCAGGTGGATACAAGTGACCAAAGCCGACGGGTCCTCATCATAGGCGAGTTGGGCGGCCGCTTGGAGAGGCGCCGCTGGAAGTGGAGAACCTGTTGCGGCCGGAAGCAGCCTCCGGAACAGGGCGCCAATCGAGACCCCAACGATTTTGCAGAACAGCAGTACCGCGAAAACCACGATGGCAATTCCGGCAATTGCTCCGAAGACGGGATCAGACACTGTTTTCGCTAAGGGGCGGGCACGGAAAGCAAAGAGCAGGATAACCGTAAAAGCAACAGCGACAGAAAACATCGCCGCAAGCACATTTCGCATATGCCATTATGCACTTAGGGTTGGCGGAGTATCCCTCATCATGAAACTCAATAGCTATCGCAGTCTTGGCCGATCGGGCCTGTTCGTCAGCCCACTGGCCTTGGGCGCTCTCACGTTTGGGACGCCCCGTTGGGGTTCTCCCGATGACGTCTCGGAAGCGATCTTTAACGCCTATATCGATGCCGGTGGCAATTTCATCGACACCGCCGACGGTTATGCCAAGGGCCGTAGTGAAGAGCTAGTCGGCGAATACATCACCGCACGCGGACTCCGCGACCAAGTAGTGCTGGCTACAAAATTCACCTTCAATACCCAACCCGGAAACCCGAATGCAGGAGGCAATGGACGCAAGAACATTCATCGCGCGCTCGAAGCCTCACTGCGCCGGCTCCAGACCGATTACGTCGATCTCTATTGGCTCCATGCCTGGGACCTCATAACGCCGGTCGAGGAGATTCTGCAGTCCCTAGGCGATCTGGTTCGCGCCGGTAAAATCCGTTACTTCGGCTTTTCGGACGTACCGGCCTGGTATGCGGCTAAGGCCGCGACACTCGCTTCCGCTCACGCGCTCCACGGCCCGATTGCACTCCAGTTGGAGTATTCTCTTTCCGAGCGCGGCATCGAGCGGGAGCATGTTCCTGCAGCCCGCGAGTTTGGCTTAGGCATCACACCCTGGAGCCCGCTCGCCGCTGGCTTTCTGGCCGGCAAGTACACGCGAAACAGCAGCGGCCAGGTGGCAGTTGGCGGAGGACGACTCGATCTGAACCTCCCCTCATTCCAGAAGTTCAATGAGCGAAACTGGCATGTACTGGGCAGCCTCCGTAAGGTGGCGCAAGAGGCAGGGCTTCCGATGGCGCGGGTGGCGCTGGCCTGGGCGGCAGCCCAGCCGGGCATGACCTCCCTCCTTTTGGGTGTCAGCAAGCTCGAACAGTTGCACGACAACCTCGCCTCGCTCGAACTGCAACTCAGCCCGGCACAACTGCAGGCCCTGGATGAAGGCAGCGCACTCGAAGTGATCCAGCCCTACACGATGTTTACGCCCGCAAAGAATCGGAACATCTTAGGAGGAGGCTCGATCGTAGGCTGGCCGCTGAAATAGCACGGCGCAGGACACGCAGCGCTTAGGCCAGAGCCAGATTCAGATTCTCGATCGCTTCATCGATCTCATCCTTATTCTTGAATCCAACCGTGACGCTATCGACCCCGGCGTTGCGGAACGCATAACGCATGGCCGCCTGGCGATCGTCCCGATTGGTGAAGGCGCCTTCTCCAATCAGCTTCATGCTGATGACACCCATTCCATCCGTGCGCACTTCCTTCACCCGAGTGGTCACCTCTTCGACGTCGCCCGGCCCATTCGTGTTGTATTGCTCGGCATCCATCCTGGTGCCGTTATGATTCATCCGAATCATTGCAATCTCAAGCCACTTGTTGCCAGGGAACTGGCGCAATGCGGGCAAGCCGTGAACCGACGCGCCCTGTCCCACCACCGCCTTCTTCTCTTTTGCCTCGAGGATTCCATCCTGCCAGCGTGCCGTGTCCTTCGGCCAAGTCGCGACATGCTGGTAGTGCAGCAGCATGACATCGAAGTAGTCGGTGTTTGCGAGCTTCCGCAGTTCGTCGATCTTCGTTTGCGGATCCACCCCATCACGCGTCGTCACTTTCGACATCAGCCGGTAGCTATCGCGCGGAAGCCCTTTCAATGCGACGCCGAGCATCTTGTGCATCTCGCCATAGGACTCGGCCGTCTCAAAAAAGCGAATGCCGTTGTCATAGGCATGGCGAACCAGCCGTGTGAATTGATCCTGGCCCAGTTCCCGCTGTACGCGGCCACTCATCGTTCCAGTGCCGAAGGCTAGCCGGGTCACCTTCACGCCAGATTTGCCAAGGGTCACCCAATCCGTTGCCTTGCCGCCCGCAGCGGCAATGGGGAACGCACCCAAGCCTACAGCGGCGCCAACACCGAGACCAGTCTTTAGAAATCTACGTCGTGAGCAAGGGGTCATCAAAATTACGTCCTTGGCCGGGATCTTATCACGAGATTGCGCCGGGGACTACGGGGCGGGTTTCATCCATACATAGCCGGAATTGGATCCCGCGGCAACCCCACCATTCTTCAGTCCAACGACAGACATGCCACCTGTCGACTTCGCCGCATTGGGGAATTGAAACTCCACAAGCTAGCTCTACAATTTTGGCAATTGCGAAGTATCCCACCCGCCGCCGAGCGCCTTGATCAGCAGCACGCTCGCGCCCATCTGCCGTCTCTGGATATCGATGGCCCGCCGCTCGCTGGTGAGTGCGATCGTCTGCGCGGTCAGCACTTGCAGATAAGTATCAACGCCGCCCTGGTAGCGATTCGTCGACAGGGCAAGCGATTCTTTCGCCGCAGCGATCGCGCGGGATTGCTGCTCCGCCTCTTTCTCCAGAATGCGGAGCGTAGAGAGATTGTCCTCCACCTGCTGGAAGGCCGTCAGCGTTGTCTGGCGATAGTTGGCGACCGTCGCATCATAGGCGGCTTGCGCACTCTCGGACACCGACTTCCTCCGGCCCGCATCAAACAAGGTCTGCATCGCCGTCGGACCCACAGCCCACATCCGGCTGGGCCAACTGAACCAGTTCAGCATCGAGGTGCCCTGCACACCACCCGACAATCCAAAACGAACTGTCGGATAGAAGGCCGCCTTCGCAATTCCGATCTGCTCATTCGCTTCCGCCGTCCGGCGCTCCATGGCCGCAATGTCGGGCCGCCGTTCTAACAACTGTGCCGGAATCCCGACTGGCACTACCGGTGGTTTCAGCGGCGATGGTGTTCCACTCAGCCGGAAGTCTGCCGGCGCCTGACCCGTAAGGACTGCGATGGCATGCTCCAACTGCGCTCTGGCGACACCGGTCTCCGTCAGATCGGCACGGGTCGATTCCAGTTGCGCAGTGGCTTGTGCGACATCATTCTTCGGCGAGATGCCGCCGTGATAGCGATTCGTCGTCAGTTGCAGAAGGTTCTCGAGCGCCTTCACCGTGTCTTGCAGCACGCGCTGCTGCGCTTCGACAGCGCGCAGTTCGTAATACTGATAAGCCAACTCCGCCTGCAGGCTGAGCCGCGCAGTTTCGACATCGGCCGCACTCGCCTGTGCCGCATCCCGCGAGGCATCAATGGTGCGCCGGATCTTGCCCCAAAGATCGAGCTCATAGGAGAGATCGAAGGGCAGATTCAGATTGGCTGAAGACTCCGATGTGAGATTCGCTGGAAAGCCTGGCCGGTTCGCCGAGCTCCTGAGGCCACCCGTTCCCGGTGAGGTTGAGATCGTTGGAAAACGCGCCGCGTTGCTATAGGTGATCAAGCTACGTGCTTGCCGGAAGCGAGCCTCCGCCGCCTTCAGACTCTCATTTGAAACCGCCACACGCTCCTCCAGCGCGCTCAGCTCTGTGTCCTCAAAAAGCTCCCACCACCTGCCGCGCAGCACCGCATCGGCTGGTTGTGCGGTTTTCCAACCATCGGCTTCTTTATAACCAATCGGCGCCGGAACCACGGGCTTGGTGTAAGTGGGCCCCACCTTACATCCCGTGCTGAACAGCACCAAAGCCAACACCAGACCTGCAACGATTCTCATTGGACAATGCGGACCTTTGTTCCGCTCGTTAGCGAATCGGCTGGATTCGTGATCAGTTTTGCATCGGGAGTCAGTCCGGAAAGGACCTCCACCGCATCGCCAAAGTCGCGGCCAATGGTGATCGGCACAAGGTCGGCCTGTCCATTGTGTACGACGGCAACGCGTAGGCCTTCTCCACGAAAGAGTAGCGTCGTGGAAGGGATTGTCACGGCACGGGTCTGCTCGGAGAGACGGAGCCGTACGGAAACATAAGCTCCCGGCAGCACCGTACCTCGCGCATTGTCCATTTCAAATTCCGTCAGCAAGGTGCGCGCAAGCGGGTCGATGGCGTTCGCGGTTCGCACGAGCTTCGCACTGAATTTCTTATCCGGCATCTCCTGCAGAGAGAGTGTGGCGATCGATCCCGGACGGCAAGCGGCGGCATAGACCTGCGGCACATTCACAAAGATACGCAGTCTCTGGATGGCGGACAGATGAAAGAGTTCTTTGCCCGCCACAGTCCCCACACCGGCAGCAATGAGAGCGCCGATATCGGTGTTACGTGCCGTGATGACGCCATCGAAAGGCGCGTAAATCTTCTGAAAGGAGTTCAGATCTTCCAAACGGTGTACGTTCGATTGGACCGCGTCAAAGCTCGTTCTTTGGACATTCAGACTCGCGATCTTTTCGTCGGTTTCCTGGCGGGAAACCGAGTTGGACTGCAGCAGCCCTTGCCATCGTTCGGCCGTCGATTTCGCCAGATTCAAGCTCGCTTGAGCCGTAGCCAATTCGGCTCGCGCTTGCGCCAATTGCTTTTCCACTTCCGGCGTTTCAATCTCGGCCAGCAACTGGCCTTGCTTCACATGAGAGCCGATATCAAAATGCCATGCCTTCAAGTAGCCACTGGTGCGCGCGTAGATGGGCGTGTCGCTAAAGGCCTGCACGTTCCCCGGAAGGACGATTTCCTGCATCGGTGCTCCAGCCGTTGGGCTCACCACATTGACGGTGGCGATCGCGGCGCGCTCCGTCTCGGTCTTCAGATTTGCTTCCGCGGAGACACGATTGTGAAGGCCGGCATAGACGAAATATCCAATGATGATGGCAATCGCCGCCACAAACAGAACCAACCATTTGCTGACCGTAGGCGCGGCTTGAGATGTCGACGTACTCATGAGGACTGAACCTTCTTCTTGTGGAGGAGACTAAAAACCACCGGCACGAACAAGAGCGTGGCCACAGTGGCACAAAGCAGACCGCCAATCACCGCGCGGCCCAGCGGCGCATTCTGTTCACCCCCGTCGCCAAACCCCAGGGCCATCGGGACCATGCCGATCAGCATCGCCAGCGCCGTCATCAGGACAGGCCGGAAGCGTGTAAAGCCTGCTTCAATCGCGGCTTCAATGGCATCACCATGTGCGAGCAGACGTTCCTTGGCAAAGGAGATGACAAGAATACTGTTGGCCGTCGCCACGCCCATACACATGATGGAGCCCATCAGTGCCGGTACACTCAGGCGGGTGTTGGTCAGAAAGAGAAACAGAATGATCCCCGCAAGCGCCGCCGGCAGCGCCGTAATGATGATGAAGGGGTCAAGCCAGGATTGAAAATTCACCACGATCAGCAAATACACCAGCACAATCGCGGCGCCCAGCCCGTAGATCAACCCGGTATAGGATTCGCGCATCGTCGCCAGCTGCCCGCTCACCGTCACCGTGCTGCCCCGTGGCAACAACTTGCGATTGGCATCGACAATCTGTTCAATCTCTTTCCCCACCGCACCCAGGGCTCTGTCCTGCACCGACGCATAGATATTGATCACCCGCCGCAGGTTGTAGTGATTGATCACCGCCATCTCTTGCGAGCGTCCAATCGTCGCGTAATTGCTCAGGATCTCCGGACGCGTCACACCAGCGGCACTGATCGGAATGTTCCGGATCGCGTCGAGCGACTGCATCATGTACTGGGGCGTTTGTGTGACCAGGCTATAGTTGACGCCATTTGCCGGATTGAGGAAATAAGACGGCGTGGTCTGGAAGCTGCCGCTCAGCGAAACCAGCAGGCTGTTTGCAATGTCACGCTGCGTAAAGCCGCCTTGCGCCGCCTTCGTACGATCCACCGAGAGATTGAGCTTGGGATAGTCAAAACGCTGGTGGATGCGCAGATCCACCGCGCCGGGCACATGCCGCAACTCTTCGAGAATGCGATTCGCCGCCACACGGTTGCCATGAATATCCGTGCCCTCAATCTGTACATTGATTGGCGCCGGAACGCCAAAGTTCAGAATCTGGGTCACCATGTCGCCCGGCATGAAGTAGAAAGTCGCATCAGGGAACTCATCGGGCAGGCTCTTGCGCAAGCGGCGGACATAGTCTGCCGTCGGCTTGTGACCTTTCTTGAGCGAGACGAGAATGTCCGCATCCCCCGGTCCAATAATGCCGGAAGTGTTGTAAGTGTAATTGATCGAGCTGTAAGGGATGCCGATGTTATCGATGATGTTATCCACCTCATGGGCGGGAATCATCTTCCGGATACTCCCTTCCACCAGATCGCAAAGCCGTGCGGTCTCTTCAATGCGAGTTCCGGAGCGGGCCCGGACATGGAGTGTGAACGCACCGCTATCGGAACTCGGGAAGAAGTCTTCGCCCAGCCAGGGAACCAACAGCGCAGAGGAGCAGCAAACCAACAGGAACACCGGAACAAAAACCCAGCGCCAATGGACCAGCGCGGTGAGCAGCCCACGATAGGCACCACGCAACGCTTCAAAGGAACGCTCGAAGGCGCGCTGGAAGAGGATCAAGGGATTGAAGCTGCGTTCATTGCCGTTGTGGTGCTTGGCCTTCAACAGATACATCGCAAGCGTCGGCACCAAAGTGCGCGAAAGGATGTAGGAGGCGAGCATCGCAAAGATCACGGCCTCGGCAAGTGGCACAAACAAGTAGCGAGCCACACCGCTTAGGAAGAACATCGGAAGAAAGACGATGCAGATACAGAAGGTGGAGACCATCGCAGGCACCGCGATTTGCCCTGCGCCCTCCAGAATCGCCTCTTCCAGAGTGTGACCTTCTTCGAGAAAACGCTCGATGTTTTCAATGGTGACCGTCGCGTCATCAACCAGAATCCCCACCGCCAGAGCGAGCCCGCCAAGGGTCATGAGGTTGATCGTTTCGCCCAGGAAACTCAGAGTGATGATCGAGCTCAGCACGGACAGCGGAATCGAGATCGCAATAATCACCGTGCTGCGCCAACTGCCGAGGAAGATCAGAATCATGAGGCCGGTGAGTGCCGCAGCGATCACGCCTTCGTGAATCACGCCCTGCACCGCCGCATTCACAAAAACGGACTGATCGGCAAGCGGCTGCATTTTCAATTCCGGAGGCAGCGAAGGCGCAATCACCGGCAGCATCTTGCGAATATTTTCAACTACAGAAATCGTCGAGGCATTCCCCGACTTAAAGATCGTCACCAGTGAGCCGCGCCGCCCATCCTGCCGCACCACATTCGTCTGCGGGGCAAAGCCGTCGCTGACCTGGGCAATATCGCGAATGAAGATCGGCGCATTGCCGGCAATCCGGATGGGAATGTCGTTCAGCTCTTCCACCGTCTGCGTGCTCGCGTTGAGCCCGATCGTATATTCAAGGGATCCGATTTTTGCCGACCCGGAAGGAAGCACCAGATTCTGTTGCCCTAGTGCCGCCACCACATCGGTTGCCGCGAGCCCCTTCGCCTGCAATTGCGGAGGATTCAGGTTCACCATGATCTGGCGTTGTTTGCCGCCATAGGGATAAGGGACGGCCGCACCTGGAACCGTGATCAGCCGTGTGCGGAGAAAGTTCAGCCCGACGTCATTCAGTTGTTGTTCGGAAAGCCCCTCTCCCGACAGGCCAATCTGCAGAATCGGCACAGTCGAGGCACTATAGTTGATCACCAGCGGCGGGGTGATGCCAGCAGGAAGCAGGCGGATGACACTCTGCGTCGCCGCAGTGACCTGAGAGTTGGCCCGGTCGATACTCGCGCCCCGCTGCAGGAAAATCTTGATCAGCGAGATGCCGTTGACGCTAATCGACTCCACATGTTCAATGTTGTCCACCAGCGTCGTCACCCCCCTCTCAAATTGGGTGGTGATGCGGCCTTCCATCTCTGGTGCATTCAGGCCGGTATATTGCCAACCTACTGCAACGACAGGGATATCGATGTTCGGAAAGATGTCAGTCGGGGTCCGGAGGATGACAACCGGGCTGATCAAAAGGATCAGGAGGGCAAGGACAATAAAGGTATAGGGTCGGTCCAGTGCCGTGCGTATAATCCACATAGTTCAATTGCGGCCGAGAGCGCCTCTATCAATTATTGATAATATCAACTTCGCGGAAGTTACAAATAATTTATACTTGGGGTGGAGTGAGAGACTGGTGCTGAGAAAAAGTGCGGCGTTACCAGAACCCATCCGCCGTGATTCCATGGCGGACCGCGTCAAGCAGATCCTTTTCCAGCGGATTCTGACAGGAGAGATCGCCGAAGGCGCGCGGCTGGTAGAACTCCAGATTGCCCGCGAATTGAATACCAGCCAGGGACCAGTTCGAGAGGCCTTACGCGAGTTGGAAGCCTTAAAACTGGTGGTGACGGAGCCCTATCGAGGCAGCTACGTCCGGAAAGTGTCCGACCGGGACACCCTCGAGGCTTATCAGACCCGGGGGGCACTCGAAGAATTGGCCGGCCAACTAGCGGCTCCGTATTTGAAGGGCCGCGTGGAAGAACTACGGCGGGAAGCCGAGGCAATCCACGTTGCTGCCCGCCTCGGCCGCAAGGAAGACTATACGCGCCACGACCTCAACTTCCACCGGCGGATTCTCGAGGAATCGCGCAACTCGATTCTGCTGCGCACTTGGGATTCGTTATCTTTCGAGCTGCGCAATGCGCTCTGGATCGCACAGGACCGCGTCGATTTGACGCGGACCGAAGCAGATCACTGGCCGATTCTCGAAGCCCTCAATCAGGGCGATGGACAGAAAGCGGGATTGCTGCTCCGCGCCCACCTTCTCTTTGCGATTTCCGATGTCAAAGTGGAGGCGGAAGAATTGAGCAGCCTGCCCCCTTTAAGCCCCTCGCTGCATGGCGACTCCGTTTGGGGCGATCGCTAAACCAGCTTTGCCTTCACCAGATCGCTGAGCGCCTTGCCGTCAAAATTCTTGCCAGCCAGTTTCGACTGCGCCGCCTTCATCACCACACCCATCTGCGCCTTGGTCGTGGCTCCGGTCTCGGCCATCGCCTCGGCCAGAACCGTTTCGAGTTCCTCAGCACTCACCTTTTGCGGCAAGTAGCTCTCGATCACGGCTAATTCTGCTGCTTCCTTCTCTGCAAGTTCTGGACGGCCAGCCTTTTCAAACTGCTCCTTCGCATCGAGACGCTGCTTCACCAGTGTCTTCAACAACTGCTGCTCGGTAGCCTCATCGGCTTCCTTCATGTTGTCCGCTTTGTACTTCAACAAGGTCGCTTTGATGGCGCGCACTGTGCTCAGGCGCAGCTCCTGCTTTGCCTTCATCGCCTCGACCATGTCCTTTTGGATCCGTTCTGTCAAACTCATGCTGTTTGCTATTCTAGTGAAAACCCCCCCGGTTTACCTGCATTTCCATATGTACATCAAGAAACAACGCCTCCTCACCCCGGGGCCGACACCTCTCCTGCCGCAAGCTCTCCACGCGATGATGGGTTCCGACATGCACCATCGCACCGAGGATTTCCGGAAGGTGTACAAATCGGTGCTCGCTGGCCTCAAAGAAGTGATGCAAACCCAGAATGACGTCATCGTCCTGGTTGCGTCCGGTTCCGGAGCCTTGGAAGCCTCCATCCAGAACTGCTTTTCGCCCGGTGAAGAAGTATTGGTATGCACGGCTGGCAAGTTTGGTGAGCGCTGGGTCGCTCTCACCAAGAGCTTTGGACTGAAGCCGACCGTGATCGAAGAACCCTACGGCGGCGCCGTCTCGCCCGCCCAGGTGGAAGCAGCGCTCCAAGCGAACCCAAATTTGCGCGGCGTCTTTGTCCAGGCCTCTGAAACCTCCACCGGCGCCGCACATGACATCGAAGGCATGTCGAAGGTAGTTCGCAACTCTGGCGCGCTGTTTGTCATCGATGCCATCACCGGCATCGGCACCATGCCGCTCAAGATTGATGAGTGGGGCCTCGATATTGTTGTCGGCGGCTCGCAGAAAGCCTTCATGATCCCGCCCGGTCTCGCCTTCCTGTCGGTGAGCGAAAAGGCCTGGGCGCGCATGGACACCGCCACCACCCCGCGCTTCTACTTTGATCTGAAGCGCGAGCGCAAGAACGCGATCAATGGCGAAAGCGCCTGGACGCCTGCCGTCAGCCTGCTGCTGGCGCTGGACGAAGCATTGAAGTACATCCGCAATCTGGGGATGGACAACCTGATCAAGAACGCCCAGTTGCTGGCCAAGGCGACGCGCGCAGCGGCCAAGGCTCTGGGTCTCGAACTTTTCTCTGGCAACAATCCCGGTTCTTCGGTCACCGCAATTTGTGCGCCCGAGGGCATGGATTCCAGCATCATCGTGAAAGAGTTCCGCAATCGCTTTGGTTCGATCATTGCGAACGGACAAGGCACGATGAAGGGCCAGATCTTCCGTGTGGCGCATCTGGGCTATTTCGACTTCCCCGACCTCTTTGCGATGGTCGCCGAACTCGAGATCATCCTCGCCGCCAATGGCCATCCTGTCGAATTTGGACGTGGCGTTGCCGCGGTCCAAAATGTTTACGCCGAAGCAGCACTCACCAAAGTCAAGGAACCTGTCGCAGTCTAACGCCGAATGAAGATCCTCGTAGCCGAACCCATCGCCCCCGCGGGCTTTGAACTCCTCAGTTCCCAGCCAGGCTGGACTGTGATCCAAGCCGATCCCAAGACCTATCAGGAACACCTCTCTGATTGCGACGCGCTGCTGGTGCGTTCTGCCGTCAAAGTCAACAAAGAGCTCATCAAGAAAGCGCCGAAGTTGCGCGTTGTCGGCCGCGCCGGTGTCGGCGTGGACAACGTCGACTTGCAGGCCGCAACCAACGCCGGCATCCTGGTCATGAATACCCCCGGCGGCAACGCGATCTCGGTTGCCGAACACACCCTGGGCCTCATGCTCGCGATGGCCCGCTCCATCCCTAACGCCAGCCAGTCGACCAAGGCCGGCAAGTGGGAGAAGCGGAAGTTCATCGGCAACGAATTGCGCGGCAAGACGCTTGGCGTTGCCGGTCTCGGCTCCATCGGACGCGAAGTCGTCCTGCGGGCCCGCAACTTCGGCATGAAGATCATCGGTTCTGACCCCTACGTCAACGCGCAGCAGGCCGAAGACATCAACGTCACTCTGGTTGACCTCGATACGCTGTTTGCGCAAAGCGACTACATCACCCTGCACGTCGCGCTGACGCCCGAAACCAATAAGATCATTGGCGCCGATAGCATTGCCAAGATGAAGAACGGCGTCCGCATCGTCAATTGCGCGCGCGGCGAACTGGTCGACATCGATGCGCTGCTCGCAGGCTTGAGCTCCGGCAAAGTCGGCGGCGCGGCCCTGGACGTCTTCGACCCCGAACCGCTCCCGGCCGATCACCCGATCTTTCAGCAGCCGAATCTGATCGCCACCCCTCATATTGGCGGCTCAACTGAAGAAGCGCAGGAGATCGTGGGCGTTCGCATCGCCGAGCAAGTAGCGGAATACCTGAAAAATGGGGTCGCGATCAACGCGGTGAATATGCCCGCGCTTTCGCCGGAGCAGTACCGCGCCCTCGGACCGTACATCGCGCTCGCAGAACGCCTGGGCACCTTCGCCTCGTTCATCAGCGATTCGAACCCGGTCACCGTCAAGTTCACCTACTCCGGGAAGGTCGCCGAATTGAACACCACACTGGTGCGCAATGCCGGACTCAGTGGCTTGCTGGCTCGTTCCTTGGCAAGCAAAGCCAATCTGATCAACGCCATGCAGATCGCCGGAGACCGCGGCCTGAACATCAACGAAAACCACATCCTGCGCTCGAGCCACACCGACTCGATCCGGATCGAGATTGAAACCTCTGCCGGCAAGACGAGCATCGAGGGCGCTGTTGTTCTCGATAAGCCCCGCCTGCTCGCAGTTGACGGCATCTATTGCGAGGCGCCGCTCGACGGCTTCCTCCTCTATCTGAAGAACCTCGACGTCCCCGGCGTGATCGGCTACATCGGAACGGTGATGGGCAAGAACGGCATCAACATTGCCAACTTCTCGCTCGGCCGGGAAGAAGCATCCTCGAACGAATCCGGCCCCGCCAAGGCCACCGCGATCATTTCTTGCGATGCCGTCGTACCGGAGCATGTGCTGGCACAGTTGCTCGAAAATCCCAACATTCGTCAGGCGCGCAACGTAGAATTTTAACCGTTTCTGGTATCCTCTTAGAGACGGCAAACCCCGATTCGAAGGGGACAAAGAAGTAAAAAAGCTAGGGATATACCCGAACGACGCGGCGAAGGGGCGATTCAAAGTGCTAGACACTGGAACGCCCCTTCTCCCATTGAGGAGACTCATTTTTCATGTCCAAGATGCTCGAGGAGATTCGCCAGCAACCCGAGGCCCTGTCCAAAACACTCCAACAGGAGTGGAAGGGGATCGAGAAGCTCAAGAAGCAATTTGAGGCCTATCCACCGCGCCTGATTGTATTGGCCGCCCGGGGCACTTCAGACAACGCCGCACAGTTCGGCCGCTATCTCCTGGAATTGCTCACTGGCATTCCCGTCTCGCTCGCCGCCCCTAGTATCTATACCCTCTATGATCGCAAGATGAATCTCGAGGACACCCTCGTGGTGGCGATCTCGCAATCGGGAGAGTCCACCGACACGAATCTCGTTCTCGAACGCGCCAAAGAAAATGGCGCTTTCACTCTCGGCATCACAAACGAAGCCAATTCGACCCTGGCCAAGCTGGGCCATGCCTCGATTCTGGTGCGCGCGGGCAAAGAGAAATCCGTTGCCGCCACCAAAACCTACACCGGCCAGTTGATGGCAATGTATCTGCTTGCCTACGCCCTCGGTGCAAAGCTGGAGCGCAAGCAGTTGGAAACCCTGCCCGGGCTTGCCGAAAAGGCCTTGAAGCTCGAACCACAGGTGGCCGAAATCGCAGGCCGTTATCGCTTCATGAACCATGCAGTGGTGGTGGGCCGCGGTCTGAATTATGCGAACGCCTTCGAGTTCGCGCTGAAGATGATGGAGACCTGCTATGTGATCGCCGAGCGCTTCTCGAGCGCCGACCTTCTCCATGGTCCAATTGCGATGGTCGACCCGCACTTCCCCGCTTTTGTCTTTGCCCCCTCAGGCGTCACTTGGGATTCGATCTCGCAACTCTTGACTCGCATCGATTCGACAACGCACGAGTCGCTGATCATCACCGACAAGAGCAACAAGGCTGCCTTTGAGTCGAAGCGCCGGGCCTTCCGCATCCAAGCCTCGATTCCGGAACTCTTCTCGCCGATCCCCTACATCATCCCGGGCCAGCTCTTTGCGGGCTACCTGGCGACGGAGAAGGGGCTGAACCCAGACCAGCCGCGTTCGCTTACCAAGGTGACGCAGACGCTCTAGTATTTAGTGGTGGCGCATCCGGCCCGCCCAGCGGAGGAAGCGCCACATTTCCCAGCGGTGCGTCCAAAGGAAGCTCCAGAACTGGTTGAAATCAATCTGTTCGGCATGAGTGCCCCAGTAGGTTTCCATGCGCCAGCGCAGATAAGGACTAGCCCAGGGCCGCAACCGGTAGCCGCGTGAGGATTGCCAGAGGAATCCGATCATTACTTCGGATCGAGCAGACTATTCTGCGTCGCCTTCGGAGCTGCCTTCTGCGGCCCGGCATAATAACCAGACCGGGTGCGAACCGTCGGCCGGTTCGGGCCGGTGGCCGCGACGCGAATCGTGCGGAAGGTGCCATCCAGTTCCTGCACCGTCGGGGTATAACCGATCACGTACTGGTTGCGAATATCCTTCGCCACTTCGAGCGCGA